>NZ_JCAPSW010000006.1:0-617299 GCF_059587045.1 Niastella sp. sgz303648 | reverse complement strand
ATAAATTTTCTGCTTTGGTGCAGCCAAAACCTTTACATAGGAATTTCGAACCTGCTAATAAAGGATTTGAAAGCATTAAGGGAGTTTGTAAATTTCAATGAAGGAATGTACAATTAGGAAATGAAATGTTAAATGAGCTGCCAATATGGCAAACAGGAATGTAATCCGGTGAAACGCAATTCTTATTGTATAAATTTAATATTATTCGATTCGGCATTTTCAATGCCCCCAAATTAAAATTTGTGAAAAATACTCACTATTGTTTCATCAAATTTTTGTAATCTCGAAAACTGGTAGAATTAAACCAAGTCACGAAGAAATGCAACTAATAAATACAATTGAGATAAGCCCGTATGATTTCTCTAACAAAGAATATGATTATCCTAATGGTAGTTCGATTAAATTTCCGGACGAGTGGAATCAATTTTGGAAAAAGTGCATTTCAGATAAAAATTTAGGACGTTTAGAGTCAATTAGAAAAGGTTCTTATTTGGTTGATATTAGAACAGTCAATGACAATGAGCTTGTTGAAATTTTAAAGAGTGAGCTTAAAGACGTCGAATTATCGGATTATGATGAACAAGTTAGTGGAATGTGTGGTGGACTAGTTTTAGAAGAGAATAACACGATATACATAGAGCCAAGTTGCTGTGGAGATATTGGTAATATTAAAGAATGGGAAAGTATTTTCGAAAGTGAGTTAACTAAATGGAATCAACTATGGATAGGACATCCTTGGATCTACTATAGAAAAGACAACAAAATTATTGAATTTTCTAACTACACTGAATCAAATCCTGAAGACTTTAAAGAAAATGAAATACTAATTAGAGTTTCTCAATTGGAGCTAGAGACCGAATTAAGAAAAGCTCGAGAACAACAAAGAAATTTTGAATTTAGGATTCGACACACACTTGAGAAAATGGGAATAGTAAATGCTGAACAAATCTCGAAATTAATGACTGGCAATTCATAAAATGATAACGCATGCAACAGCAATTTTGCAGCAACGACAATCGCACAAAAGAATTAACACGAATATCAGGTGTTGGACAATCTATTGCAACCGACCTGTACAACATTGGCATCAGGTGTATTGACGACTTAAAAGGCAAAGACCCGCAACAATTATATGACAGGTCAAACCAATATGCTGATTGAGTTCAGGTGCGTACTGTATGTTTTTCGCTGTGCTGTGTATTTTGCAGAAACACCGGCGAATGAACAGGACAGCGAGCAATTGAAATGGTGGAATTGGAAGGATAAAAGATAACTTATAATGGGACTTGAATCATATTTACTAGAAGTCTGTTTTAAAAACCCTGTTCCCCAAACAGACATAAAAGACATTATTGAGAGCGCAGGAGCTAGTTTTCTCGTCGGAAAATCCAATACTGAACCAATTGACACATATCGAAATTTCTATTTTGAAATAAGATCGGATCTCGGTCTGACAGAACTATATATTCTATTGGCTCCAGAAAAAAGGGTTGTGACAAATTTCTCACTACGATTCTCCATTTTAAGTCCTTCGAGTGTAATAGACCAGAGCTTTGCGTTCCTGAATAAATTAAATACAATAAGAAGCATCAAAGTTATAGATGCCGACAATAAATTAAAGGAGCTTGATTTAAGCGCTGATCAATTTAAACTAAATAAGAACATAGTACGCAAGCGTCAAGTTATAATAAACAACAAGACTGGACTGGTTATTGAAGGAGGTGCTGTCACAACTGAATACATTCACAACAATAACCTGATGGAGAAGATTTGGGGACAAAACATAACAAGAACAAGTCCCGCTCGCTGGCTGCGATCTTCATTATTCATACTCATACTGATATTTGGAACTGTCGCAATTTGCATTAAGAACAGGTCAATAACACAGAAAACAATCTACTTTGATTTTATCGACTATATTCCCCTGACTGTTCTTTGCGTGCTATTTGCCATTCAGCTGGTTAGACTATTTCTATATTATAGAACTAATGCTGCCAGGACGATACTGGCATCTCTGGTTGTTGCGGCTATTTGTCTGGGATTCATTGTATGGCATTACAAGCACTTTGAAAAACTGGATAAATCTCCAACAATATTCACCGCCAGCAATTTTAATATTGGCAGCGATGGTGGATCCAGTTTTTATTTTAAAGAAAACGGTTATCTGATGGCGGAAAGGAGCGACCACTGGCTATTTACTACTTATAGAGGCTCGTATACCATTATAAAAGACACTATCGATTTAGATATCAAACTGGACTTTGCGCTCGGAAAACGTGCCATCCTTAACAACAATACATTAAGATTCATAGACGACACAGTAGTTTTTGAGATCACAAGGCCGTTAGGTCAGTAACAGCGAGAAGCTATAAGCGTTTGAATAATAATCTCAATTTTATTCTTATGAAACGGCTTCATCCTTTAATAATATTGACAATGCTTTCAGCAAAATTCAAATTGTTTGGCTGTTCGGGTCAAACTAAAAAGAAAATCCCTTTTCAACGCAATACCAGGAGCGCTCGCTATTCAAGCGAGCTTTTACATTTTCTTAACAGTCCGGGACAACTGGACGAATTTCGAACCTGTTATTAAAGGATTTATTGGAATTTCAACAATTTACGTATATATTAAAAACTAAAATCTGCTAATAGTTATATTAGTAACCAGCTCTAAACAATGCCATGATTAGAATATTTAAATATCTTCAGGAATTAGATTGCTTTGTAGTAAATCCTGACTATAAAAAAATTGCTGATTCCCTTGGATTGACAGAATGGAACGAAGTGGTTTGGATTGGTCGCTTTTTTTCTATGGATAATGACTTTGGAGAGCATTGGTTTGATAACTGGGACTTGAGGAAACCATTGGAGGCAAAGGCTGAAGAATTGGGGCTCGACACAACAGAATTGTTCATTCTGGACCCTGATCGCTTCAAAAATGATCACGATGGTCCCTGCCATTCTCCGAAGGAGCGGATTTTATTTTGGAAAGATGTTTTATTGTCTTTGCATTTAAGTCATGAAACTTTATTTCGTGAAGCAAGAAAGCTCAATGAGGAAAGAAGGCAATATGATCCTGAAGATTATATTGCTGACTTAGAAGAGCGAATCTTTCAAATAATTAACAAATATGACCCCAGCCATGGGTAAAACACATAAAGCAAGTGATGGCAGCAGAACATGGTCAACTGTAGTACACAATCTAACAACTATGAATTTAGAAGAAGCAAAAGACAAAGTAAGACAGGCTATCAAAGAAAAACCAATCTATGACAGTGAATATGAAATTGATGATAACGGAATAATTGAGACTGACTTTGCCTGGTACATCCCTTTTAGGGATTTACATCCAAATTTCCTGAAAACGCCTGTTGGTGCTCGGTATGGCTTCATCGTAGGAAAAGTACATGGTGATTTATATCAACCCGGAAGTGGGCTCAGTATCGAAAAATGGCTGACAGGTTACGAACTTGGACTACTTGACGGGCCGCATGATCTCATAATTATCATAATCAATAACAGGATAGAGGCAAGGCGATGTCTTCAGAGATTAAACCTTACATATTACAAACCAGAAATAGAAAACGGTATTACCTGGAAAATCCCCACAACTTTTACGGATAAAATGATTGATGAAAGACTGGCAAAACTACCATGCAAATTTAAGAATCAAAGGTTTACTTTTAGTATTGAAGCGTTTAAAGAGATTAAGGGCTCTAAAATATTTGAATATGAATTGATAAAAACCGTGGACGCTAAAGCAAACGAAATAGGCGAAAGGATCGAATGATCCCCAAACTCTTCTACCTGATCCACTGAAATTCATTCTTCACAAATCATCCGCTCCTTTTTGCTAAATAGCTTAAAAATAATAATTTACATAAATTTTTATTTGGAACAAGTAGCGTATGAAAGCAATCAAAATACAAATCATAAAATTCATTAGTGAGCACCAACCAGGGTTTGTTGAATGCAGATTTTATGACGCGTTTGGCAAAGAACATATTGTTCAGGATAAAGTTCCAATTGTAACAGAAAAGCCTTTAGATCCAAACAGTGAATATCCACAAGAAGGAATAATCGCTTGCGAAATTGTGAAAGAGTGGAAAGATACAAATGGGAGAAAAATATTTACCGTTGACACAGCAAAACCGTGGGGTGTTGAAACGATTGACGGGCAGACACAGTTTAACTTGTATGAAGCACAATTATGTGATAGTTAAAGACATTGAATTTAAATGGCATACTTAGTTTTCATATCATCTATTGATGAAAATGATTATCAGAATTTTCTTTCAAATCTGAAAAGTACATCATTAATTAAAAAAATATTCAACAAGACACCATCACTTAAATCATATAAGTCTTTCTTCTCGACCTGCTTTTTAATCGGCGCTAAACAATATAACGAGGATTTAAATGACAGTTTAAAAGAATTAATTATTGGTGGCACAATCGTAGACAACTTTTTTTGGCATCCCCTGTCACCGGCTAAATACCATTCACCTTCTAAGACAAAGAATCTTTATTTAGATATTTTGGAAAACCACAACACATTATTAAAAATTCCAGACAGAAAAGACTACGATGAATATTTTGAAAGTGAAATCAAAAAAGTTCTGATCGAACTTAAATATACCATAGACAATAAGTTTGGTTTACTTACCATGTATGAAAAGCCCCACGACTTTGCCAGGGCAAGAAGAACAAAATATATTAAGTTAATAAAAGCGGACAAGTGAGCAAATTCACAGTGCTGGTTTGTTACATTAAGCAAAGATATTTATGATAGCAGATAACGACTTTGATCATTTTTTAAGAAATGGACATATTGAAGGGCTTGCGCCTGGAACTTCAATGAAAGTATTGTTGAGCAAATTTGGAGATGACTATTGGTATGTAAAGGAAATAGAAAATAATGGGCTGATTTATGGGATAATTAAAGTTGGCTTTATTGAGTTTCATATATACGACGAAAAACTCAATGGAGTAAGTTACAGGCCTGATATTACCTTTCCTAAAAAGGACTTTAAAGGTGTATCTATGCCCTGGATTTTTAAGAATAGAAAAATATCTCTTGTTGAAAAAAACCTCAATTCTAAAAACATAGCATATAAAAAATACGTTGTATCAAAGCCGGTGGATACTTTCGAAACAGCAGCAGGCTGCTTTATTGGACATTCAAACTGCGACCATCATTTCATTGATACAGCCGGAGGGGTTACTTTTGTATTTGATTATAATGAGAATATAAAAGAATTAGAAGCACGTCAAATTTGTAAATACTATGATATCAGTAAAAAGAATTCTAACCAGCAATAAGCCATAACCATAAAAACCCACTCATTACTAAGTGGCTTCAAATTCAAATATAACCCCGCTATTATTTCTTTATACCCATAGGATTATTCCTCCCAACATCATCCAACTTACTTTGCAACAAGCCCATATCCATCCCAATCTTTGAATTAGTTACCCTGGCATAAATCATAGTTGTACTTAGCTTCATGTGCTCCAGCATTTTGCTGATCGTTTCAATCGGCACTCCCTTCATTAATGTAACAGCAGTGGCAAAAGTGTGGCATGCAGGTGAAAAGAAAGATTTTTAAAAATACCGCAGATTTCACCAATTTATTTTCAGGCTGCGGTTCATTTCCTGGTTGGTTACTCGTGGGAACAACATATCATTGTAGATACCGGACCATGGTGGTTCTTTACGTAGGGTATATTTTTCCAGTATGGCCAGGGCAGGAGAAAAAGAGGAACATTAACGCCGATCTCGGTTTTTGCCTGGCTAGTCTTGCTGTAAAATTTTATGGATCGGGCTGATATTAAAAAGTTACTTGGGAAACCATATGCAAAAGCCAGCTTCAAGAGCAGGCTTTTGCATTTCTTTAACAGTCGGTAGGACAGGATTCGAACCTGCGACCCTCCCGCCCTAAGCGGGATATTCTAACCGGGCTGAACTAATCGATTTTCGTTTACTAATAACCAACGCCTTATTCCTCTTTTCTTAATCTGTTTTTCCAAATGTGTTGATTCCTTTCTTGTAGATGTTGTTATATACCCTATCAATCTCCAGGGTATTCCATGTTTGATACTTTGTGTTTCGCCAGAGTTATGCCTTATCAATCTGCTTTCTATATTATTTGTTTGCCCGCAATAATATTCTCCAATGCAATCACTAAATAATATATACACATAATACATAAAAAAAGGCTCTGATTTTCATCAGAGCCTTACCCAGTCGGGAGGACAGGATTCGAACCTGCGACCCCGTGGTCCCAAACCACGTATTCTACCGGGCTGAACTACCTCCCGAAATGTTTGCTACACTGTAGCTATTTTAATTTCAATTAAGAACCTGCGACCCTCCCGCTCTAAAGCGGGATATTCTACCGGGCTGAACTACCTCCCGAAATGTTTGCTACACTGTAGCTATTTTAATTTCAATTAAGAACCTGCGACCCTCCCGCTCTAAAGCGGGATATTCTACCGGGCTGAACTACCTCCCGAAATGTTTGCTACACTGTAGCTATTTTAATTTCAATTAAGAACCTGCGACCCTCCCGCTCTAAAGCGGGATATTCTACCGGGCTGAACTACCTCCCGTTTATCAGTCACCAATGTACGCTAAAGTACCGGTAAACTTCTAAAAAAATCCGCCTTTGCTACCAATCGGCAGATTCGGCGGAAATCTGCGGAGAGGGAGGGATTCGAACCCTCGGTACAAGTTTAAGCTCGTACAACGGTTTAGCAAACCGGCCCTTTCGGCCACTCAGGCACCTCTCCGTTTCTAACGGGACGGCAAAATTAAGAGGAAATTCCCAAATATGAACCAATAAACTGATGAAAATCTTTAGATTATTTGTCCAATCCCCTAAAAGGGCATTTACTCATCTTTTAAAAAACTATTTTGTATAGTGAAAAGCCTCCTAAAGGCACTTATCCCTGATGTTCGTATTTTACCCATTTACCGTCAACGAAACCAAACTATCGTCGTATTATCCTTCTCATAAAGCCTAATGATAAAACAAAGGTATCCTTACTATCTCTGACATACTATTCCGAAAAAATACAACACATGCTGTCAGAGAAATAAGACACCTCTTTCGGGGAAACGGGGGCGAAGCAGGCAACTTCTCTAAGCACAAAAAAATCCTGCCCATTACTGAGCAGGATTCCTTTGTTCTATTCCGGCAAGTATTTTTACGATAGTGTATACTCCCCTCCTCCGTACAATAAAAAATCCCGCTCATTGCTGAACGGGATCCTATAATAAATTTGAAACTTCATGGGTTTACATAGCTGCCAGTTGCACCTTCTGTTGCAACTCCATCACGCTTTCGCGGAATGTACTATCAGTATCCATTAAATCCTTCACCGTTTGGCACGAATGGATAACAGTCGTATGGTCGCGACCTCCAAAGTGCTCACCGATAGTTTTTAATGAATTTTTGGTAAATGCTTTGGCCAGGTACATAGTAATCTGGCGGGCCTGCACGATTTCTCGTTTGCGGGTTTTCTGTAGCAGTTTATCGTAGGGAACATCGAAGTATTCACATACCATTTTTTGTATGGTTTCGATGGTGATTTCCTTACTGCTAGTTTTCACGAAATTACGGAGGACTCTTTTTGCCAAGTCAAGGTCTATTTCCCGCTTGTTAAGCGAAGATTGTGCCAATAATGAAATCAAGGCCCCTTCAAGCTCCCGTACGTTGCTATTAATATTATAAGCAAGGTATTTAACCACCTCTTTGGGCATTTCAAGACCATCATTCTTCATCTTCCTTTCCAGTATCTCGATCCGGGTTTCATAATCCGGTACCTGCAAGTCGGCACTCAACCCCCAGCGGAAACGGCTTAACAACCTTTCCTGAACCCCTTCAAGGTCTTTGGGTGGTTTGTCGGATGTTAAGATCAGCTGTTTGCCACTTTGATGCAGGTGATTGAATATAGCAAAGAAGGCATCCTGCGATTTTTCGGCGCGATTGAAAAATTGAACATCATCAATGATCAATACATCTATCAACTGATAAAAATGTATAAAATCATTAATAGCATTATTACGACTATGGTCCTGAAACTGATT
This sequence comes from Niastella sp. sgz303648, assembly GCF_059587045.1. Classification (NCBI taxonomy): domain Bacteria; kingdom Pseudomonadati; phylum Bacteroidota; class Chitinophagia; order Chitinophagales; family Chitinophagaceae; genus Niastella; species Niastella sp. sgz303648. The sequence continues at coordinate 609,208 of NZ_JCAPSW010000006.1, read as the reverse complement.
GATGAATTTTTCAGAGCTCACATACAATACCACCTTATTGGGATGCAGACGCTTGGTTTCGTTTCCGATACCCTGCGCAAGATGGGTTTTGCCCAAACCAACACCACCATATATTACAAGTGGATTGAATGAACTGGCGCCGGGCTTCTCGGCAACGGTTTTACCGGCCCTTCGGGCCACACGATTACAATCACCTTCAATAAAATTATCAAACGTATAAATGGGATTGAGCTGCGGATCAATCTGCATTTTTTTCAAACCCGGAATCACGAAAGGATTCTTCACCGGATTATTAATAATGAGGGGAAAATCCATCTCATTACTCGAAAACGTTTTGTAGCCGTGTGTAGGAACATCCATAGTTAGCGGTTTGTTGTTATGATTACCACTATCAACCATTATCCGATATTCTAGTCGGGCGTCCTTACCAAGTACTCTTCTTAATGTTTTTGCCAATAGGTTAACATAATGCTCTTCGAGATATTCATAAAAGAATTGACTCGGAACCTGAATGATAAGTATATTGTCTCTTAGCTCTACGGGTTTAATAGGTTCAAACCAGGTCTTGAAATGTTGCCACTCAACAATATCCTTTATTATTTCCAAACAATTACTCCAAACTTTATCTGACGTTTTAGCCATTATACAAGAAGCAGTTTTATTATGTTGAGTTAAGTAGTGTTTCATGCTTTGCTCACAGTATCACTTTCACAGGACAATGGGGGAACCTCAAAAAGTTTAAAAGGGCGACGAATATCAAAATTTTTTGCTGAAAAAAAAATTTTTTATTCACTAGTTTTTGACATTTCCACAGTCCATGTTAGAAATATTTTTTTTCCATTTTTTATTGTCAAAATAATTCCAATCAATAACAATAATCCGGCAGGTTTAATGCACAGAATTGTTATTATTTTATTTTGTGACCGCTGTTCGACTTATGCAATGAATTGTAAAAAGCAATATGTTCAAAGTTCAATTTTTGTAGAACAAAACAACATGCGTTGATGCCAGGTTCACTACTAATCAGAGCAGGTCTCTTTGTAACAATAAATGCCCGGAAAAAATTTGCGAGCGGGCTTGCCGACCAGGAAGCATTTGGTTTACATCGAACGGATTCTCTTTTGTTGGTTTTGCCGGGAATGCTGATGAAGAAAGAAAACAACGAGGTAGTATCAAATAATTCCTTCTTCATATTATTTATTGGATGCTATTGAAGATACATATTTTTTGAAATGCAGAAAATATAAATCCCTCTTTTTTTTATTTCCTTATCAAAATAAAATTTTGAATTGACAACATTGTATTAATTGAAAAAAAGTTATAGATTATTTTTTTACAGCATTTGCCATAAAATCACCTATACCCGGTTAACAGTTGTAAGTTTTACATTTAGTTATAGGGGCATTCAGGTATTTTTTGCCGGCTGAATTGTTACATTATTAATACGAGTTTGTTCATTACTAAACGCTTATACCACTATCGAGTCCCAAATGATTTAAAATAAAATTTGCCGGTTTTTGCAATTACAAAAAGCTAAATGGTTGCACTTCATTAGCAACCACTTTTGATATTACTCCTTTATTCGGCCGGCAAAAATATATTAACCGGTAAATAAAAACAGCGCACTATATACTACGTTACACTTTTTTGTTCGTGAAACACGTGGAACGTTTTTAACTTACTTATTTACCTGAATAATACAAAAAATTGAGCATTGTCAACCTTAATTGACAAACCGGCAAGCTGTATTATACATTACGTATCTTTGTTACTCAATATTTTTTAGGTTAACTACCTAACATATGCAACAACGAATCACTTTAAAGCTGCTTCCTTCCGAAGCCGCTGCAGAAGCTATAGTTCAACAATACGCAGCGCAACACCTTGCACTTTCTCCATCGGCCATTACCGGATATCATATAATAAAACAATCAATAGATGCAAGGGGAAAACAACCCTGGGTAATGCTAACCATACAGGTTTTTGTCAATGAACCTTTTCATACCCGCGATATCAAACAGCTGCACTTGCAGAATGTTTCAAAAGCTGCCCGGGAGGTAATTATCATAGGAGCCGGACCGGCAGGATTGTTTGCAGCATTGAAATTAATTGAAGCCGGTATTCGACCTATACTGCTCGAAAGAGGGAAAGATGTAAGATCGCGTAGAAGAGATCTTGCTATTTTAAATAAACAGGGCATTGTAAATCCCGAAAGCAATTATTGTTTTGGCGAAGGAGGAGCAGGTACATATAGCGATGGTAAGCTATATACCCGAAGCACCAAACGTGGCGATGTGGAACGTATATTAAATATACTGGCTCAGTTTGGTGCACATGAAAGAATATTGTACGAAGCGCATCCGCATATAGGCACCAATAAACTTCCTGAAATCATCACTGCCATTCGTGAACATATCCTGCTTTGCGGCGGACTATTCTTATTTGAGCAAAAAGTAACCGATCTCATTTTGCAGAACGATACCGTTAAAGGCGTAAAAACGGCCGCTGGTGACTCATTTACAGCCGATGCAGTGATACTGGCTACCGGTCACTCGGCAAGAGATATATTTGAACTGTTACACAATAAAAATATATTGATCGAATGCAAGCCTTTCGCTCTTGGCGTTCGTGTTGAACATCCGCAAAGTATTATCGACAGTATGCAATATCATTGTAGCATGCGCGATGAATATCTTCCTCCTGCATCGTATAGTTTAGTGCAGCAGGTACACGAAAGAGGCGTATTCTCTTTTTGTATGTGTCCCGGTGGCATTATTGCACCGGCCGCAACCAGCCCCGGCGAACTGGTAGTGAACGGATGGTCGCCTTCAAAACGTAATAATCCCTTTGCCAATTCGGGTATTGTAACTTCGGTTGAAGTAAAAGATGTTATAAATTATCAGAAGAAGCATTCTCCTTTGGCAGGCATGTATTTTCAGCAGGCTGTTGAAAAAAAGGCATATGAATATGGCGGCGGTAAATTTGTGGCGCCTGCGCAACGCATGGCCGATTTAACTCAAAAGAAAACATCTTCCTCATTACCCGATTGCTCTTATTTACCAGGTATAACATCAGCTCCTTTGCAGGAAGTATTACCCTCATTTATTTTTTCATCACTGCAACAGGCATTTATTGAATTTGGTAAGAAGATGAAAGGCTATTTTACCAATGAAGCTGTTGTAGTTGCAACAGAATCACGCACCTCATCACCGGTACGTATATCCCGCGATGCCGAAACAACACAACATCCGCAAATAAAAAAATTATTTCCCTGCGGCGAAGGCGCAGGTTATGCCGGTGGCATTGTTAGTGCAGCGATGGATGGTGAACGTGTTGCTCACAACATCATCGGTATTTTGGGTAATGCATTTTGAGATTTCGGGATTTAGAGATTTAGAGATTTGTTTCGGTGATGCCGTATCAGGAAATCTCAAAATCTCTAAATCGCAAAATCAGAAATTTATCAATCGTTGCTTTCTTTTCCCTGCTTTGCAATAAGCAACTTTTTCTCAATTAGTTTATTCTGTTTATAAGCATCCTGCTCCTCCTGCAAACTTTGCTTCTCATCTTTCTTTACAAAAGATTCTATATGCTTATTTAAATCGGGGCAGCCGGCATCTACCCAGCTGGTATACCAGAAGTCGGCTACGAGGTTGGCCGAGCGTATCAATTGCTCATTGATGGTTTTGCCTAACCGGGCACTGTATGCTTTGGCAAATGCCGATGTATAACTTTTGTATTCTTTACCGTTGCGCATTTGCACCCTGTACTTTGTGGTGTCGGCAAATGATTGTGTGGCCGATTTTTCCTGCGCAAACACATCACCCAATAATTTTTGCGATTGTCTTACGGCCGCCCATATAGCTCTTTCAGGATGCTTCAGGTAACGGGCTTTATGATGTGTGCGCAAATCGTATTGCTGAATTTCTATTTCAGGAATGGTTGACTCCCACAAACTATGCAATCCTTTTTGATTGGTTAATTGCCCGTCGTAATTTTCTGTAACATGTAAGGGCACATGTGCATCGCTTATATAATGGCCTAAGTCGGTTGCATAAAAAAGAATGCTGTCTTTATTACCGCTGCGGAAAGCCTCTGTTAACTGGTCTTTCATCGTAACAACATAATAGGGTACGTATCCGCATCTTTGCAAACTGTCTTTACCATATTTCTTAACGGCATCATTCCACTTCAATGGCATCTTCCAGGCGGCAGAATCACCAAACAACTCCAGATCGATAAAATGTTTGGGAGCCTCACTACGGTCTTCATTTCTTCGCTGATCGGGCCGCACTGAGTTTTTTACGATATAATTCATATTACGATGAAAAAAATATTGCATCCCTTCGGGCAATTCATATATAGCCAGTTGATGAATGGTACGGTGTACTAAAAAACCCCAGCTGCTACAAATAATAACCAACAGTGCAACTACCCCCGTTGCAATTATTCTTTTCATAGAGTTTTATTTTGATGCGAAGGTGCGTAAAAAGTCTGAAAGTCTGCAAGTCCGTAAGTCCGAAAGCATCATTCTGCCGTTGGAATTTCTTCCGGACTTTCAATCTTTTCCGACTTTCGGACTATATAACTGTAACAAATCTTTTTTTCTTGCTACTAATTAACAGTTTCGTTACCTTTTAATTAAAAGTCCGGGAAGTCCGGAAGTCAGAAAGTCCGAAAGTATCATCACCCATTGCAAATTCTTTCAGGCTTTCAGACCCGCCGGCAGTCGGGCAGGCTTTTCCGACTTTCGGACTAAAACAATACCATGAACTTACTCGAAGTAAAACATCTGAAAAAATATTATGCTACGCAGAAGGCGGTAGATGATATTGGTTTTTCACTGGCGCCCGGTAGCGTTTTCGGTTTACTGGGCCCGAACGGGGCCGGTAAAACCACCCTTATACGAATGATTACCGGCATTTTATTCCCCGATGACGGCGAGATTATTTTCAACGGTGAAAAATTCAATCCCGAAAAAGACATAGCCTATATAGGTTATATGCCCGAAGAAAGAGGACTTTATAAAAAGATGAAAATAGGCGATCAGGCTATTTACCTGGCGCAATTAAAAGGACTCAGTAAAGCCGAAGCCACCGAACGGGTAAAACGCTGGTTTATAAAATTCGAAATGCAAAGCTGGTGGAACAAAAAAGTCGAAGACCTGAGTAAAGGCATGGGACAAAAATTACAGTTTGTAACTACCGTATTGCACGATCCCAAACTCGTCATTCTCGATGAACCCTTCAGCGGACTCGATCCTGTAAATACCAACCTCATCAAAGATGAAATTTATCAGATGGCGAAAAATGGCAGCAGCATTATTTTCAGCACCCATCGTATGGAACAGGTTGAAGAAATATGCGACCATATCATTCTGGTAAATAAAGGACAAAAAATTCTCGATGGCACCGTGAACGCCGTTAAACAGCAATTCAAAGAAAACATCTTTGCCATCGGTCTCGAAAATGTACCTGCCGAAATCAACGCATCTGCGTTTGAAGTGATCAAAAAACAAAATAACCAGCTCGTAATAAGAATAACCGAAGGGCATAAACCCAACGATGTATTGCATTATTTTTTACAACAGCAGGTGGGCATCAATGCATTTCATGAAATACTGCCTTCGCTGAACGATATATTTATAAAACTGGTGCATGGCACTCCCCTCGCCCGCCAGTTTGAAACCGTAACTGCATAATACGCTTTTGTATGAACAAGATATTACTCATTATACAACGTGAATACCTCGTACGCGTTAAAAAAAGATCTTTTTTATATTCAACTATCCTGGTGCCCATTATCATTATGGGCTTTTATGCGGCCATCATTGCCATTGGCATCAGCGGCAATAACGAAACCAGTAAAATAGCAGTGATAGACCAGACCAACCTGTTTAATGGAAAAATTGAAAATACCAAAGGCGACGCATCGCAATACACCATTATAACCAACCAGGCGCCCGATGCTTTAAAGACAAGTTATAAGAAAATGGGCTACGATTTCTTTTTATACATACCGCCCATGGATGTTACCAAAAATACCGACAGCATTCAGTTGTTCAGCCAGTCGCCGGTTGGATTAAGCCAGAAAAGTAAAATTGAAAGAACGGTAAATAAAGCCATCGAATTAAAACGGCTGCAATCGGTGAACATTACACCTGAGCAATACCGCTCCATTAATTCAGATGTATCTATCGAAAACAAATTAATCAATGGCAAACAGGAAAAGAAAAGCGTTGCCGGTGTTGCCTCGAGTGTTGCTTTTGCCTGTGGCATGCTCATTTATGTTATTCTGCTTATTTATGGCACCATGGTAATGCGCGGTGTAATGGAAGAAAAAATAAACCGTATTGCCGAAGTGGTGGTAAGTTCAGTTAAACCATTTCAGCTGATGATGGGTAAAATCATCGGTATCGGCGCTGTAGGCCTTACACAGTTTGCAATATGGATTGGCCTTATAGTAACCCTGCAATTCGTGTTGCCCCTGATCATTCCCTCGTTCGATCCGCATACGATTCAGCAACAGGCCAGTCAAATGCAGGGCGGCGAAAGCAGCAGCATGATGGCCAATTTGAGTATTGGTCTGCAATCGGTTCAATGGGGTTCTATCCTTTTCTTCTTTATCTTTTATTTTTTGGGAGGATATCTGTTGTATGCTTCGGTATTTGCAGCTATCGGAAGCGTGGTGAGTGAAGACCAGCAGGAGGCGCAGCAAATGGTATTTCCCGTAATGATGCCTATCATTCTGGCCTTTGTTATCATGACCAAAGCCATTTCGGAACCCAATAGTCCGCTCGCTATTTTTGGCAGTTTGTTCCCCCTTACTTCTCCTATAGTAATGATGGGACGCATCATGTTCAATGTTCCGGTAACACAGTTAATTACCTCGATGGTATTACTGGTATTAAGCATTGTATTCTTTGCCTGGTTAACCGGCAAAATTTACCGCACCGGAATATTACTGTATGGCAAAAAAGTAACCTGGAAGGAAATGATCAAATGGGCGTTCAGGAAGAGTTAAAAAGTTCTGTTAATAGTTAATGGTCCTGAGCGGAGTCGAAGGATAACAACTCGTTAACCACCCGTTAACCGATGGGTGAAAACCGGGTTAGCCAGTATGCAAATTGTATTTTTACAATTTATAGCTAACCGGTAATTCATTGATAAATGCCAAAAGGTTTTCAATCCACGCTGAAAGATGTAACGGGTAAATTGCTGAAAGGTGATTTTGCAGGTTTGTTTGGATTTAACCGTAACAAAAGCAATGTTCATCCGGCCGAAGTAGCCAGGGTATTAACGAGTATTCCCTTTGACGCTACCTTTCAGGCATTTCAGTCTTTCCCGGCTAAAAACCAGGAACGCATATTCCCCTATCTCGATAAGCTTACACAAAAAAAGATCATCCGCCAACTGGGGCAGGAAAAGGCGGCCCAGATATTGAACGAACTAAGTTCCGACGACCGCCTGGCTTTTTATTCTTCTTTAAAAGGGATGGAGCTATCTTATTTCATTGAGTTCCTGAATGAAGCTAATAAAGATACCACGCACGACCTGCTGGGCTATCCCGACAATAGTGTTGCAAGATTGATCAATACCGATTTTGCCACTATTGAAAAAGATATGACGATCGCAGAAGCCAATGAACACCTGCGCAAACACCATAAAGATTCAGAAGCAGCCAATGATATTTATGTGGTAGATGAAAACGGAAAACTTATTGACGATATACCCGTGCGCCGGCTGGTGTTGAATGATCCGCAAAAAAAGATAGAAAGCATACTCGATGGCTTTTGCGCCACCTTGCATATTGCCGATACCAAAGAAAAGGCGGTGGCCATGTTTAAGGAGTACGATCGCGTAGTATTGCCGGTAATTAACTCGAATAATATTTTATTGGGCGTGCTTACGGTAGATGATGTGCTGGACGTTGTGGAAGCAAGAGATACCAAGGAAATGCAGCAATTTGGTGGTTTGGAAAGCCTCGATTATCCCTATGTAAAAACCCCGTTCTATTCACTGATTAAAAAAAGAGCCGGCTGGCTGATCATATTGTTTTTAAGCGAAATGCTTACCGCCACTGCCATGGGCTATTTCGATGTGGAAATATCAAAAGCAGTAGTGCTCGCACTTTTTGTACCGCTGATCATTTCAAGTGGTGGCAACAGTGGCTCACAGGCCGCCACCTTAATCATACGCGCCATGGCCGTAAAGGAATTGAGCGTTAAAGACTGGTGGTATGTAATGCGCCGCGAAATATTATCGGGCCTTACCCTCGGGCTCATTCTTGGCACTATCGGTTTTCTGAGAATTTCGATATGGCAAAACTTTCACTGGTTTAACTATGGCGTGCACTGGGCAAAAATAGCCATCACCATTTTCTTTTCATTGATCGGAATAGTAACCTGGGGAACGCTGAGCGGTTCAATGGTGCCGATTGTTTTAAAACGGCTGAAACTTGATCCGGCTACATCTTCAGCTCCCTTTGTAGCTACCCTGGTCGATGTAACAGGGCTTGTTATATACTTCACTATCGCAGCGGTTATTTTGAAGGGAACTTTATTGTAAAAGCGATATAAGCTTAAAGACTTATATTTTATGATTATAAGCGCACGGGCTTATAACGGTCTCCTGTTACCGGATACCAGTTCCCGGTATCTGGTATCTGGTAACTGGTAACTGGCAACCGGCAACGTAACTACAAACCGCTTTTAGCATTATCTTTAATTCTTCAACAATTACACTACATGAGAATTATACTACTGCTCATCAGCTTTAGCATTTGCACTGCTGTATATGCGCAAACAATTATTCAAAAAGATCCGGCCATTGAAAAAATGGTAGCGGAAGTAAATGCCGACAGCCTGAAATCGTATATACTCAAACTGGTTAGCTTCGGCACCCGCAATACCCTTAGCACACAAACCGATCCCAAACGCGGTATTGGTGTAGCCCGGCAATGGGTGCTTTCGAAGTTTAATGATTATGCCAAAACATCGGGCGGCCGCTTAAGCGCTGTTATCGATACCACTACCCTGCCACCCGACGGCAAACGTGTAGATGTAAATCTTTTGTTGGGTAATGTGGTGGCCACCTTAAAAGGTACCGACCCTAACGACGATCGCCTGTTTATCATCAGCGGTCACCTCGATAACATGCGCACCAACGTTATGGACCGCGAAAAAGACGCACCCGGCGCCAACGACGATGCCAGCGGTGTGGCAGCCGTGCTGGAATGCGCCCGCATTATGAGCCGGCAATCATTTCCTGCCACCATTATATTCATAGCCGTAAGCGGAGAAGAGCAGGGACTGCTGGGCGCAACTTTCATGGCAGAAAAATTAAAAAAGGAAAACCGGAATGTTGAAGCCGTGCTGAACAACGATATTATGGGCAGCAACAATACCAGTCAAACCAATATTATCAATAACACAAAGATCAGGGTGTTCAGCGAAGGGTTACCCGCTTATGAGCTGGATAAAAATACAACCAACATTCGTAACCTGGGGCTGGAGAATGATGGCAAAGCCCGCCAGCTGGCGCGTTATGTAAAAGAAACCGGTGAGCGATATGTAGATAATCTTGAAGTTGTGCTCATTTACCGGAACGACCGCTTTTTACGGGGCGGCGACCATACGCCATATGTTCAAAGAGGATATGCGGCCGTACGCATCACCGAGATGAATGAAAATTATTATCATCAGCACCAGGATGTACGGGTTGAAAACGGCATTCAGTATGGCGACTTACCCGAGTTCATGGATTTTGAATACCTGCGTAAGAACACGGCATTAAACCTGTGCAATCTTGCCAACCTGGCCAAATCAACCGGCATGCCGCAGGAAGTACAGATTGAGGTAAAACAATTATCCAACTATACCAATTTAATGTGGAAAGCGCCAAAGTATGGCAAGCCCAAAGGTTATTATTTATTGATGCGCGAAACCAACTGGCCCTTCTGGCAAAAAAAGATCTTTACCACCCAAACCAGCATACAATTGCCCTATTCAAAAGACAATTATTTTTTCGCCGTACAATCGGTTAGCGACGATGGAAATGAAAGCTTGCCGGTAGTTCCTACAGTCAATAGGCAATAGACAATTGACAATAAGCAATAGATCCTGCTAATGTTTATCTTTGCCTATTGCCCATTGCCAATTGCCAATTGTCTTTACATTTCATTGCTATATTAGCCCCCGATAACATCAACCGGCAGGTGCTGGAATGGAAGAACTATATGCTGCAACAGTTTAATTGTAAGGTGGCATTAAAATCGCCTGCGCATATTACGCTGATCCCGCCATTTAACATGCCCGGTACCGAACAACAGACACTTACAGAACTATTGAAACAATTCGCGCAACATCAGCACAGCTTCACTATTCATATAAAAAATTTCGCTGCTTTTAAGCCCCGGGTAATTTATGCAGCTATACAATCCAATTCGCCGTTACAGCAATTGAAAATTGATTTAGAAGAAGAAATACTAAAAGACGGGGGCTTTCGCATCAAAAAAGAAGAACGCCCATTTCATCCGCATATCACCATTGCCAACCGCGATCTGCAAAAAGAAGACTTTCCCAAAGCCTGGCAGCATTTTAATTCCCTGGTGTACGAAACAACTTTCACTGCCGATAATATATCACTGTTGCGGCATAACGAACAAAAGAAATGGGAAGTAGCAGAAAGTTTGCCCCTGTAACCACCATAAAAGTCAGTTTGTGGTTTATGGTTTGTGGTTTGTAGTTGCTGCCGCGATTTAATTCCCTGAAGTAATTACAAGCAGTTCGAATGTTGGTCAGCCAACATACACTCAGCATGTTCGAATCGAAAGAACCACAAACCACAAACCTCAAACCCGAAACCGTTCGTTCATTGGCAAGCGGTAACCACTATAGCTTCTCTCCCCGAATGTTAATTTTCTCAAAACACACCTCCCCATGCAACATTTTACGAAATTTATCGTAGTTTTATACGAAGGATATCGTAAATCATTACCACATAAAATAACAACCATGAAAATGCAAACAGTTACCCGTTGGGCATTGCCCGGCGCCATTGTACTGGGATGTACTTTTGCGCTTGTTGCCTGGACAGGCGGCCCTCATCAAAACCCGGCCATTGCTAACCATCATCAGGATACCATTCCAACCGAAAAAAGAAACAAAATAACCCGTGAAGAACAATTAAACCGCGATCTGGATAAACAACTTAAACAATTAGATGAAGCCCAGGACCAATTGGAAAAACTGAAACAGAAAGACTGGGATAAAATGCAGCGCGATATAGAAGAATCGATTCACAATATTGATATTGAAAAGATACATCAGCAGGCAGCAGACGCTGTACAAAAAATCGACTTTGAAAAAATCAACAGCCAGATACAGGAATCTTTACAAAAAATAAATTTTGAAAAGGTCAGGCTGCAGCTCGATAAGTCGCTCGAAGCAATAAGCAAAATTGATAGGGAAGAAATTAATAAACAACTTGAGCAGGCCGAGAAGCAGGTGAAAGAAGCGCTTGACAAAGAAGATTGGAAAGAAGACCTTAAGAAGGCCCAAATGATAAAAAAGGAAGAGCTGGATAAAGAAATGGCCAATGTTAAAAAAGAGCTGGAAAAGGTAAAGGATGAAATGAAGCAGCAAAAGTTCGACATGAAAAAAGAACTGGATAAAGCAAGAGAAGATATTGATAAAGCAAAAGATGAACTAAAGGGCTACCAGCAAATGATCTATGATATGGAAAAAGACGGTTTGCTGAACACAAAAGAAGATTACTCTATTGAATATAAGGGCGGTGATATATACATCAATGATAAAAAACAACCCACAGAGGTAACCGATAAGTACAAAAAGTATTTTAAGAAAAATAAGATAGCCATAAAAAAACAAAATGGCGAAATGCAAATCCGCCATCATAACAATTCGGATACACATTTAGATTAGTGATTTTCTCATGTAACGCGGGGCTGCTTTCAGCTCCGCTATTTTTTCCAGGATATTAGTAGTTACCGGTTGCCAGTTACCGGTTGCCGGTTGCCGGATACCCGGTAACCGGTAACAAAAAAAAGGCCGCCTCGAATTGAGACAGCCTCTTTATATATTAAATATTTTTATTCGTGCATTCACCCTTCCATCAGGCGCAAAAACGGATGGAAAGCGTCGCTCTCATCTTCGAGCTGTTGCATATTAGAAATATCAAAATTCATTTTTAATGAAACGCCTTCTTTAATAATTATTCCTTCGCGGCGGGTAGTTTTATATCCCTTTTTTTCTAATATGATAATCACCTCGCCTACCGGCATCTGGGGAACTTTAAAGTTACCCGCAGCATCGGTAGTAAATTCCTTTTTTTCCTGACCTTTCGGTGTGGAAATAGAAACGGTTACGCCCTGAACCGGCTTTTTTGTAGCGGCATCCGCAACATTGCCTTGTAATGCAGGATCCGATGATTTACGATTACCGTTTTCACCATTAGCTTTGGCTAACAAAGAAAGAGGCAATAACGCTGCAATCAACAGGTATTTTTTTATACCTCTCATAAAAATTAGTGTTTAAAAGGTTGGCAATACCAAACATGAGCTGCCATTATTTTCAACAGGGACAATCGTAAAGACACGCAGTTCATACAGAATGTTGCATTCCTCACCTGAAGGTAAACAAAATATAAAGAATTTACCCTGCTAAAGCTGCTAATTAATAAGGAAAAGTTACTCACGATTCGCCCAGGTCGATCTCGGTATTATCACCGATATTCAAACTACGGCTTTCGCCTTTCACTTCTGTATCGCTTCCAATGAGTGAATTGGTTAGAACAATATCGTAGAGGTCTGCAAATGAGCCAATAATAGAATCTTTAATTATTGAATAACTGATGGTGGTTTTTTCACCGATGGTAACATTCGGCCCAACGATAGAATTTTTTATATCGCATCCCTCGGCTACACTAACGGGGGGAATGATGATCGTATTTTCAAAATTGTGATCGGGCGAAATAATACCGCCAAATTTCTTTAGCAGGGTTGCGTTCGATTCAAGTAACGTATCTTTTTTACCGCAATCGAACCAGTTTTGCACTTTATAGGGCTGAAACCTGGCGCCATGCTGTATCATGCATTCCAGTGCATCGGTAATGCTAAACTCGCCACGGACCATTACCTGGTTGCGTATGTTGCTTTCGAGACAATTAAATAAAAAAGAAGTTTCTTTAATACGATAAATGCCCACCAGGGCCATATTCGATTTGGGGATCTGAGGCTTTTCAACCACGCGGTTAATAAATCCGTCTTCCGCGATTTCCACTACACCAAAATCGCGCGGATCGTCAACACGTTTTACGCCCAGTGCCGAGCAGGGCATATCGAGTATCTCCTTTATATCATATTCGCAAATGGTATCGCCCAGCACGATGAACATTTCATCTTCGCCCACAATGTCTTTGGTAAGTTGAATAGCATGGCCAATACCATGGCGCTCGCTTTGGGTTACGAACCATGCTTTAAGGTCGGGATATTTTTCCTTTACATAATCCTGTATCTTATCGCCCAGGTATCCTACAATAAAAACAAATTCATTAATACCTCCATCGCGTAACTGGTCAACAATGATACTAAGTATGGTTCTACCTGCCAGGGGTATAAGTGCCTTTGGTTGCGTGTACGTATGCGGTCGCAACTTTGTGCCTGCACCCGCTACGGGAATAATTGCTTTCATTTGAAAAATATTTGTTTTTCATCCTTCTGCGCCTTTTGTGCAGAAACATCCATGGCTGCCGCAGTTCTTATGTTGTGCAATTCCTCTATCCCTATGTGTCTTTTACATATTACTGCTGTTGTTCAACCAGGTTATTTCCTGAAAAACAATCCGTTTGTGTTTTTTCAAAGCCGTGAAAATAGTGAAAAATATTGTACCAATGTTTGTTAGTAAAAAAGTCGGAAAGACCGGAAGCCGGGAATCAGAAGTCGGAAGTCAGAAGTCGGAAGTCGGAAAGCCCCTCTGAGCGCATCTTTTCCTCCATTTTTCCAACATCAGACATCAGACTTCAGACATCAGACTTCAGACTTCTGCCTTATATTTGCGCCATGCAAAAAGATACGCTTGTTTTTGACCTTCTTAAAAAAGAACTGGAACGTCAACGAAATGGTATAGAACTCATTGCTTCTGAAAACTTTACTTCATATCAGGTAATGCAGTCCATGGGCAGCGTGCCTACCAACAAATATGCCGAAGGATACCCCGGTAAACGGTATTATGGTGGTTGTGAAGTAGTAGATGAGATCGAAACCCTTGCCATCGACCGGTTAAAAAAGATATTCAATGCCAGCTGGGCCAACGTGCAACCGCATGCAGGCGCACAGGCCAATGTAGCTGTATTTCTGGCCTGCTTAAAGCCGGGCGATAAAATACTGGGCCTCGACCTGAGCATGGGTGGTCACCTTACTCACGGCAGCCCTGCTAATTTCAGCGGTAAAAACTACCAGGCATTATTTTATGGCGTACATAAAGAAACAGGCCTGGTTGATTACGACCAGCTTGAGGCTACTGCCAAAAAAGAAAAACCCAAAATGATCATTTGCGGTGCATCGGCCTATAGCCGCGACTGGGATTATAAACGTATTCGTGCAGTGGCCGATGAAATCGGCGCCCTGGTGATGGCAGATATTGCCCACCCCGCCGGCTTAATTGCAAAAGGCTTACTAAATGATCCTTTTGATCATTGTCATATTGTAACTTCTACCACACATAAAACATTGCGCGGTCCCCGTGGCGGCATTATCATGATGCGCCATGATTTCGATAACCCCATGGGTATTAAAGATCCCAAAGGAAATATCAGGCCAATGAGCGCGCTGCTCGACCTGGCTGTTTTCCCTGGTATGCAGGGTGGACCGCTGGAGCATGTTATTGCAGCAAAAGCTGTGGCCTTTGGCGAAATACTCACCGACGAGTTTAAAACTTATGGCGAGCAGATTATTAAAAATGCGCAGGCCATGGCAGCCGCTTTTGTAAAACGCGGTTATAACCTCATCAGCAATGGAACCGATAACCATTTAATGCTGATCGATCTGCGCAATAAAAACCTTACCGGTAAAAAAGCACAGGAAACACTCGATAAGGCGCACATTACACTGAATAAAAATGCCGTGCCTTTTGATGATAAAAGTCCTTTTGTAACCAGCGGTATACGTGTAGGTGTTCCTGCCGTTACTACCCGTGGTATGAATGAAAACCATATGGAAACGGTGGTGAGCTTTATTGATAAAGTATTAATGGATACCGACAATGATGCAACCATCGCTGGTGTAAAAAATGATGTGTCGGCATTTATGAAACAGTTTCCGCTTTACCCCGAATTAGGATAGTGAATGGTGAATGGTCAATGGTGAATGTACTGCAACATTTTGCGATTCACTATTGATGAAAATAATCTACAGATGATTCAACGTATTCAATCAGTTTGGTTATTGCTGGCTGCTGCAGCAGCATTTGCCAGTTTGCAGTTTCCGTTTTATAATGGTCTTATCGAGGCCGGAAAGCCCCTGTTATATGTAACCGCACAAAGTAATTTGCTGTTGCTTATATTATCTGCAGGCGTAGGTTTGGCATCGCTGATAGCTATCTTTTTATATAAGAACCGAAAACTGCAATCACGCATTGCATTGATTGCACTGCTGGTATCAATCATTAACCTGGTGCTGTTCTTTATGCAAACGCAAAAGTTCTTACCAGGTCAGGGCAACTACAATCTGACCGCCATTTTTGCCATCGTTGTTCCCATATTTTTAATATTGGCTATGCGTGGCATCAGAAAAGATGAAAAACTGGTAAAGAGCCTCGACAGACTGAGATGATATTCGTGAATGGTGAATGGTCAATGGTCAATAAATTCCCGGCCATTCCATTCACCATTTGCAATTTATATACATTTCATTTACTATCGCCTGGTCACTATTCACCATTGACCATTCACCATTGACCACCATTACTTTCCGATTTCCAGCTCATAGGCAACATATTTCTTCCTATCCTTCAGGTCAACAGTGATCACTTTTACGCGAATGGTTTGCTGCCCATTGCTGTACAGGGTATGTTTGGCTTCTTTAAAATCGTATTGGGCGGTTGAATGGTAATTATTTTCCATCAGCCATGAAGCGATTTGCTGGTATTCTTCTTTATTATAGGTACGATAGGTGATCAGCCGGCTTTTGAGGTTTCTAACAGATGCGTCCATATAGTTTAATGAGCGTACGACTGCCTGGCCATCCTCCTGTTTATCGAACCACGAATACTGGTACAGGGCGCTGGTTGAGTCGATATCTTTTTTCATCAGCAGGTACCCGTCTTTTTTCAGGGTGGTATCTATTTGTTTAGCGTTCCAGTCGAGCATATTTATTAATTGTGGAACAGACATTTGCTGCGAAAATGCACCAACAGATGTGATTATCAACAAACAAAAAATTACGATTTTATTCATGTAAACTGCTATAATAACTGCAAAGTAATAATAGCAAATGCTTTTATTGTGTTAAAAGGCGTGGCGTGAAGCGAATTTTCGGGTGAACGTATTAGTAATTTTTGTAAAGCATTCAATATCACAATTTTAATGTTGTAAATGATTTTGAAATTTAACTATTTTTATTACCTTCGACTTCGCATCCCATCCCCGTAGAAAAAAGTATAACGATACCCGTTAAACCCCAGTGGTTTGTATTTCCGTCGTAGAATGTTTCCAATATCTGTTAGAATTTCCTACCTGTTGCATAATTCCCTTTTCAGAACAATTTGTTTTTGATCCATATCCTGTTTGAATTCCCACCCGGATTTAGGTTTTGATATCTCCCGTATTTATTCCATTACCTGTTTAAAAACCAGGCGATCATTTATCGTTGGTCGCTGACCGTTATTCGCATGCTCTTTAGCAGGCGACATGGAATTGTTTTCTATTTTCTGAACCTAATAAATGTATGTATGAAAAAGTTTTACCTCTTAATTGTGGCGTTCGTGTGTTTAACTATTACTTCAATGGCCCAATGTCCAAACGGGGGCACATCCCGTGCGGTAAAAGCAAGATTTCCGAGTGGTGGCGGATGCTTTATATTAATTACAGGCGCATGGCCTAATTCCGCGATGGTTTTTCTGAATGCATCGCTCGATACCATCCCTTCGAACGGTGTAACAATTGATTCCACCGGTTCAAAAGTATTTAGCTTTGATTGTAATACGCAAATCAGCTATATAATTACCAGTAACGGATCGGGTAGTTTTTGCAAGGCAGATGTTACTGATCTTTCTCAAGCCTCCCTGCCTGTTAAGTTAACCTCGTTCAGCGGCCGTTTACAAAGTAGCAATACCGTAGTGCTGGATTGGAGTTCTGCGCTTGAGCTGGAGAGTTCTCAATACGAAGTGGAAAGAAGCGTTGACGGTAGAAATTATTCGAAAGTAGGAACACTTAATGCCGCCGGTAATTCACTAACCACCTTAAAATATTCGTATATGGATAAGTTGCCAACTGCCGGCGCTTATTTTTACCGGTTGAAGCAGATTGACATTGATGGTTTCGTTGAGTATTCGAAAGTAATATATGTAAATGGTAAAGCAGGAGCTGGTACAATATCTAAAATATTCCCCAATCCGTTTACCAGCGAAATACAATTAATCGGAGCCACTTCATCTGACCTTGCTCCCGGCAATGTAAAAGTATTTACCTTATCAGGTCAACTGGTGAACCATCGCCTCACAGGCGCTAATGCCATCAGCATCGATGCAAGTGCACCCAAAGGAGTATATATCCTTCAGGTGAAAGAGCAACGTTTTAAGCTGATTAAGAATTAAAATTCGAGACCGTTTTCTGTTACTATAAAGTAGCGCTATTCCATGAAAAAATCCCGCTGAAACAGCGGGATTTTTTGATTTTATACCCATTCATCTCGAAAAAGGTTACTGGTTCCTATTGATGCCGCTTAATTAACGGCTTCGAATAGTACAATAAATGATGAAATTGAATTTCCGGCCGAATCGTCACTGAGGGTTGCCGTTACATCCAGTGTTTGATTCGCAGTTAAATTAACGGTAGTAGCGCCTGTGCCATTATCTAATCTGGTTATAAAATCGTCATCGCTATAAATCATACCCATGGTGAATATAGTGCCCGATGCGCCGGTTGACCGGCAGGTAAACTCTGCCCGCAATTCATAAGGTATATTGTTCTTATCAGAACCCAGAAATATTCCTGAAGACTGCGCGATAACGGTTGACCCCAACTTTATTTTAAAATTTATATTCGCCGGATTAGAAGCATCTGTTGAATACACACCCCGTATCACAATTTTAAAAGATTTACCTGGCACCCAGGCTGAGGCGGGAATGGTAAGGCTTCCGGTTCCTGAGGATATGAGGGTTGCTTCAACGTCTGTACCTGTAATGGTAGCTGTAGCGGTTTGGGCGAAAGATTGCTTGCTAACTATGGAACTGACCGGAATTTTCTTTACTTTATTGGTATTTCTGTAAGTAGGATTTACATCCATCCATTGAATAGTTGTTGAAGGTATAACAGCAAGCAAAGTATCAGCACTTGACACACTTCCTAACTCACTTAAAATTAAACTATCTGCAGGATATAAATTTACAGAAGTCGTGGTAACACTTACTCTTGAAGAGCGATTATTAGCTTGATGCATTAGGTCAGCAGCTGTTATATCTGTAGCAATAATTCCATCTATATTTAACATATGATTTCTATAACTAATCTCGGATGTCCTGCCAAGTACCCGAAATTCATTGGCAATAGAATCTAATGTATTTGCAACGTTTTTAGTTCTAACACCAAACCATATTGGTTGTACTGAAGTATTTGCCTGATGTTGAAAGACAACAGTCTGATTTAAACCTGAAACCATTGCAGAACCACTTACAGAAAAAAGATTAATATTATTAATGTTAAACCAATGCTGGTTCCAGTTATGAACTAAATCAGCAGTTGGGCTTAATGATGTATTTGCAATATTCTGACTAATGCCTGAAACAGGAGCTTTGCCCAATTTAAATTTTCTATGTATCAAATCAGTACTTGAGAAAATTGGCACAAGCACACTATCTGAACTTGAAACACTTGCAAGCTTACTTACTATAATACTATCAAATCCGGCTAATTCAACATATCCTGGAGCAACTTTTACATTACTTAATCTTGCAATCAATAAATCTGAGGCACTCATCAAGGCATTTACGCCATTACCTCCCGAAACACCTGAAGCAAAACCTGCCATTTTATAATCAGCATCTGTTCTTAAATTCATAACGCCGGTTATAAATTGTAAACTATTTATAATTGAATCCGAAGTATTGGCATTATTTCTTATTATACCTCTTATATCAAAAGGTTGCGAAAGATTTGTTGGCCTTGCTGCTATTGTAACTTTCTG
This sequence comes from Niastella sp. sgz303648, assembly GCF_059587045.1. Taxonomy (NCBI): domain Bacteria; kingdom Pseudomonadati; phylum Bacteroidota; class Chitinophagia; order Chitinophagales; family Chitinophagaceae; genus Niastella; species Niastella sp. sgz303648. The sequence continues at coordinate 589,789 of NZ_JCAPSW010000006.1, read as the reverse complement.
TTGAATACCCGAACCAATACCACTACTTACGAGGTTTAAAAAACCTATACTGTCAATAGCTAACTGTTTTCCTTCCCATTCGTGTTGATAATTACCATTAGCCGTAAGTGGTGCCGTTGCCAGATTTTTTGGAGTTCCGCCAATCACCAATGTATCTGCTCCCATTATAAATGTTGAGTCGTTCAGCTTCACCATCTTTCTGAATTCGGTACGCCCGTTGCCTTTATTATACAGAAACCCTTTTACATTTTTGGTGCTGTTCTCGAGATTTAGCTCAGCAGTACACGAATCGTTAGTGATGAGTACACTATCGGCTTTAATTTTGTATACAAACTGGGCATGGGTTCGGGTAAAAGCAAAAGCTACTACCAGGAAAAGGAATATTTTTCTCATGTAATGCAGTTTTTTTTGAATACTAATTAATGGCCTCAAGGGTTACGATATATGTCGAGATAGCATTTCCCGATGAAGAATCACTTAACTGAACCGTTACATCGAGTGTTTGACTGGTTGTTGTATTGATTGTTGATGCACTTGTGCCATTGGTAATGGGATCAACATTTCCATCACGGAACACATTTCCAAAAGTATAAATGGTTCCAGATGAGCCAGCAGACCTGCATGTAATAGTAGCCTGCACCGTAAAGGGTACATTCGATTTTCCCGAACCAAGAAATATGGAGCTTGATGCTATTGTAACCGACCCGAATTTTAACCGGAGTGTTATATTGGCCGGATTATCGACATCTGTAGAATAAACCCCATATACGGTCACTTTATAGCTTTTACCCACCGTTAAAGTCGATGCAGGTATGGTGAGATATCCGATTCCGGAAGAGATGAGCGTTGATTCAACGTCTGTTCCGGTAACGGTGCCGGTAGCGGTTTGGGCGAATGAAGGCGCCATTTTTGATGTGGCCATCAATTGTTTTGTTGAAGGATCGTAGGTGAGCACCGTATCGCGACCACTTATAAATGGTAATGTGCTTATTTTAGCGGTACCATTTACCTGTAACTTATATCCTTCATCGGTTGTAGTGCCTATAAGCAGATTACCGTTATACATTAATCGCATGATTTCATTGGTGCCGTTTACGGGTTGATAGCCTTTAATATTCCAGCTAAAAAAGCCCCCATTACCAATATAGATTTGCAGCGCACCTGGCGCAATGCCAAGTCCGGCGCAATCGGATTTGGTATTTAAATTATCGTAAACCATTATGCCGGGGCCTGTATGTCTGCCAAAACTGATTAAAGCATTTGTATTAATCGACGGTATCGATGCATCAGTAGTTCCCAATCGTAATCCCTGCATAGCAGGATAATGGAAATAGGAATAAGCAGAATTGGAAGCGATTGTATCAGGTACCTGAACATTCAATCTCGAATTCGGTGTGGCAGTACCAATACCCACATTGCCATTGGCGGCAACACGCATTTTTTCAATATTGTTGGTTCGTATAACCAGCGCCTGGCTATCGGTAGTACCGATAAAATTACTTGTTGGGTTAGTGCCTGCATTACCTGTAAGCGACCAGCCAAAATTACCGACAATAGCTGAAGGAGATATTTTTAATACTTTCTGAAAATTAAGATCTGTACTGGTTACTCCTAACGTTGGTCCCAATGCTAAAATAGCATCAACAGTTGAGGCAGACGGAACTCCCTGAACCATAATCGAATCGTTAGCCTCCAGTCTTACCTTACCTGGCTCAACAGTTACCCGGCTTATTTTATATCCCGCGTACATAGACCATAAACTTACGCCCGAAAATCCGGCACTCACACCTGCGGATGTAACATTAGGTGTATTTGATGCGCCTAAATTAAGCGCACCAAACTGAATTACTGAATTTGCAGATAACATTCCCATGCCCAATGAATCATAAGTATCTGCAACATTCCGCAATGTTTGCATGACTTCAAACCGTCCGAACGGACCTCCATACCATCCCCCAAACCATTTAAAGTTCAAATTTTGTTTTCTTGTTCCAAACACTCCTATACCTGTGCCCAGCATTCTTAGCTGGGACAAGCTATCAATGAACAGCTGTTTATTATTCCAGTTATGTGTATAATTCCCATTCGCTGTAAGTGGTGCGGTTGCCAGATTTTTTGAATTACCTCCTATCACTAAGGTATCGCTACCCATTATAAATGTTGAGTCATTCAGCTTTGTAACCTTTCTAAACTCCGTACGTCCATTGCCTTTATTATACAAAAAGCCTTTTACATTCTTTGTACTGTTTTCCAGATTTAATTCCGCCGTGCAGGAATCATTGGTGATCAAAACACTATCGGCTTTGATCTTGTATATAAACTGGGCATACGTTTGTGTAAACGAAAATGCAAGCATCAGGAACAGGAATATCTTCTTCATGTGATGCACGATTTATAAAATGGATAAGATATTTATATAGAATTCCATTATTGCCTATTCCTGATCGTTGCTTAATTCACTGCTTCAAACGTTACAATGATCGCCGACACCGAATTTCCCAACGCCGAATCACTGGGCGTTACTGTTATATTAAGCGTTTGGTCGGCAGATAAGTTAACTGTTGTAGCACTTGTTCCATTATTTATTTTACTCACAACAACATCATCACTATTGAGCATTCCCATAGTATACACCGTGCCTGAACTACCGGTTGACCGGCATGTAAGTACTGCCCGCAATTCGTACGCTATATTACTCTTTCCTGAACCGAGAAAGAGTTGTGAAGATTGCGCTACTACCGTTGAGCCCAGTTTTATTTTAAAGGTTACATTGGCCGGGTTAGAAGCATCAGTTGAATACAACCCCTGAACGATTATTCTAAATGATTTTCCCACAAACCATGAGGCGGCCGGGATGGTAAGGTTGCCTGTTCCGGCAGCAATCAGCGTTGTTTCTACATCCGTACCGGTAACAGTACCGGTAGCTGTTTGGGCGAATGTTTGTTTGGCAGGCCAGGCGCTTAATTTAAAAACATTCCCGCTGCCATCGATTACTACCGGTTTATAAGCGGTGGTATCTGATTTTGAAACGATATTGGGCATTTTAAGCGTATCGCTTATGCCTGTTGTACCTATTAATTGTATTTTGGTTCCAATTGCCGAATCGCCACCAATAACGGTCTTTCCTGTTATATGCGTTTCATAACCTGAAATATTACCAGGATTTATATGAATTGCCGGCCTCGTAGGAGATATCTGACCAAAAGTGATATCACTGATACGTCGATTAGTACGTACACCTGCATTACCTCTCCCTGCTATCGCCGTTGAGGTCTGATTATTGAAAATTGGAGAAGTGCTCAATCCCACATCACACCACCAGCCCGGCCACACATCAGACGGATATCCGAATAACAATGCTCTTACACCATTAAAATTAATGCCAACAAATAAACTATCTGTTATATAAGAACTTCCCTGTACCTGCAGTTTACCCAATCCATTACTGGTAGTTTTTCCTATCAATAAACTACCATCTTCAGACAATCGCATTCTCTGTGTATTATTGGTGCGAAATACCAGGGCCTTGTTATCGGTAGTACCAATAAAATTAGTAGCCGTGTCAGTGCCTGCATTACCGGTAAGCGACCAGCCATTTCCTGTGGCTATATTCAATGTATCATTACTGAATATAAGAGAAGGGCCGAGCTTTATCTTTTTAAATACGCCATTATTATCGGCACCAGCCAATACATTTCCCGAAGCCGATAAGGAGTTGAACATTACATCACCACTCTGAACTTCCAGCTTTCGGGTTATTGTGGCATAACCTCCTATGCGAAAATTTCCATTTGCACTTATATAGGCTGTTGATTTTAATACGCCATTGGTGTCTCTTGTCCATACTTCAACACCGGATGAAACATAATTACTGCCTACTTTTTCAATGAATGAAGAAATATAGGCGCCATTACTTATCGTTGCACTGTCACCCGATACCGCCATAAAGTTAATTTGTCCAATACGGTCAGCAAAGTTAGAAGGCCTTAATACGGAAAAATCACTATACCGGTTTTTAAAAAAAGTAAGATAGGCGGTTGCAGTGTTAATACTTGCTCTTTGCACTGATAGCCCCCAATTACTACTACCTTGTGTGATATATGCCTGGGCAGGCAATCCACCTTCAAGCAAACTTCTATAATTACCAAAGTTGCCAATAATACCATTTCCCTGAATGCGAAAATTGGCGTTTTGTGCAGTTGAATTCTGGTTTTGTATGTAATTGCCGGAGGCCCCCTGTATAGTGAGCGTATCACTGCCTATGACCAGGGTTGAATCATTTAGCTTCACCACTTTTCTAAACTCCGTACGTCCATTACCTTTATTATAGAGAAAACCTTTAACATTTTTGGTGCTATTTTCCAGATTTAATTCAGCCGTGCAGGAATCATTGGTGATCAGTACACTGTCGGCTTTGATCTTGTATACAAATTGCGCATGCGCGGCATGCAGCATAAAGGCCATGGTCAGTAACAGAACTATTCTTTTCATTTATTGCCGGTTTGCTATAGGGATAATATTTTATTTAGAGTATTACTGTAAATTTTCGTCCAGTGTCAGATTATTGCTTGTCAATTTGCATAAGCTATAACCCTGTATTTTATTTTTGCGATATTGCCTGAACTGAAGTATAACCTGACTGCATTAGTAACCTGCGTTGCCCTACGGCGTCCTCCTATATCACTTCTTATTATATCACCGGATGCGCTTGAATTAGTTATAAAATGCCCGTCGTATAGCGTTTGATAATCATTATCAAAAATGTTATAGAGTATAATAGAACCATTACAGCTATATCCGCTATTGTTTCCAGCATTTTGTACTATGCTGATCTTATCATCTGTATGTTGGGAATTAACACCAATAGAACCGCTTCCTGCACCTGAAATTTTCCAGTTACTTGTCCATTCGTAATCTGATGCTCCGTTATTAAATGTAGCACCATTGTCGTTCGAAAACCGTACAAGAAAATCAGTATTATCGGTAGCAGGCCGGCATTTATTTATTTGTATTTCGATGCGATCGTATGCGCGCCCTAATGTTGAAGTGTTTAAGATAATATCAACCTGGGCAACGTTGGTTGCTGAATCGCTTAATAATATCTTTGGACCGTTGCTTACCGCTGCCTTCTTAATTTCTCCAGTAGCCGCATCCTGGTAAAGCATGTTTGCAGCAGAAGCTGAACTATCAATTGTACGTACGCCTAATTTACCGTTTACATCTAACAGGTAAGCAGGGTTTGTAGTACCAATGCCAATATTGCCTGCAGATGTAATGCGCATGCGTTCTGTTAATGATCCTGCACCCGTTCTAAACCGAATAGTCATAGGAACAGAGCTGGTTGAAACAGTTCCATCTACCAGCACGTCGATTGATGCTCTTGTTAACATGCTTGTTCCATCATATGCACTACCGGCAAATTGAGTAACATAGTCGCCATTTTGCACTGCTGAGGGAGCAGTAAACGAACCACGGTTTTTTGCTCCTATAAAACGTCCTAAAATGTTTGCATCACCAGCAGTGAGGATAGCGTATTCTGAACTGCAACATCCTGCTATGTAATGATCGGTACTTATCAGCATACCGGCAACATTACTACCAGGAATCAAACTGGGTGTAATAGTTCCTCCGGCAACGTTCAAATGCAGGTTGGCCTTTGTAGGAATCGCATTAATCCCTACTTTGCCATTAGTTCCCACATACATCCTTTCGACGCCATTAGTACGAATGGATAACGCCTGGCTATCGATAGTACCAATAAAATTGCCTGTTGGATTTGTGCCTGTATTGCCTGAAAGAGACCAGCCATTTCCTGTGGCTGTATTCAATGTATCATTACTGAATATAAGAGAAGGGCCGAGCTTTATCTTTTTAAAAACACCATTATTATCTGCCCCTGCCAGTACATTTCCTGAAGCAGATAACGAATTGAACATTACATCACCACTCTGAACTTCCAGTTTTCGGGTAACAGCGGCGATACCTCCTATTCGAAAATTTCCATTAGCACTTACATAGGCTGATGATTTGAATACGCCATTGGTATCTCTTGTCCACACTTCAACACCGGATGATATGTAATCGTTAGCTACTTTTTCAATGAAGGTTGAAATATTAGCGCCCAAACTTATGGTGGCGCTATCACCGGATACCCCCATGAAGTTGATTTGCCCGATACGGTCATAAAAAGGGGATGGCTTCAATGTAGAAAAATCATTATTCCTGTTCTTAAAAAACGTTAAACTGGCAGTACCTGTGTTATTACTTGCCCGTTGTATCGTTAGCCCCCAATTATTATCCCCATGTGCAATATACGCCTGCGCAGGAAGGTTATTTGCCAACAGCCCCTTATAATTACTAAATCCGCTAATAACACCATTTCCCTGAATGCGAAAATTGGCGGGTTGAGCAATAGCATTTTGGTTTCGTATGTAATTGCCAGAGGCCCCCTGTATAGTGAGCGTATCACTGCCTATGACCAGGGTTGAATCATTTAGCTTCACCACTTTTCTAAACTCCGTACGTCCATTGCCTTTATTATAAAGAAAGCCTTTTACATTTTTGGTACTGTTCTCAAGGTTTAATTCCGCCGTGCAGGAATCATTGGTGATGAGTACGCTGTCGGCTTTGAGCTTGTATACAAATTGTGCATGGGCCACGTGCAGCATAAAGGCCATGGTCAGTAGAAGAACTATTCGTTTCATATAATGCCGGTTACGATAGGGAAAATGTTTTATTAAAGTTTGATTGTTATTAATGTCAGATTATGCCCATCATTTCGTATAGCCTATACCCTGTATTTGATTTTTATTCCTGAATTAAAATATAACTTCACTGCATTAGTAAACTAAACCTCCACATCTGCGCCCATCCACATCGCAAAAAGAGTCCACGTGCTATCAAATAAGTTTGTAGCAACAATTATTAATATGCGCCAGAAGCCGGATATTACATCTCTAATTATTTATTGGATTACACTGCATTAAACATTCTATTGATAATAATTTTCAATCCTGGTATTTGATATCTTTAAAAGCTATTTTTGCTAAAAGCTATTAACAATATTGTTAAGTATTACGAGCTTGCATTCTAAATTTAATCAAAACAAAAGCCATCGTTTTTTATGAAAAAGACTGTTTTTATTCTCTTTTTGCTTTTTCCGATTACTCTTTTTGCGCAAACAACAAAAACACAGGACGTACAAAAACTTATTGAAGTTTTGCAAATAAAAAATAATATTCAAACCATGGCTGGCAGCGGCATTGAATTTTATAAAAAACAGAAGCCGGCTGTACCACAGCAAGTCTGGAATGAGATTTTAAGCTCAATTGATTACTGCCCGTATTTAAGCAAAGTTGCTTCAATATTTGATAACAACTATACACAAGCTGAGATTAAACATCTTCTTGAACTTGCAAACAACGCTAAACCCGGCAGGATACCTAGGTTTAAGCCCATAGTCAAAGAACAAATCTATACCGCAAGCAATGAGTTTGGTAAACAATCGGCTGAACTTATTGCACAACGACTCAAAAATAAAGGGTATTAAAAATCAGTAAAGCAGAACCAGGTACTTAAAACAATTTAGTATTACGCCAATGGGTTTGTCAAACTGAAAATGCAGTTTTTATTCTGGAGTACAAAAATTACTCATATTCGACAATAAAGTCGTACTCAAGGTTGCTTTTCAGTCTTTTCTTTTTTTCATCCCAATAATCCTTATAATCGTTTAAGTATTCTTCTAATTGATCGGCTTGTCTAATATCCTTTTTTTTGAGAACTGACATATTCCGCACTATTATTTTATAATTCTTTTCCTGAAGCCAATCCAAATCCATCATGCATTCATCAAGCGCATCCAGATTATAACCAAAATAATCTGGAAAATCGAAACAATTTGCAAACTCTTTTAATAGCCCTTTTACAGTAATACACTTAAGCGCATTTACTGTGGTAACGAAATATATTCTGCCATTTTTGGTTTCACTTGATTTCATCGTACTCTTTTAAATGATTTAGGGTGGTAGTGACTATTTGTATAGTATGCTCTACCGTCACTCCCCACAACAACTCTCCTCTGTCCTCTAGTTGCTCCATTAACTTTTTGTGCTGCAGTAGGCACTTTATCAAAATCATGTTCCGTATAAGTAATTTTTTTCCCACCCTTCCCAACAGTTGGGAGAGCCTTATCTTTATTCTTAAAAACCGACCCCGGATTCCTCCCGTTGTCAATATCATCGAGTATATTTTTTATCCTCCTCCGCTTAGCTGCCCCTTCAATTTTATCTAAGCTTCCATAGCCAGTATTATGAACAAGGATATTTTGTTTTCCAACAAAATAATTATGTAAGTCACTAACCGTTAAGTTATAAACAATTGCAGAAGTATCTTTTAATTCTACATTTGATACAACTATCTTTCTATGATTATAAAGGTATACACTATCACCTCTTTTTATATTGATTGCAAATAGCCAACCATTGTTTACCCAAAACGGATGCTCATCTGTAGCGAGAAGAGTATCGTTGGCTATGATAAGTTTTACCAGCTGATTAGTGGTTCTTATCGGTGTTTCAATTACAACTTTTCTTCTATTAGTATTTGTCGCAGAATCGTAAGCCCAAACAAAATCCCCAATTCTGATATCTTCAATACTTTTTAATCCGTTTACAGTTAATACCCTGGTACCCGCAACAAAACATTTCTTTCCGCTACATTGAACTACTTTTTCGGCTGCTTTTTCCGCAGTTTTAGTAGCACTGGCCGTACTTTGAACTGTTTTCTCAGCGGCTTTCTCAGCAACTTTCTCTATTTTCTTTGCAGTATTTTTTTCAAGGGTTTGCATTACTGTGACAATCGTACCCCCACTAAACACACCTCCAACGAATCCCCCTACGTCATTTCCTACTTCATATTCCTGGTCATCTGTACCTGAGCCATTAAATACTGCTGTATAAGCCTCAATTTTATCGGTAACAATCTGTTTTACTGTTTCAATCGGATGTGCAGCAATTTGTTTTAAACCTTCCCAAACCTTGCCTCTAAATCCATCTTCGTTTTCATATAAATCTCCAATAAATTTAAGAGTATCCCAAATAGTAAGCTTTCCTACAAACCCATCTATGAAACCCGCCTGAAAAGGTGATAAACTTATTCCAAACTTTGCTAACACTTCTGAAGGCTTGGGAAATTCACCATCTTCATCAACAAAATATACAGGATTATTTGAAGCAAAAGCGTAAGGACTTATATCTTCATATTCCTCTTCCAATGGATCTCTACTCAAAAATCGCCCAATCCTTGCATCATATATCCTTGCTTCAAAATCATAATCATCCGTACTAATGTCTTTATCTTTCTCCTTTCCATTGAAGCCATATCGGTATTTTCCGCTGTTAAAGATACGTCCTGGCATTTGCATGCCAAAAGGATAATAATCACTAGCCGTCAATACATTAGCCACATAGTAATCAATAGTATTACCACCACTTCCAGGAATACCAGTCTTAGCATCATTAATGGTAGCCAGTACATTTCCCAAATGGTTATTTAGCTCATATGTTCTACTGCCAAGCAGAAAGCTATCATAAATGGAATTATTATTTTGTACTACAGGAGGAGAGCCTGGTACTATGGTGTCCCACTGCCACATACCAATCCTGCCGCTTCCATATATATATTGCTCGGCCCATTTTAATGCAGCGCCTTCCGAAGGAGAAGAGGTATAAACATATATCCCTAGTACGTTACCTTTTGGATCACGAATATAATACGTGCTGTTGACGGTATCATGAGTAGCAACCTGCTTTACTGTTCGATAACCTCCAGGATCATAACTATAGTTAATCGTTGTTGCAGTGGTGGTCTTTTCGATGCGATTTATTTTTCCGTAAACCGTCCACCTGATTGTATCGAGGCCTCCTGCCACATCTTTAACCAGATTTCCAATTTTATCATACTGGTAATTATTAACCGCCTGATTGTCTATATCTACATTATAATTAGTAGCGTTAATCTGGTCCCTGACATAGTTCAATCTATTGTTTACAATATTGCCATTGACATCACGGTTATAACCGTACGTCAAGCTATCCATATCCAAAGGCATACCCATAGCGTCGGTACCTCTTCTCAAATATTTGAGAATGTTCCCATTTGCATCATACGCAATGGATTCGCTATATGCATTAATGATATTACTGTTACTCCAGGTGCTGCCTGTGGTATGCTGTCGCATCCCCGTAAGCCGGTTTAACTGATCGTAGCCATATGTATAACCAGTAGTTGTTCCATTATTTATTTTTGATAAAGCCAATGTGGAGTAACTAATATTTCCATTGTACAACTGATTACCTGATGCATTTAATGATGAAGGCGACTGATAAACATGCTGGCTAAAAGCTTGTGCATTATTTCCTCCTACAGGTTTATAGTCATTGTTATAATAACCCAATTGCAAACTGAACACATCACGTGATACGCGACTAAACATAGTATTGACTTGCCCGTCATTTGCTATTTCCTTTGTTGCATCTAATGCATCTCCATTTATCCCTTTCATCCAGCCCTGAAGTGTATATGCATAGTCAATACCCTGTACTTTTAATTGCCCCAATTCAGTGCGAGCCAAGGGACCGTGGAGATAATATTTATAGCTGGCATCTTCATTCCAGATAAGCTTATCACGGCCAGTATAAGCCCTTGTATTTCGGTTTTCAGCATCATATTGGTATTTATAAAAAAACTGGTCGCCTTTACCTGCCTGATAACTTATCATATTTACTTTACCACTCACTAAATCATAATCATAATCAATTCGTTTTTTACCATTAGTGGCATCTACCGCTACGAGGGCTTTTAAGTGATGCACCAGTGTTTTCACATTGCCTAAGATATCATAACTATATAGAGTGGAATCAGCCTCTGCATCTGTTCTGTTTTCGAGGTACACACTAGCCACTACCCTTTTTCGGGAAGTAGTGGAAGATTGCAAGGTAAGATTCACCGGATCATCATACATTGTTCTGGTTATCTGCCTGTCGGTACCTGAAGATAGCCAGCTATTTACAGCTGTGCTATCAAGCAGGTTAATAGTGCGAATATTTGTAGTCGCCCCTGATTTTTCACCCACTTCAATAATACGTCCCAATGCATCATATTTCGTATAACTGAAACGATTGGCGGCACCACTATAAGAGGCATTATCCTTTTGTTCTTTATTCTGGGAAGCAATTATTCGTCCCAGTCGGTCATAAAAGAATTGAGTGGTATCTCCATCGGGGTAGTATTGTTGCAATAGCCCACCTAATGAATTATACGCATACACCGTCGGCAACCTATGTGCCGGGAATACCCCATTAAACGGTTGCCATGTAAAGCCTGTCAGAGTTCCATCCTGCTGCGTTATTAAATCACGCACCAGATTATTTGTGGCATTGTTCATGGCGCTCCAAAACAATAAGCCGTTTGTGCTGGCAGGCGTTTGGCAATAGTTGTATGTGTTTTGCCGTATCTCTGATGGCAACAACAGGCGATTATAGATCCGCAGGTTCTTTATGGTTCCCTGCAATTTGCCAGGCACCGTTAAATGTGCGGCATTATGCGAACCTACCATCAGTGATGCACTGCCGGCTAATCTGGATGCACTATCAAGGTCATTTATAGTAAATTGCAACGCTATTGGGTTACCATTCACCCATACCAGAATTGGGGCATTGGAGTAACCTGTTCGCTGGACCACCACATGCGTCCATTGATGCAAGGGAACAATAGCCGGAATATCTAAAACAGATACAGCCGTTGCCTTTCGTTGCACGGTATCGGCGCCAATTCCCATTACATCTACCACCAGTTTATTGTTTTCGACCTTTACTACAAAACCAGCATGGCGATAGAAGAAGCTTACGCCACCGGTGGTGTCATATGTGTACTCACTGAGTTTTGATATCAGCACCTGGTTGGCATAAGCATCGAGGTTCAGCATCATTTCGCCGGTGTACGGTCTTGCTTCAAACGTATCGGCTACCGCCCAGGTGATCTGTCCGTTGTTATTAAAATGAATACTATCCGAATACTGGTAACAGCCTTCATTCTGTAACCGGCGGTATTGTTTTACCAGATCAAGTCCATTATTATCGAGCAGCACTACGCCTTCGGGTGGTATGGTCTTTACCAGGCTGCCGCTTTGGTCGTAATAATACAGTGTATAATGATATTCAAATAACTCTGCCGTCATGGTCAATGCCGGCTGCACATTCAAACAGCGAGTCATATAGGCCTCGCGGAAATCACGGCGCACCGAATCGATATAAGCGATATAGGTATTATTGGCATTGGTGAGCGCCGTAGCAAACAGATCGGCCATGCAACCATCGTTGTTATTATCTATGGTTGCTTCCTGCGTTGCCGGTTTGTTGCACAAGCTTACCGTATACAACGGATGGGCCGAACAACTGTCGAGATAAGACCGGTAATCGTCATATGTAAGCGAATAACCAAACCGGTGATTAAAGAAGTTCGCAAATATTTGTTCATAATCATCACGGGTTGTATCGATCGTGGGAAATTTGGCTTTGAACGCGGTTAGGGCAGTTTGCACCGAATCGCACAACAGGCATACCGGTGCATTGGGTTCAAAAGCCAACGGCAATTCCACATCGTTTTGTAAGATACCATTGCAATTGCTGCAGCTGTTGAGCAGGTCGTTTAATTCGGTTGAATCGAGGTCATAGCCTGTACCCAGCGCCTGCTGCAGGTAGCGATGGAATGAACCGCTAAAGCCGCTTGTTTGCCAGGCTTTTTTATACTGCCCTATTTTTTGGCATATTTCATACGTGGTTTGCACAATGGTGCGTTGGTTATACGCCGGTTGTTTGTCGTAGGGATATGGATTAGACAGCAGTTCAGCGGTACACGAATCATTTACAGATCCGGGGCCCAGTATACCAATAATGGCTTCTTCAAAGCTGTGGTAAAGTCCCGTTGTTGTAGACGGAATTGTTGAAGAACCAAACGGCCGGTCGACGCTGCAACCTGCTGAACAGATATTGATCAATGCCTGTTTTAACTGCGCGAGCTTACCGTCATCGGTTGTACAACGTTTTAACTGGTTGATCCAGATATCGGCCTGCGCTTCGCAGTTGCTCTGGCATTCGCTGATAACCTGTTGCGCATTATCAGCCGAGTTCTTCTGCGGGTTACTGCTCAATACACTATTCACAAATTCATCGGCATTTACATATTCCGGATAACGGCGTACTTTGTTCTGGTACAGCGAAGCATTGGGATTATCAGGACATTGCGACGGATACACCGTAGCAGGCGCACACACGCCACCACAGGTTGAATCGTAGGTACATACCCATACATTATACAACTGGCAGTAGCTATTGGCGGCCTTTTGTAAAAGATAATTACTATAGAACCGGCAGTTTCCGTATCCCGCAGGTGTTCCTGTTGGAGCAGTATTTGGATTGCCGTATTCTACGTACAGCGAAATATTATTCTTGTCATAAGGATCATATATACCGCCCGGACAATGATAGTTGCAGGTAGAAGAATCGGTAAAAGGAACATATGTTGGATCCCGTTGGCAACCTACAGATATAATTAGATCGGGATTATTAGAAATAACAGAATAACTCAACTGAACGCTGGTTGCACCAGGACTAAAAGTCACATAATCATAGGTTGGCGGGCATGGTTGTTGGTTTCCGTGTTCGTCAAAACAAAGCATAAACCCGCTACTGCTTAACCTGTATTTCAGATAAAGCGTTTTGGTGATTGGTGTACTACCGTTATAAACAAAATTTACACAGTCAAGTTCTCCGATCGGATATCCCTCACAATGTTCCATGGAGAATTGAGACACCGGGGGGGCATCACAAGTGTCTGAAAAATGAGCTACATCCTTACCAATATAACAATTCACGCAGTTGGCAAATACCGGATTGGTGCTGGTACGCCGCGCCTCTTCATAAAATTTCTGCTTCAGGTTCAGGTATAGTTGTTGATATAAGAACCACTCGCGATTGCGGCTGCGGCAGGCGCTATCGGGATTGCAGGCTTCCCATCCATTGTACTGATTATTACAATACAATATGATATCAATAAACTGTAAAATATTTTTGTCGGGTTTTGAGGTACCGGCATAGGTGCGCGAAAACTGCCGCAGGGCATCGCTCATTTTACTACGCAATGCATACCCGTTACCACCCGGTAAAAAGAAGGGATCGTGCGCCAGAATGGTGTCGTATACTTTGGGGTTGAACCATCCCAGTGCCATAGCGGAATCTGCATCCTGCCAGTCTTCGATCTTTCTATCAAATTCATAACTGTTAGAATTGGTAATACACCACAGGTAATGACAGTATTCAGGGTGCAACCGCACCAGTGAATCGGCCCAGTTGTCCTGCCAATGTGCAATGAACAGCGAATCGCTCAGGTCCTTTACATCGAGCTTTACCGAATCTTCACCGTTGATATCATGTAACTGCACTGAGTCGCGGTTACCATAAGCATCGGTAAAGAAGGCTATCTGGCTGCGTTTTGCAATAACATTAATGGAAGTTTCCAATAAAGAGTTGTTACTGCTGTCGTACAAAGCATATTGTCCGCCCGGACTTACATCCATTTTCAACAGCGCCAGCTTTTCATCGCATATACTGGTAGCACATTGACCCTGTATTGAAACACAATGGTTGTACAACGAATCATATAAGTTCAAAACAAATAATGAATCGTCTGGTGTAAAGGCCAGTGAGTCGGTAGTATAAAATACTTTAAAGCGTTGTGTAAACTCATCTTTGGTCCCCAGCGCATCGAGGCAGGTTTCGCACTGGCTGTAGCAGCCATAAAAATCAGTATTCTTTAATTCTTCGAGTAAGAAATAATTCAGTTTTTTAATATCTGAATTCTTTACGAGGTGTACGCTGTCGTAAAAATCCAATGCATCGGGGCTTACTACCAGCCTGTAGGTAACATAATATTCCCCAATGGAATTGATGGCCACATTAAGGGTTCCCTGAACGGAGCCGGGGGGGTTGGAACAGGCGGTATCAAACACAAAGCCTGCTCCACGCATTACAGAGTCAACGATATTATTACAATTGTCTTTTACCGTTATAACCAGGTCGTAATAGCAGTTACTGCAAATAATACTATCCTTATTGGGACCGTATAATTTTTCCATGCGCAACGGGTCAACGCGGTAGTTCAATGCATAGGTACCGGTAACCGGTGCCAGAAAAGTAGAGGTAGCTGCCACAGAATGATCTTCGGCATTTCGTACAAAATCTTCCGGCTGCATCATGTCACTCGATACCTGGGTGCTGGCTCCGGCAGTAGACGGTAAAGCGTGCAGATTCGGTGGTGCACCACCGGCCAGCGCTGTGGCAACTGTTTCACCTTCCGCATTCACATAGCTTACAGTAACCTGCCCGTTGGGGTCAATTACCATGTTTTTCAGGTAATGGCTGGCGTTACCTGCCTCGGTGCCAAATAATCTGTCTAATTCAGGTTGAGAGGGTTTACCGTAAAAATATTTTGTTTCGTGGCCTGAGTTCAATTGAAAAGTTGGGCCCACCCCACCCTGTGCTTTTATTCTTCCGGTATTGTCGGCCATATATTCGGTAGCGGCGAGCGGGTACCCATCAGCCGCCGGAATATATTTCGCATAATAGTAGGTGTTTAAAAACGGATTGTTAGCTGAATAATAACGCCCCGCCCCTGACACATTGGTGACAGAATCAACAGCGGTTGAACAATTAGTCCCATATAACAGATCGGTATAACTGTAGGGTTCACCATTTTTGTTTTTGTTAAATCCTCTGAAATAATGAATGGTGCTGTCGTCGGTAGGCGCTGGTAGAATGTTTACAGCAGACCGGCCCAGGGCATCATAAATGGTTTCCTGAACAACATTTTTATTATCAGTATTATTTATAGTAACTGTTTGGCGATTGCGCAAACTTCCGTCGAAATAACTAATCACTTCCTTTTTCTTTCCTTCTTCGGCAAAAGCTACGGTATACTGCCAGTTGAGATTGGCTTCATGCGGATTGAAAAACACCACTCCCGAAGGGCAGGCAGGCGCCGTACAGGCGGCCGATGCTTCATGGGCCAGGTAATTCCAGTTGCCTTCCCAGCGAACCCCATCGGGATAATGGATCTGCACCCCGCGGATCCTGAACAAAATAAATCCGCTGTCGTACGGAATATTGAATAAATAATTTGATGCAGCTGTGGTAATCCTTGTGTTGTTGTTTAAAAACCATTTATTCAGTGAATCTACCGGTACGGTATATCCACCACTACCACTGTAAATTCTGATAGATGCGGCTATCATACTGGCGCCATCTATATGCGTATATTCAAGGTCGAATTGCTCAGACCCCGGGTAAGCAGAAGGCGTCCATTCAAGCTTCAACTGATTACCATTTACAATGGAATACCGGGTTACATCCGAACTATTATCAGCAAAGGTATACTGCCTGCCAACTATGATCTGTCCTTTCAACCGGAAGATAGCCAGTATAGGACTCAGCTGCGGAGACGTTATGCTAAGTATCTTTACTTTGTATTTATAAGCGCCGGTAAACTTGTACATGGCAATACCCTTATAAGGTTTACCGGTTGTTGTATCGTAACGTACCTGTAACGATATATTGGAGTGGGTAACCGAATCGGTTATGAGGCTGGTATCGGCTGAATTACCATAAATATAGATTTTAAAATTAACCGTACAGTCAAAAGGCTGATTATAAAAGTAAATAGAGGTATCAAAATTTATCTCAAAGGAAACAATATTATTTACAGAAATAGTTTGACTGATTGCTCCCCATGCGGTTGCATTCCCGTATTTTTCATCTGCAACTGTAAAAGAATTATTCACTGCTACCTGAGCACCTCTTAATTCATTCATATAGGGCTCCTCAGTAGCACGGGCTTTTATGGTCAATAAAAGGCCTGCAACAATAACCAGTAAGGTTTTTGCCTGAAGCAGGTAATATTTTTTTACGTAGCCAGATAACATAAGTTAGGGTTCAATGGTATTTAATAACTGGTATTCTTTAAAAGCAGGCGTTAATGTTATACCGCCATTTTGCACCTGTATAAATTTATTTTCAGGATTAAAATCTTTTTCCTTCAATGCCAATGGCTGCACCTGTGTGAACAGCACCTCCAGATAATAATAATAGCTTGTGATCTCTGCCTCCTCTTCACTGTTTTGTTTGGGTTCAGCAGGAGCTTTTTGTATACTCTCATTGTCCGCATCCTGATCGCTGCTTTCGTCATCATCAATGGGGCTTAACCGAACCATGCCTATGAGCATTTTATGAACACGATAGGTTTGTGGAGAATAATAAATACGATAACCCTGTATGTCGGCATCGCCAATATTATCAATGGTCAGTATCTTTTCATCTCCGTAGCGGGTAACCAGTGCATGCGCTTTTCCTTTTTCCATTACTTTTTTAAAGGCCCGCATATCGAACATCTTATTGGTTTTATGCAATACCGTGCTTTTAGCAATGCTTACCGTTTTATTTTCATTATCCACGGCCATCAGCAGGTTCTTCTTATTTACCACTTCCATGTGCGCCAGGCGGTAATAATAATCCTGGTTCAGTATGGTGTATTCAAAAGGTTGTACTTCGAGCACCTTTTCCTTATCGCCATTATCGTCAATTACTTTAATAGACCCTTTGTATTCCATACCGGTTTTTAAGTAATAGGCATCTACCAGTTTGGCCACTTCCTTCCACGGATCATCGCCTGTTGGCGTACCCACTATTTCAACGCTGTCTTCGTCCTGCACAGCAGACCTTTCGGGTTCTTTGGCATTGTTAACAGCAACCGGCTGGTTTTTCTGTGCTGCATACTTTTTCTGATATTGCGTAACGGCCACCGAGCAAATCAACACCAGCGCGCCGATGCCTGCTATCCAGCCTGCTGTTTTCAATATTTTGTTTCCTGTTTGCATGTTTTTAATTTTTGTTTCTCCGGCCTGAAGGCCGGAGCTCTATTACCTCTTCCTGTACGACGACCGCGTTTCGCGTATCGTCATAATGCCGCGCTCGGTTTCTTTTTTCACCCGTATCAAAATGCCTTCATCATCATATTCATAAAAAGTAGCAAAGTTGTTTTCATCCAGTTCGGCCCACAGGCGCTGGCTCGATGGGTCATACGCAAATGATTTCAGCTGTCCGTCGAACGGATGTATACGTATATCATCGATATAAATGGTGCCGCTACCCTGTAACTGCAACGAAAAACCGGTTGCCATCGATGGCAATACAAACGACGCCTCTATGCGCTTCCAGCCTTCTACGATGGGCCATTTGGCAGAACTATTAACCAGATTGGTTCCGTTTACTATCGCCTGCACCTGGGTAGTTGCATCGCGGGGGCTGCCATCTTTCACCCAAAAGCTCAGTACGTATTTTTTGCCGGGAATGGGTGAAAAGCCTTTTGCCAGTTCGTTCGTCTTGTAAACATATTTGCCATTATCAAAAGCATACAGCGGATCAGTAGAAGCGGTGTACACTGATTTGGTTAAGGTTACAGAACCATTCAATTGCAAACTATATTTACCACTATGTGCATTGGTGGTTGTAGTAGTTATCGTTGAGCCGTTTAACAGTTTACGGAAAGAGAAGTGACCCGAATCACAGCTTTGTTGCGAACAATCCAACGTAAACCCATAATCTTCAAATCCGTCATACCCAATCTCGCGGTATTGTGCATTTGATGCCACCGCTACAGGTAACGATTCAAGATATCCGAACAAAGCAGAACTGTACCGGTTCAATGCATCCTTATTTTCAACTTCCAGCCCTTTTGTATTAAAATAGGTGACTTCATTCGCAGCTATCCAGCGCTGATCACTGGCCGGATTGCTTTGCCATGCGGAGGATGTATAATTATATTGCCAGAATGGATTGAATATGCTATAGGCGCCTGATTTCCTGATATTCGTGCTGCCAAAAACATTCGTGTTACCGGTTATGTTTTCGCGGGCTACCTGATAAGCATATTGGGACTGTGGACGCCAGTTACCTTTTAATCCGGTATAGTAGGGGTTTATTGTTTTATTGATCGGCAGAATTAGCCGGCAGGTAAAGGGTGATGTGCATGCATTCAGCGCATAACCACTGGGACAGGTATATAATCCTATATCTAAATTATGCCCCACCATTTGCCGGCTGCTGAAAACAAGGTTCAATGCATCAACACTTGTTGCATTAACCAGTTCCGAAACTGTATTATCATATATTTCAGCGCCAAAAGAAGCAGGGCCTCCACAGTTATAACCCATTAATTCAATGATATGAGGCTGTCCTGCAGTTAATTCAATTGGATAAATACGCCATCTGTTAAAAGGACTCTGGCTACTACACGTTTCAATATCCAACATCACTTTTCCGTCTACAGTAAACTTAATCATATTATCACCGGCAATCCCTACATAATATGTTTTAGTGGCATTAACAGTAACGCACCTCGAGAAACCAAGCCATTGGCCGGTTGGAGTGCGGTTAGATGAAGAAACATAACTCTGGCAGGTCCAGATACCGCTGCGGTGTAAAGGACCACAGTAACTTGTGTTCCAGGCTGTATCAGGATCACCCAAACAACCTGTAGGCGCTGCAGCGATACTGGCATCAGCAGTAGTAACCGCAGAGCGGGCGGTCATCAGGGTCATTTGCGAAGAATCTGTACCGGTTGTTGCCGGTTGTTGTACAGCCATCCTGGCTGCAAATGAAGCATTACCTCTGCTACATGAACCACCCACCCAAATCTCATTATAAGGATTTGTAACGGAGTCAACTACTGTACCTGTACCGTTGGTATTATATCCGGGAGCATATATAAAGGTTCCCTGAGATGAGTAACTGCCGTCGTGACTACCCTGGCATACAGTAAAGCAACCTGCTGTTGAATCAGGATGTGTTTCTATATAGCAATAACTTCCATCAGCAGACTTCTGGTATCCATCAGGACAGGTAACGCAATAAAAAGGCACGCTCCACTCTTCATTAAACACGGTAGCTTTTGCATCCAGCACTTTGGTAAGCTGGCTTACATCAAGCCTGTCGCCAACAATGGGATTATTCAATGAAGTAATAGTAGCAATACCTGCATTGGCCATATTCCTGCGGCCCGAACGAAGCACCTTTAACGTTTGATTGCTGATCTGTTGCAGGTTGCCGTCTTTGTCGATTAACCGTTTGCTGTATACGCTGCTGACAGGTGAGTTTATTACCCAATACTTCGCACCTGCATCGATATCAATCAGTTCATCGCCGGGCACTAATATGGAACTATAAGCCGAATTGGTTATTTCGCCATTGCTGCCCGTAGAAAAGTTACTGAATATGGTTCCGAGGTTTTGATATGCCTGCCCCATTCCATCATATACCCAATGCGCCGGGTAAGCCATGGAATACACCGGATCGTCAAATTCATTTTGTGTTTTGGTAAGTAAAACATTGCCGGTTTCGGCATCCCACAATAAATTTTCGCTGGTAATGGAAGAACCATTCTCCATTTTGCGGGTTTTGTATTGAATGGCAAACCGCTGTATAATTTTTACGGTTGAAGCAGCCCGGTAGCAGCGCCTGTCGTAGTTCACGCCAATACCAGGGAAAAAGAAAGGCAGGGGGAAAATAAGGATCATGCCTGAGCCACCACTCACTTTTACACTAATCCCCAGGTTATCGGTGGTTTGCTGGCGCATATCGTTAAACATTTCCACATCCATGCCAATGGTGCCGTCGGATACAACTCCATTGCTGCCGATCACTTTTACATTGTTCCGGAGTTTTTTCTTTTCTGCCAGCTCATTCTCGGTTTGATAAAAATATTCCATGCTTGAAATATTCTCGCCCGACTTGTTAAATACCTTCACCGATTTGGGCTTTCCATGCATATCATTCAATTCGATAGAATACCCCTGCGATAGCCCGGTGTTTTCAACTTCTTTATTGCTGATGAGCTTAAACAATTTACCGGTGCCGGGATTGCGTTGCTGTAAACTTGTTATGTTAACCTGAGTAGGATATTCTTTGGCAGTAAAAAATTCACTTACAGTAACCCCGGTTCGATTCACCGTTTCTGCATCACCGGCCCCTATTGATTTTACAGATACTCTGCTATATCCCACACTGGCTGCAGGGAAGAACGATTCGCCGAAAGGTTCTTCGATGTAATAATAATTATCAAGCCCCAGAAACTCCTTTTGCTTATAGCGAATGGGCTGACGGAAGGGGTTTTCATCATTACCCAGCAATGGTTCGTACGAAGCAACGCCACTTGAAATAGTTCTTCCTTTACTATCCACAGTGGTGTAATCATATATCTGGCTATAGGTTGCTGTTTTTGCCCCGCTGGCACCCGACATGGCAGCCCAGTCATCAGAAATATCTATTCTTTTTACCCTGCTGCCACCTCCCAGTTTTTTCCACTCAGGCGAACACAAGCGAACCCATGACTTAGACAGATCAACATTATCGGAATAATGATTTTTCTTAGCTCTTTTGTCAAAACCATAAATCAATTCCTTGATGGTGCCAAACGCTGTTACCAGGGCTTTTACCGCTTTCTTCAGGTTTGAACCATCATCTAAATAATTATCAGAACCGGGGTAAGCATATTTTGGCAAACTCATACGCACAAACTGCCAGCCCGATTTGGCAATGGTGTTTGTACCACTCTTTTTTTCAACCTGTATTTTTGCAATATTATTGCCGATCAACTGAGGCGTACCTATAATTTTCGCATAGCCTGGAACGAACTCCTTGTGGCCCTTGTTATCAAGGTCGAGCAGAAACTTGTAATACAAATTTTCAATTCCTTCAAAATATCGCTCCAGCATTTCGCTTTGACTGTTAACAGTTTTAGGCAGCGTAACATATATATAATCTGCATTGGCAAGACCTGTGGATGAACCCTGTGTACCAACGCCCTGCAGCATGCACATTTGCGAAGCGCGCCGATCCTGCACCCAGGCATAATCGTCGGATTCGTAGGCAACATGGATCTTTCCACCCGATGGCAATGTTATATCGGTCATTTGCCAGGCTGAAACATATTTATTAGTGAGCCCCGTATCCTGCAGTGTGTAAGGAAATTCAGAGTTGTTTAAACCACCCGGGTTATCGGCAGCATTTTTAAAAGTGCCCCAGCGATCGTATTGACGGTAATCGTAATGATTGTAGGCCGTTGTATCATATGTAAACTCGTAAGGATTGAGCTTTCCCTTTTGGTTCACGCCAAATGTGAAATATACCTTCTTTAGCGTTAGTTTACCGTTATGATTAACACTGTTGGGCAAACCTCTGTACAGCGAATAATCATATTCAAAATGAACCACCTTTATAGGTATTGTTATAGCCGGGTTATTATTGTTCAACCGCAGATCAGATTTCGAATACAACCTGATCTCTTTTAAATATTTTAATTTGTGTGTGACATCTACAGCTCCACGACTATTTTGTACCCCCAAAGCATCATCACGATCGCCCATTATAAAATGCGCCACCATGGTTTTTGATTCAATGGAATGTAAATACCAGATTTCTTTTTGGCCATACACATAATTGGCTTTGTCGTCCATAGGATCACTCATGAAACCTTCGTTATAATTAGCCGTGTCCTGCCCAAAAGCAAAGGGCGTGCGCCAGTTATACAGATTATCTAACCTTGAATAGTTGAACTTTACGGCAGTACCCAGGTCATCATCGGTTACCCCATTGCCCGTTTTATCTACATAATCGGGCGAAAGGATAGCAGTAAGCAAATAAGACGTTGCATAAGACGGCGTTTTTTCTTTACTGTAATAATGCTCCAGTCCTTTTGAATTACCGGTAGTATTATCAGAACCATCGTTGTATTGAATCAGCCCTTTATTACGCATCGACAGGTTTTGATCTATGCTGAACGATACTTCTTCCTGATAGGTATTATACACCGGAATACCGAATACCGATCGTTTGCCATCATCGCCGGTAATAGTGATCTCTGAAAAATGATTGGCTTTACGATAATCGCCTACTCTTGAAAAAGTATTTTTGATGCCACTGGTATTGCAATCGTTCAGCACCAATGAATCGGGATGATAATCTTTAATGGTTTTATCCAGTGCATGGTTGGTTGCTTCTGCAGCCGTTAAATAACTGAAATCAGTATTGCGCACTTCGCGTTTATCTCTTTTCAGCACTTCGGTGTTTTCGCCGTTTGGTGATTTTTTTGTTCTGAGCAGATCAGAAGCTGCCGGACCATTGATAGCATCAGATACTTTAGCGGGAAGGTTGACCGCCACCGGATCGGTGCCTTTTATTTTGTTGATGAAACCGTTGTCGTATGGAACCGGCTCACCTATTCTTTTGAAATATGCCGGCTCAAACAATGGAGAAGCTGTTGACCGGCCCAGAAAATCTCCCTTACCCAGAAAATTATTCCGGTCTTTCCATTTGCGCGATACGGTTTCTATATGTTGAAAATACAGATCGGCTCCTACATCAAAGTAGGCGCCACCTCCTATTTCAATACCTACGGTAAAATCATTGCTCTTATTTTCGGCACGCGGATCAAAATACACACCTGAACTTCCGCGATACAACCGGTACTGCCCTCCCCCATCCTGGCTCGAAGCGCTGAATAAATCATAGGTAGGTATGGGTATAGGTAAATACTTTACCTGATTGTTATACGGAATATCTTTTTCCCGGTTGAAATCCATCAGCGAATAATTATCATTGGCGCCCTTTTCGCTGTTTAAATAACCGTAGGCAGCAGAACTTTTTGTGTGATTTGCCACTTCCTGCTTTGAATAAAAACCGGTAACACCTGCTCCCAGATATGCAAAAAATAACTCACCGCCTCCATTCACCGATAAAGTGTAGGAGGTGTTTTTCATATCATGATCGATAGTAGGTGTATAGGAATCGCTGTTGAAGGAAATAAATGCGTTACTGCCCTGCTCGTAAGTGTTGACCATTTTTTTAACGCCCTTATCAGTTGTTATCTCTTTGGCTGAGCTAAAGGAAGAGCTTAGCGTCATACCGGTTAAACCCGACCTCGAGTTATAACCGAATCCAATAGACTTTGATACGCTATGTGTTTTATCGTTCTGGTCAAAACTTTTTTTCAGAATGTTCGCATTTAATGAAACGCTGGCGCCATCGAATGAGCTCAGGTTCACCCCTACAGAAGGCAAGCCAAGCGGTTTTGAGGCCGCAGAATCTTCTTTTTTCTGCGTGTACTCACCCGCTACGTAATCAGTAAGCGATGCACCCGCGTTTGCGCCTATTTCGGCTCCTACCCCCCTGTAATTATCAATCTTAACGCCCGCGCTTAATGTAAGCGTTAAATTGAGCTTCTTCTTTTTCTTTTTCTTATTAACTTTTGAAACCGGTATTCCTAAAAGGTCGAGTGATACAGAAAATCTTCCACCTTTAGTAATATGATCTTTCATCGACAATTCGCGTTCCTGTTTGTCGCTGCCGTTAAAGTCATCGGGTAACCCTCTTAGTTGTCGGTTTACCGAACCGGTATTAAGACTCCAGCCTGTTCCTACCCAGCTGGCTTCATCATCCATGCCGGAGCCGGAATGATAGGCCAGGTTTACCGGATACCCTCCTACATCGAGTAACGGAATGTTATACGAAAAGTCGCCGGTGAAAAGATCCACCATGTCGGAATTGCCTATTGGTTCAAAGCCATGCATTTCGGGCTGTGAAGGACCTGAGGTTAATCCATATACTGTTGCCGGTGTTATCAGTTCAAGGGTCATAACCAGCAATAGAAATGCAGCAATTGGTTTCTGGTATTTTGCAATTAGTTTCATTAGAAAAATATTGATGGGCACATCGACCCGCCGGCAGTCGGGCAGGCTTCGCTCAGTGCTTTTTATAGTCTTGCAACGCTTCGACTCCATTCATCACGGAGCCACTCAGCTTAGTTTTTAGACAATAGGCTCCCTGCATCCTGTTACGATGGTTTTTAAACTATCGCAGGATTCACTTCGCTCATCCGATAGCTACCGGATTCGCTCAGGATTTAAAGACCAGGAATTTTTTGGATATCTTTCTGGCTGTACACAAACGCTATATCCCCCAGGCCAAAAATTTTATCCTTGTAGTAAAGAGTAAAATCACTCTTTTGCAACCGGGTGTCGTCGTTTTGAAATGCTACCATATATTCATAGCTACCAGAAATGCCATTTTCAATTTTCTGGCATATTACCGGGCTTAATGAATCACCTGCACACACCAACCTAAAGTCGTTTTGCATATCGAAATTCAGGTACAACACTTTGTCGTTTGCCGTTTTTTTAACTGTCGTTTTTTCAAACCTTACGTTAAAATAACAGTAGTCTTCATGGGATGGATGGATATCGGGTTGCGGATTGTTATTTGCCAATTGACTATTGCCTGTTGCCAATTGGTTGTTGCGATATTGATCAGGCAGCCATTTGGCAATTACTTTTACATCGCCAACTTTTATCGACTGCACTATTTTGTTGTCAGGGTCATTGATAAAATCGGCCAGCCGTTGCTGAGGCGACCGGTGTGTACAACTGATAATAAGCGTACTCAAAAAATAACCGATAATCCTCTTTAAAAGCATTTATTCGTTTTTATAAATAAACCGTAATCGCAGGTCCCTGTTATTAGGCAGGTGAACGATCAGTATATATTCTTTGCCTGTTTTAAAATCTTTTTTCTCCGACAGATCAATATCATACTTATTCAGACCCGGCATCAGTTTCAGGTTTGGTAACCCTTTAACAGGTTTACCCGGATCATCCATAGCGGCAATAGAATAATTAAGCTCCCCTGCAGCATACGGATTGTTCAGCGAAAAACGCAACCAGGTATCGGCAATATAAAAGTCACCTCCTTCGGTTTCTTTTAATTCGCGATAACTATCCTTTGTTACATCTCTCCCCTTATCCTGACATTTATAAGTAAAAGTCCAAACCTCTGAACGAGCCAGTATAGCCTGCGCAGCATATACCACAACCTGCCATGCATACTTTTGCCCTTCTTTTAATTCGGGAGCATTGGTAGGATAAAACAAAGTATTACCTGCAATATTTGCCTGGTTAACAACAGGTGGGTTAAAGGTGATGGCTTCTACAATATCCTGCTTATCTTTTACTTCGGTTAATACCAGCCGAAAGCGCGCATCTACGGGCAATGGCACAGGAGGCTGCCATATGAATTGCGGCCGTCTGTTACAAATTTCATCGCCATCAACAGGATTTATCAGCAACAAAGGTGTTCGCGCCTGCAACTGTTGCACAAAGCAATTTTCGAATACAGGCGGCAAACGCGGATCTTTTGCATCAGAAATATCTAACTCATAACAATATTCATACTCGCCTTCCAGAAACTTTCCGGTTTGACTGGCTGTTAATCCAAAATTATTATTGCCAAACGCAAAGCGTGCTGTAGCAAATGCGGATTTGTTTATTTCATTGGCGCCGGGATGAATTAATAACGAGCCCGTTTTCACAGTAACTACATTCATCCGGCCCTGCCGTACCCTGATGGTCAGGTTTGCATGCAGATCAGTGGGTGATGTGCTGATGATCTGTGCATAAGCCAACCCATCGAGCGATTGACCATATATCGCCGGTGAAAAATTAACAGCAATCTGTGCCCGTACCCCCTGCGTTGCCAGCAACAGCAGGAAGGAAACAAAAAACGCTACTATATTTTTACAACATTTCATTTCTTAATCAAATAATTAATGCTGATATCGGTACGGAACAAGCCATATAACAATGGCTGATATAATTTCAAATTCTTTCTGGCATCAACATAGATATTGAAATTAAACCGGTCATTCAGATGGCCAGAAACAGATTGTTTAATGCCTACCTGGCTGTACCAGCCTTTTACACTGTTATATGAAAGCGATGATGATAAACTGATCTTTTTCAATAACAGATAAGTCATTCCGGCCTCTGTTAAAAAAGAGGAATTGAAATACACGTACTGCGAATGATTATTAACATAGTCGTACTGCGTATTCAGGTAAAGCAATTTGCTGTTGAGTGTTATGTTTTGAAAGCTCGACATGGTTAAAGAAGTATTCAACACCGGATCATTTCCCAATACATACTTATTTTTTTGCCAGGCAAGGGTAACATTGTTACGATAATAAATGCCTGCAATCCTTTGCGCCACAGTACCATCGGCACTTAATCTTTCCAATGAGGTCACGGTACTCTTTTGACCATCCTGTACCCTGATCATTTTATTGGGCATGTAGCGGAGGCCAACAGACTGCCCCTTCCTTAATTTCATACGCACATCCATCACCGTATAATAATTTCGCCACACTTTATCGCCTTCATCGCTAAAGTTATATTCGCGCATATCGCTTTTTACCGATGCCTGAAGTTTTCTTTTCCAGAACGACTTCTTAACATTTAATCCAAACTCCTTACCACCCGAGGTTAAGAACGAATTACCGGGATTGGTATATCCTGGTGCAGTCATATTCGCATGCACTCCGTACGATAAATCCTGATCAACCAGTTCATCTTCGTACTTCAGGGCAAAGGCCATGCTGTTCAATAAATTGTCTGAATTCAACATACGTTGTGTGGCAGTTTTGCCAGGCAAGGTGCTGTCAGATTCAACCGTTTGGTTGTATGTAGTGGCCGAGCGCGATAGCTCAGCGGTGATGCTACCTCTTTCACCAACAGGCATTTCGTTGCTGATGGTGGTAACTACTGTGCTGCGAAAACTGTTGGTAGCCGTTAAGCCACTCAGCGAAGCAAAATTGTTTAACGAACCAAGCGACTGGTTATAGGTCATTATCGAAACGCGTGAGTTGGCGGCCGAACTACTGCCTATTCCCACACTGATCATTTTGGCATTACCATCGTTCGAAAGCACGCTGTTGCTAAATGGCTGATCGAGTATCGAATTAAAGGTTTTGAGCTTACCCATTCCCAGCATCATAAACCGGTTCTTATCAAAGATTTCGGTATTGATGCCTTTGTTCAGCAAATGCTGCACCGATAACCGGCTTTCAGATAAAGTATTTTGACCGATATTAAGTGTGTTGAGCTTCAAAAAAAGCTTTTGTAAACCGTTGAGCTGTAAATGTTCTTTGGCCAGTTTAACTGTAGTAGCAGGGTCTTTTGCAATTTTATCGAGTTGCTTTTTATCAAGCAACTCCAGTTGCTTCATCTTTTTCGTTACGCCCGATGATTCCCATTTGCTTTTATACTCTTCTACCTTTTGAACCAACGCATTTACACCTTTTACTTTTGCTACATCCTGTTGTAATTGCTGCAGTTCATTTTCATTAACGGGCTGGCCTGTATTTTTTTTGTTTTGCAATTCGGCCAGCAGCTTTTCTTTGTCGGCAACAGATTGTATATACTGGCTATTCAGCAATTGCTCACGCACAGAATGAACATCTTTCGACATCATTGTTTTTAAGTCGCCGAGCTCACCGATCTTATCTTTCAGCTGATCGCCAAAGCCCTCGTTTATTTTTTCGAGGTCTTTTTTTAACGACTGCTCTGCCTGTTGTTTCATGCCGTTAATCTGGTTGCGTATATCAGTTGCTAAAAATTCTTCAGGATTGAATTTATCTTTCAGATTTTTCTTTAGCTGCTGCAAATAGTCCTCTTTATTGAATTGAACAGCGAGGTTAGAAAAATTATTGTTTGAAACATCGTTCCAGGTTTGGTTATTAAAATGAACATCAAAAGGTATGGTGGCAATCGACCAGCTGCTGCTTACTTCAAAATCGCCGTACCAGGTACGGCCAGAGGGAGTAACATATGAGCCTTCGTTATCGGTTCTGTTATATTCTGCAGCAGTATGGTTCAATGCGATAGGATTCTTATTTATGGCCGACAAAGGCAACAGGTTATTTACCCTGGTCATGTCGGTGAGTTTTCGCTGTTGTGCCTGCAAATTAGAAAGTACGCTGTTCTTCATCTGAAAATAAGGAGCCAATAAGCGAGTGGGCGTAGTATCTGATTTTATACCAGGTGTTCTTAGGGTGAACACATCCTTTATAGAACTCTTGTAATTATTGATTTTGCCTTTGGCAATACTGTCTACACCGTGAATGAGGTGATTGCTTTTTGTAACCGTAGTATCAATGTGAGGTACATTGTTCTCCGTTTGAGAGAATGCCTTACTATAAGTAAGGTTAATAAGAAAGGTTACTGTTAAGGTTATGGTTGTTTTGGCGATCAAGGTTTAAGCAGTTAGGCATGTTGAATTTAGAATTAAATCCCGATTAAAAAATAATTCATACAATAAATTTTATAAGCGTGTTGATTTTGCCCATAACCGTGTAGATTTTGGCAATAGACGTGCAGCTTTCGGATTAAAAAAAATTTATATATCCATAATATATCACTAACGACTATTCTATCTCCTGAGGTGCTTGTTAAATTTGTAGGATATGTACCGCATAAACATACACGTTCTTAAACGCTTAAGTATGTTACCTATCTGTTATGCATACATTAATAAACAGTTAAGGGTGAGCCATCCGCCATTCAACGAATAACTCACCCTTATCGATTATCTTACTTTTTACTTCCTGCTTCTTACTTCCTGCTACGCCAAAAACCTCCCCGTATAACTCTCCTTCACTTTCTTCAATCCCTCAGGTACGCCGGCATATACCAGGCTGCCGCCGCCATCGCCGGCCTCGGGACCTAAGTCGATGATGTAGTCGGCGCTTTTGATCACATCGGTATTGTGCTCGATCACTAAAATGGAGTGGCCCTGCTCGATCAATGCATTGAAAGAAGCAAGCAGCTTTTTAATATCATGAAAATGCAAACCGGTAGTTGGTTCGTCGAATATGAAAAGAATGTGACCTTGCGAACGGCCTTTGCCAAGGAAAGATGCCAGCTTTACACGCTGCGCTTCACCGCCCGATAAAGTATCGGACGATTGCCCCAGTTTCACATAACCTAAACCTACATCGCTCAGCGGTTTTATTTTGGAAACAATGTCTTTTTCATCTTTAAAAAATTCAAGCGCTTCATCAACGCTCATCTCCAGCACTTCATACACGTTCTTTTCTTTGTAGGTCACCTCCAGCACTTCTTCCTTGAATTTTTTACCACCACATACTTCACAGGTTAAATGCACATCGGCCAGAAACTGCATTTCAACAATCTGTTCGCCTTCGCCTTTACAGGTATCGCAGCGGCCACCGTCAACATTAAACGAAAAATGCTTGGGTTGAAATCCGCGCATTTTGGCAAGGGGTTGTTTTGAAAACAGGTCCCTTACTTCATCCCATGCCTTAATATAAGTTACCGGGTTGCTGCGGCTCGATTTACCGATGGGGTTCTGGTCAACCATTTCAATCTGCGATATGTAATCCACATCGCCGCTGATAGCTTTGTGCAAACCGGATTTATCAACAGGTTCGCCTTTCAGTTTTTTCAGCGCAGGATATAATATTTGTTTTACCAGCGTTGTTTTGCCGCTTCCACTCACGCCGCTTACTACACACAACAGGTTCAGCGGAAATTGTACGTTAATATCTTTCAGATTATTTTGACGGGCGCCTTCCACAGTTACCGACCGGTTCCATTTACGCACTATTCGGGGCACTTCAATTTGCAGATCGCCGCGCAGGTACTTGCCGGTTAAACTTTTTTCGTTCTTAATAATAGCATCATAATTACCCTGTGCTACCACTTCACCACCGAGGTGCGATGCCAGCGGGCCCATATCAATAATATAATCGGCTTCGCGCATCATCATTTCGTCGTGCTCAACCACCACTACCGTATTGCCCAGATCGCGCAGTTCTTTTAATACCCGTATCAGCCGTTGTGTATCGCGCGAATGCAGGCCTATTGAAGGTTCATCCAGAATATACAATGAATTGGTAAGGTTACTGCCCAGCGAGCGGGTTAACTGTATACGCTGACTTTCGCCGCCGCTTAACGAATTGGCCAGGCGGTTCAGCGTAAGATATCCCAGGCCCACATCGAGCAGGGTTTTTAACCGGTGATGTATTTCTATTAAAATACGTTTGGCTACTTTTTTGTCGTAATCGCTCAGCTGCAGCGATGCAAACCATTGGGTAAGCTCCGATACCGGCATTTCGCATAACTCGCCAATATGACGATCAGCTACTTTTACATACAAAGCTTCTTTGCGTAAACGATACCCATTGCAATCAGGACACAATGTTCTACCCCGGTAGCGCGATAGCAAAACCCTATATTGTACTTTATACAAATTCTGTTCAACCTCTTTAAAAAAGTCGTTGATGCCATTTACAAACTCATTGCCCTGCCACAATACTTTGTACTGTTCTTTGGTAAGATCGATGATCGCTTTATGAACCGGGAAATTAAATTTACGCGAACCACGTATAAACTGGTCTTTCCACGCCCCCAGCTTTTCGCCTTTCCAGGGTGCTACCGCTCCTTCATAAACGCTTAAACGTTTATCGGGAATAACAAGGTCTTCGTCGATGCCCAGCACCTGGCTGAAACCTTCACAGGTAGGACAAGCGCCGAAGGGGTTATTAAACGAAAATAAATTGGGCACCGGTTCTTCAAACTGCATTCCATCGAGCTCGAAGCGGTTGCTGAATTGTAATTTTTTGCTGCCGTTCACTTCGAGCTGCAATTCACCTTCGCCTTCATAAAATGCGGTGCCGATTGAATCGGCCATGCGATGGCGGTCGTCTTCATCAAAATCTTTTACTACCAGCCGGTCGATAAGCACATAGGTATTGGCCGAAGGCTTAAATTCAGTCCTGAGCGAAGTCGAAGGATCCATCAACTCTTCAATGCGTAGTATTTCGCCGTTATACAATCGGGAAAAGCCTTTCTGCATCAAAATGCTTAATTCTTCCTGCGCTTTCCGGTTTTTGTGCTGTTTAAACGGTATCAGAATGAGCACTTTATCGCCCGTATTTAAAGCTGCGATGGCCCCTATTACATCATTTACATCATCTTTTTTTACCTCACGTCCTGAAACAGGGGAAATGGTTTTACCCGTACGTGCGTATAACAAACGCAGGTAATCGTAAATTTCCGTCATGCTACCTACAGTGCTTCGGGGTGTTCGGGTAATTACCTTTTGTTCGATCGCAATAGCCGGGCAAAGTCCCTTGATATAATCCACATCGGGTTTTACCATGCGGGCCATGAACTGACGGGCATACGCACTCAAACTTTCGGCATAACGGCGCTGACCTTCGGCAAATAAGGTGTCGATAGTAAGAGAAGATTTCCCCGACCCCGACACTCCCGTTACCACTATTAATTTATTGCGCGGTATTTCGACCGATATATTTTTTAAGTTATGCACCCGCGCTCCCTTTATATATATATTATCTAAAGCTTTCGGCGCAGGGCCTGCTACCGGGTTTTTACTTGTTGTAACTGCCATAAAAAATAAAAGACTACAAATTTATTGCATTATGGGGGCTTTTAATAAATAGTTTCTTTAGCGGTTATTGGGTAAAAAAATCTAAATATTCTATAAAGTTTGCTTTTTTCAAAAAAGTCTCTATCTTTAGTTGGTAATTTGTACAACGAAACTGAAAACTAAATCACACCGCCTATCGACACGGACACTTCTACTCAGAAAAACCATTCAAAATAAAAATCCATTTAATAAATATCCTATCACCTTCAAAAACCGTAGAAGTTTATGAGTTCACTACGTAAAAAAACAGACCATGAATTAATCCAGGACTTCCAGGATGGAGACTTGTATGCTCTTGAAACATTAATCCTGCGCCACAAAGAAAAAATGTACACTTCCATTTTGTTCCTTGTGAAAGACAAATATCTCGCAGAAGATATTTTCCAGGATGTACTTATCAAGATTATTGACACCATTCGCGGAGGCCGGTACACCGAGGAAGGAAAGTTCCTTCCCTGGGCAATGCGTATTGCTCACAACCTGTGTGTTGATCACTTTCGTAAAGTAAAACGTACCCCTGCCATTAAAACCAGCGACGACAGGGATATATTTGAAGTGATTAATTTCACAGAAGACGGTGCAGATCAGAAAATGATGAAACGTCAAAGCTATGACCGCGTTCGTCAGATGCTCGATCTGTTACCCGATGATCAACGGGAGGTGATAATTTTGCGTCATTATGCCGATTTAAGTTTTAAAGAAATCGCAGCGCTCACCAATTGCAGCATTAACACTGCTTTAGGCAGAATGCGTTACGGCCTGATTAACTTACGCAAAATGATGTTACAAAAGAAGATCGCATTGTAGTTTTTTTACTTTGGGTACTTACGTTGTGTTTTGTGAAAAAATTTAACAGCACATCGAAAAAAGGGAACGGTAAGCTGATTAAATTTGACAAACCAAGTAAAAAATATTGTCATTCTGGCCCTCCATCCGGGCCCATTTTCCTGAATTGCTTGCTTGCCGGAAGGCTGGAACAGAATGACGCCTAATTGAAATCCCGCTCGGGCCGAGCGGGATTTTTTTATGCCCGCCCCACACGCCCGTCCCCGCCTGCTGATGGGGTGTTTGAATCATCCTGCCTGATTTTTATACCGCAAATTTAATTGTACCCTACGCCTGTCTGGTTTTTCATACTGTAAGCCCGGTTGATCATTTCACCTGTTTGTTTTTTCATACCGCATGTTGAGTTTTAACTATGACCCACCGGGTGTTTGAATCAGCAAGCTGAGTAGTACCCTTCACCTGCCGGGCCTTTCATATGGCCAGGCTGGTAGTACCAATAACCCGCCGGGTATTTCATTCCGCAAACGGGTTGTACCATTCAACCAGCTGTTTTTTTCATACAGCCAGCTGAGTAATATCCCTTACCTGCCGGGCCTTTCATATGGCCAGGCCGGTAGTACCAATAACCCGCCGGGTGTTTCATTCGCCAGGCGGGTTGTATCATTCAACCAGCTGTTTTTTTCATACAGCCAGCTGCGTAATACCCCTTACCTGCCGGGCCTTTCATATGGCCAGGCCGTTAGTACCAATAACCCGCCGGGTGTTACCTCCTGCAGGATAAGACAGAGGTTATAACACGCCATACAATGGCTATTAACTGACATGCACTATCCTCATTTCAAGATGCAGCAATTACAATTAGCTTTACCACACCCCAAACGCGCGTTGCAGTGAGGTTAAATCAAATGGTAACAGCTAACACTTGCATTGCAGTAATAATAATTCAGGTTATTAAAGCATCAACTCAACGAGCCGAAACCTGAGCTCACTGTGCATACAACTTAATGCAGCCTGCAGGTTCACCAATATGCAGTGTCGATGATTTTTAACCTGGCCCGTTAATCATTGCTGAAGAAATAGCGTTGGCTTCCTGATTTCCATTAAAACATATCAACTATTATTTACCTTTGCCCGCCTATTCCACTATCCTCTCAATTTCCACCATAGTATAACCAGCATTTTTACATTCCCTGCTGCGCATAAACCAGAAAGTATTACCAGAAAAAAGTACAGGCGAATTAATCATAATCAATGCTATTATATGCACAAAAAGTTTCTGTACTTTTCGGTATTGCTTTTTATTATTTCCTGTCAGCGTGATGATAATTCCCTGACTGACCCGGAAAACACGCCAACTGAAGTCAACAAAAAATGCAAGCTGGTTAAAATGATCCAGGGCATACATAATGGAACCGGCACCGACACCATTTTTACGTTTTCATATGATGCTTCGGGTAAACTAACAAAAGTGAATGCTCAAATTCCTTATTGGAATGAGAATGACGACTATTTATTAAACTATGATGATTCCGGCCGTTTAATACAGGTAACGTCTCCCGGGGCTCCTGCAACCTATACATACACGGGCAATGGTCTTGTTAGTAACATGTACAGTTTCAAATTTGCCGATTCAATACGCAGACGGTATGTATATGGCTCAACTTCTATTCCCGAAAAATGTATAGAGTATCAACGTTCCTATTGGAATGGTCAATGGGATAGTGTGGAGTATCGCTACACGGTTCAAAATGGCAACATAACTGCAAAAGAAATTTTCGTGGGCGGTATTTCGAAAAATAAAATAACATACGAATACGACACTATTCCCAATATAAATATCACCTTGTCATTGATAAGCCAATGGACTGTACCCCTGGGTTTATTTGAGGAAACCATTCCCTTCAATAAAAACATGCTTAAAAAGAGAACATCCACCAATCCGGGTGGATATGACGGAGAGGGATACTATATTACTTACAAATTAGATTCAGGCAGAGTAGCACAGAGTGTTTTTACCTGGATGCCATATACTCCCACTACAGATTCGAGCAGATACGCCCGTTATTACTATTACGATTGCCAGTAAAAAAGCTAAAAGGGTGGGCACCTTTTTGAAAAGCGTCCACCCTTTTGTTTTATTGAAAAATATTTTTTACGGCTTATAAGCCCCTTTTACTTCATCCAGTATTTTAATAAACCTGGGAATATCCGATACATAGCCACCTGCATTTTTAATGAGGATCCCATTTCCATCAACAAAAACATATTGCGGCTGTGCGCCGTTTTGTGTGAGGTTCACTTCAAAATCGAGGTTCTTTGTTCCCAGATTCTTTATCATCGATCCGTCTTTCGATTTATACCATTCATTTTCCGGAAGCTTATACTTATCATCAACATAAAGCGATACCACTACAAAATTCTGCTGCAGGCGTTTCATTATCTCAGGATCGCTTAATACTTCCTGCTCCATTTTACGACAATTGGCACAGCTATGCCCTGTAAAATCGATCATTAAAGGCTTCTTCAGCTGCTTTGCAGCCGCCACTGCTTCTTCATAATCGAAAAATGCCTTTACACCCGGTACTTCCGACTCAAGTATATCCGTATATTTTTTCGGTTGAATAGCCGGATCACCGGTTGCAGGTTCTGCTTCACGTACCACCGTTTTGTTCAGATTAAAATCCTGCGTGCGCATTTCGGGTAACCAGGCGCTGATGCCTTTAAGCGGCGCACCCCATAAACCCGGCACCAGGTAAACGGTAAATGTTAATGCTGCAATAGCAAAAAACAACCGGGTCACCGTTAAATACGGATGACCATAATCGTTCTTTGGCAAATTATCATCGTGATGAAACTTCAGTTTACCCAACAGGTATAAACCGAGTAATCCAAAAATCACGATCCATAAGCTCAGGTAAACTTCACGGTCTAACAAACGCCAGTGATAGGCCAGGTCGGCGCTTGATAAAAACTTCAAGGCCAAAGCCAGTTCAACAAATCCCAACGCTACTTTAACTGTATTTAACCAGCCACCCGATTTGGCCATTTTATTTAAGAGCGCCGGAAAAAATGCAAACAATGCAAAAGGCAACGATAAGGCTAAAGAAAAGCCCAGAAAACCGATCAAAGGCGCCAGCATACCGCCTTTCGAAGTCCATACCGTTAATAAGCCAATAAACGGTACCGTACACGAAAACGAAACGATCACCAGCGTAAGCGCCATAAAGAAAATACCTGAAAAGCTGCTGAAGTTCGCTTTTGAATCCATTTTATTGCTCCACGAGGCAGGCAGCGTTATTTCAAAGGCACCCAAAAACGAAATACCAAACAGCACAAACATCAGAAATACGAATACATTGAAAAAGGCGCTGCTGGCCAATGCATTTAAAGCGCCGGGCCCGAACAAAAGAGTTATTAAAAAGCCTGCTCCTGTAAAAATTGAAATGATCGATAATGAATATATCAACGCATTTTTAATTCCCTGCCGGCGACTGGTGCTTCGTTTGGTGAAAAAGCTTACGGTTACAGGAACCATAGCGTAAATACAAGGCATAATGAATGCGCCAAACCCGGCCAGTAAGCCACCCAAAAAGAAAGACCACATTGACATCTTCTTTTTATCATCTGCATCTTTATAGGCGCCATCTTTCGAAGCCCCGCTGCCTGGCATAACCGTTATGGTAAATTCCTCTTCACCTGATTTATAATCATTACCCGATTTAACGAGATAAGTAACCTTTCCTTCAAAACTTTTTTTAGTAGTATCCGGCAACAATGCTTTTTGCTGCCATACAAGGGAGTCTGTAACAAATTTTACTTCAATACCGCCAATAGAGCTATCTTTTTCTGTTTTTACCGATCCCTGTTCAGTAAGTGCTCCTTTCAGCAGCGGGTGTACCGTTGAATCGAAAGAGACTGTAGAATAAAGAGCATCATCAGAAACTTTGTTTACAGAATATAATTTACCACCCGCGTTTACATGGGCATGTATAGTTAACAAAACTTCTTTATCATTTAAACGCTGGTACGAATATGAGAACTTCACTCCGTTTGAGTCCTGTGCAGAAACAGTTGTTGAAAAAAACAGGAACAAAACAGCGAACAACGTAAAAATCGGCTTCATCACGCTACTTTAATGAATTGGATATATTTAAAAAAATAAACGAGTTCTTTCAGCAAGAACCCGTTTTATGATATTTTACTTTCATGCAGGAATTATCCTCCGATAGCAACTGAAAAATTGGTTTCGGCAGGCGGTAGGCATTTTTCATCATTACATACCATGAACTCAACTTTGCCGGCCAGATTGGTTTTGCCACCTTTTATTTTCACCTTTTGTACAAAATCAACTGTTTTTTCATAATAATGCACTTCTCCACCCCACACTTCTTCGTTCTTCTTTATCAGTTTTCCGTTTTCCGCTACTTTTCCGTCAAATACTACCAACGGGTTTTTGGTAAACGTAAATGAAGTAGGAATCGGACCATCTACGCCTACATTTTGCGAATAAATATGCCAGTCGCCGTTCACTGTTGCGGTTAAATGAACTTCGTACGTTTTATCGGCTATTTTTTTGGCCGAAAACGTCCATTTTACTTCTTTACTTGATTGTGCAAATGCCGCTACACCAATCACCATTACCAAAAGAGAAAGTAGGGTTGACTTCATGTTGTTTTTGTTTAACTATTAAAACAGTTTTCCTGTCTCAAAAGTCTAAGAAATAATCCTAATAATTCTTTAAAAATTGATCAACGCCGTTTTTTCAGTGACAAACCCCGCCGTTGCCTTCATGATCAGGTTTTGCATGATGATGCGACCGTCGGTATTTCCCAACGATTCGGAAGTGGCTCGTTCGGGGTGCGGCATCATACCAAATACGTTGCGCTGGGCATTACAGATTCCGGCAATATTGCGAATGGCGCCATTGGGATTGGCCTGTGGAGTAATATTTCCGTTTTCATCGCAATAACGATATATCACCTGATTATTTTCTTCCAGCTTATTCAATGTTGCTTCATCGGCATAATATCTTCCTTCGCCATGTGCAATTGGTATTTTTAACGCTTTATCGGGTGAACCAACGCCCTTCAAATACACATTTTTACATATAAACTGTTGATTGGCATTGCGTAATAACGCTCCGGGCAATAAATGCGCTTCGCATAGGATCTGGAACCCGTTGCAAACGCCCAATACTTTTCCGCCTTTTTGGGCGAATTCTATTACACTTTGCATCATCGGACTGAACCTTGAAATGGCACCACAGCGTAAATAGTCGCCATACGAAAAACCACCGGGCAATATGATACAGTCATCAGTTGAAAACATACTGAGATCCTTCTCTTTATGCCATAACATGATTACTTCCTGATTCAGATCATTTTGCAGCGAATCCTGCATATCGCGATCACAATTGGAGCCGGGAAAAACTACAACACCAAATTTCATTTAGCGGGTATTTAGATGAGGGGCAAAGATAGTTATTGTTTGTGGTTTGTGGTTTATGGTTTGTGGTTCTTCACAGGTGCAAATGTTACCTGTTACCAGTTTCCGGGTACCGGGGAACAGGAAACCGGCAACCGGTGACCTGAAACCTGCACTGCCTATTGCCTGCTGCCCACTGCCTTCTAATATCAGTTTATCCAATAATTTAAGTATATAGCATACCCAAACAATATCCAGTGCAAAATCATGGGAAAACGGCGCGAGTTGGGATAAAAATAAGCAGCCGCATGAAAGGCTGTGATGGGAACCGAGCACAGCAACCAACGTACATAAAATCTTTCATTAATGCTGTTGCCTTCGGCCATAATGATCAACATAGCTATAATGAGGTATAACAGCAGCAGGCTCCAGCTTTTTCGTACATGGATGTACATTTTATTAAGATTGGCCTGAACAAAATAACCGCCGATCATAAACGGTACAATCAGTAATACGATGCTGATGGTGATATCAATCGAAGACGGAATGGCCGGCAAAGAAATGCTAAAAACCGGTTTTATTTTATTCCAGTCCCACTGATTGGTGAGGTATAACAACAGGGCCAGAAAATAATACGGCATGGTAATACCCAATATATTAATAGCCCATTCGCGCAGCCTGAAGGGCCGCATAATAAACAGGGCCAGCAATACCAGCACAACAAAAACAACCGCCGGCCGGTATAACAGGGTTACAATACCCATCAGTACCCCGATATTAAAAATGGCGGAAGCCGGTTTTTGAATATTCGGCAGGGTGGTCATGCGGTAATAAATCCAGATCAAAAAAGAATTGGCCAGCAGCGGCGCCGAAAAATAGTTCCAATCAACAAAAAGCGAGGTCGACAGCATATGAGCCATGGCCGGCAGGTAACTGGGCCTCGACAGCAGCTTTTGTTCGTTGCAAATGCGGTTAAACAACAAAGCCTGGCTGTATAATAATAAAAAAGCCATTAATACATACAGTACCGGAGACATATGCAAAGGCTTCATGAAGCCAATGAGCCAGGTATACAGGAAATGATCTTCGGGTTGTTGTAACGGACCCAAAGGATTCAAAAGACGATTGAACTTTAATATTAATCCATAAACCAGCAATAACAGAATATTACTGGAGGATTTTTGCTTAAATATTCCTGTCACTCAAACAGTAATTTAAAAATCAATTTTGGCGAAAGTAAGATAGTTTCGGTATTGACAGGGAACAATCATAGAGCCTGCGCTTACCTGCTTACCCAGCCTCGGCATAAACTCTACCCCTCTTTCGAGGTTCTTGAGCGTAGGATGCCGGGTAATTTTACCATCGGGACCAATGCTGTGGTCGTTTAGTAATAACGTACGGCGCTCATATAAATTGAATAGAAAGTGTAATTCGCCTCCGGTATTCATTAAAGAATGCGAAACGAGGGCATCTGTTTCATCGTCGAACTGGGTTTTTGAAATCACATTGCTCCATTCAAGGTTCTGGTCCTTATCGAATGAAAGCACCATAATATTTTCGGCATGATAGCGGGTAGCCGATGATCCTCCGTAACGGTTCCAGGGCGATCGCCATGGACTGTAATACGGCGACCAGTAGTAGTAATCGAGCGGAGAAGCCCAGGGATTGTTCCAGTACAGGTAATCCCACCGGTTAAAGGTACCTCCACGCGAAGTGGTGTACATCGATTCGGCGGTAAGAAGGTACCCCCCATCGCGTTTTATAATGATGTCGCTGATAAAATAATCATTAAAAGCAATGCGCAGGTTGGCATCGGGGCCTTTTGCCTGCTTGCGTAAATCGTCGTTAAAAACCTGAAGGGTTTCTTTATAAATTGAATCGGCGGCCTTATCCCATATTACCGAATACAAACCTTCTACATTACCCCGTTTTTGTTTGTAATAAAGGGCCGAAAATAAATAACGTTTGTTAGTATTATCGATTTTAACCTTCACCTCATCAAGCACCCGTTCGTCCTGCTTATTTAAATCGCGTACCGAAAATCTTTCTTCGCCGGCTTTTTTGGTGATCAGTTGAAGGTTGCTGATATAATCGCTGCCGTTTTTACGAACGAATTTGCCAAACACCATATCGCCATCATTGTCTAACAAAAAATCGGTAAAATAGTCATTCCGCTCCTCCATATTCATGCTCATATGGTGCTTATACTGCAGTTGCAATTCGGCGTTGAAAAGCAGGGTGGTAAACAGAAAGTTTTTTGGGTTGCGGTTATTGATCTTAAAGATCATGACCTTTTGCTTGTCGTCGCTGTAAATGGTAGTATACAGCTTATTGCTGGCCGCCCAGCCTATGCGGGTAGTGTCGAGCTCAATTGGGTCACTCATGCGTTTGGCGTTGGGATCGAGCTTTACGCCCATGCAGTACACAATGCTGCGGCGCTGAAACTGATAAATCATCCAAACATGATCGGCGTAAGGAACAAAATCCACATTAATCCAACGGTCGTCCAAATAATCCAGCTTCACGCGGTCGAGCAGCTTTAACTCGCTGTTGTACACACTAATGGCATTATCATTGCGATTATTTTTAAATATGAGGGTGTTGCTGCCTACTTTACCGATGATCTCGAAATCGGTACGGCGGCTATCTTCCCTTTCCGGTTCAGAATAGGTGATTTTCTGGGCCGAAATGATAAAAGGAAAAACGGCCTGCAACAGTGCCACAAGCAGCAATTGCTGCAGGTATTTTTTGCATAATTTCATCATGGTGCTGCAATGCATGTTATATGCCAAATTACTGATTGTAAAACGCCTACCCAAAATTTCGACAGAAATTTAATCATTCATTTTTATGAATATACAGGCAACCAAATAGGTACAATTTACGTCGGGCCGGCACAATGTAAATATAAAACAATGGATAATTAATTTTTTTACGTATACCTTTGTACCGGCGCCCCGCTAAAGCGGGGTGCCATTTATTTTACTTAAAAAACCCTTTGATAACGGGATAAGCAACACTACCGTGGGCAAACAAATTAACAAAGTTACCGTTGCCACCTTACTCATTGCGTTAGGAATTATTTATGGCGATATTGGCACATCTCCATTGTACGTTCTGAATGAGATTATCAGCGGCCGGATAATTGACGAAAAACTGATTCTGGGTTCCCTGTCCTGCATCATCTGGACACTTACCCTGCAAACTACCCTCAAATATGTTGTGCTAACGTTAAAGGCCGATAACCGCGGTGAGGGAGGAATTTTTTCCTTATACGCATTGGTTCGCCGCCAAAAACGATGGCTGGTATTGCCGGCCATGTTGGGAGGCGCCGCCCTGCTGGCCGATGGTATGATCACCCCGCCAATTTCTGTTACTTCCTCTATTGAAGGTTTGCGCAATATTTCGGCGCTGGGACGTATTGAAGATTCAACTATCGTATATATTGTTCTTGCTATTTTGAGTGTGTTGTTTTTCCTGCAACAATTTGGAACAGCCTCTATTGGAAAAATGTTTGGTCCCATTATGATGTGCTGGTTCTTTATGCTGGCGCTGCTGGGCTCGTCGCACCTGTTGGATGATCTGCATATTTTTAGAGCATTCAGTCCTTACTATGCTATTGAATTATTAACAACCTATCCCAAAGGATTCTGGTTGCTTGGTGCGGTTTTCCTTTGTACTACCGGGGCCGAAGCCCTATACTCCGACCTGGGGCATTGCGGCAGGGCAAATATCCGGTACTCGTGGATTTTTGTTAAGATATGTCTTATCCTAAACTATCTGGGGCAGGGGGCTTATCTGCTTTCGGCTCATTCGGGCGAAAAGATCACGAAACAAATGATCGAAGCCGGCTTTAACCCATTTTACAACCTCATGCCCGGCTGGTTTCTTATACCCGGCATCTTAATTGCCACGGCGGCGGCTATTATTGCCAGCCAGGCCCTTATCAGCGGATCGTTTACGCTTATTAGTGAAGCCATGCGCCTGAACCTTTGGCCGAAGCTGAAAATTAATTACCCTACCGAAGAAAGAGGCCAATTGTATATTCCGGGTATCAATACGTTATTATTCCTGGGCTGTTGTGGTATTGTGTTGTATTTTAAAAAATCTTCCAATATGGGCGCGGCATATGGTTTGGCTATAACTGTGTGCATGATTGCCACCACTATGCTTTTCGCCAACTTCCTTGTATCACGAAGAGCGAAACCAATATGGATATATTTATTCCTGATTGTTTATTTAACCATTGAATTATCCTTCCTGTTTGCCAATCTCGAAAAATTCCCGCATGGTGGTTTTGTTACCCTTATCATGGGCGGCGTTTTGTTCTTTGTAATGTATATCTGGTACCGCAGCCGCAAGATCAAAAACCGCTATGTTGAATTTGTACGGCTCGAACATTATATTCCACAAATTCAGGAACTGAGCAACGATAAAACAGTTCCCAAATACGCCACACACCTGGTATACCTTACCAGCGCCAATAACCCCAAGGAAATTGAGCATAAGATCATTTATTCTATCCTGAATAAGAAACCCAAACGGGCCGACATCTATTGGTTTGTGCACGTTGATACGCTCGACGACCCGTATACCTGCGAATACACGGTAGAACACATTATTCCCAATGATATCATCAGGGTAGAATTCAGACTGGGCTTTAGAATGGAGCCCAAGATCAACCTGATGTTCCGTAAGGTAGTGGCCGACCTGGTTGCCAATAAAGAGGTGAACATAACCAGCCGGTACGAAAGCCTCGAACGTAACAATGTGGTGGGCGACTTTCAGTTTATTGTGATGGAAAAATACCTGAGCCAGGATATTGAACTGCCCTTCTTCGAAAAAATGATCATGCGCCTTTACTTCACGGTAAAAGAATACAGCTTATCTGAAGAACGCGGTTTCGGCCTCGACGTGAGCAACGTTACCATCGAAAAATTCCCGCTTATTGTAGCACCGGTGCCTAATTTGAATTTGAAAAGAGTGTTTGACCCGGAAGAGAGTGGTTTGTAGTTTGTGGTTTCTGGTTTGTAGTTGGTGCCGCGACACTATGGTTTCTGGTTTGAGGTTTTTGGTTTATTGTTGCTACCGCGATTTGCTCTTTTTCTGTAATTTTTTACCGGCCGCAATTCAATGTTTCCTGTGCTTCGCTTTACAATTTCTTTTTAAATTTAACCTGTTGTTTTGAACCAGGCATGATTGCAATTACTCAACTTGTTTGAACCTGAACAACTACAAACCACAAACCATAAACCACAAACAATTTGCCTTCAGTCATATGGTATATCATCGGTAGCCTGCTATTGCTAAGCGTCATTGCTTATTTAATTCAGGACCGTTTTATTTTCAAACCCGAAAAATTACCAGCCGATTTTCAGTTCCGCTACGATATTCCTTTTCATGAACTGAATTTTGATATCTCGCCCGGCGTTCGCATCAACGGATTGCATTTTTACAGAAAAGAACCCAAAGGACTGATCCTGTATTTTCATGGTAATTCCCGGAGTATAAAAGGCTGGGCCAAATACGCCCGTGATTTTTACCGCTATGATTATGATGTGGTGCTGGTAGATTACCGCGGCTTTGGCAAAAGCACCGGCAAACGCAGTGAAAAAGATATGCTGAACGATATGCAGGTTGTATACAATACGCTCATTAAACAATACCCTGAGCATCACATCATCGTATACGGACGCAGCATCGGCAGCGGATTCGCCGCCAAAATAGCCGCAGATAATAAGCCGCGTTACCTCATTCTCGACTCGCCGTATTACAATTTTCGCATAGTGGTAGAACGTTTTTTGCCCATTCTGCCGATACGATATGTTTTACGCTATCATCTGCGCACCGATAAATGGATTCGCCATGTAAATTGCCATACCTATATCATTCATGGCACCAAAGACCGGCTGATCCCCATTCGCCACAGCGAGCGACTGCAGGCGCTGAACCCCAATAAAATCACGCTTATTCGCATCGAAGGCGGCCGCCACAACAATCTGCCCACTTTTCCGGAGTATCATAATTTTGTGCGGGATATTTTGAAGTACTGAGTTCCTGAGCGAAGTCGAAGGAGGTCATCT
Organism: Niastella sp. sgz303648; assembly: GCF_059587045.1. NCBI lineage: Bacteria > Pseudomonadati > Bacteroidota > Chitinophagia > Chitinophagales > Chitinophagaceae > Niastella > Niastella sp. sgz303648. The sequence continues at coordinate 545,034 of NZ_JCAPSW010000006.1, read as the reverse complement.
TGCGTTTCTGAGCGTAGTCGAAGAAACGTTTTCGTAGGTTCACCCTTCGACTACGCTCAGGGTAAATGCTAATCCTTCGACTTCGCTCAGGACGTCTTATCTTGCACCCCTGTTATGAAAAAAATTATTTTCCGCTGGTTAAAGGTTATCATCCTTATATACTGTATTATCGGTATCGTCATATATTACCTGCAGGATAAATTTTTGTTTCATCCTGAACCACTACCGGCCGATTACAAATACAATTTTTCGGTTCCGTATAAAGAAGTGAATCTTCCTTATTCACAAAACGCCAACATCAACATCATTCAGTTTGCGGCCAATCGGCCACAGCCTAAAGGCCTGGTACTGTATTTTCATGGCAATAAAAAAAATATAGGAAGATACGCGCCTTTCGCCCCCGATTTTACCAGTCGTGGTTACGAAGTGTGGATGATCGACTATCCGGGATTCGGAAAAAGCACCGGCGAATTTACCGAGCAGCAATTGTACAACTGGTCGCTGGTATTTTATAAACTGGCGCGCACCCATTTTTCGCCCGACAGCATTATCATTTACGGAAAATCGATGGGTACCGGTATTGCCTCCCAACTGGCAACCCTACGCGATTGCAAAGCCCTGGTGCTCGAAGCGCCTTATTACAGTTTTCCTTCGCTTGTAGGCAGCCGCCTGCCCATATACCCGGTTAATAAAATGATCCATTTTAAAATTCCTACCTGGCAGTATCTGCAGGAAGTTACCAACCCGGTGATTATTTTTCATGGCACCAGTGATATTACCATCCCCTACGGTAACTGCAAACAATTACAACCGTATTTAAAGCCGCACGATGAATTTATTACCATCGATGGCGGACATCATAATGATCTTACAGATTTTAAGCAGTATAAGCAGACGCTGGATTCTCTCCTGAAATGAAAAATGTGGAATGAAAAATCAGAAATGAGAAAGTAAGCTGTTTTACTTTTTAATTTCACATTTTTCATTTTTAATTTCTCATTTCTAAATAGGAACTACATACTGATCCTTATTCATCTTAATCTTTTCCGGTATCGCCGCAATGATTTCTTCTTTGAGGGCTTCGATCAGGCGCTTCTTTACAAAATCGCGGTGCACTACAATGCTCACTTCCCGCATGGGCGCCGGTTTTTTAAAATGTCTGATCAGCTGTAATTGCCGGGCGGTCATATCAAGAGTGGTCAGTTCGGGCAAAATGGTGATGCCATCATTCATATCAACCATACGCCGCAATGTTTCAATACTGCCCGCCTCATATTCAAAATGGGTACCCATTTCACTGGCCCTGCGCAATTCGCACAGGTTTACGATCTGCGAGCGAAAGCAATGCCCTTCTTCCATCAGCCACAATTTTTCGGGATCAATATCCTGCGCCAGTACATACGTTTTTTTGTATGCCGAATTTTTTTTCGATACATATGCCAGTAACTCTTCATAAAACAAAACGTGTTCCTTGATACCATTTTCCTGCAAAGGAGTTACCAGTATGCCCACATCAATTCGACCTTCGCGCAAACGGGTTATAAGGTATTCGGTCATCATTTCCTGTACGATGAGCTTAATATGCGGATATTTTTTGGCAAAGCTCTGAACAAACAGGGGCAATAAATAAGGCGCCAGGGTTGGAATAATGCCGATGCGCAGCTCGCCGGTAATTATGCCTTTTTTTGTTTGCACCAGCTCGGAGATCACATTTTTTTCCGATAAAATACGACGGGCCTGTTCAATGATCTCGATACCTACTTCGGTAGGTACCACGGGTTGTTTACTGCGGTCGAATATCTTAACACCCAGTTCTTCCTCAAGCTTTTGCACCTGCATGCTGAGGGTGGGCTGGGTAACAAAACAATTTTCGGCGGCCGTGGCAAAATGCCGGTAAGTATCAACAGCCACCACATACTCTAATTGTACAAAAGTCATAAATAGATTTTGTCTATAATTCTATAAAATTAATCAATTTGATTTATAATCAAAATAATTGAAGTTTTGCCATGGAAACAATCTTTACCCTTTGAAATGAATACATCAGGAATCCTTTTGATTAAACCTAAACCCCGGGCCGGAAAGATTTTCCGCTGTTTGATGCAGGTGTGATGGAATTGAATGAAAATCTCAGGAAGTTCTTTGCTGAGGCGGAAAAGGCTGCCTTTGCACCCGCCCACGTGGTAGATGGTATCAGTTACTCACCCGATAAAATGTTAAGGGCCGTATTTTATCCTATTCTGATGCACATCGTTACCGCCTGGGTACTGATTATGAATAAGTGAGCAAAATGGAGATTCAATGAAAGGTATCGACGTTAGTAAAAAATAAAAAAGATAGGCATCATTTTCATAAACAGGTCACATGAGTAAATTATAGTTTTAGGTTTAAAGTGTAAGGTGTGCTGTACTTTTCCAAGTGAGGGCCACCTTATTTTTTTATTACCCCCTATAAACACAAAACCGCAAAAATCTTTTGCGGTCATCTGAAGCGAATAGGCAGCGGGCAATGGGCTTCTTCTTACTTACAACTTATTACTTATTTCTTACTACTTATATCAACTTCCACAACCACCGCAACCACCTCCGCATCCGCCTCCACAACCACCACCTCCGCTGCAACCACCTCCACCGCTACAACCACTGCAACTGCTGCATGCCCCGTTTGCATTGATGATTTTGGTATGATTGATTACAGGGTAAGCGCTAAACACCGTTGCCAGCACCAACCCATCCGAAAACCATTGTATGGCCTGCTCTCCGTTTGTGGCAAACTCCGAAACCACATGATCGTTGTACGGTGAACTCATTTCGTTGTGCAATTCTGATAACTCCTTTGTTGCTTTAATCACGATGTTTTTTCGTGAATACATACTTTCAACAATCTGAGCTATTATTATTAAAGCTATCAACTCAAACAAAAGAAAACTAATTGCTTTTCCGTTTGCAAGTCCCTGAAAAATCCGGGCAATACCGGCAATCAGGGGAACAATGAGCATATGGTATCTTTTTAACAACGACTCTTTGTAATAAGCCAGCCAGTACAACTTTTGCAGATTTGGATGTTGGGCGGTTTCTTCGTTATACCAGTCACTGACAATTCCTTCATAATTGATACTATCATATTGCTCATTTAAAAATCCGGTGATAAGCGGATTTTGTTCATTGGCAGATTGACTGTACCGGTTTTTGTGAAAGATGAACCTTTTTTCAGCAGTTAGCCCGATCAGATTTCTTCGCATCAGGTCTACGATCCCCGCCTGTATGGCGCGGTGTTTTCCGTATAAAAACTGAGCGATTTGAAAAATGGAGGCCTCTGCAGGAAAATGTTCTGTAACAAGGCTTTTTAACGTTCGGCCTTTTTCGTGTTGCAGTAAAACAAAACAAATGATACAACTGATAGCAAGTAATGGGAAGAAGCTTAAGAACTGCAGACCTGTAAGTGAGTAAGGAGAAAGTGTTTGGTGCAGGTAAGCACTAATAACAAGAGGAAGCAGTAACAACAGGATGATAAGAGCTTTAATTTCATTTCTGATTTTCCAGGCCGGTTCGGGAATAAACAAATCTTCTTTCGGTTGCGGCCAGATGTCATCGGGCGGAGGTGATTCAAACACCGACTGGTATAAAGCGAGCGTGTCTTTATACCACTCAATGTGCCTGTGATCCTCATCATCTCCTCCCCGCGATGGATGGTGGTGAACGTCTTTGCCTAATGTGTTCTTACACAAATCAATCCAGTACGATTGTGTGTAAGTAAGGTGTAAATGCCATGCTTCGTCAACAACCTGTGAAGGCGAAGCGCCTTTGGGAGAGATACAACATAAGAAGAGAAATTTCCGGTATTCCTCAACAACCCGTTCAGTAAAGGTGGGCGACCAGTTTTGCTTTGCAGATAATTTTCGGGAGAAGGTAATTTCTGCATTCGGGTCATCGAGGGGAAATTGTTGAATTGCACTCCAAAGGCTACTGTGTTCTTCAATTTTCATATTTTCTGTCTTTGGTTATACAAAGGTATAACGGAGTTTATCAACCGCGCAAGCATCGATGTATTACCAAATTGTTAAGGAGCGTGGAACGTGGTGAATCGTGAATGGTCAATGGTCAATGGTGAATATCAGGGGTGAAACATGAGAAAGCAACGTGAAACGTGGTTGTGAAACGGCAAACGTGAACCGGCAAACGGCAAATCGTTCTGCTTCCTGTTAACTTATCAACTGGTCAACTTGCCAACTTCCTACTTCTTACATCTTACTTCCCACTCCCTACCTGCCACTTACCACTTGCTACTCTTCAAGAGTTACCTTCGACTTCCCCACCTTCAACTTATATCCCGCTCCCACTTTCAATGCATAGTTTTCCTTCTCGTGGCTCACGGGAAAACCATAACATACGGGGTAGTCGTATTCTTTCACGATATTATTAATGATTTCATAGGCGTTTTGTCCAAATGGCCGTTCGGTGTCCTTGTTATCGGTAAAACCGCCAATGATCAGTGCGGCCAGTTTTTCAAGCTTACCGCTTCTTTTTAACTGACGCAACATGCGGTCGATATTATACAGGTATTCGCCTATATCTTCTAAAAAAAGAATTCTGCCTTTTGTTTTAATATCCGATGGCGTTCCTATCATGTGAGCCAGCAATGCCAGGTTACCTCCTACAAGTTCGCCTACCGCTTCGCCTTTTTTATTAAACGCATGTGCTTCGCATTCGTACCGGATCTTTTTTCCTTCGAGCGTATTCTTTAATGACTGTACAAATTCATTTTTGTATCCTTCGTCATTAAATGCACCGGCCATGGGTGCATGCAAAGTACTGATGCCGTAATTGGAATAAATATGTCCATGAAGCAAAGTAATATCACTGAACCCGATGATCCATTTGGGCTGCTTTTTAAATTTTTTAAAACTGATGCGGTCAATAATACGGCTAACGCCATAACCGCCTCTGGCGCATAAAACGGCATGCACCGAATCGTCGTCGAGCAGCTGCTGAAAATCGTTCAGCCGCTCTTCATCGGTACCCGAAAAATAGGTGGTTGATGCACTGCCTACCGTAGCGCCAACCTTTACTTTATATCCCCATTGCTGTAAAACATCAATACATGTTTGCGCTTTTTCCATTGCCATAAAACCGGCCGGACAAACCAAACCAATCGTATTACCGGGCTGCAAATAGGGAGGAATTTTTACCATGTTGTTTTTGTTAGTTCAATAAAACGAATATCCAAAAAACCATGAAACCATCAAACCCCGCCTGACTGAACGTAGTTCGGGCGGGCACAAACCCGTTAAACTTCTTTCAGCGTTGCTTCTTCGGCGCCAACAACCAGCCGGTGCCTGGCCCCGCATTTTAACGCATAATTATTTTTTTGATGTCCCACCGGAAAATCAAAACAAACAGGATAACGATAGTTTTTCACTTTTTCCAGTACAATGTCCTGCACGGTACGACCAAAATCTTCGCCGGGATCATCAGGTTTTACTTTAAAACCACCTACAATTAATCCGGCCAGCTTTTCGAGTTTACCGGTGCGTTTCAGGTTCCAGAACATCCGGTCGATGCTATACAGATATTCACCCGTATCTTCCACAAACAAAATTTTATTGGTGGTTCTGATATCCGACTTCGTTCCTGCCAGCGTTTCGATCATTTTTAAATTACCGCCAATCAACACACCTTCGGCACTGCCCTGTTTATTTTGCGTGTTGGCAGGCACGGTATACTTCATCTTTTGCCCGGTTAATGCCTGCTTTATAGAAAGAATGGTTTCAATTTGTATAGGTTCGGCCTTGTTCCAGTCGTCGGGGAAACTGTTGCACATTTTTGAATGAATGGAAGCAATGCCATAATTACGGTTAAGATGAGCGTGCAGCACAGTAACATCGCTGAAGCCAATGATCCATTTGGGTTTGGTAACGAGCCTGGTGAAATCAATTTTATCAATAATACGTACAAAACCGTAGCCCCCGCGGGCGCACATGATGGCTTTTACTTTGGGGTCATCGATCATTTGCTGAAAATCGCGGGCGCGCTCTTCATCGGTACCGCCAAATGTAAAATCTTTTTTACCTACTGTTTCGCCCACTTTTATATTAAACCCCCATTCAACCATCTGCACCATGGCTGGTTGAATTTCTTCGGGAGTTATAGTACCAGCCGGACAGGTAATACCAATGGTATCTCCCGGTTTCAGGTACCGGGGAACAATGGGCGCCGGGGCATCGTCTTCATTTTTTATAAAGAAAGAAGGGAACCCGGCCACCGGAATGCCCGCAACTACAAAAGAGGATAAAAATCGTTTTCGGTTCATGTCGATACAATATCTTCCAATATACCCCAAAGAGATAGAAAAATTAAAACATTTGTTTATTTTTAAGGTATGTTCATTCGCATGTTTCAGGCATTGCTCATTTCTATAGCCTTTGCCGGCTGGATTGTATACCAGCTTGTTATTCGCAAAAAGAAATTTACAGAAATCAGTAATGATGTGGTAGCCATCGTTTTTTTTATAGGCGTATGGCTGGGCATATTTTACTGGCTGATGAATTAAGCCGTTCCCTCCCTCCTGCGTAACCGCACGCCTTTTACGGTGATTTATATAAATATTCGTTTTTCCCAACCCTTATGCTATTTCCCTTCGTCAATAGTATGGCGCCGGTAAAAGAATAATGCCTGTAACTATTTAAAAACCGTTTCCTTTTGGTACAGTGGAATAATATCATAGAAGGTTGTAAACAACAAGATGCACAAAGCCAGGAACAATTGTATCGCATTTGCTATACCGGTATGATGAAGTTGTGTATGCGGTATGCCACCGACCTGCATGAAGCAGCAGCGCTATACAACGATGCCATGCTGAAAGTTTTTAATACAATACATCAATACGAAGCCCGGGGCGAATTTATGGGCTGGATACGGCGCATTGTAGTAAATACCTGTATAGATCATTGCCGGCGGCAAACAAATTTCATTAAATGCCCTGTAGAAGAAGTGGCCGATGTCACCATTTCGATAAACCCCGAAATATACGACCGGCTTTCGGTCAATGATGTAATTAAGCTACTGCACGAATTGCCCCGCAATACAGCGCTGGTATTTAACCTGTTTGTACTGGAAGGCTTTAAACACGAAGAGATCGGGCATCTGCTGGGCATTTCAGCCGGTACATCAAAGTGGCATCTGAATGAAGCACGCCGTTTACTGAAAAGCAAACTCGAAATTTTGTTGAAAAAAGAAACCTATTACAATGAAATCTGACAATCAACATATCGATGAGTTCTTCCGCACAAAGGAACAGGCTTTTATGCCTGATACCAGCAATTTGTCTGCACACTGGCAGCAATTGAAAGTCATGCAGGCAACACAACTGCTGAAGAATTTTTTTAACCAGCTTGATAAAGAAGAGCAGGTATTTACCGTGAATGCAGAACAGGTTGCCGTACTGGTAGCCAAAGAAGGCACCCGTTTGAACATACCGGCCGACTGTTTCAGCAACAAAAACGGCATTGTGAAAGGAACTGTACAGATCACCCTGCAGGAATATTACACCTATCCTGATATTATAGCAGCCAGGCTCAGCACTGCATCGGGTAACCGGCAACTGGTAACAGGCGGGATGCTGCATTTGAAAGCAACGGCTGATGGCGAAGACCTGGTAATGACTCCGCAAAAAACAATACGAATAAGTATGCCTGCCTTTCAATACGATGAACAAATGATGCTGTTCTCTGGTGTGTGGCACGAAGACCGTTCACAGGTAAACTGGATACCCATGGGTCAAATGCAGGGCCCCGACATGCAACCACAGCAGGCAACCGATATGCAGTATAATAAATATGTTACAAAAATCCTTTCTTCTAATGAAATTATTACGACCAACAAATCAGTGATACAAATTCTTTCGACGAATAAATCAGTGATACAAAAAATTCAACAAAAATACCGGTCTTTATACAACATTACGAAACTACAGCCTGTTCAGCCAGGTGATGACAGGCAGCCGCCTGCGCCGGAACCGCCGGCGAACAAAGATCCGAATATGCTATCGACTGCTGATGCGTTGCAATTGATCAGCGGTTTTATCACCTTCAAAAAAATACCCAGGTCAACCTACCTCTTCACCATCGATAGTTTGGGATGGATCAATTGTGATCGCTATTATGATCATCCGGGAACCACTTTTTCAGTAATAGTGAATGTAGGCGAAGGCTTTGATGCACCTGTTTTTTCGCAGCTGGTATTCAGCCGATTTCCGTCCATAGTATATGGTGCACAAACCGGTCATATCATCCGGTTCAATAATATTCCGGCCAATGAGCCGGTGCAAATCATTCTCACCGCTGTAAAAGATGGTAAGCTGGTATGCTGTTCGCGGTCGGTCAATGCTTCGCCTGATGAAATCAACAACCTGGCATTTGATCCCATAACACCTGAACAATTCAAACAGCAACTGGAAAGCCATTTCTACCAAATGAGCCGGAATGCTCCGCTTAAACCAGGTACGCAACCCGGTACCTACCGCTAACCAGACCGATTTTATCCCTTGGCGCCGAATAGTTACTTTTGCAAACTGCCCTTTCGTGTTTGCCTCTGCTGCATATTGATATACAGCACAAGGGAGCGTCGCAAGGGACGATGAGTAGAATTACAAAAGAGGATTACAAAATGAAAGATTTTAAGCGTTATTTAGTTACAGCGGCATTACCATACGCGAACGGACCGGTACACATCGGCCACCTGGCCGGCTGCTATTTACCGGCCGATATATATGTGCGTTACCAGCGTGCCCAAAAAAGAGATGTTCAGTTTATCGGAGGCAGTGACGAGCATGGGGTGCCTATTACCATCCGCGCCATGAAGGAAGGCGTAAGCCCGCAACAAATTGTAGATAAATACCATGCCCTGATCAAAGAAAGTTTTGAGCAAATGGGCATTTCATTCGATATCTACTCCCGTACATCGAACAAAGTTCATCACGAAACCGCTGCCGCTTTCTTTAAAAAGCTGTACGACGACGGTTTATTTGAAGAAAAAGAAACCGAGCAGTTTTATGATGAAAAAACAAATACGTTTTTGGCCGACCGCTATATCACCGGCACCTGCCCCATTTGCGGCAATCCTAATGCGTACGGCGATCAGTGCGAACGCTGCGGTTCAACACTCAGCCCCGAACAACTGATCAATCCGCGCAGTACGCTGAGCGATGCGATTCCCGTAAAACGAAAAACAAAGCACTGGTATTTCCCCTTGCAGAACTACGAGCCGTGGCTGAAAGAATGGATACTGGAAGGACATAAAGAATGGAAAAATAACGTATACGGCCAGTGCAAAAGCTGGCTCGATAGCGGTTTGGTAAGTCGCGCCATGACCCGCGATAGCAGTTGGGGTGTAAAAGTGCCCCTGCCAAATACCGAAGGCAAAGTATTGTATGTTTGGTTTGATGCGCCGATTGGATATATTTCAGCCACCAAAGAATTAACCGATAAATGGGCCGATTACTGGTGTAAAGAAGATACAAAGCTGGTACACTTCATCGGAAAAGACAATATCGTTTTCCATTGCATCATTTTCCCGGCGATGTTGAAAGCGCACGGTGGCTTTGTATTGCCCGACAACGTGCCGGCCAACGAATTTTTGAATATCGAAGGCGACAAAGTATCTACCAGCCGTAACTGGGCCGTGTGGGTGCATGAATACATAAAAGATTTTCCGGGATGCGAAGATGTATTGCGGTATGTACTGTGCAGCAATGCACCTGAAACAAAGGACAACGATTTTACCTGGAAAGATTTTCAGGATCGCAATAACAGCGAACTGGTTTCGATCTTCGGCAATTTTGTAAACCGCGCATTTGTGCTCATGCACAAGTTGTGCGGAGGTAAAGTGCCTAACCTGCATGCAGATGTGCTGGATGAAGCTGATAAAAACACCCTGGCCGAATTTGAGGCAACCAGAAAAAGAGTTGAAGAACATCTGGAGAATTTTAAATTCCGCGATGCCTTGTTTGAAGTGATTGACCTTTCCAGAAAAGGCAATAAATACATGCAGGAAAAAGAGCCCTGGATTGTAGCAAAACGACTGGCAGAAGATCCTTCAGCACAAAAGCTGATCGATAACTGTTTGCATGTTTGTTTGCAACTCACGGCCAACCTGGCTATTCTTATCAACCCGTTTTTGCCGTTCACAGCAAAAAAAATGATTCATCTGATGAAGGTGGTTGAAAAAATGCTGGATTGGGAAAATGCCGGTAAAACAAAGCTGTTAAGCATAGGCTATAGTTTACGCGCACCGGAATTGTTATTCAGAAAAATAGAAAATGAAGAGATAGAGGCGCAGATAGCAAAATTAAAAGCAGGATTAATAAAACCGAAAGCTGAAGCCGAAAATCAGCAATCGGAAGTCGGAAGTCAGAAGTCGGAAGAACCTCAGGCTGCAGCACTTAAAGAGCAGATACAATACGATGATTTTGCAAAGCTCGATCTTCGCGTAGGCACTATAGTTACTGCCGAAAAAGTACAGAAAGCCGATAAGCTGTTAAAGCTGCAGGTTGATCTGGGTTTTGAAACCCGCACTATTGTATCGGGAATTGCCGAACATTTTAAACCCGAAGAAATAACCGGCAAACAGGTGGTGGTGGTGGCCAACCTGGCTCCCCGCAAAATGCGCGGTATTGAAAGTAATGGCATGATCTTAATGGCAGAAGATAAAACAGGCAAACTGCATTTTATAAATCCTGTTGATGCTATTGATAACGGATCATCGGTGAGTTAATGTGTTAAGCTTTTAAGTTTCTCGCAGAGGCGCTCCCGCCATGGCGGGACGCCTTCGCGAGATATTTTCTTAACTAATAGCATTGTGTATTGTTGCCGCCGAAGGCGGCAAACTTAAATCTGTGGCATTAAAACTATTTTTATGAAACTCGGATTCATTGGCCTCGGTAATCTGGGTACACCCATTGCCGAAAATATAATTGAAAGCGGTCATCAGTTATTCGTATATAATCGCACAATATCCAAAACAAAAGCATTAACCGATAAAGGGGCCACTGCCTGCCCTACCATTCAGGCGTTGGCAAAGGAGTGCACGATTGTTTTAAGTATAGTATCCGACGATAAAGCGCTGAAGAGTATTTCAGAGGGCGATGAAGGACTGATAGCGCATCTTGCTCCGGGTAGTGTACATATATCTTTGAGCACTATACTGCCCCAGACTGCCTCAGCACTGGCGGCACAGCATACGCAAAAAGGATTGCATTACCTCGCTTCACCGGTATTCGGACGGCCCGAGGCAGCCCGTGCGCGTAAACTGAATTTTGTTTTGAGTGGCGAAGAAAAAATACGTCAGCAGGCAACACCCATACTTAAAGATGCAGGCGGCGTGGGTGTATGGGATTTCGGCGATTTGATCACTGCTGCCAATACCATTAAACTATGCGGCAACTTTACCATTGCTGCTGCTCTGGAAGCCATTGGCGAAAGCGCTGCACTGGCCGCCCGCAGCGGTGTTGACGCCAAAAAAATGTGGGAGTTTTTTACTCAAAGCATTTTCAACAATCCTGTGTATCAAAACTACAGCAACATAATTGTGAATCGCCGTTTTGAACCGGCAGCCTTTACGATGCAACTGGGGTTGAAAGATATAAACCTGGTGTTACAACAGGCCGCGCAGGTTCATCAAAAAATGCCCCTGGCAAATTTGCTGCAGCATAATATGCAGCAGATGATCGAAAAAAAGGGTGCAGCTATTGACTGGAGCGCAGTTGCCCAGGCCAATGAGCAATAGGCAATGAGCAATTGGCAATTTGCAAAAACTGCCAGGTTTTATTGTCAATTGTCAATTGTCTGTTGCCAATTGATTTTTTTTGCCGTCCCAAACTTTGTTCTTAACTTTCTTTTGTTGTTTTTAGAAGCCCCGCATAACAACCTTCTTCTGAAAGCTACAAACAACCTCCGCACACCTTTTTGCTTCATCTTTAACCGGTGCCTGTAAACGCTATTATTACACAACGTATTCATTAACGTCTTGCATGCCGGCGGTTAAAGAACAACAGCAAAAGGGAAAAACAACTGACCCAATCATCCGCTTCAGGAGGTTATTATCATCGGGAAAGTAGCCATGTTTCCTGTCGATACGCTGACAGTATCAATTCGTACTTTATTAGTGTTACTTTGAATAATGAACAAGGAATTATGGGTGGAAGTTGAATTTACTTCATCATTCGTAATTCCTTGTTTTTTGCAATTCACTTCGGACCTCTGACTTCCGACATCCGACTTCTTACGCCCCTACTTACTACTTACTCCCTGCTTCTTACTTCACCAGCACTACAACCACATCCATCACGTTCGTATGCGTAGGTCCGGTTATAACATGTCCTCCGGTTTCATGAAAAAAATGCCATGAATCGTTTTGAGCAAGAAATGCATCGGGGTCAAGACCTTTCTTTTTCGCCGTTTGCAGTACAGCATCATCCACAATAGCACCGGCCGCATCGGTTGGTCCGTCGGTGCCATCTGTGCCGGCACATACAATCACAGGGATATTATCAGCAGAAAGATTTTCTTTTTCAAATGCCGATAACACAGCCAATGCAAAATGCTGGTTACGGCCTCCTTTGCCATTGCCTTTTATAGTTACCGTAGTTTCGCCACCCAGCAACAAACAGGCAGGGCGCGGACCATTATAGTTTTTTATCTGAAGCGCCAGTTCGCGGGCTTTATCGCCGGCTTCTCCTTCTAATGTATGGGTGATGATTTCCGGCGAATATCCCAGCGAACGGGCCGCACCCGCAGCTGCTTCCAACGCAATGCAATTGGTGCCGATGAGGTAATTGAAACTTCTGCCAAAAATCAAATCGCCGGGTTTGGGTGTTTCATCAATCTGTTTATTCATTCCCAGCTGCAGCCAGCGGATAATACTCACCGGTAGTTTATCAATCAGCTGGTACCTGCGCAAAATTTCCCATGCATCGGCAAAAGTCGACGAATCGGGAACCGTAGGCCCGCTGGCAATACTATCAAGCGGATCGCCGATCACATCACTCAATATAAAACTGATCACTGTAGCCGGCCAGGCTGTTCGCATCAGTTGTCCGCCTTTGATGCCGGCCGACAAATGCTTACGCACCGTGTTCATTTCCTGAATGGTGGCGCCGCATTGCAGCAGCTGGTTAAAAACCTGTTGCAGTTCGGGCAACAAAATTCCGGGCGGACAATCGATCATTAAAGCCGAAGCTCCTCCGCTGATCAGCGCTATCACCACATCATTTTCACCGGCTGTTTTCAACAAACGAACAATTTCGCGGCCACCCTGCAAACTGTTTTCATCAGGTACAGGATGCCCTGCTTCAATACAGCGTATTTTTTTCAGCGGAAATACATGATCGTATTTGGTTACAATAATTCCGTCGTGAATATGATTGGCCAGAATGATCTCGGCTTCGCGGGCCATGGCAGCACTGGCTTTGCCGGCCCCGATTACAAACAACTTGCCGAATGCCCCCTGTTTAAAAACCTGCTCACCGAGGCACAGATCGTTTTGTTGCCATCGCATATGCTTTGGCAGCAGGTAATAAGGTTGTACCGACTTTACAGCGGCAGAAAATATTTGCAGGGCATGTTCGCGCATAGGTGGTAGTGTTTTTTTGCCTCAGATTTAAGGGGACTCGCCTTCGGCGATAATATCGCCACAGCCTGTCCTCCCGCTAATGCGGGATCGGGAGATTGCACGGATTAACACAGATGTACTTCAGTTCCCGAATTCCAAATTAATAGCGATTTTTCATTTATTCCTAATCGTAAATGATATTGATTCATACAAAGCACGGTTCACTTTTTACCTCACGAGTCAGGAGGAAGAATGCTGTACAAATATGACAAAACTTTGATAACGATTGAATTATATTCTGATGTTCGAATCGAAAAACATCTGTGTTCATCCGGGCAATTCTGTACAGGTACATTTCAAAAGTTTGATTACGATTGATATAAGTCCTGGTGTTTGTATCGAAAAATAGCTGTGTTCATCCGTGCAATTCTGTACAGGTACTTCTCAAAAATTTGAGAATGACTGATATATGTTTTGGTGTTTGCGCCGAAAAATATCCATGTCCATTCGTGTCCTGAGTCCCGCAATCAGCGGGAAAGGATCCGTGGCAACTTGTATTCTTTAATCGTTACGCCTGTGGCGCCACGCTGGCATCTGCGGCAAATTTGATTCATTCTGCCGAAGGCAGAATTTCAAAATCCGTGGCCCCTGTTTTATTTATGCTAAAATATAAAAAGCTCTTGGAGGCTGCCGATTTTGTGTTATCTTTGAAAATAGTTGTTTAGCTAACTATTTTTTATGACTAAGCGAATCATTAAAAAAGTAGCTGTGTTGGGAAGCGGAGTTATGGGGTCCCGTATTGCCTGTCACTTTGCCGGCATAGGGGTACAGGTGTTGTTGCTCGACATGGTGCCAAAAGACGCCGTAGACAGTACCAATAAAACAGCCCGTAACAAGCTGGTTAACGATGCCCTGCAGGCTGCCATAAAAAGTAACCCTTCTCCTGTTTACACTAAAGACGTAGTGAAGAAGATCACTACCGGCAATTTTACCGATAACATGAAGGAAATTGCCGCGTACGACTGGATCATTGAAGTAGTTGTGGAACGTCTTGATATCAAGCAACAAATATTTACCGAGGTTGAAAAATACCGCAAACCCGGCACCCTTATCACTTCCAATACATCGGGTATTCCCATTCACCTGATGACCGAAGGAAGAAGCGATGATTTTAAAAAACACTTCTGCGGTACACACTTTTTCAACCCGCCGAGGTACTTACGTTTACTCGAAATAATTCCAACGCCATATACCGATGCTGCCATTGTAGATTTTCTGATGCAGTACGGCGATTTGTATTTAGGCAAAACCACTGTATTGTGTAAGGATACACCAGCTTTTATTGCCAACCGCATAGGAGTATATGGCATTATGGCTATTTTTAAACTGGTTGATACGCTGGGTTTAACCATTGATGAAGTAGATGCATTAACAGGTCCAATCATCGGCCGGCCCAAATCGGCTACGTTCCGCACAGCCGATGTGGTAGGTATCGATACGCTGGTAAAAGTGGCAAAGGGAGTTTATGATAATTGTTCGAACGATGAACATCGCGATACATTTATCATACCTGCCTGGCTCGATAAAATGGTAACCAGTAACTGGCTGGGCGATAAAACAGGTCAGGGTTTCTTTGCAAAAAAGAAAAGCGATAAAGGGGAGAAGGAAATCTTCACCTTAAATCTTAAAACCTTTGATTACGAACCACGCAAAAAGGCAAAGTTCGCAACTGTAGAAACTGCCAAACCCATCGATGACCTTAAAACAAGGTTAAAGGCGTTATGCGCCGGTACCGATAAGGCCGGTGAATTTTACCGCCACTTTCATTTTGGGTTGTTTTCCTATATATCGCACCGTATACCTGAAATATCCGACGAAATTTACCGGGTTGATGACGCCATGATGGCCGGCTTTGGCTGGGAAATCGGCGCTTTTGAAAGCTGGGATGTGCTGGGTGTTGAATCAACGGTAAAGAAAATGAAGGAAGCCGGTTACGCAGTGGCTCCCTGGGTGAGCGATATGCTCGAAGCCGGTGTAAAAAGTTTTTATAAAGTCGAGAACGGCAAAAGGCTTTATTACGATGTGGCGTCAAAGTCATATAAATCATTACCCGGTGGTGATGCATTTATAGTGATGAAAAATTTTGAGAACCAGACCGTGTGGAAAAACAGCGGTTGCCGCCTCTATAACCTGGGCGATGATGTGCTGGGGCTTGAGTGGTATACAAAAATGGGAAGTATCGGCGGCGAAGTGCTTGAAGGGATACAAAAATCTATTGCACTGGCCGAAGAAAAATATAAAGGGTTGGTTATCGCCAACGAAGGCCCCAACTTTAGTGCGGGCGCCAACGTAGGTATGATATTCATGCTGGCCATTGAACAGGAGTACGACGAACTGGATATGGCCGTACGCATGTTCCAGAACACCATGATGCGGGCCCGTTATTCGGCTGTTCCGGTAGTAGTGGCGCCACATGCGCTTACATTGGGCGGCGCTTGTGAGCTGAGCCTGCACTCTGATAAAGTTTGTGCGGCTGCAGAAAGCTACATTGGCCTGGTTGAGCTGGGTGTTGGATTGATACCCGGTGGCGGCGGCACCAAGGAATTTGTGTTGCGCGCGGCAGATGAAATGCATGAAGATGAACCGGAAACCATTACTTTAAAGAATCGTTTTCTTACCATTGCCACAGCCAAAGTAGCCACATCGGCACACGAAGCATTTGAGCTGGGTATATTACGTAAAGGAAAAGATGAAGTAGTGTTGAACCAGGGTCGCAGAATTGCCGAAGCAAAAAAGAGTGTTATTGAACTTTTTGAAAGCGGATATGTTACTCCCATACAACGCAACGACATAAAAGTATTAGGCCGTTCGGCGTTGGGTGCTTTATACGCCGGCATCAATGGCATGTGGCGCGCAGGTTATGCAACCGATCACGATGTGGTGGTAGCTAAAAAACTGAGCTATGTAATGTGCGGCGGCGATTTGAGCGAACCAACAATGGTATCTGAACAATATTTACTGGATCTTGAAAGGGAAGCCTTCTTATCGCTTTGCGGTGAAAAGAAAACCCTCGAAAGAATTCAAAGTGTTTTAAAGGGCGGTAAGCCTATCCGCAATTAAAGAACAATAGGCGTCACATGAGAAAGCAGACGGGCGTGGCAGAAATGCTACGCCTTTTTATTTGTTACCGGTTTCCGGATCCCGGTAACTGGTAACTGGTAACCGGTAACTGATTTTTAATTAATTTACACATGGTTGCGAAGCAATCGCAACTCCCAACCCCAAACAACGCTATGCCATGGGTGAAGCCGAATTACAGATCATTTCGCACAAGCTTGTCATTCACTCGGTGATCTTCTTTTACGGAGATGCGGCTACCCGCGAACTGTCGTGGAAAGTTGCCAACGACATCAGCACCCACTGGAATGAACCGAATGCAACCATTCAAATTAAGGACAAATGGTTCGATGTGTTATTTGATATCGACGGCATTTATGAACCCGATCTTGATCCCGAAAAAGTATGGTACAACGATAATCCCCGGTTTAATTTTTTTCGCATCGAAGAATTTGCAACGGGTAATATTTCTTTTGTAGATGGCATTGGAAGCAATACCGGTTATTTTATGCTTGACAATTTATTGCAAACTTCCACCACCGCGGCCCATGAGTACGGACATACCATTGGGCTCGACCATCCGCAAAACCTCGATATCAGGGGAAAGGATGCACCCGGCATCATGTACCCACGCGGCACCCTGTGCGATCCGGTTTTTCAATACGATCCGCAGGCAAGAGCCGGCGACAAAGGCGGTACCTTAAATCCGTTTCACCGCAAAGTGCTGTCCGCCGATATTCAGGAACTGAAACTGCACCGGTTGCTTTTTACCAATGGCAGGGCCGTTTTAGGCGATTTTTCGAGCCTTTACCACGAAAAACATACACCGGTGGTTACGAAATAATCACGCAAGCCACAAATTTGTTTGTTTGTGGTTTGAGGTTTATGGTTTGTAGTTGCTACCGCGCTTTGGGGTTTCATTATTAAGATCAAACACCTTACTGTTTAACAGGATCAAAATTGCAGGGCAAGATTCACCGAAAGAACCTCAAACAACAAACCTCAAACAACAAACATTAGTGCCTTTTAGAACCAAATTTTCTTAACTTCTTCTATTATGTAACAATTACCTTACTGTCACGACATATAAATTATGGCTATTCTTACCGTAGATAATCTTTATAAAAACTATGGCCCGGTAAACGCATTAAAAGGAGTTTCCTTTACTGTACCCCGGGGCTCGGTATTTGGCATTTTAGGCCCTAACGGAAGCGGCAAAACGACATTACTGGGCATTGTCATGGACATTCTGAAGCCCACAGCAGGTTCCTATAAACTGTTCGATGAAACACCCACTCATTTGCACCGCAGCCAGATAGGTACCCTGCTCGAAACACCTAACTTTTATCATTACCTGAATGCAGTACAGAATTTAAAAATCGCGGCAGCCATTAAGCAACGCGGTACTGAAAACATTGACCATGTACTGAAAATGGTTAATCTCGAACAACGCAAATTCTCAAAATTCAGCACGTATTCGCTGGGTATGAAACAGCGGCTGGCCATCGCATCGAGCCTGCTGGGCAACCCCGAAGTGCTGGTATTTGACGAACCCACCAATGGCCTCGATCCGGTGGGCATTGCCGAAACCAGAGAACTGATCAAAAAGCTGAACAAAGAAGGGAAAACGATTATCATGGCCAGTCACCTGCTCGATGAAGTAGAGAAAGTGTGTACGCATGTGGCCATTCTGCAAAAAGGAACGCTGATAACCCACGGCCATGTTGATGAAATTCTGGTAACCGAAGATGTGGTGGAAGCCGGCGCTGCTAATGTGCAGCAATTGCAAAAAGTGCTTCATCAATACCCCGGCGCCCTGCAGGTAAAACTGAATGAGCATCATGTTGAATTATCATTTGCACCCGGCACCGCCACGCTCGATTCGCTGAACCGCTTTTGTTTCGAAAACGGCATAGCGCTGAACCACTTGCGGCTTCGCAAAAAAAGTCTTGAAACCAAATTCTTTGAACTTACAAACGGCAAATAAATATGGGCAGGTTGTTACATATCGAATGGATGAAGCTGAAAAACTACCGGGCATTCTGGATTTTGATTTGCCTGTATGTTGCTACTATTTTCGGAGCTAACTACATTGTATTTCACATACAGCAACAGATATACTCAAAAGAACAGGCAAAAGGCATGGCGAGCCTGATACTGGGCAATCCCCCCTACTCGTTTCCCAGCGTATGGCAGGCAACGGCGCATGTAAGCAGTTACCTGTTATTTATTCCGGGTTTAATTATGATCATTGCAGTAACCAACGAATACAGCTTTAAAACCCATCGTCAGAATATCATCGATGGCTTAACACGCCGGCAGTTTATAAGCGCCAAAATAATGATGGCGGCCCTTTTGTCGGTGGTAACGGTGATTGTAGTAGCCATTACTGCCATGATTTTTGGTTTTATGGATGGCAGTAGTTCGTTTAGCCTTGAAGGTTTTTATTATATCGGTTTCTCTTTTTTACAAACCATGAGTTATATTATGGTTGCTTTATTAATGGCAGTGCTGTTTAAAAGGGGCGGACTGGCCATTGGTGTTTTCTTTAGCTATGCGTTGGTGCTTGAACAAATTCTTGTATTGCTGATGAACAGATACCTGAATTATGCCGGCCGCTTTATGCCGCTCGAAACAACCGATATTTTAGTTCCCTTTCCCCGTATTAAAGAAATTGTAAATAAGATAACTTCAACGCCACCCGATTATAACCTGATGTTTATCGTTGCACTGGTTTATCTGGCAGCATATTTATTCTTTGTTACCCGAAAGTTCGAAACGGATGATCTGTAGGTTGATTATTTTTTTACCAGATCATTCAATGCCACATCGAGCGAAGGATATAAAAACTGAAAACCGGCTGCACTGATCTTTTCGCAGCTTACGGTGGCGCTTTTCAATATTTCAACACTTAGTTCGCCCAATACTATTTTCAGCATAAAAGAAGGCACATAAAGTGGTATGAAGAAGCTGCCCTTCATTTTTTTAGCAAGGGCAAGCATAAAGTTTTTATTGGTTACCGGTTCGGGGGCTACTACGTTGTATACGCCCTGCATTTTTTCATTTTCAATGGCATACAAAAAAAGGCGGCACACATCGTCGATATGTATCCAGCTCATCACCTGACGACCGCTTCCAAAAATGGTGGCCAGGCCCAAACGCACCGGCTTTGCAAATTCTGTAAAGGCCCCACCCTTTTTGCTTAATGCAACCCCGCAACGAAAGATCACTAATCGTTTATCCAAAGCTGTTACAGGTTGTACGGCATTTTCCCACTGCACGCAGGTGGCGCCCAGGTATCCGGTATCGGCAGGGTCCTGTTCTTTAAAAAACGGTTGGTTGGGGGCTCTTTTATCATCATCGCCATACCAGCCAATACCTGAAATGCTGATTACGGCTTTCACTTTATTGGGAATTTCCTGTAATGCTTTCGACAGCAGCTGTCCGCTTTGCACCCGGCTATTCAACATCTCTTCTTTTCGCTTTTTTGTCCAGCGTTTATCGGCCACGCCGGCGCCCGCCAGGTTAATTATATAATCAGCTTTTTGTATAGCTTCTGCATCGATAGTTTGTTGGGCAGGGTCCCAGGCGGCATATGAAACATTCGGTTTGCCGGTCCCTCGCTCGCGCGGGAGATGGCGGGTGAGAATAATTACATCGTGTTGTTTACCGGTTAAAAAGCTGCTCAGCGCAGTTCCGATTAAACCTGTTCCGCCGGTGATTAGGATGGTTGCCATGAAGCAAAGGTACAATATTGAATATCGAATTTTGAATGTTGAATTTCGAAGTCAAAACCTGTATTTCATTTCAACATTCTTCATTCGACATTCAATATTCGATATTATAATAAAAATCCCCCCGATAAGTCGGGGGGACTACAACTAAAAACAACAATCGCTGTGTTTAAACAATCGATTTATTCCCGGTGCATTTTACCGCACACAGGGAGGGACAGGGTACAAAACAACAATTATTAATCAGGTTTCTTTCCATCTAAAAACGTGTTCAGCGTGGAAATCTGGGTGTTATTATTTTCGTCGGTCCTTACTTCATACTTACTGTAGAAGTTTTCTACGCTTGAGATTGTATTGTACAATTCCAAATTGCGGCGGATGTAGGCCGGCACAGTTTCAAACTCATTGTTAGGGTCAGCTCCATTAATGTTGAACGAAAGATTGCGCAATTTCTGTATTCGTTCAGCTGCACGGCGTTTTTGTTCTTCTGCTTCGTCAAGCATCGCAAGATCCTCAGCAGAAATATTGCCGCTACTAACAGGGGGTAGAGTGTGATGGGCCCCAGGCACATCCGCCGCTGGAATATCATCTTTGAATACCAGATGCAGTTCATTCGGATCATCGTCCTGATTTGAGTTTGCATTGGCATTACGGACGGGTTCCTTCACAGGGGGGTGTTCAGGTTTGGATTCTTCTGCTTTTGGTTCTGCATAAATATTGGAAGGCTTGGCCAAGTATCCTCCGGATGCTGCAGACATCGAAGAATTATTTTGATGTTTTTGTGGTTGCTGTTGTTGCTGGGTTATTGACTTCGTGGAAATATTCTCAACGGGATCAGATGGCTGCGAAAGTACCCATTCAATTTTTTCCGGTACGTTATTTTTTTCCACGCTATTGTCCACAGTACTTTTACCAAACTCATCACTCGTAAAAAGCTCCAGCGGAACTGATGATGCTGTATTATCAGTATCAACCAGCTTCGGCGCCAGTTCGGGCTTTATAACCTGCTCCTCTGGTTTTTCTTCCTTCTTTTCAGCCTGCGGTTGTTCTTTCTTAGGTTGTTTTTCCTGCTGATTAAGTGTAAGAAGAATCTTATCGTCTTTTTTCGGCTCGGTTTTCTTAGCCGTTTTTTTAAATGGGTCCTTATGTTCAAAACCAGTGGCAATAAGGGTTATACCCAGCTGGTCGCCCAGTGAGTTATCGTACCCCATACCGAGAATTACATCGGTACCTTCGCCGGCCTGGTTTAATAAATAGTTTTGAATGATCTCAACCTCATCCATTGTAAACTCGTGCTCGCCTTCGGCTGAATTAATATTAATTAATATCCATTTGGCGCCGCGGATGTCGTTATCGTTCAGCAATGGCGAATTCAATGCTTCTTCAATGGTGCGTAAAGCTCTGCCTTCACCACCACAGGAAGCGCTTCCCAAAATAGCCACACCACCATTGCGCATTACAGTGCATACATCGGCAAAGTCAACGTTGATTTGTCCGGTGCTGTTAATTACATCGGTAATACATTTGGCGGCCGTTGCCAGCACGTTATCGGCTTTGGCAAACGCCTCTTTCATTTTAAGGTTACCAAACTGGTGACGCAGTTTATCGTTACTGATCACCAGCAATGTATCTACAGATTGCTTCAGTTCTTTAATACCATATTCGGCCTGCAACTGTCGTTTTTTTCCTTCATATGTAAAAGGAGTGGTTACAATACCTACTGTAAGTATATCAAGCTCTTTACATATTTTGGCAAGAATAGGTGCGCCACCGGTTCCGGTGCCACCGCCCATACCAGCGGTAATAAAAGCCATCTTTGTATTTACTTCCAATATGCGCTTAATCTCTTCCAGGCTTTCCTCTGTTGCCTGGCGGCCGATTTCGGGATTGGCGCCTGCGCCTAATCCCTGGGTTAAGTGGGGGCCCAACTGCACTTTATTGGGCACACGGCTTTGAGCAATCGCCTGTGCATCGGTGTTACAAATAATAAAGTTCACACCTTCAATATTCTGGCTGTACATGTGGTTAACCGCATTGCTGCCTCCGCCACCTACACCAATTACTTTGATGATAGATGATTTTTCCTTCGGTAAATCGAAATGAATCATAGCTTACTGTTTAACAGCCCCACCAGCCTACCCTCACTCGCTGCTGAGACCAGATTAAGAATAACGGGTTAGTGTAACAATTTTGCATATCGATGAAATGCTGTTTGCAAACATACGTTCCATCTTCATGCTGGTTTTTTTCATATTCCCCGGATTTTCTTTTCAAAAGGTTGATTGTATCTGTGGTCTGTTATTAAATAGTTATAAGTTGTAGGTTCTGAGTTATAAGTTCTGAGTTCATGATTATACGAGACTTCGAACTTAAAACTTATTACCTGGAACTTACAGGGCGTGGTCTTCTTCTTCCTTGAACAGTTCAATAATTCCGTCTTTGAACTTGCCCCAGAAATCTTTAATACCCTTACGGTTCCTTACCTTTTGGGCCTGCAGTTCTTCATCATCAAGCACTTCCTCATCTACCTCTTCTGCTTTACGCAGGTTTTCGGGTATTTCAATTTTACTGAACCGGTTTTCGAACTGTTTGCGATTGTGTTCGTAATCGCTGTAGCCTTTTAAAATAAGACCGATACAGGTTGAATAAGTTGGTCGTGCCAGTTCTTCGATATGGCCGGCAGCGAGGTGCTCGGTAGGATAACCGATGCGGGCATTCAAGCCGGTTACATATTCTGTTAACTGAATCAGATGTTTTAATTGTGAACCGCCACCGGTTAATACAATACCGCCATTGAGCATGCGGCTATCGAGTCCTACCTGTTTTAAATGATAGGTAACGAAATCCATGATCTCGCTCATACGTGCCTGTATGATGTTGGCCAGATTTTTTACACTGATCTCTTTGGCAGGCATACCACGCAAACCCGGAATAGTAATAAAGGCATTGCCGCGAGCCTCATTGGCCAGGGCGCTGCCAAACTGTACTTTCATTTGCTCGGCCTGTGTTTTCAACACGCCCAAACCGGTTTTGATGTCGTTGGTGATGTTTTCGCCGCCAAACGGAATAACCGCTGTGTGTTTTAAAATACCTTCATAAAAAACAGCGAGGTCGGTAGTACCACCACCGATATCAACAATGGCTACACCCGCTTCGAGGTCTTCGGTACCCATAACGGCCGAAGCAGAAGCCAATGGCTGCAATACGAGATCCTTTGTTTTTAGTCCGCTTTTTTCAACAGCGCGGTTGATATTGCGGATGGCATTTTTATCGCCTGTTATGATATGGAAGTTAGCGCCCACTTTCACACCACCGTACCCAATGGGGTTGGGAATGTTCTGAAAGTTATCTACGGTAAACTCCTGGGGTATAACGTCGATGATCTGATCACCGGCAGGGATATACGTTTTATACTGATCGGCGATAAGCTGATCAATTTCACGTTGTGTAATCTCTTCTTCGGTTTGATGGCGTACTATATCGCCCCGGGTTTGTAAGCTTTTGATGTGATGGCCTGCAATACCCACGTACACTTCGCTGATCTCCAAACCAGGGTTTGATGCATAGCAATTTTCAAGCGCCATAGCAATGGCCTTGATTGTTTCGTCGATGTTGAGCACCTGTCCGTGCTTTACGCCGTTTGAGTTAGCCCGGCCGAAGCCAAGTATCTCCAGCTTGCCGAACTCGTTTTTACGACCGGCAATCGCGGCGATTTTTGTCGTACCGATATCCAGTCCGACAATAATGGGTTGTTGTTCATTGTACATAATATCCTGTTTTTAGTTGTTGTATGGGGTACTATCATCAATAGGCAATGGGCAGTGGGCAATAGGCAATAATTACCGAACTTCCCAAATGCCGTGTTATGCTATAGTCTCAATTCGTTAATCTTTTCTTTATGAATAATGAACACCTTCCTGCTTCCTACTTCAACATTCAACGTTCTACATTCAATATTCATCATTCAATATTTCTCAGCCTTTCTTCACCCCAATAACCTGCTTATCGTACTGTACGTTCAGCTTCTGGTAAATATCCATTCCTGTTTTGCTCAACACCTGCTGATAGAACAGCAATAACCGTTTGAACTTTTTATCGCAATCGGTACCATCGCCAAATTCAATGATATGGTTACCTACCACCGGTATCATATCAAATGTGCGATCGGGTAATATATCTATCTGTGAAATCTGGGCCATCCAAAATTCATCGTGCACCAGATAATCACTAACATGAATGATATCGCGTACCAAAACACTATCAGAACTGATCAGTTTATCTTTTTCGTTCGGATAGCTGGTAAATACAGGTAACCGGGCCGAAAACTTATCCGACAGGGGCAACCGTTCGCCGCTGCTGTCGATATAAAAACTATTACCACTAACTGTAAAGAGCCTTGCTACGGGAATGCGTTCTTCAACAAGCACCTGTAAAATGTGGCTGTTATCAAAGAACAGTTCGGCATCTTTTACCCATACATTATTTTTCAGCTGGTTTTCCATCAGGCGCAGATCAAAGGCTTTTATCGACCGGCCTTTGATGCCCCCCTGGCCTATGAGTAATGCCGCTATATCTTTTTTATCTAAGAACCATTGATCTGCTTTGCCTTTTAATTTTATTGAATAGCCTTTGCAGATCTTATTGTTTTGCGAATTCACCGCCGCTACCAGTAATACCATGAGTCCGGCTGCCAGCGACAGCCAGATACATGCTAAAATCATTTTCCTGATATGGCGTTTCATTTTCATGGTCAATTGTGAATGGTCAATGGTCAATCGTGAAACGGCAAACGGCAAAAGTGAAACGGCAAACGTGAAAACAAGCTTCATTGCTTTTGTCTATTGCCTATTGCCCATTGCCATTTTTCCTTCGAGGCACCCACCCAACGGCCCTGGATATGACCGTCAGATGGGTACAAGGTATCCGGGTAAAAAATTCCCGAACACAATTGGGTTAGTTATTTTGATTCAATGATCTTCTTTATGGGCTGCACAAGCGTATCGATATCGCCGGCGCCAGCCGTAATTAATAACCAACCATTCCCACCGTTCATTTTACTTTTCGCAACAGGGCCAATCCACTGTATCAATTCCTCTTTATTCATTACACTTTTATGCTCATTTGTCATTAGTTCCAATATCATGTTACTTGTTACACCTGCTATGGGTAATTCCCGGGCCGGATAAATCGGCAACAACACAACTTCATCGGCCATATTCAACACTTCGGCAAACTCTGTGGCCAGGTCTCTTGTTCGCGTAAACAGGTGCGGCTGAAAAATCACCGTACAATGCATGTTTGTAAACAATCCTTTTGCACCGCTGATCAATGCGCGCAACTCTTCGGGGTGGTGCGCATAGTCATCAACAAAAGTGACGGCAGGCGTTTTAACTACATACTCAAATCTCCTCTTCACACCTTTAAAAGCCTCTACCGCTGCTTTGATCTTTTCGTTGTCAATTCCCAGGCGATGGGCGATGGCAATAGCGGCTGTTACATTTTCAACATTATGCAAACCGCCCATGTTCAATACCACATTGCTGAGTTGCCAGTCTTTTACCCGAACATCAAATGTGTAAGAGCCGTTTTGCATATGAATATTGGCGGCATACACATCGGCCTGGGGGTTTTGCAAATGATAGGTAAAATGATTAGGCGCTTTCAGATCGTTTCCTCTCGTTAACCCATATTTGCTTATTAACAACCCGCCGGGTTTGATCTTTCCCGCAAATTCAATAAACGCTTCTTCCATAGCGGCAGCCGTTCCGTAAATGTCTAAATGATCGGCATCCATTGCACTGATCACGGCTACATCCGGGCTCAACCGTAAAAAGCTGCGATCATATTCATCGGCTTCCACTACACAGGTATCGCGTTTATCACTCCAGTAATTACTGTTGTAGTTTACGGCAATACCACCCAAAAAAGCATTACACCCATACCCGCTGTGGCGCAGTATATGCGCCACCATGGTGGTGATGGTGGTTTTGCCATGTGTTCCGGCCACGCAGATATTAAAAGAACTTCTTGTAATAGCACCCAGTACTTCGCTTCGCTTTAACAACGGATAGTTGTTTTGCTGATAATACAGCAGCTCGCTATGGTCTTTAGGCACTGCCGGGGTAAATACAACCAGCTGTGCATCTTTGGGCGCCAGCGTAAGGTTGTCTTCATAATGTACCGGAATGCCTTCACTAACCAGTTGCTTCGTTAAGGGTGTTTCGGTTTTGTCGTACCCGCTTACTTCTTTTCCATGAAATTTAAAATAGCGGGCCAGCGCACTCATTCCTATTCCACCTATTCCTATAAAATAAACCTTTTGTATATCTCGTATATCGATCATGTTGTGAATGGTGAATGGTCAATTGTGAGTAATACCTCAGTTTCAATTCACTCTACTTTCTTCTTACTTCCTACTACCCACTCGCTACATATTACTTACAACTTATTACTTATAACTTACTACTTCCCATGCCTGCAATCATCTTCAACACTTCTGAAGCAACAACTTCATCGGCATTCGTTACGGCCAGTTTACCTATATTTTCTTTGAATATATTTTGTTGTTGTTCGTTTTTTGCCAGGGCAATTACAGCAGGCACCAGTTTTTCTTTTGCCTCACTGTCTTTTATCATGATACCTGCCTGTTTGTTCACCAGGTTTTGCGCATTGGCTGTTTGATGATCTTCTGCTGCAAAAGGAAACGGAACAAACACAACCGGCTTTTTTGCAACACATAACTCAGCTACCGACATAGCGCCGGCTCTTGAAATCACCACATCGGCAGCGGCATAGGCATATTCCATTTGAGTTATAAAACTGTTGGCCCAGATGTTTTTATTCTCAGCCGCCCGGGCGCTTGCTTTTTCGGCAAACAGTTTACCGGTTTGCCAAATGAGCTGTACATCGTTCTGAACAATCGTTTCGATGCCGGCATCGATCGCTTCATTAATTCCTTTGGCGCCTAAACTGCCTCCGGTAACAAATACCGTTTTTTTGGCAGGATCTAATCCAAAGAACTGAATACCCTGTGAACGGCTGATGGTGTTGGTTACAATGTTTTGCCGTACGGGATTTCCGGTGATCATAATTTTTGCTGCCGGAAAAAACTTTTCCATACCATCGGTAGCCACAAATATTTTACTGGCTTTTTTTCCGAGTAATATGTTCGATTTACCGGCGAATGAATTTGCTTCGTGAATGAAGGTGGCAATTCCCTGCGTTTGTGCATATCGTAAAACCGGAAAGCTCGAATATCCGCCTACACCTATCACTGCATCAGGACGAAACGTGTTAATTATATTTCGTACCTGCCAAAAGCTTTTTATCAGCTTTAACGGTAATCCGATATTCTTAATCAAAGAGCTTCTGTTAAACCCTGCTATATCAAGTCCTTTTATATTATAGCCGGCCTGCGGCACTTTTTCCATTTCCATTTTCCCCTTCGCACCTACAAATAATATTTCAACAGATGGTTGCAATTTGCGCAATGCATGTGCAATGGCCACAGCAGGAAAAATATGTCCTCCGGTTCCTCCCCCAGCAATTATTACACGACGGCCCCCCCTCGCCTCCCGCCCCGGCGGGATGGAGGGGAATTGTGAATCACCCGATGTATTTTGTAACTCGCTCATTGTGCATCTTTTTTTGAAGCCTTACTTTTTCTTACTTATCCGCTGATATGCCTTTTTTCACTAAGGCCTCTTTCTTCAATGCCTTTACCTTCTGTTCCTTTCCTTCATTCTCTTCAGTTATATCTTCATCGACTTCATTAAATTTTTTCGAAGCTTCTTTTTTCAATGGTTTTAATTTTTCTTCTTTCCCTTCTTTGCGCTCTTTCTTATTTTTAATTTCTCCAATTGCTTTTAAAGCCGTCTTTTCTTCTTTGTCTGCAGGCGTTTCTTTCTCTTTCGCCCCGGCATTGGAAGCAGGCTCTGCCTTCGGCGCCTCCAGCTGCTCTACGTTCCTGGCAACACTTAATATGATGCCGATGGCCAAACAGGTGAATAAAAATGAACTTCCTCCCATACTTACCAGCGGTAAGGTTACCCCTGTAACCGGAAATAAATTCACGGTTACCGCCATATTGATAAACGCCTGAATCACCAGCGTAAAACTTAGCCCCAATGCCAGAAAGGCCCCGAATGCATAGGGGCATTTTTTAAATATGCGTATACTCCTGAACAGGAATAACAGATAAACAAAAATCAGAAAAGCCCCCCCTGTCAATCCATACTCTTCCACGATAATGGCAAATATGAAATCAGAATAAGGATGCGGCAGAAAGTTGCGCGTTTGACTATTACCGGGCCCCAGGCCTAACAAGCCACCTTTTGCAATGGCGATCTTCGACTGGTTGATCTGGTAATTTTCATCTTTATCAACTTCCTTGCTGTCGTACATGAAATTCTGCACGCGGCTGATCCAGGTTGGTACGCGGCCGACCTGCAAAAAAAATGGCAGTTCAGAACATTTCTGTTCCTGCCTGTCGTAGAACATCATGGCCAGCATAACCAGTATCGTTACCGGAATAGCGGCCACACCTACGGTCATCAGCAGGTGTTTTGTACTTGTCCGTCCTATAAATAACAACAACATGCTGGTGGCAGCCACCAGCAATGCAGTACTCAGGTTTGCCGGTACAATCAATAAACATATGATCACTACCGGTGTAATAACAGGAATAAACCCTTTTTTAAAATCCTTTATCACCTCCTGTTTTTTACTGAGCAGCCGGCTCAGGTACATAAACAGCGCCAACTTGGCCAGGTCAGAGGTTTGAAAGGTTAGGTTAATGAACGGAAGCCTTATCCAGCGGCTACCTTCGTTTAGTTTTAACCCAAAGAAAAAGGTGTATATCAATAATGGTATCGATAGTAAAAATAAAATTCGCGCAACCCTCGAGTACAACGTATAGTTCACCCGATGCGAAAAATAAATTACGCCCAGGCCTACTGCCGTAAACATTACCTGTTTAAACAAGTATACTTCGGTATTACCCCGGTTGTACTTGTAGGCCAGCAAACCTGTTGAGCTATATACAGCAAGCATCGACACCAGGGCAAGCAATACCACTATCGCCCAGATGACTTTATCACCTTTTGTCTTACTTAGTATGCCTCCTGCATTTGTGTTGTTTAACGATATGTCGTTTGCACCTGCCATTTATATATACATCTTTATAACTAATTCATGCCGCCACATCAGTCAGGCCCCAAAACCAATCGCTGATATCATTCCTCAGGTGTACCACTCTACCGCCCCTGCCGGGATCAGAACTTTACAACTTACAGTTCGCGAACCGCCTGTTTGAACTGATCGCCGCGATCTTCGTAGTTTTTAAACAGATCGAAGCTGGCGCAAGCCGGACTTAACAAAACTGCATCGCCCGGGCTGGCAAGCATAAAGGCTGATTTTACTGCTTCGTCGGCAGTGCCGGCATCTACTATCCTCGGTACATACTCTTTGAATGCTTCATGTATCTTGCTGTTATCGGTACCCATACACACAATCGCTTTTACTTTTTCACGTACCAGCTCTTCGAGTATTGTATAATCGTTTCCTTTATCTACACCACCCAATATTAAAATAGTAGGCAGGCGCATGCTTTCGAGCGCATACCAGGTACTGTTTACATTGGTGGCTTTGCTGTCGTTAATAAATTGTACGCCGCGTACAGTGGCTACCGGCTCCATTCTGTGCGCCAGCGATTCGAATGTTTGAACTGCCGTGCGGATCTTTTCTTTGCGAATACCCACCTGCACACCCGCCAAACTTGCTGCCATAGTGTTATACTGGTTGTGTTTGCCCTGTAATGTAAAATCGTTCACATTCATCTCCATCCGCTCATCATCTGCTATAACTGTCATCTGTCCGTTTCTGATAAAAGCTCCCTGGGGTAATTCTTTGCTCATACTGAATGGTAATGGGTTAGATTTGATCGAATATTTTCCTATGTATTGCATGGTTACCGGATCGTCGGCACAGTAAATAAAATAGTCCTGCGCTGTTTGGTTTTCTGCTATCCGAAACTTACTGTGAATGTAATTTTCGAACCGGTAATCATAGCGATCCAAATGGTCTTCCGTGATATTGGTGAGTATAGCGATATCCGGCCTGAACGTTTTGATATCGTCTAACTGAAAACTGCTGATCTCTGCAACATACCAGGGTTTTGGATCTTCCGCCACCCGTTTGGCGAATGAATACCCGATGTTGCCTACCAGTGCACAATCCAGTCCACCTGTTTTACAAATGTGATAGACTAATGACGTGGTAGTGGTTTTGCCATTGCTGCCGGTGATTCCAATGATCTTACTGTTGCCTTTGTAGCGGTACGCAAATTCAATTTCACTGATAACCGGTATACCTTTTTTCCTGATCTTTTTCACGAGTTCATTCTTTTCGGGTATACCCGGACTTTTCATCACTTCATCTGCGTTCAAAATCTTTTCTTCTGTATGCTTTTCGCCTTCCCATTCGATACCGTATTTGTTCAGCTCATCCTGGTATTTTTGTTTAACAGGACCGCCATCAGATACAAATACGTTATACCCTTTTTGCCTGCCTAATATAGCAGTGCCTATGCCGCTTTCGCCGGCGCCAAGTATTACCAATCGCTTACTCATGTAATTACTAACTCCATTTAAATCCCGACTTCAGTCGGAAAGCTTTCATCGCTACCTATCAGGTAGTTCGGATTAAGGGGGTTCTTCGATAAGTTTGAATTCTTACTGCAATACCACGCGCCTCCTACCTGACTACTATGATGTTGGTTTTCCTTAAGTGGAAATTCAGAGTGGTGGTTTTTCAGTAATCTCTTTTTTTATTTAAGATGCCTGTAGCGGCATTTATGTTCTTATCTGATTTTTAAGGTTACTATCGAAAACACGATACATAAAATGGTCACAATCCAAAACCTCGTCACTATTTTCGATTCATGATATCCCAGTTTCTGATAATGGTGATGCAGGGGGCTCATTAAAAAGATCCGCTTCCCTTCGCCATATTTCTTTTTGGTGTATTTAAAATACGTTACCTGTAAACTTACACTCAGCACTTCTACGAGGAATACACCGCAAAAAATGGGTATCAATAATTCTTTTCTTACAATAATGGCCAATGCCGCAATGATACCACCAAGCGTTAAGCTTCCTGTATCGCCCATAAATACCTGCGCCGGATACGCATTGTACCACAAAAACCCAATACAGGCCCCGATAAGCGCTCCGATAAAAATACTCAGCTCACCAAGGTTGGGTATATACATGATATTGAGGTACTCTGCAAACCGAAGGTTACCGCTGGCATAGGCAAAAATGCCTAAGCAGGTTCCTATAATGGCGCTGGTGCCCGTTGCCAAACCATCTATACCATCTGTGATATTTGCACCGTTCGAAACAGCGGTAACAATAAATATCACAACGATCACATATAAGATCCATGTCAAAGAGCGAAGTCCACCCGGTAATAATTTCGAGTAGTTAAACTCATGCGATTTTACAAACGGTATGGTTGTGATGGGTTCATTAGCTTCTACGAATATTTTTTCGTGGTTATCAAACTGCACCCGGTGAATCTGCATATTACTTGTATCAGCAGGCAAATTGTCACCGGTATATTCGCGCCACACTTTTGTATTGTTGTTAAACAACAGTACCATCGCTACCACAAAACCCAATACCACCTGACCGAGTACTTTAAACCATCCGGCCAAACCATCTTTATTGCCTTTTTTATATGCTATACCCTGTTGTTGTGCCTGTCTTTTTGCACGCAGTTTCAGGTAATCGTCGATAAAACCTATCAAACCGAGCCATACTGTTGCAAACAGCATCAGGCGTATATATGCTTTGTTCAGATCGGCCAGTAACAGGGTTGGAACAAGAATGGCGAGGATGATAATGAATCCACCCATTGTTGGCGTACCCTTTTTTTGCGCCTCACCGGCAAGCCCCAGATCACGTACTGTTTCACCTACCTGTTTTTTACGCAGGTAATTGATGAACTGTTTACCAAAAACGGCCGATATTACCAGCGACAGAATAACAGCCAGCAATACCCGTGATGTAATGAACTGAAACAGCGCATTACCCGGAAACTTTACCCCCAGTTCCTTTAACCAATCAATTAAATGGTACAGCATTTGGTTTCTTTTTAGGCTAAGAGATTTTTCCCGCCATGGGCGGGAAAGAATATAAAGAGATAAAGAGTTCCTCTTGTGCCAGGAGTAAAAGAGTAAAAAGAGATTAAGCGTTTCTCTCTGTTTTTACATCCTGCCTGTTGATTCAGTGCCTAACCTTTAACCCTTGCCTTTTCGCCTGTACCTTTTTCCAAAATCTTTTCTCTTCTTTTTGTGGTGGTCGCTCTTATCTCCTTCTACTCTTTTTTTACTCTCAGCTATGTAACCGTCCGTATCTGTTTTTTTGTCAATGGTGAATGGTCAATGGTGAATAGTTGCCGATATTTCAATCAGCCCTTCTGATTGCCATTTCCCTTCTCACATTTTCAACCCTGTTGGGTTGTCATTGTATCCTCCGGGGTTTCACCCCGGCTATTCATATTCTCCCGGTTTCACCGGGAGTTGTTCACATTGAAGTCCTTCGGACTTCATTTTCAAATTTGCACAATTTCAAATTTTCAAATTAGCTGCTTCATTTCTCATACAGCTCAAACATTTCCTTCAGCACCTTTTTATCATCGAAAGGATGTTTTACTCCTTTTATCTCCTGGTATTTTTCGTGTCCTTTGCCGGCTATCAGTACAATGTCGCCGGGCTTTGCCATACTCACTGCCAGTTTAATGGCTTCTTTGCGATCGGGTACCGATACATACTTTCTTTTGGCGGCCGTGTTTAAACCGGTTTCCATATCGGCCAGTATCTGCAAAGGATCTTCACTGCGCGGATTATCAGAGGTAAACACCACTTTATCGCTGTGCTCACAGGTTACTTCGGCCATCACCGGGCGTTTGGTTTTGTCGCGGTCGCCGCCGCAACCAACTACTGTAATGATCTGCTCATGACCTTCGCGCAATTTTTTAATAGTAGCCAGCACATTCAGCAAAGCGTCGGGTGTGTGTGCATAATCCACAATTCCGATTATCATTTGTTTTGCCGAAATCATATAATCAAAGCGCCCTTCGGCCCCGGTAATCCCACTCAAACAACGCAATACTTCCTGTTTATCTTCGCCCAAACAAACTGCCGCTCCATATACAGCCAGCAGGTTATAGGCATTGAACTCTCCGATCAATCTGAAATGCACTTCCTGGTCGTTAATGGTCATAACCAAACCGGTTAACCTGTTTTCCAGGATCTTTCCTTTAAACTCGGCCATCGTGCGCAAACTGTACAGGTATTTGTGTGCATGTGTGTTTTGCAACATTACCTGTCCGCGTTTATCATCGGCATTTGAAATAGCAAATGCATCAGATGGCAGTGTATCGAAAAAAGATTTCTTTACCCTGATGTATTCATCAAAGGTTTTATGATAATCCAGGTGATCGTGTGTTATGTTGCTGAACAAACCACCTGTATATTTTAAACCCGTGATGCGATGCTGATGAATCGCATGCGAGCTGGTTTCCATAAACACATGGGTGCAGCCGCTGTTCACCATCTGCTGCAATAATGCATTCAGATTAATAGCATCGGGTGTGGTATGCGTTGCCGGCACTATTTCATCACCAATATGATTTTGAACGGTGCTCAGCAAACCACATTTATATCCCAACGATGTAAAGAGCTTGAATAATAAGGTAGCAATAGTTGTTTTTCCATTGGTACCGGTTACTCCTATCAGTTTCACTTTTTCAGACGGCTGGCCGTAAAAATTATGTGCCATATAACCTGCAGCCGTGTTACTGTTCTCAACCTGCACATAGGTTACGCCCTCGTTCAGTGCTTTTGGCATTGTTTCACAAATCACCGCTTTCACTCCCTGTTGCACCACCTGATCAATAAACCCGTGGCCATCGACCGCAGTTCCTTTCAGAGCAATAAAAACCGATCCTTCACTCACTTTACGCGAATCGGTTTGCAGGTCACGAACCGAAATGCCCGTGTTGCCATGTACCGATCGGATGCTCACCTTATATAATATGTCCTGCAGCGTCAAGCCGTATAATTATTAATTCAGTTCTAAAATAACAGTCTGGTGATTGCTTACCGTTGTACCGGGTTCAATACTCTGACTGATCACTTTTCCTTTTCCGTGAAAAACAACTTTCAACCGTCGGTTCTCCAGTAAAAACAATGCATCTTTTAATCCCAGTCCCCGCATATCGGGCATGATGCGTGGCGCTACTGTTTTGTTGTTCAATACCGGTTTATTATTTACAGCGTATAAACTGCTCCACTCATCCTGCTGCGACGAATCGCTGTATTTCATCTTCAATTTTTCCATCACCTCTTTTATATCTTCCGTTGCACCGGCATATAAATAGTAACTGCTGTCTTTTTTCAACGCCAGCTGTTTAAGGCCTCTGCTTTCATCGGCATTCTGTGCATACAGCTTATCGGCTATTTCTTTAAAAACCGGACCGGCTACTTTTGCACCATAGTATTCGCGTGAAAAAGGTTTGTTGCGAATCACCACAATACAACTGTATTGAGGATGATCGGCCGGAAAATAACCGGCAAAAGAGCTCTGATAAATATGATCGCTGTATCCTCTGTTGCCATTGGCCATTAAAGCGGTACCGGTTTTACCAGCGGCTTTGTAGGCGGCGCCTTTGAACAAATCCATTCCTGTGCCTTCGGTACAAACGCCTTCCAAACATTCGCGTAACAGATTCAATGTTTTTGCACTGCAAACCGATTCTTCAAGAACCACCGGCTGAAATTCCCGGATGTTCACTCCATTTTCCATTACGGCATTCACGAGGTAAGGCTTCATCATTTTTCCGCCGTTGGCAACCGCATTATACAACGTTAGTGTTTGCAAAGGGCTTACCAGTACTTCGTACCCAAAACTCATCCATGGCAAAGAAGTAGCGCTCCATGTTTTTGATTTGGGTGTTTTTATTACAGGTGTTGCTTCGCCCAACAGGTCGATGCCGGTTGGCTGATCAAATCGCAGCTTCTTAATGTGATTTACAAACCGGGTCGGATTTTTAGCATAGTAAGTCATTGTTAACTTGGCCATGCCAACATTCGAGCTGTGTTCAAACGCCTGCTTTACGGTTGCATCGGTTCCATGATCTTCAGTATCGTATACCGTTCTTCCATTCACATTCCAGCTTCCTCCTTCGAGATTTACGTGTTGGTTCAAAGTTATCAACTGATCTTCGAGCAGCGATAACATGGTGGCCAGTTTAAACGTAGAACCCGGTTCAGATGCCTGAATGGCATAATTCATATTTTCCCAATAACTGCCGTCGTTCCTTCGGCCAAGATTCGAAATTGCTTTGATCTTGCCGGTAGCTACTTCCATTACAATACAAGTGCCATACTCACATTCATTTTCTGTCAAAACTTTCAGTAATGCATTTTCTGCAATATCCTGAATATTTACATCGAGCGTTGTAATAATATCTTTACCATTCTGCGGTTCAATTTCAGAACCATCTACAGGAACAAATACGCCGGCCGCAATTTTTCGCATCAGGCGTTTTCCGCTCTCGCCCCGCAATTGATCATCGTATGTTTTTTCAAGGCCCACATTCATATTGCGCATCGTTCCGCCGCTATCGATATACTCGCGCGATAAACCAATTGTTCTGTTTGCCAGTAAGCCAAACGGATTCAATCTTTTATCTTTCACATCGGCAATGAATCCGCTTTTATCTTTTCCCAAACGCACCAGTGGCAAACTACGCAACTGTTTGTATTGGGCGAACGTAATGTTCTTTTTTAACAAATAGTACCGGTTCTTTTTCTGGTAGCCGCTTTTCAATTCGCGACGCCATGATGCTTTGTTTTTTTCGTTGAACAATTCGGCAAGGCCGATGCACAACGAATCGAGATTGTTTTCGAACCGCGCTCCGTTCTTTTCACGTAACCCTTCTGCTGCGAAATCAATATATATATCAAAATATGGTGTTGAGGTGCTGAGCATGCGGCCATCTTCACTGTAAATGGTACCGCGCTGCGCATCAATTTCAACAAACTTTTGTTGCTGGTCTTTTGCCTGTTCGCGCCAATAAGCTCCCTGCACCTGCTGAATGTATATCGCCCGCCCCAGTATCACAATACTGAACACCACAATGCCCAGAAAGGCAAGGTATACACGCCATAATATGTCCTTTTTTACTTCCAATGCTCTGGTCAATGGTGAATGGTCAATTTCCACTTGCAATATTCAAAGTATCAACAAGCACCGCCGGCGGAATTGTCAGTTCTTTTAAACCAAGCGGTTGCACGGCTTTAGCCAGTTCGCTTTGTTTGCTGCGGTACATCACTTCGCTTTTCAGTGTTTTAAATTCGTATTGCAATTCTTTCAATTCTCTGTTTACCTTGTTTATACTGCGAACGGTTTTATCGGCATAGTGACCATTATATATGTAAATCACTGCCAGTACCGACAGAAAAAGGAAGAAAGGAATATTCTTCACAATCCATCGATGACCGAACAATCGCGTCCGGGCGCGATCTTTTTTCCTGCGTGATATTTCTTTTTCTTCACTCATTGGTTTAATCAAATAGCGGCCAGGCAGGTGCTATCCGCCTAACCGCTACGTAAGCTTAATTCACGAGGTGCGTTTCAAAAAACATTGAAAGCAAATCACAAACAATACCCTTTATTATGAGAATAAGAACTTTTTTTTCGTGAATGGTGAATGGTCAATGGTGAATAGTTGCCGAATTTTCAATCACTTCTACTAATTACCAACATCCTTCAATTTCATCTTCTTACCTCCTACTCTTCACCTTCTTCATTTCTCATTTCACATTTCCTTCTACATTCAAAATTCAACATTCAATATTCGACATTTTCAGCCTTCGGGCTTCTCTGCAACCCTTAACCGGGCGCTGCGTGCGCGGGGGTTGCGTTTCATTTCTTCTTCGGTTGGTTCGATAGGTTTTTTGGTTATCGCTTTAAGAGGTGGAACACTTGTTTGGCGACCAAACGGATCAGTATCGGTTTCTTCTTCTTCAAAACGTCCTTTACGGAAATAGTTTTTTACGATCCGGTCTTCCAGCGAATGAAAGGTGATGATGGCTACACGGCCTTTCGGTTTTAACAGGGAGGGAACCTGTTGCAGCATTTCTTTCAATGCCCCTAATTCGTCGTTTACTTCAATGCGCAAAGCCTGAAAAACCTGGGCAAAGTACTTGTGAGGATTTCCTTTCACTACAGATTGAAGCGCCTGCTTAAAATTGGAGATGGTTTTAAGCGATACGGTTTTACGAACCTGAACAATGGTACGGGCCAGTGTTTTTGAATTGGTTACTTCGCCATACTGTTCAAACAATTTGTGCAATTGCTGTTCAGTGTAAGTATTTACCACTTCAAAAGCGGTCAGTTGCTGCCGTTGGTCCATGCGCATGTCGAGGTCGCCTTCAAAACGGGTGCTAAAACCACGATCGGCTGTATCGAACTGGTGGCTGCTTACACCCAGGTCGGCCAGGATGCCATTAACCTGTGTTATTTTATGCAACCGGCAAAACCGCTGCAGGTGCCTGAAATTGTGCTGAACAAAAATCACCCGATCATCATCCGGCACATTCTTCCGGGCATCTGCATCCTGGTCAAAAACAACCAGCCGTCCGTGCTCATCCAGTCGCTTTAAAATTTCCAGGGAATGACCCCCGCCGCCAAAGGTACAATCAACATATACACCGCCGGGGTGAATGAGCAATCCCTCAATCACCTCGTTCAATAAAACCGGTACATGGTAAACAGGCTCACTCATAACTTTACATTTGCGTAGTATTTCGACCACCCATTACCCGTTCGGCCAGATCGCTGTACTTTTCCGGTGTAAAAGAATCAAAGAACTGTTGGTACTTACCTTTATCCCAGATTTCAATTTTGTTTATTACAGACACCAGCACTACATCTTTTTCCAAACCTGCATGGGCTTTTAAATTTGGCGGAATTAACATGCGTCCCGCTGAATCAAGCTCCGATATGGTGGCACCCATTGTAAAATATCTTAAGAACTCCCTGTTTTCGGCCTTGTATTCGCTAACTTTACTCAATTCTGCCAATATGGGATCCCAATTTTTTTTAGGATATAAAGTCAAACATTTTTCAAAACCACGGGCTATGACAAATTGCTCACCTGCATCCTCCGGTATTTGCTTTTTAAGCCCTGCCGGTAGGAGAAAACGACCTTTTGCGTCTAAGGTAACTTCGTATTCTCCGAGAAAAACGATCATTTACAATGAGTTGCATCTACTTGTTTAATACTTACACAAAATAACACTTTTTCCCACTTTCTAACTTGAATTTGGAAAAATTATTTTTTCCACAAGGATAATTATTTGTATAAGGATGATCTACAATGGTTTTGAGCCGCAAAACGGGTTGTCAGTGCAAAACCGATGTGCATAAACCTGTGGATAAACGTGAATAACGGTGGATTGGGTGTGAATTAGGGCGAAGCTGTTTTAAATGTGCCCTACATGCCTGTGTGGTGCAAATAACCGCGATTGCCCTTTACCAAACGATGGACAGCCGGCGTATAAACCAGGTGTAAAATAAGTTCCATCCCAGATTCATCTTAGGGTTATGTTAGGGTCATCTTAGGGTTATTCAATGATATTTATCCTAAGATGATCTAAGGATAATCCTATTATAACCTTAGTATTTTCCTATGATACAGCATGTTTGCTGTATATGTTGCGCTACTTAAAAAGCACCCCGGCGACTTACCTTTCAGTTTTTATGATTAATCTCGCATAAAATTCTCCCATGCCAACCGCAGGCTATTCAGGCACTCCCCTGATCAAAAAGCTGGGCATTACCCCCTCCATGAAGGTGCAGCTGATCAATGCACCTGCCGAATATCAGGGCTGGCTGCATACCGATATTAATTCGCAGCTCATCACCGCCAAAGAAATCCCCAACTTAATTCATGTGTTTGTTACTACGTACCGGGAGTTTGAAACCATTCTGAAAAAATTAAAACCGGTGTACAAGGCCAATCCGGCTGTTATAATTTGGGTAAGCTGGTACAAGAAAAGCGCTGGCATTGCTACCGATGTTACTGAAGACGTGATTCGTAACTATGCCCTGCAGAACGACCTGGTAGATGTGAAAGTGTGTGCCGTAACCGATCAATGGAGCGGGTTGAAGCTGGTAGTGCCGAAAATTAAACGATGATAGTTTAACGGGTTGATTTGTTTGATTGTTACGGTTCAGGCGCCCCGTGATTATACGGTGCCGGCTCTGCGTGTCTGTACTTATCGTGTACAGGAGTGTAGTGAGGAACTTTCATTGGCGATCCGCCGAATCTGTGGTAAAACCTACATTAGCCGAAAGGCTGGTTCTTAAATCAGAATTTATCTATAACTCAATGATTATCAAAATAAAAAAGCCTCCCGGAGGGGAGGCTGCACTAATCAAATACCATTAACCATTAAACCTTATCCTATGCCACCAAGTTACGAAATAATTAAATACTCGTCAACATTTTGTTTCCTTAAATCAAAAAATAAATCTATATCAAGTTTTTGCTACGGGTTTCTAATTATCACTAAAATGTATTATAGTTCAACGGGGGTATAATCTGTATCTTAGCGCCTCATCAAAACCGCGGCAGTTAGCCGCATATACGATGCACCCAAAAGAACTATCGGTTCACGATTTCACCTATGACCTGCCGGAGCCAAAGATTGCCCGGTTTCCGCTTACAGAAAGAGACAGTTCGCGCCTGCTGATCTACAACAACGAACACATCAGCGAAGACATCTACCGCAATATTCATCAGTATCTGCCGCCTGATTCTTTGATCATTTTCAATAACACTAAGGTTGTTGAAGCACGCCTGTTGTTTCATAAACCTACCGGCGCTGTAGTGGAGATATTTTGTCTGGAGCCCCCGCCCGGCTATGCCGACATGACAACCGCCATGACCCAAAAGGGCCATGTAACCTGGATTTGCCTGATCGGTGGCGCCTCAAAATGGAAAACGGGACAGGTGCTTGAAAAAAAGATCGCTTATAATGGAGAAGAAATCGTTTTGCAGGCCCGGTATGCCGGTAAGGAAAAAGACAGCTTTGCCATTGAGCTATCATGGACGCCCGCCGACCTCACCTTTGCCGAAATACTGCATGCGGCAGGTAATATTCCTCTGCCGCCTTACATCAAAAGAAATGTAGAACAATCAGACTCAGAGCGTTATCAAACTATTTATGCCAATACCGAAGGCTCGGTTGCAGCCCCCACTGCCGGATTGCATTTTACCGATACTGTTTTCGACAACCTGAACCGCAAAAACATTCACCGCAGGTTTGTAACCCTGCATGTGGGCGCCGGCACTTTTAAACCGGTAAAAAGCGATACCATGAGCGGGCACCAGATGCATGCCGAGTTCATTGACGTATCAACCGAAACCATAGAATGTATTTTGAATTACTCCGATAAACCGATAACGGTGGTGGGCACCACGTCGCTGCGTACCATTGAAAGCATTTACTGGCTGGGGGTAAAGGTTTGTAAACAACCCGGTATTTTGTTAGAAGAGCTGGTGGTAAACCAGTGGGACCCCTACGAATCGAATGGAGCGCCCGTTACAGCTAAAGCCGCGCTGGAAGCCCTGTTGCAATACCTGCATCAACGGAAAATGAACCGCATTATAACAAAAACATCGCTGCTGATTGCTCCGGGTTATGCCTTTCAAATACCCAAAGCGCTGGTTACCAATTTTCACCAGCCGCAAAGCACCCTCTTATTGCTGGTGGCCGCTTTTGTGGGAACGGGCTGGAGAAAAATATATGAGTATGCGCTGGAGAACGATTTTCGATTTCTTAGTTATGGTGATGGCTGTTTATTGTTCCGGCCGTAGCATTTTCTTTGAGCAAAGGAATTTCAAGTGAAAAAGCAGAGCCTTTGCCCAGCACGCTATCTACCTTAATTTTTCCGGAATGGGCATCAACTACTGTTTTTACATAGCTAAGGCCCAAACCAAAGCCTTTTACATTATGAATATT
Organism: Niastella sp. sgz303648; assembly: GCF_059587045.1. Taxonomy (NCBI): domain Bacteria; kingdom Pseudomonadati; phylum Bacteroidota; class Chitinophagia; order Chitinophagales; family Chitinophagaceae; genus Niastella; species Niastella sp. sgz303648. The sequence continues at coordinate 503,479 of NZ_JCAPSW010000006.1, read as the reverse complement.
GCCGGTATGGGCGCGGTAGAACTTTTCAAAAATGCGTCGTACGGTTTCCTTGCTCATACCAATACCATTGTCTTCTATCCGAATACCAATGAATTTATTGGTGTTCCAGGTGGCAATTTTTATTAACAGGTTTTCTTTGGAATATTTCACCGCATTATCGATCAGGTTCGAAATCAGGTTACGAAAGTGTACCGGATCGGCTTCAATAAAATCGAAACGGGCATCGAGGCTTAACTCGGCCCTGGCACCCTTTTCTTCGAGCTGCAGTTTGTAGTTATCCATGATCTCGTGTACGAGATTATGAACATGCAACGGTTGTTTGTTCAGCTGCAATTCCTGGCGGTCCATTACAGCAGCCTGCAGAATGGTTTCTACATGCTTGTTCATCCGTTTGTTTTCTTCCTTAATAATACTGCTGAAGTAGTTCATCTTTTCGCGGTCACGCGCCACTTTTTCATTACGCAGGGCATCCACCGCAAGCGATATGGTAGCCAGCGGCGTTTTGAACTCGTGCGTCATATTATTAATGAAGTCGTTCTTTATTTCACTCAGCTTTTTCTGGCGCAGCAGGGCATTTACCGTAATATAAAATGCAGCAATGATCATGAGGGTAAAAAAGATGGCGCCTACGATCATCCAGCGCATTTCGCTCAGTACGATCTTTTTTACATTGGGAACTACCACGGTCATGGTTTCTTCAGGTACCAGGTTCTCGAGATCGCTGCCACTGGGCGGCTGAAACAGGTAATATAAAACCAGGTTTTTATCGCTGGCAGTATCTTCGACCTGATTCAAAAAGCCTCTTGACTTTATTTCGTATGAAAGCAGGTTTACATTAGATGTAATGGCAAATTCAAACTTTATATTTTTTAAATCCTGTGTTTCAAACGCTTTATGCAGCTTTTCGGCCACCTCCTGTTCGGTAAACTTTTGGGCAATGGTAGGCGGCTTCATCAGTTCCATTTTGAACTGTTCCGAAGGCCAGCTAAAGTCGGGACGCGTGCGATAATTTTTCAAAGAAGGCAAAGTGCCCTTTTGTTCCATCAGCACATTCCCCACTTCGTTAATACCGCGAATGAGTTTGTATTTAAACTCTTCGTGCTTGTCTACCAGCATGGTACGAAGCCAGCTGTACTGCACATAAATGGTTCCTATCAGCGATAAGCTGATCAAAACAAGAATGACAGGAAAAATTTTCCTTAACTGCAATTGATATGGTTTTAATAACGCCTCTGTTGTCATTATCTGCCGGTTAGCCATTACAAACACCTTAGCCTGTCTTTTTTCAGGAAAGATCAACACATCTCACAGCAGATAATTTTAACTGACAAAATTAATAAACGATTTTAGTAACCCCTAATGGCACGAATTTAGTAGGTTTCGTTTTAACTTAGATTTACCAAGTTAGCCAGCTATTAACCCGCCAATAGCGCGGCTAACTTATAAAAGTTTTAGTGAATAGCTAATTTTTTTGAAGAATCATTTTGCTGACACGATTTTAGTACTAATTTAGAAATATGGTAAATCCAGGACCGGGTATATTGCTGATAGCGGAGCCTTTTTTAAAGGATCCTAATTTTATGCGAACAGTGGTGTTTTTATGTGACCATCAGGAAGAAGGCAGCTTTGGGTTTGTAATAAACCGGGTGTTCGGGCATACGCTGAACGAGCTGATGAACGACCTCGACGAATTAAAACTGCCCGTTTATTACGGCGGTCCGGTTCAAATGGATACCATTCATTTTCTGCATCAGTATCCCGACCTTATTCCCGGCAGTTATGAAGTGCTGGATGGCATTTACTGGGGAGGCGATTTTGAAACCGCCATTACGCTTATAAAAGCCGGATCGATAGATACTACCAAAATACGATTCTACATAGGTTATTCGGGTTGGGGCAGCGGTCAGCTGAACGATGAATTAAAAGAAAAATCGTGGCTTACTACCCAGGCTACCCGAAAACTGGTTTTTCACCGCAAAGCCGATGAAATATGGAAAGATGCACTCAAACATCTTGGTGGTGATTATGAAATGATGGCGAATTTTCCGGTCGATCCGCAGCTTAATTGAGTTGTAAGTTATAAGCAGTAAGTATTAAGTAGTTTTCAGATTTAATCTCTACAATTATATTTTTACAGGCCGATATTTAAGATAAAAAGCCTGCAGCAACCACTATAGGCTTTCGTAGTTGATTATTGGTTATTTACTTATTACTTAAAACTTAACTTGTTAACTTATCAACCAGTTAACTTATCAACTAAATACATCATCTCAGAGGAAACTTTATACCAATCCCCGTTGACCAATTGTTTAAATTACTTACACCATCCATGTTATACGGCATATAGTTGTAGGCGCCGAAAATATTAATTCCGGCAGGGCCATCTTTTCTGAAAGGAACAAACAAGCCGGCCATGGGGCGCGCAGCAAATTTGAAGCTCGATTTGGAATTATCAAATTCACCAAGGTATTGATCGTACACCACCATGTTACCTCCTACTCCAACGCCCACATAAGGTTGTACGGTGTTGCCGGGCATAAACCGGTATTGCACCTGTAGTAAAAGAGGAATGGTTTGAATGGAATTTGATAATACAGCCGATACTTCACCGCCATCGAGCTTATAAACAGCCCGCGGATACTTCTGATAAAAATCCTGAAAACCTGTTCCCAGCCCCACTGATATTTTATCGGTAATGTTATACAGCAAATTGGCCGTCCAGCCGCGGAATGAAGTTTTATCTACAGCATCTGTTTTAAATGAACCTGAAGGCATATTCATTGAGTAATTGAAATCAAGCTGCAATGTTCTTTCCTGTGCCTTACCATTAACGGGTAATGCGGTTATATATAGAAGGCCGGTTATTATTGTTACAAATAGCTGAGTTTTCATAATCTGTAATCTTTAATATTCATAAATAAAATCACGAGGCTTTGAAATAAGTGCTTTGATCAAAAAGCGCTTTAACGCTACCGGCGGCATTTGCCTGGCCAAAAACACCTGAGCCCCTGATCAAACCGCTCCATATATTGCTTAATTTGTTAGATTGTTTGGCATCTTTCAAATTAAATATGTCGATCGATAAGGCGCCTTCCGTGATTGAGTAAGTGCCATAATAGTAAGAGGGGAAATAATAACCATATCCGCCATAACCCCAGTAATAAGGATCCCAGTAAGAACCGTAATACGGGTCCCAGTAACTGCCATAATCAAATACACCGGTAGAGGTATTATAAATGCGGCTAACGGTAATGCCAAGATCGGGACTTTGATTTTTTGCAACGAGGGTATAACCTCTTTGTGTAAGCTGATCTTTAACGGCGTTTATATAAGCCGCATCTACATCGGTAAGCGCCTTACCCATAAATTCACCATTGCTTATTACAGCTACCGAATCGGCAATACTAAAAGAGTGGAACGAACTAAAATTTACCGAATCGGAATGATTGGTGATGTAAATGAGCGTTTCATCGCCTGAAAGATTTTTCGCGGGATCTTTTCTGCAACTGCTAAGTGCCAGCACGCCTGTTATTAACAAAACAGGTACAACTATTTTTTTCATACACTGAACTGATTTTGTTTTACTTCAATTGATAATCACACACAAAGCAGATGCATTTCTACATGCAAATTAGATACCTAAATACTGAAGTAAGAAGTCCGAAGTCAGAAGTCGGATGTCTGATGATTGTAATTTGATGGGGTGCGAATAAGTAAATGGGGATAACCTGCCGGGTTCTATCTGACTTCGGACTTCGGGCCTCAGACTTCAGCCTTCTATCGACTTCAGACCTCTGGCTTCAGACTTCGCTTTTTTCAGACCTCCGACTATTTAAGAAGCCGTAGGTTTATTCAAAATTGTTATAGATATTTTAATAAGATGTTAACGCTGTTTTCAGACTTCCGACATCAGACTTCTGACTTCAGAATTACCGCCTTACATTTGTTCAAATCAATTACGTATTAAAGGAACTGTTGACATATTAGCCAACCCGATCGAGTACCTGAAAGGCGTGGGGCCGCAACGGGCCGACCTGCTCAAAAAAGAGCTGAACATTTTTACATTTAAAGACCTGCTCGAACACTTCCCCTACCGGCATATTGATAAAACAAAGGTTAACCAGATCAAAGAAATCAATGCGCAAACCGATTTCATACAAATAGCGGGGGTTTTAAAAAGCGTAGGCATCATTGGTGAAAAAAGAGGCCGGCGGCTGGTGGCCGAATTAAAAGACGCCTCAGGCACGCTTGAACTGATATGGTTTCAGGGTATTACGTGGATAGAAAAAACCCTGACTGTTGGTCAAACTTACCTTGTATATGGTAAAGTAAGTTTTTTTCAGGGTCAGCCCCAGATCACCCATCCCGAACTGGAAGTTTACAGCCGCGAAAAGTCGGAAGGCAAATCTTTTCTGGAACCCGTTTACCCCAGTACCGAAAAATTAAAATCAAGGGGAATGGGGGGCCGGCAATTGGGCCATTTTACCGAAACATTGCTTAAATTGTTACAGGAAAAAAACATTCCTGAATTTTTACCCGATTCTATAGTACAGTCGCTGAAACTGGTTCCCCGTTTTAAAGCCTATACCAATATTCATTTTCCACCCGATTACGATTCGTGGCAGCAATCGTTAGACAGGCTGAAATTTGAAGAGCTGTTCGTTGCCCAGATACGCATGGGTTTACTGCGGCAGCAACGGCACCGCTACTCAAAAGGAGTGGTATTTAGCCAGGTAGGCGACATCTTTAACCGGTTTTATGAAAACTACTTACCATTTGAACTAACCGGGGCGCAAAAAAGGGTAATTAAAGAAATTCGTCGCGATACCGGCAGCGGTAAGCAAATGAACCGCCTGTTGCAGGGCGATGTGGGAAGCGGTAAAACCATGGTAGCGTTGCTGATTTTGTTGCTGGCGATTGACAATGGATACCAGGGTTGTTTGATGGCGCCAACCGAAATTCTGGCGCAGCAACATTTTAACAGTATATCTAATTTATTAAAAGATATGCCGGTTACGGTGCGGGTGTTAACCGGTTCAACGAAAACCCGTGTACGAAAAGAAATATTACAGCAACTGGAAGAAGGTTCTTTACAGTTTTTAATTGGTACGCATGCTTTGCTTGAAGATGCCGTGCAATTTAAAAATCTGGGACTGGCCATTGTTGATGAACAGCATCGCTTTGGAGTGGCGCAGCGGGCCCGGTTATGGAGCAAAGCACCAGTACCCCCGCATATACTGGTAATGACGGCTACACCCATTCCGCGTACCCTTGCTATGACGGCTTATGGCGACCTTGATTGCAGTATTATGGATGAGCTGCCACCCAACCGAAAACCTATTTTAACCGTACATCGTTATGAAACGGTTCGCAGCCAGGTAATGGATTTTATAAAGGCAGAAATTACCAAAGGAAGACAGGCTTACATCGTTTTTCCGCTTATTGAAGAATCAGAAAAATCTGATTACGAAAACCTGATGAAGGGGTACGAAAATGTGAAAGCTTATTTTCCTGAGCCTAAATACTGGATCAGTATGGTGCATGGCCGGCAAACTACCGAAGTGCGCGATACCAATATGCAACGATTTAAAACGCGCGATACGCACATAATGGTAGGTACTACTGTAATTGAAGTTGGTGTAGATGTTCCGAATGCGAGTGTGATGGTGATCGAAAGCGCTGAAAAATTCGGCTTATCACAATTGCACCAGTTACGAGGCCGGGTGGGCCGGGGAAGTGAAAAAAGCTTTTGTATATTACTAACCGGCACCAAACTGAACAATGAAGCCCGTGAACGGTTAAATACTATGTGCGCAACGAACGACGGTTTCAGAATAGCAGAGAAAGATCTTGAACTGCGTGGTCCCGGCGACATTGAAGGTACAAGGCAAAGTGGCGCATTGAATTTTAAACTGGCCAGTATTGTTCAGGATAAAAAATGGCTCGAAGTAGCCCGGGAAATGGCCGAACGCCTGCTCGATGCAGACCCCGATCTTGGTTCGGCAGCAAATTTGCAGCTAAAAAATTATCTGCAATCGTTGCAGGGAAAAACCGCCTGGAGTAAAATTTCGTAAATTGTGTGTACCCAGGTATATGTAAACCGTACCTAAACATCATCCATCTCTTGCTATTGAATACACTCTGCCATTTAAAATGGATTAAAATCATCAGGCAGGTAAGATTATAACAGAATAAACGTTTATATTTTAATAAATTGTAAATCGATTGGCCTTGGGCAGAAAAAGTTTGATAATGCTTCTTCTTACCATTTCAGCCCTTGAAACGATTGCTCAGGGGGGTCCGTCTACATTTGAGTTCGTAGAAAACAAAGGACAGTGGGATAGTAAGATAAAATTTAAAGGAGAGCTTCCGGCAGGTGAATTTTATCTGCATAATAATGGTTTTACCGTTGTACAACATAATACCGACGACCTGAAGCGTTTCTTTCAGCGCCAGCATGGCGGCGAAGCAGCCGATAACAGTACCCCCCCCGCAAATACACGTAAAGAAAAAAATGGTAAAGCATATCCTGGTCAAAAACCGGGCGACGATGCAGCCACCTATCCCTCCTACAACATACGTTCGCATGCCTATCAGGTTCAGTTTACAGGCGCTGCGGCCAACCCCGAAATAATACCCGACAAAGCAATAACAACCTATAACAATTATTTTATTGGAAACGATCCTTCGAAATGGGCCAGCAACGTAAAGATCTTTCAGGCTGTAGTGTATAAAAATATTTATCCCAATATTGATGTAAGATATTATTCCGAAAACGGCCAGCTGAAATACGATCTCGTTGTTAATCCCGGCGGAACTGTGAGCAATATTCTGATGCGGTACGATGGGGCCGATAAACTGTTACTAAAGAATAAAGAACTGATCATTAAAACAACTGTAGGCGATGTTAAAGAACTGGCCCCCTACAGCTTTTTGTTTGATCAGGTAAAAGGCAGGCAGGAAATTGCCTGTTCGTACGAACTGGCTGATAATAATACCGTACGATTTAAAGTAAGCAACTATTCAAAAACCAGCACACTTGTTATTGATCCTACTCTTATTTTTTCATCTTTTACCGGCAGCCGGGCCGGCCAGTATGGCTTCACGGCCACGCCGGGGCCCGATGGTTCGTTGTATTCGGGCGGTATAGTGTTCGGCAACGGATTTCCCACTTCGCCGGGCGCTTATCAAACATCTTTTCAGGGAGGTTCTTCCAATGGCGGTGTCGACATGGGCATCTTTAAATTTTCGCCCGATGGTACGCAACGGTCATATGCTACTTATCTTGGCGGCGAAGGCAATGATTATCCGCATAGCCTTATCTGTGATGGCCAGGGCAACCTCGTTGTTATGGGAAGAACCTATTCGTCGCGGTATCCGGGAACAGTGTTCGGCCCGGGCGGAGGAGCAGATATTGCCGTTACCAAATTAAATGCAACCGGAACCGGTATCATTGGTTCATTGCGCATCGGAGGCACCGGCCCCGATGGAGTAAACATCAGCGATTTACAGGAAGGCGGGGCTATCAACCTTAGTTCTACCTTACGATTTTACGGCGATGATTCGCGCAGCGAAGTAACCATGGATGGCGCGGGCTTTATTTATGTGGCAGCTCAATCCCGTTCGGGCGACTTTAAAACTACCGGTGGTGTTTTTCAGCCATCATCCGGCGGCAACCAGGATGGTGTGGTGCTTAAAATAAATCCCAATTGCAACGGCGTGGTATGGAGCAGCTATTTAGGCGGGTCGGGCGATGATGGTGCATTTGTGATAGCACTGAACCCAACTACCAACGATATTTATGTAGGAGGATCTACCACCAGCACTAATTTCCCCGGCAACAAAGCAGGGGTTTACCAGGGAAACAACCAGGGCGGCATTACCGATGGTTTTGTAACAGAGATCAGCAACGACGGCACTACACAAATCAGAAGCACCTATATGGGTACCGGCGCTTTTGATGCCGTTTACGGAATTAAATTCGATAAATTTTCCATTCCTTATATAATGGGCATTACCGAAGGTACATGGCCCATCCAGAATGCAGCATATAACGGCGGCAACTCGCGGCAGTTTGTAGCCAAACTGAAAGTCGACCTGAGCGGTTTTATCTATTCAACCACATTTGGCAATGGCGCTCAGCGCCCGAATATTTCTCCGGTTGCGTTTTTGGTTGACCGTTGTGAAAATGTATACATATCAGGCTGGGGAGGATGGATATCAACCAACGGCAGAGATCCGTTCAACATGTCGGGTACGGCCGGTATGCCCGTCACACCCGATGCGATAAAATCGATCACCGATAACCACGATTTTTATTTTATAGTCATTAAAAAAGATGCCGCGTCGCTGCTATATGGCAGCTTTTTTGGTCAAAGCGGTGGCGAAGGCGAGCACGTTGATGGCGGCACCAGCCGCTATGATGCACAGGGCGTCATTTATCAGGCCATTTGCGCCAACTGTTTTGGCAACTCGGTAGGCAATATATCGGTTCCCTACCCTACTACACCCGGTGTTTGGGGGCCAGTGAACGGAACAGGTACATCGAACTGTAATCTTGCAGCAGCAAAAATCGCTTTCAACTTTGCCGGTGTGGCCGCGGGACCCAAATCGTATTTCAATGGCATGCCCGATACCCTCGGTTGTGTTCCGTTTACTGTTCAGCTACGCGATACCATTCTTAATGCCAAAAGTTATGTGTGGACTTTTGCCGATGGCACCCCCGATGTTACTACCGACAACGCCGATGTAACACATACCTTTTCGGCAGTAGGCGACTACCGGGTACGTTTGATCGCTATTGATTCAACCACCTGTAATATCAGGGATACTGCATACGTAACTATTCATGTACGTTCAGATAAAGCCGACCTTGATTTTACCGCTATCAAGCAGCCTCCATGCCAGTCATTGTTGTACGAGTTTACCAATACAACCACCTTCCCTGCCACGAAGCCGTTTAAAGCCGGCAGCTTTACCTGGGATTTTGGCGATGGTACCCGTGTAACACCAGGTCCCCTGGTTATACAACATTCCTATGCAGCTGCAGGAACTTATAAAGCAAAACTGATACTGGAAGATACCAGCTATTGTAATTCGCCCGATTCCATTACAAAAGAACTGCGCGTGTCGCCGCTGGTAGATGCAAGGTTTGAAACACCGCCTACAGGTTGCGCGCCCTATACAGCTTATTTTAATAACACATCACTGGCAGGACAACAGTTTTTCTGGGATTTCGGTGATGGCTCCACCTCAACTGATGTAAATCCTGTTCATTTATACAACAATATAGGCACCTATCATGTTTCACTGGTGGCAATAGATTCAAGCACCTGTAACATTATCGATTCAACCGCAATGGATATAAATGTTTATCCGTTGCCTACGGCAAACTTTAGTGTGGCGCCTATACCGCCACAAACCAATAAGCCAACCATATTTACCAATTTATCGTCGGGCGGCGTGCGGTATAAATGGATTTTCGGCGATGGCGATTCAACCATTAAAACCACCATGGATACGGTAGGCCATCAGTACAATGCAACAGGCACCTTTAACGCCTGCCTGGTAGTATTTAACCAATATGGTTGTACCGATACGCTGTGTAAGCCCGTGGAGGCTGTGATAGATGCCCTGCTGGATGTACCCAATGCATTTACACCGGGTCGTTTTGGCCGCAACAGCTACATTAGCATAACCGGTTTTGGCATAACGAAAATGACGTGGAGAATTTACAACCGGTGGGGCCAGCTGGTGTTTGAAACAAATAACCGTAAAATAGGATGGGATGGCTCATTTAAAGGCCAGCCCCAGCCTACAGATGTATACGCTTATACACTTGATGTGGAATTTTACGACGGAAAAAAACTAAGAAAAACCGGGGATATTACTTTGATTCGATAGCTATGTACCAAATTTCATTCAATCGAAGTTTACACCCGGCGACCTGAATTTATAGAATGTAATCGCCTATGAAACAGCATCGTAAATAATACGTTAAAGGCTGCATAAAAGCTATGCAGTGCCGCAACAAATTGTAATTTTAGATTGGGGGTTTATGAAGAAAATTATAACTAAACAAACAGAGACGATGGCTGTGACCCGGAAAACAACAAACCGTTTGCTGAAAATCTTCCTGCTGCCTTTTCTATATGCGCTGTGTTTTTGTTATCAGGCAGCTGCGCAGGACATGCACTTTTCGCAATGGTTCAATTCTCCGCTCACAACCAATCCCGCCAACACCGGTTTCATTCCCGATGCCGATTATCGTTTAGGCGTTAACTATCGCAATCAGTGGTCAACAATTATGAGTGTGCCCTATAAAACAATGAGCATTTGGGGCGACGCACAGGTTTTTCGCGACCGTATTGAAAGTGGCTGGCTGGGTTTAGGGGGTGTTATTTTACGCGATGTGGCCGGTTCGGGTAAGCTCACATCTACCAAAATATATGCTTCGGCAGCCTATCATCAGATGCTGGGTGTTGCGCATTTATTGTCGGCCGGTTTTAATGTAGGCTGGGCTAATAAGCGTATCAATACCACCGATCTTAAATTTCCCGATCAGTTCGACGGTAAGTTTTTCGATTCCAATTTACCAACCAGCGTTGTACTCGACAATCCCAATATCAATTATTTTGATATGCAGGTAGGCGTTAACTATGCTTATTTTCCCAACGATAAATTATACATCAATGGCGGCTTATCGGCCTGGCACCTGAACCAGCCGCGCGAATCATTTTTCAGCACCGACCAGTCGGGTGTCGATTCACGCATTCCGCGCCGGTACAATGCATTTGTAAATGCCAGTGTAAAATTAAACGACCAGGTAATTATTAACCCGATGGCCTACTTTACCACCGAAGCCAAAGCAAGCGAACTGGTAGCAGGCGGAAATATTCAGTATAACCTGTCGGGCGACGGCGAAGCGCAGTTATTTGGCGGTTTGTATTACAGGGCCGGCGATGCTTTTATTCCGCTGATTGGTTTTGAATGGAAAAGCCTGAAGCTGATGTTTACTTACGATGCCACCACATCTTCTTTAAGCCAGTACAATCATTCACGCGGCGCTTTTGAATTTGCCTTGTTACGACCCGGTTATTACAATGAGTACAATGGCGACAGAAGACAATCCATGTGCCCTTCTTTCAAATATTAATCGCACCATCCTATTAAAATACATTGAAAACAGCAATCTTGGTTAAGAAAAGTTTGATCGTTATAGCCCTGCTGGTAACAGGTGTAAAAATATTTGCACAAGGCCCATCGGTATTTGAATTTGTTGAGAATAAAGGACAGTGGGATAACAAAGTAAAATTCAAAGGCCAGTTGCCTGCAGGTAACTTCTTCCTTCAAAAAAACGGATTTACCGTTGTACAGCATAATCTCGATGACTTTGCACGGCTTCGCGACAATCACGATCCGTTTTCACGAATGGGCAACCGGCCAAAATCAGCCAATAAAAGGATCGGTCAACGAACCGGAATTAATTCATCTTTAGATACTTCAGCCTTCACGCTTCGCTCACACGCTTACGAAGTACAGTTTGTTGGCGGCGCCGGCAATCCTGAAATTATTCCCGACAAAGTATTGCCCGGCTACACCAACTATATCATCGGTAATGATGCTTCAAAATGGGCCAGCAATGTAAAATCGTACCAGGCCGTTTTGTATAAAAATGTTTATCCCAATATCGATGTGCGGTATTATAGTGAGAGCGGTCATTTAAAATACGATATCATTGTTAATCCCGGCGGCGATGTAAGCAACATTCTGATGCATTATGAAGGAGCCGATAAGCTTGCGATAAAGAACAAGGAACTCGTTATTAAAACATCGGTAGGCGATGTAAGAGAGTTATACCCGTATACTTTTCAGTTCGATAACGTACATGGCAAACAGGAAACCAGTTGCAGCTATGAACTGGCCAACAAAAACACCATACGGTTTAAAGTAGCCAATTATTCAAAAACAAGCACCCTTGTTATTGACCCTACTGTAATATTTTCATCATTCACCGGCAGTACGGCCGACGAATGGGCTTTTACAGCTACACCGGGACCAGACGGCTCGTTGTATTCGGGTGGAATTGTATTTGGGAACGGATTTCCGGTAAATAACGGCGCTTATAAAACAAGATGGTCGTCGGGCGGCGATAAAGGAATAGATATCGGTATTTTAAAATTCAGTGCTGATGGTTCGCAGCGCGTATATGCCACTTATCTTGGAGGAGGAAAAGATGAATATCCACACAGTCTTATATGCGATCCGCAGGGCAACCTGGTGATTTTGGGAAGAACCTATTCAACCGATTATCCGGGCAATATGGAAGGTCCCGGACGCAATGGTACCAGTGAAATGATCGTAACCAAATTAAATGCCGCCGGAACAGCTTTAATCGGTTCCATGCGCATCGGCGGTACGGGCAACGATGGTTTGAATATTGAAGACCAGATGGAAACCGGTGACCATAAAACAGCCACCCTGCTCAGGAACTATGGCGATGACTCACACAGTGAAGTGATACTGGATGGCGCCGGCAATATTTACGTAGCCGGACAAACGCAATCGAATGATTTCCCCATACGGGGCGGTGGTTTCGATAATACTTTTGGCGGCGGGCAGGATGGAGTTGTTTTGAAGATCAATCCCGATTGTAATACGATCATCTGGAGCACCTTCCTCGGAGGCTCTGATGTAGATGCCGCTTTTGTACTGTCGATTCGCCCTTCAACCAATGAAATTTATGTGGCAGGCGGTACCGCCAGCACCAATTTTCCCGGTATGGCCGCGGGCGTTATTAAGCAAACGATGAACAATGGCGATATCGACGGCTTTGTATCTATCATTTCAAACGACGGCACTACCCTGTTAAAAAGCACGTATATCGGTACTAATGATGTGGATATTTTATACGGCATTCAGTTCGACAAGTACAGTTTCCCTTATATTCTGGGCGTAACACGCGGAACCATTAACCCCGTGAATGTAGCCTATAGTAACCCCGGATCAAAACAGTTTGTTACCAAACTACAGCCCGATCTTACAGGCGTTGTATATACTACGGTATTTGGCAGCGGGGCGAGCAAACCCAACATTTCGCCGGTTGCCTTTATGGTCGATCGTTGTGAAAATGTGTACGTATCCGGCTGGGGTGGCTGGTGGTTACCACCTAACGTAGTAGCCGACCCGTATGATATGTCGGGCACAGCCGGGATGCCGGTAACGGCAGATGCAGTAAAATCAATTACTGATAACCGTGACTTTTATTTCATTGTACTTGAAAGAAATTCGTCAAGATTATTATATGGCACCTTCTTTGGGCAGGACGGAGGTTTTGGCGAGCACGTAGATGGCGGAACCAGCCGCTACGATGCCCAGGGCGTTATTTATCAGGCTATTTGCGCCAATTGTGCAGGAAACAATATATCGGGCGTACCGATTACGAAAAGTTATCCCATTACACCCGGTGTATGGGGGCCGGTAAATGCAGCACTGCCCCAGGGTTGTAATCTTGCAGCTGTAAAAATTGCCTTTAATTTCGCAGGCGTTGGTTCGGGCCCCAAAGCTTATTTCAAAGGCGTACCCGATACTGTAGGTTGTGTACCTTTCACTGTTACTTTTAAAGACACCGTTTTAAACGCCAAAACGTATATATGGAATTTTGGTGATGGCACCGGCGATTTTACAACCACCACGTACGATATCAGTCATACTTTTAATGCTGTTGGTAAATATCGCGTACGGCTGATCGGTATCGACTCAACTACCTGCAACATCAGTGATACGGCTTACACAAATATTTATGTGCGCGACGATCCGGCCAACCTGGCGTTTGATGTTATGAAACTGCCTCCCTGCGAATCGTTGCTGTATGAATTTACCAATACCAGCACCTTCCCGGCCGGAAAACCATTTAATGCCAAAAGCTTTACCTGGGATTTTGGCGATGGTGTGCGTGTAACACCCGGCACTTCGCCTATACAGCATTCGTTTACCAATGCCGGCACATATATAACAAAGCTTATTCTTAACGATACCGCCTATTGCAACTCGCCCGATACGGTTGAAAAAACACTGCGGGTATCGCCGCTCGTTAAAGCCCGCTTTGAAACACCACCTACGGGTTGTGCACCATATACAGCTTATTTTAATAACACCTCGCTGGCAGGTCAGCAGTTTTTCTGGGACTTTGGCGATGGCACCACCTCAACCGATGAAAACCCTGTTCATGATTATACCAATGTAGGCACGTATCATGTTAAACTCCTGGCTATCGATTCAAATACCTGTAACATTAAGGATAGTACCTCAATGGATATTAATGTATATCCGTTGCCGGTTGCCGATTTCACTTATTCACCAATACCACCGGCAATAAACAAGCCCACCATTTTCAACAATTCATCGTCGGGCGCTACCGAATACAAATGGATCTTTGGCGATGGTGAATTTGCTACCAGAACCAACATGGATACCGTAAGCCATCAATATAATTCTACCGGCACGTTCAATGCCTGCCTGGTTGCCATAAATGAGTATGGTTGCTCCGATACCACCTGCAAACCGGTTGAAGCGCTTATTAATCCCTTGCTCGACGTTCCCAATGCCTTTACGCCCGGCCGCTTTGGTAAAAACGGTTATATTATGGTAACGGGTTTTGGTATTGCAAAAATGAACTGGAAGATATACAACCGCTGGGGCAAGCTGGTATTCGAAACCCAGGACCGCCGTGTGGGATGGGATGGAACCTATAAAGGCGAATTGCAGGCCATGGACGTATATGCCTACACTTTAGACGTAGAGTTTTTTGATGGTAAGAAGCTTCGAAAAACAGGTGATATTACGCTGATACGATAATTAATATAGTTGATAAGTTAATTAGTTAACAAGTTAAAAAGCCCTGTTAACTAATTAACTTGTTAACTAATCAACTCCTTCAACCAATCTTCTTCCGGTTTTATCTGTGCTGTTCGTAATAATTAACCGGAATGGCGTTTTGCAGCATGCTCATTTCAGTTTCAGTAATCATGGGTGTATTGAGGGTTTCAACAGCCTCTTCGAGTTGTTGAAGGGTTCTGATACCGGTTACGGCCGAACTAACGGCCTGATTCTGCAGTACAAACTGTAACGCCGTTTGAGCCGTATTTCGCTTTTCATTTGAAATAGCACGAATACCTATAGCAGCCAGTTCAACCTCCTCTTCATTATAATTCAAATAATTTTTCGGTGGCTTATTAACCAGTAATCCCTGGGCAACCGATCCCCGAGCCAAAACACCTATGTTGTGCTGGTGCAATAAAGGCAAGCAGGTTTCTTCGGGTCGCCTGTCTAACAAACTGTATTGCATCATCACACTTACTATGTTCGATTTTGTAATGTATTCACGAATCACATTAGGCCTTATAGATGAAATACCATAATGGCGTATTTTACCCTGCTGCTTTAATTGCTCAAATGCGCTGATGGTTTCATCGATGGGATCGTTGATGGTACCGCCATGCAGCTGGTATAGATCAATATAATCTGTTTGCAGCCGTTGTAAACTTTCTTCCACGCAAGCCAGAATGTATTCTCTGCGAGGGTTCCAGTCCCACCCGCTGCCATCGGCACGCCACTGATTGCCCACCTTGGTAGCAATGATCAGTTGTTTTCGTTTAGCTTTAAGGGCTTTGCCTACCGATATTTCATTAAACCCTTTCTGATACAAATCGGCTGTATCAAAAAAATTAATGCCCATATCAATGGCCCGGTGCAACAATTGCTCATTGGCCGCCTGATCGTTGCCCAGCGACATACAGCCAAAACCAATACGGCTTACCTGCAGACCGGATTTTCCTAATTGCTGATATTTCATGAGGTAAAGGTCGCAAATAGAACTTTAACATTCATTTCCAACTTCATTCTCTATTTTTCTTTTTCGATATAAATGGGTATGACTAACGTTAATGATCTTCATATTGAAAAAGAAATACAACCATTATTCGATTATACCCAAAACATCTTTGCCTATGAGGCATTGCTTGGCTGGTTAACCGATCAGCCCGCCGATATGGGTACCATTTTTGAAAGGCAGCAGATCATTAAGACTTTTATTGCGAATGAAAAAAACATTCAACCTGCTCCGTACGCCAAACAGGACCTGTACGAAACACATGCTTTTTTATCAGCTATCGGCAATAATAAATTGTTTAATAAGCGACGGCCTGAACTAAGTATGCACCTGCTGTGGTTTGCAAAAGAAAAGCAGATAATAAGTGCACATATTATTCAATGCCTGCTCCTTTTTAATAAATTACACAACCGCTACTTTACACGAATAATATCCAATGATTTTCCGGGCGAATTTGCTATCCGCCTTAACCAGATTAACAGTTTTCTGTCGGACTTTAACCCCGTCAAATACGAACCATTAATTCGTAATGGAAAATTCAGTATTAGTCATATCATCGATATCATTCATATTATACAAATCAAATTTGAATCACAGCAGATCGATATCTTCTGGAACAATCTGTTTTTATTTGAAGCCTATTTATCTATAGCCACAGCGCATAAAAAACGCAACCTGCAGTTTCCTGAATTCACGAACGATAACACCTTTGCCATTACCGGTTTTTATCATCCGGCGTTAAAATCGCCTGTAAAAAACGCTATAACCCAATACCACAATGTACTGCTGTTAACAGGTCCCAATATGGCAGGTAAGTCAACCCTGTTAAAAGCGATCAGCCTGTGTGTTTACCTGGGCCATTTAGGTTGTGGCGTTCCTGCCGACGGTTGCCGGATGCCGTTCTTTGAAACCATTTCGGTAGCTATTAATGTTAAAGATGACCTGCAAAGCGGCTACAGCCATTTTTTATCTGAAATAAAAACTTTAAAGAACGTGGTTATGGATGCCGTTCATAAAAGGTGCTTTGCGGTTTTTGACGAATTATTCAAGGGTACCAATATTGAGGATGCACTGGAAATATCAAAACAAACCATTCAGGGATTGGTGCAATTCAGCAATTCAATTTTTCTGATCTCAACCCATTTGCATCAGCTGAAAGACCTGATCAACCTGAATACAATCAGCACATATTATATCGAGTGTCTCACAGAAAATAACCAACCTGTATTTACCTATACATTAAAACAGGGCTGGAGCGACCTGAAACTGGGGCGATTGCTTTTTGAGCAGGAAGGATTGAATCGATTATTGAAAGTAGAAGTCAGCAATGAAAAATGAAGAATAAAAAAAGGTGCACCCACCGGATGCACCTTCTATTTTATTAGATAGTTATAGTATTACCATCTGAAGTCTATCCACAATGTACCTGAATACTGGTCGCTGTTAACACTTTTCAGGCTTTTTGAAACGCTGTTATCAGAAGGCTGGAATTTGGTTCCAATACCACTGATGTTGTTCATAAACCCGATATTACCGTTTTCAGGGAAGGGCTGGTTGCTGAACTCATTCATAGCAAGCCCCGATTTCAGCGGATTGAATAACTGAAGGAATACATCCGACTGATCATTATAGATAGTGAAGTTACCCATGTTGGTCTGGAACTGAACCCAGTAAATTTCAGAGTGCCAACCTTTAAATTCGGCATTCTTTGGTGGTTCGCCCGAAGGAGAAACTTTGTTCGATTTTTCCCATACGCCCAGTTGCAAACCTTTCATACGGTTCTTCCACACCTGCCAGGGGCCACGGCCAAACCACTTCATTCCTACTATTTTCTCTTCGGGATATTTAAATGTAATACCCATGAACTCACCCGGATTTTTAACCGCATAATTGTATTCCATCTTCGGTAAATCACCGGTTTTGAAAGTCCATTTTACAGTTAAAGAGTTATCACCTTTGTAAGTTGATTCAACAAAATGGGTTTTATCTACTTCAGAATGTTTGAACTCAGTGAGCGTCAGATCAACACCTGCAACAAAAGGACCTATGAAAGGAATGTCGCGTTTACCGCAATACACTTTTGTTAGGTTACCTGTTTTTTTGTCGAAAATATAGTTGATACCATCGCACACCAGTGAAAAGAATCCTTCTTCCTCGGTTAACATGATGGTAGAAATAGAAGCAACTTCAGGAATTGTTCTGATTAAATCGGTAGGGCGGTGAATAGGAAAGTTATAGGTATAAATTTCCTTGCCTCTTGCATCGAATACGCTGATTTGCAGGGCATCGGCGCTCATAAAATTAGCAGGTAATGCCAGTTTCAAAGTACCTTTTTCGCCGGGACCGATATAAGGCGAGGCAGCAGTGCCTTCACCGATGGTAAGCGGATTGGTAGTTTTTTGCGTGGCTTTCGGGAACAGTACCAGCTTCCAGTCGAACCGGCATTTATTCAAATTGGTATACAAAAAGCGGTTCTCGACATTTATATCGCCTTTGAAAGCAGCACTGATGGTGGTATTTTCAAACGCTAGCGGCGCCCATATTTCTTTAATAGCATAATAACTGGGACCTCTGTTGTCGGCTTTAGATTTGTCGGCAGAAGCATCGCTGTCTGCTACATTATCCTGGTACGACCACAAAAAGCCGCCCGCGAATTTTGATTGCTTTATCTGTTCGCTCCAGAAATCATCTAACCCTGCAGCACGGCCGCCATTGTACAAACCATTCGCAAACTCAGCCGGGTAAAAAGTTTCTGTACCATATAATATTGAGTTGGCAACAGAATTGAAGTCGGCATTCTTTTTTACATCACCCTCTTTAACAGACGGATGAATAACGATACGTCCCTGCGGATCGTTTGAGGTATACTCTTTATCAATACCGTTTTCATTACCACTCGACCATATAATTACCGACGGGTGATTTACATCGCGTAATACTACTTCACGGGTAATCTTTTTAGCTGTTTCGCCATCATAAGAGCTTTGTGTGCCATTGCTTAGTTCATTAATAACAAACAGTCCCAACGAGTCGCACAAATCAAGGAAGGCCGGATCGGGCGGGTAATAAGATATACGAACCGCATTCATGTTCAGGTCCTTCATGGCATTGATATCTGCAACATATCCATCAATGCTACCGAGAAGCCCGGTTTCAGCACAGCGGCGGTTGGCACCTTTAAAGATCACTTTTGTATCATTAACATATAAACCATCCGATTTTGATTCAACAGTTCTGAATCCAAAACGTTGTCTGTAAATATGTACCACATTGTCGGCATCTTTAATAGATACAACGGCCTGGTATAGGTGCGGAAGTTCGGGGTTCCATGTTTTAAAAACGGTCAACTGTTTTTTGATCTCAGCATTATCTGAAGCACTTACCTGGGTAGGATCGCCAACAGGTTTGCCCTGCAGATCCTGTACCTGTACTTCGATCGACTGATTAGGCTTAGTATTATGGCTGGTTACCAGTACCCGCATATTGCCATTTCCTTTGGCATCGATAGCAACCCGTTCAATATGTGCTTCGGGTACTATCTTTAAATATACAGGTCGGAAGATACCGCCGGTTGCGGTGAAATCTTCACGGCGCTGGCCACGATCGATCGAAGGATTTGATGATTTTTTACTCACAGAGATCTCGAGCAAATTAGGATCGCTGTAGCGGATCAACGGAGTAATATCATAACTAAACTGCGAAAAACCGCCCTGGTGATTATCACCGGCCGATTTGCCGTTCAGTTTTACTTCGGCGTCGCTCATAACGCCTTCAAATACTAAGTATACCCGTTTGTTCTGCCAGTCTTTGGCAGCCGGAAAAGCATAGCGGTATAAACCTTGTTCATCGGCTTTTTTGTCGTTGCCAAGGTTACCAAAGCCCTGCTGCTCCCAAAGAGAAGGCACTGGAATACTCGTCCAGGTACCACTGTTTCGCCCTTTGGTACAGTAGAACTCCCACGGTGTGGTATGGTCTTTATCTGTTCCGGATAAATATTGTGTAATCGTTTCCTGTGTCAGGCCACGGGTACAAATTCCATGAAGGATAAATAGAAGCAGGATAGTCTTTTTCATTTCAGGTGTATGGATAAGTAGCTACTAAATAGAATTATCAGGCCCACCGCTGTAAAACCACGGCATGAGTGATAACCAGCCAACTAAGCAGTAAGAATACCCTTGCGGTGTTCTTTCTACGGTAAATGGTTTAGTTAACACTTTTTTCCTGCTTATAATGCGCTACTGAACAGTTTCTCAATGAGTGGATATTGGTTTTTATTTCCTACATCAATTAATAGCTACTCACACATTATATTACAGGAAAAGTCTATGGGTAGTTCCTCAAACGGTGCAATATAATACTAAAATTTGTTTTGTCTAAGCGTTTTGCAGCCTTTAACCAGTGCAAATTTTTTCTGATCGTTTAGCATTTTCTTTTGCTGCATTCCGCTCTACACCTGCAACACAGCCTCAATTTCATTCAATTCTTCGGCCGAAAACTGTAAGTTATTGATACAACTAAGGTTATTGTCTAATTGCTCTGTTGAGCTTACGCCAATCAGCACAGTGGTAACCCTTTTATCTTTCAGCAACCAGCTTAATGCCATTTGCGCCAGGGTTTGATCACGCCTTTTGGCTATATCGTTCAGCTTTGTAATTTTCTCAAGCTTTTCAGGCGTTATATCATGTGCTTTTAAAAAGCCATGCGCTTTTGATGCTCTTGAATTTTCAGGTATACCTTTTAAATACTTATCGGTTAAAAGTCCCTGCGCTAACGGAGAAAACGGAATACATCCTACTCCATATTCTTCCAGCGCATCGAGCAAACCGCCTTCAACCCATCTTTCAAACATTGAATATTTGGGTTGATGTATTAAACAAGGCGTACCCAGTTGTTTTAATATTTCAAATGCTCTTCTGGCTTCGGGCGCTTTGTAATTCGAAATACCTGCATACAATGCTTTCCCACTCTTTACAATATCGTGCAAAGCCATCATTGTTTCTTCCAGTGGTGTATCGGGATCGGGCCGGTGCGAATAAAATATATCCACATAATTCAGCCGCATGCGTCGTAAGCTTTGATCAAGACTTGACATCAGGTATTTGCGTGAACCCCAGTCGCCATAAGGACCGGGCCACATGAGATACCCTGCTTTGGTAGAAATGACAAGCTCATCGCGCAAGTAACCCGAAAAATCTTTTTTCAACATGGCCCCAAAATTCTCTTCGGCCGAACCGGGCGGTGGCCCGTAATTGTTCGCCAGATCAAAATGGGTAATGCCTTTATCAAAAGCATGTCGTACAATACGACGGCTATTTTTGAAATCATCTACTCCTCCGAAATTATGCCATAGCCCTAATGATAACGCTGGTAATAATAAACCGCTATTACCACAACGGTTATAAACCATGGAATCGTAACGGGATGATGAAGGACTGTATGCCATGTTTTAGTATTATGAATGTCAAATTTCAATTTTTTATCTGAACATTGAACATTCCTATAATACTTATGGTAAAGAACTTCGATTACTATTTTATTATCAACGTACGATTCAGCCGGTAATTGTGATGATACCCCCGAACAAGGGTGTACCTGTTTACATTACCCTCCGCACATAACCGGGTTTTTAACCCGGAATTTATATAACGCTCATTTTTGCCGGTTAAGTACGTATGTATAAGAATAATACTGTGATTTAGGTCCATGGAATTGCTTATCCCTGCAAATTCGGTCCTCCTCTGTCTTATAATTGTATTAAACGCTGTATCCCTTATTTAATTATGCTACAGCAAATACTAACAAGTGTTCTTTTAACGATTGAAATGTAAAATTATAATGTATAACAAACCAACATATACCCATTATCCCCGAAAGGAATCCTAATTGAAATTAAAAGGAAGGAAATTTTTAGCAGAAAGGCTTCACAAAATCCAGGTTGCCTGAGAAATAACAATGGCAACCTGGAAAAAGGAAAAGGCAGCGCCCCATGGCGCTTCAGCAACTTGCATATAGCAACAATCGTATTGGCACAAAGGGTTTGCCAAATTCCCTGTTTTTTGAATATGAACAGGAATAACACCCGGTTTAAATGTACCAACCGGTTTGCTATTACAGGGGAGCCGAATGTTAATATGAGGGTATTGAAATGTTACCTGGTTTGTATTGTTATAGTTGCCGGTGCAAGCCCCGGTGATGTTGCGGTAAAAACCAGTTTACCCGTTTTTGTTGTTGATTGCAATACCGCCAAACATAAACCATTGAAGGCCTTGCGGTGGTTAGCCCTGAACAACTCCATACTGGTTTCACTGCCATTATCAACTGCGACTAATTGCCCTTCGCCTTTTACCGAAAACTGTACATCATTGCCGGCATCAGGCACAGGATTGCCTGCAGCATCTGTTATTGTTACAGTTATAAATGAAAGATCTTTTCCATTTGCCTTTATCATATTTCTATCGGCATTTATGGCAATGCGTGCAGGAGCGCCTGCAGTTCGAATGGTTTTGGTAAGAACCGTTTTTCCATTTTTGCGCGATACGGCTTTCAGTGTTCCGGGCACATATGGCAAACGCCATAGTACATGTAGTGCATCACCTTCTTTTTTTCGCACACCTACTGATTTGTCATTCAAAAAAAGCTCCACTTCATCGGCATTATTATAATAAGCCCATATATCTATAGTATCTCCTTTTTTCCAGTTCCAGTGCGGATAAATATGCAGTACCGGTTTGTTGGTCCACACACTCTGGTACATGTAATAAACATCTTTCGGAAAACCAGCC
The DNA here is from genome assembly GCF_059587045.1 of Niastella sp. sgz303648. NCBI lineage: Bacteria > Pseudomonadati > Bacteroidota > Chitinophagia > Chitinophagales > Chitinophagaceae > Niastella > Niastella sp. sgz303648. The sequence continues at coordinate 480,808 of NZ_JCAPSW010000006.1, read as the reverse complement.
AGATCAATAATACCAAAGTATGAACTGCGGGCCGGCCATGAGTATGGCGTAGGTTCGCCTATGTAATCAAAACCTGTCCATATATACATTCCCGATATATGTTCATTTTTCTCAAATATTTTCATGCTTTCTTCATGGGTTGAACCCCAGGGCGCCGAACAGTTGTCGTATGCCGAACAGGTAGTATCGGCATTACCAAACTGAACATTGTCTTTGTCTTCGCGTTCGGGCCAGCGGCGAATGCTGTCAGAAGGCATATCGTAATGCCTGCGTGTTTGCAAAGCCGAAGTTGATTCGGTTATGATAAAAGGTTTCCGGCCCCAGCGACCAATTGTATTTTCTATTGTCCAGTCTTTCTTATGATAATTATAACCGATCAAATCCAATGCACCCGCTTCCAATATTTTGTTGCCCAAACCGGTTCCATTATTTGCTGTAACAACCGGCCTTGTGGTATCGAGCGATTTTACAATGCTTACCAGCTCTTTTACAATGGTAGTTCCTGTTGTATCATGGTTCCACTGCTCCATTATTTCGTTACCTACGCTCCATATAAAAACTGAAGGGTGATTGCGATCGCGAATGATTTGATCCGTAAGGTCTTTTGCATGCCATTCGTCCCAGTATAAATGATAATCGTATTTTGTTTTTGCTTTCTTCCACATATCAAAGGCCTCATCCATTACTATAAAGCCCATTTTATCGCAAAGGTTGAGCAATTCAGGAGCAGGCGGATTGTGCGAAGTACGAATGCCATTACAGCCCATGGCTTTTAATATCTGTAATTGACGTTTAAGAGCTCTTGTATTGATGGCTGTTCCCAGGCATCCCAGATCATGGTGATTACATACACCGCGGATCTTAACATGCTTTCCGTTCAGGAAAAAACCTTTATCGATATCGAATGAAAAATAGCGAATACCCAGTGGCGTTGTATAATCGTCGATAATTTTACCATCGCGTATCAGCTGTGTTTTTATTGAATACAAATAAGGATTGTCAAGCGACCACAGGTGCGGACGGGCAATGGTCATCTGCTGACTTATTTCTGTTGCTTCCTTATTGTTGAACGATACAGTCGTTTGCTGCGTTTGCATAGCTACAGCACCGGCATCATAAACGGTTGTTTTAACAATCACCGGTTTTGTACTGCCTGTAGCACGCAGCCGGGTGCGTATTAATGCAGTAGCTGATTGTTCAGATACCTGTGGGGTAGTTACAAAGGTGCCCTGGTTATCAACCATCACCTCATTGGTAAACACCATCCATACATTACGATAAATGCCCGAGCCGCTGTACCAGCGCGAATTGGGCTGATCGGCATTGTTTACTTTAACTGCCAGCACATTTTTTTCACTGCCATAATGAAGGTAAGGCGTGAGCTCATAGCGAAAAGAAATATACCCATTCGGACGTTTGCCCAGATAATGTCCGTTGATCCATACTTCACTGTTCATATACACGCCGTCAAAATCAATAAATGCTTTTTTATTTTTTACCGATGCAGGCAATACAAAGGTTTTGCGGTACCATCCTGTACCTCCGCGCAGGGCGCCGCCACCGGTACCTGTTGGACTATTTTTATCGAAGGCAAGTTCAATGCTCCAGTCGTGTGGCAATGAAAGGCTTCGCCATGAAGCATCGTTAAAAGCAGGTTCCTGGGCCCCTGATACATCATCGAGGTGAAACTTCCAGTCGCCGGTAAAATCATTCACTATTCGTGCAGTGGTTTGTGCAGTTGCCGTTTTAATAAATAACAACCAACACAGAAGAAAAAACAATCGCCGATTTAACATTACAATCCAATTTGACTTATTTCTGAAATATTAAGTTTTAATCAATACCTGTTGTTTTGGGAGGCTTGCACCTTATAGCTGTGTGCTTACCGGATTAATCACGCAAGGTACCAACATCTGCGGATGCAGATAATGACTTCGCTCATGACTTCTTAGCGTACCACCAGCGTTTTAACGGTCGTTCCTTTTTGCGTAATGATCTTCACCATGTATACGCCTTTTGCCAACGGCCTGCCGGCGCCTAATTGCGTACCTGCTTTGTATTGCCTGCGGTCAACCAACTGGCCGCTTTCATTTACAATAGATACATCAACTGTTTTTACCGGAACAAAGCCTGTAAAGCTGATCACAAAATTGCCGTCTTTCGAAGGGTTGGGAAATATCTTTATCAGCTTGTTGTCGGGATCGATATCGGTAACAGCCGTAACACTGCTTTTTTCAACCAGTACAAATGAAACAGAGCGTGGCGGAGCCGTAATACGAACATCGTTATTCGCAATGGCCGAATTAGGTTTTAAATCGGCATAGGTATCGGGCCCACCCGCAACGCCTGATGGGCCGGTACCATTCACAAGCACTTTGCGCGAAAACTCGCCATTGTCGGCATCACCGGTAAGCGTATACCAGTAATAGCGTGTGCCCGGTGTAAAGTTTTGAAAATTCACTTTCACCGTTTGTGTAGCTGTTCCTTTGTTTACGATGGCGATGCCTGCCTGTCCTGATGAAAATGTTGAAGCATAGCCCACTACATCAGTACTACCCGATACAGTGGAAGAGATCATCTGATCTCCACAATATTTTTGAAAATAATACATGTGGTAAAACGAAGGTCTTGGCGTCCATTTCGATACACCCGGTTCATCGCCTGCACTAAAAGTGCCATGGTCGTTCCCATTGTCCCAGGCATTCGAAAGGTCCCAGCGGCTGGCCATGCCATATTTATTTTTCATCAGCTCACCCAACACCATCACTGCATGCATGCCATTGATATGCGATACCATTTGCTTTGAACCCACTGCAAAAATGTTGTATTCAGTTAGCGCTATAGGTTTTAATGAAGCGCCGTTTGCCTGAATATTTTGCGTGAGGTATTGCATCATGGCGTTTGTTACACTGGATCCTGTAGCGAGTATATCCGAAGCGTTGGAGTTGGTATTATACGGCGTGTAATAATTATGAACAATGTAAAAATCAGCAGCAGTGGCGGCCTGAGCCAATACACCCTGGTTCCATGTTTGATCGGTGGCGGTTTGCCACGATTCAGGCGCTTTTTCGAGTAACTGGGCGCCGATATAAATTGTTTTACCAATTTGTTGAGCTGCTTTTTTCATGGAATCGGCAAACACTTTAAAATGCCGGCCATACAAATCGCCGGTAATGATGGCCGGTTGCCCGTCCTTATTTTTCGAAACATCAATGCGATAACCGGCCTGCCAGGTGCCATTGCTTTCGTTACCAACTTCCCAAAATTTTGTGCGTCCATTATCATAGCGAACCCATTCGGCTGCGAGGTGAGCGCCTGCAGCCACCGGATCAGTTGCGGTGCTGTACCGGGCATAGCTATAATTCACTGTAATAATACCGGTGCTGGCGGTTTGCTGTAACATGTTGTAATAGTTGTTCAGCGAAAGGGTCCAGCTTGCAGTATTATTACCATACCAGTAACCGGCATCAGTTTTATTACCATTTGCATCGGGTAACGAATCGGGTGCATCGGCCGGTTTAACGCCGGGGTTGGCATTCCAGAAATACACGCTGCTGATGTTTCCACCGGGCATGCGAATGATATTGGGCGATAAATTTTTTATGTGATTGATCAGTACTGATTCGGTGATCATTTGGGTCATGTATGGATTGCAATTATTGCCAAACAAATATTTCGAAACTTTATTGATCACATTTGCGGCATCAACGGTAATTGTTGCAGTGGCAGTGGCTGTTGGTTTTGTACCATCGGTATAAGCAGGAGAAGCGATTGTTTTTGCCTGCCAGTCGTTCAAAAAAAATCCGGCATCCTGAGCAAGGGCCTTACCACACATCAGCAAGCCGCCGGTTAAAAAAATGATAGTTTGTTTTTTTATAAGCAGTCGTTTCATGAATGGTATCGGCATTTAAAATTTTGCGCCACTAAATTTAAAAGTCTGCAAACACACATTGTAATGATCATTCATCTATTTAACCTACTTTTTTAACCACCGTGATAAGCCCCTGGAGAGTTAGTAATACATTCTCAAAATTAAACAGTTACAAATGAAGTAAGGGAAGTCAAATGTTATTAAACAGGGGCATAAATGTTAAGCAGTCTGCGAAAAGTTGATATTATAAAAAAACAATATTATAATTGTTTTTCATATAAATACATCCTAAAGATTCAATACCATGAAAATGAGCTATTTATTAATTATGATGATAATGTTGTCAGCGATTTGCAGCAGTTGTTACCGAAAAGTGGTGATCGTAAAAACACCTCCGGCTCACCGATTGCCACCGGGACAGGCAAAAAAGTTAACAGGCTCTCAATCGGCCAGAGCGTATGCACCGGGACAGCAAAAGAAAAAAGGATAGCATATAGATTGTTTACATTGAAAAGGTTGCTGAAAAGCGATCTTCTTTTTTATGGGATGCCACGGATCCTTTACCGCTGGTTGCGGAACTCAGGACACAGATGAACCCGGATATTTTTATAATCTTCTGGTAAGCGCCACCCCAACATTCGTAGAATTGTTAAAACCGGGGGTGCTATAAATATTAAAGGTGGTTTTGCGGGGCCGGTTATTATTAATAATGAAGGTTACAGCATTGATACCCAAAGTGGCAGCACCTATGCCAATGTTATAATAAGAAAGCCTGTTGTTGCTTTTGTAGATATTTTTAACCCAGGGCGTTCCAGTAATATATTCCGTGTCGTCTTTTTTAATATTTGTTAAACCAAGAACAATGTCTGCCGCTCCGCCTGCCATACCAACCAGCGAAGCAACTTTTACATTATTTGTATGATGCGTTATGGTAATCACATCAATACATATATTAAAGCCATTTAACAAACCAGAACCCCAGGCATAGGTGCTTTTTAAAGGAACTTCGTGATCGGTTTGGGCATGGGTAACCAAACCAGTGGCAATCAGGATAAAGGTTAACATTTTTTTCATAAAGGTTAATGTTTCCACTACTGACAGTGTGGTGTATCCTATTGCTGCACAAATGAATTGTTAATGCCCCAACCCTAAAATCCTTACCGGGAGAGAAACTTAAGGTGAGGTTGTTTTACGGGCAGCATACTCCGAAGGCAGAACGCCAAACTCTTTGCGAAATGTGCGGGCGAAATATTTCGGATTGTTAAACCCAACTTCGTAAGCAATTTCTGACACCGTTTGCTGGCTTTTTTCCAATAGCTGGGCAGCCCTTTTTAAGCGGATGGTTTTTATAAAATCAAGCGGTGATTTGCCTGTTAACGCCAGCAACTTTTTATACAAGGCTACGCGGCTCATGTGCAGCGCACGACTCAGGTCTTCGACCGAAAAATCGGGATCAGATATGTTTTTTTCTACTGCTTCGAGCGACTGGCGAATGAATTGCTCATCAACCGAAGTAATGCTGATCTCGGTAGGATTTACCTCTACCTGTTTTTGAAACAATTTTCGCATGGCTTCCTGCTGGGCCAGCAGGTTCTTAATGCGCGATTGCAACATTTCGAAGCTGAAAGGTTTGGTAACATAGTCGTTGGCCCCTACCTGAAAAGCTTCGAGCTTTGGCTCGGCTGCTGAGCGGGCAGTTAATAATATTACAGGAATATGCGATGTTTGCTTATCGTGCTTGATCCGGCGACATAATTCCATACCATCCATAACCGGCATCATTACATCGCTTACTACCAGATCGGGGTTATGTAAATGCGTTTTCTCAAGACCTTCAGCGCCATTAACCGCTTCATATACGATATAATTCCGGCGCAGGTTATCTTTCAGGTAAAACCGTATATCTTCATTATCATCAACAATTAGTATAACCGGTTTTCTGCGCGTTGTTTTATCGCTTTTAGCTTCTTCCTCCTGCAGGTTTTCTTCAATAACAGCCACCGGTTCATCTACAGCAACAGTAATTGTTTCTGTAGCGGGCAAAAGCACAGTAAAACAGGTTCCTTTACCCGGTTCGCTTTCTACCGAAATAGTGCCCTGATGCAACCGCACAAACTCTTTTGATATGGCCAGGCCAATACCACTGCCCTGGTTCAATATGCTGCCGGGTACATCGTGCTGAAAAAAGCGTTCGAATATTTTATCGTGCTCTTCGACCGGAATACCAATACCGCTGTCTTTTACTTTTATAGCAACATATTTGGAAACAACACCACCAACACGCTGCTGCTGCAGATCGAGTATAACCTGTATGTTGCCATGTTCGGATGTAAACTTAAATGCGTTGGAAAGCAGGTTAAATAAAATGCGTTCGAGCTTATCGGGATCGAATGAAATTTGCAATGATGCTATTTCGGAGGTAAAAGAAAAATGAATGTTTTTGTTTCCTGCCATATCAGAAAACGAATGACTGATTTCCTTTACAAAAGAAACGATATCGCCTACACTCGGGTACAGGCGCAGCTCCTGCATTTCGAGCTTTCTGAAATCGAGCAGTTGGTTTACCAGCGCCAGTAACCGGCGTGCGTTGCGGTAAATTAACTGAAACTGCTTTTTCTGCTCCGGTTCATGCGAATGTTTAAGCATTTTTTCAACCGGCGCCATAATTAACGATAATGGTGTTCTGAACTCATGACTTACGTTGGTAAAAAATTTCAGTTTTAATAAATCAAGCTCATGAACGCGTTCGGCCTCTTTCTTTTGCTGCGCCAGCTGAAAACGCATATGCGCCCGCTGAATGGTTATGCGGCGTGCTATAATTAAAATAGCCACTGCCAGTAATGCATAAATGATAAATGCAGGTATGGTTTTCCAAAAGGGAGGTAATATAGTAATCTGCAAAGCCGCGCCCTGTTCGTTCCAAACGCCATCGCCGTTACTGGCCTTTACCCTGAATATATATGTACCGGGGTCAAGGTTGGTGTAGGTTACTTTGCGCTGGGTGCCGTCGGTAGTAAGCCAGTCGTTATTAAATCCTTCGAGCTTATAGACGTATTGATTTTTTTCGGGATTTGAATAATTGAGCGCAGCAAATTCCAGCGAAAAAATGTTTTCATAATACTTCAGGGTAATTTCCTTTGCATCTGCAATAGTAGTATTTAACAGAACGCGCTTATTGATCACCTCACCGGGTTTAGGATTTTTATCAAACACACGCAGATCGGTCAATACCACATCAGGCACAACTGTATTATGTGCAATCATTTGGGGGTTGATGATGTTAAAACCATTGGCGCCGCCAAATATCAGTTCACCGCGTTTTGTTTTCAGGGCTGCATTTTCGTTAAACTCACGCCCCTGCAAACCATCGCGCTCATCATAATTCCTGAATTGTAAACGCAGGCCGTTACCGGCATCAGTTTGAACAAACGCTCTTGAAATGCCATTGGCCGTTCCGAACCAAAGCGTGCCGGCATCATCTTCCATAAGCGTTAGTACATTATTATCCGACAGGCCGTTTGTTTGATTAAAATGCACAAAAGAACCGGTAGCCTTGTCAAAAAGATTTAATCCGTCGCGCGTGGTGGCCCACATGCGGCCATGGCTGTCTTTAAGCAGGGCGGTTACACTATTGTTGCTGAGGCTACGCACATCTTTTGAATCATGAATAAAATACCTGAAACTGCCGGTTCTTTTATCCATTATAGTTATACCCGATTCGGTACCAATCCATAGATTACCCTCTGCATCTTCGGTTAATGCAGCGATATAGTTTGAACTCAGCCCTTGCGGCCCCTGGCGGTAATGATAAAAAGTTTTTTTCTGCCGGTCGAACAAATTCAACCCGCCGCTAAGAGTACCTACCCAAAGCCGCTGTTGCGCATCTTCATAAATTTCCCAGATGTTGTTGTCTGAAAGACTGGTAGTATCTGAAGGGTTATTTTTATAATGAATAAAGTTCTTTCCGTCGTAACAATCCAGCCCGCCGTAATAGGAACCTATCCATAATTTTTTTTCGTGGTCGATCCATAAACTCACAATTACATCATTGCAGATGCTGTTGGTATTGGCAGCGTTATGGCGGAACGTACGGAACAATTGTGCCGACCGGTCGTAATAAATTAGCCCGCCTCCATTGGTGCCTACCCACAGGTTGCCTTTATCATCTTCCACAAAACGGTTCACATCATCATACGGCAAACTGTGCACATCGGAAAGCACATGATGGTATACCGGAAATTTGATAATGCTTTCGTGATAATAATTAATTCCTTTTTTATAAGTACCGAGCCATATGATGCCGGTATTATCGCGGTAAATGGCAGTGATGCTGTTCAAACTAAGGCTTTTCGGGTCTTCGGCTTTGTTTTGAATATAGGATATGGCGCCGGTTTGTTTATTCAGCAGGTTAACGCCGCCATGGTCGGTGCATATCCAGATGATACCATGGTTATCCTGTTGCACGCCGGTTACGAGGTTGGTATTTAACCTGCCGATTGCTGCATCACGATGAAAATGCAGCATGGTATTACGGGTGGTATTATAACAAAATATACCCTGGGGAAAAGCATCGGAATAAATCCACAAATCGTTATCGGCGTCGGCAAACAAGCGATACCTGAGCGACCCGCCTGTATTGAACAAATTTGCTTTTCGAAAAATAAGAGTAGCCGATGCCGTATGATAGCCTTCTAAAAAACCATCCATATACATCACCCACAGATTGCCTTTGCTATCGGTAGTCATATCGGCAATATCGGGGGTAGGAGTTTTACCTTGTTCACGGGTAAACCGGTGAACTGTATGCGTAGATGGATCATACAAACTGAGTCCGTTCCCTGTTTGTGCAAACCAGAAATGCTGCTGTTTATCTTTAACAATGCGGGTAACAGGTGCAGCCGGTAATGATAATTGCCGGCAATATGCCATTACGTTTGAATTTGCCTTTTCTACAACCGGGTCGAATACACACAGGCCGCTACGGGTATCGATCCAGAATTTATTATCGGGCCCTTCCTGTATTTTAATGATCACGTCGTCGATCAGCGAGGTAGAATCGTTTTCCCTATGGCGATAAACTTTGAATGTATACCCATCATAACGGTTAAACCCCGATGCAGTACCAAACCACATAAATCCTTTGGCATCTTTTATAATAGAAGTAACCTGGTTATGCGATAGTCCATTGGAAACATCAAGACGTGAAAACGAGTATTGAACCGGTTGTGAGTAAACAGGAAGAACATATACCAACAAAGCAATCGTTGCAAATAACAAGCGGCTTTTCATCGTAAATCGTGAACGTCAATCGCAACCTTTTCCCCTAATAAGCCGGAGCCGGAATTGTTGACCGTTTATATTCCTTTTTTCTTAATAATCAATTGTATGTATGACACTAAGCAAGCATTTTATGATGCTTGCGGGGAGTAAATTTAAGCAAAACTCCGGCGAAGGAATTTGATTTGGATCAGTGATTTAAAATAAATTGCGGCTGTACAAAGTTCGGCCTTCTTTCGAAACCAAACGGAGTTGCACAAACCTATTAATCGATTGAAAGTAAATCAATTAAAAGCCCATTTTGTAACACCGGCACCTAAGGTCAACCGCGCACCTGCCCGTTCCCTTTCAGCAACCATTTTTCGGTAACCAGTTTCTCCAACGCAAAGGGGCCGCGGGCATGCAATTTTTGGGTTGAAATGCCTATTTCGGCGCCCAGCCCCATTTCTTCACCATCGGTAAACCGTGTACTGGCATTGGTGTACACGGTAGCGGCATCTACTTCCTGCAAAAACCGCTCACAATATTTTTTATTGTTCGATACAATGGCTTCGGAGTGTTTGGTTGAATGTTGCTGAATATGCTCCAATGCTTCGTCGATGTTTTTCACCACTTTTACCGCACATTTCAGGCTTAAAAATTCACGGTCAAAATCTTCAGGCGCTGCCTTTTGCAAATGCGGATAGCCCTTTAATAATTTATAAGCTTTGGCATCGGCAAAAATTTCAACCTGATGTTCATTGAACAAAGGCTGCAATTGTTTTAAAAATGCCGGCGCGGCGGGTTCATCAACCAGTATGGTATCAACCGCATTGCACACCGAAGGACGTTGTACCTTGGCGTTCACCACAATATTTACCGCTTTTTTTATAGTGGCATCTTTTTCAACATAAATATGGCATACACCCGCCCCGGTTTCAATAACCGGTACGAGGCTGTTCTTTCTTACAAATTGTATCAGCGAATCGGACCCGCGCGGGATCAATACATCAACATACTTCGTGGCAGTGAATAATTCCTGAACGGTTTCGCGTTCGGCAGGAAGCAGCGTTACACAATCGGGATTGATGTCATTCGCCTTCAGTACTTTTTTAATGATTTTGATAGCAGCCTGGTTGGTATTATCGGCTTCGCTGCTGCCTTTCAATAAACAACCATTCTGGCTGCGCAAACAAAGCGCCGCAATATCAAAAGTTACGTTGGGCCTTGATTCGTAAATTGCCCCTACCACGCCCAGCGGCACAGTAATTTTCTGTAACTGCAAACCATTATACAGCGTGCGCTTTTCGATCGTTTTATTTGAGGGATTGGGCAGCCGGCTAATTTTGCGAATACTGTTGGCAATGCCTTTGATGCGCTGTTCATTCAATATCAGCCGGTCGATGCGCGGGTTACCGGCATCCTGTTTTTCAACATCCTTTTGATTTTCTTTCAGCAACTGTTTGCTGCTTTTTTCCAGCTCATCGGCCAGTTGCAGTAAAGCCGATTTCAGTTGCTTATCAGTTGCCCGCCGCAGATGCACAGCGGCTTTCCAGGTTTTTATAATTAACGGTTCAATTGTATTCATTCAGGCCTTTTTAAAAAATTACAATATCATCGGCATGTGCCGCCAGCACATTTTTTTGCGAAATGCCATCGCGGATAGCAGCTATATCGAGCTTCACTTTGGCAACGCCGATTATGTTTTCGTCTTCATCTTTTATTTGCACCACTTCGCCGGCTGCAAATTTACCCTGTACATTGGTTACGCCAACTGTTAACAAACTTCGGCGCTGACGCAATGCCTTAACAGCTCCTTTGTCGACCGAAATAGTGCCCAGTGTAATAGAACCGCTGGCCAGCCATTTTTGCCGGGCTTTTAAATTAGAAGCCTGCGGCACAAAGGTAGTTCCGTTTTTGCCGCCAAGTGCGTCGGTAAAAGGCGCATTTCCTTTCAGTCCGCAAATGATTACTTTAATGCCCAGTGATGAAGCCAGCCGGGTAAAGGTGAGCTTCGACGTCATGCCGCCCAGGCCCAGACTGCTTTTCGTAGTTTGCACATAGCCCATTACTTTATTGTCGACTTTATCTACAATGGGAATGATGTTCTTTTCATTATCCATAAACCCGCCCACCGAGGTGCAAATGATCAGGGTTTCGGCATCAAAGCCAATGGCTATTAAAGTGGCGAGCTCGTCGTTGTCAGAAAACTTTAACTCAACATTACTCACGAGGTCGTTTTCGTTTACAATGGGCAAAATGCCGTTTTGCCAAAAAGCTTCGAACGTTTCTTTTAACTGAACAAACTGAAAACGGTTCGAGAAGTGATGCCGTTCGCACAATGCCTGCGCTACCGGAATATCGTATTTTGAAAAATGCTTTTGGTATAACTGAATGAGCATGGGATTGCCCACTGCCGCCGCGGCCTTGCGTTCGGTAATACTGCCTTTATAATTCTGAATGTATACTTTACCGGCTCCCACTGCGCCGCTCGAAACCAAAACCACCTGGTACTGCGAAAAAAGATCAGCAATTTCAGCCGCTACTTTTTTTATAATAGAATGACTGATAACACCTTCGTCGTTGGTAATGACCGCTGTTCCAAGCTTAATAACTAAAACCGGCTTTTGCATGGCGCAAATTTAAGTCGGAAAAGTCGGAAAGTCGGATGTCGGAGGTCAGAAGTCAGAAATCCGAAGTCAGATGTCGGATGTCCGAAGATTGTAATTGGATGAGGTGCAAATAAGCAAAGGGGAAAACACGGAAGTCGGAAGAATGAAATTGGATGGGGGTATGAATCAGTTAAGAGGGATGAATTAGCGGGTCCTATCCGACTTCATACTTCGGACCTCAGACCTCAGATTTCAGACTTCAGCATCGGGCAAATAATTCTACATCATTCCTTCAAAATATAATGAAACCCAGCTGGTTACAGGGGGGCATGCACTTTTTGTATATACCGGTAAAAAGGGCTTATGAAAAAGTATTATGGATTTATATTGCTGTTGCTGACACTGTTTTATGCAAGCTGCTCGGCTATAGAAACCATTTTTAAAGCCGGTATGTGGTGGGGGATTTTTTTGGTGGTAGTAATAATCGGTTTGCTATTTTTCATTATTAGTAAGTTGTTCGGAAGAAGATAAACGAAGTCGGAGGTCGGAGGTCCGATGACTGTAACTGAATGGGGTGCGAATCAATTCAGAGGGATAAACTATCGGGTTCAATCCGACTTCAGGCATCAGACATCAGACTTCGTTTTTTCTGACTTCAGACCTCTGACTTCAGACTTCGGTTCAATCTGACTTCTGACCTCAGGCATCAGACTTCAGACTTCAGACTTCGTTTTTTCCGACTTCAGACCTCAGACTTCAGACTTCGGTTCAATCTGACTTCTGACATCTGACTTCAGACTTCAGTTTCTGAACTCCTGAGAAATCATTAACCCATACTTGCCACCATCAACTATACCGATTCCAAGCCGGCCAAATTCGGGGCGAAGAATATTGGCGCGATGACCGGGTGAATGCATTAAGCCATTATGGGCGATATCGAGTGTGGGGGCCAGCGCCAGATTTTCGCCGGCATTTGTAAAATCAACACCAACATCGCGCATCCTGTCGAAAGGCCCCTTGCCATCGAGCGATACGTGCGAAAAATAACCGCGCTGAAACATATCAACCGAATGTATGCGGCCAACTTTGGTCAATTCAGGATCGGGTTTCAAAATATTCAAACCGGCTTTTATTCTTTCAGAATTTACCAGTCGTAACATGTTTGTTTCGAGGTCGGGCCGGGCAGGCGGCGCCATTACCTTAAACGGAAGGATCACCGTTTCGTTTGAACCCGGTTTTACGGTCAGCCGGTTCATGGTTCTTTCTACCTCGGTAAATACAGGTGATATTTTTGTTTCGAGCCACTCGGCGGGTATCGACAGGCGTCCTACAAACCGGCTTTCGCGCGTTTTATTCGATAAATTGTTACTGATGGGCAACGCCAGCAGTAAAGCAGCGCCGATAACGGCATGAATAACCCCATTAATAAAACCAGGTAAAGTACCTAACAATTTATTGGCTCCTTTATAATGTGCATCGGTAGGAATGTCGGTAAGTATCCGGTTTGTAAAAGCATTTGTTAATACACGCATTATCACATAGGTAACTATAAATGCAAAAGGCAAGGCCCATGCCCCCAGCGATGGAATGTATTTGTTAACAAAAGCAGTCAGGTAGGGATATAAAAAGAAAGTGGCGGCGATAGTTATAATCAATCCCAGCAGGTATAATAGCTCCAGAATAAATCCTTTCCTCCAGCCATCCCAAACTCCAAACAAAACGACACCTATTAACAAAAGATCAACCCAATTCATAATCCCGGTATTTCCCATTAAAACAAAAAAACCATGCTATGATTACGCATTGTACTTTTCGCGTTGTTTTAGTATCATTAACAGGAAGGGAAATAGTATTGTTGCTAATTTTCTACAATTTTGATGGGTTATGTCCTGCCAATGACGGGATGAAACGGGAAACGTGAAGCGGTTCTACCCATAGCGTGCCAAAACAACTATGAAATTAGCAGGAATACTGATGAAATGAGTAGGAAAATACTCAGCTACGCAACTGTTAATAACATATTTTAAAATAAAAAAGCCCGGATAGACATCCAGGCCTGTTAAAAATCCAATATCCTATGAAAAACCGATATACTAACGGTGTTCGTGCTTCGTAAATTGTTGAATTGAAAAAAATATTTTTTTGCAGGTACTTTTTAAAGGCTTCCAAACTGACAATGTGTTGATTATACCCCTTTAAACAAATTTTTAAAAAGTTATTCACCTTGCCGGAAATCCTATTTGAACATCCTGCCTAACCGATTTATTTCAGGATACCCGAATCGATAACACGTCCTACATATTTTTTATCCTGAATGATAAATGTAACCTCGTAATGACCAATAGCTTCACTATTCACCATATAAATATATATCTTATGCTTATCAGCCGACAAAAACACCCCGTTGTGTGTACGAATTGTACCTGATCCGTCAACATAGGTAAATTCAGGATGAAACAAATCAGCAAAAGCGGTTGGTGGTACCTGAACGGTATCTTTATTAACAATAACCATAACCGAAGCGATGGTTGTTGTGGGAATGGTACCATAATCGCCATAGTAGGGTTTACCATCAATTTTTACGAGGTACTTCTTATCGTAATAATAAAACAACTTGTGTTTCGAAGCTTCGAAGGTGCCGCTGGTAACCACTATTTTAATATCATTTCCTTCAAAAGTAATTGAACGCAGATTGTAATCGGTTGCAGGTATTCTTTGAAGCGGGTTTTTACCAATACGCTCATCAATACCGCCAATTGTAAAAGTTGCGAGGTCGTCGCGAATTTCACCTTTCGGAAATTTTGCAAAGCTTTCTCTTTTATTTCGCAGATCCGGCAGGGCTTCATCCTGCGCAACGCTACAAACGCTCAGGCCAAGCAACCACAGACATAAAAAAAATCGCATAGAATTGTATTGTTGGTTGGTAGAATAATACGGACAGAGCGAAAATAACGACAAATTACGAGGTGAGCCAAATAAAGTAATGTTAACAAGACTGCAGTTACCTGTCGCCGGTTTACCAGTTTCCTGGCGCCGGTTACAAGTTACAGGTTGCAGGGTACAAGTTGCTGATAGCAGGTTGCCAGTTACCAGTTGCCGGTTACCGGGAAACAGGTAACCGGCAACTAAAACCTTATTACTTGCGACTTACGACTTATTACTTCTTTACCGCTTCGAGTTTATCGGGAAAAGCCGAAGAGCCCTGCAGGTTATTTATTTCAAGACTGTCGATACCATGGCTTTCAACGGCATGCGCAAAATACGCAGGCCGGTTACTGCCCCATTGCACCGAACAATTACGAATTTTTATACCCTGCGCCTGATCAAAATAAAAAGCCGAAGTGCTGCCTCTCACAAACCCTTCAACATTCGCGGGACGCCGGTCGTACACACCCCCATCAATAGGGGTGGTTTTATTGATCCGTACATCAACTTCATCAAAAACAATATTCGATATTTTATCAGCCGATTCGGCGCTTACATAAATACCATTTTCACTAAGGCATTTAATATTGCTGAAAGTAATATTATACACCGCCCCTACCCTGCCTTCGGTGGCGCCTTTGGGAAAACGCCAGTTGGCATCTTTGTGATTGATCTTTGCACGGCGGTAAGCGGTAACATAAATGGGCTCGGCCTTACCCCACCACACATCGGAAAACAAATGACCTTCGATGATCATATTCGAAAAAATAACATCATGCACTACTCCTTCATCACGGTTTTGAATACCCACGCCGCGGTTGCTGTTCTTAACGATACAGTTATTAAAAACCACCTGCCTGATGGTATCCATATTTTCTGAGCCAATTTTAATGGCGCAGCTTCGCGAAGTCATGGTGCAATTGCTTACCGTAATGTTTTCGCAGCGGCCAAACTCTTCATATTCGCGCCGGTTCTTTAAACAAATGCAATCGTCGCCGCTTTCGATATAACAATCGCTGATGCGTACATTTTTGCTGTGATCAACATCGATGCCATCGCTGTTGCGCACTTTCAGGTTATTCAATAACGTAATACCCGATATCACCACATCATTACAACCGGCCAGGTGAATCGTCCAGTAAGCCGAATTACCGATATGAACGTCTTTAATACGAATATTTTTACCGCCAACGATCGTCAGCACATGCGGACGCGGATCAAGTACATTAAAGGGTTTTAATTCATACGAATCGTCGAGTTCGTTACCCATGAATGAAATGCCATTGCCGTCGATTGATCCCTGACCGCTGATCATCACATTCTGAATATTTTCACCACCGATCCAAATGGTGCCTTCACCAGGGTTCTGGCGGAAGGCACTATTCTTATATACTTTTTCATCGGGATTCGCCAGCAATCTTGCACCGGCCTCCAGATGAAAATCGATGTTCGATTTTAAATTAAACGGACTTGCTATATAGGTACGACCGGCAGGTAATACCACCTGGCCGCCACCTGCTTTTGAACAGGCATCAATGGCTGTTTGAATGGCCGGGGCATCGTTGGTTTTTCCATCGCCTTTGGCGCCGTAGGTCGTTACATTATATATACGTTGGGCAGCGCATTGTAAAGTAATTACAAGCACAACAAAACCAACAAATATTTTCTTTATCATCCTTTTCATTTTTTTAAT
Source organism: Niastella sp. sgz303648 (assembly GCF_059587045.1). Lineage (NCBI taxonomy): Bacteria > Pseudomonadati > Bacteroidota > Chitinophagia > Chitinophagales > Chitinophagaceae > Niastella > Niastella sp. sgz303648. Next base: position 464,451 of record NZ_JCAPSW010000006.1, on the reverse strand, counting down.
TGAAAAATAGTTGTCAACTGCAACTACGTTGATTGATCCGATCTCCGGTATGCACCCACTTACAATCCCGATGGCCGGCTTTTGCTATCCGCGCCCCAGGCCGAAGGTTGCTGTTGTAAATAAATATCAAGTCTGCCGCCTTTCATGATATCGGCATAACCCACAAAATTTTTATTATACGATTTGCCGTTCAGCATCACTTGTTTAATGTACGAGGCCCCGGGTGCTGATGTATGACAAACTATCTGCAGCTTTTTATTACCGGGCAGCTGCAATTGCACCTTATCAAATAAAGGCGTGCACAGCATATGTTGGCCCGATACCGGATCAACAGGATACAATCCGATAGCCGCAAACACATACCAGGCGCTCATTTGACCTGCATCGTCGTTGCCGCTTAAACCACCGGGACCATCGCTGTACTCTTCCTGTAAAATATTGCGAACAATTTGTTGCGTTTTCCAGGGCGAGGCGGTATAGTTGTACATAAAAGGTATCTGGTGGCCCGGCTCATTACCATGCCAGTATTCGTTTTTGGCAAACAAACTATCTAAGGCATTTTCCAACGATTTATCGCCACCCATCAAACGGGCCAGGCCCGGTACATCCTGCGGAACATAAAATGTGTATTGGCGTGGAGTGCCTTCCGTTATATATGGCTCGCGCCGGTCGGGTGCAAATGGTTCATACCAGCGTTTATCGGTATACCGTCCGCGCACCATATTTACGGTTGTATCGAATACATTCCGGTAATTGAGCGCCCGTTTGCGCAATGCTATGTAATCGGTTGTTTTATTCAATGCTTTGGCTACTACCGATAGCGCATAATCGTCGTAGGCATATTCGAGGGTGCGGCTAACCTGTTCTTTTTTATGAAAGGCTTCGGGCACACTATCTTCCATAGGAATAAAGCCATATTGCAGGTAAGATGGCAGCGCTCTTCGGCCCATACCATTTTTATAGTCTTCGGCACTGGCATTTTCAAATGCATTCTGACGCATTAAACGGTAAGCTGCCGCCACATCATAATTCCTGATGCCTTTTGCAAAGGCCGAAGCAATGAAAGCCGTTACATGATCGCCTACCATGGCTGCCGTATAACTGTTCCAGCAGGGGAAAATAGGCAACCATCCACCCTGCTCGCCTTTTAATATCATCGACGATGCAAAATGATTCACCCTTACCGGTTGCAATATTTCGAGCAAAGGCAACTGGGCCCGGTAAATATCCCACATCGAAAAATCGTCGTAATACTCGCCGTTCGATAATTTTTTAAGCGCTCCTCCCGCAAAGGCAGGATAGGTTCCGCTTACATCACTATACAACCGCGGGTGCTGCAATGCATGATACATAGCTGTATAAAAAATCCGCTTATCCTTTTCATTATTGCTTTGCACCTGTATTTGCGAAAGCGCCAGCTGCCAGGTTTTATCGGCCAGGGCGCGTACCGCTTCGAACGACTGTTGTGCAATTTCGTGCTGCAGGTTATTTTTGGCGGCCTCCACACTTGTAAATGAGGTACCAATGCGAATACGCAGCTTTTCGCCTTTATGCATTGCAAAGCACGCAAAGGCGCCGCTATTCATTTGCTTATGTATACTGTCGGTTGACAAAAACGATGGATACTCAAACGTACCTGTTTTTACCGGTATTCTTTCAAACTGTATAAAAAAGTAACCGTTGAAGCCGGCAGCATTGCCCCAGCCCTGGTAAATGCGATGCACCGGGTTATATCCCCACACCTGACCGCGCTTTGCATCGATATGAATAACCCCTTCGCCCCTGTCGCTGTTAGATGTTATCAGCAGGTATAAACTATCGGCATCCTGCACACTAAACTGCATTATACCGCAGCGGGCAGTAGCAGTTATTTCGGCAGTACAGTTATAGGCAGGTAAATGAACTTTGTAATAAGCAGGAGTAGTTATTTCGGAGGCATGGGAAAATGCGGTGGCATAATTCTGTGTTTTCAATTTGCCGGTGATGGGCATAACGGTAAAGCTTCCATAATCCTGCATACACGATCCGCTGATCCAGTGCGTACCTCTGAAACCGCTGATCAAAGTATCTCTAAAAAAATAAGGCGGAAAACATTTGGTTTCTGTGGTCCTTGTTTGGGGGGTCCATTGCGTCATACCAAAAGGAAGGCCCACGGCCGGAATGGTATTGGCAATTTTTTCGGAGCCCACTTCGCTGTGCTTTTGCGCAGCAGTGGTTGTTGACGGCGCTGTGCCCGAAAGCGGCTGCACATATTTCAGCAGGTCCTGCGCAGGCAGCAGGTTAACTGTAACTAAAAAACAACAAAGTAACAGCACGCTGTTCATCGTTTGTTTTTTTATGTACCACACTTTTGTAGTACTATGTAACTTTTGTTGCGTCGCACACTTCATCGGTTGGTAATTCTAATGGGTCAATTAAAGTTGGCTTTCGACCCGCCGACAGGCGGGTTGACTTCGCTCAGGGCTTTTACTTCGTTCCTTCGACTACGCTCAGGATCGCTTTACTTTCTTCTACCGGTAATTTTAATTGATAAAGTGTATGTTCTTTTACATTATTCAATATCATTACCGGTAGTGTATTGCAAAAAGGAATGTTTACAGCCGAAAGGTTAAGGTTTTGTACGTCATCAAAAATACAGGCAGGGCGGTAATCGGATTGTTGTAAACCCAGTTGTATGTTCTGCAAATGTAAGCCGTTTACATGCCGTACATACAGCCCCCACGAAGGAAGTTCCCCAAACATCGAGAACTCGGGATAACCCGACACATTTTCAGGAACACGATGTAAACTATCCCAGCCAAAAAAGGCTTTTTCTTTTGTACCGCCACCTTCATAGCTGACGATAATATTTTTCAGTTCAACGTTTTCAATAGTATGCCCCGGCAAACCAACTATCGAGGCGGGAAATACATTATGCGAAAACTTTTGAAGTGGCCCTTCAACAGGATAGCCAACATCGGGTTTACCGGCCGGCACCTGCACCTGTACATCGGCAATCACAATATTTTTAATAATGCTGTACACACTATCGTTGTTACGATGACCAAGCCTGATGAAGATGGCATTACCGGTATTTGTTGCCTTTACGTTTTGTATGTTTACATTTTCTAAAAAACCGCCATCAACTGCTTCCAATGCAATTGCCGAGCGATAAGTATCATAAACGGTAAGATGCTGAACCACAATATTCCTGAACCCGCCCCGTGATCCTGTTCCCAATTTAAAAGCGCTGGCGCTGCTGCGCAGGATACAATCAGATACGGTAATATTTTCACAGGTGCCGGGATCGCCTTCTGACTTTAAACAAATGCCATCATCGGCTGCATCTACAAAACACCTGGTTATTGAAACGTTGTGCGAGTTTACAATATCAATACCATCGTTGTTCCAGTATTCGGTGCTGTTTACGGTTACACTGTCGATCACCACATTTTTACAACCTCTGTAGTCCTGCACCCAGCCTGCGCTGTTTTTAACCGTAATTCCTTTTACCGTTACATCGGTACAACCGGTAAAAACAATAATATCAGGACGGCTTTTTTCGGTGGGCCGTTTTATTTTCCATTGTTCATCCTGTATAACGCCCTGATGTAACAGTTTAAACATGTTCTTTACGAGCTCGCGGCCACGGCCATCAATTTCGCCGGTACCGGTAATAGCAATCCGTTGCTGATCTTTTGCCGTGATCAATGCCTCTACTGTTTCTTTTCCATAATCAAGGCGGTTGATGCTGCCCAGCAATACGGCATCGTTATGTAACCAAATATTCACTCCGGTTTTTAGATGAATAACACCTGTAACAAATCGTCCGGCCGGAATAATTACTTTACCACCGCCGGCAGCTGCTGCTTTATCAATAGCTTTTTGAATGAATACGGTATTAAGGGTACGACCATCGCCTTTGGCGCCGAAAGCAACAATATTATATGTCTTAGACTGACAAAAAACAATATCCGAAAGAAAGAGTAGTGATACTATTAAAAACCATGAACAATTCACTATCAGTATAATTTAATGTTGTTACAAATTGTTAACTGCTTGAAAAAAAAACTCCAGACTGGAAAGTCCGGAGGTCAGTGTATTACTGCTACATGATTATGAAAAAAAAGTTGCTATCAGTAAAATTTGGTTGGGTACTTCGACTATTTGCCGATCCTTCGACTACGCTCAGGATTTTCAGGTTTCACATAAACCGGACCCTCGCGGGCCCGGTTACTCTGTCATCGCCTTTCCTAAAACTAAAAGTTTAGTATCCAGGGTTCGGTGTAAGTTTCGGATTTACTGCAAATGCATTTGTAGGTATCGGGAAAAGACGACGGTACTGGTCAGCATTGGTTTTGAAACCCCATGTTCCTTCGTATTTTCCATATCTGAGCATATCGTTCCGGTGCCAGGCTTCCCAGGCAAATTCACGGCAACGCTCATTGTATACGCTGTCTAAGGTGATATTTGTCCATGCAGTTGAAGTAGTACGATTAGCTCTGAGCGAGTTGGCCAGTGATAAAGCTGTTTGGCTCAGGGTAGCTGTTCCACCACGCAGGATTGCTTCGGCTTTCATCAGCACTATATCAGAATACCTGAAAATGGGAATATCATTATTCTGGTTTCTGCTGGCTGAAGTAGCATCGGGATAAAACTTAATGTTGCGATATCCCATGTTCCAGGCAACTTCATCATTACCAACATCAAAGGTTGCAGTGCTTTGACGAAGCACGATATTGGGTGTAAGATTTACGTTGTAAATATATTTATTAGTATCGCCGGGATATGTGAAGGCATCATAACCTCCCTTGGTAGTAATAATCGAAATGGGCGTTACACCATCTTTCTGGTATTGCGGGCCAACAAGCCATTGCTTGTTGCGTACATCGTTCGCATCATTAAAATATGCATAGAACTCAGGAAGGGTGCTTGCCGGGCCACCAGGTGTATAGGGTATGTTAAAGTAATTATAGCCATTACCTGCTGTTACAGAACCCATCGAGCGCGGTACATCATACCGTGCATGGTAGTTGGCCGAACGGAATGGGAAGCTATTGCTCGAAGTGGCATCATACGGTATTGCGAATATGAACTCATCCTTGCTGCCAGCAGCTGTTGGGCCGTTGGTAGGATAGAACATTTGTAAATAATTAGCAAGCGACGTTACGCTGAACTTACCCGAGCTAATGATAGCATCACATGCAGCGATACATTCATTATTTTTGGCTGTACCAGTATAGTACTGGGCATTCAGGTACATTTTTGCCAGCAATGCATAAGCGCCATATGCGGTAAACCGTCCGTAGGTTGATTTATCAACCGTAGTGCTTAAATAAGGGATGGCTGCTTTTACTTCATTTTCAATGAAAGTGAATACCTGTGCTCTTGGCGTTTTATCGCGCGGTGTAAAATCACCATACAAAGTATCGATGGGCACATTACCCCAGTTGTCCATCATATAAAAATAAGCCAATGCACGTACCATCTTCAGTTCGGCCAGATTGGTATTTTTTGCTGCGCCGGCTGGTTCTGTTGTACCCAAAATAGAAAGCTCCTGGTTCACCGTACCGATGATAGTCGACAGCCAGTACCAGTTACCATTAACATAACCATTGTCTTTAGTCCAGGTATGATAGTGCATTTCCAAATTTTGACCGCCATCGTACCAGTTACCACCGTGCGAAGGCATAAGGCCTTCGTCGGTGCTGTATGTTTGCTGAAAGAACCATTCAGCAGCTATGTTTCCCCGTAATGCCACATAGGCAGGGCCTGATGCAGAGATATACGAAACAGAGTCCTGCGGAAACACATCAGGCGTTAATTCTGTTGTTGCTTTCACCGTTATCTTGTGGCACGCGGTGAATGCACCTGCTGCCAACAAAAGGCTGGTAATATATTTAAGTTGTTTTTTCATATTGCTAAATTTTGCTTCTTAATTAAAAAGATACGTTTGCACCAAATAAGAAAGTACGGGTTTTGGGATAGAAGTTGTTGTAGTCAATTCCCGGAGCCAAACCACCCTGATTCACTTCAGGATCTACACCTTTGAACTTAGTGATCACAGCCAGGTTGTTTCCTGTTACATAAAGTCTGAGTGATTTAATGTAATTCGGTATCTTTTTAAAATTATAACCCAAAGTAGCATTGTCGAACCGGATATAGCTTCCGCTTTCAATAAAGCGTGAAGAATACTTATAGGCATTCACGTCTTTGGTAGACTCCCCTGCTGCATCCACCAGAATATTGGTGTATTGTGCGGTGCTGGGCCTAAACAGATCTGCGCGGGTAGCATTGAAAATCTTGTTTCCAAATACTCCTCTGATAGAAACGTTCAGGTCAAAATCACCATATCTGAACGTGTTGGCCCATCCCAGTAACAGTTTAGGCTGTGCATTTCCCATATAATGGTAATCGGTACCACGCAGCGGAGCTGTAGTTAAAGTTTTTCCATCGGCTTTGTAGAACTGTGAAACGCCGTTGGCATCTTTTCCTGCATATTGTAAAGTATAGAACTGACCCAGGGCATAACCTGATTTCAACAATTCCAGTGAACTACCCGATTGGCCGCCACCTTCCGGAAAACCAACGCCCAGTGAGTCGCCACCACTAAATAACGGGTTCGTTAAGCTGGTGATCTTATTTACGTTGTGGGCCAGGTTCAGGCTGCTTGTCCAGCTCATTTGGCTGTTCGAAACAATGGTTGCATTCAGAGCTAATTCAATACCTTTATTTTCTATGCTACCACCGTTGGCCCAGATGCTACCGGCAGGTACAAGAATCGGGTCAATATTGTACTTGAAGATCATGCCCGTTGTTTTCTTGTCGTACACATCAACTGAACCGCTCACTTTTCCTTTCAGTACAGAAAAGTCTAACCCAATATTCGTAGTAGCAATTTCTTCCCATTTTAAATCAGGATTGGCAGCAGCTGTAGGACCATAAGCGGCAGTTAATCCGCCATTATAATAGTATGTACCTACAGAACCCAGGATAAACTGTGCAGTATATGCGCCAAACCCAAAGGCATTACCGGTAACTCCATAGCTGGCTCTCAACTTCAGGTCGCTGAAGATATTCTGCGTTTTCATGAAGTTTTCTTCGCTGATTCTCCACGCGGCAGCTACCGAGGGGAAGTAACCCCAGTAATGGTTAGCACCAAATACCGAGCTTCCGTCTCTTCTTATAGAAGCCTGTAAGAAATATTTTTCAGCATAATTATATTTCAACCGGGCGAAGTCTGATATCAGCCTTGTTTTCTGGTAAACACCGGTACCACCAAAGCTGATTTGTGTTGAATATGCATACGGATTGCTTAAAGCCAGGTTCATGTATCCTATATTGTCAACGGGAAAATTATAGGTAGTAGCCTGAAAGCCATCTCCGTTTACATTTTCCTGCCATGAATAACCTACTACAGCATTGATATTGTGATGACCAAAGCCTTTTTCCCAGGTAAAGAAGGTTTCCATCAGCTTACTTGTATTACGGTAAGCGTTTCTGGTAGCCTGTCCGTTACTACCAAAAGCCTGCAGGCTGTGACCATAGGTATTAGGATCGGGATTATCGTACATCCCGCTGTATTTACTGATAAAATATTTGTCGAGATAAGAACCGTACATGCTTGAATTATTAATGTAAGCAAGGTTCAGATCATACGTTAAACCGAAAGGCAGTTTTACATTGGTGGTAAAGTTGCCCATCAGGTTATTATACTTGGTATTCATCTGGCTATGATTCATCATGCCCACAGGATTGTAGTAACCTGTGTTCTTGAAGTTTTCAAATAAGGTGCCATCTGAATTGTAAACAGGCGATACCGGTAAATAAAGCGCCGATTGCAATAAAACCGTATTGCGGTAAGGAATATCATCGGCACTGCTGTTTGAATTGGTTACATTCAAACCAAATTTCACTTTATCGTTCAACGCATATTGCTCAACCGAAAGGCGGGCAATTACGCGGGTTAAGTCACTGTTTTTAAGAATACCGGGCTTGTCGAAATAGTTGATGCTTGCGCTGTAGTTACCGTGGTCGCCACCACCGCTGAGCGATAGGTTGTGACCGGTAGATACTGCCTGATCTCTTTGAATTGCCTTCTGCCAGTTGGTATTGGCGCCTTTATCATCGGTAGGTGAAAAAGCGAGGCTATTCTTAGAAAGGAAATCCCTTAATTGACCTGCATCCATCATCTTGAGGCTTCTCGATACTTTTTCAATACCTACAAATCCATTGTAGCTTACTTGCGACTGTCCTTTTTTACCTCTTCTTGTAGTAACGATGATAACACCGTTGGCAGCGCGGTTACCATAAATGGCTGTAGCAGCAGCATCTTTCAACACATCGATTGAAGCGATATCTGCCGGAGCAATAGTGGAAATATCAGCACCGGGAATACCATCAATTACATAGAAAGGTCCGCCAGGACTATTAATAGTCGAAGCACCGCGTAAAATAACAGCAGCAGGTTTGTTAGGATCGCCACTTGCGGTAATATTCATGCCTGGCACTTTACCCTGCAGCAACTGGCCCACATCACTAATGGCGCCTTTGTTAAGATCATCGGGTTTAACAGTGGTAATGGAGCTCGTCAAAGCTTTGCGTGAGCTTTTACCATAACCTACTACCACCACATCTGTCATTACTGTTGCAGAGGTGCCTAGTTCAATGATGTACCTTGTTTGTGTTCCAACTAACAATTCTTTGTTTTCAACTGAAATACCACTAAATACCAGCGTTTCGCCTGTTTCGGCGGGAATGCTGAACGTACCATCGTTTTTGGTAACTGTAAGAACATTTTTTTTGCCTTTAACAGAAACTGATATGCCTGCCAAAGGCTTACCTGTTGAATCTGTTACTGTACCATAAATAAGCGATGATTGTGCCAGCGTAAAAAGCGGCGATAGCAAAAGCAGGAGCAATAGGTGAATACCCGCACCTTTCGGGAGCGACCGACAGAGCAATCTCATAATGAAAGTTTTAGGTTTTAAAAGTGTTGGTTCTTCTTTAACGGTTTTTTAAAGCGTTCTTCCTATACGATCATAAATGGATCCATCTATTAAGTGTATGCGATACATTTATTAGCGTAACTTTAAAAAAACACAATATCAATTAATATATTGTGTCTTTCCATGTAATTACTTCTAACAAATTGCATAGGTATATGCTACATTAAATCATGTAGCACATGATCCCTCCTTATAATTGCATTGGAATGGATAAAGGCTTTATGCTTGCGTGTTGGCTTGCTAAAATTTAATGGTAGATGGCAGATACTTAGCCACCAGATCTTCATAATAAGGTCGTAGCTGTTTCCAGTCTGGTTGTGTTGGACATTTAGAATAAAGGTCGTAAGGGTTAAATAGTTTTACCCATTTTAACATTTCACGGTCATGATCATCGAGTAAGTGATCGTAAGCCGCTTCGCGATGCCAGGCGTAAAAAGAGTGATAACGTAACATATACAATCCGGGCTCGGGCAGATAATCTTTAAGCATCTGATACACATATTCATCGTGGCCCCACGACATATTTATATTACGTAACCCGCAATTGGGAGCGTATACTCCATATTTGCTGCTGTATACGGGATCGCTGAAATCGGTATTGTGTTTGAAAAACTCAGGATAAACCACTTTGTCTGAATAAGCGCAACCAACCGGGAAGGTATCACCAACAACGGCCCATTGCGGCTCTCCGAATAAACAAAGCACTTTACCCATATCGTGCATCAGGCCGGTAAGCACCATCCAGTCGGGATGCCCGTCGGCACGGATAGCTTCCGAAGCCTGTAATAAATGTTGAAACTGATCGAGGTCTGTATCGGGATCTGAATCGTCTACAAGCTGGTTCAGGAAATTAAAGGCATCCCAAACCGACATTTCCTTGCGATTGAACTGTAAAAAGTCGCTTTTCTTTTGTTGAACGAACTCATACGTTTGGTAAGTATGATTCAGGCGATAAAACTCACGAACCGTATCCCTGGAGGGATCGTCATAATTTCTATATTCTTCTTTTGCTTTTTCTTTGGCTATAGTATCAGGGTCCGGATAGCGCTGCAATACATCGTCTTCCCACTCATCCAGACTTCCAAGAGGATTAATTTCTTTCGCAGAGAATTTTTCTGGTGCAGCCATGTGCAATCGTGTTAAAAATTAAGACTGGTTTTGATTCCTTTCGGCAACTAAGTTCTACTTTTTGGCTAAAGATTGTTAGCATTACTTTAACTTTATTTACGAAAACGGTTGCGACCTTTAGGTAGCTGTTATTAATGTTACCGGTCTGTAACTAAATCATTTAAGCATAGTTTAAATCTAATGAGTAAAGTAAATATCAAGGCGCTCGCAGATCAATTGCATCTTTCTGTTTCAACTATTTCAAAAGCTTTGCGCGACAGCTATGAAATAAGTGAAGAAACCAAAAAGAAGGTACTGGATCTTGCCACCGAATTGAATTATGTACCGAATCCTTATGCCAGCAGCCTGCGCAAAAAGAAAAGCAAAACGATTGCAGTAGTGTTGCCCGAAGTAGCTGACAACTTTTTTTCGCTGGCTATTAATGGTATACAATCAATTGCCGAAACAAAAGGGTACCATGTGCTCATTTATCTTTCGCACGAAAAATTCAGCAATGAAAAAGTAATTCTTGAAGAATTTCAAAGCGGCCGGGTAGATGGTGTATTAATATCTATCTCAAGCGAAACCAATACCTCGGAGCATATAAACAAGCTGCATGCTAATAATATACCGGTAGTGTTTTTCGATCGCGATCAGGACAATATCGAAACGGCACGGGTAACCACTAACGATTTTGAATGTGGCTATATGGCTGCCAATCATTTACTGGCAAAGGGTTGCCGGCAACCTGCTTTCATCTCTATATCCAAAAGTTTACCGATTTGTTTACACAGGATAGAAGGCTTTAAAGCAGCATTGAAAGAAGCAGGCATACCCGAAAATGAGAATCAGGTGATCGATTGCAGCGATGAAGGTAGCACCTATCAGCATATAAAAAAAATACTGCAGAGCGAAAACCGCCCCGATGGCCTCATTGCGTCGGTTGAAAAAATTGTAACGCCGGTTTACCTGGCCTGCCATGAGCTACATATAAATATACCGCGGGATATTAAAGTGATCGCTTTCGCTACGCTCGAAACCGCTCCTATTTTAGATCCGCCATTGACCACTATTACCCAGCCGGCCTTTGAAATCGGCAAAGCCGCTGCCACACTGCTTTTCAAGGGCATCGAAAAAAGCACTTTCGATCTGAAAAAAGAACGGATGGTGATTCCTTCGGTGTTGATTACCAGGGAATCGACTGAGTGAATGGGGAGCAGGCAATGGGCAATAGGCAGTAGTTAACAGCAAGTGGATAATGGCGACTCATGAATGGTCAATGGTCAATGGTCAATGGTGAATAAAAATGATGAGCAGGTTGCCGCATGCCAGCACTTTTTATGTAGAATTGTATAATCTAAAATCTTCTCACTCTCAATCCCTACCCTACTTTATTTCCCTCATCTTATATTCTACTTCTTACTTCTGACATCCGACTTCAGACCTCAGACTTCCGACTTCTGGCTTCCAACTTCATATAAAAAAATTTCTGTTAAAAAGAAAGAAGTTCGGCGCGATTGAAATGAAAAGGATAAATTGTGTGTTTAATTATCACCAGCTCAACGATTGCAAATGAGACTACACTTAGCCGACTATCTCATCATTCTTGTATATTTCATATTTGTTATTGGCGTAGGATTTCTTATCAAAAAGAAGATCAAATCAAGCAACGACTTTTTAACCAGCAACCGTAGTATTCCCCTTTGGATCACCAGTCTGGCCTTTATTTCGGCTAACCTTGGCGCACAGGAAGTTATTGGCATGGTCGCTTCCGGAGCGAAATACGGAATCATGACGGTGCATTTTTATTGGGTAGGCGCCATCTTTGCCATGGTGTTCCTCGGCGTTTTTATGATGCCGTTTTATTATGGAAGCCGCGCGCGAAGCGTGCCCGAATACCTGTCGCTTCGCTTTGATGAAAAAACCAGAGGCCTGAATGCTATATCCTTTGCCGTTATGACGGTTTTTTCATCGGGCATTTCATTGTATGCACTGGCTAAACTGATGGAAACCATTCTGCACTGGGATTTCGATATTTCAATATGGGTATCGGCCGGTATAGTAATGGTATATACATTCCTTGGCGGTTTAACCAGTGCGGTATACAACGAGGTGCTGCAGTTCTTTTTAATTGTATTGGGTCTTTCACCGCTGGTGATCATATCACTGCACGATGCCGGCGGATGGGCAAATATAAAAGCACAGTTACAACCTGAACTTACACATGCCTGGAAGTACATGGGCAATGCCAACGACAATCCCATGGGTTTGCACTTTATGTCGCTTATATTCGGTTTGGGTTTTGTGATGTCGTTCGGTTATTGGTGTACCGACTTTCTGGTAGTTCAACGGGCTATGATCGCCAAAAACATGGGCGATGCACAACGCACACCTATTATTGCCGCCATTCCTAAAATGATGATGCCTTTAATTGTAGTACTACCAGGTTTGATTGCGATCACATTAATGCAACCCGCATTATTATCGAAAGGATTTCGCATTCCTACTACAGCCGATGGACAGCTCGATTATACCATGACGCTACCCTCGCTGATAGCCCACTACTATCCCAGTGGCATACTGGGTGTTGGTATTACGGCATTGATCGCTTCATTTATGAGCGGCATGGCCGGTAATGTAACGGCTTTCAACAGCGTTTTTACATTTGATATATACCAGTCGTATTTTGTAAAAAATCGCAGCGACCGGCATTACCTGCTGGTTGGTAAATTCATAACGGTGGTTGGTATACTTATTTCTATTGCCACTGCGTATATAGCCAAAAGCTTCAACAACATCAACGACTTTCTGCAACTGGTATTCGGATTTGTGAACGGGCCGTTGTTCGCCACTTTTTTACTGGGCATGTTCTGGAAGCGCACAACGGGTCATGGCGCATTCTGGGGACTGGTCGCCGGAACCCTGGCTGCTGCTGTAACACATGGCGTAACCATTGCTGAAGGCAAAGGTGGCTGGATAGCACCGCTGTATATAATTAAAAGCGGTATGGGCCAGGCGTTTATTGTGGCCGCCTTTTCGTGGGTTGTAAACTTTAGTACAACCATACTGGTAAGTTTGGTTACCAAACCGAAGCCCGATGCCGAACTGAAAGGACTTGTTTACTCCCTTACCGAAAGACCAAAATATCACCAGCAGAAATGGTATTTGAAAGTCGTACCGCTTGGCCTTTTGCTGCTGGTAATAACTATTTTACTGAACATACTATTCTTTTAATATGCTGAACGCCCAACGCTTAACGCAGAACGCAAAACGCGCCTCCGGGTGCAGCGTTAATCGTTAAGCGTTTTGCGTTCTGCGTTAAGCACCGTTCTAAAACATATTACTATGTATAAAAAATTAAATGACCTGCAATTTGTGATCGGCTTATTTTTTTCGGTAGTATCTGTAATATTACTGATCAGCGTATTGATGAACGATGGCGCTACCGTTAAAGTGAATATTTATACAGGTGTGGTATTTCTTATTTTCGGTCTGTTCATGATGTTTTTAAGAAGCAACAAACCGGGATAAACAACAAATTAATACATATACTCCGGCGGTGTAACGCCATTGGTACGCAAATAAATAACTGCCTGCGCGCGATGATGGGTAACATGATCAATGGTAGCATGAACGCCATTGACGGCTTCATCGGTGAGCTTTTGTTTTTTCACTTCATCTCTTAATGAATCGTAAGCCTGGTTCAGATACGATTCGAGTTGTTGCTTATTGCCTGTTCCGGCAGGCGGGTTCCATTCGGTTTTGTTTCCTTTTACATAATTATCGTTCCACCATAATATGCCATAGGCAATATGATGCAACAGTTCGGCAAAATTCCAGCCGGCGCCCGATGGTTTAAAGTTGTATCCGTTTTCGGGCATGGCATCTGCTACCTGTAATGTGTAATTTCTTGAATTTTCTACTGTTGACAATAATTGTTCTTTCATGATGCTGAGTTTTCGACAAAGCTATTTTGCAGCTTTGCCGATCACTTTAGAAATCTTGCTTTTTTTCGAAAGACCGAAAACCGAAGCCGGAAGTCTGAAGTCAGAAGTACTTCCGGATATGCCCTGTTCACAATTCGCCATTGCCAATTGCCTGTTGCCCATTGCCTATTGCCTTTTCTCCATTCACCGTTGACGATTCACGGTATGCTGCCGGGGGACATTTATACTTCTGCTTAAACGCAGCTGTAAAATGCTCGATGCTGTTAAAGCCCGATGAAAAAGCAATATCTGCCACGGGTTGTTGGGTATTGCGTAATAACAGTTCTGCATTTTTAAGGCGGGTGGTGAGTAAATATTGATGAGGCGATACAGTGGTAAAAGTTTTGAACAGGCGGCTGAAATGAAACAGACTCACATAACAATGATCTGCAATCTGCATCAGAGAAATATCATCGGTAAAATGCTGTATAATGTATTCTTTGGCCCTTTCGATGGTAATGAGATGGTTTTGCTTCAGCCGGGCATTGATGCGGTTATCGGGCTTATAATCGGTGATATTACCAAGCACTTTTTCAATGATCTCCATCACCATATTATCAATTTGCAGTTTGCCGCCAGCGTGTGTTAGCACCAGTTGTATTATCTGAAAGTGAAGGAACTCGGTTTCGGCGCCGGTTTTTATAAGAGTAGAATGCCAATCGTTATCTCGAAAGAAAGGTATACCGCCGTAGTGTTCAAGCAATTCATTAAAAAAATCATTTTTAAATTCAAAGATGGTGCATTCATCGGGTATGGCATGGGTATGCGTTACCGTACGTTCGTAACCGGGTTTGGTAACCAAAACACAACCGGTATAGGAATCGAGCGAATGCCTGAATACATTGAACAGAAAATTCCCTTTGCGCACAAAGCTGATGCTAAACGCTTTGCTGTACTCAGGTTTCGACGTACGGCAATCCACACACCGGCATTTGAAATCCATTATGCGGTAAAAATCAGATTGGTATAACGTACTGATATCGGCATCCATCGATGCAAAATTACAGTTTTCCTGCTTTTGCCATTTTGTAAATAATCATGCAGGGGGGTGCAATTTGTAGCATGATTTTTGCGCTTTATTTTATAACTTAGAGCAGATCTTTTAAATGTTTTCCCACGCTGAAATTCCGGTCTTCTTCTTACTACTCTCTTACTATTCCCTTACTATTGTCTTACTGTTGTGTTACTGCTAATATGGGTTCACTATATGGCGCATATAGGGCAGATATAGGGCAGATATAGGGCGTACATGTATCGTCCCTACAGGACGGCACCAATATGTGTCACCTTTCTACCAACATTTTGGCGCCTAACGGCTCTACCAACATTTCGCGCCTAACGGCGCTACCAGCATCTCGTGCCCAACGGAACGGCACTACCAACATCTGGTGCCTAACGGCACTATTTGCCTGCAGATACGTTATTTCCGGCGATCTTACTTTTTATACCTGCTGCCTGCAGTTTAGTGATGACGAATGCTGCCAGCTGTTTGCCCTGCTGCTGGCCGTTTTCGATGGCATCGCGGTAATGAATGCCGCCATACAATCGCGAAATAGCCGCTTCAGCAGCCGCTTCGCGAAATGAATTAAATGTGCGGGGTGTAATTTCAAACAGCTCTTCCGAATTATCGGTAAATACAAAACGATCGCCCAGGTAATATGTAAGCACTTCGGCTGCAGCAGTTGATATCACACTGTGACCGCTGGTATATTCAGGAAAAGGGGGCGTTTGCAACAGGGGTTGCCACTTGATATCGATATAGCGGTTTATATATGTTTCAGGCCGAATGCGGTTGCTGTTGTATTTTTCGTCCCAGCAACTGATAAAAGCATCCATTAAGGTTACACCTACAAGTGCATGTATGGTTACTGCCGAACTAAAATCGAGCTGCGCCTTTTGAGCGGCTATGCCGGTAATATTCATCCAGTGCCCTCCCGGACTTATCTTTTTAAACCCAATGGACATATGGCCCGCTGTAGCCACTGCAAAAGGATTGCAATCCCAGAATGAAGCAATGTTTAACTGTTCCTGTGCCGGATGCAGCGATATATCGTACACTTCTTTCGCAAGTTTGTAAAAATTACTGGTGCTGTCTTTACTAAATGTCGCCGGCGGCAATGGTTTAAACTGATTACACGAATCGATCACCAGCGGCCGCACCGTTTTCCAGTTGGGCTCAACAGCTTCCATATAAGCGGGTGGTGTAGGATACCAGTATTGCTCACCTTTTACCGGCGTATACCTTAATTGTGCGCTTAATTTGCCATACCGGTCGGTTTTGGTATATTCAAGTATACGTGCCGCTATATAATTCGCTACAGCCACCGAGCTGTCGATTATTTTACGGGGTATTTTATTTTTCTGCATTTCGCGCACAAACTTTTCTTCATCTTCTTTCAGCATAAAGCCCGATGGCAACAGCAGCCGTCCGCTTTCGAGTATGCAGTACAGGGCAGCAATGCGATAATCGTATGCGGTTTTAGAGGTTGTTATTCCATATCTTTTGTATTGCTTAAGAAATGAAGATAACGCGCTGAGGGTAGTATCGTGCTGCGAAACAATTTCATAAGCGCCCAGTATGCAATAGGCATAATACCTGCTGGCAGCCGGCGGGTTCACCACATCGTGCATCATGATCTTTGATAATGAAAAAACAGCCGGTTGCAGGTAACGGGTAAATGCCGCGTCATTTTTTTGTGCCTGACTGTTAAACGAACAGCAAAGCAGCACAGCAAGCATACACCGGTAAATGGTTTTTTGAAAAACAAAACGAATCACTCCGGCGCCTGCTTCCAAACGCCTGAGTTCACTATTTATCAACGCATCCATCTTTAATTGTGTCATATTACTGTACTTTATAAAACTGTAACCCTTCATTGCTAATGCCAATTACAATATACCGGGTGTTATTTACTTTTATTTCAGTGGCCGATTTTACATCTCCTTTAATGGCAAGTCCGGCGGGGCCCTGTGAAACATAATTAAAGGCGCCTTTGCCATCACCGGTGAGCAAACAACCGTAGTTTGAATTGATGCTTCCCATTTTTAACCGGTTGTCGGAATGATTGCCTAACAACAACAGGTCTTTTTTGCCATCGTTGTTAAAATCATCGGCAATTATATTTGTGACCACCGAAAACTGCGCCTGCATGGGCAGTTCAGTTGCCACGAACTTTCCATTTCGATTCAAAAAAAGAAGGGTACGGGTTTCTGTAACAGAAAGCTTGCCTGCCTTTTCCAGTTCTTCTTTTGAAAAAATATCTTTCATAGTGGCCATACAATAGGCTGCATAGGACGTGAACTTTTTACGCATGGGGTAAATCTGTTCATTCAATTCGTCGCGGCTCACAAAGGGATAACTTACGCCCTGTATGTAAAAATTAAAAAAAGGATCAACAGATCCATTGTTATCAAAATCGGCATAGTACAATTCGCCGGGTTCTTTTTCCGAAACATGAATGCATGAATTAAGACCCAGGTTGCCGGCAATTATATCATCCTGTCCGTCCTGGTCAACATCGGCGACCATTAAAGAAAACCAGAACCCGTTGGGCATTTTGTCGAAGTAAACATTTGTTTTATCAACAAATCCGTTTGGGGTATTGATAAAAACGGCTATGGGCATAAACTCGCCGCAGATGATTAAATCCTTGCGGCCATCTTTATCAACATCAACCCATTGGGCATCGGTTACCATACCGATTTTACTGAACGGTTCAGGTGCAATGCTGAAATGGCCTTTGCCATCGTTCACCAGCAAAAAAGAGGTTGGCGTTACCGGATAACGCCCGGGGATTACCCGACCACCTATAAACAAATCGATATCGCCATCGCCATCGTAATCATAAGGCCGTACACATGATTTACTGTTTGCGCTAAGGTCGGGCAACGAGCCGGGAAATAATTTCAAATGACCTTTACCGTCATTTAAATACAAATCGTCCTGCAACGCCGGGGTACCGGGTTCAAATAACGAGTAGCCTCCTTTGGCTACATACAAATCAGGATAGCCATCGCCATCTGCATCAAAAAATGCAGCAGCCGCAATGGCGCTGGTATTTTCATCCCCGATAAGCAAATTGGGTTCTTCATAAAAGGATCCTTTGGTATTCTGAATATATAATTTGCCTGGCTTGTCTTTGTCGCCACTTACAAACAAGTCGTCGAGGCCGTCTTTGTTTACATCTCCTTTGGCTACCACAGGCCCTGTTTTTGAATACATGAACAACATCAGCAACTGGCGCTTGAAATCATTTTCGGTGAAGTCGGCATGTTTGTAGGTAAATAATTTATTGCCGGGTGTAAAAACCGGTTTGCCTGCATATACAGGATCATCATCAGTTACGGGTTGAGGCTGGCTGTAATTAATATCGAGTTGTTTGTTGGCCTGTACATTGGTAAGCAGCTGCATGGTATGATCGGGCCATATGATCTTTACCGAATCTATAACCGCTGAACTATCTACTCCAAAATGCAGGCGGGTAGTAACGCATGAAAGATAACCGCGTGCAGGGTTCACTTCGGCATATTGCACTGTATGATGGTTGTATAAGAGCACTTTTGTACCGATAGCAAACAGGTTCGGTTGTTTATACCTGAGGTTCAGGGAAAGAAAGCCTGCCTTTGTGGTTTCTCTTGCGGTATTTCGGTACACGAAGGCGTTTTCATTGATGTTGTTAACTACAAGATCCAAATCGCCGTCATTATCAAGATCAGCATATACCGCTCCGGAGGAGATCGCCGGTTTATCCATTCCCCATTGTTTCTGTTCGTTTGAAAATGTGCAATTATGGTTATTCCTGAAAATATAATTCGCAATGGTGGTCGACGGCATGGCTTTCACAAGATCCATCATTAATACAGGCTCGCGGTCCATGGCCTTTTTAATTTTATAATCGCCCCAGTATCGTAAAAAATCCTTGTTGGTATAATCGCGCAAATAGCCATTGGTTATAAACAGGTCTTTAAAGCCATCATTATCAAAATCGGCAAACAGCGGGCACCAGCTCCAGTCGGTATTTGATACGCCGGCCAGCTGGCCGATTTCGCTGAATGTTAAGGCCTCCCCCTTACCCCCCCCGGTGGAGGGGGAATTGTCCAAACCCTGCTCTGAAGAAGAAGGAGAAGGCCCATTATTTAATTGCAGCATATTTCGCATATACTGCGGATTTAAACCCTGGTTCACCATTAATGAAAATGATTCATAGTTTTCCTGCAGCTGTAATAATTTCTGGCGCCGGTTATCTTCGGGCAACATGTCGAGGGTTATAATATCGGGCAGGGCATCGTTATTAAAATCGGCGATATCAACACCCATTGAAAACTGCGATAAATAACGAAGGCTTTTATCGGCCTGGTTGGTGAAAGTACCGTTGCCATTATTGATGTACATGTAATCGGGTTCGTTGTAATCGTTCGTTACATATACATCCTGCCAGCCGTCTTTATTAATATCGGCAATGGCAATGCCTAATCCAAATGTAAGCGGGTTTTGCCTGATACCGGCTTTTTTCGATATATCGTAAAAATGATTATTTCTGTTTTCGTATAATTTATTGCCGGCCAGTGTATCAACTTCATCGCGATAACGGGCCAGCTCCATATTGTCGATTTTTTTGGTGCTGTGGTTCAGCAAAAACATGTCGAGGTCGCCATCATTATCAAAATCAAAAAACGCAGCCTGTGTGCTGTAGCTTTTATCATCGAGCCCGTAGGCGGCTGCCTCTTCTTTAAATGTATTGTTATGCTGATTTATGAAAAGCTGGTTTCTTCGCATGTCGTCAGAAACCTTGCCTGAGTAGCAAACATAAATATCCAGCCAACCGTCGCCATTTACATCGGCCATGGTAACGCCGGTTTTCCATCCACCCGGGCGCCCGGCCAATTCTTTGCATGCTTCTTTCGTAATATCTTTAAACGTAAGGTTTCCTGTATTCAGGTACAGTTTATTTTCATTCATATTGGCAACAAGGAACACATCTTCAAGCCCGTCGTTGTTTATATCTCCAACCGCTACACCACCGCCGTTGTAAAAATATTCATAGGCCAGCACATTCAGGTTTTCGGTTTCGCTGATGTGGTTTTCAAACTTAATATTGGTTTGTTTAGGGGTTAATAACTGAAAAAGCGGCGCCTGCGCATTGGCGCGGGCAACGCCTAACAGTATCAGCAGCGTACTAATAAGGGCAGTTGGTTTCATATTAATTACGCATTAGGGCGCTTTGTAAACTTATGTAAAAAACGACAAGACTACCTTTCGGTAGCCCTGTCTTTTATACTGCTAACAACGAACACTTATTTATCCCACCATACTTTTGCGCTCCATACATCACCACCACTTAAACCACTCACGGCTGTTTTGTAGCTATTGGGGTTGGTTGAAGCTTCTGTAGCAGGATATGGTTGCCTGCGCGGAATTGTTCCGTTTGAAAAATTACCGGTATAATTAACTGCTGTTAATGCAGGATAACCCGATCTTCTCCAGTTACTCCAGGCTTCAACGAAGTTCAGCTGGGTTCCTGTAGTAGCCCAAATTTGTTCATTGATGGCTTTGAGTGAATTGGTTGTAGAAGATACATCAAGCGGATTGGCCGTAGCATACGCATCAGCAACAGTAGACGATATAGCGGCATCGCTACCGTAAGGCGTTAAAGATTGTAATGCGGCCGACACACCATTTTTATAATGGGCGGCAGCACTTGAACCAACACTAAATCCACGTACTGCAGCTTCTGCCAGCAACAGTTCGGTTTCGGCATAGGTTAATACAAACAGCGGACCGCTTTGATTGCGATAGACCGCTCTTGGGCGCGAATACTTTCCCAGTTTGGTAGCATCGCTGCCGCTACCGGTAGTGCCTGTATAGGAAGGAGAATTGCTGATGTCAGTAGCGCCACCATTCAAATCGTAGCCATTAGGCAACCCTTTTTGATTGGCAGCTGTGTTATCGCCGGCATCCATAGCCTGGTTTGCTTTCAAACCTGCGGCCGGCACTTCGGCAATAATACTTAACCGGGGATCAACTTTGGCTGCAAGCCAGTCGATGAGGGTTTTGCTCCATCTTACCTGATACAAATCATCTGTAACACGCAGGGCATTGGCATTACCATTACCAAAGCCTTTGCTGTTATCGGCCAATACATAGGCATCATCGGCAACGCTGGCAAACGTACCACCTGTAGCAGCTTTTTCGGCGTATGTTTTAGCAGTGGCTAAATCGGCTTTTGTTAACCGCATGGCCAGCTTCAGCATCAGCGAATAACCAAACTTTTTCCATTTGGCAATATCGCCTTTATAAAACTGATCTGAACTTGGTTTATCTTTTGAAGCATCGAGCTTTGCAATTGCCGCATCCAGCTCAGAAAGCATGCCGGTATAAATAGTCTGTTGCCCGTCGTAGGCAGGCTGTGTAACAGCGGCTTTTCCCTGAAGGGCCTGTGTATACGGGGCATCGCCATATATATCGGTTATTTTTTGAATAGCGGCCACTTTCATAATGGTGGCTATTGCATTCAGGTTCGTATACTGCGATTTTCCCTCTGTTACAGATTTCATTTCATACGCCACGCTGGCTGCATGGTATTCCTGGTTCCAGGTTCTTCCCTGGTAATCGAGGGTATTGCTCGATGCTACGTATTTATCATCATTGCTGTGATAATTGGCCGAACCGGAAGAAGTGGATGCGAATATTTGCACCCAGCCATCCTGGAAAAGAATGGGGCCCTGGTAACCGGCTGTTGCATCAACAAAATCCCATTGAATTTGCGATAAAAAATAATTGGGATCCATGGTAGACGGAGATGCTGCCGTTGGGTTGGTATTTATACTATCAAAGTCTTTGGTACATCCTGCGATCATCATCGATGCCAGGCCTGTATATATCAATAACTTTTTCATCTGGATTCTTTTGCTTTTATTTTTTAATAATGTCAATTCAAATCGTCGTACAAAACAGTATTGTTTCTGTTTGATTATTTGAATTTAAAGTTGACATTTACGCCAAAGGTTCTGCTCGAAGGCAAGCTGGTCCCTTCGATACCTGCATATTTAACCGTATTAGAGAATCCTGCTTCAGGATCAATATTGCCTGATCTTTTCATCAATGCAGCGAGGTTGCGACCTACCAGCGAAACCTGAATAGCGCTGAATAAAGGCATTTTACCTATGTTTTTATCGGAGATGGTATAACCGATTGTAAGCTGGCGCAGCTTGATATAATCACCATTCAGCACATTAACAGCAGATACATTTTGCGCCAGGGCCATATAATAATCCTGTGCTTTGGCGGAAGTTGTATTAGTAGTACCGTTAGCCAGCACCCCTTTGGTAACGCCTGTTTCTCTTCCGTCCAAAGTCATTTGATGCAAACCTCTGCGGATAGCATAGTAATTGGAAGCAGAAAGAATTTTGTTGCCATAGTTATAGTCGATCAGGAAAGAAAGTGTAACACCTTTATACATGAATTCGTTATTGATACCTCCGTATAATTTAGGTAATACGCTGCCCATAGGTAACAATTTACCCCGAACCGGTAATCCGCTGGCATCTACAACCATCTGACCTTTGCTGTCGTATGTATAATCATATGCCATGATCTGCGGGCCCGACATTCCTTTTACAAATGCGGTGTTGGCATTTAACGGACGGTACGTACCAAGTGTTACCGGATTTCCTGCTGCATCAGTTTGAACTATTGTATTCTTTAACGTGGTTAAATTAAACGTAATATTCCAGTTAAAGTCTTTTTGCCTGATGGGGTTGCCGTTCAGGGTTACTTCAAGACCTGAGTTTTTGGTGCTACCGGTTGCCACATAGTTGCTTTGGTACCCTGTTGCAGAACTTAAGGTACCAGGCATAATTTCGTTCCTGGTTTTCTTGGTATAGTATGCGATATCAATACCCAGGCGATTATTATAAAATTTCAATTCTGTACCAACTTCCACTTCACTGGTTTTAAACGGCTTTAACAGGTTGTTAGGCAGTGCAGTACTGAAGTTACCGGTCGACAGGCCATTGAGTGTGTTGCCAATATTATAATATACAGCCGTTATATATGCATCACCGGGCTCACCACTGGTTTCGGCATACGATGCACGCAACTTACCATACGATAGTGCAGCCGGTAAATGAGCTATTTCACTGAAAATAAAGCTACCGGAAACAGAAGGCGTAAAGATGTTCCTTTTGCTTTTTGGGATAGCCGAATAATAAACAGTAGAATAAGCATCGTAACGGCCGGTAGTAGATAAAGTTAAAAAGTTCTTATAAGAAAAGTCGAGGGTGTAAAAAGCTGAGTTTACTTCTTTCTTCCAGAACTCATAGCTTCTTCCAAAATTCACTACGTTGTTGTAGCTGTATAGGTAAGGAAGTACAAACGGACCACCATTTATACCAATCAGCTCGTGCTGATTTTTACGCTGGTTGGCGCCAATAGCCGCATCGAGGTGAATATCGTCGGTCAGGTTTTTATTTACGCCAAGCATACCATCAACATTCAATTCAAAGTTTTGATTGGTTGCCTGGTTATTTAATGAACCGTGCTGATTTTGGGTATAGGCAGTTCCCCAGGGGGTAACTGAAAATATGCGGTCGTTTTCAATATCATATCCCACACGTGCCTGGGCATATAACCAGTCGGTTAAATTGTACCGGGTAGATATAGCAGAAATCAACCTTTTTCTATCCTGGTTATTTACCAGCTGATTTACCACAAACCAGGGATTGGTTACATAAATATCATCGCTGAATACAGTTTCAAAGCCGGTAGTAGTATCATAGCCCGGCGCCAGCAATTTCTCATCGACATTGGTAGCCAGGAACTGGCCGTTATTGGCATTTAAAGGACCATCACTTAAATAAGCTCTGTTTTTATCTTTCTGATCGATATAATTTGCCATTAACGAAACACTCAGTTTTGAGGTAATCTTCTGATCGATATTTAAGTTGATGGTTTTGCGGGTAATGCCGCTGTTGCGAATGATTGACTTATTATCGAGATTAGACATCGATAAACGGAAAGAACCTGCATCGGAACCTTTTGTTACCGATACGGTATTGGTAAAGGAAGGTCCCGTTCTGTAAAAGTTTTTGATATTGTCTTTAACAGCAGAATAAGCATGGGTTTTACCGTCGAACTGTATAACCTGGCTGCCATCTAATTTGGAGCCCCAGCTCATACGTGAAGTCATTTGAGCTTCAGATACAGTTGTAGGTTTGGCGCCGTATTGTCCCTGGCCGTATTGATATTGATAATCGGTATAATCAATTGCTTTATCGGCCATATAGTTCATATTATATTCAACCGATAAAGCGCCTTTTTTACCACTTTTGGTAGTGATCATAATAACGCCGTTCGAAGCTCTGGCGCCATATAATGCCGAAGCAGCCTGACCTTTCAGCACAGTCAAACTTTCAATATCATCGGGGTTCAGGTTACCAATACCATCACCCATATCGGCACCGCCCCACTCGCCTGAGCTACCTCTTTGGGTATTATCCATGGGCACGCCATTTATAACAAACAGGGGAGCGCCGCCGGTTGTGCTTGATAAGCCTCTTAAAAGTATACGGGCTGAACCTCCGGGGCCGCCACTGGTACCGTGTACATTTAAACCAGCTACTGTACCACTGAGCGATAATGCCAGGTTGGTTTCGCGGGCTTTGTTAATCTGATCTCCCACTACAGTAGATACAGCATAACCCACCTTTTTAGATTCTTTTGAAATACCCAATGCTGTAACAACTACTTCACCCAGTTGCTGGCTCGATTCTTCGAGTGCAATAGATACAGTACTTTCGCCAGCCTGCACATCAATCGTTTTTTCGGCAAAGCCAACAGAACTCGCAAGTAATGTTACTTTACCTGATGGCACCTGCAGGCTAAAAGCGCCACTCATGTCAGTAACGGTTTCAATGTTTTTCCCTTTTACTTTAACAGTTACGGAAGGAATCCCAGTACCAGCTTTGTCTTTAACAGACCCTGATATCTGTCGTGTTTGGGCCAGTACTGCCGAATGTAATAGTAATAAAGCAATTAGCAGGCGTACATGTCTCATTATGCAATTGGTTTTATGATGAAAAAAATAACTCACAGGTTATTTAAAAAATGACAATACAAGGACAAGCCGTCTTTTTACAGACTGCAAATCATTTTATGAATTCCTGGCTTTAAAATGTCTTCAGTTAAGGGATCGGTGAGATATCAGGTTTAAGGGTACCTAACAGAACGACATTCTGGTTTTATAATCATCTCTTTAGTAGTTAAAGAGGGTCGCATTATTAAGTGTAGCTGAATCGAATTTTGTAATAAAGAATTAACATTTCTTTTTTCGTTTGAAAGAAAAATCATCTATTATCAACCAAATGAGTTTCAATCAACCATGAGCAAAAAAATATTAGCAAACCCTATAACCCTTATAGGCAAAAGGTTTCAGAAAATGCTGCTTTCATTTCATAATTTTTTTTCAACCGAAAAAAGTTTTTTAAAAAAATCTGATTACAGTGAGTTGAATTAATGACACTTGTAGTTAAAGCCGTTAGTAACTAACGGAAGGGAAGTTTTTGTACCAGGAGGATCAATTGTATTTCAATAGCAGCTATCCAATTTCATTTAGCTGTTTTTTAGCAAAGCATCCAAATGTTTTGCCTAATAAAATAATAAGCCTGCTAAATTTTTTCAGCACCATTTGAACAATGCACTTTACTCTACTGCATTTGCATACAATTAGTTGTTGCGTTAACTGTTTAGCAGATATTTAGCTATTGCCTGTGCTGTATTGTATCATGGTTGTTTTAACCATTCCAGATTGAAGCGATAGTACAAATTACTACTAATAACATGTATTACATTATCGGGCGTTTGCGTGGCAGCCATATAACCTTTCGGTTCTGCATGAACGCTATCCATGGTAAAGGTACCCGTCCAGGCGCCGCCATTTAAAAGGCGGGTTGTTCCATCGCTCAACAGTTTTTTTATGGGCCAGGTTTTTCCTTCATCAAATGAAACGGCGGCATATAAACCATACCCTTTATACGTGTCTCCTCCCGGTTTTTTAAATAACATGCCTTCCTGCTTTGACTTACCGGGGCAGTGGGTAAAGGATATCAGGAGCAGGGCACCTTCATTCAATCGCCGCAACACAATTCGCTGTCCGCTGTTAACCGGCGGAAATTCTGATGGAAAGTATTGCCAGGTTTTACCCATGTTGTTTGATATGCTCATGGGCATGCGTTCGCCCGAAATATCTCCCGAACTATTCGGGACCATTATATCATCATTGCGACCCAGGGCCATCAAACTTCCATCGTTACGCTGTACAACAGCACCATGAATGCCGGCAATTAAACCACCGGTATTGCCATTTTTGTATACAGGAGTTACCGCCGATTCATTGGATGAGGCCCAGTGAGCGCCCTTGTCTTTGCTAATGTACATAGCAGTTCCGCCACGCGGCCCCGGCTCTGCATCGCATAACTGAATGAGCCAACCCTGCCGGGTAATTAAAGAACCCGCGATTACCTGATGCTTTTTACCATGGTCAGGCGCTACCAGCACCGGTTTCGACCATGTGGCCCCGTTATTTGTACTTGTACGCATGATCATAGCAAGGTTCTGCCAGTCGCCGGCAGCTTCCAAACCATTGAGGTGATACAGCGTACCTTTTTGATCGTATAATAAAGAAGTACCGGTTACATTGCGATCGGGCACCCTGAAAAAAACCGAAGCGGTATCCCATGTATTATTGCCTGCCCGCAAACGGCTTGCAAGAATGGTCATTTCGCGGCCCGATTCGGCGTTGGTGCTGAACCAGGCGGCCAGCAAATCGCCATTGGGGCACCAGGTTATTGCCGGACAATGATTGTGCGCAAAAAAAGGTATACCCGAACTGCTGTCGGGTCGCACTACATAGGCAATGGGTGCATCAAAAAAAGGTTGTTCAACTTTTTGCCAGGTATGTTTTTGTTGTGATATGTGCAAATTGTTTGCAGCAGGTGGTTCAGGTACAACAGGTTTTGTAACAGGCATAACAGCCTGCACCACCCGAAAACCGGTAAGCCAGTGTTTATCCTGCGGAAGCATTGCCTGCCGGTTGGCGGAACGCAGGTAACGCACCGGGGTATTATGACTTCCCCCGCGGGTAACACGGCTTATGCCATTGCTGCGCCCTACCGGGTCGTGCTGATCAGCTGCTGTATACGCGCCATACCAGTCGTAACACCATTCCTCTACATTGCCATGCATATCGTACAAGCCCCAGGCATTGGCCGGTTGTTGTGCAACCAATAACGAAACAGTCACTGGTTCGCGATTGGTACGTTGCTGCTTTTGATAAGCCTCAGGTAATTCGTTGCCGGTATTAAAATCGGTTTGCGTGCCGGCACGACAGGCATATTCCCATTCGGCTTCTGTTGGCAGGCGATACGGTTTGCCTTCTTTGGCCGACAACCATTTGCAAAACGCAACCGCCTGTTCATAATTTACGAATATCACAGCCTCATCATCCTTTAGTGAAAAACCGTTCTTTCCACGCCACTGTTTATGCGCCGGATCAAATGCTTCGTATTGTTTGTTGGTAACCTCCGTAGCCGATATCAGAAAGCTGTGCGAAATGGTAACGCGGTGCACCGGGCTTTCATCTGCATCTTCCCCTGCCCTGTGCGATCCCATATTGAAAGCGCCTGCAGGTATTGAAACCATTTGCATGCCGATGGAATTGGTATGTTGGGCGGTTGTTTGTAAACCACTAAGCAGTAAATAAAAAGGAATAAGGAATTGCCGGTAACGCAGCATAACGCGGAAAATTTATGTTGCAATATAGAAAAAGCCACGGGGTTTGGCCGGGGCTTTTCATCAATTAAAAAATTTAAATATCAATAATCTATTACAAAAATGAAGCAAATCAAAATTATTCAACAGCCGCTTCCACCTCAGCCACATTCCATCCTTCAACCGACACCACCGGCGTTTCGCCTGGCTGCGGACGGTATTCAATAATAATTTTCTTTTCGCCGCCGGGTGTCACTGAAATATAGTTATCGTTGTAAAATACAGGCAATATCCGCTCTTTCTTTTTTGCATCTGTTAATGTTACCCGGTTAAAGAAAGCAACGGGATTGCCTGAAGCGTTGGAAAGCGTTACTTCAATCTTTCCTTTTTCAATTTGTTTGGCTTTTATCTTCAACGAAGTGCGCGCCATAGTTTGTAATCCTGAATAGGCGCCGGTAGCATCGGGCCACCAGTAAAGATTATCGCTGATCACCTGTTTGTTTTCATTCAACAACTGCAACGAACAAAAAACGCCTTTATCTTTTCCCAGTTTGGTGACCAGTTCTTTTATCGAAAGAATATTTTTTACCGATGCAGGCTGCACAAAGGTGAATACCTGTGTATACAAACTGTCTTTGCCCTGCATATCCCAAAAGCGAATCACCAGCAGCATATTGCGTTTTTCTTCAAAGCTGTTGTTTACGATGGTTACCATGCCATCAACCGGATTGCACATTACATGCACCGGTTCGCTGCCATTGCGTAAACCAAATAAGCAGGCATTGGGATCGAGGTAATAATCATACATCTGTCCGCGCATGGCTGTCCACGGGTTTTGTGTTTTCCATATAATAAACCCGGTATACCAATCCCACATGTGATTGCTGAACCCTTCGGCCAGCGCACGGTACTGATCGTAATTCACCAATTGCGCTTTGCGGGCAAAATCGGCGGCATCCTTTGCTTTGCCATAAGGATCGATATGCTCATTGTATGGTATATATTTATGATAATCCCAAACCGAATCAATTTTATTGGAAGGATACTGTGGCACCTGCATATTTTCGGCGGGAATAAACCGCTTTAACGAAGTATAGTCGCTTACTCCTACCGATCCTACTTCGGAGTTGAACGGAAAAGTGCGATGCTCCCAGAAGTGAGTTACGTTTTGTATTGTATAAGGACCATCGCCATTACCACCCAGTGCATTGTACGACATATCATCGGAGTTGGAGTAATCAACAAACCAGCGGGTGCCATCTAATGCCGGTAAAACCGAATCTCTTAAAGGAACGAGAATATCTTCGGGTGGTGTAATTTCATTTCCACCACACCAGATGGCCAGCGACGGATGGTTACGCACGAGTTTTATCTGATCGGCTAATGAACGAAGGAACAATGAATGATCATCAGGATATTTTCTGCGCGTCCACTGATCTTCGAGTTTCATAGGATCAACCCAGCGGCCGTTGCAATCGCCCGACATCCAGAAGTCCTGCATCACCAGCATTCCATAGCGGTCGCAGGCGCTATAAAATTCAGGACGTTCGATCAATGCCCCACCCCATACACGAATAAGATTGAGGTTCATATCGCGATGATAACGGATCTCTGCATCGTAGCGCTGGTCAGAAAAACGCAACATAGCATCGGAGATGATCCAGTTACCGCCTTTAATAAATAGCTTCTGCCCGTTTACCGCTATTTGTTTACTGCGGGTGGTTTCATTCCAGGTAGCCTGAATTTCACGTACACCGGTTGTGAGCTGCTCTTCATCAGAAAGCGTTTGGCCATCTTCAAAAAACTTAAAATGGATGGTGTATAAATTTTGTGGTCCATATCCGTTTGGCCACCACAACTTTGGATTATTCAACTGAAATACAGGAAATGTTACCTGCTTTGTAGCGCCGGCCTCAATAGATACTGATTGTTTTACTGTTTGTCCGTCGATTTCATATTGTAAAACACCTTCTTTCTTTTTATCAGAAGCGTTTTCGAGTTCGGCGCTTGCTATAATATTGGCAGGCTGTTGCATGCCTTCGGGTTTGCGAATACCTGGCACCTGTGTTACCACATGCGGATTTTTAATATTCACCGAGGCAGTTTTTTCGATATATACTTTATCCCAGATACCGGTATTACGGTCACGCATAGGTTGAATCCAGTCCCACCCTGCCACATACTGGTGCGATACATTACGGGCAATAATGCCATCGCCACCCTGTCCGCCATTGGGGTTACCCACGGGATCGATGGGATAAACAATTACTGCCAGCCTGTTGCTGCCATTGCTGTTCAGCAGGCCGGTAATGTTATACGACTGACGCAGGAACATTCCATAATGACGGGTGCTGTTTAATTTTTTTCCATTCAGAAAAACATCACAGCTGTAATTCACACCTCTGAACTGCAGCCAAACCTGCTCGTTGCCCTGCGGGCCTTTTTCGGTGAAATCTTTTACAAACCAGTAAGTGTAATAATCGCGGCCTGTTTTATATATGTCGGGAATTTTTTCATTGTTCATGCCATAAAAGGGATCGGGCACTTTTTTGTTTTGAAGCAAGGTAGTAAGCACAGTGCCGGGCACTGTAGCAGGCATCCATCCTTTTACAGAATACGACACTGCGGAAATTTTTTCACCATTTACCTTAACCGAGTTGATGGGAGCGCAAACCCATCCACTGTTTAATTCATACCTGTTTTGACCTGCCGCCCACTGATTACCTGTAACACACGCCAACAAAACCAGGAAAATACTTTTTCGCATATCCGAAATATTTATTGATTCATTTATTCTCAAAGTAATTTGGGTTGTCCTTCGATCCTTCGACTACGCTCAGGACGCTCAGGACATACAGGGCCCTTCGACTGCGCTCAGGGCGCACCTATTTTTTACCACCCACTTTTACCGTTGCCACTACTTTTTTATCATTCGAATTACCGCCTGCAAAAATGGTATATGTACCGGGATATAATTTCCAAGTACCGGTAGCCAGATCCCACTTCTGCAATTCAGCAGCGGGAATGCTTACGGGAACCACCACTTCACTGCCTGCTGCAACATGCACCCGTTTAAATGCTTTCAATTCTTTTAAAGGCATGCGGTCGGCAGCAGGATATTCAACATAAACCTGCACCACTTCATCGCCATCCATTGAACCGGTGTTTTTCACTTTAACCGAAAACGAAACTGTGTCTTTAACTGTTTTGATAACACCCGGCATTTTTTGCCATTCATATGCAAATGAAGTATAGCTCAATCCAAATCCGAACGGATATTGCACTTTACCATTAAAATAGCGGTAGGTTCTGCCCTTCATAGCATAACTATTGTATGGAGGCACATCGGCAAACGACTGATAAAATGTTACCGGTAAGCGGCCGGCGGGCGATACCTTGCCGAATAAAATATCTGCCAAAGCATTGCCGCCCTGCTCGCCGGGATACCAGGCAAGTATAATAGCATCGGCATATTGCTCAATGGCCGAAATATCAACTGCACTGCCGGCGGTGATCACGGCAATAATCGGTTTCTTATTAGATTCCCGCAATTTTTTCATAAAGGCAATATGTGAAGCCGGCAAACTCATGTCGGGTTTGTCTCCGCCTTTGGCTGCCAGAAATGCATCGCCTTCCTCACCTTCATACACCGGTGTTAACCCAATTACAGCAACGGTAATGTCGGCATTGCCTGCCGCCCATATACCGCCAAAGTGAACGGTGTCGTTATAGTCGCAACCCAAATCGTATTCAACACGGGTGCCTGCATCAACTGCATTGGTAATACCTTCCAGAAAACTTACAGCCCGGTTGCTTACGCCATGATAGTTGCCGAGCAATGCATCCATCGAAGCCGAATTAGACCCGAGCACCATAATGGCAGGAAATTTTTTCTTATCGAGCGGCAACAACTGATTGCTGTTCTTCAGCAATACCATGCTTTGCGCCGCCATGGTGCGCGCAAGGTTAGCATGCCATGCATTGGCAACACTATCGGCTCCGTAATTCTGCCAGGGATTCATCGAAGCAGGATCATAAAAACCGAGCTTAATCTGAGTACGAATAATACCGGCCAATGCACTGTCAACTTCTTTTTCGGTTAACAGTTTTTGTTCAACAGCCTTCATCACATCGTCCTGCAACAGGTTCGAGCAATCGAGGTTTACGCCTGCTTTAATCGCAGCAGCGGCTACTTCAACTGCTGAAGGCAATACCTTATGACGCGCATAAATATCTTCGAGCGCCCAGCAATCCGTTACCACATGTCCTTTGAATTTCCATTCATTGCGCAAAATGTTTTGCAATAGAATATTGCCTGTGCAACAGGGCTGATCATTTACCCGGTTATACCCACACATCACCGATTCAACACCGGCATCAACCAGTGCTTTAAAAGCATATAAATAAGTTTCGCGCAGATCTTTTTCATCTACAATGGCATTAAAAGTATGCCGTCCGTTTTCGGGACCGCTGTGCACTGCAAAGTGTTTGGCACAGGCCGACGTTTTTAGATACCTGCTGTCGTTTCCCTGTAAACCTTTAATAAATGCAGTACCCATGTGGGCGGTTAAAAAAGGATCTTCGCCATAGGTTTCCTGGCCGCGGCCCCAGCGGGGATCGCGAAAGATATTAATGTTGGGCGACCAAAAGGTAAGTCCCATGTATTGCAATCGTCTGTTTTGCGCAACCGATAAATTATATTTTGCCCTTGCTTCGGTTGAAATAACATTGGCTGCCTGCAACAGCAGGCTGTCGTTAAAAGTAGCCGCCATACCAATGGCCTGCGGAAATACTGTAGCCACGCCGGCCCTTGCTACCCCGTGCAATGCTTCGTTCCACCAGTTGTAGGCAGGTATGCCCAACCGTTGCACTTCCTTACTGCGAAAACCCAGCAGCGATATTTTTTCTTCGAGCGTTAACCGGTGCAACAGGTCGTTCACACGAACTTCAACAGGTTGTTGCGGGTTACGAAATACAGGATTTTCCTGGGCCTGTACTATTACCGATGAGAAAAAAGCCAATGAAAATAAAATGCGTTTGCTCATGATATGATGAAAATGATGATTTAATTGTGTTTGTGGTTTGTAGTTTGAAGTTTGTGGTTGCTGCCGCGCTTTGGAGTTTCATTATTAAGATCAAATACCTTAACTGTTTAACAGGATCAAATTTGCACAGCAGGATTCACCAAAAGAACCATAAACTAAAAACCATAAACGAGAAACTTTTCTAAGAACCACAACTACAAACCTCAAACTATAAACGGTTTTGAATCTTTGCTTTGCGCGAGGCCCATTGCCTATTGCTTCAACTCCGTTAACACCGGTTTTGCCACGGTGGGTATTACCGGTTGAATATGATCGTTCAGTTGTTCAAATACCACAATGTTGTTAACTCCCTTTTTCAACCAGCAGCCGGGCAGGTATAAGGTTTGTTGCGGTCCAACCTGCCAATATCTTCCCAGGTTAATACCGTTTACAAACACGATGCCCTTGCCCCATTGATGCATATCTAAAAATGTATCGCCCGGCTTTGTTACCGTAAAGGTACCGCTGTAAATAGCAGCCCTTCCTTCTTTCTGCCGTCCGGCGCTCACGGCGTTCACTACAGGCGATTGTTCAAACGGCAATTTATACATATTCCAGCCACCGGTAACCGGCATGTCATTTATGAGCACCGGCGAAATAATGCCTTTTGTGTTGTTCACTATTTCGCTGCCGTAGTTGATGCGGCCCATATTTTCAACCAGTATATCAAGCGTGCCGTTAAAAGGAATATTTACTGTTGCGCTATATTGTTTATTGACCCGGTTCAGAACAGCTACTTTCTTTCCATCAACATATACCACCGCATAATCGCGCAATCCTTTTATTTGCAGGGTGCCCTGAATGGGTTGTGTAAACCGTTTGCTGTACAATACATATCCATTTCCCTGGTTCAGCGATTCAAATGATAATGGTGTATCGGCTATTACCGGATGTAATGTTTTTTTCATATCAAATAAATCCATTGACTTATTTAACTGAATAGCAGGTAATGTAATAACCGGAATTTTTGCAGGTATTTCAGGAACCGGATATTTTACATACTTCTTCATCAGCTCGCGAACGGCCAGGTATTTGGGCGATGCCCATCCTGCTTCGGTAATTGGTGCATCATAATCGTAGCTTGTTAAATCGGGCTGAATATCGTGATCGTTATTATAATTGGCGCCGGAGGTAAAAGCGAAATTGGTTCCACCATGCACCATATAAAAATTGAAGTTAATATCGTTTTTCAGGTATTTTTCTACCTGTTGGGTTACCTGATCAACGGGAATATTTGGAAAAGGCTCGGCCCAGTGATGCAACCAGCCGGGATAATATTCGGCCACCATATACGGACCTTCGTTATTATGGTATTTGTTTACGGCTTTCTTCAGATTATCAACATTGTCTTCGCCATTGGCAGCAGGCAGTATACCTGATAGCGAACCGCCATCGAATAACCAGCTTCCGTCTGACGTAAAAAACGGACCGGTTAAACCTGAACCAATCAGCATTTGCCTGATCGCTTCGTTATACCGGCGATGTTCTTCTATGGGAATATCTTTTCGTTGCGACACATAGGAACCAAACTCATTTTCGACCTGCACCATAATAACCGGGCCGCCTTTTGATACCTGCCAGTTCTTTACCTGCTCAGCCAGTTTATTGATGTACATTTTGCACGAATCGAGAAAGGGCTGGTTGTACGACCGAATTACCAAACCGGTATCTTTCAATAACCACCAGGGATATCCGCCAAACTCCCATTCGGCACAGGCATAGGGACCGGGGCGCAGTATCACAAATAAATTCTCTTCTTTGGCGATGCGTAAAAATTCACTCAGGTTATGGTTGCCGCTGCTGAAATCCCATACACCGGGCGAAGGGTGGTGGTAATTCCAGAAAACATAGGTGGCCACCGTATTCAGTCCCATGGCTTTGATCATTTTCAGGCGGTGCCGCCAGTAGGCTGCAGGAATACGGGCATAATGCATTTCGCCCGAATGAATTTGTACCGGCTGGTTATCGTACAAAAACTGACCGTTCTTTATTTCAAATGAGTGGCCCGATTGTGCCATTGAAGTTGAAGAAATCAATACAAATACAATAAAGCCGATTATTGCTGAATAAAGAACAGAACGTATAAGTGTGCGACGCAAGTGAAGCATCATAGTAGCAGTGAAGTTGAGTTCAAAATTATAATAAATCCCGGGGTTTGCTTCCCGTCCATTTCGAACCGCGAACCAAACCCTGAATGTTTTAATAGATAGCCACGTTCGAAATAACAGGGCAGGCTTTTGATGCAGTGATATTAATACGCACTTTGCCGGCCTTTACAGGCGTTAGTTTCAAAATGCGTTTGTATCCGATGGTGGTGCCGGCAGCTACCTGTTGCCAGGCATTATCGGCCCATACTTCTACCGTAAACGATTTAACACGTTGCCCCAGTTTTATATACTCCTGCAACATAACGTATTTAATTGTTTGCACCTTTCCGGTATTTATTTCAAGGGAACCGGTAGTTACGCCATCATCGGTAGCCCAGTAAGTTTCATTGCTGTTATCGGTTACATTGCCGGCGGCATAGGCAGGCGCTGAACCGCGATAACTGCTTGCAGTTACTGATGCACCCAATGCTTTATTTTTCGCAAACTCGCGATTGAGTATTGAACGAAAGCCATACAGGGCTTTGATATCATTTTCATGAAACAAACCACGCTGGTCGGGCGGCACATTCAATAACAGCAATGCACCACGGCCAACTGAGCTGAGGTAAATTTCAAAAAGGCGTTCGGGCGTTTTCACCAGTGAATCTTCTTTTTTATGATAGAACCATCCGGGCCTGATAGATACATCCACTTCGGCAGGGATCCATTGTGTGCCGTTTTCAGCGCCTTCGTTCAGCAGATTTTCAATACCGGCTTTACCGGCATACAAAGTATCGGGTGTAATCGTATTCCAGTTGGTTTCGCCGGCAGTTCCATTTTCATTGCCCACCCACCGCACACCGGGGCCGGCATCGCTGAAGAAAATTACATTCGGTTGCATTTGCCTAACCATGGCAAGCGTATTGGGCCAGTCGTAATAGTTTCTGCGATCGATCTGACGATTTTCATTGGCGCCGCCATAATAGCCCTCGCCGCCATTGGCGCCGTCGAACCACATTTCGCATACAGGTCCGTAATTGGTAAACAGTTCTTTCAACTGATTGCGATAATAGGTAATATATTCCGGCTTACCGTAATCGGCGCTGTTCCTGTCCCACGGAGAAAGATATACGCCGAATTTAATTCCATACTTTTTACAGGCATCCGATGCTTCTTTTACCACATCGCCTTTGCCGTTTTTGTACGGACTGTATTGTACCGAATGTTTGGTGTATTTGGTGGGCCACAAACAAAATCCATCGTGGTGTTTGCAGGTAAGTATCATTTGTTTAAAACCTGTTTCCTTTAATATACGCGCCCATTGCATGGCGTCGAGCTTGGCAGGATTGAATACCGAAGGATCTTCATTTCCCATACCCCATTCGCGATCGGTAAACGTATTAACAGTAAAATGTACAAATGCATTTGTTTCCATCTGGTGCCAGGCCAACTGCGCGGGTGTTGGCACAGGGCCCACCGGCGCCGGTGGCTGAACAGCGCGATGCGGAGGAAGAAAACCAACAGATATAAGCGCACCGATACTTATTATTGCAAAACCTTTGCTGAAATTCATAATATATAGCAGATTAACCTTTGATGAAAATTTTTTACAGGAGAAAGGTGAGTCACCCTTTGGAGTGAGCCTCCTTTTTTTCATTTGGCAGTTGTAAATGAAAATGCCAGCGCGCCGATTGTTCCGGTGGCTTTTTGCAAAGCTTCGGGCACAAATACTTTTACTTTATCGCCGGTAACTACATATTTCACCGGTTTACCAGTTGGCAGATATTTCATTTTAGATCCCTTTGCGGGAATATTGCCGGTCCATTCAATAGTGGCAGGAACCGATTTGCTCTCATCCAAACCAGCCAGTGCATATAACACTAATGAATCTTTTGACTGGGTGAAGAAAACATTTCCGTCGTGGTAGTTGGCCGTTGGGCGGGTATTATAAATTGCCGCGCCGTTTGCATTCAGCCAGTTGCCAATTTCGGCAAGCCGTTTAACCACAGGTTCAGGTACTGTACCATCGGGCGATGGGCCTACACCTAATAACAGGCTGCCGCCTTTTGCCACCACTTCGATCAATTGCTGAATAACTTTAGCAGAAGATTTCAATCTGTCGTTCGGCACATATCCCCAGTTATCACCAAGAGTTATACAACTTTCCCAGGGATGATCGAGTTGTTTATCGGGTATCCGTTGTTCGGGCGTTTGATAATTTTCATAGGGACCATGCACGGTTCTGTCAACAATCAGCAATCCCGGTTGCGCCTTGCGCGCCATCGTTGCTATCGACGGCATATCAATATCCTGGCTCCAGGCAGGTATGGCAGCACCCCACGACTTTACTTCATCGGTAACTGTTTCGAGCGGACGTACCCAGCCTCCATCGAGCCACAGAATATCCATTGAACCGTAATCGTGCATTAACTCACTGATCTGATTATACGTATATTTTTTAAACTGGTTCCAGCGCCAGGGATTTTTGCGAATATCATAATTATTATTGCGGTCGGGCGTAGCATACAAAGGCCACCAGTAGTAAGGGCAATGCCAGTCGGGCTTTGAAAAATAAGCACCGATCATAAAGCCCTGCCTGCGAAAGGCATCAAAAACATATTTTGCCACATTGGCTTTTGGGTTGGCAGCAAAGGGTCCGTTACTGATTTTAAAATCGGTTTCTTTTGTATCGAACATGCAAAAGCCATCATGATGTTTGGTTGTAAAAACCAGGTAGCGCATACCGGCATCTTTTGCCGCTTTGGCCCATTGGTCGGGATTGAAGTTTACGGGATTGAAATCTTTTTTCAGCCCCCAGTACCATTTTTTAAAATCATCATATGATGAGGTGCTGTCGCGCGTAACCCAGTCTTCGGAACACAGCGCCCACGATTCAATCATACCGGGCACTGCGTACAGGCCCCAGTGAATGATCATACCAAACTTTTGATCGCGCCACTGCTCCAGCTTTTCTTTTACGGCAGGTTCGGTTGGCCATTCGTATTTTGTTGATTGCGGATGAATTTGTTGTTCCTGTGCCTGTGCAGAAAGAAAACCGATAATTACCACAGGAAAAAGAAACAAACAGCGGGCATTTTTTTTGAGTTGCTGAAAGAACAAAGATCCTGCTGAACTGATTATAGTCATAATTGCTGTTACTGGTTTAAAAATTAACAATCTGCAATCATATCGCAAGACGGGTTGAAAGTGTCATAAGATGGCAGCAAATACAAATAAAAGGGAAATATGCAACCGGGACGGAAGCGCAAAACTAAGCACTGAAGAGGAAAATTCAACGAATTACTTCACATCCCAGAAAATTTTTCCTGTTCGTATATCTTTATTTTTAACTGATGCATAGTTTGCATTATATGCTGTTTCGCTGGCAGGATATACAAGCCTCGAAGGTGGTTCCTCATAACCGGGCAATGTAGAAGGGTAAAATTTCAATTGAGGATATTTTGTTCTGCGATATTCGGCCCAGCTTTCAATCGATTGCAAAAAACCAAAATGAACCCATTTCTGCACCCATATCTTCGCCAGTTTTTCATCACTGGTTCCTGAATATTTAATTTGATCGGTTTGTAAAAAAGCATCGATAACAGTAGTGGCCGGCATTGTCAACGGCGTTCGGGTAGTTTTATTCAGGCTATTTAAATAATAATAAAATACAATCGATTGCCTTATAGCTGTTTCATATGCAGATGCAGCATCGCCTCCTCCCCATCGTTCAAAAGCTTCGGCTTTTAAAAAATTTACTTCCGAAGCCGTAATTACAATACCGGGCAATAAGTTATTGTATAAAAATGTAGCCGAATCAACAATGGCATAGGAACCTATAGCTTGTTGCTGCGCTTCGGCAGTTAAATTTACGGGCAGGCCGTTATAATCGGTATTGGGAATGAACTGATCGCCCACTGTGCGGCCATATTTGTCGAACAATACGGGTATGCGCGGGTCGTTGCATGGCTTCATAGCTGTATTCAGTAAATAATCAGGCGCTGAATAATTAAACACTTCGGTAAGCGCAAGGTGCAAATCATCGTTATGCAAATCAAGCTGCTGCAGCAATACATCAGTTGTAGCGGGTGCATAGGCCGATAAGCCATCTATTAATGGGTACGTTGCCGGATTATTGAGCATGTTTAATGCTTCTGTTTTAGCCTTTGCTTCATCAAAATCAGAAATGCGCATCAGCAGCCGCAATCTTATTGAGTTGGCATACCTCTGCCATTTATTCACTTGTCCGCCTAACAAAATATCCTGTTTAGTGAACTGTACCTGTGCTGTGGTAGTTATCTGAAGATTTGAAAAATAATCAGCGGCGTCTTTCAACCCGTTGAGTATGGTATTGTAAATTTCAGCGGCATCGTCGAATTTAGCCATCACAATATTATCTGAAGTATTTACACTACCTGCCTCGCTATAAGGAATATCACCCCACATGTCGACCATTTGCGAAGCCTGGTCGTACAACACAACGCGGGCAGCCATTAAAAATACTTCCATATTAGTCTTATCGTTCTCATTGGTTATGGACCCATATAATTTTTCAATCAAACGATACAGCGCCATAACACCACCGCTGCCATTTTCAGTGGTACCGGCCCGGTAAAAATCATTCCATTTATCCTGCGTATAATTTGCGTTTTGCTGATATTCAGTAATGGTGTTTAAAAAACCCACCGACTGGGTGTAAATACCGGTATGCATAACCACAAACGTGCGCATTTCCCAATAGGAAGGGCGCACGCGGTTGTTATTGATCATTTGTGTAAAAAACTTTTCAATAGAAGGCTGCGTGGTTTGATCGGGATCATAATACAAATCAGCCAGCTTTTTACGGCAGCCGGTTATACCGGTTGAAACCAGTATCACTACGGTAATAATATATAAAACCTGTTTGTTCATGTCGGCAAATCAATAATTCATTCAAATCAAATAAGTCGTATAAGAACATATACGTTTTATTTGTAAAAAAGGATAGGCAGGTTTAAAAATCAAGATTTACAGAAAATCCAAAACTCCTGGTAGCGGCCATTGATCCTTCATCAACACTTTGTCTGATCCAGGTTGAGCCAATGGCAGTTTCAGGATCGATGTCTTTCAGGGTACGCCAGATATAGAACAGATTTCTTCCTATAAGAGAAAAGCGTATGCTATTGAAATGAAGCTTGCTGGCTAATTTCTGTGGCAAAGAATATCCAAGCACTACTTCGCGCATTTTTATATAACTATTGTCAACAACGGCGCTTTCGTTTAAAGCAGAAGCGCCCCAGTAAAAGGTATTCATATAATAATACGCAGCATCAATGATCTGGGTGTTTTCTTTACCTGTTGTGGTAACACCCGGTAAAATCACGCCATCGTGATACACTTTGCCGCCATTGGGTGCTGCAGTATTGTGATTGGGTAACAAAACTTTTTCTTCATTGTTGTTTATATAATAAGGCAATCCGCCATGTTCGGCATCGCGGTACTTCAACGTGCTTTCATACATGCCCGCCCCTATGTTATATTTTATAGGCGGCGATACCAGCTTGCCTCCGAAACGATAATCCAAAGCGCAATCGAGTGAAAATCTTTTCCAGCTTAACGAGTTAAACCAACCTCCGGTTGCCCGTGGCATAACATTTCCTACCTTTTGGTAGCGGCTGTTATCAATAACATATAAGCCGTTTGATCCAATAACATAATGACCCGATTCATCGGTGAGGCGCGGGTTTACATAAACATTACCTACGGTTTCACCTTCGTCGGCCACTATTCGTATGGCATTTTGTTCAGTTTCAAAAAACACAATATTCTTTACACCCGGTGCCAGCTTGCTCACTTTTGAACGCGCCACGGAAAAATTTAACCGGCTCGTCCATTTAACATTTTTGCCCGATAACGGTATGGCATTCACCCCTACTTCAAGGCCATTGCTTTGCAGTTCGCCGGCATTCAAGAGTTTTGAGGTGGCGCCTGAGCTGGCAGGAATGCTCAATTGTAAAATCTGATCAACGGTGCGACTATTGTACCAGGTTACATCAACTCCAAGCCGGTTTTTGAACAACATGGTTTCAAGACCAACTTCCCCTTCATATTTGTTTTCGGGCCTGATTTGATCATTACCGGCATTCATTTGCGTATTCAAAGCTGTAACCATAGTATTGTTAAGTGACAGCGTTGTTTGATTATACGTTACTGCCGAAGCATAAGGCGGCGGGGCATTTCCTACTATACCATACGAAGCGCGCAGTTTTCCGTACGAAAACCAGGCTGGCAGATGAAACACATCGGTGAATACGAAACCGGCATTAAAAGAAGGATAAAAATAATTGTTCCTGCCGGGAGGCAGCGTTGAAGAATATTCCTGCCGCGTTGTTCCTTCAAGAAATAAAAAATTTTTATAGGCCAGGTTGAAATAACCTAAAAAAGCATATTTAAGAACGGCGCTCCTGTTAAGGGTTGTGGCAATAGGATGCAATGAGTTTTCAAGACTGAACCAGTTTTCTTTTACCAAACCATCGGTGGTTTGGGAACTTTGATCGTTATACTGTTCCTTTCGCGATTGAATGCCGCCTGTTACAGAAAGATGCCAGTTGTGATTCAGTTTTTTTGACCAGGTCAGCAATCCGTCGCCGTATAAAATTGAATAACGCCCTTCGGCTATTCCATACATACCGGTACTTAAATTGCCATTGTAAATTACCGGGTATTCATTGTATTGACGGGTTTCGGTTTTTAAACTGGTGAAGTCGTTTCCAAGGCGTGCCCTGAATTTAAACTCTTTATTGAAATCGTAATTGAGGGTTATACTGTTTAGTAATCTATCTTCATATTCATCTTCACTGTTGCGCAGCTGCATCCACAAAAGGTCGGGCACCTCGGTTTTTATATTGTAGTGAAGGGCTTCGGCCGGATTACGCTGCGCTTCATTCCAGGGCACCCATTTGTACCCATCACTTGTTTTATATTTATCAAAAAATACCCCCATATCCTCTGCAGGGCTGATAAGCCCCGAATAGGCAGCAATAATTCTGCTTAACTGAATGGGCCGGTTATGTACTTTGCTGTTGAAATAATTTGAAACTACATCAACATTCAGCTTATCGGTAATTTTAATATTGCTGTTTAAATGAAAAGTGTTGCGTTGCAAATCGCCACCCTGTTGTATGCCTTTGTAGTCGTTGCGGGTAAACGATAAGCGGTATGCAAAACGATCGGTTTGGTTGGCAACGGCTGTATTAAAAATTGAATTGACTCCTGTACGATATAAATCTTTGTAATTGTTTTTATGCGCGGTATAAGGTCGCATCTGGCCATCCCACCAGGGAACCATTTGTCCATCGAACTTTGGCCCGAACTGCGCCCAGGCTGCAAAATTGGGTCGAAGGTGGTCGTTTATACCATCGCCATCCATATCAACCGGTATCCATCCATCTTCATTGGCGCCTTCTGATAAATTAGTAGCCCTGTCGCCACCCGGGCCGTATTCATGCTGGTATTTTGGTAAAAAA
The DNA here is from genome assembly GCF_059587045.1 of Niastella sp. sgz303648. Taxonomy (NCBI): domain Bacteria; kingdom Pseudomonadati; phylum Bacteroidota; class Chitinophagia; order Chitinophagales; family Chitinophagaceae; genus Niastella; species Niastella sp. sgz303648. The sequence goes on along the minus strand of NZ_JCAPSW010000006.1, from coordinate 421,930 downwards.
GCGGCCTGCTCAAGGGTATTGGTATAATTTACAGTGACCCCCAACCGCTTTTTGGGCGTTCCCTTTTTTGTGGTGATCACTACTACGCCTGCAGCCGCCTCAGACCCATACAGGGCAGTTGCGCTGGCGCCTTTTAAAATAGTGAGGTTATCGATATCGGCCGGATTGATATCGAGAATACCATTTCCGCGAATGCGGGGATCGACCCAATAACCACCATTATTTATTCCGGTAATACCTTTTTCGTTGGTATTGCGAATCACAATTCCATCTACCACATATAAAGGCTGTGCATTAAAATTCAGGGAATTTACGCCCCGTATCTGAACCTGTACGGCACTGGTTGCGCCACCGGGAGCGGTATTGATCAAAACACCTGGCGAGCGGCCATATAAAGCCGAAGCGAAATTGGTGTTACCCGATTGGTTAATATCTTCCGACGACACTGTGCTTAATGAAAAGCCCAATGAACGGGAATATTTATTTACACCCAATGCAGTTACCACAACTTCATTCATTACGTTCTCAATAACAGTCATCTGGGTGTTTACATAAATAACTGCATTTGCCGTATTAAGATGTATTTCCTTTCTTTCGTAACCAACACACGATAGCTCAAGCAAATCACCTGTGATGCCTGCCAGATCAAAATCGCCGTTTGAGTTGGTAGTGGTTCCCAGGCCCGAACCTTTTACCATAACTGTAACATTGGCCAGGGGTTTGCCTTCGCTGTTGGTAATTTTTCCTTTAACAATGTGAGCCACTTTGGGAGCAACGGGTGGGGATTTTATTTCTTCTTCTGTGGCAACCGGTTTATTTATTTTACCGGGTTCAATTTCGGAGGTAACGATTGATGATACAATTACAAAGGTTTTATCATTGATCTTTTTATACTTCAGCCCGGTAAACTGCAGTAACTCGTCCAGTATCTGCTCTACCGGCCGGTTCAGGTTCATAACCGGCGCTACCATTAACTGCCCGAATGTTTTATCGGAAAAAAGAAAATAAATACCTTTTGTAAGGTTGAGTTGTTTAAGAACGGCAAATAGCGGCTGGCGGGCAATAGAAGTATCTTTTGCCGGTGACTGAACGCCTGCACGTAACGGGTTTCGGGGACTCTTTTTCCGATTAAAGGAAATAGCTTCCTGTGCGTTGATAATGTTAATCGCAAATAAGCAAACCGTGAAAAAACACCCCCGAATAAATCTTACAGAGCCTTTTTTCCACATACGCAGATTTTAAAAAATAAACCTGCCTGCCGTTGTTATTTTTTACTGATCTGAATTCCTTCTTCTGTTTTACTAACTACATAGTCGGGTAAGGCATCCAACGATTGTATAAATACTTCGAGGTTATCATTTTGCATGATACCTGAGATCGTTGAAGAGGCTACAGCTTCATCGGTCAGCGTAACTTTGATTCCAAATAATTCCGAAACCATAGAAGCTACCTCTTTCATAGGAGTGTTTTCGAATATAAATTTATGATCGGTCCATGCCAGTACCGGTGCACTGTTTATGTCTTTCTTTTGAATACCTGTGTTACTAACTTCAACGTAATCGCCTGGCTTCATATATATTTCTCTGCCCTTGCTTTGTATAGTTACGCTTCCTTCCTTTAAATATACATTGCTCTTATTATCACGGTTGATTACATTAAACTGTGTACCGGTAACAACTATATCAAAATTGTTTGAGTGTACAATAAAACGGTTTCTTTTAGCTGTTTTTTTCACATGAAAAAAGGCTTCTCCGTTTAACCATACTTCACGATCCGTTCCTTCTTTCCAGTTCTTGTAGTTAATGGTAGTATTAGCGTTAAGCATCACCTGCGATCCATCGGGTAGAACATTATTGCGTGTTTCGCCATAGGCGGTTTGAATAGCGAGTTTTCCGGATGTGCGGTTTAATTGCCAAATTCCTAATGAAGATAATAAAATTATTGCAGCCGCAGCCATCCATTTTATGTTTTTCGACCATATCGAAACTACCCTCCCCCCGGCTCTTTGATTTGCAGGGATAGTAGCGGTCATCATCTTATACTCGGCAATTTTTAAGCGTTGCAGATCAACAGATTGTTCCTTTATTTTGATGGCGTTCAACAACTGAACAGCCTCGTCTGCGATTTTCTTTTGTGAAGGGTTAATTGCTAAGCGATTATCCCATTTTTCAATAGCTACGGTATCTATTTTAAAATACCATCCTAAAAAGCTCTCGTCGCTTAATAGTTCTTCAACAGAATTGTACAATACATCCATAACGTAGGTTTAATGTAGGTGTTTCTCTCTAAATTTAGTACTGCAAAATCAATTTTTGTAATCATATTTTTTGGCATTTTTAGTTTTTCATATAAAACATATGCTAAATTCACATCTGTTAAGGATACGGACCAACTAAACTAACTTAGCTTATAACACATTGATATCCAACCAATCAGATATTGCGTTGTGGGAGGCCTATCAGAAGGGTGATCATGATTCATTTGCTTTGCTCTTTCGCCGCTACTACGAACCACTGGTTCAGTATGGTAGTAAACTAACCAGCAATAACGATTTAATGGAAGATTGCATCCAGGAATTATTCACCGAATTATGGCAGAACAAGAGTCAAACGCAGGTACAATCTGTTAAAGCATATTTGTTTAAGTCGCTCAAATACAAGATGTACCGCGCCCACCAGCGAAAAACGCCCACGTCTTTTAATGAAAATTTCACCGATGTGCTGTTTGAATTAAGCCACGAAAACCTGCTTGTTGGTAAAGAACAGGATGCCGAAAAAACCAAAAGAGTTTTGCAGGCCCTTGATCAGTTGTCGAACCGTCAAAAGGAAATTATTTACCTTAAATTTTACCAGGAGCTGAGTTATGAAGAAGTGAGTGAGATTATGAATATCAATTATCAGGCAGCCCGCAACCTGTTATATCAATCTATCAAATCGCTTAAAAAATTGCTTACCAGTATCGCGCTTCTTTTTTGTTTACTGATTTAAGTAAGGTGAAGATTTATTCAACAAGGGAATTGTCCAAAATCAATTACTGCGATGCCCTTATGTTCTTCTTGTAAGTTTTTCTTTCAGTACACCCCATATGCTTCTTCTTTCGTAGGTTCTTTTGTACCAGTCGATGTCGTTCTGATAATGTTCAATATCGTTCAGTAATTTATTAATAAGCTGGCGATGGCCTTCGGTGCTTTGCGAGCTGTACTGCAGCTGTTGTTGTAAATCGTTTATAACAGTTGTTTTATTATTTATTTCTTTCTGCAATCGCCCGATTTCATTTCGCTGCTCCTGAATGGTTTGCTTTTTACTTTCTATCTCTTCTTTTAGATAGTGGCATATCTGTTCAAGCCTTTCATTAATTTGTTTATACTGCAAATCGGTTAATGTGTGACCGTTTGCTGCCTGTTTTGCATGTTCACTACGTTCTTTCAAAGCACCCGGAGTACCATTCATAGTAATTTGTTTAATACTTTTTTAAATTAAGCTTTTGTTCGCTGATATAAATTACGGTATAACGAACAGGTATCGCTTACATTAAATTCCTTATGGCATAACGACATGGAATATTCGCCCATCACATTCAACATATCAGGATTATTATAATATTGAAATATCTTTACTACGGCTTCCTGTGCATTTTGAAACAGGTCGCCGTTCAATCCCTTTTTTACAATATCCCTGTTGCCAATACAATCTTTTAATAAAACAGTTTTTTTCAGGGCCAATGCTTCCAATACCGAAAACGACAAGCCTTCAAATTGCGACGTTGACAAATACAAATTCGAGGTGGTGATCAATTTCAGGGCTTCGGGCGGTGTAAGCCAGCCGGTAATTTTAATATTGGGTGATGTTAACCGGTGTCGTTCTTCCCCATCGCCCACCCACACAAATTCAAACTGTTCAAAATCCTTAAAGCAGGCAGCAATGGTATTAAAAAGCGCCGGATTCTTTTGAGGCACGATCCGGGCGCAGGTTAATATACGAAACTTCGACGACTTAGCCGGAATAACAGCCTGGGCTGCAGAAGTTTTAACAGCAATTCCATTATTTATAGTAAGCGCTCTGATGCCCAGTTTGCGGTAAGCCTCCATTTCGGAACGCGAGCAACAAACCACCTTGCCCCCGAATGCCGAGCCAAGCTTTTCGAACAGCTTATAAAAAAGATTAATAGCTTTTATATTACTCAGCATAAACGGCGCCCCATTGGGTGTATAAATCACATTCGAAATATCAATAAGCCTGCAGGCCAGCCGGCCTAAAAAACCACTTTTCGATGAATGCAGATGAACTGCATCTACCATTTTCTGTTGTTTCAGGTTCTTTAATAACCTGCAAAGCTCAACCAGGGCGGCAGTGTCTTTAACAAGACTGATATTCCGTTGCGCCGATTGCCACCTGATAAACTGCACATTATCTGTTGGAAAGAACTGTTTTATTTCGGCCGAACTCATCACATATTCACGCTCGCCATGAATAATAATATGAAAATCGTCGTGCAGATTCTGTACTATAGACTGAACAAACGCCGCTATACCCGAAGCAAAAGGCTCCACAACATGTACTATTTTCATACACCTGATAATGAAAATCAATAAAATTCTGTACAGTATAATTTGTTCATTACGATCGCTTACATGAAAAAAAGAATCAATCAATTCGTTGCAGGTTAGCGGGCGGCAGGTAGAAATGGTGCAGGATTAACCTCCTGCCCTTTCTATTACGGATGCCTTCCACATAACCGTTGGGTGAATAAAAACATTTTTAAAGTGCCTTCCACCTGAAAATGCGTTTATTTACCACTGGTGCACTTATATCAATGGCTACTACAGACCCGCGTGTAAGGCTTTCACATTGCCCTGGTTGAAGGGGAAAGGGTAATGATGTAATGAAAACAGGAGGGGCATTTGCCTGATCCAATTACACAATAATTCAGCTACCTGCTATTTTTGTGCCTATTGTTCATAAATAATTCTTTAAAACACCGGCCTAAACAGCAAACCCTTAATAACACCTTTATAAATAATCAGTTATTAATTTAATAATCGATGAATTATTATTTTAAGCCTTTGTTCCGGCTACTTTTATCGTTGATTAAACACTACCTCTGTCTGGTCCCATCTGTTTAATAATGCTAATTTAATGCCGCGTAATACTTAAACAATACAACCTGTGATTGCACCCCGTTTCGACGCCCGGCTTATATATTTGTTTTTCATTGCCTTACATTATTCACCGGTAATGCATCATTAATTTCCGGCCAAGGCACAGCATTAACTTCATCTTTCAAAAAATGAAATGTCTGCAACAATTATCGAACAGTTATTGAAACACCGACAACATACTGTGATGAACAAAACGGGTTTTGATTCTTCTCATACAAAAAATGGTGATGCCCTACATATGATTATGCTTGTGAATTGCAGAACTTCGTTTATACACCATTGACATCAAAAACAATTTTTTCAACAATAAAGAAATTTGACTATTTTTTTAGTATTATTGTTTAACTAATCAAAACGGCCACGGCCAACTTCTCCTACGCACAAAATTACCCTTTAAACATACGGCTGTTTAACAACAGCAAATTATAGCTATGAAGATCTGCTGAAACCCAGATGGAAGGTGGTTTTTTAATCAACTCCGTACCAGGTTTATTCAAAAAATCCCAAACCATTTTTGTGAAACGGTTAAACCTGTTTTTCGTAGCACTGTTTTGCGGTAACGCATTGTTTGCCCAGTACCCCGATTTAAATACCTACTCAATGAGTGGCGTATCGGGTGTTTGGTTTAAAGCCAATAAAAAGCGTAACAAGGGAAAAGCAAAAACCGAAGTACCGCCATGGATCATTCCGGGCGGCTGGAAGTCGTATTTATTTGTTGACGGAAGCGATACATATATCTGGACTTCCCCTACCCCGCTTACGGTTAAACGAAGAATCAATTTCAAAAAAGAAGGAATAGGTCCTTACAATGCATCCATGAGCTATATCAATAGCCGTGATTATGATTCCACGCGGCTTATTAACAACTGGAAAAGAACTTACCATGCAGTTTACAGCGCCGCTTATTTTCAGCATCCGCAGGAAGGCGCCGTATCATTAGGTTTTTTACATGGCGAAAATAAGAACTACGTTGCCGGCGATATCAAAAGCTCAAAAACAAAACGATATCCGAACAGCATACAAAAAAATGTACCAATTAACCCGGCCGACCCATCATCATACTCCGGTGGCAGTCCCTACGGAGAAGGGTGGAAAGCATACAACGGTATTATCAGTGCTGCCTGGGTAGCGAATAATGCTTCCACAAACTGGGGACAACAGTTCTTTAAAAACGAACTGGGACCGATTGTATGGCCATCAACCGGTTACATAACCCGGTCGGGCATTAAATGCACCAGCGGCCTTCGGCACCCCTCTTCTATCGTATATAACAATTACGTATATGTATTTTATGTAGAAGGCGGCGCCTACGCCAACAACATTCCCGATGAAGAAGGATGCAGCGAAGGAATAAAAGTAGCAAGGGCTCCTTTGAGCAAAGCGCTCGATGCTCACAGCTACGAAGTATATTATAAATCGCGTGCGGGCGTTGAAACATGGATGCCTTCGTTACCAGATGGATTAACAAAAGAAAACATGCTCGATTATGTGGCTGTGAAAGGCGCCAAAGCCACCGATGTTATGGATGACCGCAAAGATGTGTTACAGGAAATAAGGTTCAGTGTTGCCAGAGCCGAAAATGCCGGTTATTTTATAGGAGTAGAAGAATACATCGATCACAGCGATAATCATAAAGTGAAGGTAGGCCTTCGTTTTTCGAATGACCTGATACACTGGACCGATCATCCTTATGTAATAAAAGAAGCTACTGACTGGACAGACATTCATGTAAACTACCCTATATTCCTGAGCAAAGACGGGTGGTCGAATACCAATATCGACATCAACGATTTTTATGTTATTGGCACCGATCCCGGCGTTAACAATATGGTAAACAAAATACATATTCAGGCGCCCGAGCAAAATGCCATAACGTTTGCCGCCCGGGTGAATATGCAGCAATTGCCAATGATGACCAGCCTATTGCCCAATCCCAATAACGGTTTGTTTAAACTCCTGTATACCATCGATAGCGCTTCACATGTTGAGATCAACATGTATAATTTATCGGGTCAGCAACTGCGTTCAATGAATGCCGAAAAAAAGCCAGGCAAATACAGCGAAGCATTCGACATCAGCGCCTACCCGCCCGGTGTATACCTGGTAGCCATCAAAGTGCGTGAACGGTTTACTATTTTTAAGGTGATGAAGGGGTGATACATTCTACCACGCCCTCCTCAAAAATCTTAACCAGTTACCATGCATGATGTTTTCAATAGCTGCGGGTGCATATCCGCGTTTGGAGAATAGATCAGGGATCTTTTGCAGATCGGCAATGGTTTCGAGGTCGTAGGGACATTGTTCCTTGCCAAAGGCGCCATCGAGGTCGGTGCCAATGCCAACATGAAGAGCGTTGCCCGCCAGCTGGCAGATATGGTCCATATGGTCGATTAATTTTTCAAGATTGCATTGTGTTGTTTCAGGTGTAGATACGCCCCTCTCCCAACCAGACACCATCATCCACGCATCGAGCGCACCACCAATGACTGCCCCTCTTTCAATCAGCACTTTTATCATGTCGTCGCTGAACTGGCGATTATGATCAACCAGTGTTCGGCAGTTATTATGACTGGCCCAAACCTGCCCGTTGAAAATTTTCATTGCATCCCAAAAAGCATCATCGCATAAATGAGTTGCATCGAGAATAATGTTCAGGCGTTCCATTTCTTTCAACAATGCTTTTCCCTGCGCATTCAGGTTGCCTGTTGCATCGGTACCATTGGCATAACGACCCGGCCCATAATGCGCAGGCCCCACTGCACGTAAGCCATAAGCATATGCCGTTTCAAGGTGTTGCACAGTAACCAGCGAATCGGCGCCTTCGAGACTCAATATATACCCAACCGGTTTGGTATCGTTAGGTTCGCCGTTCGTCCATAAGGCAATATGATTATCGAGGTCGATTTTATTTTTTATCATCACCATTTGCCCATCGGCTTCCATGGCTTTATACCAGGCCAGTTGCGCCTGTGTTTGCGCCCAGGCCTGTTCGGGCGAATGCCAGCCGGGTAGCGGGTTGCCGGGCCCTACATACCGGGCAATTTGCGTAGCCACCACCAAACCAACATTACCCTGCCTCAATTCGGGCAGGGCAACTGTTCCCTTTGCACGATCGGGCTTATCGGTTAATCCTTCTTCCGTTTTACGAATATGCATCACTGGTTGCCGCAGGTCGCGGTTCCACTCCATGGCATTCATGCTAAGATCAAGATGTGCATCTATAGTGAACATGCTGATATTTAATTGTAATGTTGATCGAAATCAGTGCGAAAGACGGATGACCGAAAGTCCGAAAGAAAAACGAATAAACAGCATACATCTTTCGGACTTTCGGCAAACTTTAGTACAATTCAAACATGGCGTCTATTTCAACCGGGATATTATCCGGTAAAGAACCAAAGCCAACAGCGCTGCGTACGCCTATACCATATTCTTCGCCCCATACTTCAGCAAACAATTCACTGCAGCCATTAATAACATAGGGATGGCGTTCAAATTCCGGCGTGCAATTAACCATGCCCAGTATTTTGATCACTCTTTTTATTTTATCAAGATGACCAATGTGAGTACGAATGGTTGAAAGCATTGTTAATCCAACCTGGCGTGCAGCCAGTTTGCCTTCTTCCATATCCAGCTCTTTTCCTATCCGGCCAATAATAAGCGTTTTATCGTCCCGCACCGGCCCATGCCCCGACAAATAAAGATACTTTCCATCGATCAGATAAGGTTTGTATACTCCCAACGGAAGGGGAGCAGGTGGTAAACTGAAACCCAACTTGTTGAATCTTTCTTCTGCATTCATGTGTTCTATTGTTTGATATTGTTATCGGGAATCGTGAATGGTCAATGGCCTCTGCTATATAATCATTCTTATTTTCTTTATTACATTCCCTCACCAGACCTTGTAACCTGAAACCTGTAACCTGAAACCAGCAACCGGTAACCATTTGCCTTCCTATATTAACCAATTCAGCAGCATCACACCCACCAATCCTGTTACAGCTACAATTGTTTCCATTACCGACCAGGTCTTTAAGGTATCTTTTATGCTCAGATTAAAATATTCTTTAAACATCCAGAAACCGGCATCGTTCACATGCGAAAACAATAAACTGCCGGCTCCAACAGATAATACCATCAGGTTGGGATTTACCGATGACTTTGCAAGCAATGGGGCAACAATGCCGGCAGTGGTTAATCCGGCAACAGTGGCCGAGCCTACGCATATACGTATGATACCGGCCATACACCAGGCAAGCACCAGCGGATGAACAGGCCATGTTTGTAATGCGCCTGCAATTTCCTTACTCACACCGGTGTCGGTTAAAACCTGCTTTAAAGCGCCCGAGCCGGCAATGATCAATAAAATCATGCCAACATCTTTTATTGCATCGGCATATATGGCCATTACCTGTTTCATCGACCTGCCACAGGCAACACCCAGCGTATAAGCAGCAATTAAAACCGAAACAAGCATAATAAATCCGGCCTCACCAACAAGGGTGAGAACCGGTTTGAACGATTGCCTGCCGATTAAAAAATAATTTAATATAGTGGTTGCCGTTAGCAAAAAAACGGGTAACAATGAAGTAACAAAACTGTTAGCGGTACCCGGCAGCTCGCCCTTTTGTACCGGCTTTGGCTTGAACATTTCAAGCGGTTCAGCCGAAATATTCTTAATCATTTTCGAGAACAACGGACCGGCGATAATAATTGCCGGTATGGCAATCATCAATCCGTACAGCAACGTAACACCCATATTGGCGTTAAACTGCATAACCAGCGCCGTAGGCGAAGGATGCGGCGGCAAAAATCCATGTGTAACCGATAACGCCGCCAGCATAGGTAAGCCGATATAAACAGCCGGCAGCTTATATTGGTATACTACCGAAAAAATTAACGGAACCATCAATACAAAACCTACTCCGTAAAACAGGGGTATGCCAATAATAAAGCCGGTGATCATTAAAGCCCATTGCAAATACTTTACGCCAAAGGCATTCATAAGTACTGAAGCAATTTTTTGCGCTGCACCGCTTTCTGCCACCAGTTTACCCAGCATGGCGCCCAGGCAAATAATGCTAACCAGCGAGCCCAGTGTATCGCCTATACCATGCTGAACCGACAACATGATTTTATCGGCCGGCAATTTTAATAACACACCCGCCAATACCGATACCAGCAAAAATGCCAGAAATGCATTCAGCTTACCCCACGTAATCAGCAGGATCAGTAAAACAATACATATTAACACTATTATTATCGACATGCCACTCTTTATAATTGTTGATTCTTGAGCCTTGTTCCTTGATTCTTGTGCCTTGTACCTTGTTCCTTGAGCCTTGTGCCTTATTCAACCACAACTTCATCAATCATCAGCAATGCATTTCCTCCTGCGCCATACTCCTTTGCCGGAATCACACCTTTATTTACACCGGTTACTTTTATATATCGCGCCTTCACCGGTTTAATGGAAGCCTGTACGGCATTTATACCATTTACCGGAAAAGCATCGTTCTTATATACTTCAGTAAAATGCTCGCCATCGGCCGATGCCAGCAATTTTATTTCAACCGGGGCCCACATGCGTTGCCAGTGATAGTTCAGTATATTCACTGCCAGCCGCTGAACGTTTTGCAAAGTTCCCATATCAATCACCGCTTCAAGATCATTTCCACTAAAACCCAGCCACTGGTTATCGTTATACCGGGTGCTGCCATACATGCCGTTTACAAGACCTGTTGCACCGGGATTAAACCGGTCGACCGGTTTATTTTTTAGCTGAACCGATGAACCAACAGCTTTATGTATACGAAAATACTGCTGAAACAATCTTCCGGTTGGTTGCTTTTTGTTATTAAACAGTAAAGCTTTCAATGTGCCGGTTTTTGTAATGGTTATTGGCCCGGTATACAAAGCACTGTTTAACGTGGGTGTACTGTTATCGATGGTATACCTGATCTGTGCATCGGGCACCGGACTTTGTAATGTTATTCGAACAGATTGTTTTAATATTTCAGTACCGGCACAGGTTATTTCGTCAAAATGATCAGACCAGGGAATACCGGCCTTTTGCAATAAACTTTTTTGCATTCGTATCCTTTGCAAAAAAGCATCATAATTGCGTACAGTGGCTGGCGACCAGGCCCGTTCGGCCAATGCCAGCGCCCTGGGAAAAATCATATAGGCTGCTTTGACGGCATCGGTATAGTACTCGCTCCATGCCTGCCCCTCAATGCCTGCGAGGTAATTTGATCTGGCGGCTGTATCTGTACTGCCAGCCATTGGTTCATAATCATATACTTTTTTCAATGGCGTATAGCCACCCGCTGCTAAAGGTTCATTAGCATACAGCGACTGGTAATAATCAAAATAACAATGGCTTTCGGGCGTCATAATTACGCGGTGTTGTTGTGCCACGGCTGCTTTACCTCCTTCTTCTCCGCGCCAGCTCATTACAGTAGCATTTGGCGCCAGTCCGCCTTCGAGTATCTCATCCCACCCGATAATATTCCGACCTTTGCTGTTTACATATTTTTCAATGCGCTGCACAAAATAGCTCTGCAGGGCATGTTCATCTTTTAAACCCAGGCTTTTTATTCGTTGCTGACATTTGGGGCAAACTTTCCACCGTGTTTTCGGGCACTCGTCGCCACCAATATGAATGTAAGGCGAAGGAAAAAGCGCCATTACTTCATCCAGCACATCCTGCAAAAAATTAAATGTGCTGTCGTTACCGGCACAATACACATCATCAAACACGCCCCAGAAAGTAGCGGTTTTGTAAGGGCCGCCCGTGCACCCCAATGAAGGATACGCCGCCAGCGCAGCCGTTGCATGACCCGGCATTTCAATTTCAGGAATGATGGTAATATGTCTGTCAGCGGCGTATTGCACCAGCTCTTTTATTTGTTGTTGTGTATAATAACCGCCGTACCGTTTGCCATCGAACCGGTGTGGCAATTCTTTTTTATGGCCTATCAGCGTTTCGTTACGAAAGGCTGCAATCGATTGCAATCGCGGATACTTTTTAATTTCAATACGCCACCCCTGGTCGTCGGTAAGGTGCCAGTGAAAAGTATTGAACTTGTATAAGGCCAGGCAATCGATGTATTTTTTAATGAACGAAACCGGAAACAGATGCCGGCTTACATCAAGCGACATGCCTCTGTAGCCAAAACGCGGGTAATCGCTGATAAAACAACCGGGCACTTTAATATTTTTTCCTTCAGAAGTCCACAATTGCCTTAATGTTTGTATACCATATAATACACCACTTACATCATGTGCCTTTATCTGAATACCTTTTTTTTCAACCGATAATTGATATTCTTCGTTATGCGGCATCAGAGAGTCTATATCGATGGTAATAAAATTCTCATCCGGTAAAGCGTTTGTAACGGTCAGTTGGGTGCCTGTTCGCTCCTTTATGTAATTATTTAATAGTAATGTTGATTGTCGGGTAGTACTATTGCCGGAAATAATTTTTGTAGAAGGCCTTATGTAAAACACATCATTCGTTGGTTTTATGTCAACAGGCCATGGAATGATCGCCGCCGGTGGGTTGTTGCCGGTCTGCGCTTCACCATGTGTAAAAGCCAGCCAACAGCATATTGAAAGCAAAATACCTTTGCTTAATATAATGCTGCACAAATTTGTTTTTAACTGATCCATAAAATTTCCACCAATGCCTTTTCTGCTCATGCGACAATTTCATTATATCGTTAGTTTAAAAAAGAGGGCATAGACATGCCCCCTTGTTACACTTAAAACCTACTTGTAATGTGTACGAGAACTGTTGTAAAATCGTAAATCGTGAAACGGAAACCAGTAAACGGCAATTGGCATTAATAATTGAATTCAGATCAAAAAAATATCCTGTATTCCCGTTCCACGTTTTACGAATAATAATTTATAGTTTGAATAATTATTTGTTTACTAAAAATCTGATCTATTTATCCCACCAGATGCGGGTTAACAGGTCATTTGCACCCTGCCGGCTTACAGCAGCATTGTACGATGTTGTATTAAGCGTTGCCTCTGACAACGGATACAAATAGCGCCTGAATATTTTTCCGCCGGTTGCATTACCCGGATAATTGTTTGGAATCAGCGCCGGATAACCCGTACGGCGATAGCTGGCATATACTTCCTGTGCATCGGGGAAAATGCTCACCCAAAACTGGGTGTAAATCACTTTCATCTGATCATCGAAGGTAGCAGCGCTGGCAAAAGAAGTCATAGCTGTGGTAACATAGTTGTTAATTGCTCCCGAAGCAATGGTACCTGCGCTTCCGGCGATGATGCTCCATTGACGCATGGCAGCCTGTACACCGTTTTGATACAATGAGGCAGCAGTGGCCCCGGTATACCAGCCACGCAAAGCAGCTTCAGCAAGCAGGAAGTACGATTCGGCAGCTGTATATAACAACAAAGGCGAATTCATGAGCAACACCGTTTTGGGGTTGGGCTCTGAATAGGTTCCAAAATCAGCCGGTTTTTGGTTGGGCAAATTAGCAGCCATTCCTTTTTGAATACTAACCGATGTATCGGGCACACCGCCATTCCAAACAACTGAAATGACCGGAAGACGCGGATCGCCGGAATTTTTCAAATAAGTAATAAAAGATTCCTGGTACTTGCCGCCTTCTGTATTGGTATTACCATTCTGCGCAATGTAATCGCTGTTCCACAGGTTCAGCACCATCGGGTTTTTATTAACATCCTGCCCTGTGCTCAGATAACCTATTTTGGCAATATCAGCATCTGCAGTAATAACACCACCGGCAATGGCTTTGGTAGCCCATGTTTTGGCTGATGCGGCATCAACTTTCGTCATACGCATTGCGCAACGCAACATTAAAGAATAGGCGAACTTTTTCCATTTATCAACGGCGCCGCCGTAAATCAGGTCGGCTGCACCATAAGTAGCTTTCGATGCATCGAGGCCCGAAGCTGCCTGGTCTAATTCATTCAGTATGCTCGCATAAATATCTTTTTGTGCATCATACGAAGGTTTGTAAATCGCCGAATCGTATCCCATTACAGCCTGCGAATAAGGAATATCACCGTATAAATCGGTAAGCCGGCTGTAACAGTAGGCACGCCATATTTTTGCTTCGTACAGCAGGTTCGATTTTGTGGCATCGCCGGCTACAGCTTTTATTACTATGGCCAGTTCGTTCAACTCATTGGGGTAGGCATTGGTAAATGCAGCCCAGGTTTGCGATGTTTGTGCAGCTACATATTTCGATCCCCAGCCGGCCACATCGTTATAACTGGTAGTGTACTGCATGGTGCCCAGTAAAAACTTATCGGCTCGTGCCACACCATCGTATTCTGCTTTGGTAAAAACGTATTGCGGAATTACAGTTGAGGTAGCGTTTGGATTGGTATTGATTTGCTCAAAATTCTTATCGCACGACTGTAACGAAGCCATACCCAATAACACCAGTAAGCCGCCTGCATATTTTAAATTATATTTTTTCATCTTACTAATTCTTTAAGTGTTATAATTTGATTGACAGGTTTAAACCGTATGACCTTGTACGCGGCAATCCGATCGATTCGAAGCCCTGTGCGTTACTATTGGTAAAGCTTTGCTCAGGATCGAAGTTTTTGGTATCTCTGTACAGGATGAACAGGTTACGCGCAACAAATGAAACACTGGCGCCCTGCACCTTTGCAAATTTTATTTTGTTTGCAGGAATGTTGTACGATAAAATAACCTGACGCAGTTTTACAAAGCTGCCATCGTGCAGGAACTTTTCAGAATATACTTTGTAGTTATCGTAGTATGAACGTAATACACCGTTCGCCTGTGTAATAACCGTATCGTAGGCAGCACCGGTTTGATCAACACCTTTCAGCTCAAGACCTTTATCGCGGCCGGGCAGGGTACTTTTCAATTTACCCATACGTGTTGCATACAGCTCAAAAATTGAGAATATTTTATTGCCGAATTTGGCATCGAGCAATATGTTCAGCGAAAAGTTATTATACCTGAATTCGTTGGTTAAACCCATGGTATAAGGCGCCACGCTGTTTCCTAATGGCATTGGATTGCTCATTACAGGAAGGTGACTGCCTCTGTTGAAAACAATATTGCCATTGGCATCCGTTACCATACGGGTACCGGTGATGGTACCATAAGGTTGTCCCTGAATGTGCTGCAATGTGGCCCAGCTGTTAACCGAACTGGCAATCTGAATAGAGGTTAATCCGCCGGCCAGCTGTACTACCTTACTTTCGTTGTACGCAAAATTATA
Organism: Niastella sp. sgz303648; assembly: GCF_059587045.1. NCBI lineage: Bacteria > Pseudomonadati > Bacteroidota > Chitinophagia > Chitinophagales > Chitinophagaceae > Niastella > Niastella sp. sgz303648. The sequence continues at coordinate 406,504 of NZ_JCAPSW010000006.1, read as the reverse complement.
GCTTACATTCCAGCCGAAATTTCCTGTTCTGATTGGTTTGCCGGTTAACAATAACTCAACGCCTTTATTTCTTAATTCACCAACGTTCAATATCACATTGCTGTAACCCGATGTAGTGGAGATCTGGGTGTTTACAATATCATTGGTTGTTTGGCGGCTGTAATACGTAAGGTCAAAACCCAACCGGTTATTGAGCATCTGCAATTCCAAACCACCTTCATAGGTAGTTGTGGTGTAAGGCTTCAGCAACGGGTTACTGATGCTGCTGCTGGTTACATTCAGCAAAGGCTGACCTGAGCTGGGTACGTTGCTGTAGGTGAGGTTAATGTCATAAGGATTAGGGGCACCTCCACCTACCTGCGCCCAGGTAGCTCTTATTTTAGCCAGATTGAAAATGGTTGGCATTTTTAAAGCGTCGGACAATATAACGCTACCGCCTACACTCGGGTATACTATGTGATTGTTTTTAGGGCTTAACGACGAGAACCAGTCTTCACGGCCTGTTACCGTTAAATAAAATATGTTTTTATAATCAAGGTCAACAGAACCCAAAATTGAGTTGGTGGTCAACCGGTTGTTTATCGGCTTAGTGTTTGAAGAAGCCAGGTTTGAAAAACTATAAAAATAGGGAATGATATAACCCTGGCCGGTTAAATTCAAATCGTTGTTGTTGTATTTGCGACTCATAGTACCGACCATAGCGGTGACGCCAAAGTCTTCGGCAAACCGGTTTTTGTATGTTGCAGTAAGCAAACCATTGGTTTCAGACAGATCCGATTTCAAACCAACGTATTCGCCCAAAGGCGTATACAGGGTGCCGGTAGGCATAATGTTTTCGTAATTATAGCTGTAGAAATCACGGCTTACACTTCCTTTGAATGTTAAGTTTTTAACCGGTTCATACGAAATAGAAGCCTGGCCTAAAAAGCGGTTCTTTGTATCGTCTTCTCTCCATTTGTTAATTACAAAGTAACCGTTCGAAGCAATGGCGGCATCGTTCCAGATTTTTTCATTACCCAATGAGTCGTAGCCGGGTTTCAGCCAGCGAATATCGGCCGTATTGGCAATTTCGAGCGGTGTCCAGTTGGGATTACCCAATGCGTCACCGGCGCCGGTACGGTTATGCCCATGCTCAACGGTGTATTGCGCAACCGCGTCGAAGGTTATCTTACTGCCTGCTTTACCACTCAGCGAGGCGTTGAATGTTTTACGTTTATAGGTAGTACCGGGTAAAATACCTTTGCTGTTCAGATCGGATGCCGAAAACCGGTAGGCAACTGATTCGTTGCCGCCCATAAAGGCAAGGGTATTGGTAAATGTGGTACCCGTTTGATAAAAATTCTGCAGGTTCTTTTTCTGCGCAACATAGGAATGGGTATTACCATCAACACCTACATAGTTGGTAGAACCATCTATGGGGGCGCCCCATGACCTTCTGCCCGACGATTGAGCAGCAGCGAGCGTAGTTGGCATCACCCCATCAGAGCCTTGCCCGTACTGATATTGATAATCGGGAATAACCGAAATGCTTTCCATGGTAAAGCTTGAGTTATAATCAACGCCTATACCTCTTTGCGGCCTACCCTTTTTGGTAGTGATTAATATAACCCCGTTACTGGCGCGCGATCCGTACAACGCGGCAGCGGTACCGCCTTTCAGTACAGTGATCGTTTCAATATCATCGGGGTTGATGGCGGCAATACCATCCCCTTTATCTACATTGCTGGTAATACCGTTAACGGTGGGAGCGCCGCCCGGAACCGTATTGTCGATAGGCATACCATTAATTACATACAATGGCTGGTTATTTCCGATCATTGAACCATTACCACGAATTGTTACACGGCTTGAACCGCCAGGACCGGTTGATAAACCAACCGCATTTACACCTGCTATTTTACCGGTTAAAGCATTGGCCACGTTGTTTTCGCGGGCCTGTGTAAACTCGCTTCCTTTTGCTTCACCAACTGCATAGGCAACCGCTTTTCTTTCTTTTCTTACACCAAGCGCTGTTACCACCACATTATCCAGCACATCGCCTGCGGAAGGCTTCATTAATACAGTGATTATCGAAGAAGCCTGGTCTACTTCAATGGTAATTTGCTTTCTTTCGAATCCGATAGAAGAAATGGTTACATCAAAAGAGCCCGATTGAATACTCGCAGGAATGTTCAAAACGAAAGCTCCTTTTGAATCGGTGGTAGTGGAGTTTACACTTTTATTGGATTTAATGGAAACTGTGGCGTTGGGGACAGCCGCCTGGTCGAGCTCACTTTTTACAACCCCCTTTAATTGTGCCGATTGCGCCCTGCCGGTGAGGGAAAGAATGAGGAAAAAGCATACCAGCAGACTGCACGAAGCAATTAGTTTGACTCGTTTCATAAGCGTTTTGTGTTGAGTGGAAATTGTTTGGTTACATGCAAAATCTGCCTCAATTTAAGTAGAAATATTATTTAATTGCAAATTATTTGCAATTAAAATTATTTTTTATTGTCACTGATCAATACCGGCACTAATGCCAATTATTGACTTTCAAAATTCTTAATATTGATAATCAATGACATATAAGAATAATTGAAAAATAGTATGATTTAGAACAAGATTTTCGCACAGTTTTGCAAAATATTTGCAAGTATTGTATTATTGCAAAAAATGCATGGTTTGCAGCATTCTGCCGTCCCTCCCTGAAAAGGAATAAATAAGAAATATTAAAAAAGACAAGCCTCTGAAGCCTGTTTATGTCGTGCTAAATATTGAATTTTGTCGATTGGGGGAATCCAAGGAGCAACCTGCTTTGCGCTTACCCTACTATACTAACAAAGACTGAAACAGTTTATGTCAAACAGTAATCAAAATACCCCGTTACCGGCTGCTTTGCAGAAAAAGGAGAGAAAAAAACTGATTACAAAGCAGGTGAACATCCATACCCGGCTGATGTTTGCCGATTTAGTAAAGCTGATCGACGTTTCGGAAGATACCATCCGGCGCGATGTGAATGAACTGGCCGAAGAAGGACAAGTGATACGCATTAAAGGAGGCGTTATGTCGGCCGCTTATCATTATGGACATGAATCACAAACTTATTCCCAGCAAAATAAACTGATTATTGCCGATAAAACCCTGCAGCTGCTGAAAGATGATATGATCGTGCTGATCGGCGGCGGTACCACCATCAGGGAGTTTATTAAAAAGATACCTGCCAATTTGCGGGCTACATTTATAACAGTAAATGTATTATCGGCCGTTGAACTGCTTGATAAACCAATGATCAAAACCATAGTGATCGGCGGACAAATATCTGCCTATAGTCAAATGACGGTAAGCGGCGAAGTTTTTCAATACCTCAACAATATCAAAGCCGATCTGTGTATACTTGGTATTAATTCCATTGACTCAAACAGCGGATTGACCGATTCTGACTGGGAAACCGTTCAGGTTAAAAAAGCCATGATCAAGGCCGCAGAAAAAGTTGCCGTGCTAACTATTTCCGAAAAGCTCAATTCGGTCATGCAAATGAAAATTGCCGATGTGAATGAGATCAATTATCTGATTACCGAACTTCCTCCCGACAATGCCGCCCTTCAGGCATACAAAGGCAAGAATTTAACGCTGCTGTAGTTAAGTTGTACCTTTTAAGTAATAAGTTTTAAGCTCTGTGCTTTTAGCATGGGAAGCACTTATGCTGTCAATGAACGGCATACATATCTTCTATTTTCATATGCTTTGTTGCTTTTAAATATGCCATACATAACGAAAAGTACCTGGCAGCGCCGGATAGCATTCCTAAACTAACGGCCGGCCATATCCCCACCGCATGGCAAAGAGCTTTCTGTGCAAAACTTTAAACCACAACAGCTAAAAGTGGATAAGTTTTTGCACTATGTAGCAGCAGGAACACAAACTGATAATATCAATTAGCGTATATTGCACACTGTTAAGATTTACCAGATATAACAGTTGCTAATGATTGCCTCCCGCCCAAAACCGTAGGCCGGATTAAATTATTAATTCCGGCCTTCATTTTACCAGACACGAATATTGCTGATTGTTAGTATAAAAAACTGAATTGCAAAATTCAACCTGTATATATTTTTTACAATTTTCTTAATATCCCATGCAAATCCGTACAACTAACCTGAACCGTTATTCATTGACACATTTATTACAATTTTTCTTAACCAATGAAACGGCTCTCATGAAAAAAACTGTATTACTTCATCTTTTTACAGGCTTATACTGCTGCCTGTTTGCACAAAAAACCGTATTTATACCAAATGAATTTTCAACCGACGCGGCATTAAAAACCTGGTCGTGGGACAAATCGTACCAGTCGGCCAATTTTGTGTTGTTCTGGGGCAATGTAGTAGGAACCAATCCTGCCAGCTATTCCGATGCCAACCTGCGGTTCAATCCCCAATCAATATGCGATACGCTTGAAAAAATTTATACAAAATATATAACCGATATAGGCTTTTGCTCCGATGCCGCTACCAAAAACCTGGGCAAGTATAAATGCATTATAGTAATGAACGACACCTGGGGCATTACCGGTGAGCCCAGCGGCTGGGCATTCGGAGGTTCGTACGATGGAACCATCGGCGCCATGTGGGTTCATCCCAACGCTACCCGCGATGGCGGTGTTATCAGTCACGAATTTGCCCACTCATTGCAAGGTATGATCGGCATACAGGAAAATACCAGCGGCGGCGGCTTTGGTTCCGACATTGCCGGTTTTTTCTGGGAGGGACATGCGAATTTTATGCGTGCCCAAATGTACCCTCAATTTGCCGCCGATGATGTGCCCCGCGTACTGGCCACCAGTATGTTTCATTGGAGCTCAACCCGTCATCATTACAGCAACTTCAGACTGTTGTTCCATATGCAGCAACTCGATGGCATCAATATGGTAAACCGCCTGTGGAAAGAATCTGTTGCCAACGAACATCCACTGATCACCTACCGCCGGTTAAAAGGCTGGACGCAGATACAGTTAAACGACTTTGTTTTTGATTATGCCAAACGCGAAGTAACCTGCGATTACCCGGTTAATAATTTCGGGGCCATCATTCGCCAAACAAAAACACAATTAAAAAATAATGAACCGCATTATTTATGGCGGCAATTCACCATATTGAAAGCCATTAATGAAGCAACAGGCCGCTTTATAGTGCCCGATGCATTTGCACCGCAGGATTATGGATACAACATTATTCCTATTTACAGCACCTGCGCCAACCAGTATGTTCGGTTAAAATTCAAAGGTCATACCGAAGTGAACAGCACCGCCGGCTGGCGTTATGGTTTTGTAGCCGTTAAGGCCGATGGCGTAACCGTTCGTTACAGCCCTATGTATTCAGATAATGAACGCGAAATCAGTTTTCAGCTGAACAGCGATGAAACCCAAATGTACCTGGTGGTTATGGGCGCCCCTGTTACACACACTTCGTATGTATGGGAACCCGGCTGGCCAAAAATAAAAAGATACCCATACGAACTGCATTTCGAAAATGCGATACCCGAGGGTTATCAAACCAATTACAGGGCATCGTACAAAACAAATGGCCACGCGCATTCCAATGGCGGCGGCTGGATCATCAACGGCGCCACCGTGGCTTCGTCGGTATACGTAGGTCCCAAAGCCATTGTTTTGGGCGGTTCAAATATTTCGGGCAATGCGCGTATCGATGGAACTGCCTGGGTCGAAAATGCACAGGTAAGCGATAATGTAATTATTGATGGCAATTCAAATGTGTGGGGTGGTACCTATTCGGGCAGCGTACATATCACGGACAATGCCGTTGTGAACAGGAACACCATTTCGGGCAGCGTTACTATGAAGGATAATGCCATGGAATGGGATGTAACTTTTGGCAATTCGGTAGTGGTGGGCGGCGATGCCGAAATAGGCAGTTGCTCAACCAACGGCGTGTACCTGCAGGTACCGCATGGCAATAACGGCCGTGCTGATTGTGATGGCAAAGGCGCTACCGATGCCTCGAATGTGGATGTAAATGCCACCATTACCGCTTTCACCGATGCTCAAATGGCTTTTAACGGCGTTAGCAATTGCGCCGATGTGGTATTATCGCTCGATGATAACAAACCGGTGAAACCCATTAAACCTGCTGCAGGCGATCCGGAAGTATTAGTATATCCCAACCCCGTGGCATCACAGTTTACCGTGCAGCTGAATAATTTCAAACCGCATGACAATGCGACTCTATCTATGTTCGATGTACAGGGCAGGGAAGTATTACAGAAAGATCTGAAAACCATGCGAACTTTACATCTTACCACTACCTCGAATATTCGTAAAGGCACTTATATATTAAAAGTGAAGACTGATCGAAATGAGTTTTTGAAAAAGATTGTCGTGGAATAGCTATAAGCTATATGTGAAAAAGGCTGCCTGAAGAATATCAGGGCAGCCTTTTTCATTTTATGTTGATGTATAAGCAGTTCTTCAGGGCATTCAATCTTTTTATTTTTCATTAAATGCTTTAGCATTTTGCGATGGTGTTTGTTCGGCCTGTACTCTTTCACCTTTCAGTATTTCAATATTACGAATTTCACTACCGGTAGAAACGGTTTGTTTCGCGAAAACGATTGTTCCAACTGAAAGCAATAACGTAACCACGTATAATCCCGGTGCTACAATGATCTTTTTCCTATCGGTTAAAAAAGTAATTAATGAAAAAATGCCTAAGATCACAACAAAAGACAAGAATAATTTTTTAATGTCCGTGTGTTGTTTAATGATGTCTTCCGTTACCCCAGGCAGCTTTTCAACGGTTTCATTTGCCGCTGCACCGGTTACAAAAACCACGACGGCACTCAATGCCGATACTATAAAAACGACAAGTGCTATTTGCTTTACAATTACATTATTTCTGAGAAGAAAACCTACGACCAGTATTAAAACACCTAAAACAGTGGCTATAACAGGAATATAATTCAGTAACATATTCCATTGATCAATATTCATAACAATTCATTTTAGACCTAAAATTCTTTATAGTTGGCAGCGTAAAGAATGAGTAGGGTCAATAAATTAAATGACAGGAATCAGAACTGTTACTATTGCTTTTCTTGCGAATGGCATTCGGGATTCTTCACATTGCAATTATCAATTATATAAGGAAAGCATCATGTAAGCGATGGAAAATCAACCCAATAACAAATCCGGTTCATCTTTCTCTTCAGTACTCTGACTGCCGATCAATGCAACCGCCTGGTCTTTCGGTAATTCCTGCACATTGCGCAGCTTTCGCTCAATTGCGCGCGACCGAACGCCGGCCTGCTCTATTACATTACTTGCTTCCTGTAATTTCTTTTGCGTTTTTTCGAGAATGTTGCCAAAGTTGCCAAACTCGGTTTTCACAGCACCCAGCAATTGCCATACTTCGCCACTCCGTTTTTCAATGGCCAACGTTCTGAAACCCATCTGCAAACTATTAAGTATCGCCGATAAAGTTGTGGGCCCTGTAATGATGATCTTATATTCCCGCTGAATTGATTCAAATAAACCGGGCGTTCGCAACACTTCGGCATACAAACTTTCGAAGGGTAAAAACAAAATGGCAAAATCGGTGGTATTCGGTGGATCGATGTACCGGCTGCAAATATCCAACGCGCATTTCTTTATTCCTTTTACAAAGCTTTTCCTGTATTCATCAATCAATTCAGGTAATGCCTGATCGTAGGCATCCATCAGGCTTTCAAAATCTTCTTTCGGAAATTTTGAATCGATCGGCAGCCACACTGCTTTTTCCTTATCCTCGCGGCCCGGCAATTTTACAGCAAATTCAACCAGTGCATTGGAGCCTTCTTTTGTTTTTACATTACGCGCATACTGGTCTAATGTCAAAATCTGATCAAGAATATTTTCCAGCTGGTATTCGCCCAGCACGCCGCGTGTTTTTACATTGGTGAGCACTCTTTTTAAATCGCCTACCCCTGTTGCCAGCTGCTGCATATCGCCCAGGCCTTTATGCACCGCTTCGAGCCGTTCGCTTACCAGTTTAAACGATTCGCCCAAACGTGTTTCGAGTGTTTTTTGAAGTTTTTCATCAACGGTGGCGCGCATTTCGTCGAGCTTGCGTTCATTGCCCGATTGCAGGTCGGTTAATTTTTTCTCGAGTGTTTCGCGCAAATGGTCAAGCTTTGAAGTGGTGATGGTATTCTGCTCGCTTTGTTTGTTCAGCAAAGCAAAAAAGTTATCTTTTTGAATGGCGTTAAAATCTTCTACCGATTTGGTAAAATCCTTTTTGAAGGTGTCGAGGGCTTCTTTTACTTCTTTCCGGTTTTCGCGATTGCCTGTAATATGGTTATCATTAAAAGCCGTGAGCTTACTGTCTACTGTAGCCGTAAGAAGGTTCAGCTTTTCGTCGATGGTTTTGGTAAGGGCGGCCATTTCCACACGCATGCGTTGGGTATTATCGCCGGTTTCCCTTCTGTTGGTTGCCATTTCATTGATAACAGCCGTTTCAACCCTCGCAATATTCTGCAGCACATTATCCATTTTATATTTGATATCTGTAAACTCACCGCCGCTTTTTTGAGCAGCAGCCCTGATGGCAAAAATCAATGTAATAACGGTTATTACTACAAGAGCGGCCAGCAGTGTTATAAAAATCGTTTCCATAATTGTTTATTACAAAGTGCGAATATGACAAAACCTGATCAATTTAAGCAATTGACTTTTATAACTTGTTAAAAGAAATAAACAATTTAAGATGTAACACATACATCTATAAAAAAAGAAGGAGGCCATGAATGGCCTCCCGTTACTCAACACTTAAAAAACGATTACTTTACATCCCAAAATACCTTTGTAGTAACATTATCACCTGACTTTACTGCTGCATAGTTGGCAGAGTTCAATGAACTTTCAGTTGCCGGATATAATAACCTCGTGGGTACATTGGGCGACAGAACAGACGACGCGTCGGTTGGGAAATTCAACTTAGGCAATTTGGTACGGCGCCATTCGGCCCATGCCTGCTGTGCCTGTATCACATTAAAATCAATCCACTTTTGCGTCGCTATTTTTTCAAGATTATTGGTACCATACGCTACCACAGGATTTGCAAGGAAGGTAGCTATCGTTGCATCAGACGGCATCGATTCTTTAGTACCTGAATAATCACTGTTATTGTTTACGCTAACCCAAAACTGAATACTCTGCTTAATACCGGTTTCATAAGCGGTTTGAGCAGACCCCCCACCCCATCTTTCATAGGCTTCTGCTTTCAGAAAACTAACTTCTGCTGCAGTGAATATGATACCGGGGAAAAGATTGTTTTCGGTAAAGGTGGTAGAATCCCAGCGCGAAAAGTAGTTGGCCGTAGTAGAATCGCTTACACGGGTTGCATTCCAGGTATTGGGTACACCATGATACTCACCTTTTTTATTGGCAGTGAAGTAAATGGGTAACCGGGGATCGACGGATGCTGCCATAACGGTATCGACCATTTTAGCAGGCGAAAAAGGATTTACGCCAAATCCGTTACGAATGTCGTTCACCGCAGTAAGCGTACTGCTGGTGCTCGAAGGCTGTATTTTAACAGCATCGGTTGCGGCCGATATTACAGGATACTTGGTTGGGTTATTTAAGATAGTTTGAATATAGCTTTTGGCGGTGGCTTCGTCTTTATACGAAATACGCATAGCCAAACGCAATATCAGCGAATTACAATATTGGCGCCATTTTGTGATTGAACCTTTGTTTACATAATCGTAGGCCGATAACTGGTTTTGATAAAACGCATCGGGGCTTGCCGTAGCGAGGTAATCTGATATGCGTTTGAGGTCAGTTAAAATAGTAGAATATATATCAGAAGCCTTGTCGTACGAAGCAAGGGTAATTGTTCCCTGTGCGTTTAACTGTCCTGCAGTTGAAAAAGGAATGTCACCCCACATATCTGCCATTTGTGCCGTTTGATCGTACACAAAAATGCGGGAAGTTTCTAAAAACAGCTGGAACCCGTTTTTCTCGGCATCGGTTGTAAGCTTGTTGTAATACTTTTCAATTTCACGATACCGGGCAATAGTTGTAGTATAAAAATAATCCCAGCGGTTGGCGGTGTAATTCACGGCCTGTTCGTATATCTTATTTGAATTGGTATAGCCCGAAGTTTGGCTGTACGTTCCCATCATAGGTATCTGAAACGTATACAGGTTCCAGTAACGGGGCAATACTTTTTCGTTAAAAAATAATCCGGAATACAAGCTGGGGATAGTTGCCGTAACAGAAGCATCGGGATTATAATAATCGTTATCGATATCCGATTTTTTACAGCCCGTGATCAGCGTTCCTGTTGCAATTATTAAAAGCGGAATTGATATAATAAGTTTTTTCATAATTGTCGATGTTTTACGTGTGTTTTAGAAAGTTACCCTGATGCTGCCTCCGATTGAACGTGTTGCAGCATTGCCCTGTCCGGAAGTAGTTCCTGCCGATAACCAGTTGGTACCAACACCTTCTTCAGGATCGAGGTAAGGCAATGTTTTGCGGAAGTAGAACAAGTTTCGGCCATACACGCTGAGAACAAAGTTTTGCGCTTTTAATTTATTGGCGATCTTACCGGGAAGGCGGAATGACAATGTCACTTCGCGCATTTTTATAAAATCATTATCAAACACAGCGCCTTCATAAGTTGCAAAAGAACCTGAACCGGGCCATGAACCCCAAGAGTAGGTATTCAGATAATAGCTCGGTGCATCAATAACCTTGGTATTTTCCTTTCCATCGGCGGTTGCGCCCTTTATGATCATACCATCGGTAAATACTTTTTCACCTGAAGGACCAGCAGATGTACCGGTGGCCACCTGAACGTTTTCACCGTTCTTAACATAGTACGACAAGCCGCCATGCTCTGTATCTCTTCCGAACAATGAATTTTTATACAAACCTGCACCGGTTCCATACAACAACGCCTGTGAAATTACCTGACCGCCGAAACGGAAGTCGATCAAAAAGTTAAGGCTGAAATTTTTGTAATTGATGGTGTTCATTAAACCACCGGTAGCTTTTGCCTGCAGGTTACCCATTTTCACCTGCTGGTCGAAATTGATATCGTAATAACCATCGGAGTTGATAACATAGTTTCCTTTATCGTCTACCCTTCTTTTGTAACCCACAATATCGCCTGCGGGCCGACCGGGTTGTGATACCACCAGCAGTGAGTTGTTATCGAGACTGGCTGATTGCAGTTTTTCAAGACCCGACATCAAAGAAATTACCTTATTGCGATTGAAGGCAATGTTTAAGCGTGCATCCCACGACATGTCTTTTGTTTTGATCGGTGTTCCGTACAGGCTCAGCTCCATACCATAGTTGCGCATGTTGCCCACGTTCACGACTACGCTCGACGAACCAATGGTTGAAGGAGTTGATAGCGGAAGTATCTGATCAATGATCTTGTCGTTATAATAAGTGATGTCGAAGCCCAGGCGGTTGTTCAGAAATCTGTTTTCCCATCCGAATTCGATCTCCTGCTTTTTTTCGTTCCTCAACTCCTTGTTACCATATCCCGAAGAAGCAGGGTATAAAAGGGGTATGCCTTCAATGTTACCCGGACTGGAACTATATACTACGTTTGACAGGTAAGCAGGAGGCGGGTTTCCTACAACACCCCATGCACTTCTGATTTTACTGTAGGAAACGAATGCAGGCAAACGAACCGCATTGCTTAATTCAAATGCACCGCTCACACCGGGATAATAAAAGGTATTATGTCCGGGTGCCAGCGTTGAGCTGCGCTCTCTTCTTAATGTTCCTTCTAAAAACAGGAAGTCGTGATAACTAACATTAAGAATACCAAATAAACCGTCTTTGTCCTGTACTACACGGGTGGCCGATCCGGTTGGATTGTTTTTCGAAGCGCTTAAGCTAAACCAGTTTTCGGTATTTAAACCGCTATTGGTGAAAGCACTGTTGTAACGGTATTCTTCTTTACGGGCCTGGTAACCCACCGAGGCAGTAACATTCAGGTCCTGTGTTATACTACGTTCGTACGATAACAATACATCACCGTAGTTATACACAAAACGGTTGGTGTTGGTACCATAAGCACCCGAAGCGCCAAATGAAATCGGTATTTCGGTACGGTTCTTTGTTTCGGCAAAATAACCGGTGTAATCGCTGCCAAAACGACCGCGGAAGTTCAACCCTTTCGCAATGCTATAATTTAATGTAGCTGCAGTAAGGAAACGGTTGGTGGTTTCATCGAAATTATTAGCTAACTGATTCCATAAAAAGTCGAGGAAATCCTTTGCGCGGATATTATATTTCAATCGCTCAGTAACGTCTACGTTCGAGTTCCAGTCAACCCATTTATATCCTTTGGAAGTTTGATACTTGTTGAAGTAAACATCCATATAATCAACCGGACTGAAAAATCCGCCATAGTTATTGGTAACATAGTAAATCTGGCGGGGCCTGTTATGCACCTTTTCATTGATGTAACTGGCAACCAGGTCTATACTAAGTTTGGGAGTAATTTTATAGGTAGAGTTGAAATTGAAAGTGTTTTTTTCCTGTTTACCACCTATTTGTATGCCCTTGTAATCGTTACGGGTATACGAAAAACGGTAGTTCATTTTATCGGTTGAATTGTTTATGGCGATGTTGGCTATTTCGCTGTGCCCTGTTCTGTAGAATTTTTTCCAGTTATTGGGCTGCGACTGATAGGTGCGCATCTGACCATCCCACCAATAAACCTGGCGGCCATCTACTTTAGGACCGAACTGGCCATACGCTCTGAAAATGGGGCGTACCACATCCTGTCCATTTACTGTCATATGAATCCAGCCATTATCATCTGAACCAAATGCCGATGTGTTGGTACCACGGTCATAACCCGGGCCATATTCTGATTGCAGGTCGGGTGTTACGGCTACGTTTTCGGCATTGGCGCTCAGGTTCAAATCAACACCCAATCCTTTTTTGGCGCTTTTACCGTTTTTGGTTGTGATAACGATAACGCCAAAGTTTGCATCGGAACCATACAGGGCCGAAGCGGCTGCGCCTTTCAATATGTTGATGCTTTCGATATTTTCGGGGTTGATATCGAGCAAACCGTTACCATTCAACCGTTGGTTACCGGCCCAGTATCCTTCGCTGTTGGCATCGCCATTACGAACTACCACACCATCAACAACCAGCAATGGCTGCCGCTGAAAAGCCAGTGAATTGATACCGCGTATTTGAATACCTACAGCACTGGTGGCGCCACCGGGGTTCGTGGTAATGGCCACACCGGGTGCTTTACCATATAAAGCCGAAGCAAAGTTGGTAGGGGACGTTTGAATAATGTCTTTTGCAAGTACCTGGCTGGTGGCATAGCCAACCTTGCGTTGCTCCCTTTTAATACCAAGGGCTGTTACCACTACGCCTTCGAGGCTGGTGATTTCGCCCTGCAATATAACATTCAGTTCGTCCTGGTTACCAACAGGAATTTCCCTTCGATCAAATCCAACCGAAGAAAATACAAGAACAGACCTGTTTGAAGAAACCGGAATTTTAAATTTTCCATCCATACCACTTACGGTAGAGGTTACAGTTCCCTTTTCAAAAATAGTTACACCGGGAACCACATTACCGGCACTGTCCCGTACCACACCGGTAATCATTTTTTTCTCCTGAGCGGTACCGGTAATACTCCAAAGGCCGGCAAACACTACCAGAAGTAATCGAAGAGTTGCTTTCGTCATAGCAGTTGAGTTTGGTTGTAAAAAAAATTTTGGTTGTATTTATAAGCAGAACACTGGGACAAGGTTTAACATGTTACCGGTTACCGGTTGCTGGTTACCGGTTACCAATTGCCGGTTACCAATTACCAGTTGCCGGTTACCGGAAAATGCGAATCGGAAACTGGTAAACTTTTTATAGCATCTTTCTCATAATTCTCCATTACTAAAGCAGCGGCGCCTGTTAACTCGGCAGTATAGCCAAGCGCCGAAATTTCAACATGGGTATTAACCGACAGGCGTGGAATGCAATGTTCATTTAGTGCATGCTGTATAGGCGCCTGCCATATTTTTCCGGCCGCTGAACCACGACCACTCAGGATAACCGTTTCGGGATTGAGTAAATGAATCAAAATGGCTACGCCCCTTCCTATGTTATAAGCGGCTTCGGATAAAATTTCTACCGCAAACTTGTCGCCTTTGCCGGCTGCAGCTACAATAAGCTGAAAAGCCTGTTCGGGATGCTCGGGAGATAATTCTTTCAACATCGACAACTTGCCGGCTTTCAAACCTTTGTTGGCTTTTTCAATTACCACCAGCAGCGAGGTTTCGGTTTCAAGGCATCCGCTTTTACCGCAACTGCACAACTTGTTATTCAGGAATAAGGGAATGTGGCTGAATTCACCTGCAAAACCATCATGACCTCTGAACAATTCACCTTCGAGTATCATTCCCAACCCTACTCCCCAGCCTACATTAATAACCATCGCATTTTTCTTTCCCCTGGCAATTCCAAACTTTAATTCGGCCAATGCAATCAGGCGTGAATCGTTATCAATGAATACAGGAAGATTAACCCGCTGGGCTATGTATTGGGCAATGGTGTGCCCGTCTGTTTGTAAAAAAGAATAATTGATACCCTTCACTGCATTTACAAACCCCGGCATGCCGATGCCAACACCTGCTATGTTGTTTTTCGAAATACCCGAGCGATCGACCACCTCATTAATTTTTTCAGCCAACGCTGCAGGTGCATTCGGATTTTTGGTTAGCGGAAGCTCAAAGGGTACCAGGCCGGTTACGATCCTGTTTTCCATATCCATAATAGCAATGCGGGTAACCAGCTGGTCCATAGCTACACTAACTATATACATCACATCCTGTTTCAGCGAGTACGTTACAGGCCGGCGCCCGCCGGTGCTCGCTGCGAATCCGGTTTCAACCACCCACCCCTCCTCAATGAGTTTGCCCAGTATTTTGGTGGTCAACGGAATGCTCTTATGAATTTTTACGCTTAGTTCTGCGCAGGAAAGCATATGCGAGAAATACAGATGCTTTACGATCCTTCTCTTATGCAGTTGGTTCTTTTCCATTACGCTGTTCTGGCTAAACGTTTTTCAAATTTAACATTTAGTTAAATATCTTCTTAATTTTTTTATTAAAGTTTTTAAACTTTTTATAGATTATTAGATATTAATTTGAATTACAAACTAAAAGTGGAATGAAATTATCTTGAATTTTAAAAAGATCCGGTAGAGCACAATATTATTTAAAGAAGGGAAATACAGGGAGGTGGACCAGGGAATTTACCGCCAGGCATGAGAAATGGAGCATATTTAATAAAGATATGTCAGAGACATAACAGAGACCTCACCCAGACCTAACCCAGACAAAATGTGAGTTTGTAGTGGTTTAGTTCTTTATAATGTATGTATAAAGTATGTGTTTTATAGGCTTATACATAAAAAAGTCCCGCTAAAAAGCGGGACTATGAGTAACTCAACACTTAAATTAACTGCCTAATTCAAATCCCAGAATATTCTGGTGGTCAGGTTATCTTTCGATTTTACAGCTGCATAGTTATCAGGATTGTATACTCTTTCATTGTTAGGATAAATCCATCTGTACGGTGGCTGGGTTTGCGCATTTCCGGCATCGGGTAAAAAGCTAAAAGTGGGAGCATTCAGCCTCCTGATCTCGGCCCAGCTTTCGTAGGGCTGCACTACACTGAAATGAATCCATTTTTGTGTTGCAATCAACTTTAGCTGATCGGCTAATGTTGAAGCGTTCGCCCACTTCACATCACTGCTGTTGATATAATTGTTGATTTCAGTGCCGGTGGCAGGCGTAAGAGTACCTGCTGTATTATCGGTACTTAAGGTTCTTAACCAGTAGTAATATTCAACCGACTGCTGTATACCGGTTTCATAAGCAGCCTGGGCCAGTGCATCATTTCCGGCTTTTAAATAGTATTCAGCTTTCAAAAAACTTACTTCAGCAGCATTTATAATTATACCCGGGAAATATACATTACGACTTAAAGTAGAACGATTGTAAATAGCCATGGTACCGCCATTGATCAATGACGTTTGGGTTCCGCCATTCAATAAAGGATCTAAACCTTTGTACACGCCACCTGCATTTGCACCTGGCTCAAACATGGCTCTCAAACGCGGATCGCCATTTGTATTCATATGATCGATCATCGCCTTACCGGCTATATTACTGATCCAACCCGGATCTCCTTCGAGGCCGGCCTGAAAAGATTTTGCATTGATATCGGACCCCAGCTGATATACGTTGATTTTTATATTGGCAGCATTGGCTTCAACAACCGCATATTTAGCCGGATCAGAAATAATAGCTGCAATTTCGGTATTGGCTCTCGACTGAAAGGCCGGTGCACCGGATACCCTCGTTAACATTTTTAACCGCAATGAATTACAGTATTTTTTCCAGAGTGTAACATCACCTTTGTTCACGAGATCCTGTACAGCAAATTTGGCCTGAACATAATTTTCAACTGTTATGGTATTCAGCTCTTCAGAAAATGCTTTTAAATCGTCGAGCATTTTGGTGTAGATCGCAGCCGCATCATCATATTTGGCTAAAGAGGCATTGTAATCGCCTTTATTTTCATTGATCTTTCCTGCTTCTGACCAGGGAATATCGCCATACAGATCTATCATTTTCTGCGTTTGATCGTAAAAGAAGATCGATGCAGCAATCATATAAATCCTCGAAAGTTGCTGATCAATAGCAGGCTGCTTTGCGTAAATATTTTGCAACACTCTGTATTGGGCAAGCATATAAAAATAATCTTTCCAGTAATCACCAACAGAAGCAGGGCCCGGTACATATTGATTATTGTCATTTGCCCAACCCGTTGCCTGTGTATAGTGCAGCACGGTGTTCCGGAGTATCACAAAATAATTCCAGTATTGGGGCACTATATATCCATGTTGTCCTTTATCGGGGTTTGTCCAGGTGTAACTGGTTATTACACCGGCAAATTGCCTTTCGATTGTAGCGTCGGCAACCTTTGAAGGGTCGGTATAGCTGTCGGCAAAATCGCTCTTTTTACAGGCGGTAAAACCAATACAGGTTACCGCTGCCGTAACAAGAAATATATTTTTCATTTGAAAATACATTTATAAATAGTTTATAAAAATCGAATTGTTTGCATTTGATCTTAGAATCCTGCTCTCAGCATTACACCGTAAGTACGGGTGCTGGGGTTGGTACCTAAATTGTTTACCGATTCGTACCATCTTGAACCTGCCACAGTTTGTTCTGCATCCATATTTTTAATTGTTCTGTATATGTAGAACAGGTTGCGGCCGAATACAGATAACTGCAGTTTTTTAGCGCCTATTTTGCCGGCATATTTTACAGGGATCGTATAGCTTAAAGAAACCTCCCTCATTTTAACGTAAGAATTTTTCTTTATATACAATTCATAACGTGAATGGCTATCGTATTGAGGGCTACCCCAATTATAAGTTTGCCAGTAATAATAAGCCTGCGATATAACATTTGTATTTGGCTGGCCATCGGCTGTTACGCCTTCCATAAGCATTCCATCATTAAATACCTTTTCGCCATTGGGTCCGGCATTTGCATTGGTTTGAATGCCTTTGCCGCTTGCATCTACATAATAACTGATACCGCCATGTTCTTTATCCATATGGTTCAGGCTTTCTTCGGTAAGACCACGGCTGGTCATCCAGTTGATAGCAGTAGGCATCACATGTCCGCCAAAACGATAATCGATAAGCACATCTAAAGTAAATGCCTTATAGCTGAAAGTATTTACGATACCACCAACCAGCTTAGGCATCACATTACCCATTTTTACCAGCGTATCGCTGAGTTTGTACAAACCAACGGGGTCAACAATTTTTTCGCCTTTGCTATTGGTTGCTATCGGCAACGCATACAAATCACCCATCGGCTGACCTACTTTTGATATTAATCTGGCTGCACTACCATCATAATCGGCATTGATCAATACATCTGAACCATTGGTCAGTTTTTCTACCACGTTTTTGTTCTGCGCAAAATTGATGGCGGCATCCCACCTGAAATTCCGTGTGCTTACAGGGGTACCGGTAATAGCAATTTCAATACCCTTATTTCTTAATGTACCTACATTGGTTAACACCGAAGAAGCTCCTGTGCTTTGTGCTGTAGTAATTGGTAATATCTGGTCTCTGATCTGACCATTATAGTAAGATACATCCAAACCTATTCGGTTATTCAAAAACTTAGCTTCGAGGCCGAATTCGAACTCATGTTTTTGTTCGGGTTTTATATCATCATTACCATAATCTTTAGGAAGCATGGTATAAATTACCGATGGAGGGGTGGGTTGCGGAGGTGCAGGTATAACATCCTGAGGGCCGAGCGAAGTTTGTGTATAAGCGATATTCGCCTTATAAATATCAGGGTAGTTACCTACTATACCCCACGAAGCACGTACTTTACCATAATTAATGAAAGAAGGCAAATGAAATGCTTCTGAAAATATAAAGCTTGAATTTACCGACGGGTATACAAAGCTGTTATTATTGGGATTCATGGTCGACGTACGGTCTCTGCGAACAGTACCTTCTAAAAACAGGTAACCTTTGTAATTTCCGTTGATCGTTCCCACAAGCGCATCTTTTACCAATGATCTGCGGTAGTTGAGATCGGTATTGTAAGTGATCGGATTGAAAGATGCATTTAAATCGAACCAGTTTTCAATACTTAAACCGCCATTGGTTTCGCGGTGAATTGAAGTGGTTTTTTCCTTATTAGCCATATATCCACCCATCACATTCAATTCAATGTCGGGGGTAACTTTTTTGGTATAGGTCAGCAATACATCACCATACAAAATAGTATTGAGGTAAGTGGCCAACGCATAGCTGCCGGTGCCTTCACCGGGTTTTTCAAATATCAACGGCCGCTCGGTGGATCTTTTGCTTTCTGTTCTCAGTGAAGTAAAATCGGTAGCAATTCTGGCCCGTAAACGCAGGTCATCAATGATTTGCCAGTTATTGGTTAAGCTGGCGATCACGCGGTTGCTGTTCTCATCTTCCCGATGTTCTTTTACCCTCCACAAATAATCTGCAATATCACTTCTGAATCCGGGATAAATAATGTTTTCACCGGGAGTTAAACTTTGCCCTGATCCGGTTACAAATTTGTACCCTCTGCTGGTTTTATACCTTGCGAGGTACCAATCGGCATTATCAAACCGGCTAAGCATACCACCGGTATTATTCATCAGCCTGTCGATTGAATACGGACGGTTTTTCGTTTCCTGGTTAATGTAATTCACCATTACATCTGTTGTAAACTTTTTGGTTATGTTAAAAGTTCCGTTCAGATTGGCAATGTTCTTATTATTATCAGATCCCAAACTAACGCCCTCGTTGTTTTGACGGGTTAAAGAAAACCGCACGTTTGAATTTTCCGAAGCGTATGAGGTAGCCACATTAATACTTGAGTTATTGGCTGTTCTGAAATAGCCGGCGTAATTATTTTTTTGCGCCTCATAGGGCCTTATTACACCATCCCAGGCCATTGTTGGCTGGCCATCGAATTTGGGTCCGAAATTGATAGAGTGATTCGGTACGCCCCTTGTTTCTTTAACGCCATCACCATCCAGATCGTAATAAACAAAACCTGTTGTGGGGTCCTGCCCCTGATCCTGTACATGCAATGGTGAACCTGGTCCTCTTACATTTTGAAATTTGGGTAAATAAGCTACTTTATCAACGCTATAATTAGCAGCCACATCTACAGTAAATCCTTTTTTCCCTTTTCCTTTTTTGGTAGTGATCAATACTACGCCATTTACTGCCTCAGAGCCATACAAAGCAGCGGCAGAGGCACCTTTTAATATCGAGATATTATCAATATCCTCGGGATTTATGTCGAGTAAACCATTTCCGCGAATACGCTGATCAGCGTAATAATCACCATTCTTTACTTCGCCGTCGCGAATAGGAATACCATCGAGCACGATCAATGGCTGGTTTTTACCGGTAATTGAATTAATTCCACGCACTGTAATATTTACTGCACTGGTAGCGCCACCGGGGGTGGTACCTATACGCACACCCGGCGCTTTACCATACAATGCCGAAGCAAAGTTGGGCGAACCGGCCTGGGTAAGGTCTTCCGATTTAATAGTACTAACCGAATAACCCAGCGCTTTTTGCTGGCGTTTAATACCCAGGCTGGTTACCACTACGCCTTCAAGACTGGTAGCAGAACCCGCGAGGGTAACGTTAATGAATGATTGGGTGCCGGCATGAATTTCAGTTTTTTGAAATCCTACCGAAGAAAAAACGAGCACTGCATTGGAAGAAGAAACGGGAATTTTAAACCTTCCTTCTGCATCGGAAGAGGTAGAGGAGGTTGTTCCCTTTTCAGAAATAGATACACCGGGTAGTGCATTGCCTGTACTGTCTTTTACCACACCGGAAACTATTCTTTTTTCCTGCGCGGTAACTGCAATACTCCACATGCCAAGTAGCATGAACAGAAGTAGTCGGGTCGTTGCTTTCGTCATAGCAGTTTATTTGATTGTGAAAAATATTTTATCCTGTTTTGTAAAAAGGGAGCGTACTGTTTGGTTGAGCCAGATTGTATTGCGCAGAATAAGGTGTAATGGTTAATTGAAACAGTAAGGTTAATACATAGGAATCCCGGTCGCATGCTTATCATGCGAAAAAACAGCTTAAGTGATATAGTTGCGGTTATATGAAAACGTCAGGCACGGTTTCGGCTGCTGCATGCATCACATGGTCGCTATCGAAATTATCCATGACCAGGGCTGCCGCACCTGTTAATTCGGCATGAAATCCCAAAGCAGATATTCCTATTTCGGTGTTTACCGATAAACGGGGAATACAATGTTCGTTTAATGCCTGCTGTATGGGCGCCTGCCATAGTTTTCCGGCCGATGAACCCCGGCCGCTTAAGATGATTATTTCGGGGTTTAGCAAATGAATTAAAATTGCTACGCCCCTGCCTATATTATAACCTGCTTCGGATAAGATTTCTACTGCAAATTTGTCGCCTTTGCCCGCTGCCGTTACAATGGTTTGATAAGCCTGTTCAGGATTTTCGACCGGCAATTCTTTTAGTAATGATAGTTTACCGGCTTTCAAACCCTTGTTGGCCTTTTCGATTATTACCAGCAGTGAGGTTTCTGTTTCCAAACAACCACTTTTACCGCAACTGCATAATTTATTATTGAGAAAAAGCGGAATATGACTGAATTCACCGGCAAACCCTTCGTGCCCTCTGAACAACTCGCCCTCGAGTATCATACCTAACCCTACGCCCCACCCTACATTTATGACCAGGGCATTCTTTTTTTCGCGCGCAGCACCGAATTTTAACTCGGCCAATGCTATCAGGCGCGAGTCGTTATCGATAAATACCGGCAATTTTACCCTTGAAGCGATGAACCGGCTAATGGTAACTCCCTCAGTTTCTAAAAAAGTGTAATTAATACCCTTAACGGCGTTTACAAAACCCGGCATTCCGATGCCTACGCCGGCAAATTTATTTTTGGCAATGCCCGAACGGCTGATCACTTCATTGATCTTGTCGGCCAGCGCTGCCGGAGCATCTGTACTTTTGGTTAAAGGAAGTTCAAAAACGGTTATGTCGCTTACATGCGTGTTGCGCATGTTCATAATAGCTATTCGTGTAACCAGCTGATCCATGGCCACACTTACCACGTACATCACATCTTCTCTCAGCGAATACATCACCGGCCTGCGCCCTCCGGTTGAAGCGGCATAACCGGTTTCAACCACCCATTCTTCTTCCTGCAGCTGCGAAAGCATTTTTGTGGTAAGGGGAACGCTCCTCTGAATTTTGTCACTGAGCTCGGCACAGGATAGCATATTGGATAAATAAAGCTGTTTAATGATTCTTCGCTTATACAATAAGTTTTTTTCCATTATGCTCAGTGACTAAAACTTTTCTCAAATTTAACATCAAACACTATTAACTTTCTAATTTTTTCAATAAAGTTTTAACAGATTTTATTTTAACAGGTATACATACCTGTAAATCAAATTGAAAAAAAGATAAAGTTTTCGTGATAAAATAATAAAATGAGGCCGTGATAGTAACGGTTTTGATCACATGTAATAAATACTATATAACTGTTACTTAAACGCTTATTTTAATTCTTCTTTAATGAGGGGAATTTGAGAGAAGAAAGAAGCAGGCAGTCTGATGTCGGAAGTCGGAAGTCGGAAGTCGGAAGTCCAATGACTGTACCTGGATGATGTTTGAATAACCAAAGGGAGGAAAAGAAGCAGGAGGTCGGAAGTCGGAGGTCGGAGGCCCGACGAGTGTAATTGGATGAGGTGCAAATAAACAAAAGGGGATAACTTTCAGGGTTCTATCTGACTTCTGACTTCTGCCTTCCGACTTCGGGTTTCCGATGCCTTTAATCGGATGGGGTGTAAATAAGCAAAGGGGGGATAAGAAGCAGGAAGTATAAAGTAAGTAATTTGGGGTATAAAGAAAGAAGCCGGAAGTAAAATATCGGGTTCTTCCGACTTCTGACTTCCGGCTTCTGACTTCGTTTTATGCGTTTCCCTGCTCGTACTCAAGGTTAACCCCTACCCTAAGCGCTCTTAAGCCTGCAACACCCTGCAATTCTTCGAGGTCGAGAAACTCCAAATCGTCGAGCAATATATTTTGTTCCTGTAAATATTGAATGTGCGATACATATTCATCGGCATCACGGCGGTTAAAATATACCAGTGCAATTTTGCCGGGTTGCGTCAACCGTTCATTGCTGTTAGCCACATGCACTTTGTCGATACGCTTTTTTATAACCTGGTAGCGAATGTTATATCCGCCTTCGGCATCAAACCGCCGTTCGTCGTTACGAAAACTGATATCGATGGTGTTGCTGTGAATAAATATCAGCTGGGTGGTTTGTAGCGGTTTCGACATTGCGGGCATCATATCGTGCGTAATTTTAGAAATAGCTGCCATTGACGATATCTGCCATAACCGCAGGTTTTTTAAATACAATACATCAAACGGTTTTTCGGGTGCAATGGATTGTCCTATGTAAATATCATATTCCACACCATCGGTCCTGAACCGTTCAAAATAGCAGGGATACGATTGCTGCAACTCATCTTTCATTAAATCGAGATAATTATTTACAGCCGTATTTACCATTTGCATCGATTCTTCCAATTGCCGCCGGTGTGCAAAGGCAACGCCTTTTGTTTCTTCAATAGCTTCAAAATAGGCATCTACGATGCCGGCAGCGCCGGGATGCGTTAATTTGAAATGTTTCAGATACGAAACCGCTTCCTTTTCCAGAAAATCGGTCAATCTTATTTCACCGTGTGGTGTTAACGATTCGTCGAGCGTGTTCTTCCATTTCCGGCATTTGTATATCATTTCATCGGTGAGCGCCAGGTTGTAATGCTTTTTCACCGACTGTAATGTTTCGAGTAAAATAGAAAACTGTTGCTGAAGATCGTTTAGCTGCGCCTTATTTCGTTCAATGGTTGAGTTTCGGATATCGATGGCGCCATACAGGGGGTACACATTTTCAAAACCGATGGTTTCAATTTTACCTTTTCCTGTTCTTTCTATTTCCTGCAGGTAATGCCAGGCAGCTTCATTAAATTTCCATTGAACGGCAGGTTGCAGCGAAGTAAATTTTTCTTTAATAACTCCATCTACAGCCGTTTCAAAATTATCGATGCTTATTTGCAGCAATTGCGCCAGCACGGGAAATGCCGGTTCAAGCATCGCCAGGATCTTTTCATCAAGCAGGTCTGCCTGCCGGGTAAATATTTCCAGTATGCCAACGAGGTTGCTGTTGTAAAACAGGGGTAATACTACAAACGACTGAATGCCTGTTCTTGTACAGGTTGATAAAAATGGGTAAAGTTTTGCTTCTTTAGGCGAAATGGTTTTATAAATGAGTGCTTTGGGATTACGTATATATTCTTCGGCAAACGTTTGATATGCATTATGAGCCGGCGAGCAATCCATTTCATCGCCTATCAGCACACTTTTTATTTCGTGCGTACCGGGCAATACAAGCTTATCGTTCACCCGAAACAGTGGGGTAAGGTTAAAATCAATGGCATTGCTTTGCACAAGGGTTTTTAACGACTGGCTCACATCTTTATAACACTCATCTTCGGTATGCCGGTTATGCGATACAATGGTGTTCTTAATATTTTCAACGGCGTATTTTACGGTTTCGTCTGATATGGTCACTACCGAAAAACCGTGGAATTTAAACAAACTGAGGGGTAACTGATTGGCCACCTTTTCAAAACCATGTTCATCATCAAACGGCGAGCTGGAGGTTATGGTATTTATATCGGGCAATGGCCCAACGGGCGTTACATCAATAAACCGGGTATCGATATTTATTTTATAATGCCTGAGCAGGCCGGTTTCTTCATCAACAAACGTATGTATAATATCATTTTTAGGTAAATTCTTAAAATTATAAATACGTTCAAAAATAAACGGATACGTTATGCGCAGATTCCGCTGCCGCATTTGTTCAGGATCCTTTACAACGCCCTTATTTATTTTGTGGCTCGTGGCATCGATCATGATGTCGTAAAAGGCGCTGGTACCATACACAAACATCGGCCGCATAGGTACACCAATCGCCCAGGGTAACCGCGATTCGTCTTCAGTTACATTCGACATGCTCACAAAAATCAACTCCAGTACATCCTGGTATTTTTCGATATTTTCAACGGGAACATCGCCTTCGAGCTCGGGGTACTTTTCGAGCTTCTCCAATAAAAACCCGGTAAGTTTATCTTTTAATGATTGATCGTTCTTTACCCTTTTTCGCAAAAAATCGATGAAAGGCTTAAACGATAAGCCCGTATCTAACTTATCGAGTACAAATTTTTCATTAATATTAATCGTCATCGTTTGCATACACACGCCTTTAAGAGTTGCCGGAAAACTGGTTACCAGTTGCCGGTTACCTGTTGCCAGTTACCAGTTGCCAGTCACCTGTTACCAGTTGAGTTTGCCTACTAAATATTTTTAGCATGCCGGCAAAAAACACAGGAAGTAAATAGGGCTAATAGGGTGCCACACTGAAAAATCAGCAGGAATGTCACTTTTGCAACAACATGACCGGCTATATTAACAGGATGAGAATGTGCCTAAAATCTGAATCCCATAATTATATAAGGGTACCAACCCTCGTTTGAGTAACCGGCCAGCAATTGAATTACTGCCATTTGAACAGGTGCAAAAAAAAGTCCTCCCCCAACGCCCTGATGCCAGGTACCGGAAGATTCGCTTTTTTGCCAAACCCTTCCCACATCGTAAAATCCGGTTAATCCTACCTGACCAGGTACTATATAATTGGCAAAGTTACCAAGCCTGATACGAAATTCAAGATTGTTGTATAACATGTGTTCTCCGGCAAAACGGTATTGCCTGAAACCTAACAGATTTTCGTGCCCACCCAAAAATGCCGACTGATAAAAAGCCGATTTACCAATAGTAACAGCGCCACCTATTCTTTCAGCCACCACCACATTGGGCTTTTTGCCAAGCTTTTTATACAGAACTATTTCGGGAATGATCTGCATATATGATTTTGAAATATCATTCAATCCGGCATATCCCAGTACCTGCAGATTCATGTACGACCCGGCCCAGGGCAATATTTTATTATTCCGTTTGTCGCGCAACAGGTTAATTATTAAACCGGCATGCGCTTTATCGCGAAAAACGGTATTGCTGTCGTACGAATTAATTAAGAACTCATTATTTATAAACCGTCCTTTGTTTTCACTGCTGTCGGAATGATAAAACTGAATTGACGGACCGGCGCTAAGCGTTAGTTCCTTACTAAGGTGCCAGCGAATGGCAGGACTTGCCTGGTACAGATTATACCGGGTACGGTAAAATTTTTTATAATCGCCATCTTTTATAAACTCAGTTTCGTTACCGCGGCCAAAAAAGTTCATGGTATTGTTGGGTGCAAACAAATTAGCCTGCATGACAATATCTGCCTTGCCTATGGCCTGTAGCCACTCGCCCCGGTACCTGATGCGATAAGCGCTGGTAGAAAATGAATGGGCTACCGTTATTTGCTGTACACTGGCATAGGGCACTTTTCTGAATCCCTGCCGCGTAATTTTTAAGCCGCCGCCCAGTAAAAATCCATCATCGAGGTTAAAGCCAACGGTAATCAAAGGCTGGCTAATATTATAGGCATTGGTTGCAACAAAGGCGGTATTGGCGGTATCGTTCGATAAATGCTTTTTCAGGCGTGAAGTATTTCCGGTGAACGAAGCATTGGATTCTTCTTCATATACCCGCACTTTTTTTCCGCTGTTCTGTACGTTGTAAACTTTATGGCCATCGCCGCCTACTATTCTTACCTTAATCTCTTTATGGGTGTTGTTGAGCAAAACACTATCGTCGCCTTTGCCGATAAACAGCCTTATTTCTTTTGTTTCGGATGGCATAAAGGTTTTTGAAAACAACAGGTCTTCGGGCTTTCCTTTTTTGGAAAGTTTAAATATCATCACCGATAAGCCTTTATCGCCGCCATCTGTAATTTCAACCAGTTCGTTCTTATTGGAAGTTTGCAGGTCAACAATATGGTTCAGGAAATAATAATAATCATCCATGGCCCGGGTGAAGTTGGCCCTGCGTTTTTTCATTTTCTGCAACAACTCATCGTGGCGCAGGTTGTAGGCTTCGGCAGGTAACCGTTGAAGTGATGCTTCAAATACATCATCGGTAAGCGCGGCCACAAATTCTTTGGTGAGCTGCATCCAGCGGTCATGATTAAGCTGAATCAGGAACCGGCTGTTGAGTTTACGACCGTTGATGAAAAACTGATTGCCGCGTTTGATATCGCTGTCGAAGCCCTTTAAAAAAGGAGCGATCCATTTGCGGGAGGCAAGAGTAGGAAAAAAGCCTTCATTTTTATAAAAGGCCTGGTCACGGTCGCGGGGAATGGCCTCGTATTTTCTTTCACTTCCTTTCTTTTCATCAACCCAGCGCCACTGGTCTTCGTGGCGGTCCCAGTCGCCCATAAACAGGTCGAGCATACGCGCTCTGAAAAATCCAATAGTGTCTAACGTATTATCATTGTCTTCGTTTAACCGGTCGAGAAATTTACCGGTATTATCCGAATTGCCGTAGGGTTCTCTTTCTTCGAGCAGGCAAAGTGTATTGGCAAATTCTTTTTCAAATTCACCGAGGTTTTTATCGGCCACTACCCATCCAATTAAGGGATTGGTATGTGGCACATTCACCGCTTTTGAAAGCACCGGTACAATCAGCGGCCCATACGGATTCTGTGCACTCATGGCATCGCGCACCCAATCGGCAGCGAATGTTTCGCGCAGGGCCTGGGGTAATAATATCTCGGGATATTTTTCAATGCTGCGCAATACCCATTCTTTACCTGATGCATCTTTCATGCGTAATGAATGGGTTTGGTGGCCGCCTCCGCGTTGTAAGGGAATAAGTCCTTTTTCGGATAATTTTATTACGGGCAGTTTAACAGGCATTGCCCATTCCCTGCGGTAATTTTCACCAAATAACGAGCGGTGTATTTTGGTTACACTGTCGTATGCCGGATGCGCACGCACCACTGCACTATCGGATTGTGCGATTGCCAACTGCGCAGTTAAAAGAATAATGCAAGTGAGGTGTAAATATTTTTTAGGCATAGGCCGGTTTTGGTTTAATAGTTTATAGTTTGTGGTTTGTAGTTTGTGGTTGCTACCGCGCTTTAAAAAATCATTAGTACCTCTCTGCAACTTAAAATTGTAACAGGATCAAAATCGCACAGCACGATTCACCGAAAGAACCACAAACCACAAACTACAAACCTCAAACAGGTTTTAAAGAATCATTTACCTGAATAACGGATCTTCAACACATTTCCCGAATGAATATCGCCGCCTTCATTGGAAATATACAGGTTGCCTTCCTTATCAAAGGCTATCCCTTCGGGTTGAATATAAAGGGCAGGATTTAACTTGTACACTTCTTTCACTTTCCAGTTGCTGTCGGTAAGTACCAGCAATTTATTTACCGATGAAACAATATACCACTCATTGGTACGGGGGTTTTTGGCAAGGGCGGAGGGATGGAAGTTTATTTTTTTTGTACCTGTAATTGTTTCAATATCCTTTACATCGAAGGCAAAGCTACTGTTTTGGGCAATAGTTCCATCATCGGCCAGCTGCAATATATAGCCTTCGGCGGTTTTAGAAGTTTTTTCGTCGGAACAATGCTTGCACAAAACATATAAAAGCTTGTTCTTTTCATCGGCATACATGCCTTCGTACTCACCCTGGGGCAGCAAATCTTTTAATTCTTTAACATTTTCCGATTCATCGCTATGAATATCACTTAACGGAAAAGTGAACAGGGTGCCGTTGCTGCGCAGCATTATTACATAATTATTGCATATGGCCACATCTTCATAATCGCCATGTTTGCCAAACTTGAACGAAGCAGCCCGTTTATCGCCGGGTTTTAAAAAAAATAATTTGCCTTCTTCATCCTGTTCGGCATAAATGGTATCGCTGTTGCCTTTATTAAAAGCAATGCCCGATATTTCATGCAGGCTCTGGGGCATGATAAACTTTTTGGGGTCGTTCATATTATACCCTTTCGGGCTCCCGAAATCCTTTGCATTTTGCGAGCAGGCGGTTGATAATATAACCGTGCCCAAAATGGTCCATAAACCCAGTCTGATTGTTGTCCTATACATGATAAACGATTTAAGAAGATATTTTTTCTGACAGCAGCGTATAAATTGCCTGCTGCGAACATACCAACGATTTTTCGTTTTTAACGGGCACATTGCTCAGGTGCTCATCAATTTCAACCGCCTGGCAGTTATCGTTCAACTGCAAATCGAGTAAATCAAGCAACTGTTGTTTGATATCCGGGTCATAAACCGGAAAGCATACTTCAATTCTGCGGTAAATATTCCGGTTCATCCAGTCGGCCGAGCCCATGTACACTTCTTTATTACCAGCATTGTGAAATACAAAAATCCTTCCATGCTCAAGGTAACGGTCAACAATACGGGTGATGGTAATATTTTCACTCATGCCCTGTACACCGGGTATCAAACAGCAAATGCTTCGCACGATCATCCTTATTTTTACCCCTGCACCCGATGCCTCGTATAGCTTCTTTATTAAAATTTTTTCTTCGAGATTGTTCATTTTAATGGTAATGGCCGCCTCCAGGCCCTGCCGGGCATTATTAATTTCACGGTCGATAAGCTGTAAGAACCGTTGTTGTAAATTGAACTGGGCCACCAGCAACTCATTAAAAGTGATCAAACCGGGATTGCCTGCTTTTTTACGATGCCCCAGAAAAATGAAAAGCAGTTCCATTTCGCGCAGCATTTCGGGATGGGCCGTAAAAAGAATGTGGTCGGTATAAAACCGGGCGGTACTTTCGTTCATGTTTCCGGTTGCCAGCAATCCTACGTACGATACGCGTTTATCTTTTTTTCTTTTTACGAGCGCTATTTTGGCATGCACCTTCAACGATGCGGCGCTGTAAATAATTTTTACGCCTGCCGCCTTCATTCTTTTCGACCACTTTATATTATTGGCCTCATCGAACCGGGCTTTTAACTCAACCAGCACCGATACCTTTTTACCATTTCTGGCCGCGCTTACGAGGGCATTGCCAATTCGTGAATCGCTGGCGATGCGGTACAGGGTCACATATATTTCTGTAACATCGCTGTCGACCGCTGCTTCGTTAAAAAAACGAAGCACCATATCGTACGAGTGATATGGCGGATGCAGCACAATGTCTTTTTGTTCGATCTGCTCAAATAACGACCGGTTATTATTAGTTGTTTTAACCGGTACCGGCGGCCATTTGGCATAACATATGCCGGCATCTTTTGCAGGAAAAGAACCGAGGTCTTTCAGATTGTGATAACAACCGCCATGAATAACAATGGCATGCTCGAGCTTCAGCAAAGCGATAAGCGACTGCAGATACGCCTCGGGTATGCCGGGCTCGTGTAACAGGCGTGTTGCCAGGCCAAAATCGCGTTTGGTAAGCTGCTGTTCAATTTTACGGGCTACATCGCCTTCATAATCATCTTCCACTTCGAGCTCGGCATCGCGTGTTATTTTGAAACTATAACAACCTTTAACGGTTGCCTGTTTAAAAATCGCCTTCAGATTATTTTTAATGATGTCGTCGAGAAACACCACAAACTGTTCATTATTCCACTGAGTTGTATAAAACCTCGACAAACTATCTGATGGTATATTTATAATTACCTGCTCTTCGCGATGCTTTTCATCTTCAATTACTGTAAACAGGTACAGCTTATTATTTTCCGGAAAAAACTTCTTGTCGCTTTGCGACAATAAAACCGGTTGCAAAAAGGCCATTACCTGTGTATAGAAATAATCCGTTATGTCTTCTTTTATAGCATCGGGTATGGGCTCGTTATACAGTAAATGAATATTCTTTTCTTTCAGCAGGGGCAAAATTTCGGTACTCAGAATTTTTCCAAACCGCTCCTGTTGCTGATTGATGATGTCGATGATCTGCTGCAAAGCACTTTTGCCGTCGTGTTCTTTTTTATGATGATCGCCCGATTGCTTAATATGCTGCAGAGCCATTACGGCTGGCATCCGAACGCGTGAAAACTCATCGAGATTGCTGGAGTAAATAGATAAAAACCGGATGCGTTCCAATAAGGGTACCGAAGGGCTGCCGGCTTCTTCGAGCACCCTTCCGTTAAATGAGAGCCAGCTCAGGTCACGATCGAAAAATGATGGCGATTGTTGCATGTTAATGCTGATTTCAAACTGTTACAATGGCTGCAATGGCAAAAGCGATAACAGAAACTATCAATCCATACATGAATACGTTGTAAGAGATACGCAGTCGTTGGTATTTTGTACCCAATACCACACCCTGCGAATACACGTCTTTAATAAGGGTGCGGTATAAAAAGTCGCGGTCGTCCATCATCTGCAGCATACCCGATGTATAATCTTCGAGGCTCATTTTGAAAAAATTCCCGAAGAATAACAGGTTCACCTTTCGTTCGTTTATGTCGTTTTGCGTAAAGGTGCCCTGGGGAATATTAGGACGGGTAGCCAATATTGAAAAAACGATGGTGACAAGGCTTATGGTAAGCAATAACATGGCGGGGATGGTATACTGCGGAAACTGCTCGAGGTTCTTTAGCAGCACGCTTAATAAAATAGAAATAATGATCGAATTTACCGAAATCATTATGTGTGCCTTACTGTCGGCCATATCGCTTAATCGCTGATGGTTACCCGATGTTATGCGAAACATAGTTTCGATGCCGCGCTCGGGCCTGTTCTTCCGTTTTGCTTTTTCTTCATCTTCGGGGAGCGAGGGTTTTTGCTTTTGTTTTACAGGCGGCGGCGCCACTGTTAAAACAGGCAAAACAGGTTTTACACCGGGATTTTTTTCGGCCTCTTTCGCTTTTAACTTTTCGAGGTTTTTAGCTTTTCCATCGCTCAGTAATAAACGGCAGTAATCGGTATGGTACTGGTGCGTTTCGAGTAAACGGATGGTTTTGGTACGCCATTCGTCTTTGCTGATATCGATATTGTTCAGGGCCATAAATTCCCTGCGCAGCAGTTTATTGGTTTCGGTGAATTTTGAGGTACCCAAATGAAACAGATCGGCATCTGCCACGATCTTTTCAACGAGGGAATGGGGGTTTTGCGGTAACCGGGTGGCGCGAATACAACCGGCGATAGCCTGAATAACCGGCTCCTCAACTTCTTTTCTTTTTAAAAAAATAGCGGCTTCCTCTGCGCCTTTTTCTTCATGATGTGCCGGATCGAAGTAATACCCTATATCGTGAAACCATGCAGCCACTACTACAATAAAATAATCCTGGTCGCTTAACCTGTAGTGATTGGCAATTTCAATGGCAGCGTTTACCACATTGTCGGTATGCTCCTCGTTATGATAAACCAGTTTGCTATTTACATGTTTATTAAAAAACGAGGTCACATACTGCTTTGTTTCATCCAATAACGCATAGTAGTTCATATAAGGAATTCTTTTTCAGTTCATCAGGAATAAACAAATATAAGCAGGGTAAAGCTATAGTGCGGTTTCTTTAAAAACAATGTAATATTCATATCAAAAGTAGGCTCATTTATTCACAGGGCAAAAAAGCGGGGTAAAATGTAAAAGGGTGAGCCACTCTTTTAAGAATGCCCCACCCTTTCACTTGCTGCTGCGGATGAAAAAAACGGCCGGAAGAATACAACTATCATCCTTATTTATATCCATACATTACTAAATCCAATCTTTCTTCTACTTCCGGCCTTGAATCAACAGCAGTATTTCCTATAAAAATATTGAAGCCGATTTTACTGCGGAGGGCGCGTCCTTCGACTGCGCTCAGGATCGTGGAAACCGTCATCCTTCGACTACGCTCAGGATTCGACTGCGCTCACCGCTCATTTCTTAATAAATAAGGGCTTTAGCGTAAACCATGCCAGTGCCGGGAAAAAGTGCATCGGCACGGTAAGGCCCGGAAACAGTTCGGGTTGCTCAAAATCGAGCGGTAATTTTATGGCAAATGGTCCCAGAATACTTACAAAAGTGAGTATCACCAATACAAAATTGAAAACAATTTCACCTTGTTTGGGCAGCCATTTTATTAGCAAGCCATAACCCACAGAGGCCAGCAAACCGGCTAACGTACTAACAATAACAACGTTTACCGGTTTTACAATGGTCGAAAAATCGGCCCCGTTTGCACCGGTGTATACCTTTTGATAAATGAGGGATGCCACGCCTGCCAACACGCCTGCTATTAAGCCCGATAGTAATAATCTTTTAAACATAGTGCTATGTTGGTTTTATTATCCTTTTGTAACAGGCACGCTTACGTCGATCTTAATTTGCTCTGCCACGTCACCGCCCGGTTTGCCGATATGGAAATCGCTGCGGTTAATGGTAAAGCTACCTGTAAAGGTGCCGGTGGCACCTGCCTGTTTAAAAGTAAAAGGAATGGTAGTTTCCTTTGTAACACCGCGTATCTGCAAATCGCCGGTAACCTGGTAAGTATTGCCGGTTTTTACCACCTTTTTACTGGTGTATTTTATTACAGGATACTTAGTGGCATCGAACCACTCGTCACCTTTGGCATGCTTGTTTTGCAGGCCGTTGCCGGTGTTAATAGATGCCACATCGATGGTTACATCGAATTTCGAAGCAGCAGGGTTAACCTCGTCGAATGCAATGGTACCTTTAAAGGTTTTAAAAATACCTGCCACATCGTTGCTCGAAAATTTGATACTATATTTATCAGTGATAGTCCAGTTTTGGGCTACCGTGATGGCAAACACTGCTGTAAAAGCCAGCAGCGTTGCCATTGAAAAGATCAACTTCTTCATAATCGAATGTTATTAGTCTTTTGCAAATTCAGTGCTTGCCTGTAAAGCAACTTCGTCGCTAAGCATGGCTGCGGGCATAGAAGGTGCAATACCAAAGTCGCTGCGTTTAATTTTGCCGGTGATATTGAAACCTGCAATTGTTTTTTTGCTCATGGGGTTGGTGCTGGTACCGTTGAAAGTAACATCCAGTACAACAGGTTTTGTAACGCCATGCAATGTAAGGTCGCCGCTTAATTTGTATTTCTTATCGCTTACTTTTTTAAATGAGGTGCTTTTAAAAGTGAACGTAGGAAATTTTGCTGCGTCGAAAAAGTCGGGGCTTTTCAGGTGACCGTCGCGTTGGTCGTTATCGGTATTGATGCTGTTGATATCGGCAGTTAATTCAATAACGGCGTCGGTAAAATCGGGCTTCGAAGAAGTGATTTTTGCATCGATGCTGTTAAAAGTGCCACCCAGTTCGGCTACTGTTAAGTGGGTAACGTTAAAGCCTAATCTTGAATGCGCTTTGTCTACCGACCATGTTTGTGCGAATGTTGCTGTTGATAAAATCAATAATGCTGCTGCGATGATAGTTGCTTTTTTCATGTTTTCTTATTGTTTGAGTAATTAAAAACTAAGCTGGCTGAACGCCAAACGCTTAACGCTGAAGGCATAACGCCAAACACTTACTACTTGTTTACGGGTTTTGCGTTAAACTTTATGGATTCATGCTGAACGATTAATACTTTGTTGTTATACGTTACGGTTTTAGTGTTTTGCGTTGGGCATTAAGCGTTAAGCATTAAAGGGGGTTGCAAAAATATGCTTTTCACCCACAATATTATTTGCAATCTCCGTCGGGAGTGCAGGTTTCTCCTTCTATAATTGTTAAATTATTATTTTCTTTTTTCCATTCGTTGTACGCTTGTTCCAGGGCCTGGTGAAATGCCTCGGCAGACTGGGCGCCGGATACGGCATATTTACGGTCGAGCACAAAGAACGGAACGCCGCGTACGCCTAATGTTTCTGCCTCGGCAATGTCGTTATGCACTTCATTGGCGTACGCTTTGTTTTCAAGCGCCTCTTTTACCTCGGTACCGTTTAACCCAATTTCAGTTCCCAGTTGAACCAGCGTTTCGTGGTCGGAAATATTTTTTCCCTCAGTGAAATAGGCCTTAAATAAAACTTCTTCAGCCGCATCGCCTTTGCCGTATTTTGAGGCGAGATGCGAAAACCGGTGTGCATCAAACGAATTGGCCACAACGGCCTTGTCGAAATTGTACTGCAACCCTTCGGCAGCGGCCATATTGGTTACATAATCGTTCATTTCTTTGGCACGTTGTACTGTTATGCCCTTATGTTCGGCCAAAAACTGATTGATGTTTTTACCGGGTTGATATTGAATAGAGGGATCGAGCTGAAAACTTTTCCACTCCACTTCAATGTCGTCTTTAAAGCTTAATTGCTGTAATGCGGTTTCGAACCGGCGTTTGCCGATATAACAAAACGGGCACATTACATCTGACCATATTTCAACTTTCATAATATATTTTTTGTTTCTACCGACATTTCGTCCCTACCGATATTTCGTCCCTACGGGACGCTACGGATCTACCATCCCTGCGGTTACCGGCATTTCGTCCCTACGGGACGCTACCGACCTACCATCCCTACGGCTACCAACATGCCGTCCCTACGGGGCTTACGCACCCAATACCTTAGGCAGGTATTCTTTCAGATCGGCAGGTTTACGTTGCAATAATTTTTCCAGTGAACTGTCTGTTGCATCCATTTCGCCTGCGCCAATACTTTCGGCAATGCTTGCCATCAATGGTATATATAGCTCGGGTACACCAGCCTGTTTCATACCTTCTTTTAAAGCATCAACAGGAATGGGAATGTAACTAACCGTTTTGCCCGCTACTTTGCTTAATACAGTTGCAATTTCATGGAACGTATACGACTGGCCCGAAGTGATTTCGTATATTTTGTTAGCATGCTGCGAAGGGTTGATGGCTACATTGGCAGTGGCTTCAGCCATATCGAGCCTTGAAGCGAAATTGGCTTTGGCATCGCCTGCTGCATAATACCATTGTCCGCTTTCCAATGCGGGGCCCAATAGCATAGGAATTACTTCAACATAAAATGTATTTCTGAATACGGTATAGGGAATACCGGATTTTTTAAGCATCGCTTCGGTATGATAATGATCAATACCCGCAGTAAATTTCAATGAATCAGAAGCTTTCAGCACACTGGTATATATTATATGTTTTACCCCGGCTGCTTTTGCAGCATTCACTACATTTTCATGCTGCCCTAATCTGTTTTCCATAGAGCCGGATGAAATAAATACCAGCACATCAACACCGGCAAAAGATTTTTGCAAAGAAGCGGCATCAAAATAATCTCCGGTCCTTAATGCAATGCCTTTTGCAGCTAATGAAGCTCCTTTTGTTTCATCACGAACCAGGGCAGCGATCTGGCTGACAGGTGTATTTTTCTTTAATAAAAAGTCAATGGTGGCAGTTCCTAAGTGGCCGTTAGCTCCTGTGATCAGTATCATAAGTCAAATTTTTTGTTACGCTTTTATTAATTAGTTTTTTGTTTTACCTTGCATCCTATTAGTTTCTTACTCTCTTTTGGAGAGTCAAAGCTAATAAGTAACTTAATACCAACCAAGAAGTTACTCCATTGAAAGCCAGTTACCTAAAGGTAAGTTATCTGAAAATCAATGTTTAGACATGAAAAATAATGAAAAAATTAACGAAAATGATCACTCCGGATGCCCCATCCGGCATATTCTTGACCGGTTTGGCGATAAATGGAGCATTCTGATCATTTCATTGCTGGGCCACAAGGGAAAGATGCGATTTAATGAGCTGAACCAGGAAATAGGTGATATTTCACAAAAAATGCTCACCGTTACATTGCGTTCGCTGGAAGCCGACGGATTGCTGACGCGTAAATTGTTTCCCGAAATTCCACCACGGGTTGAATACGAAATAACCGACCTGGGCCGAAGCCTGTTACCTCATATTGAACACCTGGCTCAGTGGGCAGTACAACATATGGAGAGTATTATGGAGAACAGGAAGAAGTATGCGAAGATGAAAGAAAGTTGTAAGTAATAAGTTTTAAGTTAGTTCATTATCAGTCATACTTCCTTTTTCACTAACATAGTTTTTTGGTAACACCTGCGGCTCTTCGGCTTCTTCGATAAAAACAAAAGCGTCCCCCGGTTGAGAGACGCTTTGCGATTGTTATCAGATTATTCTGTTTTACCAAATACCCATCATTCAATATTTCTTTCGCGGCTTTGATTGTAAATGCCTGAAGTACCCGAAGTGCTGTCGGTGTAAGAAGCTATATTGCCTGGTCCAACACGCAGCCGGTTTTCAACATTTCGTACTCCGGATACAGATTCTACCAGATCTTCGGCACGCCGTTTTTGCATGCGGTTGTCAACGCGGCCTGTTAATATTACTTCATCGGTATGAACTTCAATTTCAATGTCCGAAGCATCGAGCATATCATCATCTGTAAGCCTGTCGCATACGTCTTCTTTTATACGTTCTTCCGAGCGGTGATATGTTTTTGGTCCTTTACCTCTGTACCCACCTTCATAATACCTGTCCATTTCACGGCGGCGTTCGGCCTCGTCATCGCCAAACCACGAAGAAACTTCATCGCGGGTACGTTCCCACCAGTTGCGATCCTGGTTACGCCCCTCTCTTCCGTATCTGCCTTCACCACGGAACATATTTTCCCTTTTGCCTTCCCTCGACATTCTGCCATAGCCGCTTTCGCTGCCATACCTGTTTCCATATCCGGATCCATAACCTGATCCATAATCACCATAATTACCCATGTTTTCATTTTCTCGCTGCCAGTTTTGCCGTCCATAATTGCCGCCTTGTCCCATGCTGCCGTAGCTACTGCGACCTGAGCTGCTGCCCATACCTGAGTATCCCTGGCCATAACCTCCCATGCCCGAGCTACCTCTGTATCCATAGGTTCCCGAAGTGCCGTATTGTGTGCTTTCATAGTCGCGGTCATTTCCATACCGGTTTTCATCATTATCGGGCATATAGTTGGTTCTGCTATAATCCTGATTCGAAAGCCTGTCGTAATCGCCTTCTTCCATTCCACTACGATAATCCCTGCGTGATTGCATACCTCTGCCCTGATTATAGCCGTATCCTGAATTATAATCCTCCCGATTTTGATTTTGTTCGTTCTGTTGATTGAATCGATTTCTGTTTTGATTCCACTCCTGATTTGAGCGCCAGGATTGGGAACCCTGATTTTGATTTTTATCCATAATCAATGAGTTTAATGATTAAAAAGGGAGTATCATATTGGATAAAAAAATTATGCCTATAAAGGCTGAAAGTAAAGCGCGTGAATTTTACCCGTGCTGTAAAGTTTTTTCCTCAACTGAATTTGGATTGTAATTTGAAAAAAGTGTTCCGCGAAGCGGACTAAATAAGAAAAAAGAGAATTTATACTTCAAGACTATTTGCCTCACTGGTTTTGGTATTTGAGGTCACTGCCTTCAGGTCTTCAACCGGTGGTTTGCGATGCCACACCGAGGCTAATATAGAGCCGGTAATATTCATGATAGGACCAAAAATAGCAGGCGCCAATCCCAGGGTGGCGGCTTTGCCCATTTCGCGGGCGAGGCCCGATGCCAGTCCGCCGTTTTGCATGCCTACTTCAATAGCAATGGTTCGTGCGTCGCGTTCGGCAAGACCGAACCCACGGCCTATCCAGTAACCAAATAAATAACCGGTGGTATTATGAAGAAGTGCGCATGCGATCAATGCAGGACCAATCACTAATAAATTATCGCGACCGGCCGCCACTATAATAACAATAATGAAGGCAATGCCGAACATCGAAATCAGCGGCATCACTTTATCGAGCCATTGAACCTTGCCTTTAAAAAATTGGTTGAAAGCAAGACCGGCGCCGATTGGCAGCACAACGATTTTAATTATATCCCACATCATGCCCAGCGCATCAACCTTTATAAATTGCCCGCCCAGTACTTTCATCCATAACGGCGTTAAAAAAGGCGATAACAACGTAGCGATAGCCGTTAGCGTAACTGATAAAGCGAGGTTTGCATTGGCGAGGTACGACATTACGTTGGAGGCCATACCACAGGGCATGCTGCCGATCAGCACCACGCCTGCTGCTATTTCGGGTGGAAAATTAAATGCTTTGGCGAGTGTATAACCAGCCAGCGGCATAAAGGTAAAATGGCCAAAAAGTCCGATAAGCACGGCTTTGGGCATTTTTATAACACCGGCAAAATCTTTCACGCCCATTTCGGTGCCCATGCCAAACATGATCAACTGTAATAAAGGAGTAAACAGTGTGGCCAGTTTAAAACCACCCCATGTATCGAAATATTTCGGATAATACAAGGCGGTTGTAACTGCTGCAAAAATGAGCATGGTAAATGAGAATCCCTTTACGGGAGCAAAACCTCTGAAGCCAATGGAAAGAAATATAAAAAACGCAATCAGCAGCGGGCCTGCATAGCTGTTTTTGCCCTGCGTTATAAACAACACAAAGGCGATTAAGGAAATTACTGCTGCCGACAAAGCAATCTTATAACTGTTCATTGGTGAATGGTGAATTGTGAGTTGTGAGTTGTGAACGGTGAATGGTCAATGGTCAATCGTCAATAGTGAATTTCAATAGTGAAACGGCTTTTACTCACCATTGACCACTCACCATTCACGACTTTACCAGGTCCTCTTTTTC
This sequence comes from Niastella sp. sgz303648, assembly GCF_059587045.1. Lineage (NCBI taxonomy): Bacteria > Pseudomonadati > Bacteroidota > Chitinophagia > Chitinophagales > Chitinophagaceae > Niastella > Niastella sp. sgz303648. Next base: position 367,310 of record NZ_JCAPSW010000006.1, on the reverse strand, counting down.
ATATACTCATCCAGCTGTTCGCGCGTCATGGGAATTTCGTTCGGGTTCTTTTTCAACCAATCCAGAAAATCCTGTTTTATTTTGTCTGTCCACTGGCTATCGATCTGGCCGGGGGTATATTTTCCTTCCTTCAGCATACTAATGCCAAATTTATCTTTTAAAATAACAAATTCTGCCGTTACAATTACTTTTTCGGCCATGTGCGCCGGAATAAATAATACGCCGCCTTTTTTGGCAATCACGAGGTCGCCGGGCAGTACAATAGCATGGCCAATCCGAATGGGCGTGTTCAACCCCATCAATACTTCATCTTTCAGGTAAGACGGGTCCCAGTCACGAACATACGCATTAAAACCTTTTATATCTGTCAGCCCTTCAAGGTCGCGGGCAGCCGCATCAAATACCACGCCGTTGCCCGACTTGCTGTAGATGGCATTGCCGAGGTTGCTGCCTATTAAAGTACCGCCCGAAATTTTTCCAAATCCATCGGCCACGTATACATCGCCTTTGGTGAGCATATCGATAGGCCACGAATTGGTATTACCAATGCGTCCTTCTTTTTTGCCACGCTCTTTGATGTTCTTTTCAACATCGGGCCGGGCGGGCATAAAGCTGGCGGTCAGGGCCCGGCCAACAACGGGCGTATCGGTATGAACCATTTTCCAGTTGCCTTCGTACTGGCAGGTATATCCTTCGTTGCTTAGTATCGTCCAGGCATCTTCAATGGCAATGGCTTTTGCCCGGCGAACGAGGTCGTCGGATATCTTTGGCCGTCCATCGGCAAAGCGTTCCCCTTTCCATTCTGAAGTCAGGAAAATGAGTTCATCGCGCGGAATGGTTTGCGCATTTGCGCAAAAGGGTTTATAAGAAAGAAGAACAATCGTTACAATTATGGTTACTCGTTTCATTTTAAAATCGTTTATGTTCGCGCAAAGGCGGCGAAGGCGCAAAGCAGTTTATAAAAACTCAGCCCACAAACAAACAAATTTTCACCACCAGTTCGGCTTACTCAACACCATGGGTGTTACAATGCCATTTAAATCATATACTATTTTGCCGCCCTTGATGGTCATTTCACATTCAAGTTTTTGGGTGCCATCTACTTTGTAACCGGTGTAATCGTAAAAGCCAAATTTACCGGTGCGCATACCCAATATAGCTATATCGGCAATAGCGCCTTCAGATAAATGGCCCAGCTCTTCGTGTTTGATTTCTTTGGCAGGATTCCAGGTTGAAGCCTGTATAACCGCATCGAGAGGCATGCCTATAGCCATTAATTTCGACATCACATTCAGCATGTCTTTCATGGCGGCATTCATGCTGTTGGTATGAATATCGGTACTGATCGAATTGGGAATAAAACCGCTTTTCAGTGCGGGTATGGCCTGGGTAAATGCAAAGCTGATGGAGCCATAGCCCACATCAAACGCAATTCCCTTTTTCTGCGCTTCGGTAACAAAAGGTTTTACTTTTTTTGAATTGATATCGACAATCGATTCGCGATCGCGCAGCTGTCCAAAGCAGTGTGTAAAGATATCGCCGGGCCGCAGGTGTTTTGTAAATAGTTCTTCGATAGACAAAGGTGGATTGCTGCCGCCAAAATCGATCATTACCGGCATATTGGCCAGTTCGCCTGCTTTTACAGCTTCATCAACCGGTTTCCAGTCGGCACCCACAAAGTGCGCTACTTTAATACCAACAACATAATCATGATAGCGCCTTGCCGTCATGCCGCTGAGCTTGCCATCCATATCGTTGGTATCCTGTTCGTATACACCTCCCCGCATGCCTTCGCCCACAATATTTATAAATGCAAGTACGCGTGTTTGTGAATTGTCGATCACCTGTTTTTTGAAGAGGGGAAAATTGCGCCAGCCCGAAGAGCCGGCATCTACTACTGTGGTAACACCGTTTCTGAAAGTAAACCCGTCGGGCACTATGGCCAGCGTGCCATTGCTATAGGTTCGCTCGGGGTCGGTTCCGTAAAAAACATGAACATGAGGATCGATCAGTCCGGGTGTAACATATAAGCCTTTTGCATCAACAACCTGAGCGGCTTTGGATGCATCTATATTTTTGGCAACCTTACTAATTTTGCCGTCCTGTACAGCAACATCCATTATTTCGTTGATGTTGTTTTTGGGGTCAATTACGTGCCCGCCTTTAATTACTATAGCATATTGTTGTGCGTAAGAACAATGCAACACACAAATCAGCAAAAAAAACAAAATACCCGTTTTACGCATGGGCCGGTTTGGTTTTAGTTGATCAGATATTTCGTGCAAAAATTTTATTTCGCGCAAAGGCCAAAGGCGCTAAGGAATTTGCATTTAATACTTTTGCGCCTTAGTGTAGCGCAATTATTATTTTGTCGGATTGAACAGATAAACGCAGATGCACTTCGCGCAAAGAAACCGGTAACCAAGGAGGAAGTATGAAGGATTACTCCTCCATACTTCGTTTCCTTGTGCCTTTTCCTTGTTATAGCCTTTTGATTGGGTCGCGAGCCTTTTTATTGCTTGTTCGCCGCCCGATAATTATCGGAATAGCGAAGACAGATGCCTTTTGTCTCTGTGCCTCGTTGCCTCTATCCAACTTTTGTCAGCTCCTCCTTAATCCGCGCTGCAACAATTTTATCCTGCCCCGGTTTCAGCATCCATACGGTTACGGTTATGCCATTATCCTTTACACCGCCTATTTCGATGGAAGGATTGCCATTGCGCAATTTTTCCTGCAGCTCTTTACCGGTTAGTTTTACTTTGGCTGTATCCCATGAAATATTTAAAGTGGGTGTAACATTACCCAGGGGCGGAACGGTTATTTCGGTGGTTACACCGCTCACCGATTTCACTGTATTATCAACAACAGCAGTTGAGGCTTCCCATTCTTTCCATTCTTTATCATGGTCCTGTTTTATGTATTGCTCCACCGCTACATACAGGCCCAGTATCTCTTCTTTATTTACTTTAAAACCACGGCCGATATTAAATCCGCGTGGCGGCATATGCAAACGGGCGGCTGCTATGATCTCTTTTTTGCCCATCAGCAATCCGGCGCTTTGCGGACCGCGCATGGCCTTTCCACCTGATATTACCACAAAGCTGAAACCCATATCGTTAAACTTCCACAGGTTCGATACGGGAGGCACATCGGCTGCAACATCGATAGAAGTAGGAATGTTGTGCTTTTTTCCCAGCGCCACCCACTCCTCGTGTTTTATTTTGCCTTTGTCGGCTTCGATATTTAAAAAATGTAACAGTGCTGTTTTATCATTGATGGCCTTCTCAACTTCTTCCGCTGTTTCAACATAAATCAGTTTACAACCGGTGTTCTTTAAAGCATGGTTGTATACGATATCATGTGCTTTTTGAATAATCACTTCCGATTTCATACCGGTGCCATCGAGGTGCGGCAACTGCTCCACTTTTTTCTGGTCCATACCGGTTAATATGCCGGCCAGTCCCAGCGTCATGCCCGAAAAGGCGCCCGATGTTACCACAGCCGATTCTGAATGAACCAGTGCGGCGATCTTTTCGCCTACTTTATCCTGCAGCTCATCGAGCAAACAAAATTCGGTAGCCCCACCTTGTATTGCATCCAGCACATAATCGTGCATCAGTGAACCTGTCATATAAGTAAGGGTACCCGCGGCATTGATAAAAGTGCGAACACCCAGTTCTTTAAAAAGGTTGCGTTTAACAGATGGAGGAGCAGCAGGCGCAGCGAGTGTTCGTTGAAACGGAATAGCAGATACTCCGCCGGCCAGTGGGAAAAGAGAAAAAAATTTAAGCAATTTTCTCCGTTGCATACACAGTTAATTTTATAGATGACCAATTTGTTGAATTACCTGGCAAACATTCAAGTAGGTATATTTAAGTGGTCATCCTTGTTCCGATAACAATCAAAATCGCTTACAAATACCGGCACAGGACTTGCCTCTTCAGAGAGGGTAAATGATCATTTGCCCCGATAACGATCGGGATTAAAACATCAAATCTTAAAAAGCGTAGCGGCACAGCGATAAGAGAATAAAAACTGCCCACTACGGCAATAGCAGAACCTTAACCAGAGAACAATAATGCTTACACGTAAGCAATACAATCCATTTCAACCAATGAGTCGCCCGGAACGCCTCCTTTGGCAACAGCTACGGTGGTACGCACCGGTGGCTTATTTCCAAAGCGGCCTTTGAACACCTCATTCATATCTTTATAATCCTTGAGATCGTCGAGATATACATTTACTTTCAATACTTTTTCCATAGAAGAACCATTGGCTTCGAGCTGTTTTTGCATCTCCTTCAACACGTGATCGGTGTGCGATTTAATATCACCGGGAAAGTGGGCGCCCTGACCTGCTATAAATAATAATCCGTTGAATTTGGTGGCTTGTGAAAACAGGGGAATTACCTGGTCGTATACAATATCAGAGACTTCCTTTTCCCGGGGTGCAGCAGCCGATGTTTCAGCCTTTGCTAAAAATCCCAATCCTACAGTAGCGGCTGCAGAAGCGAACAATTTTTTAAGAGCATTTCTGCGTTGTGTTGTCATGCGTAATTTTCTTTATAAGTGTTAGAGTTGGAAAAAGCATTCAACAAATCAACCACTAATTTAGGCCCATTCTCCAAAAATGCAAAAATTAATTGCAAAAAAATCGCATAAATTTATTTAAATGGTTGCAGTTTCACAGCAAAAGGCGAGAAATCTGCGCAAATAGTTGCAAATTATGCAAACAAAACCGGGAATTTCTTTATAGGCATTTGGCATTCCTTCTTTACAATGGGTAAAAGCAATTTTGTTATTGGTCATTGCATCATTGAAATGCTGAATAGTGAAACATTTGCGGCCATCGCGTGAAATGTTGTGGCCATCACAAAATATGTTATTGCCTTGTACTAACCGGGTCATGCCCATCGATTGCTTTACAACGGCCATTGTAAAACCAACAATGGGCATCACCAATCATGAAATTGCCAAAAACAGATATGTTATAGCCATAGCTTTCTTTGTGGCGCCCGCCGCAGACGTTTCAGCGGGGTGCTTCAAAATGGATACTCCCATTACAAAACATGTTATGGCCATTACATTTTTGAAATTGCAAAAACCAAATGAGCAGAGGCCATCACATTCGCAGTGATGGGCATAACATTCGCAGTTATGCCCATTACATAATTTACAATGGGCATTACCAATATTGGTTATCCCCGTTATATATTTTGTTATAGCCATTACATTCGCAGTGATGCCCGTAACCTGATTCACAACGGGCATCACCAAACTGGTTACCTCCATTATATATTTTGTTATGGGTACCGCATCTGCAGTTATGCTCATTACTTGTTTTACAACGGGCACTGCATTGTTTGCAGCAGGCAATTTTAAAAAAGTAATGGATTTGGAGATTTTTAAATTTAGGGATTTTGAGATTTGTTTTGAAGATTACATTAAATGAAATCAAAAAATCTCAAAATCAGAAATCAGGAAATCTGCTGCAGGATGGTGCAGGATAATGTAATCACCACAATTAAGTACCATTGAATACCAATGATCACACTGTGATCATTGTGCGCTAAACGATTGCCAATAATTCAATACCATAATTAATTGCCATGCGAAATTTTATCCTTAGTACTGCGCACGCGCGGCGCAAAGCGATTGCCTATCCGTTCTTTTTCCTTCTTTTCCTTCATCTTTTTTTGATAACACATGCTCAAACGCCTGCTTTTCCCGGCGCTACCGGCTTCGGCCGTTTTGCAAAGGGAGCGCGGGCAGTTGCCAATCCCACTGTATATGTGGTTACCAACCTGAACGACAGCGGACCGGGTTCTTTCAGAGAAGCGGTGAGCGTTCCGGGGCGTGTAGTGGTGTTTGCCGTTGGCGGCATCATTAATCTTGTATCGGATGTGGTGGTGTCGGCCAATTGCACCATAGCCGGACAAACAGCGCCGGGCGATGGTATTGTTTTTTTCGGCAAACGGGTAACCTTTACCAGTGCTTCTAATACCATTTCGCGGTATTTACGTATACGCCTCGGCGCTACCGGCAATTCAGGAAAAGATGCATCGGGTTTGGCCAACGGTAACAATATGATCTTCGATCATATGTCGTTCAGCTGGGGCATGGATGAAGTTTTTTCGATTAACTGGGACAGCAAAGCCACAGCTCCCGACAGCATCACCGTTCAAAACTCCATCATTGCACAGGGATTGCATCGCGAAAACCACTCTGCCGGCGGTTTAATTCAAACACCCGATGGCGGTAAAGTAAGTTTGATCAGAAATTTATACATCAGCAATAAAACCCGCAACCCCAAAGTAAAAGGCATCAATGAATTTGTAAACAATGTGGTGTACGACTGGGGCAACGGCAACCGGCTGGGCGACAATTTAAATTATGGCTGGTCGGGCGATGCATATATCATGGGCGGCTCGGCCGGTGTTTCGGAAGTAAATATCATCAACAATTACTTCATGAGCGGACCGTTAACGCCACCCGATAAAACCACGCCGTTCTCGCGGGGCACCGGCACCTTTTATTTATATGGCGCCGGCAATTATTTTGATAAGAACCAAAACGGCATTACCGACGGCGATCTGGTTCCCTACGATACACTTGGTTATCCCGGTATAGGGGCCGATGGTTTTAAAACACAGCCTTTCCCCTACCCGCAATCGAACCCTGCGTTTACTGCAGAACAGGCTTATGCATGGGTGATCGACAGTGTAGGCGCCTGTTATCCACATCGCGACCAGGTCGATTCATTGCTGGCCGAAGAAGTGCGTTCGCGTGGAACAAAAGGATATTATGTATATCGCGAAAGCGACCTGCCTTTTGCCAATGGTGGTGTGGGCACTGTATTCAATGCTCCGGCGCCTTTGGATACCGACGCCGATGGCATGCCCGATAGCTGGGAAGATGCCAACGGATTAAATAAAAACAATGCGGCAGATGCTACAGCTTACAGCACCGTGTATACGCAATATTTAAATATTGAAGTATACATCAATTCACTACCTGCCATACCACCGGCCACTTTTATAAAACCTCCCACCAATGTTGTGTTAACCGCTTTGTCGTTTGAACAGCCTGCTCCTTACAGCACCATCACTGTTCAATGGACCGACAATGCGAATAATGAAGACTATTTTGTGCTTGAACGCTCGCAGGATGGCGTTACCTATACTGATATTGCACATCCGGCCATGAATGCAACATCTTATATCGATTCAACCGGCCCGTTGCCCAACACCACCTGGTATTACCGTATCAAAGCGATAAATGCAACGGGTTTTTCGTCGTACAGCACACCTGTTTCGGTAAAAACACCACCGCTGCCATCGGCCCCTGCAATAGCCTCTGCACCCGTTCCGGCTAACGGATTTGAATATGCTGAATTATCATCCGGAACCCTGGTGTTAAAATGGACGGGCAGCAGCAATACCGAAAAGTATGCAGTATATACAGGAACCGATACGGCTCACCTTATTAAAAAGGCCGAAATACCCTATGCAACCAGTGTATCCTATACAGCATCGGGGCTGACAGATTTTTCAACATATTACTGGCGTATCGATGCCATTAACAGCAAAGGCACTACCACAGGCAATTTGTGGTGGTTCAGAACAACCAAAACATTTCCTGCAGGCATGGTGGGTCAGTGGAGTTTTGATGAAACAGAAGGCCGCCAGGTTACCGATTCATCTGTTTACCAGAACCACGGTATACTGGGGCTCGACGATGACAATCAAAGTATACGGGTACAGGGCAAGGTAGGCGGCGCGCTTGATTTTGCTACTGCCAACCCAGCCATGTATGTAGTGAATATTCCGCACCAGGATCAATTGTATCTTGATAAAAGTTCTTTTTCATTATCATTCTGGATGAAAGCTGACGCGTCGTTATTGCCGCCCGATAACAATACCAGCGCTTATCTTTTATGCAAAGGTTCTATTACCCGCAATGCCACTACCGGTGCAACTGGCAAACGGTTCGATATTGAGTTTAAAAACAAACAGATTCGCTTTGCCATCGACGACGATAACGATGCCGGTGGCGGCGGTAAAGACGAGTTGCAGGCTGATGGTACACCCTTCTTCACCGGCAACTGGGTGCATGTGATCACCATCAGAGATACGGCCGCAAAAAAATTACGGTTGTATATGAATGGAGCACTGGTTAAAGAAACTGCTATCACAAAAGCCAATGCAGGCATTGGCGAAGCAAGCGATCTGATCATTGGCAATATCGGGGCGTTGGAGTTTTTATCAACCGCCAATAAACCCGCTCCCTACAAAGGCATGCTCGATGAATTGAAAATTTTCAACTATGCGCTGAGCGCCGATGAAGTTCTTGGGTTGTATTATACAAGTCCGCTTCCTATACAGACTTATAGTCCTTCAGTTGTAAACGGAGCATTGCTCGAAGGGTATGGCGATAGCGTGCGTGTTATCTGGAAAGGCGGATTAAAAACCTCCAGATATAAATTATACAGTGGTACCGATACCGGCAACCTCACATTTACAGCCGATGTTGAACTGAACAATCCATCTTATACATTTACCGGTCTTACTCCAAAAACAACTTACTACTGGCGGGTTGACGCCACCGGTAATGCAGGCACCACCACAGGCGCCATATGGGCATTCAGAGCTGTATCGCCCAAAGGCATGGCAGGTCATTGGAAATTTGATGAAACGGCCGGCACTTCTGTTGCCGACAACAGCAATTATCATCAAAACGGAACGCTGGTTAATTTACCCGACGCCTTATTTACAAGCGGTAAATTCGGCAACGGCCTGCAATATCAAAATGCAACAGGCACCGGCAATGTTACGATTGCGCATGATGAACATTTGTTGTTCGATGCCAATTCATTTACCATTTCGTTATGGATAAAATTAACCGACGGAACCAGCAATTACAATTCATCTGCAGGCAAAGATTGTTACCTGATACACAAAGGCCAGTTCACCGACCCCGGCGGAAAATGGTATGGCATACAGTTAAAAGACAGCACGCTGACCTTTGCCATCGACGATGCTTCGGCAAAAAGCAATATTGATGTAAGTATAAAAAAAGCTACGGCCTTTAATATTTTCAATAACAGCTTTACGAACATCATGGCCATAAAGGATACAGGCGCCAAACAGATCAAACTTTATATCAATGGAGTACTGGCAGGTTCAAAAACATATACAACAACCGGAACAACCGGTAAAGCCCTTTCGCTGCTCATTGGTAATTCGCCCGAAAACAAACCATTTCACGATATAATTGACGATGTTCGATTGTACAACTATGCCCTATCTCCTGCAGAAATGGCGCTGGTTTTAACCGGTACACCACTTGTTGCACCTGTTACCGATCCGCAACCAGCTAATGGCGATACTGGTATTGCCTATGGAAATATTCCGCTTTCGTGGAAAGGCAACGCACAAACCTATACCGTATATACCGGTTCTTCACCCGATAGTATGGCGATGCAATCATCAACGCTTACACCAACAACTACTATTTTAACCAATGTTACCAGGCTGGGCACTTATTACTGGCGGGTTGATGCGGTTCGCGATGGCGAAATAGCAACGGGGCCGGTTTGGTCGTTTACCGTTACCGATACCGTGCCGCCCACTGTAATTACCAAAAACATTTCTGTTACACTCAGCAACGGAACAGCTTCAGTTTCTGCAGCTGATATTAATAATGGTTCATCAGATGCCTATGGCATCAAAGAACTGATCATCGATAAATCAACATTCACCTGTCTGAATATCGGACCCAATGAAATACAATTAACCGCAGTTGATTCAAACAACAATGTCGCTTCAGCAAAAGCGATCGTTACGGTAACAGGCAGCATTCCTGCACCAGCTATTGCTGTGAGCAGAACCAACACAACCTATACGGGAGCAGATGCCAATACTATTTTCCTGGGTTATGGCGCACAACAGGTAACGCTTACCGCAACCAATGCCACACCGTCGCAGTACAGCTGGGCGCCTGCAACGGGATTAAGTAATGCAACTGTTGCCAACCCGGTATTTACACCCACAAAAGTAGGCTCATATACTTTTACCGTAACAGCCACCAATCAATATGGCTGTATAGCGACGGCATCTGTGACCATCAACGTTATTGATGTACGTTGCGGATATAATAATCAAAAAGTGATTGTATGCCATCGCGGTCATGAAATTTGCATCGATAAAAATCAGGTGGCCGATCATTTGCGGCACGGTTGCTACCTCGGTAACTGCGAATGCCATTATGCCCGTGTGGCTGTAAATGCTGAACCAGCTTCAGCATCATCGAACACGAAGGCGGTGCTGATGGTTTATCCCACACCTTCCTCGCACAATTGTACTATTTCATTTACACTGAGCCAGCCCGGCAAATACAGTATTGAAATTTATAATGCACGCGGACAGATGGTACTGCCTGCCTCAAAAGGAGAAGTTGCTACCAAACAATTGCACAGCCTCAATATCAATACCAGAGAATTAACAAGCGGCGTATACTATGTAAAACTGATCAACGCCGGCGAAGTTCGGGTTACACAAATGATCATTCAACGATAAGCAAAATTTAAAAGGGGGCCGGAAAATCCGGTCCCCCTATTCGTGGCTTTTCATAAATAAATTATGTTATGTAAGCGAAATGTGCGTACAAATAGTTGTACCCTCACATAGCTTATACATTAGCAGTAATACACAGGAGCAATAAATGCCCTTTCTCCTGTGCGGGTTGAACCAATAATATATCAACAGTTGAAAGTTATGCCAGAGAAAGCGCTGAAAGAATACTTCCGGCACCTTAACCTTAGGGTAGAACGAATTAAAAAAGTTGCATACTAACCAATCATATTGTATAAATCAGCCGGAAATCGGACAAAGATTATTTTCCTGAATGGTTGAGATCTGTAGCAGTAGGGGTTGCTGGTTGTATAAGAAATCAGACTAAGAAGTAATTACAGGGATCGGAAAAGCAAATTTAAATGCTTTCGAATACATAAATATTATTTCGAATATATTATTTTATTCACCTAAGTGTTTTCCTTCATTGATTTTATCAGGTGAATGGTGAATTGTCAATGGTCAATAATGAATTAACAGCCTGCAAACCTCTTCACACCTTTTACGATTTGATTTTTGTCATTTGGTTCCTGTGATTTAGTTAAAATTCAATTTTAGCTTTTTATGCAGGGGCGGTCAATTTAATTTTAAGGAAATACTTTCCATGAAAAAATATCTTTTATGCTGGCTGGCGGCGCCATTTGTAGCGTGCACCGTACAAGAACCTATAACAACTGAACCCTCGCACAATAATAAAGATTATAAAATTGAATATCTTTTTGAACACGATGGCTGCAAAGTATACCGGTTTTACGACAGAGGCAATTATGTATACTTTACAAATTGCAAGGGCGAAGCCATTGTGAAGACAGATAGTACGGAGGTGAGAAATACAATTGCGGTGAAGAAATTATGATGGAAGTAGTTGGTTACCGGTTACCAGTTGCCGGGTACCAGGGAACCGGAAACAGGTAACTAAAACGAAACCCGGCTATGTGCAGAATTATGTAGACTAAGCAGATTTCACTTTAGAATAATAAAACCTTTTCGCAACATACGAAAGGGGTAATCCTATGGCAATTATTAATATGCCTGTAGCTATTAATTGTTTATCCAGGTGAAAGGTGATTTTGCCAATTTTGCTCAGCGGTAATACTATGAAGTTGGTGATTGCCTGCATAAAAATGCCATATACAATGGCCGTAGCCAGCATATTCTTCGACATGATTTTTACCTTCGGATATATCAAAAAGAAAAAGGCAGTGAAACTATAGGCAATAAAATAATGGAATAAAAGACCATAAACAGGCATCATTGCACCACCGGTAAATGCATCTTTGCCAAAGAAGCCACTGGCAACATATCGAAATATAACAACGGGCATTAGTCCTTTAACTATATAGGCCTGTAAACAGGCAGAACAAATATCGAGAGTTCCTACCAGCAGTCCCAGCCAGGCAATGGTTTGGAACACCGGTTTTGACGAAGGCACAGGCGATGATATGGCATTAACAGTTGTCATGGTTATGGTTTAACAGTGAAATTATAATCTGAAGCAATAGATGTTGCATTTATTCAACGAAGCGCACACACTTCTTTTCAAATAACAATCTACATCAACTGTTTGCCTTTCGTACTATTTACCTTGTTGTTGATATGCCTGAATAATGCCGTCAGGCATCGAATGTTGGTAGCAGGGTAATCACAGCTGGGTGTTCGTCCCGTAGGGACGGAACGAATTGAAATTTAAAGCTTACCCCATGTTTCGTCCCGAACGGGACGATAAAAAAATTCCTTTGAATTTTCTACCGACATATCATGCCTGACGGCACTTTTGAGCAAACAATAACTTAACCAGGCCACACAGATTGCCTACTGCCTGGTGCCCACTGCCTACTGCCTACTTCTCCAACATCGCTATCACCAGTTCCTTATAACTTCTTCCAATAGGTATCTGTTTGCCGTTTATTTCAACATCGGTAGCAGAAAACGCATCAACTTTATTTTTGGCAATGAGGAATGACCGATGAATGCGCAGAAATCCGTTCTGTGACAGCATTTCTTCAATTTGTCCCAGTTGAAACTTGGTGAGTATCGACTTATCTTTTGTAGTTATGCGTATGTATTCTTTCAGACTTTCAATAAAAAGAATTTCATCTATGTAAATCTTTACCCTCTTTTTACTTACGTTAAAAAACAGATGCGCCCTTTCGGCGGTGGTAACGGACAGATTGCCCAAACCCGCTGCTGCAGGCTGTTCTTTCAACTTGTTAACCGCCATTAAAAAACGATTGAATTCAATGGGCTTTAACAGGTAATCGACCACGTTCAGTTCATATCCCTGAAGGGCATATTCCTGGTAGGCAGATGTAATAATAATCTGAGGCGGGTTCTTTAAGGTTCTTACAAAATCAAGTCCTTTCAGTTTAGGCAGATGAATATCGAGAAATACCAGGTCGATCTTTTCTTTTTGCAGCATTTCCATAGCGTACAATGCATCGGTACAAATGCCGCGTAATTGCAGAAAAGGGATCTGCAAAACATAATCTTTTACTACTTCTGCCGCGAGCGGTTCATCTTCAACAATAATGCATTTATACTGTTGCATAGCTGTTAAGGTTTATTGAAAGGTGTACGGTAAAAATATGAGGCTGGTTTTGTAACTGCAGGTCATATTCTTTATACATCAGCTCCAGTTGCCGTCGCACGTTACGCAGGCCGATATTGTCTTTTATTTCGTGCCCCGTATCATTTTCTTTTGTGTTTTCGATGTTAAAGGTAAGCAGCCCCTGCTGCAATTTTACGTTAATATGAATAAATGAATCGAAGCGGCTTTCGCCGGCGCCGTGTTTAAAAGCATTTTCAACAAAAGGCAACAATAGCAGCGGGGCAATTTTATTAGTGTTGTCGTCGATATCTTTTTGCATCCGGATGGTCAACCGCTCATACCGCATTTTTTCGAGTTCAAGGTAATCATCCAGAATTTTTATTTCATCGGCTATCGTAATCAGATTGCTTTTTGATTCATATAACATAAATCGCAACAATTTCGATAACCGCATAACCACTTCGGCAGTATGCTCCGATTTTTTTCGGGCCAGTGCATAAATATTGTTCAGCGTATTAAATAAAAAATGTGGATTGGTTTGGTGGCGCAGAAACATTAATTCAGCTTCGAGTTTTTCTTTAACCAGGTTTTTCTCCCGCTCGCGGGTGTGTAGCTGAATGCGCAGCAGTTTTAAACCAATGGCTACGCCCGATACAAAGCCGATATCCATCACGGTCAGTAATAAGCCGAGCATGTCAAAAAGCGGACGGTCCTTCAGTATGCCTGTGTAGATAACCCCGGTGATGTAATATTTTGAAATAAACCGGTAAATAATTACGGTAACTATTATTGCTGCTACTGCCTGCACTACGATCCACGACATTTTTTGACTTTCCTTCAATACCTGTTTGATCGTAACATATATAATAAAGTACGTGATCAGCAGTTTGGGCAACACCGCAGCAACGGCGGCTTTTAATGCCATCCAGAACTGTATGTTATCGGGAATATTTTTTATGACCGGCCCTACCCAATAAAATTCCAGCATGGTATCCTGCAACAAATACACGATCCAGAATGCACTATGCAACAGAATTCTTTTCATAGAACCATAAAAATCGGCAAAACACCTGTATTTTGATAAAATTCATACGAACGGCAGGTTGCGAAGTATGAAAAGCAGGCAGCAATTGGCAATATGCAACGGGCAATTGGCAATTTGTTCATAGCAAATGTTAGGCGCAACGGCTTGTTCTACGAAGCTTTAACGTAGGCGGAAGTGAAAGGATTGTCTATTGCTTATTAGCTATTGCCAATTGATTAGCAATGTCCCAATAACCAGTACACTAATAAAAATATCACAATGGTGCCGAGGCATCCTCCGCCCCATTTCCAGGCGGCATAGCCTGCTATTAATGATCGTAGCCAGTCGCGCATAGTAAAGTATTTATTAATTCATTTAAAAAGTTGTGCCATGGATTCAAGGCAATAGGCAATGGGCAATAGGCACCAGGCAACTCGCCTCAATTTTGAATTTCCTAATTGTCTGTTGCCTGTTGCTGCCCGAACCTTGTGCCCTGAGCCTTGTTCCTTGTGCCTTGCTTCTTAATTTCAGGAATTACCTAAATTTAAAGATCATAAAAACAACTTATGCCCACACCCACAGTTCATGAAAATTATTTTGGCAGACCCTGGAAAAGAAGAGAGTTTGTTACCACCCTAATCACTGCTGCCGGAACTTTTCCATTGTTACTGGTACCGGGTGCAGGTATGGCAACTTCAAACGCCACTACTTCCCGATCATTTACCGTTCAGCAGGTCATTGATATCATTTTAAAAAGCATTCCGGGCGCTCCTTTTACCACAACGGTAGATACCATAAAATCAGGTAATGCCGGTGATACCGTAACCGGTATTGTAACTACCATGTTTGCCACCAATGAAGTGATTGAAAAAGCAGCAAAGCTGGGCGCCAATTTCATCATTGCTCATGAACCTACGTTTTATAATCATACCGACGATACCAGCTGGCTCCAAAACGATGACGTTTACCGGTTCAAACAAGAACTGCTGCAGAAACACAGGATGGTGGTGTGGCGTTTTCACGATTATATACATGCGCACAGGCCCGATGGCGTTTTAACGGGTGTACTCACAGCCATGGGATGGGAAAAAGAAAGCGATGCGCAGAAGCCTTACCTGGTTACCATTGCACCGCAAACACTTGAAAAAATAATTGATCTGTCGAAGAAAAAACTGCACATCGAACATGTAAAATATATAGGTGATTTGTCGCAATCGTGCAGTCGCATTGCATTGCTGCCGGGCGCCTCCGGCGGCCGGCGTCAAATAGAAGTGCTGCAAAAAGAAAAACCCGACCTGCTGATCGTTGGCGAGCTGAACGAATGGGAAACCAGTGAATATATAAGGGACCTGCGCTTCTCAGGCTCCAAAACAGCCCTGCTGGTATTGGGTCATATCGTTAGCGAAGAACCCGGTCTTGCCTGGACGGTTGACTGGTTACAACCTCAGGTTCCGGGCATAAAGATTACGCATATACCTTCGGGCGATGCGTTCAGGTGGGCGTGAGGTAATAGGCAGTAGGCAGTAGGTAATATATTGACACTTCGACTACGCTCAGTGTCATACGGGATATCCTTCGACTTCGCTCAGGATCACAATATCCTTCGACTACGCTCAGGATGCCAAAATGTGTTCATAATCAGCCATGATTGTTGAATGCTTTTATAGGTTATTCGGGTAAATTTAGCTCCGTGCCTCTCAATCACTTTCCATTATGAAAAAATCTATCATCACCCGCCGGTCGTTTATTGAACAAATTTCATTGGGTACAGCATCGATATTAGCGGCCACCGGCCCGCTGGGTTTATATGCCCGGGAACTGCGTGGCGACCGTACATTAGGCGTGGCGCTGGTTGGATTGGGCAAGTACAGCACACGTCAACTGGGGCCTGCGCTGAAAGAAACAAAACTGTGCAAACTAACTGGTGTAATTACCGGTTCAAAAGAAAAAGGCGAACAGTGGGCGAAAGAATATGGATTTCCTTCAAAGAATATTTACAGCTACGATACCATGGCGCAAATGGCAGATAATAAAGATATCGACATCGTATATGTAGTTACTCCAAATGGCTTACATGCCGAACATGCAATAGCAGCCGCCAAAGCAGGTAAACACGTTATTTGCGAAAAGCCCATGGCCAACACCGTGGCCGAATGCGATGCTATTATTGCTGCATGCAAAGCCGCTAAAGTAAAATTGTCCGTAGGCTACCGGCTGCATTTTGATCCGTATCATAAGGAACTGATGCGCCTGGCGCGGGAAAAAGATTTCGGCGCTTTTACCAATATGACCGGCGATCGTGGCTTTGTGATGCAAACCAAAGTATGGCGGGCCGATAAAAAACTGGCAGGCGGAGGCCCTATCATGGACCTTGGCGTATATATTATTCACGGCGCCTGTATGGCTGCGAACGGCATTGCACCTGTTGCTGTTACAGCAAGTGAACATCCTAAAACAAAACCCGACATATTTACCGATGTAGAGGAAGGCATGAACTGGACCATGGAATTTCCCGGCGGCGCTACCTGTACTGCACAAACGAGCTATCAGCACAGTGCCGATAAATTCAAGGCCGAAGGCCCAAAAGGCTGGATCGAGTTTAAAGAACACGCCTTCACTTACCGCGGCATGGTGGTTGAAACCAGTCGCGGCCCGTTGAATTTTACGCCACCCAATCAGCAGGCATTGCAAATAGATGATTTTGCCAATTGCATTTTAACCAAACGTGAATCGGTAGTTGGCGGCGAACTGGGTCGTCGCGACCTGGTGATCATCGAAGCTATTTATAAAGCAGCGGCAACCGGCAGTAAAGTGGAAGTGAAGGTATAGCTCATAGCAACAGACAATGGGTAAATGGTTTCAGGTTACAGGGTCCTAACCATGAAACCTGTAACTTGCAACCTGCAATCTGTAAAAACTTTTATTTCTCCCATTTATTATTCCCTTTATCCACATCCGGAAATACATTATCAGGATCTATAACTATAGAAGCAACAGGTTCTGTAATTCCTGTTTTAAAAACATACCGGTAGTCCAATTGCCAGATCTCTACCGGTAAGGTATGCCGTATCTTTTTTCCGCTTGCGGTGATAATTTCAATAACGAGTGGCATAGCTGCTTTTTCAAGGTTCGATATACTGATCTCTACACCTTTTGCCGGATCATATTTTACATCGGTAATTGCCTGATCGAGTTTGTAATTCTCAATAAATGTTTCTTTCCAGAACCAGGTAAGATCTTCGCCGGTAGCACTGTTCATGCAATGAAAAAAATCGTATGGTGTAGGATGTTTGAAAGCCCACTCACTGATATAATGACGAAACGCATAATCGAACCGGTCGGGCCCTACAATGTGATTTCTTAACAGCCCCAGCAGGTACGCCACTTTCAGGTATTGCGAGGCAAGGATCATATCTCCTTTCATGGCATCGGGTCTTGTAAGCATGGGCACGGTGCTGTCGGCAAAATACGCAGCAGCGGCCGGTGGCGCCAACGGGGCATATCCTTTAAATTCGCCGTGGTTAAAATCTTCACAGGCCATATAATCAATAAACATATTAAACCCTTCATCCATCCAGGCATATTTGCGTTCATTGCTTCCTACGATCATCGGAAACCAGGTATGGCCCAATTCATGATTTATAACCCGCCAGTAATCATTGCCGGTATCTTTGGCAGAACAAAATACAATACCGGGATATTCCATACCATCGAGGTTCGATGCTACATTTACTGCACACGGATATGGAAATGGGAACCATTTTTTAGAGAAATATTCAATGGTGAATTTGATGTATTCAGAAGAACGGTCCCAACTACCCGCCAATTTTGAAACTACAGGATATAACGAAACGCCAAATGCTTTTTTCCCATTCGGCAAATTGATGCGAATACCTTCCCATACAAAAGATTTTGAAGCGGTCCATGCAAAATCACGGGCATTATTCATCCTGAACTTCCATGTACAGGTTGGTTTCGATGGTCTTGAGGAAACATTTGTTACTTCTTCAGCCGTACGGATAAATACTTTGGTATCGCTGTTATGGGCCTGGTTCCATCGCTGCAATTGCATTGGCGTTAATACTTCTGCCGGATTTAATAATTCACCCGAAGCGCTTACGATATAAGCAGAGGGCACTGTAATATTCACATTAAAGTTTCCATATTCAAGATAAAACTCACCATTGCCCAAATAAGGCAGTGTGTTCCATCCCTCCACATCATCCAGCACGCACATACGGGGATACCATTGCGCAATGGAATAAATATCTCCATCAGGCGTAGGCATAATATCTGTTCTGTTCACATTAAAATCGGCATTGTAAAAAAAACGGGGAATGGTATAACTGTAAATGATCCTGATGTTAATAGTACCACCTGCAGCCAATGGATTTTGCAGGCGCAGCTGCAACCGGGTATCGTCAATCAAATATCCGGCTTTTATGGTATCTGTTTTATTATCTTTCTTCCGGATCAGTTGAATGGTTGAAATGGTATATCCGCCTTCGAACGGTTTATTGAGTTTAGCCATATTGCTGTCGAGGAACAGCTTTGCATCGAGTCCCTTTGAATGGGGCTTAAATGCATTCTGATCTAATTGCAGCCACAGGTACGATAAGGTATGCGGACTATGATTGGTATAGGTGATTATTTCCGTACCGTGAATGATATGTTTTTCATCATCCAGCGTGGCATCGATGGTATAATCACTCTGGTTTTGCCAGTAGGCCGGTGTGGGTTCGCCATTAGCCGCGCGGCACATATTACCTGCCGGCAAAGCAGGTAATGCAGGAAAAATATCCCGCGCATTATAGGCTGATTTTTTTTCGCTAACCTGAGCATTAACAGTAATATGTACCACAACAAGTAAAATGAAACCCATGCCCTGTTTCATACGCGTATAGATTTGGCTTTAAGAATGAATATAGGGAAAAACCCAAATAGCAATTTCAGGAAGCAAAAATTTCAGCAGTCATTCCTTTTTGTTTTTTAGTATTTGAGTTCTTGTGATTTTTCTCAAATGGACTATCTTAGTACTAAATTTAAACCACCCAGGTAGTCCGCTATGCTTCCATGGAGAACGATCATACAATTCCAAAAAGACTGTGATACGCCGGTTTATCTGCAAATCGCCAATTCAGTTATTCAGGAAATGAAAAAAGGGCGTGTAGGACCCGGCATAAAACTGCCTGGCACCCGGCAGATGGCAGAAATTTTAACCGTTCACCGCAAAACAATTGTGCGCGCCTACGAAGAACTGGATGCGCAGGGTTGGATCGAAATGCATCCGTCGAAAGGCACTTTTACCAGCAAAGAATTACCCGAAATAAACGGCCGCCGTTTTTCGAACATCCCAAAACAAAATGCATTTCCAAAAGAAACAGGCTACACAGTAAACATCAATCATGGCATTCGTACACCGGTTTTACCACTTCGCCATATTATTGGCTTTCACGACGGCCCCGATGTACGCTTAACACCCGCCGAAGAACTGGGACGGGCTTATAAGAGCGTTTTGTCGCGCAACACCTATCTGAAATATACGTCGTATGTTGAAACACCTGGCGTGCAAAAATTCAGGGCCGTTTTATCGGATTACCTCAACAGCAGCCGCGGATTGCAAACCACTTTTGAAAACATAATAATAACGCGCGGAAGCCAGATGGGACTGTACCTGCTTTCCTGTGTTCTGTTTTCAAAAGGCGACACCATTATCGTTGGCGAAACGAATTATTATTATGCCGATCATGTTTTTCTGATGGCAGGCATGAAGCTGCAACGCGTTAAAGTCGATGAATGTGGCATAGATGTAGATGCTATTGAAAAAATATGCCGTAGAAAAAAGATCAAGGCATTGTATATAACCTCGCATCACCACTACCCTACCACTGTTACTCTTTCGGCTTCGCGCCGGGTTAAATTGTTATCACTTGCTGAAAAATATGGGTTTATTATCATAGAAGATGATTACGATTATGATTTTCATTATTTAAGCAGTCCCATACTTCCGCTGGTAAGTGCCGATACAAAAGGCATGGTGGTGTACATCGGCAACCTCAGTAAAACCATTGCACCAGCCATAAGAACCGGCTATATTGTGGCTCCTCAAAATCTTATTCTTGAACTGGCACGCGTAAGGCAATTAATCGATGTACAAGGCGATCCCATTATGGAATTAGCTTTATCGGAAATGTTTGAAGAAGGCCATATTAAACGCCACATGAAAAAAGCGTTGCAGATATATCATCGCCGGCGCGACTTTTTGTGTTCTTACCTCAACGAAAAACTGAACGATATAATTGATTTTAAAACGCCCGATGGGGGACTTGCCATCTGGGCTAAATTTCACAAATCAGTTCCTTTGCCTCCCCTCTCAGAAAAACTAAAAGCGCAGGGACTTATTTTATCAAATGGATTAATTAATAATACATCCTCAGTATTATTGAACTCAACACGCATGGGCTTTGGCTGGATGAATGAAGAAGAAGCCAGAAACGCTGTTGATCTACTTGCAAAAACCATACGCTCGAAATAATTCCAGGTTAACAAGTTTACAAGTTGATAAGTTGACGAGTTGAAAAGATTAACAAGTTAACTGGTTTAACAAAACGAGGGTATTCCTTATCAACTGATCAACTGATTAACTTTTCAACTTCAAATAAATATCATTTACTGTTGCTACATCGAACCGGACTACCTGAAATATAAAAACCGGCTACCTTAATAGTCCAAATACTATTTACTTTTACGGTCCATTGTTAAATTGTAAAAAGTAAAGCCATGAAAAAGTTGTTTATTATCTTCTCGACCCTGCTGATTAGTTTTAGTTTGGTAGCCCGTGATCCGGGTGTTAACGAAAAGCTGATAAAATCGTTCAACAGCAGTTTTCCAAAGGCCGACCATGTACATTGGTATGAGTTACCTAAAGCCTGGGTGGTAAACTTTATTGCTGATGGCATCCGTTCGCGCATTATTTATTTGAAAGACGGAAAGTACGTGGAGTTTACACGCTATTATTTTGAGTCGAATCTGCCATTCCTTATCCAGTCAAAAATAAAGAACGCTTATCCCGACAAAAAGATCTTTGGTGTTATTGAAGTATCGGTAATTCCCGAGTCAGAAACCAATCCGGTAGTTGAGTATTTTGTAAAGCTCGAAGATGACAAAAACTGGCTCACAGTAAAGGCCGACACTGAAGGGAATTTGAGCGTAACCGAAAAATACAGAAAGGCGTTGTAGAACGGAAGTCTGACGTCTGAAGTCAGAAGTCAGAAACAGGAAATAGGAAGAACAAAAAAAGGAAGATCGAAAGTCTGAAAAATACATTCAGACTTTCGGTCTCTCTTGTTTACTGCATTTTCAGAGTTATTTGTCAATGCGGGCACTCATATCCAATTACATACGGCAGCATTGTTAATGCTACCCAAATTCGTACATGCACTTCCGGAAATAATGGAATAAATATCAAATTTCCCATAGGACTGGAATTGTAGTAATATTTTACATTATAACAGTAAAGAACATATGACAATTGAAGAATAAATTAATACTTTATGGTATTTTTACCTGTATATGGATCAGGAAAAATACACCTTTATAAAAGGGCCTGAAATTTATTATTATAATTTTTTCAGTGAGGGACCGAAAGGGAAAATAAAAAAGGTCGTTCGTTATAGTCTGATAGAAGAAGCACCTAACCCAGTTTATAATTTAGGCTTTGGAGATTGGGATGAAGTTACAAAAGATATAAATGATTTGGTAATAACCAATAACCATGATCAACAGAAAGTACTTGCAACCGTTGCAGATACAATAGAGAATTTCATCCAAAACCATCCAGAGGCGTTAATATTTATACAGGGTAGTACCCCATCCCGAACCAGGTTATATCAAATGGGGGTTTCTAAGGTTTGGGATGAAATTAAGAAACATTACACTGTAATTGGGTCTGTAAATGGGCAATGGCGGCTTTTTAAGAAAGGAATTAACTTTGAAGCCTTCCTAATTAAACGTAAATAATGTATCTTTGAGAAAGGGAGATTAAACTATGGCAAATAATATAAAAGCGCATAAAAAAAATACCCATTCTTCAAAGAATATTGAAAATGAAGAATTGGCCAAATATGCCAAAGCTCCTTATTTTAAAGAAAAAGATAAAAAAGCAGCAGCTTTTTTAAAGAAACACCCCATACCTGAAAAGTTTCTAAAATAAATTATTAAGATCTGCATCCCTATTGTTTTTTAAATCATCCCTTTCGCTTTTCATCCACGCTATAAGGCCCGCTTCCGAAATAAGCAATGATCAATGCGCCGCCCAGTATAGATAGATTTTTCATAAACATACCCATTTGCATTTGACGTTGCATAGGATCGCTTATTGTCCAGAAGTTATGCATTATGAGTGTTACCGGCACCAAAAACAACACGATCAGCCAGGCGCCCCACTGCGCCCTGAATCCCAGTATAATGCTTATCGCTCCAATCGTTGCAATAATTCCTGAAGCAGGTACCAGAAAGGAAGCTGCAGGCACACCATGCGATGCTGTATAGCCAATGGCTGCTTTTGAAAAATGTGTGATAATGGTCATCAAAAAAATGAGCGAGAATAATATCCGGCCCAGTAGAGGAATTAGTTTCATACTCTTTTAAATATGGCCGCAAAAAGAATGCCTCAGGAAAGGCACAGCAAACAAGGAACAAGGCACATGGAACATACAATCATGCTTATGAAAAACAGGGAGTTGATTCCATTGACGATTGACGGATTCTGTGTATACAATTCTACGTTTTTATATTTTCAATTCCTATACCCGTTATGTAGCAGTGAAGATTGGCCGGCTACCTGAAATACAAATGCAAAACGGCACCCCTGCAACAGGATGCCGTTTCTTAGTTTTCCGGGAAATTCTCCTTATCTCTTTTGAGCCCCACTGCGCGGGAAAGAATTTTCCTTTCAACTGTTAGCTTAAAACAAATCATACGAAGGATAGCCCGACACTTTATTCAATCCGCCTTCGATGGTGCTCTTCATCGTCCAGCCGCAACCATCATCCGAAGGATTATTATTTACGATCACTGAGTAACTTACGCCACCGCCAAGTTCTACCAGAAAAGACCTTGTTCCGTCGAAACATCCGTTATGGTCCTGCAGATTTCCGGAAACAATCCAGCCACATCCATAACCGCTATTAAGCGAAGTTCCGGTGGTCATTACTGTATGCGTGTTATCGGTGAGTATATCAGCCGGCGTTGCCGTACCATCTACCCGGTTCAGGAATTTCAACAGATCCATAGGCCTGGCTACCCAGCCACCAAAACCAGACCATAATTGCAGGTTCATTTTATCCATAGGCACATAATGTGCTTCGCCCGACTGTGCATTGCCCGAAGCAGCTCCCACGTACATGGTATTGCCGATACCGCATTTATTTAACACATTATTGCGGATATAATTTTCGTACGACTGTCCGCTTACCTGCTCAATAACACGCGCAAGAATAAAGAAATTGGTGTTGGAATAAATGTATTTGGCCGAAGTATCGGTGGTAATTAAATCAGATGAACCCAATAACACATTCATGGCATCATCTGGTGTTTTGTTCTGGTCCCAGAAAACCGATTCTCCGTTACAGGTGCGTAAACCTGAAGTGTGCGTTAACAACTGGCGCACGGTAATATTATTCAGCTTTTCTTTACCGGCCGGTGTTGCATATTTTGAACCAAGAATGCTATTGGGACCAAACACCGGCTTATCGAGCGATATCTTATGCTGATCGAGCAGGGTCATTACGCCTACTGAAGTTACAGGTTTAGATATACTCATAATACGCAGCGGCTGATCGGGCGACATTTCTTCACCATTTGATGCATCGGCATACCCATAGCCTTTGGCAAACACCAGGCGGCCATCTTTACAAATAGCAATCGATAATCCTTTTACGCTCTGACTGGTCATATAATTATTTACGGCTTCATCAATAGCAGCAATATCGGAACCTTTCATATTAGTGTTCGTCCATATGGCATTGTATTCGCAACTATTACCCGATGCGTATGCGTTTACATAAACCGGTTTATATCCCTGATAGTACATATTGTCGAATACATACTGATAATTGCCATTGCCAACACCATGACGGGCAGCCCACAATGGAGCAGATACTTTTTCCCAGATAGCAGCATACAGGTTGGTACCGTTTTTTGTATAACCACTTACAGTTTTTAAAAAGTATCCCTGTTTTGTATAGTCGTTAAATGCCTGCTGATACTCGCCCGATGTAAGATTATGACGTGCTATATACGCATTACCTGCGCTTTTATCCCAAATGGCAGCAAAGTATTCTGTATTATTTACTACATATCCCGATACATGCAACAGACGGTATCCTTTATTTTTAAAATCATCAAATGCAGCCTGATATTGTGCAGCAGTCATATTGTGTTTGGCAGCCCATGCAGCACCCGATATTTTTTGCCAGATGCCTGCAAACTTAGCCTGTGAACCTACACCATAACCCGACACATACGTAAGACGATATCCCTTTTTCACAAAATCATCAAAAGCAGTCTGATAATCCTGACTGCTGAGGCCATGACGCGCTGCCCACTCGGGCCCGGATGTTTTTTGCCACAGGGCAATATATCTTTCCTGACCGCCACAGGTATAACCGCTCACTGTAGTAAGCCGGTAACCCTGTTTGGTATAATCATCAAATGCCGCCTGGTATTGTGCAGGGCTTAAATTATGACGGGCAACCCACGCCTGTGAATAAACAACGTGCATGAACGTAATGGAACATAAAAGAAAAATTAAACCGGTTTTCAAAAATGATTTCATAATTAAATTGCTTTTTAGGTTATAATTATTTATACAAAGGGATAGCGCATCGCCATTGCATCAATAGCGCGAAATCCCTTTTAATAAAAATGTGCAGTGCTAATAATCGGTAAACCTTTCTGATGCGGGCAGTATATGTAACCATGCCCGTTTTTCATAGTGCAGAAACGAGTGCAAATGTAAACCCTCAAAGGCCTGCAGCCAATACCACAATAGTAGTAAGTTGAAATTCATTGATGATAATCAATTAATAGCTGCCCAATATCCTGCATACGGCTGACCATTGTCATTTATTATACTTCCGCCCTTGAGTAGTTTTCCATTTTAATTCATAAATTATGGAAATAGTACCAAAAGAGGCCGTTGCCGAAGTTGAGCCAACACAAAAACCAGCGATGGATATTATGGATGGCAATGAAGCAGCCGCGTATATTGCTTATAAAACCAATGAGGTATGCGCCATATATCCTATTACACCATCTTCAACCATGGGCGAATGGGCCGATGAATGGAGCGCCAAAGGTATAAAAAATATATACGATCAGGTGCCGCGTGTAATTGAAATGCAAAGCGAAGCCGGCGCAGCAGGCGCCGTACATGGCGCCCTGCAGGGAGGCGCACTGAGCACCACCTTTACCGCTTCGCAGGGATTGCTACTGATGATCCCGAATATGTACAAAATTGCCGGTGAATTAACGCCAACTGTATTTCATATTGCAGCAAGAGCGCTGGCCACCCATGCCCTGAGTATCTTTGGTGATCACAGCGATGTAATGGCTGTGCGTGCAACCGGTTTTAGTATGTTGTTTGGCAACAACGCCCAGGAAGTGATGGATATGGCGCTGATAGCACAGGCTGCTACATTAGATACAAGAGTACCCTTCTTAAATATATTCGATGGTTTTCGCACATCGCACGAGCTCACTGAAGTAAATGTTATTCCCGATGAGGCAATCGAATCAATGATTGATATCAATGCCGTAAATGCACACCGTGCGCGCGCATTGTCGCCCGATAATCCGTTTATCAGAGGTACCGCCCAAAACCCCGATGTATTTTTCCAGAACAGGGAAGCTGCCAATACCTATCATAATAAAGTAGCAGAAACTGTAAAGAAAAGAATGCGTCAGCTGGCTGAGCTCACAGGCCGTCATTATGATTTGTTTGAATATTATGGACACCGTCAGGCCGACCGCCTGATCATCATCATGGGTTCAGGCGCCGGCGCTGTAAAGGAAACCGTTGACTACCTGAATAAAAAAGGTCAAAAAACCGGCGTGCTGATCATCCGGTTATTCAGACCTTTTTCTGTTGCCGATTTCATCGATGCCATCCCAACTACTGTTACAAAAATTGCTGTATTAGACCGTTGTAAAGAACCCAACAGCATTGGCGAACCTTTGTTTATGGATGTGATAAATGCATTGAACCAGTCTGCTACCGGCCGGTTACCACTGGTCATTGGCGGCCGTTATGGTTTATCATCAAAAGAATTTACACCGGGCATGGTGAAAGCCATCTTCGATGAACTGCAGAAGCCCGATCCCAAAAAACAATTCACCATTGGTATTAATGATGATGTTACTAATTTGAGTCTTGCCTACGACCATAGTTTTTCACTCGATCCGCAGCATTTGTTCCGCGGGCTGTTTTTTGGACTGGGAGCCGATGGCACCGTGAGCGCCAATAAAAACTCCATCAAGATCATTGGCGAAAAAACAGATAATTATATACAGGGATACTTTGTATACGACTCCAAAAAATCAGGGTCGCTCACTGTTTCGCATTTGCGATTTGGTAAGAAACCGATACAATCTACCTATCTTATCAACTCAGCCAGCTTCATTGCCTGCCACCATTTTAATTACCTCACCAAATACGATATATTAAAAGATGCCGAACCCGGCGGCGTATTTCTGCTGAATGCGCCTTACGCCAAAGAAGAGGTATGGAATAAACTGCCGGCAAAGATCCAGGAAGAGATCATGCGTAAGCACCTGATATTTTATGCCATCAATGCGCATGCAGTAGCACAGGAAACCGGTATGGGCGGTCGCATCAATACCATATTGCAAACCTGCTTCTTTGCCATCAGCAATATTCTTCCGCGTGAAGAAGCCATTGCAAAAATTAAAGAAGCTATTTATGAAAGCTACTGGAAGAAAGGTGAAGCCGTAGTGCAAAAAAATTATGATGCAGTAGATAGTACGCTGGCACACTTATATGAAATTGATTACAGCAATCTAACTATTGGCAATACGCCGCTCGATGAAGGTTTATCGGCCACCGCACCAACATTTGTAAAAGAAGTATTGGGTAAAATTATTGCCGGTGAAGGGGATGAACTACCCGTTAGTGCTTTTCCGATCGACGGCACCTTCCCTTCGGGTACTACCAAATGGGAAAAACGAAATATTGCCGATGCAGTTCCTGTATGGGATGAAAGTTTTTGCACCCAGTGTAATAAATGCGTAATGATTTGTCCGCATGCTGCCATCAGGGTCAAAGTTTACGACAAAACCTTACTTGAACATGCACCCGAAACGTTTAAACATGTTGCGCCCATTGGTAAAGAATGGGACAAAACCAAAGAAGCCTACTCCCTGCAGGTAAGTACTGAAGATTGTACCGGATGCAATCTTTGTGTTGAGTTTTGCCCTGTTACCAGCAAAACCGATCCCGGCCACAAGGCAATAAACATGTATGATAAAATGCCTATACAGCAACATGAAATTGCCAACTGGAATTATTTTTTGTCGATACCCGAAACAGATCGTACCCGCATCAACCGCAATACAGTAAAAGGTTCTCAATTCTTTCAACCTTTGTTCGAATTTTCCGGCGCCTGTTCGGGTTGCGGCGAAACACCATATCTGAAACTGTTAACACAATTGTTTGGCGACAGAATGATCGTTGCCAATGCAACAGGCTGCTCCTCTATCTTCGGCGGCAACCTGCCAACCACTCCCTGGACAACCAACAAAAACGGACAGGGACCGGCATGGGCCAACTCATTGTTCGAAGACAATGCCGAATTTGGCCTGGGTATTAAACTGGCCAGCGATAAAAAAAGAGAAACGGCTATTGCCCTGTTACATCAACTGAGGGTGCAGGTAGGCGAAGAATTGGCAGACGCCCTGCTCAATACACGCGAAGAAACAGAAGCCGAAAAAAATATAAAACGCGAACTGATCACCGAATTGAAACACCGCCTCGGCAATATTCCATCACCGGCAGCGCAAAACCTGTTTCACCTCGCCGATTTTCTGGCCGATAAATCGATCTGGATCATTGGCGGTGATGGCTGGGCCTATGATATTGGTTACGGCGGATTAGACCATGTATTATCCACCGGTGAAAATGTAAACATACTGGTTATGGATACCGAAGTGTATTCAAATACCGGCGGACAAAAATCAAAGGCAACACCTATCGGCGCCAGCGCCAAATTTGCGGTAAACGGAAAGTCAAGTGGTAAAAAAGACCTTGCCCTGCAGGCCATAGCCCATGGAACCGCCTATGTGGCACAGATTGCCATGGCCGGTAACGACATGCATACCGTTCGCACTATTCTGGAAGCAGAAGCGTATCCCGGTCCTTCTATCATTATCGCTTATGCGCATTGTATTGCACATGGCATCGAAATGAGCCACGGGGCCGAAGAACAGGACCTTGCCGTTAAATCGGGTTACTGGCCATTATTCCACTATAATCCCATGAAGCCAAAAGGCGAACGGTTTGTGATCGATTCAAAAGAACCTTCGCTGGCATTGAGCGACTTCATGTACAACGAAACCCGGTTTAAAGTGATCAAAGCTAAAAATCCCGAGTTGGCCGGTGAGTTTTTGCAAATGGCAGAAGCCGCCAAAACCGCCAGATGGGAAAAATTGCAAACACTGAAAGGATTGTAATAATTATAAAGAAATATATAAACCTATAATGAGTTGGAAGTTCGTTTCAGATAACAAATAGTATTACAGATCGATACCAACTTCATGTTGCTTTACGTATTATCTCGTGGACGCCCTTTTTTCAATCACCAACGTTTAACTAACGGTTGGTGATTGTTTTTTACAGAAGAATACATCATCCCCCGCTCTGCAACCATTTTAAAAAGTCGCTGGCCCTGGCTTTGCTTACAACCAACGCTTCGGGAGTAACAGTTTTCATTTTAATGACCAGCTTCCTCGCAAAGAACTTTTCAACTGTATGAATGGCAAGGCGGTTTACAAGAAACTGCCGGTTAGCCCGGTAAAAGAGCCTCGCATCGGCACCGGCTTCTATTTCATCGATACCCTGGCTGATATGATAGGATTGTCCGTTGATCAATTTAACAGTTACTACCCCCTGATCATAATGAAACCATGCTATGTCATTATAAGAAACGGGTATGATCGTTTCTTTGTGATGTATAAGCAGGGTTCTGCTGTTATTTGGCAATAACTGTTGTATTAGTTTGCCCAGATCACCATAGGTATTAGTTGTTTTAGCGAACATTTCATTCATTTTGTTCAGCTTTAACAAGGCTCTTTCCAGCTTGCTTTTGTCAACGGGCTTTAGTAAATAATCAATGCTGCTGATTTCAAAAGATTTTATAGCATATTCATCATAGGCTGTGCAGAATATAACCGGGCATTCAATACTCACCTTTTCAAAAATATTAAAACAAACCCCATCCGTTAATTGAATATCGCTAAAGATCAGGTCGGGCATTTTATTTTCAGCAAACCATTCAACGGCTTCGGTAACAGAGGCAATGATGCCAGCTATATTCCATTCCGGTTTTACTTGTAATATTAGTGATTGTAATTCCCGGGCAGCCTTTTTTTCATCTTCTATGATAAGGACTCTCATGTTAAAAACGGAATTTCAACTTTAAATGTAGATGAATTTCTGGTGATCAGTATGTCACGGCCTGCAGTTAGCTGATAACGTTTCGACAAATTATGCAGGCCGGTCCCCGAAGGGCTTTCCATCGTTGCCCGGGGCCTGAAATCGTTTTCTACAACCAGCCCACCTTTCAGGTCGTATATATTAATTGACAGGGGATCACCGTACGAGATCGAATTATGTTTAATGGCATTTTCTACCAGCAACTGCAATGAGAATGGTAATATTTTTTGTTGTAAATTATCCGCATTCACGGTAATGTTTATTTTTATTCCTTCTTCGAACCTTGATTTCAGAATATAAACATATGCGTGGATGAATACGAGTTCATCTTTTACCTGAACATCTTTCTTCTGCTGATAGCGAAGCACATACCTGTACACTTCACTGAGGTTAAGAACGTATTCCTTTACTTCCTCTTCATGCGAAAGCGACGATAACGTATTCAATGCATTGAACAGGAAGTGCGGACTGATTTGCTGTTTCAGAGATGACAGTTGCGCCTGAAGATTTTCCTGTTTAAGGTATGCATTTTCAAGTATCGATTGACGAAGCGCTAACTGAACCCGGTAATAATACACAACGAACCAGGTTAGTGAGCTGATAATAAAGGCTCTGAACAAACGAATAAAAAGAAACTGGCCGTATGCCATTTTAAAACCGGCATTGCTGTTAACGGGAATGGAGGTCGTTACATTAAATGACCAGGTGAGTAGTACAATAATAAAAACGCTGGTTAAGATACTGATCACAGGATTTACAATGCGGTGCGAAAGAACCCCTGCAGTAAACCTGATTAAAAAGAAATGATGGATCAGCCAATAGCAAAAAACCGCCACGAACAGATGAATGAAATTAATAAAAACAATACGCGGCTGATCGATGTCAAGACGAATGATCCGGGGCAATACCATAGTCATGAACCCCATTAAAACAGCAAACATCAGTCCGGTCTTAATATTATATGAGTGGCTCATCCTGCAAGATGTGCCCTTTTTGTGTTTCATGGTACAAATTTCTAATGAGGCGGTAAAAAAAGCAGTTGAAACGGGCAGCCGTTGCCGTTTTGGGTTCTTTCAGTAAGGTCCTTACTCACCTGGTATTGAATGCCCGTTTCCCTTACAATTTTGCCTGCTTCATTGTACATCGCTTAATACGCAACCTCTTTTTGCGTCACATTTACCAACGATAAAACCGTTAAAAAAAATCAGAATATGTTACAATTATTTTCAGGCCGGTTCATTCAACTGGCGGCCTTATTACTCAGTTTGTCGCTTACAAATTGTAAAAAGTCAGACACCACCCATCAATACCGCTTTGATGGTGTGATAAACGCAGACGGAAGGACGAGGACTTTCCTGCTTAATTTACCCCCGAATTATTACGACAGCTCCAATTTTGCGTTAGTGATCGTTTTACATGGTTTTGGCGGCAGCGCGAGCCAGGCCGAAAATGACTACCTTATAACAGACAAGGCAAACAGGGAACAATTTATTGTCGTTTATCCCGAAGGCATCGAAAGTAACGGTCCTGCACATTTGCGCAGTTGGAATGCGGGTAATTGTTGTCCGGTTGCCAATACAAATAATGTCAACGATGTGCATTTTATAAGTCTTTTGATCGACAGGTTGATTGCTGATTATAAAATAGATCCTAAAAAAGTATATGTGGCCGGGATGTCGAATGGCGCTATGATGGCCTATACACTTGCCTGCGATTTGTTTGATAAAATTGCAGCCATTACTTCTGTAAGCGGAACCCTGATGAAATCATCGCCCTGTAAACCCAACCGGGCTGTTCCGATCCTTCATATCCATTCTGCCATTGATACAACAGTTCCTTTTAATGGTGGTATCGGCATGGGCGGTTTTTATTTCACACCTGTTGATTCTACCATGGCAGTATGGACGGCACTCGATTCCTGTGAAACCACTCCGCGCGTTATAAATTACGACGGGTATACATTCACCGAATGGAAGAATCAAGCCGGAAAAGCGGCCATCGATCTTTATCTGACACAGGATGGCGGTCATTCATGGCCGGGCGGCCTTAAGCCAAGGCCCCAGGCCGATCCTCCCTCTACAGTTATTAATGCCACTGATCTGCTATGGGATTTTTTTAAACAGTATACATTGCCATAACATTCCTGAAAATATAATTAGCACAAAAAAAGAGACTGCCTCGATAGCATATTGGGCAGTCTCTTTTACTTTCGCCGGTATATGGCGTACCGGATCATTACCGTTGTTATCTATATTTAAAGTATGGGACCTCGTCGTGGCTAACCGCTTCTTTTTGCTGCCAGTAAGCAAGGGTTACAATGCGTCCGTCGCGGGTTTTCAATGATCTGCCAAACACCGCATTGATCGCATTAAAGGTTACATCGGTTACACCAATGGTGAAAGTAGAAGGGGCAGGTGGTGGAGCAGGGGTAGCTTCTGCAGCGGCGGCAGTTGCAGTTGTTGTTGCTGCGGTTGTCGCAGCAGATATGGCAGCAGGCGCGGCGCCTTTTGGCGGTGGTGAAGCCACTACCATCACTGTATATTTATTAAACTCAAGCAATGCCCGTAAAAAATCAACCCGCTCCTGTGATGCATTCTTTTCTACAATGGCGCATTTAACGCCATTCAGATCTTCAAATTCATGGTTTTTATTAATAGCCATACATGAGAGTTAAAATTTCAATAATGCGATCCTTCGACTACGCTCAGAACTTAAAACTCAGCGAATGAATATAATCATACACATAGCCTGCCACACCGGTTACTAAAATGCCGGCAACGCAAATATATAAGGCCAGTCTTGAGTAAGCGGGGATGGTTAATCGTTCAATCGGTTGTTCATTCGCATCCATAAATATCGCTTTCACAATGCGCAGATAGTAATAAAACGAAATGATCATGTTCAGGGCGGCTATGCTGATCAAAATATAATTTCCTTGTCCGGCGCCCGACATCAGCAAAAAGAACTTACCGAAAAATCCGGCTGTAGGCGGAACGCCTGCCAGCGAGAACAACGCAATAGTAAGCACCCACGATAAAACAGGATTGGTTTTATAAAATCCTTTGTAATCGCTGACCTGTTCACGCCCCGTTACAGCACTCACCAATGCCACCACACCAAAGGCAGCCAGGTTGCTGAATACATATATCAGTACAAAATATACTACCGAGGCTACAGCCATTTGCGAACTTCCGGTTATACCTACAAGAATAAATCCTATCTGCGCAATGGATGAAAAAGCCAAAAATCGCTTGATGTTATTTTGCCTGATGGCAAACAGGTTGCCAACTAAAATGGTGACTACCGATAACAGGAACAACATATTGTACCAGGTTGCCGCCATTGGTTTAAATACAGTATACAATACTGAAATAAACACAAACAGCACCGATCCTTTTGATATCACCGATAAATAGGATGTAACAGCCACCGGTGCTCCTTCGTACACATCGGCCGTCCACAAATGAAACGGAACAACCGATATTTTAAAACCAAAGCCAGCCAGTAACAACACAAAAGCAAACACCTGCAAAGGGGCACCGTTTAAATGGGCAGCCATTTCGCTAAAAGTAAGCGTACCGGTTGCACCATAAACCATCGAAATACCAAACAATAACAAACCCGATGCAAATGCCGATGATATAATAAACTTCATAGCTGCTTCGGAAGATTTCTTTTTGCCCAAATCAAAATTGGCCATGGCTGCCAATGGAATGCTCGACAGCTCCAACCCAACATAAAACATCAACAGATTGCCCGCTGAAATCATAAAAAACATGCCCAACAAGGTGCTCAATAACAATATATAAAACTCACTTACGTGTGCGTGTTTCTTTAACCAGGAAGATGACTGCAGCGAAATGATCAATGTACCGAAACTTAAAATATTTTTCTCCAGTACAATCAAAGCATTGGTTTGAAACATGCCGCTGAATAATGCTCCCTGCCGGTTGAAGAAAAAGCCCGCGGCCAGATTCAACAGCAATAACACATTGGCAATATTGATTACCTGTTCATTGGTGAGCTCCTTTCCGATTTTCAACAATAACAGTATAAAGATGATCACCGTAATGATCAGTTCCTGTTTCATCAGTATTAAAAAATCCATATATTAAAACCGTTTATGGTTTATGGTTTTTTGTTTTTTGTTTATCGTTATACCCGCGTTTGCCGCTTTGTATACTATTGCCTACTGCCTATTGTCCATTGCCTATTGCCTTTTGCTTATTGCCCATTGCCTATTCACTACTGCCCATTGCCTAAGATCTTACTCATAATAACTCCTGTATCGGCGCTGATCAATTCATTCAGCCAAAAGGGCGCCATGCCAATGGCCAGAATGCCGATGATCAATATAGCGGCAGCTACTTTCTCATTCCATCCGGCATCGGCCGTCAGGCTGCCTATACCATGCGAATTGGAACCGCCGCCTTCGACCAGCAAAGGCCCCATAATTACCTTACCCATCGCACGTAGTATGTACACTGCCGTTACCACAATTGATGCGCAGGCCAAAATGGTAGCTACGCGGTAAATGGTATCGGGGTTTTGCCACGAACCCATAAACACGGTCATCTCTGCTACAAAACCGCTTAAGCCTGGTAATCCTAATGAACACAAACCGGCAATCACAAATACAGTTGAAATGAATGGCATTATTTTTAATAAGCCGCCCAGTTGCGCTACCTGCCGGGTATGCGTGCGATCGTACAACATGCCAATGGCGGCAAAGAAAAGGGCCGTCATTAAACCGTGCGACACCATTTGCATTACAGCGCCTGTTATGGCCGTTTTGGTAAGCATACCAATTCCTAACAACACAAATCCGCAATGGCTAACCGATGAATAAGCGTTGATGTATTTTAAATCGGTTTGCATCATGGTAGCGAATGCTCCGTATATAATGGCAATCGTTGCCAGCACTATAATAATAGTTGAATACGCATGTGCCGCTTCGGGCATTAAAAAGGTAGCTACCCGCAAACATCCGTAACCACCCAGCTTCATCGATATACCGGCTAAAAACATTGAAGCCGCAGTGGGGGCCGATGAGTGTCCGTCGGGCACCCAGGTATGAAACGGGAACAATGCGGTGAAAATGCCAAAACCTATAAAAGCAAAAGGGAAAAATAATTTTTGTACTGCTGTTGGTATTTGCATTTGCGCAATCTGCATCAGGTCGAATGTATGACTACCATTAGCAGTAGTTGTGTTGAAATAAATGCCTGCCAGTCCAACAAAAACCAACGCACTGCCACCCATTAGCATCAGCGCCAGCTTCATGGCATTGTATTCTTTTTTACCGCTGCCCCAGATGCCGATTAGCAAAAACTTTGGAATAACCGCTACTTCCAGAAAGAAGAACATGGTAAACAGATCGAGCGATATAAAGAACCCGTAAGCGCCCATGCTTAACAGCAGCAGTAGAAAGAAAAACTCCTTATTCAGCTTTTCCATCGGCCACGAAACCAATATGCCTGCGATGGTTACAAAAGCAGTTAATAATATCATAGCGATGGATATGCCATCGACGCCGGTATGAAAATGTATGTTCAGGGGAGCAAACCAGGTATGATCCTGTTCAAATAGCATAGGCGAATGATCACCGGCCGAGCGTGCCTGCCAATATAAAACGAGCAATGCAAAAGCCAGTACCAGTTGCACAACAGATCCGCCTAATGCAACAGCCCGCACCTGCCGTAAGCCCCTGCTCAGCAAAACAAGCAGCGCCGTGGCAAGGGGTAATATGATAAGTAATGAAAGAGACATGATTATTTGTTTCTGGTTTGTGGTTTGTAGTTTGTGGTTCTTTAAATGCTATCCCTCCGCCTATTCTCTGTTCCCTTACTATTCAGTAGCCATTCATTTTCAAATTTTCAAATCATCACATTTTCAAATTTGCATTTACTTCAGCCAGTATATAAACACCGCCGCAATTGCCACAATGCCGCCAAAGAAATACAGGGCATAGTTTTGAACGCTACCCGATTGCAATGCTTTGATCCTTTCTGATAAACGGGCTGTTGAAAAGGCCAGCAGGTTCATAAACCCGTCAACAATATATTTATCAATCCATGCTGCGGGTTTTGCTATCAGGTTAAAAATGATCTTTTTGGTAATGAACAGGTATATTTCGTCGAAATAGAATTTTTTATACGCCGCTTTATACAGTCCGCCTAAAGCACCGGCCAGTTTTTGCGGCTGCTGGTTTTCCCTGAAATACAACATATAGGCAAAGGCAATACCGGCAACGGCCATGGCAACAGGCGCAATAGAAAAACTAAGATGTAAAACAGTTTCAACGCTTTTGCCATCCGCTGTTACGTATTTTGAAAAAGGAATGAATCCTGCCGTTGCTGCCGCCACCGCGAGTATCATTAATGGATATTTCATATTGCCGCTTCCTTCGCCATGATTGGCTTCGGCATAAATTTGGCGTTGCTTATTATAGAATACTGAAAAGTAAAGCCTGAACATGTAAAAGGCGGTAATGCCCGATGTAATAAGCGCTATATAATAGATCGCCCGGTTATTTTCCCAGGCGGTGAGCAAAATTTCTTCCTTACTAAAAAAACCTGCAAAAGGCGGAATACCGGCAATAGCCAAACAGGCTACCAGAAAAGTGATATGCGTAACAGGCATAAACTTCCGCAAGCCACCCATGTTGCTCATTTCATTGCTATGAATAAAATGTATAACCGATCCTGCGCCGAGGAACAGTAATGATTTAAAGAAGGCATGCGTAAACAAATGAAATAAAGAAGCAGTATATCCAGTGCCGGCTGCATCGCCATAAGCGGGTACGCCCAGCGCAAACAGCATATACCCTATTTGTGAAATGGTTGAATAAGCCAATACCCGTTTGATATCGGTTTGTGTGCAGGCGATCAATGCAGCCAGTAAAGCCGACAGCGCACCGGCCCAGGTAATTATTTTTAATACGGGCAGATCAATCAAATACACAGGATACAATCTCGCAACGAGGTAAACACCTGCAACCACCATGGTAGCGGCATGTATCAGGGCCGATACGGGTGTTGGACCTTCCATGGCATCGGGCAACCAGATGTGCAACGGGAACATGGCCGATTTACCGGCGCCGCCAACAAATACCAGCGTAAGCGCCCAGCTTAACATAGATATGCCGAGGAAACCTGCGCCTGTAATTTGTGCCAGATACGGTGATTGCGCATCTGTTAACCGTTGTATCAGGGTACCAAAATCAAGAGTGCCGCTGTAAAACGCCAGTATCAGTATACCGATCAAAAATCCCAGATCGGCAAAACGCGTAACAATGAATGCTTTTTTGGCGGCTGCAACTGCCGATGGCTTGTCGTAATAAAACCCAATAAGCAGGAATGATGAAACACCCACCAATTCCCAGAAAATATATATCTGAAAAATATTGCTCGATAGCACCAGTCCCAGCATTGAGAAAGTAAACAACGACAAAAAAGCATAGTAAACCGAAAATCGCTCTTCGCCTTTCATATACCCCAAACTAAATACATGCACCATTAACGAAACAAAAGTGACAACCACCAGCATCATTACCGAAGCCGGATCGAGCAGTATGCCCATATCGATTGATAGTCCGGGCGAAAACTGCAGCCAGGTATATTTCAATACAGTGATGGTTTGATATGCACCATTCACTTTGCCCACTACAAAAAAATAATTGTAAGCGGTGTATAACGATAATACGGTAGCGGCCAGCAACACCAAACAACCAACAATACCGGAATATGTTTTAAAATATTTCCGTCCGAAGAAGCCGAGCAAAACAAAGCCTGCCAGCGGCAATAACGGAATCAATGCTATGTATGATGAATAGTTCATAATCAATGGGCAATTGGCAATTAGCAATGGGCAATGGGCGATTAGCAATCAGCATTGGTTTTCAATTTTGTCTATTGCCTATTGCCTATTGTTTATTGTTATTAATATTTCAAATCCTTGGTATCCTCAACATCAATCGAATGATGATTCCGGTACAGATTTATAATGATCGCTATGGCAACCGCTGCTTCGGCAGCCGCTATAGTTATAATAAATAAGGTGAAGAAGATGCCGTTCAGCTTATCGGGATACAGGTATTTATTAAAAGCCACAAAGTTGATGTTCACGCTGTTCAGCATCAGCTCAATCGACATCAGCATGGTTATGAGGTTACGCCTGGTAAACAAACCATACATACCCACAAAAAATAAGGCAGTGCTTACAAATAATATATGTGTTAACGGAACTGTATTCATGATGCTTTTTCCTCCATAGGTTCTTTGTGAGGTTTGTCGGCGTTTGCGCCGTTATACGAAGCTGACAGGTCCTGCGCTACCATTTTTTTATCAGATTCGCCATTCAACTTTGTTACTACCGGTTGCTTATCTATATGAACCGGTTTTTTGCCGGGTGCAGCTTTCAGGGCAATTACGATACAACCTATCATGGCGGCCAGCAGCAACATACTCACCACTTCAAAGGGCAATACAAATCCGTATTCGGTGGTGCTGAGCATTTGCTCGCCGATAGCATTGATCGGTGCCGAAAATGTTTTTGATGCAACAGGCGGTGTAAAACCATATTCATAAATGATGCGGTACGAAAAGACAAAACCAAACAGCACAGCCAGCAGCGAGAACAGTGTTCGTTTCAACGGCGGCTTTGGCATTTCACTACCCGACCGTTGTGTAAGAAAAATAGAGAAGATGATCAGTACCACAACACCGCCCACATATACAATGATCTGAACAGCCGCAATAAACTCAACCTGCATCCAGAAATACAGGGCAGCTATGCCCACCAGGCTAAACAATAACCAGATGGCCGACCTGAAGATCTTTTTACCTGTAACTGCCGCAATACCCGTTCCCAGCACAAAGGCCGAAATGAGGTAAAATATAATTTGTGATGCGTTCATACGATTTTAAAATTTATTCAACCCCTGCTCTGATTTTCGATCCCGGCGTATTCAGCTTTTTCAATAGCTGGTTTCTGTCGAACACACTGTGTTCAAACTTCTGCCCCATTTTTATAGCGCTGGTGGGACAAGCCTCTACACATAAACCGCACATCGTACACAATTCAAGATGGTATACAAAAGTGTCAAGCGCTTTTTTCTTCTTTCCTTCGGGCGTAGTGTCGAATTTGGTAATGATTTTTATAGTTGCGTTCGGACAAGCCAGTTCACAGGCTGTACAACCCGTACAGGCGTGTTCGTTATTTTCGTCGTGCGGCATAATTACTTCGCCCCTGAAACGATCGGGTAAGTTTAACTCATCCTTGTTTTCAGGATACTGCTGGGTAATGATTTCTTTCGGCCTTATAAAATAATAACCGGTTGTTTTCATACCCTTCAGCAGTGATGATACTGCATGATATACGTCGGATATATATTCTTTTAAAAACATATTGTTATTGTTTTTTCCGTCCCCCTTCAGGGGCCGGGGCTAAAAATGCCAGCCCATAATGGCTATCAATGTTATCACCAACAGATTCACCATACTTATCGGCAACAGATATTTCCATTCAAGATTTAATAACTGGTCAACCCGCAACCTCGGGAACGTCCAGCGGAACCACATGATCAAAAAGATCAGGAAAAATGTTTTTCCAAAGAACCAAACCGATGAGGGGATGTAATCCATAATATGATTAAACCCCTGCCAGTGGCCTATATGTAATGGCATCCATCCACCCAGGAATAAGGTGGCGCCTATAGCGCATACAATAAAAATGTTGATGTATTCGGCCAGGAAAAACAGCGCGAACTTCATTCCTGAATATTCTGTATGAAAACCTGCGGTTAATTCCGACTCCGCTTCAGCCAGATCGAAGGGCGCCCGGTTAGTTTCGGCCGTTACTGCAATAATGAATATTACAAAAGCAATAACTGCCGGAATATGACCACGAAACAGCCACCAGCCTGTTTGTTGTGAAGCAACGATTTCAGAAATCTGCAAACTGCCCGACAAAACAACAATTGATAGAATTGATAAACCCGCCGATAATTCATAGCTCACTATTTGCGCGCCGCTTCGCATGGCTCCCAGCAGAGAATATTTATTATTACTGGCCCAGCCCGCCATTAAAATCCCGATCACCGAAACAGACGACACCGCCGAAACATACAGCACACCAATATTGATGTCCCATATCTGAAAACCTTTGGCAAATCCAATCGGGGCGAGAATCAGCATGGCTACGATCATTACAACAAAAGGCGCCAGGTTAAACAGAAATTTATCGGCTCCATCGGGCGTTAGTCCTTCCTTCATGATCAGCTTCAACGTATCGGCAGCCGTTTGAAACATACCTTTCGGTCCAACACGGTTAGGCCCCAGTCGTATTTGCATGCGGGCGGCCACTTTTCGTTCCATCAGCACCAGCGTTAAACCCAAAACGGCAAACAAACCAATAGCCAGAAGCATTACGATAGCACCTTCGAGTATCAACGCCATTGTTGGATTGAACGTACCGTACAACCATTTCTGAATCGAATCTGTAATGCTTTCTAAACTAAACATCCTTTATAATTTTTATTCGTTCATACCCCTATTTATTTCTGATTTCGGGATTTTGTGATTTTGTGATTTAATTAAATCTCAAAATCCCGAAATCCAAAAATCTCAAAATCACCGGTCAATGTCGGGGATTACCAAATCAAGCGTTCCCATGGTCGCCATCAGGTCGCCGATCTTACTGCCCCGGCACATATGGTCAAGGGCCGATAAATTCGAAAAACCGGGTGATCTGAATTTGATGCGATAGGGTGTTGTTCCTCCTTCACTAACTATGTATACGCCCAGTTCGCCACGGGCTGTTTCAACTCTCGAATAAAATTCGCCTTTGGGTAATTTCAGCACTGCTTTTGTTTTTGCCTGAAAATCTCCATCGGGAATATTATCTATCAACTGCTCAACGATCTTAACCGATTCACGCATTTCTTTTATACGCACGAGGTAACGGGCAAAACTGTCGCAACCTGTTTCAAGTATTTCATCAAAAGCCACTTTATCGTACACTTCATACGGATATAGCTTTCTTATGTCGCTTTGTACACCGCTGCCTCTTGCCACCGGTCCTGTGCAACCGTATGAAATGGCATCTTCTTTCGATAATATACCAATACCCTTTGTACGGTTTTGAAAAATGATGTTACCCGTTACCAGGTCGTCGTATTCATCAATCTTATTTTTGAAAAGCTGTATAAAATCTTTTACGCGTTTCTGAAAGTTGGGATGCAGATCGGTCATTACCCCACCGGGCACCATATAGTTCATGGTTAAACGCGCGCCGCAGGTTTCTTCCATTATATCATTTATGACTTCCCGTTCTCTGAAGGCATAAAAAAACGGTGTAAAAGCACCGAGGTCCATCGCCATGGCTCCCCACCATAATTCGTGCGAAGCAATACGGGTGAGCTCATCCATTAAAACGCGAATTACTTTGGCGCGTTCCGGAACTTCTATCTGCAGCCCCTTTTCAATGCACATTGCGCAGGCATGGTTGTTCATATGGGCCGACAAATAATCCATGCGGCTGGTAACATAAATAAACTGGCGGTACGAAAGGCTCTCGCACATTTTTTCAATGCTGCGATGGATGTAACCCAGATGCGGCTCAATTTTTTTGATGGTTTCGCCCTGCAGCGTGATCACCAGGTGCAATACGCCATGCGTGGCCGGGTGTTGCGGCCCTACGTTGATCACCAGTTCACCGGCATCGGCCACCGCTTCGGTCAGATCTCCATCGATCAACTGTGCCGGAGCGCCATCTTTTATTATGTGTGTTTCTCTGTACAAGGTTGTATTTTTTTGTTACCAGCTTTTGTATTTCTATTCAACTTTTGTTGCGTCGCATCTTCAGGGTCTTGTTCGCTATTCAATACCTCAGAGCTTTATCATATTCACCGGATCTTCAAAATCTTTACGCAACGGAAAGCCTTCAAAGTCATCTGTTAATATCAGCCGCCGCAGATCGGGGTGATGCAAAAATTTCACACCAAACAATTCAAACACTTCTCTTTCGTGAAACTCTGCAGTTCGCCATATATCCGATACGGTTTCTATTTCGGGGTTCGTACGATCGAGTTTCACTTTTACCACAACCGTATGACGAAAAACTGTTGACGTAAAATGATACACCATGGTCAAAAGTGTTTTACCTGCTGCAGTAGCCGACCAGTCGATACAGGTAAGACAAAACAAATAATCCATTTTCAATTCGCCATTCTTCAACCATTGTGCAAAAGGCTTCCAGGCATTTGCTTCTATTTGAATATTCAGCCATTCGCCGGTTTCGTCATAAACAGCGTTGGGTTGAATAGCCGTTATAGATTGTTTTATTGTTTCGTTGGTCATAGCTATTGTTTATCGGCACGTATTTGTTCACGGGTTAAACCGCTTTTTATTTTTTGCTGTAAACTGATCAATGCATGCAGCAATGCCTCGGGCCTTGGCGGACAGCCCGGAATGTATACATCTACAGGGATCACGTGGTCGGCGCCCTTGACTACCGAATACGTATTATAAAAGAAGGGACCGCCGCTGATGGCACAGGCGCCCATCGCTATCACATATTTGGGATCGGGCATCTGATCGTACAGGCGTTTCAGAACGGGCGCCATTTTATTTACAATGGTGCCGGCAATGATAATTACATCTGCCTGCCGGGGTGAAGCGCGTGCTACTTCAAAACCAAAACGCGAAAAATCATATTTTGAAGAAGCTACCGACATCATTTCAATACCGCAGCAACTGGTAGCAAATGTGAGGGGCCACAGCGAGTTACTGCGCGCCCAGTTAACAATATCATTTAAGGAGCTTACAATCATTCCGCCCCCGGGCAACTCGTGTATCTGTCCGGGGAACTTCCCATTGCCGGTTGAGGAGCCGGCTTCTACTTCTTTATTTATATTGTTTTCCATAATGATACTTTCTGTTTTCGTTCCCCCTCCACCGGAGGGGGTTAGGGGGAGGTTTTACATCCATTTCAATGCTCCCTTTTTATGAGCATATAAGAACCCCGTAAATAGTATAAAAAAGAAAATAACGATTTCAACAAGCGCCATTAATCCGATCTTTTTTACAACTACAGCCCATGGATATACGAATATCAGCTCCACATCAAAAATCAGGAACAGCAATGCAAACAGGTAGTAACCAACGTTAAACTGGTTCCACGGCGATCCTTCAGAAGGAATACCGCACTCATAAGGTTGCCCCTTTTGTGCATTTGTTGATCGTCTTACCAAAACTTTTGATACGAGTATTCCACCGGCCGAAAAAGCAATGGCAGCGATGGTTAAAACTATGAGAGAGACAGATCCCATATGGCGAATTTGTAATGTTTAAGAATCAGCTGCGTGATTCTAAATTTAGCGATTTTATTGTCAACTGCATCAAATTGTGCCCGATTTATGAACCGACCTAACGGTTTCTAAATCAATCCGCTTTAACCTTTTTTCGATTCAATAATGAAAGCAGGTCTGCATGGGCGCCGCATAAACCCTGCCATTCACCTGTGCTTCCACTTCAGAATGTGCGGAAAGTACACAGCTCACCGGCCGGAAATGTATCCGCTCACCCCCCTTCGGCAACAATTGATAAAAGGTAATAATGATTAAAAAATAGCAAATGGCATCAGCAGAATCCGGTTCATCATTTACCGGTGTGCATCATAAAATCTGATGTCAAAGGAATAACAAAACGGTTGCGGGATAAATGATTAATATCAGAAAGGCGGGTGTTTTAAGTCAGGAAGCGCTTTTTTAAAAAAAATAAAAATTCCTGTCACGTTTTCTTTCCCTCTCTTGTTTTTTATACCGGAAACCACATTTAATCAAATAAAAATCGAAAACAATTATGACACAAAGAATTGGTTATCAGGAAACAACAAAGGGTCTTTGGGACGGCATGTTAAAAACCGACATGTATCTGAAAAAATCAGGCATTGATCACAAACTGCTTGAACTGATGAAATACCGGGTATCACAAATCAACGGATGCGCCTACTGTTTGGATATGCATCATAAAGAAGCGGTGGCCATGGGTGAAACCGAACAGCGGCTGCATTCATTAGCCGCATGGAAAGAATGCCCATATTATAGCGAAAAAGAAAGAGCCATACTGGCTTTCGCAGAAGCATTAACGTTTGCCCACCAGCAGGATGTTTCGGATGAGCTATATAATGCATTGACACAATTTTTTTCAAAAGCCGAAATCGCCGACCTCGCCATGGCTATAGCGCAAA
Organism: Niastella sp. sgz303648; assembly: GCF_059587045.1. NCBI lineage: Bacteria > Pseudomonadati > Bacteroidota > Chitinophagia > Chitinophagales > Chitinophagaceae > Niastella > Niastella sp. sgz303648. Next base: position 323,128 of record NZ_JCAPSW010000006.1, on the reverse strand, counting down.
TCAATAGCTGGAACCGGCTAAACAAAACATTCAGAACCACACCCGGCAACTATAAAGTGGGTCAGTTTAATTAAAACCGGCAGACTTAAATTTCCATTACAAACAAATATCAAAATAAAAACAATGAAAATAGTTAAAGTAACATACACAGTACAAGACTCTTTTGTACAACAGAATCAGGAAAACATCAGCACATTTATTAATGAAGTAGCCGGCATCAGTGATTCAGGCATTCGGTATCATGTTTATCTCGGCCACGACGGCAAAACTTTTAATCACTTTGCCATATATGATAATGAACAGGCTCAAAAAACGCTGCTTGAACTGCCTTCGTTCAAATTATTTCAGCAGAAAAGAGATGCCAGCGGCCTTGAAAAAGAACCAGCCATCGAGGCAATGGATTTTGTAGCAGCCTCCTATGAAATTTTCAATTAAATCTTTGTAACCAACCATGGCCCAACAACCTAAAAAATGGAAAATGGCTATTCTGATCTGGATAGCCATTTATCCAACCATTACCCTGATCATGATCTTTTTTGGAGATCATCTTAAAAAAATTAAATCACTCCCGTTGCAAACATTAGCCACAACCATCGTTGTGGTGCCCTTAATGGTGTATGCCCTTGTACCCGCTTTGCATAAATTATTGCACAAATGGCTTAGCAATTAACCGGTGGCACAATAACGTGAGAAATATTTTTTTGCACCTGTAATTTTATTCACTACGGAAAAAGGAAATTCGCAGCCATGAAAGATTATCAACACATATTATTCCCTTATGCATATAATATATTGGGAACAACGGAAGATGCGAAAGATGCTGTACAGGATGTTTTGTATAATTTTTTGACTGCGGGAAAAGAAGGTATTGAAGATCCTAAGAATTACCTCATCCGTAGCGTCATCAATCAATCTATCAACATCAAAAACAAAAGAAAGAAATTGCAATTGGGCGATATGTGGTTACCGGAACCTGTTGACACAGAACAGGCCGACACCAATATCAACCTCAGTGAAATTGTTTCGTATTCGCTGTTGATTCTGCTTGAACAGTTAAATGCCAAAGAACGTGCTGTTTTTATTTTGAAAGAAGCATTTGCCTATACGCATGAAGACATTGCCGATACACTTGCAATTACTACCGAACATTCAAGAAAACTGCTCAGCCGTGCCAAAGGAAAGCTCGATCAGCTGCACCAGCCGGTAAAATCAACCAAAAAAGAAGCCATAACACCGGCCATTCTTGAAAAGTTTATGCATGCCATCAGGAGCAGGGATACAAAAACACTCGAAAACGTATTGTCGGAAGATATTGCCTTTTATGCTGATGGCGGTTCGTCGCTTAAAGTGTTTGCACAAAGGTGCACCGGCGCACAGGAAGTGGCCGATCTGTTGATATTCCTTTATCATAAATTCGATACCAATCTATCGGTTACGGCAACGGAAATAAATCATCAGCCTGCTCTATTATTTTATGATGGTACCGAACTTAAAATTTGCCAGGTATTCGGTATTGAACCAGGCACCAATAGAATTTTTCAAATCAGCAATGTATTGGACCCTGAGAAGTTGAAAACAATGGGAAACAGGCAATAGGCAATTGTCAAAAAGCGCACACTTCATGAAATTTTAATATAATATGTCTTTGTTTTTTAAGTAGCTTCATAGAAAAATAAGCTATGAATACGACTCAAATTGCCAACCGCCTGGTTGAATTATGCCGGAAGGGGCAGTGGGAAACTGCACAGAAGGAATTATTTGCCAATGATGCAGTTAGTATTGAACCAAATGCTTCCCCGGCTTTCGAAAAAGAAACAAAGGGTTTATCTGCCATCCTCGAAAAAGGTCATAAATGGGGATCTATGGTAGACAAGGTTAATGAGCTTGATGTATCTGAGCCATTGGTAGCCAGTAATTCTTTTGCCTGCACCATGCACATGGATGTTACTATGAAGAACAAAGAACACATGGACATGACTGAGCTTTGCACTTATCAGGTAAAAGATGGAAAAATTGTAGCGGAACAGTTTTATGTATAAACAATCGTTACCCCGCCATGGCGGGGTAACTTTTATTTTTTAACTGCGTAAAACAATATCACCACGCCCGAACTAAAGGTTTCGGTTTTAACCAACTCCAGTTGAAGCGTTTTTTGTAAATCTCTGAACAAAGGCTTACCACTGCCTATCACTACCGGGTGAACCCACATCCGAAATTCATCTACCAAACCCAGTTTTGTTAAGATGGCAACAATTTTACCGCTGCCATAAATGATCATGTCTTTCCCATCTTTGTGTTTTAGTTCATCTATTTCATCAGCAATATCTTTTTTGGCCAGGCGGGCATTGTTCCAGTTAACCGTTGACATACTTTTCGAAAAAACCACTTTCGGATATCTGTTTAGCATGTCGGCAAAGTCAAGGTCTTCTCTCGGAGCCAACAGGCTAACAGGGGTCGAAGTCCAGTAACGTGCCATGCCCCTGTAGGTAATGCCTCCCAGTAAAATAGTATCAGCGCTGCTTAATTGTTCAGCTGTTGCCCGCGCCATTTCTTCGTTCCAGCTTTTAAAATGCCAGTCTAACTCACATTCGGGGCCGGCCATATAACCATCAAGGGTTACGTTCATCGATACAATTATTTTTCGCATACAGCACAGGTTTATTTCTTCATCTGCTTAAAAAATCTTCCATTATATTTTAATTTTTGGCAGCTTTTGAATAGTTAATTTTATTTTCCGGCAGGCGTATACAGGAAGCAACTAACGGGACAGTTGCGTTCAACGCGCGGGAAAAAACAACCTTCGGTGTTTCATGCATTTTTTTGCCGGCATCCGCCATCGGATTTTTCGGGTCTGCTGCCACGCCTTCCCAATGAGGAATGAAACCCTGCGCCAGGTTGCGGCCCATAACAATGGTATCAACCGGTTCGGTAATTTCTTTTACATAATTACCTAATGCATCATCCCCAGTTCCAAACCATCCAGTTCATTTCGCCATTGGGGCCGCATACAAACCTCATCTACCGAAACCTGAACCTGCAATTTTAGCTTTCTCATCTTTGTAATTTTTAATGATCTGTGATCGATTTGCTGATACAAATGTACCGACGGTAATTAGGTTTGACAGAGTGTGAAAATGACTTCCTGAAGGGTTGTTCGCGACTTTTTTGTTTCTTACCTTGCAATGAGGCAAAAAAGCCGGGGATGCCTGATTTGCCTAAATCAACTCTTCTACGATTTAATGCTATATAATTATGAAACACGTAAGTATTCTTATTCCTCATGATGCAGTCATGGCAAGTATTGTTGACCCGCGTGTTATATTCACGGGAGTAAACGAATTTTTAGAGGCTGCCGGCAAACCGCCTGCATTCAATGTGCAACTTGTTGGGCTTGTGAAAGAAGTACAATTGCACAATGGAATATTTACGGTTCATGCCGACCGGCTAATAAACGAAGTACAAAAAACCGACCTGATTATTATACCCGCTACCGGCGGCGATTTAAAAACCGCCATCAAAAAGAATGAAAAATTTTTTCCATGGATCGTTGATCAATATCACCAGGGAGCTGAAGCAGCCAGTTTGTGCATCGGTGCTTTTTTGCTGGCCTCAACCGGTTTGTTAAAAGGCAAAGAATGCTCAACCCACTGGCGGTTTGCGGAAGAATTCAGGGCCATGTTCCCCGATGTAACGCTGGTAGATGGCCGCATCGTTACCGAACAACAGGGTCTTTACTCGAGCGGCGGAGCCACTTCGTACTGGAACCTGCTTTTGCATTTGGTTGAAAAATATGCCGGCCGTGAAATGGCCATCATGGCCGCCAAAGTATATGCCCTGGAAATTGACCGAAAAACCCAATCGCCTTTCATCATGTTTAATGGTCAAAAAAAGCATGAAGACGAGCCCATTAAACAGGCGCAGGAGTTTATTGAAAAGAATATTACAGAACGAATATCGGTCGAAGAGCTGGCCATAAAATATGCTATCGGTAAACGGCATTTTATCAGGCGTTTTAAAAAAGCCACCAACAATACGCCCATCGAATATATTCAGCGGGTGAAAATTGAAGCCGCCAAAAAGCAATTCGAAAACAGCCGGAAAAATGTAAATGAAGTCATGTACGATGTAGGCTATTCCGACATCAAAGCATTCAGGTCGGTATTTAAAAAGATAACCGGATTATCTCCCATCGAATACAGAAATAAATACAATAAAGAAGCGCTTGAAGTATAAAAACAGGATACCTGTTACCAGTTACCAGTTACCAGTTGCCGGTTGCCGGTAACCCGGATCCGGTAACGGTTTATAACTACTTTCGTATCGTTCATATCCATGAAATAGTAGCATGAATACAACCGACATAGGTAATATTCGCCTGGCCAGTCATCAGCTTGCAGCAACAACTTTCAAAAAAGCTAAGGACATTGTTTCGTGGATGGGTGTGATGCAGTCGCAGGATTATAACATGGCTAAATGGGCCATCGGCATCCGGTTGCCGGGATCAATCGAAAAAACAATAGAAGCGGCTATTCATAAAGGCGAAATATTAAGAACGCACTTACTGCGACCCACCTGGCATTTTGTTTCGCCGGATGATATACACTGGATGCTCGACCTATCGGCTCCCAAACTGAAAGCCTCACTAAAAACCCGGCACAAGGAACTGGAACTTACCGACGCCGTTCGCAAAAAAAGCAATACGTTACTTGAAAAGGCATTAACAAAAAACGGCCATCTAACACGAGATGAACTGGTGACCGTTCTCAAAAACGAAAAAATTGCAGTTGATAACAACCGGGCATCGCACCTTTTCCTGTGGGCCGAACTGGAAGGCCTCATTTGCAGCGGCAGTCTTAAAGATCAGCAACCCACCTACGCGTTATTAAACGAATGGGCGCCCAAAAAGAAAACATACGATCGAAAGGAAGCCATTGCCCAACTGGTTCACCGATATTTTAACAGCCATGCACCGGCAACCCTGCAGGACTTCATCTGGTGGTCGGGTTTAAATATTACCGAGGCCAGAGAAGGCATGGAAGCTATAAAAGATAAATTTGTTGCTGAAAAAATGCAGTCACATACGTATTGGCTGCCCGATTCATTTGTTGTTCCTCCCAAAAAACAATCCGTTTACTTTATACCGGCTTATGATGAATATATTATCGGCTATACTGACCGGTCGACCATCATTCCTGCAACAAATCAAAAAAAGGCCATATCGAACAATGGATTATTCAGACCTGTTATTCTTATAAATGGAAAAGCAGCAGGCGTTTGGAAACGGACAATAAAAAAAGATACGATCATCATAGAAGCACAGTATTTTGAAACGCCCCCCAAATCAAAAAAGGCCATTGAACAGGCAGCAGCAGCATATGGCCATTTTATGGGGCGCACAACAGAAATAATGCAGGGCATCGTAGCGTAATTGTACTTTCAGTGAATCAATCATCATTTTTATGATACGGATAAAATGCATCATCCTGTTTTTCGCATTAGGTTGCATTTATTATTCAGCAAATGCTCAATCACCTGCACAGGTTGTTGTTCAGGGTTCAGGCGTTCCTCTGGTGATGTTGCAGGGCGGCAGTTATCCCTTAACCGTTTTTGACTGGCATGCCAACCAGCTATCCGTACAATATAAAGTGATACGAATTGAACGGCTGAATGTTTATAACACCTTAACCCACCAGCCAATTCCTGCAGGTTATTCTGTAAATATGGAAAGTGAAAGAATAAACCATATGCTGGATTCATTAAAAATTGATGGACCGGTTATTATGGTGGGGCACTCATATGGAGCAGTCATTGCATTGGATTTCGCGCTCAATCATCCCAGAAGAATACGGTCATTAGTGCTGGTTGAACCACCTGCATTCTGGATAGCGCAGGAAAAAGGAGAACATCCGGCCGGTATGGATGAAATAATTGCTATAACAAAAGATTTTGATCCCAACAGTGTAATCACCGAACACCAACTTGAAAAATTCGTGTGTGCGGTGGGCAATTGTGCCAATGGGGTTTCGCCCAAACAGGATCCGCAATGGAATAGCCGGGTAAAAAATATGCAATTATTAAGAGGTTTATCGGTTATTCCTGAACATACCGACTCCATTAAACGACTCAATTCTTTTCATGTGCCAGTATTGATCTGCACCGGCAGTAAAACGGCTGCTTATCACAAACGAATTGACGAATTATTGCAGACAGAGCTACCGGTTTCGACTCCACTTACGTTGGAAGGCGGACATGGCGCCTGTGTTACTACCGCAGCCGAAGCATTTATCAAGGCCGTTAAAGAATTTATCATTCCCAAAAGATAAGCTGCGTACCGGTGACCAGATTATCAACGCAAGGCACCACGGTGCAGCTTTTATTTACCCATTACCGATTTTATGACCGGATATAACTGACCCGCCCACACGGCATACCCTTTTTCCTGCAGGTGAATGCCATCGGGCCGATAACAACCGTTCATCAAATTGCCTGTAGCCGTATCTATTAATGCGCCGGAAGGATCGCAAAAGAAGATATTCTTGTTATTAACAAAGGCCTTTATTTGCTGATTTACCGCCATGTATTTTTTGCGATAATCATCCGTTGCAGTATTGCCTGTTGGCAAAGGGCCAATCAGAATAACTTTTGCTTTGGGTAATTTGGCTGTCAATGCATTGAGCACCGCTTTGATGCCTGCTGTTACTTCTTCGGGATCGTCGTCGCGGAAATTGTTTACGCCAATTGTTACCACAATAACCTTCGGATCGGCTTTTGAAAAATAAGTATGCTGAACGCGCCACAACAGGTTTTGAGTTCTATCGCCCCGAATGCCGGCCACTGCATATTTATAACCTGCCAGCACACTATCGAATGCATGTTCACCGGTGCCTTTGGGTTCAAGACTTCTTTTACCGATTGCCTGTGTAATAGAATTACCCAAAAGCAAAACATCTACTTTGCCAATGCTATCGAGCGCATGTTGAATGTCGCTAAAGTTGTCCCACCAGTCGGTTCCGTTGCCAAAGCGGTATTCTGAGCCGGGGGCCGACACCGTAGCAAAAACTATGTTTCTATTGGTGGCTTTCAAAATAAAATCAATAATCAGCGTAGGATTGGCCAGGCTATGCGGGTGGTGGTTCACGCCCGGTTTATGAATTACTTTTATGCGTCCGCCTAATGCCAGCACCTGTTGTTCAAATGGCCCGGTATTTTCATTAACCGGCACCACATCATCGGCATCGCCCACTACATGCAACATGGGAAAATTGCCTTTTACGATCTGCGCTACTTTATCAATTGGATTTCCTCTGAATTTTATAGCCTCTTCATCGCTTGTATAGCCGTAATCTTTTTTAAACTTTTCCCAGTCGGCGGGGCTGCCTTTGCTTTGTCCTTTACCACCAGGCCAGCTTTTCAAATCGAGCACCGGCGCATCAACATACACGCAGGCTATTTTTTCAGCATTTACTGCAGCCCAGTTGTAAACATATACCCCGCCCCGGCTAAAGCCTTCCATGCATGCTTTTTTAGCCAGGCCGGCTTTTTGCAGCCAGGCATAAAATTTATTCCAGGCGTCTATAGCTTCTGCATTGCCGAACAATTCGGCCACATCGCAATACACAACATGAAAGCCTCTGTCTAAAAGAGCGATATCAGTTTGCGGCTCTACTCCCCAGAATCGTGCGCGCCATATCCAGGGTTTGCCTGCAGCCACTTTGCGCGGTTTTACAATTTTTGCTTTTCGTCCGTTGAAAGTAAAATCGGCGCATTCATATCCATAAAATGAAGAAACGGTGAAAGGCTCTTTTATTTTTGTAAAGATGTCAAAGCCTTTTTCTTCTTCACTGATTATTACCTCATATAATCTTTTGGCAATGGTTGTAGCGCCTAACGACGAAGGATGCAGACTATCCGGAAAAGTAGTCGCCATATCGGCTGTAATGGAATGCAGATCTACCAGCTCGAGCTTTTCATCATAAGCCACCTGCCTGATGCGCGGAATAATCAGTTTTGTAATGGCGTCATCGGTTTGTTTCATGGTATCGGTGAGGTACGAGGTAACCGGTAACAACAGAATGATGCGCGGATGCGAAGGCAATTCTTTAAAAGAGTGAATTAACATTTTATAGTCGGCACTAAAGCTATCTACCTGTAAGCGATAAGGCAACCGGCTGTCGTTGGTGCCCAGTTTTATAAATACGATGTTGGGGTTGCTCTTCAGCGCCTCTTTATATAGTGGGGTAGCCATGTATGAACGGTCGCAATTGCGTAGTACGGTGCGGCCGCTTACACCGAAATTCATTACTTCATAGCCATTGCCCAGCAACTGCTGCAGCTGCACCGGGTATGCATTTTTTTCGGGGTGAGGAAGCCGGGCGCCAGCCGTAATACTGTTACCAATGCAGGCTATACGAATAGCATTTTGAGCAATAACAGGGGCCTGAAGCAACAGGCATATAATGAACAGAAAGTGGTTGGGTATTTTTTTCATATGCATGAAACTGTCAAAGTAATCAGTTCGTCGTTATGTTGAATAAAACGATTCCCTTAGCTGAACCAATAAAGCTTCGGCTTTTTGTACATCCGGCGCTTCCCGCAAATCAGATTTCCGGTATGCCGTTTCAATATTCAACATTTTCTCTTCGGCCATTTTTATTAAATCATCGTATTCAAATTCACCGGCCCTGACACGCAGTAAAAAGTCGCGGTCGGTTCTGTATACATTTACTTTATGCTCCAGGGCAATTTCTTCGGCCATGCTTAGCAAACGGAAAGTATGCATCATATTCTTGGCATCGTAATTTTTTCCATGGGTCAGCGTATTTTGATAACGGGCCTCATTCCGCTTGTTCACCCACTGCCAGTATTCGTTATACTCCCGGCAGTATACCGAATAACCATCTTTGTTAAAATGCATTACGGCTGCGGGTTCTATTCCTTTTGGTATTGAACTAAGCTGAACATCATTTGCCTGTATTCCCGAAATAATTCCTTTCAATTTTTCGCCGGTGGTAATTTGTGATTGTATGTACAGCAGATATCCATCTCTGAAGTGTGTCAAATTCGCCAGTCCGCACGCTGACTGTACTATTGCATTTTCATTAAGCCAGCTTTGTAACGGAATGCTTGTATTGCCCTTCACTACATAACAGAAATCAAGCACCGTTTTACGTTCTTTTTCAAGCGGTTTATTGATCTTTTTATTCAATCCCCTCGCCTTTTTGATTTGTGTTTTAGCATAACCGGCAAACGTATCCAGGCATAATTTCGACAAAAAGTCTTCCGGCTTGATCCATTGCATCAGCGGATGACGAAACAAAACACATTCAGGAGGCGTGCTCAACAATTCCAGTATGTTCGGATTGTTTTTTGTGAGCAGCTCAACAAAGCGTCTGATCTCAAAAAAAACTTCATCATTGGTTTCATTGCCAAGCTGCTCAGCAAATGTTAACCCATATAATTCCTGTTTCGGTAAAACAAATATGCCCTTTATATCGGTATCGGAAGTGGCTATGTTAAGATTATAAGCTTTGCTGCCACTGATACATTTCAGTAAAAGATGTTGTGGTTGCTGTATTAATTGTGCGAAAGTCATTAATGGTTTATATATTTTCTGAATAATGCATCCAGCTCAACCGTATCCTGTGTAACAGGTGGAATAGCATCAGACTGCTCTTTACAATATTTTAAAGTTTCCCCGATCCATTGCTGCAAAACAGGTACCGGACTAATCATTGCCTTTTCATCAGCCATTTCTTTTTGTTTCAATAATTCATCAACCGCGCGATGCCAACCGACATCTTCAATAACAGTCCGTAGCCGACCGAATTCCATCGGCGGTGGTGTTTGGTTTGTTTTAATGATCCACAAACAGGCTAACGCCGGGCGCAGAGCATAAAAATATTTCTTTAATTTAACCTGATCGCCTTGCAAGTCATGTTCAAAAGTGTTGGCAGCCATCGACAGGTAATGATGACAACCGGCGCGTTTTGAAAAATAACCAGGCATTAATTTTTGCAATTCCAAAGTAAAATCTACCTGCTGTCGGTAAATAATGGGTGATTGCAACCATTCGTACAGGGGCGCATTTGATTTCAGGAATAAACGCAACGCTTTTTTCAGGTCCCAGCCGTTTACATCCAGCACTTCATTCACCGGTAGTTCAATTACATCTTTATGATCGCGAATGCTCAGGTAATCGCCTGCAGGCCGCACATAAATAAAACGCACGTCGTAGTCGCTATCCACAGAAGCAAAGCCCCAGGCTCTGCTACCCGACTCACACGCATATAAAATTTTTGCACCATGTTGTTGCTCAATATTCCGAAGCTTTTCCTGAATGATCTCCTGCATAATTTAAGATATATGTTACCGGCTAATTAAAATGAAGATAAAAGTTTTTTCTTTGCTGTACTACCGCTTATTTGAAATCTGGACTATCTGAATAGTCCAACACCATGCTATTTTTGATTTGCCTATAAAAAATACAACCATGAACAGATTTATCAATGTCGCACAATTGTATTTGAGAATCGCTATCGGAGCAGGTTATCTGGTTTTTGGGCTCGACAGAATAGGTTTTTGGGGTCCGAACGGAAGTAAGAATGTTGCCTGGGGCGACTGGTCGCACTTTATGGCCTATGCGCAAAAAGTGATGAGTTTTTTACCATTTTACCTCGCTAATATGTTAGCGATGATTGCCACCGGCGCCGAAATTATTTTGGGTATTTTATTGTTAGCCGGTTTGTTTACCAGAATGGCCGCTTTGGGAAGTGGCATACTTGCATTTTTATTCGCTGTTTCAATGGCCATTTCTTTCGGCATTGTTTCCCCGCTCAGTTATTCGGTTTTTACCCTCAGTGCCGCCAGCTTTCTGTTATCTACTGTTGAAAATTTTCAATGGAGCCTCGATGCCTGGTTGAAATCGAAAACTATCGAAAAGGCAGAACGGTTTGCAAAAAAAGCTTAATATAAAAAGCTATGCCACCAACTATATTAACAGGCAGAATTAAAACGCTGCTCGCTTTTGCAGCAATTTACATTATCTGGGGATCAGGATTTTTAGGTGTACAGGTTGCGTTAAAAAGCTTTCCACCCTTTTTGCTATCTGCTTTGCGTTTATTGATAGCAGGCATTGCATTGATGGTATTTTGCATGATGAGAAAAGAAAAAATGCCTGCACTCAAAGCTATCGCAACAAATGCTGTCAGCGGACTTGTACTTTTTGGCGGAGGCATAATTGCTGTAGTGTGGGCGCAGCAATTTCTTTCATCAAGTCTTGCATCAGTAATTATAACCACCCCCTTCTGGTTTATCATTCTCGATAAAAAGCAATGGAAATTTTATTTCTCCAGTAAGTGGATCATTTCAGGCCTGATCACCGGTTTATCAGGAGTAATACTTTTACTCAGCTTTAAAAAAGGCAGGGCCGGCAATGTTTCTGAAGAAATGCAATTATTGGGCATCCTTATTATGATAGCAGGCAGCTTTTTGTGGGTAGCAGGTTCCCTGTATTTGAAATACAAACCAACCGGTGCTTCGGTGTATGTCAATACCTGTATACAGTTCCTTAGTGCCGGAGTATGTTGTTTTTTGCTAAGCCTTTTTAAAGGTGACGCAATGAATCTGTCAATCGATACCATACGAACAGATTCAATGGTTGCCCTGCTGTACCTTTCCATTGCCAGTTCACTAATCACCTTTCTGGCATATATGTCGCTTATTAAAACACAGCCAGCTGTTGTTGTGAGCACCTATGCTTATGTGAATCCATTGGTAGCAACCTTACTCGGATGGCTGTTTGCCGGTGAGCATATTCAGTTTATTCAAATCATTGCGCTGTTTATTATTTTAGCCGGTGTACTGTTTGTAAACATACCCAAATACATAATTTACAGGAGGCAGTTACATAAATCGGCGCCATTATTTGGGTAGTTTTTGAGTAGTTTCCTGCACTGCGACTCATCCCCTGAAATCAATCGTTTGTGGTTTTTCAAATAAAGGCATTACTCACCGTAACCATTGACCAGGGTTGTGCTATTCACGCTTAAAATAATTACCAATAAATATATCTTAATAAGTATCTTCGCCAATAATTACCCGCTCAATTTAAAGGTATTTCCACAGCTGCAGGAATCATTCTTCCTGTTAGCAAAGGGATTACAATTGCCGAAAAAAAATTTTGAAAGAATTTTTACCAGCCGGCAAATGATGCATTAGATAATACATCTTTTTTTAGAACTTTTTTTAAGCACGTGTTCAGGTTATCTGAACAATTGCTTGCTTTACCCTTCTTGTTTGAAGGTGATTTTACATGTCAATAACTGTAAACCAATATCATGCATTATCAATCGCATCATAGATTTCACATACCAGTAATGGGTTTGGCTTATACCATTGATAGTCCTGTAAAAGTTGCCCGGTTTGGGATTTCTTCAGTTATTTCAATAGTTGAAGACCGGTTGATTGAAATGATGCGGAAACATTATTATCCTGCAATCGGTTTGGAATATTGCCCTATACCCACTCATGAAGACGATTACAGAGCCAAACGAATTACCGATTACCTGAACCTGGTAAATACAATCGTTCAGTCGCAGGTTTCAAAGTTGAGGAAAGCAGCATTTGAAGCAGGCTCTGAAATAGTGAAATACTTTGAAATGTTGCCGGAAGACAGTTCGCTCAAACAACTGTACGTTCAAATGATGAAGGCAGACAATTCGCAGGAAAAAGAAAAAATGGAAGCATATCTGCGTAGTCAAATACAGCCCGGTCATATTGATGTAAATATTATGACAAAAACAGACAGAAATAATTATACCAAGCAGGGTGAATTGAGGAAAGATGGCTCCGATGCAGTGGCTGCGTTACGGGGTTATGCCCAAAGCAATCTCAGCAATTCTTCTGTTGTTTTTTCTGCAGGGATGAACCCCCGGCTATATAATTACCTTGAACAATGTAAAGAGTTTGATATAAACGAAGATGGAGGATTCTCAAAAAAAATAATTGTAAAAGTCAGTGATTACCGTTCGGCATTAATACAGGGAAAGTATCTGGCCAAAAAAGGAATTTGGGTAAGTGAATTCAGAATTGAATCGGGTTTGAATTGCGGAGGACACGCTTTTGCTACTGAAGGTTATTTGATGGGACCGATACTGGAGGAATTCAAAACAAAAAAACAGGAGCTTATTGATTCGCTTTTCGAAATTTATAATACTGCGCTTCAGAAAAAAAGTAATATAACATTCAGGTATCCTCCACAAATGATATTTTCTGCACAGGGAGGAATCGGTACTTCTGAGGAAGACAACTTTTTGCATCAACATTACGATATACAAAGTACGGGATGGGGTACTCCCTTCCTGCTGGTACCCGAAGCTACCACTGTTGATGAAGAAACGTTGAAGCTGTTATGTGCCGCAAAAGAAAATGATGTAACGTTGAGCCGGAACTCTCCGTTAGGCGTTCGCTTTCATTACCTTAAGGGAACCAGTAGTGAAAATGAAAAATTGTTACGTATTAAGAATGGTAAACCAGGTAGTCCCTGCACTGAAAAGCATCTTGCCTTTAATACAGAATTTACCAAAGAGCCTATTTGCACAGCATCGCATAAATATCAGAAATTAAAAATTGCTCAACTGCAATCGCTTAATCTGCCATCAGTTGAATACCAAAAGCAATTGAATGAGGTATTAAGCAAAGAATGTTTATGCGTGGGACTAAGCAATGCCGCTGCTATTAATTATGATGAAACTTTTATTAAGAAACTGAACGCAGTAACAATTTGTCCCGGCCCAAATATTGTCAACTTCGACAAAACGGTTTCGCTGCAAACCATGACAGATCATATTTACGGAAGAAAAAATATATTAACAGAAACAAACAGGCCGCATATGTTTGTTGCGGAACTACATTTATATATTGATTACCTGAAAGAACAATTGGAAAACACAAATCCTGAGGAATTATTAAAAAACAAAAAATACTATTCAACGTTTTATCAGAACTTAAAGGATGGTATACTATATTATCAACAGTTACGCAACATATCTTCAACCAATCGTTACCAATTTATGAAAGCCTTATATAATGCCGGGCTTGAATTGGATTATATAAACTATCGTTATCAGGTCAGTGACAGATAAGCTGATATTTTTTACAATATAGAAAGTTTCTCACCGCGAAGTCCGGTGTAAATGGTGCATTACTCCTACCATCTACACATAAAATAGTCTATGCATATGTAATGTTGTTTGAAAAGAGCCCATCACTAACGGAGGTCAGCTGAGCGTTTCCGGAACAAGGGAAAAGCAACGGTTAACCCGACCGGGATGAAATAAGTGTGTGCCTGAAACAAAATGGTAGAATTTTTGTAATTAATTAACAATACCATATTATCTGTTCAGGCAGAATTTATGAAAAAATTGTATATTCAATCACCTATGCCTTAATTAACCAGCAGGTGACCCGGGCTTTTAAAACAACAGAACTAAAATAGAAATATGAAAAATAGCTTCGCTTTCTTTTTACTACTCTTATCAACGACAGGTTTTGCACAACAAACGGTTGTTGAAAAATTTCAAAAGATCGGCAATGTTCAACAGGCACAACAATTCATCGACGCCAATCCCGAATTAAAGCCGGCCCTGCTTAAACTTTCTGCCGGTAAAGATTCCAGCCTCATCGAAAAAAGATTATTGCGGCAGAAACAGGGAGATGTTTTTTCGGTGGGCTATGTTACCTACAAAATAATTGAAGCAACAGAATCCATTAAATACCGGGCAAGTTATATTTTTCTGGATGGCGGATCCTTAACCAATTCTGAAGTAGACAGTCTGAAAAAGCTCATCGTGCAAAAAGCAAATTCCGGCGCATCATGGGACCAGCTTTCTGACCAGTATACTATGGACGGCAATAAAACCCATGGCGATACCGACTGGTTTTTTGGAGAACTAATGATGCCAAAAGAATTTCAGGAGGCTGTAGCAGCGCATAAAACCGGCGAAATATTTTTTGTAGATGTATCGGAACGCCAATGGCATTATATTGTTAAAAAAACATATGATGATCAGTTGAAGAAGGATATAACGGTGCTGCGCGCGAACGGGCGATAATGAGATCGGAAGTCTGAAGTCAGAAAATGCCGTAGTTCATACTTGCGGCTTTCTATTTCAGACTTCTGCTTTCCTACTTCATACTTTTTACATCTCAGTTCCTGCATCTTACTTCCTGCTTTTTACCTCCTACTTCCCAATTCCAGCTTAAGCAGCCTTATAAATTGCCACAATGGTTAACCAGCCCCGCCTTTTGAAACCCGGGTGTTATTCTATAACAATAATTCTTTATATCACTGTAATTACGTAGATTTATTATATGTCACACTAACAAAACGAAACGTTCAGCTTCAGTTATCGATTGGCCTGCGGCCATGACGCCATTGCTGAAAAAATACAGCAAAAAGAAGCATCCGCTTGAAGCGAAAAATCCATATCAATGGATTGTAATGGTTGTATTATCTGCACAATCAACCGATAACCTGATCAATCAAATTGCTCCCGAATTTTTTAAAGCGTTTCCTGATATGCGGGCATTGTCGAATGCTGATGCCGAACTATTATTTCCCTACATAAGCAAGGTGAGAAATTTTCGACACAAGGCACAGTGGCTTGTTGGCATGGCAAAAGAAATTAAAAAAGACAGCAATATTCCACTTGACATAGAAGCGCTTGTTGCATTACCGGGCATTGGCAGGAAGTCGGCCAATGTAATACGACGCGGAGCGAATGCAACGCCGGCAGGCATTATCGTTGATCTGCATACAGTACGGGTCGCAAACAGGTTAGGCATTGTAAATACAGAGACTCCTGAAAAGATCGAAAAACAATTAATGGAAATGTTGCCCCCCAAACAATGGGATGCCGGCATGGCTATGTCATTTTTAGGGAGAGAGATTTGCAGGCCCAAACCCGAATGCCCGGTTTGTTTGATGAAGGGGGTTTGTGCTTACTATAATAAAGTTGTGAGGAAGCAATTAAAAAAACCAATAACAAAATAAAGCCGCTAAAGCAGCTACCAGCGTGTTCAATCCGTTCACCCAATTATTTGTGATCCATCCTTTCCGTTCAAAAGATGCACCGAGAATGGAATCGGCGAGGTTACCAGCGGTGCCCGCCAATACTATCCATATTGCATGAGCGCTGTGAGCATAGCCGGTCAGATAAATAACAGCGATCATACCGCTGCCGGCAATACCCCATAAGGTGCCTTCGAAACTTACAACGCCATCCAAACCACGTTTATCTTTTTTAAAGGAAAGGATATTATAAAAACGCTTTCCGTAAACACTACCCAACTCGCTCGACAAAGTATCGGCGCTGGCCGAAGAAAGTGCAGCAGCAGTCGCCAGTTGCCACATAATCATTTGGTGAGGATATATCCAGGCCAGCAAGCCCGCCAGTGCGGCTACACCGCCGTTGGCCAGCACCTGTCCTGCAGTGCGTTGTCCTTTATTTTTTTCGGCTATGCCCAGCCGCTCTTTTTCATTACGGCCGATCGCAGTAGCGAGGGTGCCGGCAACAAAAAAAGCAGCCAGCATCATTAAACCAGTGATATCGCCGCCTTTGTATACCAACCAGCCAAGGCAACCGCCGGTAAACGCACCGGGAACGGTTAATTTACGGAACCAGATGCTTGCTGTAACGCCGAGACAAAGAATAAAAAGTACAATCCAATCAGTAGTATTCACGGTAGCAAGTTAATATTTAAGTTCGCGCAAAGGCGCTAAGCCACAAAGAAAAGCAAAGCCGTGCCACGATTTTGAACCGTGGCACGGCTTCTTCAAAAGCGCCTTTGCGGCTTAGCGAGAAATATTCTTACTTGCCCTTCGGTTCATACACCCCATATATCGCATCGCGGAAGCGTTTGTGCAGTTTCACTTTATCGAAAGGAACCATTTGAGTAAATAATACTGCGGTCAATTCATTTACCGGATCAACCCAAAACACGGTACTGGCGGCGCCATCCCAGAAAAACTCACCCACTACGCCATTGTTCTCGTCTTTGGTGGCAGGTGGTTGGGTGCGCACCGCGAAATCAATTCCAAAACCAACGCGTCCTTTCGAGGGCAGCCACATACGTTTTGAAATGGTATCGCTTAGTTGACTGGTCGACATTAACTGCACTGTTTCGGGTTTTAAAATACGAACCTTACCAGCACGGCCTTTGTTCACCAGCATTTGTGCAAACTTCATATAGTCATCGAGTGTAGAGGTAAGTCCGAAGCCGCCCGGTTTCAATGCCCAGTCTTTTGTATTAAATGCATTGGCCTGTTCATCGGGCACGCGGGTTAACGTGCCGTTATCACTTCGGTTATACAAGGCCGCAAAATGTGGCCGGTTATTTTCGGCAACTATATACCAGGTATTCGTCATTTTCAACGGATCGAAAATGGTTTCCTTCAGGTATTGGTCGAACGGTTTGCCCGAAAGCCTTTCAACCAAACAGGCCTGTACATCTACCGAAGGTCCGTAAGCCCATTGATCACCGGGATCAAATTGCAATGGCAAACTTGCCAGTCTTTTTGCCATTTCACTCAGCGTATTGGAAGGATTCATCACATCCACTTTTCGTACCAGGTCGGCCAGCGCGGGAATATCAGTACCTGCAAAGCCGGCCGTATGCCGGGTTATATCACGTATCGTGATCGGGCGTTTGGCAGGTTGCAGAATCATATTGCCATTTTGATCAACTCCTTTAAACACTTTCATATCAGCGAACTCAGGCAAATATTTCGACAGCGGATCATCGAGCTGAAAGGCGCCTTTTTCGTATAAGGTCATCAGCGCCACACCGGTTACCGGTTTGGTCATGGAAAAGATGCGCACAATGGTATTGCGGTCCATGGCAATTTTTGCCTCGCGGTCGGCATCGCCAAAAGCATTGTAATACACTTCCTTTCCCTTTTCAAAAATCAGTGCCGATACACCAACCGTTTTGCCTGAATCGATAAAACTTTTTAAGGTAGAATCTATACGGTTTTTAACCGTTGCGGTGATTATTGAATCAGGTTTATTCTTTTCACTATAAGGTGTTGACCATTGAAAGGCACACACAACAAGCAAAGCGGGCAGTATGGCAAGGATCGTTTTATTCATAGTTGTTTTTTAATCTTTCCTTATCATTATCAATAATTCTTTGAAAGTAAAATTTTTTAGCAATATGAAGTATTCCATTTTCTAAATATAAATTAAAAAAACAATACATGAAATACAGCAGTAGATCTACAACACTGTTATTATCAAGACTATTATAACACTAACGTTTTATAACAAACGAATTTAAACAATCCTGTTTAACGCGGTTTTTATCAAAATCAACACGCTTTTTGCCAAAAATGGCACACTTACCAAATCAATGAGATAAATCGAGGTTTTATAAAGAAGTCTTATTAGTTTTATTACATAAAGATTCTGATATCCATTATTTATAAAGTTTCCGCACCCCTTGTTTTACTTTAAAAAATAGCGACTACATAAATTCCATTTTTATTCTTACTTGTTCTGTTACGAATCATTTACGTATCAGATTTTACTAATTTCCCGGAAAGTGCTTTGCACCTTCTTTTGTTCTGTTAATATTAAAGTCTGTTGTAAGTATTTTCATTTCTGATGATATAGTTGCTTCTATTTTCTCCGCACCCTATCACCTGCTCTGATAGCCATCTATCAGATAACTCAATCCATTTCTATTTTATAATAATACAGGTCATATAATGACTTAAAATATTCATGCGCAGAATGGCGGGAATGATTATAAAATTTGTAACCCAAAGAAAAAATACAAAAAAAGGAATAAGCCGATGCCGAAATATAAAAAAGGTTTTTTAACAAACTCAATTGTTTAAAAAATGAAACAAGATGAAATCAAAAAAGCCATGCAATTCCTGGAGGCTAAAGTATTAACACCTCTGGAAGAAAATACAATTGTAGGCGGCACAGTACCTGTAAAAGAACAGCATGTGCATCATCATGATATTTTTCAGCATCATGATCATGATGTAAGTTAAAAGTAAGATTTCCTTAATCAACATGGATAGGAAGTAGGGCGTTTCTCCTGCTTCCTACCCTTTAATGAAAATTGGGTAAAACTATTCGTATGACAACATTAACAGAAATCGAACAAAATAAATTCAGTACTGAATGGTGGGACAGTTTTATGGACGAGACTCATTACCTGTCAAATACCGCCGTATTCAAAAACTGTATGGATAAAAACGAAACAGCATCCCTGCGCAACTATGTTCTGGAAATCCTTAGAACATTGGCAACGTTGAGAACCAATAAATACGGTTACAGGGTTTATACAGATGGGATTTTATTGGATGCAGATGGGATGAATGAAATGTATGATTCTCCTCCTTTGGAAACTGAAAGCCTGGATGAATGGACGAAGCGGGTATTTCAGGACAAAAAATTTGGGATGATCATCAATTTAGGCGAGAAATTTAATCCGGAGCTCTCTAAAATTATAGCGCTTAAACTTGCGCCGCTTTTTAAAAAAGTTGGATTCCCAAGAGATGGCATCAACTTTACTTTATTTATTGGAAATTATGATAAAACCCCGTTGGGTATTCATAAAGACCAGGCTGGTCAGAGTGTGATACATTTTCATTTAGGACCGGGAGGTAAAACTATGTATACCTGGGATAATGCTCAATACGAAGATCTTATTTCAAAGAATGGTTACTCCAGGAAGGATATTGATCAACTGTTACCTTATGCTACCAAATTCGCATTTGAAGAAGGAGACCTGTACTATATGCCCGAAGGCGAATATCATATTGGTACACAGGAGGGGCTTTCGATTGCACTCACTGCGTGGCAGTATAATCTTACAAAAGAAAAAATAGCCAAAAAGTTAATAAAAGTAATGCTGAGCGAATTTCTCGACTTTAACGAAGATCTGTTAAAACCCGATAAAACCGACCTGAATGAGGTTAGCGGGTTGAATGAGGTGTTGGATATTATTAAATTTCCTCCGGAGCTTGCCGGGCTGACTTATAAAGAACTCATGCAGGAGGTGTATAAAGATTATCGTTACTCGATACATAGCAATGCAGGGTATCGCACCACCCTTGCCCCTAAAAAAGAAAATGCAATTAGTGATGCAGAAACCATCGTAGAGATAGAATCACCTTTCAGGATATTGTATAAAGATTCTATAACCGGAGATAAAATGCATGTTTTTGTACGTGGCGTAAAACTGGAATTTAAAAACTTCGAATGTATAAAGCGGATGATAGACCTGATCAATAACAACGAGCCTGTGAAGGTAAAGCATCTTGTGGCAGTCTTAGACAAGGAATGGGACCCGCAGGTAGGCCTTTACATTTTAAATATGCTCCATGTTAATCATGGCATCCGTATTATTCATTATTAATTTTCAATCGTATCATTATGCAGTCATCCATAAATAAGTTTGATGCGGACTGGTGGGACCATTTTTTTGAAAACACCGGGGATATGACAACAACCGCCGTCTTTGCTGATTGTATGCCCAAAGAAGAAACAGCTTTGATGCGAAAATATATATTGCAGTTATTGGCTGGCCTCGCCAAATTGCGAACAGACAAATATGGATACAGGGTATTTGTGGAAGGCAAGCAGCTAAACAAGAACGAAATGCTTGCAATTTATGATAGTCCCCCATTGGAAGGTGAAGATGTATCCGATTGGAGCACCAGGGTATTCGGCGACAAAAAATTCGGTATGATCATCAACCAGGGAGAACGTTTTCATCGCGAATTATCGAAGCTGATAGCATTGAAATTAAAGCCGCTGCTTGAAAAAAAAGGAGTTCCGACTGAAGGTATCATATTTACTTTTTTTATTGGAAATTACGATAGTACACCGCTGGGCATACATACAGATTTACCGGGCAAAAGCGTCATCCATTTTCATTTGGGGCCGGGACCTAAAACTATGTATACCTGGAATACGGAAGAATACGAAAGCATTGCCGGAGAACAAAAACATAATAACCAGGAAATTGGTAAATACCTGCCCTATGCAGCTAAACATTTCTTCCGGGAAGGAGATCTTTATTTTATGCCGGAGAACATTTATCATGTAGGTACGCAGGAAGGGTTATCAATCGGCATAGCCTGCTGGTGCAACAACCGGTCTAATCATGATTTTGCAACAAGTTTACAGGCCATGGTCTCTGAAAAATATTTGCGAAAGACAGATCTCATGCTGAAGCCTGACTGCAACCAGCTGGATGACACCAACGGAATTGAAAAGACACTTGCCGCTTACGATTTCCCTGCTGAACTGGAAGCAATGACTTTTAAAGACCTGATGAGATATATGTATAAAAACCTTAGATATAGCCTGCGAAGTAACGCAGGCTACAGGAAAAGTCCTTTTCCTAAAAAGGAAGATATTCATTTTGGATTTGAAGATATCATTCAGGTAGAGGAGCCATACCGCATTTTATATTGCGATGCGCTTCAAAGCGATAAAATGTACATGTATGTAAGGGGTATTCAAACCGAATTGAAAAAATTTCATGGAATAAAGTTGTTCATTGATCTGATAAATACCGGAGATCCCATTAAAGTCAAAGACCTGATCAATGTTTTAGATAAAGACTGGGACCCGGAAATAGGATTGTATTTGTTAGAATCTGTGTATAAACAGAATGGGATCAGAATCGTTAATCATCAGGCATAATGAAATTTACGTACCAGTTCGACCAGATGGATTGTGGTCCCGCCTGTTTATCTATGATTGCGAGCCATTATGGTAAGCAATATCCGCTTCAATACCTGCGGGACCACTCTTTTATTACCCGCGAGGGAGTTTCTTTGGCAGGCATTAGTGAGGCCGCCCAGAAAATAGGCTTTAAAACTATATCTGCAAAAGTCGGGTTGGAGAATCTGCACCAACTCGACCTGCCTTGCATTCTCTATTGGAATCAGAAGCATTTTGTAGTGCTGTACAAAGTTTTTAAAAGATCCGGTCAATATATTTATAAAATTGCTGATCCGGCAATGGGGTTTATTTCCTGTAGCGCCGATCAGGTAAGGAAATACTGGGCTGTTGAAGGAAATAACGGTATTGCACTCCTGCTGTATCCAACAGATGATTTTTTCCAACAGCAACCTCCCCCGGTCAAACACTTATCTCTAAAGCATTTGATTGGCTATCTAAATCCTTATAAAAAGCAGCTGGGCATAACCTTTTTACTGCTATTCCTCGGGAGTAGTATAACATTTGTTCTTCCCTTCCTTACGCAAAATCTCATCGATAAAGGAGTTCAGCCCAAAAATCACTCTTTCATTTTGCTCATTTTGATGGGGCAACTGGCCTTGTTCCTTGGTTCATTATTTATAGAGATTATAAGAAGCTGGCTGATGTTAATTGTAGGAGCAAGGATAAATATAAAGATCCTTTCTGATTACCTCACCAAATTGCTTAAGCTGCCGGTTAAATTCTTTGAAACCAAATTAATAGGTGATTTTAATCAGCGTATACAAGACCATGAAAAGATTGAAACATTCCTGACTTCGCAAAGCCTGCTCTCCCTGTTTTCATTCCTTACTGTTACCGCATTCCTTGGCGTCTTATATTATTACAATCGTTATATATTAGGCGTTTATTTATTACTAACGGCTTTGTCTATTTGCTGGTCTTACTTATTTTTAAGAAAAAGGAGAGCGCTCGATTATACACGTTTTCAGCAACGAACAGAAAATCAAAGCTCAATACATGAAATTATTAATGGGGTTGTTGAAATGAAATTGAATCAATTTCAGCGTTATAAACTAAGTAAATGGGAACAAATTCAGCGTAAGTTGTTCAGGCTTAATGTGCGGGTCCTGAAAATAGACCAATTTCAAATATCCGGATTTGAGTTTATCAACCAGTTGAAAAATATTCTCGTAACATTTCTTTCGGCCAATTATGTTATCGAAAACAATATGACATTGGGCCAGCTATTAAGTATTACTTTCATAATTGGCCAGATGAATTCTCCGGTAAACCAGCTGATCACGTTTTTCCGCTCTTTGCAGGATGCTAAATTAAGTTTTGAAAGATTAGATGAAATCCATTATCACCCGGAAGAAGAACAGCCCGAACAGGTACCCATTAAAGATTCGCCATTAAACAAACATTTACAGGAGGCAGGGATTCGCATTGAAAACGTTAACTTCCGGTATGGCGGAAAAAAATCACCCCTGGTATTGAAAAATATCGATTTACTCATTCCGGAGGGTAAAACCACGGCCATTGTGGGATCCAGCGGAAGCGGTAAAACAACCCTGATGAAACTGCTGTTGAAATTCTATGACCCATCGGCAGGAAATATTTTCTTCAACGATCAGCACATTTCGTCTGTTTCGGCCGAAAGCTTACGATCAAATAGCGGTGTTGTTATGCAGGACGGATATATTTTTTCCGACACCATTGAAAGAAATATCGCTACAGGCGAAGAAATGATCAATTACGCTAAATTAAATGACGCTATTCGAATAGCTAATATAGATGAGTTCATAAACAGCCTGCCACTAAAAGGCACTACTAAAATTGGTGCGGCAGGCATTGGACTATCAGGCGGTCAGCGACAAAGAATACTTATAGCAAGAGCCATATATAAGGCTCCGCGTTATATTTTCTTTGATGAAGCAACAAGTTCGCTGGATGCAGAAAACGAAAAAATAATTCATCATAATCTGACGAATTTCTTTAGACGTAGAACGGTAATCATTATTGCACACCGGTTATCGACTGTTAAAAATGCCGACCAGGTAGTAGTTCTGAAAAACGGAGAAATAATTGAGAGAGGTCATCATAAGGAACTTATTCAGAAAGATGGTGAATATTATAACCTGGTCAAAAACCAGTTGGAATTAGGACGCTAATGCAGTGTGAAATTGGGTTACTTACTAAAGAACTTGTATGAAGCTTAATTATTTCCGGATTGTTTGGAGAAATTTAATGAAGAATAAGCTGAACGCTTTCATTAACATAGCAGGCCTGGCTCTTGGCTTCACCTGCTGCCTGTTGCTTTTCCTTACTCTCTACTTTGAATTTTCATTCGACGGGTTTCATAAAAACAGATCACAACTGTTTAAACTGTACGAAGTAAGTCATACCCCCGGCGGTGATGAAAAAAACGGAGCTATGGCTTACCCCGTGGTACCTGCTTTAAAAGCAAACATACCGGGAATCAGCAAAGCTTCCTCTGTGATGTGGGGCGGGCAGGGTATCATGTATAAAAATAAAGAGCTCGAAAAAGACCTTATACTGGTTGACAATGATTTCTTTGAAATGTTTTCTTTCTCCATTCTATCCGGTATCAAAACCGTTCCCCTTGCCGGTACAGGCGACCTTGTAATGGATTATTCCACTTCTAAAGCCTTGTTTGGAACCGAAGATCCTATTGGAAAAACCGTAAAGATAAACGTAGGCGGAGAATGGAAGGATGTAACTGTTTCGGCCGTGATACAGGATGCTCCCAACAATTCATCTATACACTACAACCTGCTTGCAAGAATTGAGCTGAATAGCAATTATACAATTTTTAAAAATAACTGGCAGGAGCAAAACCATACCATTTTTGTTCAGGCTGCACCGGGTTTTTCAAAAAAGCAGTTGGAAAGTGAGCTTCGGCAACTTGTAAAAAAATATAATCTTTTTGATGAAAATCAGTTAACTCAACAGGGATACCGAAAAGACCAAAATGGGGATAGTTATGTGTGGAAGCTGGCGCCTTTTACAACCCTTCATTTTGACGAAGAGTTGGGAATGGGTAATACGGCCAACAAAAAATACTTGTATTTACTCGTTCTTATCGCTGTAGCTGTACTAATCATCGCTTGTTTCAACTTCGTTAATCTTAGTGTTGCCAATGCTTTTACAAGAGCAAAGGAAGTAGGTGTAAGGAAAACAATCGGCGCGGGATCATCGCAAATATTCTGGCAGTTTTGGGTGGAAAGCCTTTTCTGTTGTTGTGTGGCTGTAATCATCGCACTTCTCTTATCGGCTTATTTGCTACCATCTTTTAATCTTTTGTTTTCTGAAAACATTCAGGCTGCCATCCTATTGCAGCCATCCATCATCGTAAGCATTGTGTTGGGTATCCTAATGATGGCTTTTATGGCAGGAGGGTATCCTGCAATACTAATGTCGCGATTTAAAGCGGCATCCGTTTTAAAAGGTAATGTATTTGTAAGCAACTCTTCCGGAATAAGAAATGGATTGATCATATTTCAGTTCTTAATGGCCAACATACTTATATGCAGCACACTGATCATTTATCACCAGTTTCAATATATGCGTACTGCACCGCTGGGTTTTTCACAGGAGTCTGTTATTAGTATCCCGGTAAAACATACTGATAAAACCCGGCAATATATTGAACAATTGCAAAACCGGCTATTCTCCCGGCCGCAGTTAGTTAGCATAACCGGAAGCTCCATGAATATTGGTATTGGAGGAGATAACGGTGAAAGCAACCGGAGTATAGGGTTCCGGTATAACGATAAATCCATTAATACTGAACTGCTGACAGTGGGGTATGACTATTTGAAAACTTTCGACATAAAATTGCTTGAAGGCCGGGATTTTGGCAGGCAATATAAATCAGAGGGGGATACCTCTGTAACACACGTTATTGTTACTAAAAGTATGGCCAAACAATTCGGCTCCGATCAGGTGGTGGGACTTTCCTTTTACCCCGATAAGGCAAAACCTAAATGGACGATAATAGGCGTTATTCCCGACATTCACATCTATTCCATGCATGAGCAACTGATGCCTGTTGCATTACAAATGAATCCACAGGAGGTATTGAGTTATATACTTGTAAAGGTAAAAACAGCCAATCCTTCTGCCACATTAAATATGGTTGCCGATGAGTATAAGATAATTGAGCCCGACAACACATTTTCTCCTACTTACCTTACTGAAAATATACGGCGTTGGTATGAAAAAGAACAACGCCTGTCAACCATATTTTTTTTGGCGGCGATCATAGCAATAGCCCTATCCTGCCTTGGTTTATTTGCCATAGTTTCTCTTGTAATGTTTCAACGCCGTAAGGAAATAGGAATACACAAGATACTGGGGGCTTCTACATCATACCTGGCGATCTTTTTATCGAAAGACTTTTTAAAACTTGTGTTTACAGGTTGCCTGATCGCTACCCCACTGGCATGGTATTTCCTTCATAAGTGGCTTGAAAATTTCATCTACAGGATTGACATAAACTGGTGGATATTTCCCCTGACCGCGATGCTTACTGTTTTCATTGCATTATTTGTAATTAGCTTTCAAACAATAAGATCATCTCTCATCAATCCGGTTAAGAGTTTGAGACAAAGCTGAAACCGAAAACACACAACCGGTATTTATTTTTTTTACGAAGGTAGTTGTTAACAACAAACAGGACAGGCAGTGTGGCAAGGATCGTTCTCATGTTTATTTTTTTTAATCTTTTCCCTGATTAATAGCTATTTGAAAGTAACTATTTTCCGGGATAACCACTAATCCTTTAACGGCCAGTTCATGTATTATTGAGGTACTTTTTCCAAACTATCTATCTGGCAATAGCGCTGCGGCAGTTTGTACAAAATCCTGAGCAGAAGCATGCAGGGCTATGACAAGCATCATTACCGTTACCCGTATATTCATGTTGTTTTGTGTGGTTTACTATAAAATTTATATTATCTTCATTATCCTGCGTGCCGTACAATCATTTTTATACTGTTGGTACGATTGCTTTGCTAATGGTGCCTTCTTTTGTAACAAATGAAACGCCGCAACGATAAACAATTTTGAATCATTTAAATGCACCCCGCTATGCAGGCGCAAAATCTCATCAGATCATTATTATATATCGAAGAAACCGGGCGAATCATACTTGCCGATGCAAGAGGCGACCGCCATGTTCATGAAGAAGCCGATGTCAATTCATTCAGGAAGTTTTACCGTGAAATCATTCCTTTTTTACAGGAGTATGCGGCCCGTGAAAATAATGAACAAATAAGTAAGCTTACCAATTTATATGTCGGACATTTCGCTACCATGGAAAAATATCAAAAAAGCAGCGTATGGTTTTTCGATATTTTTTCTTCCTCAAAGCAGTTGCGAAATCACCGCAAGTCGGAAGAATATATTCGAATATTACATGATATCTGCGATAATGTTGGCAATTTGCTTTACCAGGTAAAGGCGAATGCTTCATAAAACAAAGGCTACAGGGCGAAAAATAATTTTATCGTTTTATTATAATACAGAACGATAATTTCACCGCATTAAATCATTTCCCGGTGAAACCCAAACAACCCTTTACCCGAAAAGTACTTGCCTTATTGCTATGTACAAATTGCTATTTATTTCCATGTATCCTATACTGTCAGGATGTAACTTCACTCGTTGTATCGCCGGAGCATCCGGTAAAACATGATGATACAACTCTGCGTAATAGACTGTTGCAATGGAGCCAGTTTTTACAAATCCCCAATTTAAAATTCAGCGAACATGCCTCAGCCAAATATTTCCCGGGAAGTGTAAAACCGGGGTATCAGTTAATTGATACTACTTATCGATTTATTTCTCAATCGGTAAACAGTATCCAATACAATTTATCGAAGCGATTTTCTTTTGCTCATCCACGAACACCAGCTTATCATAGTACCGGTTTGTATGCTGTACCCGGTCAACCGGTTTACGTTTCACTTCCATCTGATGTTTTAAAAAAAGAAATCTATTTAATCATCGGAACTTATGATTACCTGGGCAATTGTGACCCGATGGACGATTGGAGGCGGATGCCCGATGTTATATCAATTATACGTTTGGATAGCAATTTTCGCTTTGCTACTTCGCCATTTGGGGGGTTAATATACCTGGCAACGACCGACGAACAGCCGCTTACCGCTGAAGTAAAATTTAAAAACGTAATACCGGCTCCTGTATTTAAAAAAGGTAGCACCACCCTGCAACAGTGGAAAACGATGCTGGAAAATAATAAAGCCCCGTGGGGAGAAATAGCTTCCGATAAAGTAATTATTACCCTGCCGGCATCTACCTTACAAACAATCAATGATCCGGAAAAAGTAATGACATTATGGGATACCATCATATCAACAGCCACGGAGCTGGCACAATTGCCATCCCCTTTTCTGCGGCCCATTCGAATGGTGGTTGATGAACAAATAACCGCAGGGGCCATGCATGCAGGCTACCCCATAATGATTGGCCATAGTCCTTCGGCAGGACTGGTATCGCTCGATGTGATCGCCAATCCACAAAAATTATTGCAACCCAGCGAAGGTGGAGCCAACTGGGGTTTCTTTCATGAAATAGGACATGATTTTCAAAACTATGAATGGGTATTTGATGGAACAGGCGAAGTGAGTTGTAATTTATATGCTCTATATGTATTTGATAACGTAGTAAAATCACGTAAAGGGGCACATGCCAATATCAAACAGGAATACCAGGAAAAATTAATGAAGGATTATTTTGCCAAAGGAGCTAATTACGAAAATTACCAGCAGGATCCTTTTCTGGGATTGATCCCTTTTATGCAAATACAGCAACAATTTGGCTGGAAGCCATTCAAACAAACTTTCAAATGGTATTTAGATCATCCCTCCGATGAACTGATGGCAGAATATGGCGACAGCACCTATAAACAGGTGAACCAATTTAAGATAAACCGGTTTGTTGAACGTTTGTCAATTGCCACCAACAGAAACTTAACAAGCTTCTTTACATATTGGGGCATACCGGTGAATGAAAGCACCGGAGAAAAGCTTAAAAGGTATAAGTCGTGGTTTCCGAAAGAGTTGAAGGCATTTGGTAGCGCGAAGAATTAAAAAAAGGGCTACCCCAAAATTTCTTTTGAGGCAGCCACTTTTGATTGCATAACACGAATTAAAACCTAAAAACCAACTTTCTCCCGCCTACGGCGGGACTAATATTATTCAGCCAGCGTATTAAAATCTGTTTCTTTCAATGGAAGTTTCCAGGTCCAATTGTTGTTGGCATCGGGAGTGATGGTTACTGCCAAACTCGTAATGAAATTACCACCGCCGGCATATGCTTTACGATTGATGGGGTCGTTCCATCTTTTCATATCAAACCAATCGAAACCTTCGCCCCATAATTCAATGGCCCTGTACAGTTTAATTTCATTCAGCAAATCAACGCCTGTTTTGGTACAGGTATAGCTGGCATCGCGGCCCGATGTGTTATTTAGCGCCACCAGCAGATTCTGTACATCGGCATCCGGCTTACCCTGGCGGTATTTGGCTTCTGCTTCAATCAGGTACATTTCGGCGCTTCTGAAATGATTGAGATTACCAACACCTGGCAAATCATTGGCGGCAATTTTAAACTGCATGTAGGCATATACGCTTGCAGTACTGTACAAAGTTGGATGCGCAGTAAACGCATATTTATACAGCAGCGTAGATGAACCCGCATTGCCGGTTGAGGTAGTGTAGGTGTATCCCGTAGGATCAAGGAACAAACTCCGGCGTATGTCTGTTGAAGGTATCTTATTATACAATTCTCTGCTGATCATCTTTGGCGTGGTTCTTACAGCACTTGCACTTGAGTTGTAGGATATGTAAGCAAAATAGGAATAAAAGTATAAGGTTTCATCAGAAGAGCCATAGCTGCTCCATATCCATTCGCGATTAGCATTACAAAATCCTGCATTGTACTCGGTGTTGGTCATCAGCGGATAACCATCCATAGCTTTCACCGCATAGGTTTCGGCATTCGCATAATCCTGGCGTGTTAATGCTGCCCTTGCATAAATGGCATAGGCTACATTGGCATCTACTTCATAATTTTTGGTTCTTTTCAAACCCGAGCTTTTATATAAGGCAATTGCCTGATCCAGATCGGCATATATTTGTTTATACGTATCCCCGAGGGTAGCTCTTGCCTGATCGCCGTCTGTTTCATCGATCCTTAAAACAATACCGGGTGTTGAACCGGCATGTGAATCATCCCAGCGATTGCCATACAACTGCGCCAGCATTAAAAAGCTGTATGCCCTGTAGGTTAATGCCTGCGCTTTGATAAAATCCTTTTGTGCAGCAGCGCCGGTAGCATCATCTACATGCAGTATGAGCGCATTGGCATTGGCTACTATTTTGTAATAATAATACCAGGGATAATAACAGTAAACGCTTGTGGTATTATCGTTGAAAGTTGAGTTAATAATCGGCGCCCATGACGACAGGTTTATAGAAAAATGATTACCGGGATAGTTTCCATAATACATCTTAATAGTGCCTTCGCCATTAAAGCCCTGTGTACCCAGGTATTGTTGCGTCATCATTTTGGCCAGGCCGTTAACGGCCATTTTTGCATTATCGGTAGTTTCGAAAACGGTACCGATTGAAATAGCATTGGTAGGCTCTGTATCGAGATAAGTTTTTTTACAGCTCACTATCGACGAAACTGCTGTTACAATCAATATATTTTTAAATACTTTTTTCATAGTTCTTGTTTTTACAAACCAACATTTAACATGAATGATAAGATCCTTGGCGTTACAAACGCGTTGTCGCTGATTCCGGTGAAAGACTGCTGCGGGTTCATGCCTCTTAACTTTGTTCCGGTATACAGGTTTTCAACGCTTACACCAACCGACAACGATCTTAAATTGATCGCGCTTAAAGCTTCCTTTGATAATTTGTAGCTGAGGTTCACATTTTTCACAACAAGGAAAGAGCCATTCTTCAGGAACTGTGTTGAGGTAGCATTGTTCTTATCGCTTCTGAAAAAGTCAACCACAGGAATGCCTTTGGCAGCAATTCTGTCGGGAGAAGTTGCTGTCATGTCTTTAGGAGCACCATCCCAGGCATTCAACAGATCTTTGTGCAAAGCCGAAGGCGTACCACTCATGCTTCTCAACGTAACATAAGAGTTGTCGTATGTTTTTCCACCTACTGCGTAGGTAAACAATCCTGCCAGTGTTACACTTTTATAACTGAAAGTAGAAGTAACGCTACCAAATACATTGGGTAACGCACTTCCACTCCAGTCTCTTTTTGCATAGGTGGTATAGGTTGTATAGTTTTGCCCGTTAATAGTTACCAGGTATTGCGCAGGAATGGGATTTGAGGCAGTGAAGATAACCGTATCGGGTAAATACAGGGCATTACCAGTCATTTGATCAACGCCAACGAACTGAGGCAGCCAGAAGTCGTAGATGCTATGTCCTTCCATGATCTTCTTGGAACCATTGATGATACCATTTGCCTTGTTTTCGTCGGGCAGTTTCATCACTTTATTCTTCATGAAAGTGGCATTGGCGCCGAGATTAAAACGAAAGTCATTTGTTCGCACCAGATCAACATCGAAAGTAAATTCCCAACCTCTGTTAGACACCGAACCAATGTTCTTTGTAATAACAGATACAGCATTTGATGCTGAGGTAGCGCCTGCAGACAAAGGTAGGTTCACATCAAAGATCAGGTTATGCGATTGTTTGTCGAAATACTCCACCATAAAATTAGCCCTGCCGAAAATTCTTCCTTCAATGGCAGCGCCAAGAGAAGCAGAAGTTTCCCAGATCAGGTTTTTGTTTGCATTCTGGCTTTTAAACAGGGCAGATGCATTGCCATTCTGGTTCATATCGTACAATGGCATCCAGGCGTAATAGGAAAGACCGGCATCGCTTCCCACTTCACCATAAGAAGTGCGAAGTTTCAGGTAATTAACCTTATCAGAAACAAATTCAAAGAAAGGTTCTTTCGAAATCATCCAGCTACCGCCAACAGAATAGAAATTACCCCATTTACCAAAGAATTTCGAAGAAGCATCTCTTCTATAAGATCCTTCGAGGAAGTACTTATCGGCATAGTTATACCGGGCCCTGCTGAAATAAGCCTCGGTGCGGTATACATCTTTGTAGTCGGTTAAGCTGGTAATGGTTGTGAAGTTCTGGAGCTGGGTAGCATTGGCAAAAGATTCGTTTGTTTTATAGGCGTACAAATAGTTGTACTCATAATTGAAATTTTCATGACCAAGCATTACATCAACCGAATGCGCATCGAACTTATTGTTCCAGGTAAGCGATTGCCTTACGGTATAATTAAGATACCTGTAGTTGTTGCGCGACGCCCGGCCATGATTGCCCGATCCGTCGCCGATGATCGCATTGTTATAAATGGCCTCATCATCGCTACGTGCATTCAGGTCGGTTGTAATACCCAATGTAAACTGGTTTAAAAAACTAAAGTTTACATAAGCCTGTCCCATTAAGGTATTGCGGGTAAACTGGTCTTTATTCAATTCGTTTTCCCAAATGGCATGACGGCCGGCATACTGGTTCCTTGAAGTACTGCCATCGTCGTATTGTTTATTGCCAAGGGCATCTAACACGTAATCACCGGTTGCCGCATCGTGCAGATGTACCGGGTAAATGGGCGCAATAGTTCTGGAATAATAAATCGGGTTTACAAAAGAGGTAGCACTATTGGTAGTAGCCGGCGTATTATTGGCCATCTGATGCGTAGCGCCTACATTGAAACCGAATTTGATAAATTTGGTAGCCTGTAATTCGGCATTGATCCTACCTGAAAAACGTTTAAAGTCAGAATATTTTATGTAGCCTTTTTCATCGAGGTAACCCACTGAAAAGTACAGAGCGCTTTTATCAGTACCGGATCTTCCCATTAAGTTATAATCAGATCGTTGACCGAGGCGTTCATAGTCTTTATACCAGTTCAGGTCATCGGCATATCCCGGTAAAATCTGCGCATCGGATACCAGTTTGCCATTCGCATCAAACAAGGCATTATCGGCTTTATTATATATGTTCAGTTTGAGGTAGTCGCTAATCAATGATTGAGTAGCTTTGGCGCCGGCCACATCATCTGTAGGATAGGTACCAGGGTTTGAACTTTTGAGATAGTTTCTATACCCCTTCCACATGGTTTCCATAAACTCGTTGGCATTCATCTTTTCATATTCATTGATGCCTTTGTCGTACACGCCCTGGTTCATGGTAAAGTTTAAACTACTATTACTTTTGCTGCCTTTTTTGGTAGTCATAATAATAACACCATTCGAGGCCCTGCTGCCATACAAGGCAGAAGAAGCGGCATCTTTCAGTACAGAAATAGTTTCAATATCGGCCGGGTTGATGTCGGCGACATTACCGCCAAACGGAACACCATCAATAACATACAGGGGATCGTTACTATAATTTACAGAAGCAAATCCGCGGATACGCACCGTTGGAGAAGAGCCCGGTTGCCCCACCGTATTATTAACCTGAATACCAGCGGCTGCGCCTTCCAAAGCGGCTATAGCATTGGTTAAAGGTCTTTTTTCGAGCGTGTTTGCCGAAACGGTAGCAACCGCACCAGTTAACGATTGCTTGCGGGCAGTACCATAAGCCACCACCACAATTTCATGCATGTTCTCACTTTCAGCAATAAGTGAAATATTATATTCTGTTTCATTGTTTACCGGAACTTCCTTTATTGAATAACCAAGCGCAGAAATTACAAGCACTTTGGCGTCGGAAGGAATTTTTAAATAAAACAAGCCAGCAGAGTCTGTTACAGTGCCTGTAGCGGAGGCTTTTACATTAATAGTGGCTCCGCTAACCGGAGTGCCTTTTTCATCGGATACTTTTCCTTTCACAACCTGCTGGGCCCATGCCCCTGCAGCAGTTACAAGGAATGTGAATGCCATCAAAAGCAATTTTCTCATTGTACTTAAGGGTTTAATTTATTGGGACAAAGTGTTAAGCATATGCAATACGCTTCCTGTTCCTGTTGCAATGTATTTTCAGGTACAGGCACACGATGGCCTGCCTGTGAATACACAACAGGATTGCAAAGCATGTTGCAATAAATTTTCTTCAATTATGGCATTAACGAATCATGGGAAATAAATTATAGAAGCGTATATACACCAAAGGCATAGATGCTATGGTATAACAGTTCGGCTAATGCCGGATAACATAATCATGTGCAGAAAAAGCTTCTATAACAGGTTTAAATAGAAAAGATCCTCACGAAGACAATGACACAGAGTAAACAGTAGGTTTAACGGAGATCAATCATATGATGCGGGACAAATATATGTTACAACATTAAGCTTTCATAACTTTTCCGACTCCAATAAATTGGATTTTTTTATAAATTGTTTATGTAACACTTATTATTATTGAAGAACCTATCTGGGTTTTAGGCAGATATGTTTTGGCTTAGTGCTGGGTTATGTTTTTACGAATACGGTTGCGTAATGGATGTTTATAAATGCCTGAATTAACAGACAGGGACAGTCATACTCTATATCAGATATTATACATAGATGTACCCGTAAATATTATCATGCTACTACTATTATTGAAAAGGCGGGAGAACACTAAATCAGGTATTAGTACTGTATTTTGAAATCAGCCTGCCGTTTAAATTACACCCTCATTTAATCACCATAACCATTTAAACCAAAGTAACATGTTACAACATTCTACCGCAGTACAACCACCCAATGCCTTACTATATGGCACGTTTGTTAAAATAGCTTATGATGTATACGATGCCAATCCCGATAACACCAATCCTTCCCCAAACGACTACCCTCCTTTTCCTTCAGGTTACAAATTGTTGTTTAATATACAGATGAAAGATTTTTTCGGCAAAACAACGTATCCTCAATATTATGGATTTTTTGCTATTAATACTGCCAGCAACGAAATAGTAGTGGCTATACGAGGTACTGTAACCTGGGTTGAATGGTGGGATGATTTTCACTGGGGGCTGGTACCATTCCCTTACTATAACAACGGGGCATGCGTTGCTGATGGTTTTCTTTCGATTTATAATACCATTACCGTAACAGCACCCGGTTCCACTACTGAACCTGCGATGTTATTAAAAGATACAGCAGCCAGGCCTGAACTAATAAAGGCAGACGGCAATTTTACCCTGTTTGCTGCAGGTCATAGTCTGGGCGCTGCATTGATCACACTGTATGCAGCAGACATTACATCAAGGGGTAATAATACACAACCACGCGTATATACGTTTGCGTCACCACGGGTAGGTGATACAATTTTTGCTAATACTTACAATACTAATGTAGCCACCAATTACCGCATTTACAACTGGCCTGATTTAGTGCCTGATTTCCCCAAAGATCCTTTTGATAACTACCAGCCCGTAAAAGGTGGTTATGAGGTAGATTCGCTGGATTATCCGCTTACAGTAAAAATTTCAGTGGAATGCTTTCATGCCTTACTTACTTACCTGTTTTTGGTAGGAGCACCTAAAAGTATACTGGACGGTTGTGGCTACTAACGACGAATCCATTTGCATTTCATAGATAAGGCGAAAATCATACAGGCGGCTCCTACGGAGCCGTTTTTTTTATTACCATATATCTGGGTTATAAACAGTCAGGCTCCTAACGGAGCATTGGGTTTCATGCGCATTCATTGTATCATATCCCCGTTAACTCCAATTTCTTGTTCCAAATCAACTTCGCATAATCCTATTTGGTTGTAAATTTATAATACACACAAACACTAATTGCTTCAATCATTAAACCTAAACGTATGCTCGCCAGTGGAAGAATGACTGTACCGGAATATCAACGGCTTGTCAGAAAGTATTTAAAAACACGGGATTTTTATGATCTCCCCAGTTCTATACGATATAATCATGGTCTTTACCACGACATGCATGAAATTGAACGGAAGTGGATGGCAAAAAGACCAGCCCGTTTAATTATTTACCCCAAAGATGTTGAGGTTATTTATGGCAGGTCGGGCCGGCATGCGCGCCGGTTATTACAGGAGATACGGGAAGAGAAGGGTTTGCCTAAAGGTAGTCCTGTTACGATTAAAGATTTTTGCGAGTATACCTTAATTGACTACGAAACTGTTCACAACCACATCATGGAAAGTTAACCTGATACAATCATTAAACCTATATATATGCAGCTGTATGAATTAATATATACCACTCATCATCGCGATGATCCCTGGAGTAAGTTTATGCAAACAAGGGACTGGTACGATCTTCCTGAATCAATAGAAGATAATGAATGGATATACCGGAATATGGGTCCTGATCAACGAGACCCTCCCCGGTCGAGACCCCAGCGCATCACCATCTTTCCCAGAGACATTGAACTTATTTATGACTGTTCACCGGATGATGCCCGTAGCTTTTTGGATGATATACGACAGTCGATGGATTTACCTGTAACCGGCCCTGTTACCTATTTTGATCTTCATAAGTATACGCAGTTGAGCAAGAAGACTATATTGGATTTTGTTATGGAGAGCTAAGAGCTAAGAGCTTGAAAGAGTAGAAAGAGAAAAAAAGAGATCTTGTATTTTTAAAGAACCGGTGTATTTGCAGGCACCTGACATTTCCATAATAAATTACAACTCCTTTTATCTTCCCCTTCTATACACCTAACGCCACTGGCCTCGCGGCGTTGGCGCGCCTTTATTGTAAAAAGTCCCGCGGATGTTGTAAGCTGCAGCAGCAACATCGCGGGACTTTAAGTAAAGATTGCTTCAACGCCATGAAATAAACAAAGTGTATACCCATTATTCATCTTACAGCATTACTTTACAGTTTTACATCAACGTGAACCAGCGCCAGGGCGTTTAATCCTTTCGCAAGTGGGTATAGCTTTGCATGCTCTTGCATGAAGAAGCGTATACCCATTACGAGGAACAGCGGAAAGTCCGATTGAGCGGTTACTTTAGGACTTAGCGCTACCGTTGCAGAGGCATCATTCAGGGATATGGCGGCGCTCATTTGTGTGTCGCTCACCATGCTGTGATTTTCAAAATCCAATTCCGCGGCTGCGGCTGTGATTCGAAAATGTGTAGCCCCCGGTGGCCATGTAACGGCCTCTTCAGGAATAAAAGACGCCAGGCTAACCGTGAACAGGCCGTTTGCGCGGTCAGGTTCTACCGTATAAGGCATATGCAAGATAGAGGGCAGTTGGGTGCTTTTGTTGAATTCGAACCCCTGCATTAATTGCACATTGCCTTTGTGAACCTTTCGCTCACCGCGGTTGCTGGTGGCATCGGAATTAACCACTTGTAACAAGGCGGTGATTAAACGGCTGGTCATTCGACCATCGGCCGCGGTTTTTATCAGATCCGAAAACGCGTTGCGAATTAAACGGGCACCTTTAGCTGCTTCACCAAAATGTGCATTGTTTTCGCGAACAAGCTTGTAGGATTCTGATGTTTTGATCCTGTCAGTGTTAACGACGGTTTTTTCTCTTGCGAGGTAGCCGTCTTTTGTTTTTGAGTAGGTCATGTTACCTGTGGTTCCCACGACCCTGTGTGTACCGATTTGTTTTGGCATAACACATAGTTTTTGAAGGTGAAAAAATAATCGTTGTCATGACTAACGAAATTGACAACCCAAAAGTAAGAGGGTCGAAAAACACCTATGGCCGTTTTGGCCATTTTGGCCAATTTGGCCATTTTATGCCCTTTTGACGTTTCTGTCGCGGGTGGATGTGGGGTATAATGCTGTCTTTATATAAGTAACAGATGGCACTGATAAGCAACTGATATGGCAATTATATGGAGCAGGTAAGGAGCGCATATGGGTTGGATATGGGACTGATATGGGATAGATATGGAACATATATGGGATGGATATGGGTGGGATATGGCAGTGATATGGGAAAAGACATTTGTTTTTAGGGATATTCCAGTGGTCTTCTATCAGGCGTACGTTTTTTTGATTATCTTAAAAAAATTAGTTGCAAAAAAGTTTTTGATTAAAAAGAAGGAATAGTAGTATTACAATCTTTAGACCAACCAACATGGAGCTACGCAAAATTGACGATAAAACTTATCGGGAAGAACTCAATCTTTACGCCGAAAATCTTTGGGAACCGCATGAAGACAGCTGTTTTTCATTAGATAGAAAATATAAATTACAATTAGAATATGCAGGAGAGTATCCTCATGGAGACTCATGGCATTATGGTAAAATAATAAAAGTAAGCTCCGGAGAAACTATTTGGGAATATAAAAAAGGCGATCCGATCAGACAATTATCATACTATCCCTGGTCAGTCGATTCAAAATCATGTTACTTTACAATAATAAATCTTGGAGACAGGGTCCTTCAATACGATATCACCACGGGTAAATTAAAAACAATCTTTGGTTCCAAAATTCAAAATAAACTGAAGGG
The DNA here is from genome assembly GCF_059587045.1 of Niastella sp. sgz303648. NCBI lineage: Bacteria > Pseudomonadati > Bacteroidota > Chitinophagia > Chitinophagales > Chitinophagaceae > Niastella > Niastella sp. sgz303648. The sequence goes on along the minus strand of NZ_JCAPSW010000006.1, from coordinate 284,898 downwards.
CATTTGTTTCGTTCCGAGGAATTTCAATGGAGTTGTGTTTTATGATAATGGTTATGACAAAGTAATACAACATGACATCTACTGCTACTTATCAGACAGTGAAACTTACATAAAAATCAATGACGAAATTGAAGACGAAAAATTTATAATCAGTGAATGCGGAATAAAAGACTCAGTGCTTTTAATTTGTCAGGATAATATAAAGATTTTTGACTTGGTAGAACGAAAAATTACCGGTCAATTTCCAATTGACAATAATGACTTAAAAAGTTTTGAAAGAGGACGTGCGCGGTATGTGCATAAGGCGGATATGGTATATTTGAGTGTTTTGGTAAGAGGGAGGTGGGGAGAGTATAGGTTGGGCTACAGGGATTAGAGAGCTTGAAAAAAGTTCCATTGCTTAATCATTATAAACAAGTTTTGAAGATTGGCTTTCAACATAAATTCTTTATTATTTGCAAGTAAAGAGAATGTGCCGGGTCATATCCCGACAGCTTTCATTATACAGGCATCTTCATAACTTTATGCTGAATAACGCAACACCATGCTCACCAACCTAAAACAAACACTCTGGAAAAATTTCGCCGCCAGCATCGACATGCTTGCAAACGCTATTAGTCTTTGCCCGGAGGATCACTGGAATACCAACAGAAAGTTTTATTATATGGTATATCATTGCGCGGTGTTTCTGGATTACTACCTTACCATTCCTCCGAAAAACTTTTCACCACCTCTACCCTACACCCTTACTGATGCTGATCACATACCTAAAGACGCTATTGACGATGTGGTACCCAACAGCATTTACAGTAAAAAGGAAATGCTCGATTATCTAAAAGCAAGCCGTGAAAAGTGTCGTGCGGTAATCGCCAACCTCACAGAAGAAAAACTGAATGAAAAATGGATAGATGAGTCGGGCGATATGAATCTGGATTTAGCGGCTTCGATCACCATGAACTATTCAATATTGGAAATCTTATTCTACAACTTGCGGCATGTTCAACATCACGCAGCGCAGTTGAATTTGCTTTTAAGGCAGTCGATCAATCAGGCGCCTGATTGGGTTTCTCAGGCTGAAGATGACCTACTGCCCTAACCGCTGCTGCACCTCATACCTTACATCCTTCGTCCCCGGCACCACCCGTGCATTCACATCAATATGCATTACAGGAACAACAGGGTTGCTGTTGGTAGCCGGCCATTTTGGTAAACCTGAACTATTGGGATTGCCGGTTTTAATAAAGTTTGCAAAGTACTGCTGCATAATGTTCGATACTTTATAATCATCGGGTGTCCATGCGAATACTTTGTTCGTAGATAAGTTGCCCATGGCATATTCAATTTCTGCTGAATGCGATGCCCCTTTTGCCTGTGGACGCGGATGCGTATAATAATAACGATATACGGGTTTTGTTCCTGTTTTTGTTTGCAGATCGGTCCAGCGCCAGGTGCTGAAACCTATGAAACGATCACCCGCTAAGTCGGTAGCGGCCTGTTCTGCATCTTCATCTGAATTTACTGCATACACTTTCAATATTTCGGCAGCTTTATCACCGTATAACCGTTGTACTGCTTTTTCAAAATTGTCCTTCGTGAATGAACCACCCATGATGGCCTGGGGACCCGATTCCTGCGAATTCCAGCCTACCAGCAATGGCACATGCGCCTGTTCGCCACTCTGGTAAATAGCAAGCGGGTCTTTGGGAAAGAAGTAACCATCAATGGTCATTGGAAATCGAAAAGGTCCATATTTGGTTGCCATCTTTACCAATGTATCTGCATTCAACGCTCGCAGTTCTGCCAATGAATTAGCACCAACAGCTTTCGCAAACTGTGCACCGTTTTCTTCTGCCTTATTCATGGCAATAGGCGGTAAGGCGCCTAACAAAGAGCCGCTTTCGCCAATAGCACCGGCAATTAAACCTTTGCTCAATGGCGAAGCCATTTGCGCACTTACCGAAATGGAACCGGCCGATTCTCCGGCAATGGTAACTTTATTGGGATCGCCTCCAAAGGCGGCAATATTTTCCTTTACCCATTTCAGCGCAGCTGCCTGGTCGAACAAACCATAGTTACCCGAAACCTGGTGTGGCGATTCTTTTGTTAACTCAGGATGGGCCAGCAACCCGAACACACCTAACCGGTAGTTAACCGTTAGCGCTACGATGCCTTTCTGCGCCATACTTTCCCCATCGTAACGGGGCTCTGAACCATCACCTGCAACGAATCCTCCTCCATAGAAATATACTAACACCGGCAATTTTCCCTTTGTATCCGGTGTCCATACATTTAAATACAAACAGTCTTCACTCATGCCGTTCGAGCGAAAAACCATATCGCTGAAAATGGGCGGCTGCATGGCACGCGGACCAAAATTCTTCGCCGCCCGCACACCCTGCCAGCTTTGCACCGGTTGGGGTTCTTTCCAACGCAAGTCGCCAACAGGCGGGGTCGCATAGGGTATTCCCTTAAACGAAACGATACCCGTTTGTTCCAGATTACCCTCAATAATACCACTAACAACTTTTACCTGTGTATTTTTTATAGTAGATTTTTTTTGCTGAGCAAAAGTGGCTGTCATGAATTGCGCAAGACATATGGTGAGAAGCAATAGTTTTTTCATACAATCCGGTTGACTGGTTTATTTAGCGAAGATAATTTGCCGGATCGATATACTTCTCAGTTTTGTTCGAATAACTCTACAACGCTTTTATATACCCAATCGTAATACCCATAAAACAATCATCTGCACAGTTTTTGGGCACATACCCACAGGAAGATATCATTCCATTATTCTTTGTTTCGAAGAAAATCTCAGCATCATCCCTTTTCAATAACCAGTTGTTCCTGGCCTCGGTATATATGTCATCCAGCGTTTGCAACAATGCGCCTTTCTGATGTGTACCAAGCTGTGTCTCATCTTCCTTCCACTCTTCGGTAATAATAATGGAACCATTATCATACCTTTTTGCCACAAAGGAACGTTCAACTACTTTTCCGCCTTTTACGGTAATTATTGTTTCTGTACTGTACCCAACCCATGAACTGGTGGTCACCTCGTAACTATACGAATTGCCGGAAGCGGCTTTAAAATCGAGCCATGCATGATAGCTTGAATCATATTCCTTGCTGTAGGGAGTTGTATCCTTCTTACAGGAGGCAAGGGCAAATACCAGCAATAGGGCATAAACAGTAAATATGCTTTTCATACGTTAGGTTTGTACCTGCATGACATATGATAGCGGGGCTTCGTTGCACAGGCGACACCTTCAACCTTTTCTCATTAAAAACATTCAGCCCCGTAGGGGCTGCTCTCAACACGCTTTTGTTCCCCGGGTTTCACCCGGAGCTATTGACATTGAAGCCCTCCCGGGCTTTCATTCATCCCAACTTCTCCTTCCCCCCAATATCCCTCGCAATCTTCTTCGCATCCCTCGCTATCTCACGTATCTGGCCGGTCGGACTAACCCAATACCCACAGAAGTACAGCCCATCCTTACCAAAATATTTTTGCTTGTCAACGCTTACCCGCAGGTCGTCGAACCGGCTTTTATCTACCGCTACAATTTCTGCATCTTCGCGGCTGTACCCTATGCAGGCAACAATGGCATCGAATGATTGTTTTTCACCATCTGTAAAATGTACCATGCTGCCTTCGATGTGATCGATGTCGCCCAGAATTTTGATATATCCTTTTCGAATCAGATTAATAGTTCCGATATCCAATACCGGGGCATTTCCTTCGCGTTGAATCTGCTCAAGCGGACCGTACTCCTTTTGTTTAAGTCCGAGTTTTGTAATGTCGCCCACAAGCAACTTTATCAAAGGGGCATTGAGTGTATCGGCTGTACGGGGCGATAAAAAGTTCATTAATAAACTCAGCTCCAGCACCGGTATTCCAAGCACATCGCGGGGAATTACATTTACTGCCGAACGAACAGACATAAAAGGCTTCGCTCCCTGCTCAACGAGGTCAATCGCAATTTCGCAGGCCGAATTACCAAAACCTACCACCAGCACTTTTTGCCCTGTATAATCTTTGGCCGTTTTGTACTCGCTACTGTGAATTATTTTTCCGGCAAATGTTTCCATGCCTTTGAACTGAACGGGCTTCGGCATGCCATAAGGACCTGTAGCCATTATCACATATTTCGACCTGAAGGCGCCATTGTTCGTTTGTGTAATCCAGTGATCTCCCTCTTTTGTTATAGCTGTTGCCTGTGTATTAAAAACGGGCTGAATATTGAATGCTTTCCGGTAATCTTCTAAATAATCCACAACCTGCTGCCGCGCAGGATACCGGGGTAATTCGCTTCCAAACTTTTTATAGGGTAATTGCGACATTCTTTTGTTGGTATGCAAATGCAGGCGTTGGTAGTGATTGCGCCAGGGGGTAGCTACCTGATCATGCTTTTCAATTATAATATATTCAATGCCCTGCTTTTGTAAAGATGCGGCGGATGCCAGTCCCGATATACTGGCGCCCACAATCAACGTGTTGGTTTGTTTCATTGGCAGCATGTAAATTCCCCTTAGTGTTTATTCCCAATTTAACAAGAATACAAAACATAACAGCCATCGGTACCTATATTTTTTAAGAACCGGTAAAATGCTTTCGGAAAATACCTGATTTTACAGGCTACCTATATATTAAAATTTACTGTATCTTGTGGCAATACCCTACATCCTTATTATGTCACAATACGCTATCTACTCGAAATTCTATACCCCGGAGAATGCTCAGTTTCTGATAACGCTTTTACAACAACACAATATTCCTTATACGCTCGAGCACGAGGTGAACCAACTCGACAAAGTTTACATTGGCGAGAATATTGAAGCTATGTTCGTGTTAAGAATTCCCGGCAACCGGTTTAACGAGGTTCATACATTGCTGGCCAACCAGGCAAACGCAGATATGGAGCAACCGGGCTTTGAGCATTATCTGCAATCTTCTTCAATTACAGAACTTCAGGAAATGCTTTACGATCCCACCGGCTGGAATGCTTACGACATTCAGGTAGCCACCACGCTGCTATCAAAAAACACCGGAGAGCAGGTTGCTGTTGCTGCCCCTGTTAATAATGCCGTTTCGAATACACCGGCTAAGCTGGATAAAATTTGGATCTTCGTTGGATATTTTGCCTGCTTTACAGGCCTTACCACTTACTTCTTTATCGGCGCCATCGGATTTTTTGCAGGGCTGTCTATTGTTCATGCCAAACATACTTTATCAGATGGACAAATTGTGAAAATGTATTCGAAAGCAGACCTTAAGCATGGACGAAATATGATGATACTAAGTGTGCTTTGCGTTATAACAGGCACTATTTTATTCTATATCAGAATTAATTCATAGAGACAATCACACCCACCATCCTGAATTATACGTATTACCGGTTACGTTAGTTGGCTCGCCCGGCTTTGGTAATAACAATTGAATGTTCTGTGTGGCAGCCTGTTCCAATATCTTTTCAACGGGTTCTCTCCACGCATGCAGCGACAGGTTAAATGTGCCCCAATGGATGGGCATCAACTGCTTGCCACCTAAGGCCAGATGTGCTTTTGCCGCATTCTCAGGCCCCATGTGAATATCGGTCCAGTTCTTATTATAGGCGCCAATCTCAAGCATCGTAAGATCGAACGGACCATACACTTCACCAATTTCGTTAAACCCTTCGAACCATCCCGAATCGGCGCCAAAGTATATATTATGGCCAGCCGTTTTAATAACGAACGACGACCATAAGGTTTCGAACCGGTTGAACAAACTTCTTCTCGAAAAATGTCGGGTGGGCAGGGCCGTTACTTCGCAACTATTGGCAATAACCACTTTATCCATCCAGTTCATTTCGGTGATTCGCTCTTTTTGAATGCCCCATTGCATAAGATAAGGGGCAACACCTAAGGAACAATAAAACGGAACCTGAGATGTTGCAAATTGTTTTATCACCCCTTTATCGAGATGATCGTAATGATCGTGCGATATAATAACAGCATCCAGTGGAGGCAGATCTTTTATCGCCAGTGGTGCGGCAAAAAATCTTTTCGGGCCAACAAAAGAAGAAAACGATGCGCGTTCACTCACCACAGGATCAGTCAATATGCGTATGCCATCCATTTCAATCAGCAGGCTCGAATGTCCCAGCCAGGTGATGCGCAGTCCGCTTGCCGGTGCCGTTGCATAAACTGATGTATCGGTGGTAAAAGGTCCTAATTTTCGTTTGGGTACAGTTTCGGCCTTGTTGGTGTAGTACTCCCAGAAAACCTGCAGCATGTTTGTTCCTGACATTACATCTGTTGGAACCGGGTTCTGATACTTCTTTCCGTTTTTGATGGCGGGGTGCAAAAATTCCATAGTAAAGTGTTATATACAAACAAACATCTTTTTCCTTGTTTTTGTTTATCACAATCGTAAACGAACGAACCATTACTGCTCCTCAATGATCTTTATTCCCCATTGCGGCAAGGTATTGGTACTTTGAGTAGCTACCGGTGAGCCGCTCAATAACTCGGTTGCCTTTTTATATGGATACACAAATGTTTGCGGCTGCGCCGAATAATTGAAATAATAATGAATGATTTTTCCCTGCTGGTTCAAACCCGATTTAACAATAACCGGATATTTCAGCTCCTGGTCTTTGCCCCATAAGCCGGCTAATTTCAGGGTATTTTCCATTATCTTTTCAGTAACAGCATTACTTGTTACACAACCGATATAGGTGGCCATTCCCTTTCCATATGCATTTTGGGTTACAGCCGCATATTGCCCCCAAACAGGATGATCGTAGTATGCCAGTACACGCGCAGTAGTAGGCGTAATTAATTCCATCCAGGTATATACTTTATTATTATCACTACCAACCTGAAAAGGATCGTTCTTTAACGATACGTTCTGCGGATTGGTAAATTCATTATAATAAATGCCACATGCTTCGCCGATGATCCCCGGCTGGCGGCTGGATCGCACCTTTACATTTTGATCAGAAAATCCACTTTTGAATGTATACACAATATGTCCGCCGTTCTTTACAAAACGGTTTAATTTTTCGAGCAAACTATCCGGCGCTGCGTATAAGGCAGGAACGATCAACAGCTTGTAGTCTTCAATATTCTTACTGGTGGGATCTACAAAATCAACGCCCACATTCATGCGATACAATGCATCATACATATTGCGCAGGATGTCATTGTAGCTTTCGCGGCCGGGTTTAAACTGGTTAAAGGCAGTTAATGCTTCATTGCTGAATAATATAGCTATTTTGTTTGTTTTTTTAAGATTGAACAAATGCGCACTCAATCGCTGAAAATCTTTTCCGATTGTTTTGGCTTCTTCGTAAGTAGGATTAGGCTCAAAATCGTGGCTTAACAATCCTTTCCAATAAGTTTCGAATGAATTGTGAATAGAATGCCAGTGCCAGTATTCAACCATATTGGCCCCGGAGGCGAGGTGACTGAATGCCTGCAAACGTAACTGACCGGGATAAGGCACCCATGCAGGAAAACCCTGTGCTTCGGTTTCGAGTAACAGGTAGTTCTTTCCTCCTTTCATAGACCGGGCTACATCACCGCCAAATGAAATCTCTGTTCCCGTTAAAGCATCCTGCGAAGGATGATAAATATCTACGCCTGCAATATCCAATGCTTTGGCAGCAGCAAAATGATCTACTTCAGTTTGTATTCCGTATGAATGTCCCTTCCAGTCGAAATCAAAATTCTGGGTGATGAACTGGCCCGGACGCTTGTATTCATTTACAATAGTAGCCTGCCACGCGAGGTAATCTGTAACCAGCTTACGCTGAAATTTCGCAAACTCGGCATTCTGGCTTGCATTGATAGAACCGGTCATCGAAGGAAAATCGTCCCAGTTGTTGATGCGGTTACTCCAGTAATCGAGGCCAAACGCTTTGTTGATGCTATCGAGTGAAACAAATTTTTGCTTCATGTACTGAACAAATAATTGCTGCACATCGGGACCGGCAGTATTGTACGCTTTGGTTTCGTTATCGACCTGGTAACCTATTACAGCCGGATGATCTTTTACGTGCTCAATTATTTTCCGGATGATGCGTTCGGCATAAAACAAAAAATGTTTGTTGGTAATATCCATATTCTGCCGGGTGCCGTAGCGGTTGGGGCCCTGTGGAGTAATGGCCAACACATCGGGATATTTTTTTACAAGCCATGTGGGCACGGCATAGGTAGGTGTTCCTACAATTACTTTAATACCGGCCTTGTTCATGGCATTTAACACTCTGTCGATATGGCTGAAGTCGAACACACCTTCCTGCGGTTCTTCGGTACTCCAGGTTGATTCGGCAATGCGCACTACGTTAATGCCCGCGTCTTTCATCATCTGCACATCTTTTTCGAGCCGTTCATAAGGCATGTATTCATCATAATAGGCAACGCCAAATAACAATTTATCGGGCTGGGCCTGTGCAGCCAATCGTTGAACGCAAAGCAATATGTTTATAACAACAAAAAATGAAACTCTTATCATAACCATGAAAATTTCCTTCATTAATGAATACGAAAATCAAACATCAAACATCCGCGAACAGGTCCATTTAACGGGCGGTTCTTTTGACTTTGCGGGCCCATGGTTGCTGCGGGTTTAAATTTGGTACCAATCGGACTAATATTATTAAAGAAACCAATGTAGTTACCGGGAAACGGCGGACTGGTATTATCGTTACCCGCTGCAGCAGGCCGCGCAGGTTGCAGCATTTGCAGGAAGGTGTTTTCTACTTCTGAATAGATGGTAAAATCAGCTTCCTTGTTTTGTATGGTTACCCAATACAATTCCGAATGCCATCCTTTAAACTCGGGGTAATTCCAGCTTTCACCGGTAACGGTATTATTATATTTCTTTTGCCAGATGCCCAGGCGTTGTCCCTTCAACCGGTTTTTCCATACCCGGTAAGGACCGCGGCCCAGCCATCTCATGCCCGTAATTTTTTCTTCGGGAAATGTGAAGGTAACGCCGGTATAATCGGTTTCACTTTTAGCATCATAAATATATATCATGCGCGGCAGTTGGCCCCGTTCAAACAACCATCGCACCGAAAATAATTCATCGCCCTTATAAACCGGGTCAATAATATAGGCGCCTTCTATTTGCTTTTTATTAAATGCAATTAATTGCTGCGGGCCACCGGTGTAACACGGACCACCGGCAAATGAAAAACTGGTTTTTCCATTATTTACATTTTGCAAAAAGCCTGTTTTTGTATTGAAAGTGTAGGATATGCTATCATAAGTAATGGTGAACAGGTCGCCGGTTTCGCTGGTAATAAAACCGGATGTATCGGCAATCTTCCAATTTTTAACAACCATCTGCCAGGGCATGGTTATCGCCCAACTCCAGGTAAACACTTCATTGTTATCGGGCCCATAAGCTGTGAGGTATAAAGCATCGGCCTTTTTATAATTGGTGTCTAACTGACAATTGAGCCAACCTTTTTCGCCCGGATTCAATGCCGGAGCAGTTGCATTACCGGTAGCAATAATAATTTCAGTTCGCGACGTATCGGCAGGCGCTACAAACTGAACGAGCTTGTACACAAACCGGCATTGTTGCAGGCTGGTATATAAGTACCTGTTTTCTACAGGCAATTTCCCATTAAAATCAACCGGTAGTTTTTGTAAGGGAATTTGTATAGGGCTCCATATTTCTTTGATGGTATAAAAGCTTCCTTCCTTTTCGCGATGCGGACCAACAATGCCATCGGGCGCCTGGTTACCGGCCACATCAATGCTATCGTGCCGGTCTTTGCGAACAACGCCTTCATCGTGCAGGCACCATAAAAAGCCGCCCGCTCCCAGCGGATGTTTCAACATTTCGTTCCAGTAATCATCTAACCCTGCGCCATGACCGCCATCGAATAAGCCATGCATAAATTCGGTGGGAAAGAAAACATCGGTGCCATACAAAACCGAGTTGGTTATATAATTAAACTCAGGATAATGTTTGGTGTCGGTATAATCAAAACGTTCCCAGGGGTGAATAATCCATCGTTGTTGCGGATCATATAAAGCAAAATCTCTGTCAACGCTCCTGTTCCAGCCACCTTCATTGCCATTATCCCATAAAACAATACAGGGATGATTCACATCGCGCACCACCAGTTCCTTCACGAGGCGCTTTGCCGTAACCGTATCATAAGCTTTTTGCCAGCCGGTCAATTCATCCAGTACAAAAAGCCCAAGCGAATCGCACAGGTCAAGAAATTCCTTATCGGGTGGGTAATGGCTCATACGAACCGCATTCATGTTCATTTCTTTTATGAGGCCAATGTCCATTAAATGAATGCTGCGCGAAAGGGTGCGTCCGCTTTCGGGCCATTCACTGTGCCGGTTCACGCCTTTAAATATCACTTTTGCATCATTCACATAAAAACCATCACCGGGTTTCATCACTGCCGTTCTGAACCCAAAGCGTTGTTTGATGGTGTGAACGGTTTTGCCATTGTCTTTTATCGACACGATCACATTATATAAATAAGGTTGCTCGGGATTCCAGGTGGTGATATTTTTAAAGGGATGTCTTAATTCGTTTATTACACCCGGTCTTTCGGTAAATGGTTCCTCCACCATTTTTCCTTTCAGCTCTTCTACCCTTGCTTCGATGGTTTGTGTATTGGCATCGGCATTTGAAAAAACCTGCATCGAAAATTCGCCGCTGGCTTTTGCATCGATCGCTACCCGTTCAATAAAAACAGGTGGAACAATTTCAAGATATACAGGCCTGAAAATGCCGCCGAACACCCAAAAATCGGCCTGGCGTTCGGCCCGATTAACCGATTCATTGGCTGAGTGCTTACTTACTTTTACTTCGAGCTGGTTTTGTTTACCAAATTTTATATGAGGTGTAATATCATATTTAAACTGGTAGAAGGCGCCCTGGTGAACAGGTCCGGCAGCCTGACCGTTTATGGCAACTTCGGCATCTGTCATTACGCCATCAAAAACAATAAATACGCGCTTACCTTTCAATGCTGCATCAACGGTAAACTTATATTTATACATTCCCTGTTCACCGGTATTGTTTTTATCGTGCGAATAATTCAGGGTACCAAAGCCCTGCATTTCCCAGTTGGAGGGTACAGGTATTTTTGTCCATTTACCGCTGTTGCTGCCTTCCGTGCAAAAAAAGTCCCACGCTACCGTATGGTCTTTATCGGTGCCGGATAAATATTGAACGATCGTTTGCTGACTGAAAGAAATACAAAACGCAAGCAGGAAGCAGGTAAAGACAATCGTTTTTTTCATAACATAATTTTCGCGCCAGGGCGCTAAGATACAATCGGATTTTATTTCGCGCAAAGGCGCTAAGGCGCAAAGAGGATCGCTTCGCGATCTCTAAGAACGCTAAGAAAAGGCTCCCGACTACTCGTCGGGAGAAGTTTTGCGGCTTTGCGCCTTTGCGCGAGACATTCCATTCACGACTCACCAATCGAACTTCAACAACGACACACCCTGACGCGGTAACATAAACCTGATCGTTGCCTCGCCATTATTTGTTTTGATGTATTCGGGCGAACCAAGCAAATGCAACTGGCCGGCTTTTTCCAATTCGGTTATTTGTTCGGCAGAAGGATTTTGCGGCGAACCCATTTTTTTCCAGCGTTCATAGCTGTTGCTGTGCTCATCGTCGATACGATAATGTTGTAATAAAACCTGTTTGGCAGGAATGCCTTTTATTTGCACCATTACCTGTTCGGGTTCGGGTTTTACATCATCATCGTGATAATTCCATAACATAACTGTTGCATTACCGGCAGCTGCGCAGGCCATGCCGTTGATATCGGAGTACGGCTTTCTGAAACTTGAATCTACCGCTGTGCGCAAATCATAACCATGATCGGAGGAAACTGCTACCCGGTTGCCTTTCATCATGCCAAACATGCGAAACACATTCAGTACCGGTTTATCAACTCCATTAGTGGCGAGGTCGCGAAAGCCATAAAACCAGGGCTGGTTCTCAAATTCGAACGACCATGAAACAGCCCCTTTGAAATTTACTTTGTACAAATCGGCCAGTAAATATTTACGGACAAAAGAAGCAGCAGTATAGCTCGAATACATGGTGCCGTTACGATACGCATTTTCGGGATTGGTATGCATGCCGCAGGCTGCACAGCCTTCGGGGTCTGATTCGCCGATAACAATTGGCAAATTCTTTAATTGCGGGTAAGAAGCTACGAATTTGAAACCCGCTTCAATGTCTTTTAGCTGCCGGCCCATATTCATTTGTACATGGCCATTTACCAGTTTTGGCGAGCCTTTGGCATGAAACAGGATCATATCAACAGGCGCTCCTTTTTTTCCGGTAACATAATTGGTATCCTGAATGCAATGCTTTGCAAATGCATTCAGCCATTTTTGCGCGCCTTCGCTGCCGGTGCCGGCAATATCAATACCTCCGATCTTTGCCGTAGGCAGTGCGCGTTTTACGGCATCGGCTGTATAATCATATAATTTAAAATACTCGTTCATGGTTCCTTTCCAGTAACCATTGGGTTCGTTCCATAACTCCCAATACCAGCTTTCCACTTCTTTTTTTCCGTATCTGTCAACACTGTGTTTTACCCACTGATACACCAGTTCGGCCCATTTTTTATAATCCTTTGGCGGATAGGCCCAGCCGGTCATAATTTTTCCGTATGGATCGCCCGGCTTCCAGTCGTGCTTGTAGGGTTGCGGATTTGTTGATAATGCTTCGGGCATAAATCCTATTTGCGCCAGGGGCTTCATGCCACGTTGTATATAGGTATCAAAAATGCTGTCGATGATCGTCCAGTTATACACCGGTTTTCCATTGGCATCTTCGGTATAGGCATTGGTTGATCCCCATTTCAATGCAGGCACCCCATCGCCGGTAACCAGTAAGCTGTGCGCCCGTACATATACCGGTACCGGACTGAGCGCTGCAATTTCTGATAACAGCTTTTTACCATCTTTCATGTAGGTGTAGTTGGGCTCATCGTAGCCAAACCAGGCCCAGGCGGGATACATAGGCCCTACTGTTTTGCCCAGATCAACGGTAATGACGGCCTCCCCGCTTGTGGGTGCAGGCGCCATTTGTGCATTCGCTGCCGGCAAAAACAAATAAAATGTGTAAAAGACAATAGTAAGTACCGATCTGGTTTTAATGGAACATGATACAAGCATCGTTAATGGCTTTTTTTGCCGTCAAAATATACGGCGAAATTCGCTATCGCCAATTTTTCTTTCATATTACAATAAAAAAAATAGTCCCGCTTTTGGCGGGACTACAATAAAAAGCATTGATGTGTCCGGTGTCTAATTCCATCCACCCCCTAACGCCTGGTAGATGTTTACTACGGCATTCATTTGCTGCTTTTTGGTTTCAATCAGTTCGAATTTCGATTCCAGCGCATCGCGCTGTGTGAGCAGCACTTCCATATAATCCGCTCTTGCGGATTTGAAAAGGTCGTTCGAAATGTTGATCGACTGTGTAAGCGCCTCAACCTGTTTTGATTTCAGATCGTAACTTTTTTCAAGGTTACCGATCTTCGCCAGCTGGTTGGCCACTTCAACATACGCATTTACAATGGTACGTTCGTAGTTGTAAACAGCCTGTATTTGCTTTGCGTTGGCATTATAATAGGTTGCCTTTATCGCATTCTTATTTATCAAAGGTGCAACGAGGTCGCCTGCAAGTGAAGCCAGTATCGACTCGGGTAATTTCACCAGGTAAGTTGGATTAAATGCCTGCAAACCTACAGCGGCAGAAATACCTAATGAAGGATAAAACTGTGCTTTGGCTACCTGTATATCTAATTTCGCAGCTGCCAGTTCCAGCTCGGCCTGTTTAATATCGGGCCGGTTGGCTAATAACTGCGCCGGAATACCGGCATGAATAGTGGCAGGTACAACATTATCAAACCCCTGATCACTGCGGGGAATTGGCTGCGGAAACCGACCGAGCAGAAAATTGATCCTATTTTCGGTTTCGGTGATCTTTTGCTGAATATCGAACTGAAGACTGCGGGTTTTATACACCTCTGCTTCAAATTTACGTACAGCCAGTTCCGTTACACGGGCTGCTTCTTTTTGCAGCTTTACAATGTCGAGGGCGTTGGATTGAATTTCCACGTTCTTCCTTACAATATCCAGTTGATTATCGAGCGCCAGTAATTCGTAATAGGAATTAGCTATTTCGGCAATCAGGTTCGTGATCACGAAATTTCTGCCTTCTATAGTAGCAAGATACCGGGTTACCGCTGCTTTTTTAGCGTTGTGCAGTTTATGCCATATATCGGCCTCCCAGGTAGCAGTAGCTGCTAACAAGATATCGGGCATCGGCTCGGGCATTTCTTTACCCGGTTCAATTTCGGTGTTCTTTTCCATAGCGCCAATGTTGGTATACCTGGCTGCTTTATCAACACCTACTCCGGCTTTCAGTCCAACAAACGGTAAATACTCCCCTTTGCGTGCCTGAATTTCGTTACGGGTAATTTCAATTTCCTGTAAAGTAATATTCAGTTCCTGGTTATGCTCCAGCGCCGTATTAATCAGGGCAACCAGATGCGGATCGGTAAAATACTGGTTCCATTTTACGGTGCCCGTATTGGTAGTATCCTGCGAATTGTTATAACCGGCAGGTACTGCTTTGTTCTCTGTTTTAGTAACCAAAACAGGAACTTTGCAAGCCGCATACGCCAGCGAAATGCAGGTTATACCTACATACTTAAATAGGTTGTTTCTAAACATTGTGATCAATTTCTTCTGTTAATGGATTTTCTTCTTCATCTTTTATCAGCTTGCGCTTAGCCGCTATTTTGCCGAATGTGTAATACAATCCGGGAATAATGATCACCCCGAACACCGTACCGATCAACATACCTCCCAATGAGGCAGAACCGATGGTACGGTTACCGATGGCGCCCGGACCGGTTGCAACAACCAGCGGAATCAAACCGGCAATAAAGGCGAGAGAAGTCATTAAGATGGGGCGGAAACGCGTTCTGGCGCCTTCGATGGCGGCCCTGAATACGGTCATGCCTGCCCGGTGTTTCTGAGCGGCGAATTCCACAATCAACACGGCGTTCTTACCTAACAAACCCACAAGCATTACCAGGCCCACCTGTGCATAAATGTCGTTCGCAAGGCCCATTATCTTGATCAGCAAAAATGATCCGAATACACCCGCAGGTAACGAAAGGATCACCGCCAGCGGCAGTATAAAGCTTTCGTACTGCGCAGCCAGAATTAAGTATACAAACAATAATACGATCATGAAGATGTAGATCGCTTCGTTACCACGGCTTGCTTCATCTTTCGACAAACCTTCCCAGTCGATACCATAACCACGAGGCAATGTTTTGTCGGCCACTTCCTGAATAATTTTGATGGCCTCACCACTGCTGTACCCGGCTGCGGGTTCCCCTCTGATGGCTGATGAGTTGTACATGTTGTACCGCGTAATTTCATTCAACCCATGTCCTTTTTTGATCGACATGAAAGCCGAATACGGCACCATTTCGTCGCGGTTATTTTTTACGTATAGTTTCAACAGGTCATCGGGCAGCGCTCTGTATTCAGGAGATGCCTGCACATATACTTTGAAGAAGTTACCGAAGCGTATGAAACCAAGCTCATAGGTACTACCAATCAAAATCGACAGGTTATCCATGGCTTTACCGATCGACACACCTTTTTGCATCGCTGCCTGGTTGTCGATCTCGAGGTCGTACTGAGGATAGTTGGCGCTGTAAAAAGTGAATAATCCGGTAAGCTCTTTACGTTTCTTCAAAGCCTCCATAAAATCTTCATTCACCTTTTCCATTTCGAGGTAATTATCGCTATTGGTTTTGTCGAGCAAACGCAAGGCAAAACCACCTGCAGCACCGTAACCGGGTACGGCCGGAGGTCCGAAAAATTCGATGGTAGCTCCCTGAATATCGCGGCATTTTTCTTCCAGCTCACGAATGATCTCATTCACATTATGCTTACGCTCTGACCAGTCTTTCAAGCTGATCAAACAGGTGCCTGCATTGGATCCGCGACCCTCGGTCAACACCTCGTAACCGGCCAGTGCCGAAACCGATTGAATGCCGTCGACATGCTCTGCAATCTCCTGCACCTTGCGCGCCATATCATTGGTTCTTTCGAGTGTAGAACCGGGCGGCGTTTGAATAATGGCATAGATCATACCCTGATCTTCACTGGGAATAAAGCCCGTTGGAAGGTTTTTACCTATGCCGAATATGCCGAGGCCAAAAGCGATCAAAAGACCAAAAGTAACCACCCTGCGGTTCACGATCTTTTCCATCAGTCCCGTGTACCTACCCGTTAGTTTATCGAAGCCTTTATTAAAAACATCGAGGAATCTGTTGATGGGTGTTTTCTTCCGGGGTTTACCATGCGTATTCTTTAACAACATGGCGCAAAGCACCGGTGTAAGCGTCAATGCCACCACACCACTCAATACGATGGCTGTAGCCATGGTAATAGAAAACTGCCGGTAAAAGATACCTACAGGACCCGACATAAACGCCACGGGAATAAACACCGCCGCCATTACGAAGGTGATAGCGATGATGGCCCCACTGATTTCATGCACCACTTTTTTGGTTGCCTGATAAGGCGAAAGATGCGTTTCTTCCATTTTGGCATGCACGGCTTCGATCACCACAATGGCATTATCTACCACGATACCGATTGCCAGTACCAGGGCGAATAAGGTGATGAGGTTGATAGATAAACCGAACATTTGCATGAAGAAAAAGGCGCCTACCAGCGATACCGGAACGGCCAGTGTTGGGATAAGCGTTGAACGCCAGTCGCCCAAAAACAGGAACACCACGATGGCCACCAGCACGAAGGCTTCGCCCAATGTGTGCAATACTTTTTCGATAGAGGCATTCAAAAAGCTCGATACATCATAATCGATCTCATAATCCATTCCCGGCGGAAATGAACTTGTTTTAATTTCTTCGAGCTTAGCTTTAATTTCTTTAATTACATCACTGGCATTACTGCCATAGGTTTGCTTCAATACAATAGCCGCCGAAGGATGGCCATTGAGGTTTGAATAGATATCATAAAACTCACTTCCCAGCTCTACATCGGCTATATCTTTCAGGTGAATTAATTCACCGCTTGCATTGGCACGTATAATAACGTCTTTATACTGTTCGGGCTGGTTATATCTTCCCTGGTATGTTAATACGTATTCCAGCGCCTGTGAACGTTTACCGTCGCTTCGGCCAATACGGCCGGGTGAACCGATTACACTCTGGCTGCCCAGTGCTTCCATTACCTCATCGGTCGATACATTATAAGCGCGCATACGATCGGGCTTCAGCCAAACACGCATGGCGTATTGCCGGCTACCGAGGATCTGCGCATTACCAATACCTTTTACACGGCTCAGTTCACGTAATATGTTAACCTGGGAAAAGTTGTACAGGAAGTTTTCATCAGCCTTGGGATCTTTACTGTATACGTTAACATACATCAGCATGTTTGGCTGCAGAATGTTTACAATTAAACCTTCGCGCTGCACCAGTTCGGGAAGCCTGTTCGTTACCTGTTCAATACGGTTCTTCACATTCACTACCGCCTGGTTGGGATCGGTTCCCAAATCAAAAACAACCTGAATGTTGGCCTCACCGGCGCTGGTAGCATCTGAAGTCATGTACTTCATGCCAGGCACACCGTTAACGGCCTTTTCCATAGGGATGAGAACAGATTTCACCAGTACATCGGCACTGGCGCCGGGGTACGCTACACTAACGATCACCCTTGGTGGCGCAATAGAAGGGAACTGTGATGTTGGAAGGGTGGTTATGGCCAGTATGCCCATGAAGATAATGACAAGTGATATCACTATCGCAAACACCGGCCTTTTCATGAATATATTAAACATCGTCAAGTCTTTTTAAAATGATGAATAACGAATATCGAATAATGAATGTCGAAAGAATACAGAGAAATGATAAGTAGGGAGAACTTCGACATTGGTCATTTGAAATTCGATATTCGATATTATTCAGTGGGCAACTTTAAATGGCCGAGTACCGATTGTGGTTCTTCGTAGTCGAATGATATCTTATCGTTATTTTTCACTTTTCTTAACCCTTCGAGTAATATTTTATCATTTTCGTTCAAACCTTCTGTGATCACATACAGATCAGGCATTTCGGCACCAATGGTAATGGGTGTTAACTTCACTACATTGTTTTTATCCACCACATACACATATTTTTTGTCCATGATCTCCATACTTGCCTTCTGAGGAATGATGATCGCACTTTTCAGCTGCTGCTCCATGAGTATATTACCTGTTTCACCGTGTCTTAACAGACCTTCAGAATTAGGGAATGTAGCCCTGAATGCAATGTTGCCGGTTTCGTTGTTGAACTCGCTTTCGATGGTTTCAACAACGCCGGGATGTTTGAACACCTCGTTATTGGCCATCAACAGATTTACTTTGGCGCTGCTTTTGTTTTTAAGACTGGCCTCATAATTCAGGTACTCGGGTTCCGATACGTTGAAGTATACCCACATGCGGCTGTTGTCGCTGAGGCTGGTAAGCAGGTCGCCTTCTTCAACAAGGCTACCGAGTTTTAAATGAAGGCGGTCGATAAAGCCTTCGAAGGGCGCCCTGATTTCGGTAAATGCCAGATGCACTTTGGCAAGTGCCAATTCAGCTTTTGCCTTTTGCCATTTGGCGTTGGCCAAAGCGAGTTCATTTTTCGACACTACATTTTTATCAGAAAGGGCCTGTGTATTCTGCACTTCAATTTCAGCGGCATTGGCTTCGGCCTCGGCTTTTTGCATTTCGGCCTCATAAATTTTAGGCATGATCTTGAACAACAACTGCCCAGCCTTTACATACTGGCCTTCGTCGACATAAATACCCTGCAGGTAACCTTTTTCCTGTGCCCGCAACTCGATATTTCGGATCGACTTGATCTGGCACACGTACTGCTTGGTTACAGTGGTATCCATTTTCAACGGACTGGTAACTAAAAATTTAGTGGGGGCTTCTTTTTCTTCTTCCTTTGATTTACAGCTTGTATGGCATAACAAGGCATACAAGCCCATGAGCATGAAAATTCTTTTCATAATATTTATGGGTTCTTAATTCAGAGTTATCTGAGCATTTTTTGGCTGGTGCACACTACACCTGACCTCAATAGCTTTACTATGGCAGGCAGAGCAATAAAATATAATTGTAGATAGATCAGGCCTCGTTATAGCCTGTTGAAGGTGTGGTTAAATCAAATCCTGAAAACCTGGTGAAATATGAATTTATCAGGAGTTGACCATTCAATATGTTTAAAGAATATCAGGGGGCTGGTACAGTAGCGGTAACTGTTTTCAAGCCTTTGTTCGTAAAAAACAGATATGAAGTCATTACCGGGCTTTACATTCTTTTTGAAGGAGCCCGCTTCATCGTCGTCGTCGTCGTCTTCGATTTCAACGGCCTTTATTTTTTCGTATAATTTTCCTTTTGCCGGTGTGGCGGATTTGTAGATTGGGCGTGCGTCATTCAGTCCGTATGCAATATCAGCCTTTGGTAATTTTTCAACAAGTTTTTCGGAATTGAATCCAATATGATCTTGACGGGCAGGCGCATACCTTCCCAAAAGGAGAAAACAAAATAACAGTAGAAATCTTATAAACAACCTCATCATCAGGCGTCAAAAATAATATGAAGTGTACTATATAACCACATTAGAATGTTGTTAAAAACCGGTTAACAGGTTATCAGAGTTATACTTACGCTGCTGTTTAACTTACTGAGCGTAGTTTTTATTGTCCTGTTCACTCATGATAATTAAGAACTTCATACTATCACCAAAATAATAAAGCCTTCCTTTTTGGGGAAAGCCATCGTTTAGTTCCTGTTACATATACCGGCCATTTAACTCAAAACCGGTGCGAAATGCTGGAATCGTAAAATTAACAGTTAATGGGCCAATCTACAAACTATTTTTTGCAACTTTTATTCATTTATCATAATATATACCAGCTTAAAATCCTGATTGGCACTGCATATACGAACATTCATTTGGTTTTATAATTCCATCAATGGGTTACTACTTTACCTGAAATATATACACACCGCCGGGCGCCGTGGCAAAATCATAAACGTATGTTGACTTTAAAGTTGTTTTCGAAATAGTTGCTGATGCGGCCACCAAAGGCTCCTTTATGTTGGCTACGACAAAAAACGGATTTGGATTTTCGCCTGTGGCTTTTGCCAGCTTTACACCCTTTGCGGGCACTATTTCGTTGTACAGCTTTATTCTGCAATTGCCTCCCAGCTTCGAAACAATTTTTAACGTGTTGATTTTACCTTTCTTCCAGGTGATGTGCACGACAAATCCGCCTCTGGTTACCAGGCCTTCCACTTTACCGTTTGGCCATGCATCG
Source organism: Niastella sp. sgz303648 (assembly GCF_059587045.1). Lineage (NCBI taxonomy): Bacteria > Pseudomonadati > Bacteroidota > Chitinophagia > Chitinophagales > Chitinophagaceae > Niastella > Niastella sp. sgz303648. The sequence goes on along the minus strand of NZ_JCAPSW010000006.1, from coordinate 264,480 downwards.
GGCAATGCCGGCAGAATTTGTATAGAGCCGTCGTGCGACTGTACCAGCATTTCGGCAATGCCCGAGGTACATCCGAAATTGCCATCGATCTGAAACGGCGGATGCGCATCAAACAAATTAGGGTACGTACCACCATCTTTCCAATTCTCTTCTGTTGGAGCGGGTGTTAACTGATCGGCAATTAATTTGTACGCCCGGTTGCCATCGAGTAACCTGGCCCACCAGTTCACTTTCCAGCCCATGCTCCAGCCGGTTGATTTATCGCCCCGGTGTATCAATGAAGTTCTTGCCGCTTCCAATAATTCAGGATGGCGGTAAGGAGAAATCTGATTGCCCGGAAACAAACCATACAAATGAGAAATATGGCGATGCTTATCATCCGGATTATCCCAGTCGTGTAACCATTCCTGCAATTGTCCAAACCGGCCTATCTGCATAGGCGGCAACCGGTTGAGCTTTTCTTTCAGGGTATCTGCAAAAGCCTTATCGGTGTTCAATAGTGAAGCCGCTGTAATGGCATTGGAAAATACATCGAATACCAGTTGATTGTCCATAGTGGTGCCGGCCGTAAGACTAACATCTTTTTGAAAAGTATTTTCGGGCGACATAGAAGGCGCCACTACCAGCCATTTGTGTTCAGGTTCCTCCTGCAACACATCAGCATAAAACATTGCGGCGCTTTTCAACACCGGGTAAACTTCTTTTAAAAATTGTTTATCACCGGTGAATACATAATGATACCACAAATGTTGGGTGAGCCATGCACCACCCATGGGCCACATGCCGTAAAAGCCACCATCAACGGGCCCGGTGATGCGCCATAAGTCGGTATTGTGGTGCGCATTCCATCCGCGGGCATGATACATTTTCGAGGCGCTTTCTGTGCCGGTAACCGACAGCTCTTTTATCATTTCAAACAATGGCCTGTGCATTTCGCTGAGATTGGTAACCTCGGCGGGCCAGTAATTCATTTCGGTGTTGATGTTGATCGTGTATTTAGAATCCCATGGCGGATTCAGTTTATCGTTCCACTTACCCTGCAGGTTGGCAGGCTGCGTTCCGGGTTGCGATGCAGAAATGAGCAGGTAGCGGCCAAACTGAAAATACAATGCCACCAGCTGCGGATCGTTGCCTGCAGCAAATTCTTTAATACGAACATCCGTTGTTTTTGAAGCCTGTTCAGTGGTGCCAATATCAAATGCTACTCTGTCAAAATAGCTGCGGTATATTTTTGTATGCCTTGCTTTTGCTGTGGTATAATCTTTTAACAAGGCTTCTTTCAAATAACCGGCAGCTTTTGCTGATGCGTCACCGCTGATATCGTTGTACTTTTTAAAGTTGGTACCAATGCTGATGTATATTGTTGCGGCATCAGCATCTTTTATAATAATAGAAGTATCAGTCGTTGAAAATGTACCCCCTTCAACGGTTGGCTGAACCTGCGCTTCAAAACGGATCTTTCCTTTTTTATTACCAACATCACTGGTTTGGCCGGTTAGTACCAGTTTATGCTGCTGCGTTTGTACAGCACTCACTTTATGCGGACTGTTCAAACTCAATATGCAGGTAATACTTTTCGGTTTACTGGCTGTTAAGCGAACGATAATCACGCCATCTGCCAGTGAAGCAAATTGCTCGCGTTTAAATTGCACGCCGTTCACTGTATAGGAAACCGAGGCAATTGCATTTTGAATATCCAGGTCGCGGTAATAGTTGGTTACTTTATCGTGATGAGGAAAGTTTATCAATAAATTACCGGCAGGCTGGTACTGCACTCCATAATTAGTATTTGCGGGTGCATGGCGGGGAAAGGTTTTATTGGATAGTTCCTGTGCCTCTTTATACCTGCCTTCAAAAATCAGGCGACGTATTGTTTGAATGCTGTCGTAGGTTCCTTCAATAATGTTATTTCCGGGTTCACCTGCCCAAATTGTTTCTTCATTCAGCTGCAGCCGTTCCGATTCGGTGGTGCCAAATATCATAGCGGCCACGTGGCCATTGCCAATGGGCAGCGCTTCGTTCCAGTTAGCGGCGGGTTTATCGTACCACAGTTTTAGATTATTTGTTGTTTGCGCCTGGCTGCTACCGGCAATGAAGAATAAGAGTACAAATAATTTTTGTTTCATATAGTTGCAATAGATCATTTCGAAATTTCCGGGCAAATATTGTTTTTTTTACCAACTATAGCAGTGCATTTTATCAACCCAATGTTTTTAATATTCGCATGGCTTCATCCCAGTTTGTATGTCCCGAAGCAACATTGATGTGCCCGGCATTACCAATATTTATAAATTCACTGCCCCAGTGCGCTGCAAAGAATTTTGCCCTGTTTAATGAAACCCAAATGTCATCTTCGCTTGCTACTACAATTGTTTTGAAATTTATTTTGTTGAGCGGAATAGGTGCAAACCCTGTTGCAGGAAAAGTGTATTGCGGCGCTTCAAGGTCGCTTGGCGCAACCAATAAAGCTCCTTTGATTTGTCGTTTGTATTTTGTAGCCCAATGAGCGATGGTTGAGCAACCTAAACTATGGCCTATAAGTACAACAGTAGAAGGATCAAATTCTGAAACTTTATTATCAATCGTTTCAACCCATTCCTGACAGTTCGGAGCATCCCACTCACGTTGTTCAATTCTAATGAAGTTATTGCCTGATTTTTCAAAATATGTTTGCCAATGCTCCGGCCCCGAATTTCCAAGTCCGGGTACGATTAAATAATTTGTCATTTATTATTTTTTCTAACCGAAGATATCAATTTCTGATATTGATCAAATTCAGGATTGTAAGATTCTATTTACAGATAACTCTCTTTTTCCTTCCATTTGAACTGTTGCATTTTTTGCAACAGTTGGCGTTTTTTACCCTGCTCCTGCATTTAAATCCAGTTGTCGCATTTTTTTCAACAACTGCCCTTTACTCTTTTTCGAACTATTTCCATTTTGGAAATAGTGCCCCTGCAGTATGGATTTGCAATGTTTAAATTTTGCACATTTCTTTCTTAATTCATTCTCTTTGAATAACTTATTAATATGTAATAAAAGCAAAACCTCTCCGCAGAGAGGTTGCTATTTCCCAGAGGCAAAGTATGTAACCTTCCGATTAAACGAGATTGATCGTTAATTGTTCTCAGAAAAAAGAATTCTTATTTTCTTCCATTGGCAGCATCGATGATAACCTTCGCAACCGCTTCGGGATGCGAAATAAATACTACATGACTTCCCTTTATTTCAGTTATAACGGCGCCGGCCTTTTTATACATGTTGCGCTCGATATCGGGATTAAGCGCCATATCTTCAGTTGCAACAATACCGTAGCTCGGTTTGGTTTTCCATGCAGCCTCTGCAACCGGTGCTCCGAAACAAGCGCCGAATATGGGTGCCTGCGAGGCGCTCATGAAATCGGCCTCTTCTTTACTGAGGTCAGCAGCAAAACCTGCATGAAATTTAGTTTTGTCGAAATACACCACGCCATGTTCATCGGGCGGTAAAATACCTCCCTCGGTTTTCATGGGTAACGACATGGCCAGTTGTCCTGTGGTTTCTCCCTTATCGGGCATGAATGCCGCGATGTACACCAGTGCCGCCACTTTCGGATGCATTCCGGCTTCGGTAATTACCGTACCTCCCCATGAGTGACCCACCAAAATAACCGGGCCATCCTGTTTATCAAGCGCCCGCAGGGTAGCATCAACATCATCTTTCAAAGAAGTAAGCGGGTTTTGCACAATGGTTACATGGTAGCCTTTTTTAGTTAATACACTGTATAATTTTTTAAATCCCGATCCGTCGGCAAATGCGCCATGCACAATTACAATATTCTTTACTTCACTTACTGCCTGCTGTTTGTTTTTGGGCGGCGCCGCTGTTACCCGAACTGCCATACAACAGAATAAAAGGATCACCGCTAAAACCGATAAATAATTTCGTTTTGATGATAATAAACTACTTTTCATATTATAATTGTTTTTGAGATTGAAAATCAAAACGGGCAGCGGCTGTAATGCGCCCATCTTTCTTATGCTGTATAAAACCAATCAACTCCCAGCCTTTTTCATTAAAATCTTTGGGTAAATTCATAGTGATCGTTTTTTGATTGCTCACATCCTGATAAACCAACTGCCTTACTATTTGCACATGCGATAATTGTTTGCCTGCATTTTCCCCCGCTCCTACCTTACTGGTTGCAGATTTTTGTACCAGGGCCAGTACCAGTTCAGCATTCTTTTCGCCGGCAACCTCGTAATCAACCTGCAGCTTGCTGCCTTCAACACCTGCACGAAGCGTTAATGTTTTTGGTGATGGCTGAGCAAGCCCTTCGGTAATCGCTTTTGTTACTGCGTTTTCATCTGACCCCACATACTCGCTTCGTCCGTTGATTACTATTTGCGGCGTATATACCGTTTCAAGATGTAGCCAATCGGCATACCTGCGTTGTCTTGCCGTGTACGCCGGGTCGCTGAACCTGTCTTTCCAACCCAAATGATTCCAGTAATCGACATGAAAAGCCAGTATATAAATTGACTTACCGGGATTTTCACTTTGAATTTTTTCTACCAGTTTATCGGCCGGCGGACAACTGGAGCAACCTTCTGATGTAAATAGTTCTGCCACCGCAAAGCCATTACCTGTATTGGGAATCTCCGGCTTTGCATTATCTTTTTTATTAAGAGGATGAACAAACGCGGCGATTATCACTGCTATCATTAATATACCTGCTGATTTCATATGTTATTATTTAAATGCTGATGCAAATAGACTTCAATATCTACGGATTGAAATGCATAAAATCGTTATGTAGACGAATCGGGTGCTGAGCCGGACAACTGGCTGGGTTAAATTGTACAATCCCCGCTTTATTCTAATTCCCTATATAGCTATTAGATCGCATACGTCAGGCGCCGGCGCCTCTACACTACTATTTCAGGGTGCAAAATGCCTCGCTCACGATTCGTATTGCCCAATTCAGGCGCGCAATTGTTACCACAAATGAAATCCTGTTAACTTTGAGCCTGCAATGAGAAAAGAAACATTTAAAATATCGAATAAAATTATATGGCTGAGTTCTTTTTTGCTGGGCGTGCTTATGGCTGTTCCCAAAATTGCCGAACCGCATTTTAATATTTATGAAACGATTGCCAATTCGGTTATAACGTTCCTTTTTTCATTATTCGTTTGGTATTACAATGTATTTACGCTTCCTGTATATTCCTCAAAAGATGTCGCCAAAGGATTTTCCACGAAACGTCTGGTAAAAAACCTGGTCATGGGAATATCCGTTATGTTTTTACTGGCCTGTCTTCAGCAATTTTTATTATCACACCTCAATTTTGGACAGGTAATGTTAATGATAGAAGTAAGAGGCATTCTCATCAGTCTTACTTTTTATATGTTTATTCACCTTTTGTACCAGAGTTATCATAACCAGCAGGTAAGCATTGAATTGGAACAAACCAAAATGGATAGTCTGAGCGCCCAGTACGAACTGCTTAAACAACAGGTGAACCCGCACTTTCTGTTCAATAGTTTGAATACCTTAAAATATATGGTTGAAAGCCGGGATGACCATACGGTTGAATTTGTTTTAAAATTATCTGATTTTTACCGGTTCACTCTCGAAAGCCGCAAGCTGAATCTGATCAAAGTTGCCGAGGAGCTGAAAATACTGGAGGCCTATGTGTTTTTGTTAAAGGCCCGGTTCGAAGAGGGCATTGAACTTTCCGTTTCTATCGATCAGCAGCTTTATCAAACATATATTCCTCCGTTTACGCTGCAATTGCTGGTCGAAAACTGCATCAAGCATAATGTTGTATCGCTTGAGCATCCTTTGCATATAAACATATATTCAGAAAAGGATTTTATCATTGTTCAAAACCAGCTGCAACTAAAAAGAACACCGGAATCTTCTATGGGAATGGGCCTCGAAAACATCAATCAGCGTTATATGCATCTGCAGGATAAAAAGATAGTCATTCAGCCCGGTGATCAATTTTTCACAATAAAACTGCCCGTTATATATGAAAATCGTCATTATTGAGGATGAGATAAAAGCTGCAAAATCACTGGCCAACCTGATTGTACAAATAAGACCCGGCGCCTGCATTGTTGCCAGTTTACAGAGTATCGAAAGTGCAGTTAATTTTCTTTCGCAAAATTCAGCACCTGATCTGATATTTATGGATGTTCAGCTTTCGGATGGTTTATGCTTCGAAATATTCAGGTCAGTTAAAATTAATTGCCCGGTTATTTTTTGTACTGCTTATGGCGAATATGCCATGGATGCCATTAAAGCGAATGGAATTGATTATATATTAAAACCGTTTTCAACAGAAGAACTGCAACATGCTTTTGAAAAGGTTGATAATTTTAAAAACTTTTTCCAGCAAAACACGACACCTGACCTTGATGAGTTAATAAAAAGAATGGGAGTTGATGAAGGGAAAAAGAGCTTTTTGGTTTTTAGCAGCAACAAATACATTACCATACCTACAGATCAGATTGCTTTTATTTATATCAAACATGATACAACAACCATTGTAACCCTCCGCGAACAGAAGTATACCATTCCTCAATCGCTCGACCAGGTGCAAACCCAGCTTTCGGCCAAACTATTTTACCGGCTGAACAGACAATACCTGATCAACTTCAGCGCTATCAAGGAAGTTGAGCATTATTACGGCAGAAAGCTACTGGTAAAGCTGGTTATACCCAGCCCTGATAATTTATTGTTAGGTAAGGAAAAGACCACCGGCTTTTTGCAGTGGTTAGAGAACAGGTAATACGTCGATTCATAACAGGAATGTCTAAGGTAAGGCCGGAGTTATCTTAAACACATCTTTTAACGCCTTTCGGGCGGCATGGTAACCACACATGCCGTGAACACCACCACCGGGAGGAGTAGAAGAGGAACATATATAAATTCCCTTTGCAGAAGTAGCATATGGCGAAATACGTATGGCTGGTCGTGTGTACAATTGTCGCAGGTTAATGATGCCTCCGTTAATATCGCCGCCTATATAATTAGGATTGTAGCTTTCCATTTGCAAGGTATTCATAGTATGCCTTGCCAGTATGCAATCTTTAAATCCCGGTGCAAATCGTTCTACCTGGTTTTCTATAGCATCAGTCATGTCTGTCGCTGAACCATGCGGCACATGACAATATGCCCAGGCGATGTGTTTTCCATCCGGTGCTCTTGATACATCAAACACGGTGGGCTGTGCCAATAATACAAATGGCTTTGAGGAATGAATGCCATTGAATGATAGTTGCTCACTTTCCATAATTTCTTCCAGCGTATTGCCAATATGAATGGTCCCTGCCTGCCGGCATTCAGGTGCGGTGAAGGGAATGGGTTCACGCAAAGCCCAGTCTATTTTAAAAACCCCCATACCATAGCGATACTTTTTCAACTGCCATTTATAAATGGATGAAAATCGGTCGCCGGCAATTTGCAGTAATTGCCGGGGTGTAACATCAAACAGCAATGCTTTAGTGGCAGGCAACTGATTAAGCGAACGCACATAAAACCCGGTTTGTATTTTACCTCCTATCGAAGTAAAATAAGCAGCCAATGCATTGGCAATGGAAACAGAACCTCCTTTTGGTATGGGCCACCCTTTCAGATGCGCCGCAGTGATTAATACCAAACCAAAGGCCGAAGTAGCCGCATTGGTTAATGGTTGAATGGAATGAGCCGCCATGCCGGCCCATAATCCTTTAGCTTTTTGTGTGCGAAACTTTTTTGAAAGCTGCCACGCCGATGATAAAGCGTTTACCCCAAACTGTGCCATCAGCAAAGGATGTTTGGGAAAATGCAGGGGGCCTAAAATATCAGCAGCAATTTGGGGCCAGGTGGCAATCAAAGGACTTATGAGCTTCAAATAAGTAGCTTCGTCTTCACCCAGCAAACCGGCCGTTTCATTGATTGAGTTGGTAAGCACCGCAGCTGTTCCATCGTCGAAGGGATGGGCCGCTGCCACCGAAGGAAAAATATATTCAAGCCCATGTTCTTTCAAAGGCAAGGTGGCAAAAAAAGGAGAAGCCAATGCCATAGGATGAACCGCCGAGCAGATATCATGCAAATAACCGGGCAGGGTAAGTTCTGCCGTACGCAATCCACCGCCAATGGTATCTTTCGCTTCGAGCAAAAGAACGGATAGCCCTTGCTGTTGCATAGTGATTGCAGCAGCTAAACCATTTGGTCCGGAACCTACTATTATAGCATCAAAATCGCCCAAAGGTTTTAATTTGTTGATGGCTGGGCGCCTGAAATTCAGGCACCTTACTATAAAGGTAACTTGTAAATAAGGACCTCCAAAAAGATATCCTTGTATAAAAAAACATAGAACTTTATCTTTACTTCAAACAGCTTCTTATGAAAAAGCATATTCAAAAAACCATTTTGGCATTGACAGTATTATTGCCCGGTTTTGGCAATGTTCTGTTTGCACAGAATAATGAGCAGGAATTAACAGCCCTTATTTTAAATAAAGACAGTCTTTTCTGGCATGCTTACAATGCCTATGATATATCAAAAATGGCTTCGTTTATTTCGAAAGACGTAGAGTTTTACCACGATAAAGGTGGTATAACTACCGGACAGTTGAACCTGATCAACTCCTTAAAAAAAAGCCTCATTGATAATATCGATCGTTTCAGAATAAGAAGGGAGCCGGTTGACAGTAGTATTAAAATATTTCCGCTAAAGAATTCCGGGATTATATATGGAGCCGTTTGTAGCGGAGCGCAAATATTTTACATAAAGGAAAAAGGAAAACCTGAAAGGCCTGACGGAATAACCCAATTTTTTCATGTATGGTTGTTAAACAATGGCGACTGGAAAATGGCACGCATAATAAGTTATGATCACCGGCCTGCCCTTGCTGAAGGAGTACATACGGGAAAATAAAATATGAGTCCTTTGATAATTACTTTGGCAAACTAAAATAAAAACAGGCGCCTTTATCCACTTCGCCTTCAGCCCACACCTTTCCGCCTTGTTTTGAAACGATCTTTTCAACCAGGGCAAGGCCAATACCCGTGCCTTCATATTCCGCGGCACTGTGCAACCGCTGAAATACTTTGAACAGCTTTTCTGCATATTGCTGATTAAAGCCTGCACCGTTATCCTTTACAAAAAATACAACGTGCCCGTTCTGCGAAAAGGTGCCAATTTCAACGTGCGATACTTCACGCTTCGACGAATATTTAATGGCATTGGAGATAAGGTTAACCCATACCTGCCTGATCATATTTTCGTTCGCCCTTACTTCGGGCAATGATTGTATTTGCAAGTGTATTCTTGTAAAATCAAATTGGGTAGCTAACGACTCCCGCACCTCATTAACTACCAATGCCATGTCGACTCTGCCCTTTACCATTTCCTGCCGGCTCATTCTGGAAAAAGCAAGCAGGTCATCAATGAGCTGCCCCATTTTTACAGTATTGTTTCTGATAACCGACATAATGCGCCTGGCTTCGTCGTCCAGCTTATTGCCATAATCTTCCTGCAATATAGCCGCGTACCCTATAATTGCCCGCAATGGGGCTCTTAAATCGTGAGAAACCGAATAGGAAAAACCTTCCAATTCCTTATTAACAGATTCCAGCTGACTTGTACGATCTTTTATTTTCTGTTCAAGGGTTTCATTAAATTCTCTCAGGGCGTTATCGCGTTGCTCGATTTGATCAAGCATTTCATTAAAAGCATTGGTAAGTTTACCTAACTCATCGTTACCCATTTTTACGGCACGCGCCGAAAAATCATGTTTATTGGAAACAATCTCTGCGGTATTGGCCAGTGCAATTATTGGTGCAGTTATACTTTTTTTCAAAATTTTCACCAGTATATATGTGAGCAGCAAGGATGCCATTAGCACAAAGCCAACAATAATAGCATACAGTACCATCCTCTCGTGCAAGGCGCCCAGATCAGACCTCAGGTACAGGGTGCCCAGTTGCCTGCCCTCCATTACAACAGGTTCTACAGCTTCCAGATACGAATCGCCAAAGCGGTATTGTTCAGTTTGCGGAATGGTTGGTAAATCCAGGTTGATGCTGTCTTTAAAATATTTACAGAATAACTTTCCCTTTACATCATAAATTCCGGCAGCAACAATATGCGGTTCTGTTTTCAACTTTTGTATTATCTCCGTCGCATCTTCTGCATTTTCAAAGGTGATAGCTGCTGTGCAGTTAGCTGCAGTGATCCTTGCAATGACTGAGATATTTTCTATAGCCGCTTTACGGAATATATAGTATTCATAAACAAAAAATGCGATGCAGGCAACGAGTATAACAATCCCATTGATCAGTAAAATGATCCTTAGTAATTTTTTTCGTATCGGGGCGTTTCGAAAAAGCATCCGGTTTTTATAATTGACATATGATCTTCCCAAATAGTGAACGTTTGACCTCACGGGGGAAGGTAGGAAGCCACGGGATTACTGGGTTTAGGTAAGCAAAAGATGGTTTATTAAAGGATGAAAGGACAGACACAAAATTTCTTTGAAGAAATTTCGTTTACCTTTCATTGTTATTGCAAATGCGTTGTTTATCCCGTTTATATGTAAGTTCGGAAAAAGATTTTAAAGAACAACTGCATACATCTAAATCGATATAACGGATCGCTATTCTTTGATTAAAATCAATTTGTATAATCTACACATGACTCTAACGTCTACAAAGAGCCGGCTACTTTTACCGTCTGCCTTTTGTAGTGACTACGCCGGGAAAAATGGCTAATAGAAAAGCGATTGGCATACGCCGGATACCTGCTTGAAAACTTCGATTACAGTATTGATGAAATCTGCATGGAGAGCGGATTTGAGGACAACATGCACTTTACTCGTGCATTTAAAAACAAATACAAACTTCCCCGGGGAAAATTTAAAGCAGAAAAGTAAGTGTCACTCACAAAGGTGAACTCAAAGGAATAAGATACAGGGAAAAAATATAATGATTGGCTTGAATTGTGGGCATGTTCAATCTTACACAGGAACAGTTGCCGCCGGGAATGAAGCATAACTAAAAAGAGCCGGCTACTTTATTACCTGGTTAAACACATTCTATGACCCGGGGGCAAAAAAGAAAAGAACGGTTTAACCGCTTTTCTCCTCGTATTACTGTAACTGAGGTGTTGAAAGTTCCATTGCTGGTTTATTTTTTTAAATTATTATTTCATCATACCCTTCATCTTTTCCGGCCAAACTCTTTAGCGACACTTTTATCTGTTCGGCCAAAGCCGCCACCGTTGGGTTCCGGAATATCTCATTCACCCGTATATCCGAAAGCAGCCTGATCCTGATAGCAGAGACCATTCGTATGGCGAGTATTGAATGCCCACCCAGCTCGAAGAAATTATCCCTTCGTCCTACCCTGGCAACACCCAATAATTCCTGCCAGATAGCAGACAGCTTCCATTCCAGCTCGTTGACCGGCTCTTCATACTCCCTTAGCATTGCCGGATCCGGCAAGGCCTTCGTGTTCAGCTTGCCACTCAATGTCAGCGGAATAAACGGTATTTCTATCAAAAGTCCGGGAATCATATATTCAGGCAATCTGGTTTGCATATAAGCCATAATCCCGCCTTTATCAAAAGCATCGTTGGGTACTATATAGGCCACTAACCGGTCGCCCTCTCCTCCTTTTGTCACAAGCACTACGGCCTGTTTTACCAGCAGACATTGCAACAACACGAATGCTACTTCATCTGGTTCGATTCTGAACCCACGTATTTTAACCTGGTTGTCCTGTCGCCCCAAAAACTCTATCTGGCCATCAGGAAGCCATCTCCCAACATCTCCTGTTCTATAAACCTTATCAATTTCGTTTCTATCAAATGGATGAACAATAAATCGATCCCTTGTCAGGTCAGGCAAATTCAGGTATCCCCTTGCGATCTGTACACCCCTAATGCATATTTCGCCTGCTACACCGACCGGTACTGGTTTCCCGTTTTTCCCTAAAATGAAAATCTGCGTATTGGATACCGGCCTGCCTATCGGGACCACCTTCAGGTCTTCAATGCCTTTATTCGGCATTGCCCAATAGGTGACATCTATTGAAGCCTCCGTTGGTCCGTACAAATTATGCAGTTCAGCATGAGGGAGCTTTTCCCTGAATAGCCGCAGATGTAAGACCTTTAATGACTCTCCGCTGCATAAAACCTTCGTCAAACTAATACAACGCCCCGGCGTCATATCCATCAGAAACTGCTCCAGCATTGATGGCACAAAATGCAGCGCTGTTATTTTTTCTCTTTCGATCAGTTCCAACAAGTAATTCGTATCTGCCTGCCCCCCCGTTTTTGCAAAAACCAATCGTGCACCTGTCAAAAGAGGCCATAACAATTCCCAAACGGATACGTCAAAACAAAAGGTCGTTTTTTGCAGAATCCGATCTTCTGGCGTAAACCGGTAAAAATCCTGAGCCCAAAGCAAACGATTGTAGATTCCTTTATGCTCTATCATTACGCCCTTGGGTTTGCCCGTAGAGCCCGAGGTATAGATCACATACGCCAGCTGATCGGGCAACACCTGCGCCTCCACTGCCGTCACCGGCTGATGCCAGATCTCTTCCCCCTCATCCAGCATGATCACCTCGCCTACGAACGAAGATGGCAACCGCTCGCCGGCCGCCCTGCTGCCCAGCACCCACTTTGCTTCCGTATCCTGCAGCATATACCCTATCCGCTCCGACGGATAGGACGGGTCTACCGGCACATATGCCCCTCCTGCTTTTAGTATTCCCAGCACGCCAACGATCATCTCCACGGACCGTTCAATACACAACGGCACCAGTGTTTGCGGCTCAATACCCCTTGCCAACAGGTAATGCGCCACCTGATTACTCCGCTCATCCAGCTCCCGGTAAGTCAGCCGCTGTTCTTCATACACCACCGCCGTCGCCTCCGGGCTTCGCAAAACCTGCTCCCTGAACAGGTTAAGCACGGTCCTGTTCTGCGGATATTCTACCGCAGTATTATTGAACTCCAGCAGCTGACGGCGCTCTGCCTCACTCAGCAGCTCCCAATCGGTTATCCGATTTACGTCCCCATTTATCAACTGCAATAGCAACTGCTCAAAATGATCCCGTATCCTGCCCGCATATTCCGGCAGCAGCAACTCCGCATTGTAATTAAAGGACACTATGATTGTATCCGATGCTCCAACTGTAACGGTCATCGGATAATTGGTCTGTTCCTGCATCTTTAAGACCTTCTCTACCCGTAACTCCCACTTCTTCGACGAGATGACTTCCGACACCGGGTAGTTCTCGAACACCAGCAGGCTGTCGAACAAATCCCCCTTTATACCCGTCCAGCTCTGGATAGCGCTCAACGGCGTATACTGGTAGGTACGTGACGACAACTGGTCATGCTGGATCCCACGCAACCACTCTCCCACCTCCATGTGCTCCTCTATCACTCCATGCAGCGGCAGCGTGTTGATGTACAGCCCAACCCGCTCTTCTATCCCATCCAGTTCCCCGGGACGACCCGACACTGTTACCCCGTATACCACGTCGCGCTTGCCCGTATACCGGTACAGCAGATAGGCCCATACCCCTTGCATCATCGTGTTCACCGTCACCCGCTGACTGCGCGCATACCCCTCCAGCTGTTGGGTCAACTCCCGGCCCAGCTGCAGCTGTTCCTCTTTGTATTCACCCGACCCTTTTGTCCGCTCCAGTCCCGGGGTCACGAACGGCAGCAGCGTTCCTTCCTCTACTCCCGACATATAATCCCGCCAATACGCCTCTTCCCCATAACGGTCCCGGCTTCCAATGTACCGGATATAGTCTTCGTAGCGGTCCTGTTTCTGCTCACGCACCAGGCCGCCACGTATATAATGATCGTACCCCTGTAACAATTCCTGCAGCACTACCGGCAATGACCAACCGTCCATCAACAGGTGATGAAAGGTCCATACCAGTGCACTGCGCTCTTCGTTCAGCCGCAGCAGCGTCAGCCGCAGCAACGGCGCCCGCTTCAGATCAAAACCACGGTTGATATCCCCACGTCGAAACTGATCTACCGCCTCCCGGCGCTCCGCTTCACCCAGCTGCCGGTAATCCACTACCTCCAGCGGCGGCTCCACTCTCCGGTACACGCACTGCACCGGAATCCTGAACGCATCCGCATAAAATCCTGTACGCAGTATGCTGTGCCGGTTCAACAGGTCCTCCCAGCTGCGTACAAACACCTGCTCATCCAGCCCCACTACCTCATAGCTCATCTGTTCCATATAAGCCCCCGACCGCTGGTCGTACAAACTGTGGAACAACATCCCTTCCTGTAAACCACTCAGCCGGTACACGCCCTCTATCTCCTGGCGGCGCTTTCGCCCCCCTTCCAGCTCCTGATCCAGGAATGCATCCATTTCTTCATAGCTCACCTCTCCTTCCAGTCCGAAGTCAGAAGGCGTGTGTTCACCCTGACGGCCCCGGCAATGATCGATCACCTCCTGCAGCGCCGACAGGTATAAACCAGCCAGTTCTTTGATGGCAGCCTCCCTGTAATGACGGCAGCTGTAGGTCAAGCCCAACACCAGCTGACCCGACTGTACGGCTCCATTTATTGCTACCTTGTAGCGTAACACCTCTCCACCGTCTACATCCGTTCCCGATGGGCCACCGCCCGGCCGCAGCCAGCCCCCCTTCTGCTCCACCGCATTGTCGAGCTGCCCCAGGTAGTTGAACACAATGTCCCACGGGTCCTCCCGCTGTCCGTTCCACTCCTCCACTCCCTTTATATAGCGCAGCACCCCATAGCCCAGTCCTTTGTCTGGTATACTCCGCAGTTGCTCCTTGACGCCCTTGATTGTCGCTCCCATGTCTGATCCCCGATCACCTGCCAGCAACACCGGGTACAGGCTGGTAAACCAGCCCACCGTACGGCTCGTATCCATCCGCTCCCCCAGCTCCTCCCGGCCATGACCTTCCAGCCCTACCACCACCGATGATACCCCCTGCCACTGAGCCACCGACCGCAGTAATGCGCTCAGCAAAAGATCGTTTACCTCGGTATAATAGGCCCGGCCGCACTCCTGCAACAGCTGACGAGTGCGTTCTTCGTCCAGCACCACCGTTACTCTCTCCGACATCGACTCCTGCGCCGGCTGCCCTTCTGCCTCATCCACCCGCAAAGGCTGGTAACGGCTCACCACCCTCCGCCAGTAATCCTCCTGGTCTGCCAAACGACGCGTTTGACTATACCGATCCACACTCTCCACCCACTCCCGATAGGAACTCGTTTTGGCTCCCAGCTTCACCTGCCTGCCCTCCGCATAGCCGCTAAGCAATTCCTCCAGGTCCTGCAGCAATATCCGCCACGACACCCCATCAACCGACAGATGATGGATTACCATCAGCAGCCGGTCATGCTCCTCCTGCGCCGGCGTTCGCACTACCAGGACCCTCATCAGCCGGCCCTCCCTTATCGACAGGCTCCGCTGCGCCTCTTCGGCTGCGCTTAACAGCTCTTCCCGGCTGCCCACTACTATTTCTTCCACACAATTGTACACTTCTCCATACTCAGATATTCCCTGCCCATATACCAGGCGCAGCGCATCGTGCTGCTCCTGCATTTCCAACACCGCCTTCCTCACCCGGTCCAGGGGCACCCCCTTCACTAAACCAACCTGTACGCTTTGGTTAAAATGAGACTCCTTCAGGCGTTCCCCGCTAAAATACCACCGCTGAATCGGCAACAACCCGCAGTTGCCCTTTAACACTCCCTGCTCGGCCTTCACCGCCTCCCGGTCACGCGCCCCGAGCTCGCCCGACAACCGGGCCACCGTCTGGTGCACAAACAGATCCTTCGGCTCCAGTATATATCCATGCCGGCGCGCCCGGCTCACCACCTGAATCGTAATGATCGAGTCGCCTCCCAGTTCAAAAAAATTGTCATTTATACCTACCCGTTCTACCCGCAGCAGCTCTCCCCAGATCTCCGCCAGCACGCGCTCTATATGGGTCTGCGGCGCCTCATACGCACTACTGGCTGCCTGACCCGGCTCGGGCAGCGCCAGCCGGTTTACCTTCCCGTTCGCCGTCAGCGGCAATGCCTCCAGCTCTGCCAGCACCCCCGGTACCATGTACTCCGGCAACCGCTGCCGCACCCACAACAGCAAAGACTCCCGCTTGTACCCCTCTGCAGGCACCACATACCCCACCAGCCGCTGACCGCCTGCCTCCTGCTGCCTGGCCACCACCACCGACTGCTTCACCAGGCCGCTCTCCTGCAGCATGCTCTCAATCTCTCCCGGCTCGATCCGGTATCCCCTGATCTTCACCTGGTCGTCTATGCGGCCCAGAAACTCAATGTTCCCGTCTTCCAGCCACCTGGCCCGGTCCCCTGTCCGGTACAGTCGCGCCCCCACTTCCCCACTGAACAGATCGGCCACAAACTTCTCTGCCGTCAGTTCCTCACGGTTCAAATAACCGCGCGCAACGTGCGCCCCTCCGATAAACAGCTCCCCTGGTATACCCAACGGCGATAATTGACCGCCGCTATCAAGTATATAGATCTGCGTATTGCTGATCGGCTTGCCTATCAACGCCGTGCCCCCACTGTTCAGCCGGTAGCTCGTACTATATGTTGTGTCTTCCGTGGGACCGTACAGATTTCTTACCCGCATCCTGTCTAACGGAAGGCTCTTATAAATATCAGCTCCAATCGGCTCTCCGGCCATATTAATACCCTTCACCCGGCTCAGGTCTGTCTGCTCCTCCAGCAAATGGCGGATCACCGTCGGTACCGTATTCAACAGAATATCCTCATCCTTCGACACATACCGGCCAATCGATAAGCCATCTTCCAGCAAACGGATTCTCCTGCCCGTACTCAATGGATAAAACAGCTCAAATACCGACAGGTCAAACGACAGGGAAGTACCCGCATAGATAATCCCGTATTCTTCCGGCTCGAAAATCGTTCGGCACCATTCCAGAAAACAATACGCATTGCCATGTTCTATCATTACGCCCTTGGGTCTGCCCGTAGAGCCCGAGGTATAGATCACATACGCCAGCTGATCGGGCAACACCTGCGCCTCCACTACCGTCACCGGCTGATGCCAGATCTCTTCCCCCTCATCCAGCAGGATCACCTCACCTGCGAATGAGGATGGCAACCGCTCGCCGGCCGCCCTGCTGCCCAGCACCCACTTCGCTCCCGTATCCTGCAGCATATACCCTATCCGCTCCGACGGATAGGACGGGTCTACCGGCACATATGCCCCTCCTGCTTTTAGTATTCCCAGCACGCCAACGATCATCTCCACAGACCGCTCAATACACAACGGCACCAGCGTCTCCGGCACTACACCTTTCTGTAACAGGTAGTGCGCCACCTGGTTACTCCGCTCATCCAGTTCCCGGTAGGTCAGCCGCTGTTCTTCATACACCACCGCCGTTGCCTCCGGGCTTCGCAAAACCTGCTCCCTGAACAGGTTAAGCACGGTCCTGTTCTGCGGATATTCTACCGCAGTATTATTGAACTCCAGCAGCTGACGGCGCTCTGCCTCACTCAGCAGCTGCAGGTCACCGATCCGCTGTCCGGGATCCGATACCACCGACCCCAGCAACTGCTCGTAATGATCAAACATCCGGCCTATCCGCTCTGCCTCAAACAGGTCTGTACTGTATTCTACCGCTACCCCGATGGTTTCTCCTTCCTCTATTAAGGTAAAGGTCAGGTCGAACTTCGAGGTCGTGTGCGCTACCCCCTCTCCGGATACCTCCACACCCAACAAACCAGTCTCCTCATGCTGACCCCGCGCGGCCTGCTGCCATACGAACAGCACCTGGAACAACGGGCTCCGGCTCAGGTCACGGTGTTCTACTACCGCCTCCACCACCTTTTCGAACGGCGCGTCCTGGTGCGCATACGCCGACAATGTCGTTTCCCGCACCTGGTTCAGCAACCCGCTGAACGACAGGTTGCCTCCAAAATCACTGCGCAGCGCCACCGTGTTCACAAAAAAGCCGATCAGCCCCTCTACCTCCTGCTGGCCACGGTTGGCCACAGGACTTCCAACACATATATCTTCCTGACCGCTGTACCGGTACAGCAAAACCTTGAATACCGATAGCAGCGTCATAAATAAAGTCACCTCTTTTTGCTGCGATAACTCCCGCAACCCACCGCTCAGTTCCTTATTCAACCGGAAGTTTTGCGCCGCACCCCGACCGCTATTCACTGCAGGGCGAACATAATCCGCCGGCAGTTCCAGTGGCAATACCCCCCTCAACTTCTCTTTCCAGTACGACAGCTTTGCCTCCAGCACTTTCCCCGACAAATACTCCCGCTGCCAGATCGCATAGTCTGCATATTGTAATCCCAGCGGCTCCAACACCGGCACACGACCACTCACCTCTGCCTCATACAGCTCCATCAATTCACGATATAGGATATTCGATGACCAGCCATCCGAGGCAATATGATGTACAGTCACTACCAGCAGTGTCTCCCCGTTATTAAACCCCAACAGATCAGCCCGCAGCATATAGTCCGCTGACAGATCGAACGGACGGCTCGCCAGCTCCCCGGCCAGCTCTTCGGCCAGGCGATCTTCCACCATCTGCCGACCCAGCCGCCAGCCGCCGGCCTCCAGCACTTCCTGGTAGGCTACTCCTTCCTGCTGACGGTATACGGTTCGGAGCACCTCATGCCGTTCGAGCAACCCCTGTAATGCCCGCTCCAACACTGCGCCGTTTATCCCTTTCATCCGCAGCACCACCGGAATATGATACTGAACACTACCATTCAATTGATCGATAAACCAAAGCCGCTCCTGGCTGTACGACAACGGGATTCGCCCACCGCGCGGCTGACGAACCAGTGCAGGCAGCAGTACCTCTGCGGAACGCTCCTGCAACAATTCCGACAAACCCGCTATCGTAGGACGCCCGAAGATATCCCGTACCTCTAACCCGGCCTTCAACTTTGCCTGTATCGCCGACAGCACCCGCATTGCCAGCAGCGAATGACCGCCCAGCTCAAAAAAGTTGTCATGCACTCCTATAACTTCCCGGCCCAGCAACTCCTGCCATATTTCCACAATGCTGGCCTGTATCGCATTTTGCGGACCTTCATATTGATCGCTAAATAATCCATTTACATCTCTTTTGCTTAACTGCTTCCTGTCTACTTTACCATTATCCGTCAGCGGCAGCGCTTCAAGTTCTATCAGTAAAACAGGTACCATATACGAGGGTAACCGCGATTGCAGGTACTTTATCACCTCCTCCCGGTTATAACTTTCTTCCACCGCCACATAACCTATTAATTGTTTATTTCCCTTATCATCCTCATGTACTATTACCACCCCATTCAATACTCCCGTACTTTCGTTCAACACACTTTCTATTTCGCCCAGCTCTATCCGGTAACCCCTTAGCTTCACCTGATTATCCTGCCGGCCCAGGTATTCTATATTCCCATCAGACAGCCAGCGACCTATGTCTCCCGTTCGATACAAGCGGCCGCCTGCTTCCTTCGAAAAAGAATCCGGGATAAATAGTTCGGCTGTCAGTTCACGACGGTTAAGATACCCGCGTGCTACGCCAACACCGCCTATATAAATCTCGCCCGGTATTCCTACCGGAACCGGCAGCCCGTTGCCATCGAGGATATAAATCCGTGTATTGGATAATGGTTTCCCGATCGGCAGTCCTTCAATTGCTTTTGCATCTCCTGTCACTGCTGCATACTCAACAGCCGTTACCGTAGTTTCTGTAGGACCGTATTCATTATAAAAATCTGTATAGGCTATCCATTTCCGGCATAATTCACTTTTACAATACTCTCCTCCTGCGATTACCCGCTTTAGCCCTCCATGCCTGCCAGGTGTAATAGTTTCAAGAAAACCGGGTGTAGCATGTAAATGAGTGATCCGCTCATCTAACAGCATCCGTTCAAACCTGTCGGCCGACAACTGCAAACCTTCAGGAAATAAAACCAGCGTGGCTCCATTGACCAGGGCAAGAAATATCTGTTCAACCGAAGCATCAAAACAGAAATTGGCAAATTGTAATATCTTATCGCTTTTTTCGATTACAAACTCTTTACTCTGATGAACTATCAGATTTATTACAGAACCATGTTCCACTAATACGCCTTTCGGCAATCCTGTACTTCCCGATGTATATATTACATAAGCAAGACTGCCGGCATGTAGCCATACTTCCGGCCTGGTGTTTAGTTCTTTACTTATATTAGTATTTTCAAGACTGATTATTTGTAAATTTTCCCACTTACTTAATAGTTCCCGGGTATATTCATTGGTAACAACCACGCCTGCTCCCGTATCGGTAATTATATGGTACAATCGTTCAGCAGGATATTCAGGAGACAAAGGCACATACGCCCCTCCCGCCTTTAGTATCCCCAGCACGCCAATGATCAGCTCCACCGACCGCCCGATACACAAGGGCACCAGCGTCTCCGCCACAACACCCTTCTTTAGCAGATGGTGCGCTACCTGGTTACTCCGCTCATCCAGCTCCCGGTACGTCAGCCGCTGTGCTTCATACACCACCGCCGTGGCCCCGGGGCTGCGCAATACCTGCTCCCTGAACAGGTCCAGCACGGTCCTGTTCTGCGGATATTCTACCGCCGTATTATTGAACTCCTCCAGTAGCTGACGGCGCTCCGCCTCACTCAGCAGCTCAAGCTCACCGATCCGCTGCTCAGGATCCGATACCACCGACCGCAGCAAACGCTCGTAATGACCCGCCATCCGACGTATCCGCTCCACCTCAAACAGGTCTGTACTATAGGTTATGCTGGCGATTATTCCCTGTTCACCGGATTGAGTTGTTAATGTCAGATCAAATTTGGAAGTCGTTTGCTCATAAACGACTGGTTTCGATATTACGGTTCCGATATTAGTTACGCTTTCTTTACCCGAAAAATTATTCTGCCATTCAAACATTACCTGAAACAATGGGCTCCGGCTCAGGTCACGGTGGTCTACCACCGCTTCCACCACCTTCTCGAACGGCGTGTCCTGGTGCGCATACGCCGACAATGTCGTCTCCCGCACCTGATCAAGCAATTCGCTGAACGATGGGTTGCCCCTTAGATCACTGCGCAGCGCCACCGTATTCACAAAAAAGCCGATCAACCCTCCCACCTCCCGCTGTCCACGGTTGGCCACAGGACTGCCTACACATATATCTTCCTGACCGCTGTACCGGTACAGCAATACTTTGAATACCGATAGCAGCGTCATAAATAAAGTCACCTCTTTTTGCTGCGATAACTCCCGCAGCCTTTCGCTCAGTTCTTTATCTAAGTGAAAGGTCAACATCGCTCCCCGGCCGTTGCTCACTGCAGGGCGAATATGATCTGCAGGCAGTTCCAGTGGCAATACCCCACTCAACTTCTCTTTCCAGTACAACAGCTTTGCCTCCAGCACCGGCCCCAACAAATACTCCCTCTGCCAGATCGCATAATCTGCATATTGTAATCCCAGCGGCTCCAGCACCAGCGAACGACCATTCAAATCTGCCTCATACAACTCCGGCAGCTCACGGTATAGGATATCTGATGACCAGCCATCTGAGGCAATATGATGTATCGTCACCACCAGCATCGCCTCCGCACCTGCTTTCTCAACCAGGTCGGCACGTAGCATGTAGTCTGCAGACAGATCGAACGGACGGCCTATCAACTCCCCGGCCAGCTCTTCGGCCAGGCGATCTCCCACCACCGGCCGACCCAGCCGCCAGCCCCCGGCTTCCAGCACCTCCTGGTAGGCTACCCCCTCATGCTGACGGTACACCGTCCGTAACACCTCATGCCGTTCAATCAATCCCCGCAACGCCTTCTCCAGCGCCTCGCCGTTTATTTCCTTCAGCCGAAGCATCATCGGGATATGATACTGAACACTCCCCCCCAGCTGATCGATGAACCACAAACGTTCCTGGCTATACGACAGTGGAATCCTTTTACTATCCAACCGATAAGAAGCCGACAACTCTGCACTGATACTCTCGTTATTAAAAAAGTCTTCCCCGTTGTCGAGCAGGGCCTTAAGCACATCCTTGTGTTTTTTTATTTCCTCCAATAAATCCGCATCCGGCACTCCATTTTTAGGGATTTTAAATTTAAGTTTTCCTTGTTCTGAAAATAATTGAACGCCCCTGCTTTTTGCACGGCGTAAAACACTGAGTGCAATGTTCAAATCCCCATTTCTCATTTATAATTTTTTTTATAGTGCTAAATTTTCGCGAGGCCGGCCTTCTATAGCCTGATAAACCCGTACATATCCGGCATTTCCAGCTTGTTGTTGATGGAGAGATTGGAAACAAGGCCCGATCCCAATCCGGCAATAAAACTTTTTTTGGAGGGAGTCAACCCGGTGTATGAGAAAGTATTGAGATATCTGTGCAGCAAGGTGGTTATGACAGATCGGGTTGACAAGACCGGGGAGGTTATCTGCTGCCAGAAATTCCGTCGTCAATGAAAGGATGGAGTTTTATGAATCAGAAGTTATTGGTAAGCCGGTGCATAATTTCGACAAACCGTTTGCTCAATAATTCTATATCGGAACCGGAATACTTGCCGACTTTGTAGTGAAACTTTAATTCGATGCCGTTCTTACATTCTTTAATAATACATTTGAGCGGCAGTATACCCGAACCTTTGCTGAGGTGATAAGGTGTAAGATCGTTTATCAGCTCCTCTTTATTCTTAACAAGATTGATATATGCAGGTGCCAGTATTTCCAATGGCAGATCAAGGTCTTTCATGATCAATTCGTGAGGATATACAGCAAAATCAGAAGCCTCCAGTACCGTTTCGGTTACGTCGGTTATAAAAGCATTCCAATCTGTGCCCCTATCTACTTCGAAACAAACAATAAGATTATGGGTCAGCCACCCTACGATATCTTTAAATTCATTAAAAAATCTCGTTGAAAAAGGTATACTGACCCGTATATTCCTCTTACCTTCTGTTTCATACAAGAGGATGACAAAAGCCGAGATCAGGGTCATAAAAAGGCTGGAAGTGCAGCTGGCTGCCAGAGCATTCAAATTGTTTGTTAGCTGTTCGTCAATAAAAAAAACATAAACAGCCCCTGGTGGAGGGTTCAAAGTTACTACAGCGCCTACTGCATCCTGATATTCTGAGCTATTCCTCTCACCAAGGAACACCTTCATCTGATCATTCAGCTCTGCCCTGTATGACCTGGCGCCGGGTCCGGAACAATTTACCGCTTGTACCCTTTCCAGGCTCTCCATGATGCCATTGCAATAAAGCGCCCTATGTTGCTTACCCTCGTCACTTTCAATCCAACTGTTCATCCAGTTAGCATAATCGCTGAATTGCGTTTTCACCGGTGGAAGAGAGCTTTCTGATCGATTCTTAAATGATCCGCACAAAACGCCAATTTCTTTTTTCAGTATGTCAATCGAATCATCATCACTTATGGCATGATGCACGACAAAGATCAGCATGTACTCCTGTTCAGGCAAAGCGAGCAATTTAACTCTTACGAGGCTGCCCTTTTCAAAATCGAAACTAATGCTATCGAGCTCTTTCTTTATGCCGGCGGCCATTTCGTGCATGTTGCCCTGACGTAAATCCACAAATTCAATAGGAAAAAAGTCCTCCGGATTTCTGGTGGTGGCTTTCACGCTTCCATCTCCCGTTCTGTAAAAAGAGGTTCGAAGACTCTCGTGACGATTAAACACTTCGAACACCGCAGCTGTTATGACCTCCTTTTCCACGTTCCGGAGTCGAAGAGTAAAATATACATTAGAAGTATTTTTTCCTGTTATCAGATATCGCAGATACTCCTTTCTCTGCTGATGGGATGCTTCATAAACAGTTTTCCGGCCAGGCGAAGCAGATAGTACCTCCTTACTTTTAAGAAAGGCCGCCCTGATCTTTTCAACCTCTTTTTGCTCCTTTAAATATTTTAAAAGATGTTGTTTATTTTCTTTCAATTCCCGCATTATCCGGTCATCGACCTGTTGACCGCTCCTGACCTTTAGTTTCAACTCACCGGCATCATCGATAAAGACCATTAAACCGTTACCCTTTAATCTCTTCAACAATTCATTTTTTGCCATTGTATTGGATATACAAGTCTTAGATATTCAACAAATTTTGTTCGCGCACACAAAACAGAAGGCTGTCATACTTACATTCTTGTCAAAATAATATTTAGAAATTTTTGATCGATACAAAGATTCAGCCAGCTCCAGTGCCCTATTGGATATTCAAAATAATCTACTTTATTGCCCTGATTCCGTAAAGCTGTTACAAACTGACGGAAGAAATCCGCTATCCTTGGATTTTCTGTACCTGCAGAGATTATAAAGTGAACATTCTTTATTCTATTCATTTGTTCGGAATTGAGAGGCGTATACCCACTCATAATAACAGCGTGGCGAAACAAATCGGGCTCACGAACTGTTGCTTCAATTGCACCCTGTCCACCGGTTGAAATACCAGCAATAAAGGTATTGCCGGTATCAATAGAATATTTTTCCTTAAGCGATTTATAAAGGGCGATTGATAAAGTGTAAGCTTTGGTAGGAGCAGCATTCAAAGATGTAAAGAACTCTTCTCCCTTTTTGATATGCGGTACAACTACAAAACAAGGATATTTATCCCTCGCTTCTTCATTCGCGTAAATAGAAACATAGTGAATAAGCGGATTTCTTTTCCCACGTTGTCCTCCGCCATGAAAGAACATTACAATAGGATACTTTTTGTTCGGATCATAGTTTTTAGGAGTTAAGAGCCAATATTCCAGCGAATCATTTTCTTTATTTATAAAGTACTTCTTATCAAACGCCCTGATGGTATGCTCCTCGAGCTCCCTCGAATAAAACTCTTCGCCCAGTAAATTCTGGCAAGGAAGAAAAATAAATTGATTATTTTTTATGGTTTTATCACCTTCAAAGTCAACCCCAATATTAGAAACATTATACCCTTTAACATAATTGTCCAGCAATTCTACCTTTCCGGGTTTAGGTTCCGAATTATTCACCGTTATACCACTTTGCAAACCATATTGAAATTTTATAGTGGTATCTTTAAAAACTCGTCCATCATTCGCCATGAAATTGGGCATTTCGAAATCATCTGTTATTGAATCGTTGATCCGGCAGTTTGCGACCACACCCTTATTACATGTAGTAAAAATGTTGCCGACATTTACAGTAGGATATCTTTCCCACCCGAGACCAATCGAAGATGGCATAAAAAGCGCCTTGTGTTCAGTTGCATTATTCGACCTTACACCGAATATCATATTGTTTGATATAAAGTTTTCATGAACATATATCAGCGATCTGCTGATATCGAGGTTCACCACTGCAAAATTGGTATTCGAATCGACATATATTTTTTTGTACGCATCCTCGTCGTTCACTTTATCTCCCTGAAATTTCATAATAAACTTTGGGAACAGGAATTTGGTAGGAGGCCTGTACCCCGAACTGATCGCGTTAGTAACACCTCGTGGAGTTGCGCCCCTCAGCACACAACCATTATATAATTTAACATTGAAGTTAAAATAGTACTCCCCGGGACCAAAATACAAAACACCTCCTCCTTCATCCGAAATCTTTTTCAGTGTACTTTGAAGTACGGTTTTATCAATTTCTTTTTTATCATTAAACAAGCCTGTTACATCAGCCGCATTGGTAACTTTCGACCATTTAAAATCGTCTGTCCAATGCTCCTTTACCTTAAATCGGGTTTTGTAAGGGTTATCAACAGGAACCTGAGTGATTGCAGTTAAACAGCAAATGAGCAGCGTTATAAATAATAATGCATTTCTTTTCATTATAGTTCGTTTATGATATTAGTAAGGCTAATAAGTATTCGGAAGACACTGGTTCTTTGTATACCAGCTATAAAAATTCTTCAGGCCGCATAACAGATCAGTAGCAGGCTTGTAATTGAGCAAACGGGCAGCCTTTCTTATATCAGCATATGTAATCGGCACATCACCTGCCTGTTCAGGATAATATTGAATTATTGCCCGGCATTTGCACACCTGCTCGATTGTACGGATAAGATAATTCAATGTAACTGTGCGATTATTACCAATGTTTATGATCTCAAAATCAGATGCTCTATAGTCAATGGCAGATATAATTCCATTTACAACATCGTCTATATAAGTGTAATCTCTTGCCGAATTGCCATCGCCAAACACAGGAATAGGCTTTTGTTTCAGTATGCAGTCAAAAAACTTATATATTGCCAGGTCGGGCCTTTGGGCAGGCCCATATACGGTAAAAAATCTAAGTGCAATAAAACGGATCTTGTAAAGATGGCTATAGACATGACCGAACATTTCGGCTGAATGCTTCGAACCTGCATAAGGACTTATCGGAAAAATCTGTTCATTTTCACTCCAGGGCGCATTTGGACTAATACCATACACACTGCTGGAAGAAGCGAATACAAATTGTTTTATTTTTCTTTCCTTCGCAAATTCCAAAAGCGCCTGTGTGCCACCGATATTTACATTTTGATATAATAAAGGGTCCAGAATACTTTGCCTTACGCCGGCCTTTGCTGCAAGATGAATGATTATATCAATCTTCTCAAATTCTGTATGATTGTTTATATTCCTGATATCATCCATGATGAATTTAAAACGGGAGTTGCCGAAAAAATCTCTGATATTTAACTCTTTCTGTTCTTTTGCATAAAACGCGTCGAAATTATCCAGGCAATAAACATAATATTTTCCCAGGGAAAGCAGCCGCTTTATCAGATTGCTTCCGATAAATCCGGCTCCGCCTGTAACAAGAACACGTTCCATTTTGAGACTGATCGTCATTTAATGTTAAAGAGCGTTCAACAACTTCCCGCTATTTCGGAAAGCAACGTTGCAAATTTATACAGCTTTTTTTTCAAGCTGACCTGCATAAGGGATGACCATATTGGCAGGAATTTCAATAGAAACTTCTCTGTTCAAAGATTCAATCTGAAGCACCAACCGGCTTTTACCATTCCTTTTTAATAATATACCTTCTGTTCCGGCAAATGGGCCTTCGCCTATTTTAACGCGCGTGCCTGTACTATAGTAACTGAAACTATCATTCGTTACCTCCACATTTGCGTTCAAAACTTTTTTTAATGTGTCAATTACACTTTCAGAAACAGTGGCAGGCTTCCCGTCAAAACAAACATAATTAACAACGCTTTTTACCTGCAAGGGTTTATACCGATCACGAAAAGAAGTATAAATAAAAATGTAGTTAGGGAATAGTGGTAATTCTATTTGTTTCTTACGGTCGCTCCAGATTCTTATTACTTTATTTAAAGGCAAAAATGAAACAATCCCCATTTTGTCAAGCATTCTTTGAACTTGTTTTTCTGCCTTTGGAAGAGTATAAGCAACATACCAATTTTTGAGCTCCATTTCTTTTAATTTAAGCACTATATTCTCTGATAGTCAAACTAAGTGTACCAATAATAAATGTGTATTAATTAATACTAACTAATTAAAACCAGGAAATGCAGGCTTG
Source organism: Niastella sp. sgz303648 (assembly GCF_059587045.1). NCBI lineage: Bacteria > Pseudomonadati > Bacteroidota > Chitinophagia > Chitinophagales > Chitinophagaceae > Niastella > Niastella sp. sgz303648. The sequence goes on along the minus strand of NZ_JCAPSW010000006.1, from coordinate 236,967 downwards.
AATGTGAGCCTGAAACATTTGCAGGCATAGCTGTCGCTAAGGCAACTCACACGGTTGTCTTAAAATTCAAATTAGTGTAAAAAGTACTCCCCGTTCATTGTAATGCCCGCAATCTTCAATGCGGGATTTGCGAAATTTCCAAATATTCATAAAACACTCAAATGGGAACTGCAGGGCGCTTTTCTCCTGTGTTATATGCAACGACAGATTTTGCGACGGCAAAGGCCGATTTCCATCATTAAATACGATGCTGTATGAACGTTTATCCTTTGACCCGAGTTTAACCTGGTAACACGAACCATCTTCAAAATCCATCCTGCAGGCGGTTACCTGTGCCCGGAAGTGAATTTTAATAGTATGTGAAATGCTTATAATATATCAACCGGGTATAAATTAAAGTGCTTCCAGGCAGGGAACCTGGCCGGTCCTCAGTTCAATTTGAAAACCTATTTTCAGAGTCAATTCTTTTATTATTACTAAAATCATAAAGCGTTATTTTTCTTATCAAATAATAAGACGCCCAATAATTAAGCAAACTATTGATATACTCCGTTTCAGCTCTGTCTTTATCTATTTGTGCATTATTGAAATCGGTGTAAGTAATACTTCCAATGGCATATTTCTGTTTTGCTATTTCGTATCGTTGATGTGCAAGTTCTCTTGTTAACTTAGCCATTTCAATTTGTTCTTCCTGCATGTTCCATTTCATTATCTCGTAAGAGATTTCCTGTTCGGCTGATAATTGCTGTTGAGCTATATAATTACTTTCCAATTCTAAATTAGCTTCTGCCCTTTTACGGTTTGATCTATTTACGTTCCAGTCAATTAAAGGGATATTAAAACCAATCACCACCGCCTGGTTTCGAAGAAGGCTTTCATAACTGTGATTAAATGTCATGGCGGTTTGCGTCAGACCTAAATTCGCTCTTAAGCTAACGGTAGGTCCGGCCTGGGATCTTGTTCTTTCAATTTCCTGCTCAGCCTGCAACCGCCTGCGTTCAAATTCTGAAACAAATTTTCGATTGCTTAGCGCCTGTTTTAAAGCAAGGTCACTACTTATCTTAAAGAAGGTCAGCGAGTCGGGAACCAGCAAGTCGATCTGTTGATCCTTGTCGAGGGTTAAGTAACGGATCAGATTCTGTTTTGCTGTTTCAAGGTTTAAAGTGGAGGCCAAAACAGCTCGTTTTGCATTCATCAGGCTTACTTTGGATTGTAATATATCATTTAATTGCACCGTTCCTATTTCGAAGCGAGCCTGGGTAATCTTTATAAGCGTATCGATGTTTTTAAGATTTTGTTCATCAAGCTTCAATTGAACATTTGCTTTTAATAAATCAAAATACCTGTAAATAGTATTATACGAAATTTCCTCAAGGCTTTCCAGGTATTGCCTCTTCGATTCTTCGAACCTGATTGGCTGGATTTTTCTTTGCCATTTAAATTCGTTATAAAACAGACTTTGCTGGGAATAGCTAAAAGAAAGGGGAACCGCCGTGTAAGCGGTGCTTTTATAATTTCCGAAATTATCGATCCGTTGAAGAGATGAGCCTATTGAAACACTGCCACCGGTTAAACCAATGCTTTGCGACAGGTTGAGACTCACACCCGAATTTGCAAGATTTTGTGCTACGAACTGGCTTTGCCCGTTAGGTAATGTAATTGAATTGATAGTTCTATAATAATCAGGCAACGTACCACTTAATGAAAGCTTTGGTAAAAAACCTGATTTATAAGCCCGGTAATCCCAAAAAGCCGACTTCGCAATATTGTTGGCGATTTTATAATCCAGGGAATTCTTTTGGGCAAGCACGATCGCATTATTCAATGAGAGTTTTATTATCTGTGCGTTAATTTGAAATGGGATATGAATTATAAGGATAAAGATGCACCTGGCAATAATGTTCATTACTATAATTTAATAAAGTGTTTGGATAAATAGGTGTAGTAAAACCAGTACACAAGCGGAATAAAATACAAACTTACCGGTGTGCCTATGACCATACCGCCTATCAATGCAAGAGATAAAGGCCTTTGTAATACCGACCCCACATCATTGCCAAACAGAAATGGCGCTACAGAAAGAATGGTTGTCATGGCCGTCATTACGATAGATTGCAACCGTCTTTTTCCACCGGCATGGATAGCATCCATTAATTCATACCCTTCGTTTCTTCGTAATTGATTAATTATATCGATTTTCAATATCGAATCGTTAATAATGATGCCGCACATTACCACGAATCCTATTAATGAAATCAGGTTAATGGAGGAGTTAAATACATACAGCATAATTAAAGCCCCGCTCATACTGATTGGCAATTCAAGCAACACAATAACAGGTTGTATCAACGATTCAAACTGGGCAGCAAGAATAAAATATAACAATAACACGGCAACAATTAACACAATACTCATTTCTTTAATCAGCTCTTTATTCGAAAAAAAGCTGCCGGTATAGCTTACATCTAAATTGTTTTTTGCTTTAATTTGCTCATTTACATAGTTTATTATATCCTGCGGTTTGTTTGTATGAATAGCCAACGGAATGTAGTTGCCATTTTTTCCGCCCTCTATTGTTTTGTATGTTTCCTCGTTAACAATTTTCAAAAAACTGCGAACAGGAATTTGTATTCCTTTGTTATTTGTTACAGATACATTATTTAAAACATAGTTAAGGTCCTGCACTTTATCAGTAACTACAACAGGCGTACTTTTTTGTCCGTTTGGCAAACTGGCAACTTCATCTGCATGTAAAGCGCCGCGAAGCCGGTTAAATATTGCATATAACGATAAATCGTATAACAAAAGTTTTTCAGGGTCTGCTACCAGCGCCAGTGAATTTTGTACAGGAAGCGGAGTGATTTCAGAACCAGGAAATGCCCGGTCGATTAGTTTTAATACCTGAGAGGCTTTTTCTTTGGAAGGCAAAACCTCATTTCCCGATTGTTTCAATTGCACAATTAATGGAGGTTCGTCATCGCCAAATACGTTTTCAAAGATATTTTTGGGCGCCCCAAGTTTCAAACTTGCTTCGGGATAATTTTTTTCGATATAACTTCTGATTTCATTCTTTATTGACAATAAAGAATCAGGGTCACTGATCTTAATATAAACCTGCGACTCAGAAGATGACAGTTCCTTTTCTTTATTTAACAAATATTGCTGTTCTCCAATCAGGCAGTTCGATTGAACCAGTCTGTTACCCAGGGTTGTTATAAGAGATGAAACACGGCTTTTATTTTCTGCAATTGTAATATTCCTGTTCCAGTCAATTTTCGATACCAGCTCTGTTTGCTGAAATGCAGGTAGTTTTTCCCTTTTCAGATGGGTAAACAGAAAAACATTCAAAACAATGAGCATAATTACAATAGCGAGGGAATATAGCTTGTTTTTAAAAACCCAGTGAAAACCCAACTCATACAGTCTTGTAAAAAAATTAATGCCATATTTTTCAAAAAAATTGATTTCCAGTTTCCGGACCTTTCCTTTATGAAAAAGACGATAAAGTGTAGGCAACAGGGTAACAGACACAATCAGCGATATAACCAGGCCAATAGTAATCGCCATGGCCTGCTCATAAAAAAGAGCGCCGGATATTCCGCTTAAAAATATCAAAGGAAGAAATACTGAGCATGTGGTTAATACAGATGATAGCAAAGGTCTTATAATTTCCATAGTTCCCTTACTACATGCTTCTGCCAGGTCGTGATTTCGTTGTTTATATTGGCTGATATTGTCGATAACGATTATTGAATTATCTATCATTAATCCCACACCCAGTACAAGACCGGAAAGGGAAATAATGTTAATACTGATATGGAATATTTTAAAAAAGAGAATACTGATTACAAGGCTAACTGGTACAGCAATGCCTATGAGAAGCGGAGACCTTAAATTCTTTAAAAAAAAGAACATCAGTATAAAAGCAAGAAAACTTCCTATGATCAGATCCTGCTTTAAATTAGTGATTGAAAATTCAAGTAATTCTGTTTGGTCCTGTGTTTGTTCAAATTGTATATCGGGATAATCGCGTTTAAAATCTGTAAGCAGTACATTAATATTGCTTCTTAAGTCGGCTAATTTAGTGTCGGGTTGTTTTATAATAGCAAGGCTGATTGCCGGTTGGTTATTGGCTAAAAAGCAGCCTTTTGCATCGCTTTCTCTTAAGCCAATATCAGCAATGTCGCTGAGTTTAAAAATTCTATCGGCATACTTAAAGCTGATATTGCGAATATCTTCAACAGACAGCAGGTTTTTTGATTCGAAACGTACATTGTATTGCAAGCCTCCATCCATTGCAGTAACATTCCCATAAAGAAGGTTATGACCAGTTATTATCCGTTTAAAGTCATCAACGTTTAAATGCAAGGCAGCCATTACTGCGGGGTCAGGAATAATATATATTTCAGGTTGCAACACTCCGGTAATATCAACAAAGGCGATTTCGGGTAATTGCTCCAGCCGGCGTTTGATAACATGTTCTGCAAACTGGCTTAATTCTATAAAACGGGAAGCAGCATGAATATCAGTCTTGTCATTTTTCAAACTCAGGTTAAGGTGAAAAACCGGAATGTCTGTAGCACTTGCTTTTATTACCCGCGGCCTTTCCATGTCGCGGGGTAAAGCGTTCATAGAAAGATCAATTTTTTCATTTACCTCAATAAAAGCATAATTAATATCGGCCCCATAAGCAAACTTCAGCCGTAAAATTGAATAACCGTCACGGGTTTCGCTATGAATATCCTGCAGGTTGGGAACCTGTAGTAATTGTGTACGTATACTGGCAATAATACTTTCTAATTCTTTTGAAGATGTATTTTGTTTACTGACATGAACCGTGATCTCAGGTATATCTATATCGGGTAGCGGAGATACCGGAACTTTCAGAACCGCAATTGCTCCTAAAAGTACCAACGCTACAAATACCACGATAACAGCAACAGGCTTATTAATCAGAAATTTAACCATGGCATAATTATTCTTTAACTGACTCGTTTTTTTTACAGGTTATGAGATTTTTTACTTCCAATACCTTTTAAAAAAAGCGGTAGAAAGAACAGAATGGCAATCATTGAAAACAAAATGCCACCTGCTACACTCATCGCCAACGGGTACCAGAAAGGTTCGTGTTTTGAATCGATAATGAATGGCACCAGACCTAATATCATTGAAGTTTTGCTTAATATAACCGGAATGATTTTGGAATTATAAGCTTTAATATAAAGCAAGCGCAGAGGTTTGGTGGGATAATCTCTTTTTAAGTTATTGAAATCATTAAGAATAAATAATGCGGCATTCACAACTACACCACACAACACAATAAAGGCTACATAACCTCCTTCATCGAAATTATATGCAAACAACCAGCTGGTAATAAATAAACCAATGAAAGATATGGGCACCATGGCAATTACCGCCAATGATTGACGCAATGAGTTCAGAAGAATTGCACAAATGGAGAACACGATCGCCACTGTTAAAAAAATTGCCCAGGTCAGTTTTTTTTCAGCCCCACTCCAAAAATTAATTTCCTGTTGCTTAATGCTAAACCCCAATGGCAACTGCTTACTTACCTCGTCAGCGATCTTTTCAGAAACAAGAGATGCGTAATAATTGTCGCCTATAAAATTATAATTTACCACCAGTTGATATTGCTGATTTTCCCGCACAATTTCATTGGCGCCTTTTTCTTTATTTATAGCAGCAAAATCCTTTAACCGAACATAACTTCCCGAATCATAAACAACCGGTTGGTTCATTACCTGCCAAACAGATGCCTGCTCATTTGCCGTAGATAGAATGACCGGGGCATAACCGCCCTTGTAAAAAATTGTACTGACAGTGCTTTTATCAACTGAAAAATCTGTGAGGGCATTGCTTATGATTTGGGGCGACAAATTATTTTCCAGTAATTTTTCCTGGCTGTTCACCCTGAATACAAATTCATAATTCATTTTTTCCCCTTCCGGATCCCTTGTGCTTCCAATACTAATTTTCTCTACTCTTGCATTCTTTAATAACAGGCTTTTTACCTGTTCAGCAAATCTGTACAACTTTTCATAGTTATAACCTTGCAGTGTCAGTGCATAATTGGTTGTTTCTTTGTCTAATTTATTATTAAAGCCTTCCCCAATGCCATAAATCATGAAATCGGCAAGGCCTGTAAATACTGCTTTGGATTCCAATTGGCTTTTTAATGCATAAGGGAAATTTCCATTTTCAAATTCCTTTTTAAACCTGATTTCCAGTTGAGCCTTTTGGCCATTATATACTCTGCTTTGAACCTGTTCTATCTGTTTAAACTGGCTAAGATAATTCTCCCATTTCAGCACAACATCATTCATTTGCCGGGTAGTTGCTTCTGCCGGCATACCAATGTCGACTTTTATGTATGTGTTTGCAACTGATGTCTCAGCATATGAAAATCTTGATGACCCGGAAACGAATAAACGTAATGTGCCACCCATACCAATGTCGATCCAGGGTTTTACCTGTTCATTATAAAACTGATTACCCATTACCGAATTATATACTTTAGCGAAGACGTTACTTTTTTCAATCTTTGCGGGAAGCATAAAAACGGGAATGCCAAATAATAAGATCATTATAAGAACAACAACAGGTTTGAAACGGGTGGCAAAGCGGAGACGGCGTAAATACCACCTGTTCCAGACAATTACCCTTTTTTTTCTTTTGATCTGCGACGAAAATGGAGGTTTATTTAAAGGCAGTTTCTCCATCAGCGCCGGAATGAAAAAGAGAGCGATCATTAAAGAAACGCCCAGGTTAATGATAATAACCCACGTAAAATCTAACAGCCTCATCTGCTGCTGGTGATCCAGGAAAAAAATAATACAAACAGCTCCTATGGTAGTAAAAGAGGCGCCTGCAACAGCCAAAAACACCTTTACATTTCCTTTATTTCGGATATGATCAATAATAACAATGCTTTTATCGATCATCAATCCCATGGAAATAGTTATGCCGGCCAGTGAGTAAAGGTTGATCTCTAATTTTAGAAAATAGTAAAAGATATTTGAAACAAGCAAATTAGCCACTAATGAAAGCAGGATAAACAATAAATACCGCAGGGAACGACTTGTAACCAATACAAATACCAGCAGAATGAATAAGGTGGCCAGTGTGCGCCCGGTGATTTTATTTAGTTCGTTTTTCAAATATGCAGTTGCATCATACGACAAAAGGATAGAATACTCCTGTGGTAAACTTTTCTGAAGACTATTCATCCGGGCTTTGATCTTTTCGGCCAGTGTGATATAGTTTGTGTTTGCTGCTGCTACAATTTCAAGGTTTACTGTATTTAAACCGTTTACCCTATAATAAGAGCCGGGCTCCTGCTCAACGTACTGCACCCGCGCAATATCAGTTAAAAAAAGGACCCGTTCTGCCTGTTTTGTTACAGGAATTTTTTTCCAGTCTATATCTTCCGACCGGTTTGTTCTAAGTGTTAGATAGATGTAATCGGAATTACCTTTTTTTGTTTCATTGGCAACGTATGCTTTTCCGGCCTCAAACGTTTGAAAATAATTAGTAATAGCAGTACTGATATCCCGCGTTGAAAGTCCATACCGCAACAATTCGGCATTGTTGAATTGCAACTCCCACGCAAAATCAGTAGTTCCGTATATATTTATTTGTGAAACGCCCTCAGTAAGGGCTAATGAGGGTTTTAATAATTTTTCTGCAACCTGTTTAATATTTGCAGCAGTTGCTTTACCATTAATCGTATATGATAAAATAGATCTATCTTTTTCTCCGGTTACTCCATTCGCATAAACGATTGGATAACGTACCCCCCTGGGTAAATGGGGATATACCTGGCGTATTAAAGTGGCAATTTCGAACCGGCATGCCTCCTGCGAAACATAGCCGTTCAGTTCTACCTGTATATATGCCTGGCTGTTTGCAGAAACAGAACGAATATTCTTTATGCCTTTAACCGTAGCTATTATTCCTTCAAGTTTTGCCGTTACCTCACGTTCCAGCTTTTCGGAAGATGCCGCCGGCCAGTAGATTTTAACGGTAACACCGTTCGATGTGTAAGATGGTTCAAGCCTGACTGATAATAAAGGCATTACCGCAATGCCAACTATTACAAAGATAACGAAGATGATAATGATGCTAAAGGCAGGCAATGGCAATTTATGAAATCGTATGGGCCGGGTATTATTCAAAGCTTACTTTTATTTTGCAGGTTGTACTTCGGCACCGTGGGCAAGGTTAATATTATTACTAACTATCACCTTCTGGTTTGCTTTCAGGCCCGAAGTGATACATATGCTTTTACTGTTTTGCAAGTCTGTTTGCACATAATTCCATTTGGCAAAACCGTCTTCATAAGTGAACACAACCTGCCGGTTATCTCTTTGAACAACCGCCTCTTTAGGCACGAACATTTTATTGGGCACGGGTTTCTTCACAATAACCTTCACACTCATTCCATCGAGCATATTGCCTGCGGAATTATCCGTTAATGCAGTGATTTTAATCATGCCGTTTCCATCTATAACCGGGTTTACATGTGTTACTATACCTTTTACTGTAACATCCTGACCAAATGGAGCTATTTCAACAACAGAACCTTTGGCAACAAACCGATACTCGCTTTCGAGCACATTAAATTCTACCAGTAACTTACTATCATCAATGAGGGTACAAAGCCTCTTGAAAGCATCCGGTTTATTGTACACCCTTGCTTCGAGGTTGGCTACTTTTCCTGAAAAGGGTGCAACAATCACAGTTTTCCCGAGCAATGTTTTTGCGTCGGCATAATCGTACCGGGCATTATTGTAACCGCTTTTAATTTTTGCCATCCGCATAATTTCAACCGGCACTTTCAGGGAATCTTTTAACCGGTACCCATAGTCAATTAACCTGTCGTCGAGTTCTACTGTCGCTTTGTCAAGGGCCTCCCGCTTTCTTTCCAAATTATTTTTAAGATCGGTATCGTTTAACCGGGCTAATACCTGAGAACGTGCAACGCGGTCTCCATTTTTGATAAGAACTTCGGTTATATTTTCATTTAAAGGAAATCTGATGTCGGCATTCGTTACAGCCAATGCTTTTCCGTTGCTAAGAATTTCAAGATCAAAGGTCCCCTGACTTACCCGCGCAACATCTACAACTGTTGTTTCTTCTCTAAAAGTACTTTTTGCAACAGGCGCAGCTGTAATGCCGGCATTTTTATCATTTGAGCAGGCGCTTATAAAAACAAAAGATAAAACCAGGGCGCAGGTTGATGTTGAGCAAGTCATTGCTTTACACATTGAAAAATATAATAAGGTTACTTAAGCAGATCTTCAACTATTGTAATAAGTGCTTCCTTGTTCTGAGGTGGCAAACCATTACTGGTAATAAGTCTTCCTTCTTTATTAACAATCATGTAACGGGGGTAACCGCTAAAATTATATCTTGCCCGCACCCTTGAAATTTCATCAGCGGTGAGCAGAAAATGCTGCCCTGTAAGTCCATACTTATTTATTGAACTTTGCCAGTTATTTTTTTCAGAATTTGCACATAAATAAACAAAGGCAACGGGCTTTCCTTCAAAATGCTTTTGCAACGCCTTACTGTAAGGGAATTGCTCTATGCAGGGTCCACACCAGGTTGCCCAAAAATCTATATATATTACCTTCCCTTTGTTTTCGCGGGCAATTTTATTGATATAAGTTTCTTTTTCCCGCGACGAAACCAATGAAAGGAGATTCTCATATTTTTGTTCTTCAAACTGCTGCTTTATTCGTAAACTCTCCTGCGAGATGATGGTATAAATTGTTGGGTCGCTGCAAATTGTTTTCAACTTATTTAAAACGTCGTTACCGGGGTTGAGCCGTCCCGGTTTTAAAAAGTAAGAATATATATAATGGCCTATTAAATAATCTCTGAAAATACCCCTGGGAAATAATGAGTCAATTTGAGAAAGACCATACAACAAATCCATGCCCGAATAATAATATATCCAATAATCGCTTTCGTCTAAATATCGCATCAGATGCTCATATTGTTGCATCACCTTTTTGGTTTCGGCCGAATCTTTGGCGGGGAAGTGAATTGAAAAACTGCCCATAGAACCAATAAGGGAAGCCCCTGACTTTTTTAAATTGTTGATACTCTTTATCAGTTCCTCCGTTAATGATTTATCATGCTCCTGAACATATTCGAGGTATTTGTTCAAAGAAGAATTAACAGAAGTAAAACTGTCAATTTTTTTCCTGTCCAACAGGTGCTCCCGCGCCACCCTATTCAAACCCTCTCTTGTAAAACCATCAAATTCATACCCGGCCAAATGGGCATAATTATCATCTGCAGTAAATGAATCAAGCAGATTAAGATACTCTGCAGAAAGACTCACTTCTTTATCTGGCTCATGCAGCCACCGGTAGCGATATAGCGAATTGGCAAGATGATACTTATTTGTTTCCTGAATCGTTTGCCATAACAGGTTGCTCATTGTGAATTGTGCCCGGTATGCTGCCAGCAAAGAATCTGTGAATCGCTTTTTGGCAAGCTCATACTCTTTGTATGTGTTTTGATCACTTTTCTGAATCATTTCAGCTTGTTCCTGATGATCATCCCATCTTTTTACATACCGTCTGTAGTCCCTGTATTCATTGTTAAATGCGCCCATGGTCCCTGCTACCACCATGTTACAATTGGTTGCGCGTATTTCATCTTCGCTCTTTGCATTTACGTAAGGGAAAAGATCAATGTAAACGATGGCTGTATCGCCCGGTTGCATAAATATGTACTCAAATACCCCTCCGAATTTAACAATCACTTCAGCACAGGGAAATGGAAGCGGAAAGCGAACATTGAATTGCCCGTTTTTATCAACCGCTACATTTCGAATCGCCGTATTTCCTAAAATTAAATCGTCAACCATGAATTCCATGAGCTTTAAGCTGGTCAATTGCCGGTGGTCAACGTAACCTTTTATAATAACGGTGTCGTTGCCGGTTTTTTGAATCTGGCGCAGTTCATTATGATTCAATGATGACACCCGGCGTTGCTTATTAGTTAGTAAAAGTTCTGCCTCATTGGAGGTTAGTTGTATTGTACTATCGCTGTTAATGGATACAGGCAATATAAAGCTCTTCTTCCCTTTTTGTAACAGAAACTGTATATCATTCTCCTTTTTTGCAACCATTTTGTATTGCCAAAAATCATTTTTGAAATAAACGAGCTTGTCATAAAATCCAATCACCCATTCGTTTGTATTATTTTGAAGAAACCAGTTGCCTCTCAGATGTACGGGTAAAGCGGTATACGGCTGCGACCGGGCATTGCTCATAATAAACATTATAACTATGCATATAAGCCACCTTACGTTACCGGATATACATTTTTGCATGAATAACAATTTGTTTAACCTAAACCATATTAACGACCTACAAACTACTTCCCTTTTTAAAACTTTGATAAAACCCGCCCGACCAGTTATCTAAAGAGGAAGAAAGACTACACGCTTTGAGAATTTTTCGATCCTTACCAACCAAAAAAGCAAATGGCACATCAGAATCATAAATTTCCCTATTGATCTCATTGGGCTGCCTGATCAGGTAAAAAGGTATATTAATTTTTTTTATTAAAGAAAACCTTCTTAAAAATTCCTGGTTAGTTTCAGAAGCGATAGCAATAATATTATTACTACCAATGCTGTCGGCAAAGGTTTTAATATTTGGCACTTCTTTATCGATGCACTTATGGCACTGCGTTGGAGAAAAGTAAAATATGATTTTTGACGATACCGGCGCCAGTAATTGATCAAGCGTATTAACTTCTCCATTGGCAACATTTTCCAATGATAAGTTATTAAGCTGGGTATGGAGGAGCCGGAACTGAAATTGGTTTGTCAATTGTACCTGAAACTTAAATGCATTATAATTGCTATATATATCACTATTAGCTTCCTGCATTATTTGAATATGCTTTTGGTGCTGCCACAGGCGAAACAATAAAAAACAGTTTACTCCTAAAAGCAATATGATGATGCCACCAGTAATAAGATTTCTTTTTGTTCTATAGTTAGAATGATTCATTTACATGAATTGAATTTCTATCAAAATGGTTTAACACGGGCAACTAATAAAACCGGATTATCATTTTCTTTTGAACGCTGTGTTATATTATATAACAGTTTATTATACTTATTTAACGTACCGTCGAAAACATCTTTGCCTACACCATCTTTACTATTAGCGAGCAAGCTGCGTTCATATCCGGTAACAATGGGCCCGGGGTACAAAGGAAATACCCAGTTATTGTCGAAGCTCGCTAATGGCCAGCAAACAATATTATTCATGAATAAATCGTCAAAAAACAATCCATTACAACTGATACTTTTTTTTGTATTTAAATCAAACAGAACAGAGTTTCTGGTATCTTTACAGGCATAGGTAAATAGTACTTTGGAGGTATTTACCTGTAAATTCATTAAGCTGTTAATCTGATCGGTTTCCTGCAGCGCCTTCAATTGATCATTAACCGATAAATTGGTAATCCCTTCCAACCAGGCATAGTCGATTTCAGATCCGTTTTTTACTTTTATATCTGCAAAAGGATACATTTTATTTCCTTTGAATAAGGCGATATTATTATAATAAGGAGAAACCAGAAAAAGACCATTTTGGCCTTCATATAAACTTCCCGGAGAAATAACTTTTAACCCGTTTGGGGTTTCCAAAAATTCTTCGACCTTATTAAAATTACTATCCAGTAATGTAAGGCTATAATGTTTATTGTTACCCGTTGCTGACGAATAGTCTGAATAAGCGAGGTACTTATTCTCCGAAAAGAAAGCAATGTTTTTGTAAAAGTCATTCACCTTCTTTTCGTTCACAAAATCCCCTTCAGGAGTAAACAATAAAACCTTCTTTGATGTATGATCATATAATACAATCAGACCATTTTTTTTATTAATGGTTACGTCTGTTATATGATTATACTCGGCAAACCCTCTTCCTACGGCATTTACTTTTTTTATGAATGCACCTTTATTGTTAAAAACAAAAAAGCCATTAACGATTCGCTTATCAACTATTATAATTTTGTCGGCCCAAAACATAAGCTTGTCGATGCTTCCTATCAGATTATTCCCGTTGGTTTCAAGAAATATTAACTGAGAAGAATCGACATCTATCAATTCTGAAGTATTTATAATTCGCTTTGACTTTACATTGATAGTAATCTTTGCATTGTATTCATTGCCATCAGGAATAATCGATGTAGTACCCGAAGCAATTTTTTTACAGATGTCGTTATTGATGCTTTTGACAGTTGGTCTGTTTTTCGAAGTACATGAACCTAAAACCATTACTCCAAAAGCAAGCGAAACAAAAGACTTTAATTTCATTGGATTGAATAAAGATTCTATTTATTAATGCAGGAAATTTAAAGCTTAATGAAAGGCTATTACAACTATAATAGCCTTTCAATTGCAAATACTTAATTATTGATTAGTATCCCTGCACTTTAACAAATGTATTATATTTCAGACATCGATCGGAGGTCTTTCCGTCACAATCATGGCTATTGTAGGTGAGAACATTATTTTTTGCTAACTCATAACTAACACCTGCACTAACTGTACTTGTGGTATTGTTTCCACTTGTAGTCGCGGCTTCTGCCATTGTGCCTCCTGCTGTTAATTTCCATGTGCCCTGACCTCTTACTACATCGCTTATGTCGTTAAAAACTACCGGATTACCCTTAGATTCAGTACTTCCATTGAAGTAATCACTCATTTTTTTTCTTTTTTTTCCAGGTGGCACATAGCCTTCTGAATCGTAATAGCCAGTCGTATTGGACGAATCATCCTCCCATGATTCGGTCAATCCGGAACCTCCGGAATTATCGGAAGAACTGGAAGAAGTTCCGGATGAAGCGGATGAAGAAAACTCATCTGCCGAGGCAGTTGCCAACGTAGTGAGTTTTACAATAGGTCGTGTTTTACTGTCTAACACGACCTTAACATTCATCATTGCAATAAGTGCAATTGCAATGACTAAAGATGCACTGAAAAGTTTTCTTTTCATTTGATTTCTGTTTTTGGTTTAAAAATTAAAATATATAAAAGAAAAGATTTTATGTTCTTCAGATCAAAATATTCAATAGCACAAATAAATAAAGGAAGAGGTAGTAACCAGGCCACCCGGGTTTGGTAACGCGAATAAACGCCTGAAAAAGTGCTGCAAAACCAGGCATTAATAATTAATGCTGCCAATATGAAAAAACTAAATATCAAAAACTTTTGTGAAGGCCGGGCATAGAAGCCTATTAAACAATAAAATAAACAGGATATGCCGACGACTATGTTTTGCGAGAAATTTATAAATCCGAATCGTATGTCTTCATTGGGCTGCTGTGAGTTTATATAACTTTCATAATCATCATTAAAATAAGTACGTATTGTATTATTAACAAATGTTGTTGGCTTATTTACATGTTCCATGTCATAATTAAAGAACTGCTTAATGGTATAAATACCCGACCTGTAAATAACTCTTGAAAGATGTTTCGGTGTTGTTAAAAGATCCTTTTCTATAGCCACAAATTCTGAGTCGTTTGCTTTTCCCCAACCTCCTGTTTTTTTTAATGGGCTGTTTTGCACCCATAAAAAATTATTGGGTATAGAATCTTTATAGGGGCATAACTTATAATTTTTCTTTCCGCAGTTTTCAGCCAGATACGGGTCTACAACGCCCATTTCAATAAGGTTATTCATTAAAAAGACAGCGCCCCCAAAAGAACTTTTAAAACCGGCGCCATAATGATTATGAATACCTGCACTGAGGAAGTTGCTAAATACTGATAAACCAATAACGAAAAGAACAGCCTTAAACCTTATTTCGGCATTTTTGTACGTCAGCCGGAAACGCCTGAAAAGATATCCGGTTAACAATAAGCAGCATAAAAAGATACAGATGAAAAAATGAGAGTTATGAACTATTATGCTTAATACCAGCATTGCTGATACAATGATAAAATCTCTTGTTTTTAATTTAAAAATAATAAGCAGGGCCATGCATAGAATTGCGACTGCTATAAAAATGTCGGGCATCAGCATGGTCACTTCACAGGAGGCCCCCGTAAAAGCGCAAACAAAACCAGTAAATCCTATATAATAAAATAAAAATCGTTGCCTATTATTTGAGTAGTAGTATTTATTTGTATAGCTGAAAATAAAATACACAACCAAAGAAACAATTAACGCCTGAGTTATAATAACCAGCCACAGGGAATAATGCATAGCTGAAACAGCGATAAATAATCCGTACGTAATTGGTCTGTCTTCCCGAATCACACCGGTAATACCACGTTCTATATAAACAGCCGTATCGTTGTTGAAAGTGAAAGGAAACCCATTATAAAGAGCTAGTGTGCAATATAGAAACGTGCTCAATAAAATGGCGGCTATATGAAATAATCTTCTTTGCAGATTTTGTATGAACATTTTAAGAATTTGGTCGTTAAATCAACTGTTTTGTATTTTTCTTTCATACCCGGCAACCGAAATAAAAAGCGGTAACATTAATACCCAAATCAATTGCCAGCTGAGATTGTTTTTTTCAGCATTCAGAAAACAGGCAGTTACTAAAAAAATCAAAAAGCCGGCTATACCAAAAACCAAAAACATATAGTACTTTTTCATACCCCTAACAGATGCCAAGTATATAAAAAGCAACACAGACACCATACAAACTATTATTTGAACATTACTTAATATTATAAATCGTACGCCACCGAAATACTGCTTCGACAAACAGGCTTCTCTTAATTCCCAGTTATACCATTTCGACAAAGAAGAAAATGTTGCTGTACGTTTTATACTTTTGGGATACGTGGCAATTATATAATTCTGCTTATTGAAAAAATAATCCAATTTTTGATTTTTTGGCGCCCTTACTTTATTTGCATCAGTGACGATGAAAGTGTTTTTTAAAGCATAATTCGACCCGCATACCAACAGCCAGGAAACTGCAGCAACCGTTATGCTAAGAATGACCCTGCGCCAATTCGTTTTAATATTATATGCATTAAGTGCGGTTTGTTTTCTGACTAAACTTATCGAAACAGTGAGAATAAGTAAAACATTAGCGATAAGATTTACTATGCTTATTCCGGTGCTAACGAGGGCGATTGTACCAATAATATAAACATCACGTTTCGATAATTTTTCTGCAAATAACAAAAGGCCAATGGCCAACATTGAAATACCCGAAAATACCCCTGTTCCAATAGTGCTTACGGTTACTGATGCTGCAGTTAAAAAAGTTATGCTGAAAACAAAGGCCAGAAAATAAATCGCCAAAGCGGTACCATTCGAAAAGTAACGGAGGTAATAGTAAATGATAAGAGAAAGCAAAAAGGCCTGGCAAAAAACTACTAACCATAAAGAGAATCCCCAACTGGCATGCGCTATAAAAAATCCGTAAACAGGTGTGCTCCCCTGCGGGACACTTTTTCCAAATCCTGAATCCAGATAAGCGCCTGAATTTTCCGTTAACAATGGAAAACGATTGTAAAACGAAGTAAAGCTGAGGATAAAAGCGCCCAATAATATTAAAACAATCTTCTTAATCATTGTTTATAAATTTCAAAATCCTCGATAAATGATCAACAGAAAACAATACGCAGGAAACCTTTCCGATTATTGAACTTTCAGGTAAAAATCCCCAATAGCGTGAATCAATGGAATGGTACCGGTTATCACCCATAACAAAATAATAGTTGCTTTTAAAAGTGTAGCTGGTAACTTTTTTACCATTTATATAAATGCTATCGTTATTAACCAACATATTATTTTGTTCATAATTAACAATTACTTCCCTGTATAGCTCAATATTCTCTTTATGTAATGAAATGGTTTTTCCTTTGGCAGGAATCACAACAGGGCCATAATTCTCTCTTGTTTGATTATTGAAACGTGAGCCTGTAAATAATAATGGACCATTGGCGCCTTTGGGATAATCATCTATCGATACAGTATCTATCAAATCACTCCTTTGCAAATCTGATGCGGTTTTCTTTGTTATAGATATGTGTATGGAATCGCCATCGTTCCATAACAAATTTTTTTCGTCGATCCCATATTTTTTAAGAGAGTCAAGATCAAAAGATTCATAATTTGTTTTGATACAATAAGAATATTTTACTGATAAAGGTTCCTTTTGCAGCTGAGTATTCACATACCTTATATTATGCGCTACTTCAATAGTATCGCCCGGCAATCCAACACATCTCTTCACAATAATTTTTTCTGAACCCGGTTTATCAAAAACAATGATGTCGTTACGCTTTACCTCACCCAATCCGGGTAAACGCCTGTAGTTCCAGCAGGGTGTTTGCGCCCACTTATAGGCTCCTGTGAACCAGGCAATCAGTTCAACAAACGGAATGTCTTTCGGCCTTACAGGCAAACGCGTTCCGTATTGAAATTTATTAATCAACATTACATCCCCGGGGTATAGCGTTTCTTCCATGCTGCCTGAACTAACGAGGTAACAACCAATTACGAAAACACGAATGAAAACGATGACAATAAAAAGCCATATCATCTTCTTTGCTGTTTTAACGAAAAATCTTTTTTTCGAAAACAACTTTGCCTTTATGTTAGTTATATTTGGAAAGGCTGATTTCATTGGTTGAATAAGTGCAACGGAAATTATTGTTTTTGCAATCCGGTTTCGGTGATAACATAGGCTTCCTGATAGGTTTCATAATCAGTATTAATCTCAAACAGGTTGTGCCTCGTTTTTGCCACTATATTTTCAGCAGCTTTTAAACCCATAAGAATACTATGATCCTGATTGTTATACTTAAAAGAACCGTATCGTCCTATAACAGAAAGGTTCTCAATTGTGGAAACATAGTCGTTGATGGGCTTCAGGATTTCTTTATACCCTTTGTTATACACCGGATAACATTTGTTGACCCGGTAAACATACCCATCTTCGATTAATTCGGGCTTTACCAATCCTGTTTTAGCGATCTCTGTTGAAGCAAGCTTAACAAAATCCTCATCTTTATTTTTCCATAATTCCGAATCATGGTTACACCAGTATTCAATGGCTAAAATTGTTTTTTGTTCATCGTTATAAATATGTGGCACCCAATTTCTGAAATTGGTCACTCTGCCCATTAATAATTCGGATGAATGAATGTAGATCCAGTTATCGGGAAAAATGTTAGTACTGTTAACCAATAAATACACAATTACGGTATTTCTAAATGTAAGTTTATTGGCAAGAGCGGTGATTTCGTACGGCACTTCGGTTAAGGTTTGTACCATTAAAGTATAAGGCATGGTAGAAACCACCTGGTCATATTCTTTAAAAGTTCCGTCTTCCAGTTCAATTCCTATTACCTTGCTATTATAATTAACCACTCTGTAAACCGGCGTATTCATATAAACATGATTTCCGGATTGCTTTACAAACCTGGCCATTCTTTCGTACACCATACCTGTGCCGCCCAGGGGGTAGGCGAATTGATCAACCAGCGTTTTATGTTTATTACCTCTCCCTTTTAAAGCTGCATTCTTTACGGCCTCATACAAGGATAACTTTTTGATTCGCTGGGCTGCGAAATCTGAATCAAGTTCGTTGCAAGGTATGCCCCATAGCTTTTCTGAATAGGTTTTAAAGAAGATAGAAAACAGTCTCTTTCCAAATTTGCTTTGTACCCAGGCTTCAAAAGACCCTTCCTCTTTTGATGTGTTAAACTTTTCCATTAAATAACTAAAAACACACCTGCCTGCTTCAAAAATTCCGAGATTACTTAATGTATTGCCTATGTTAAGAGGGTATTTATAAAATTTATTATTATAGTAAATACGGGTAAGCCTGTTTACCATTTCATAATCATCCCCTGCTACCTCTAACCATAGGTCGTTCACTTGTTTGTCGTTACTAAAAAACCGGTGTGGGCCAATATCAACTTTCTGATTCCATAAAGTAAAAGTGGCTGCCATACCTCCAACCCTACCGCCTGATTCAAACACATCGACATGGCAATTACTTTTAGTTAGGGAATAAGCAGTTGTTATGCCTGCTACACCTGCTCCTATAACAGCAATCTTCATATATTAAGTTTGGTAAAAAATCAGCTTCCTGAAGTTTTAATACTCCTGTAAACTGCATTCTTTGTAACGATACATGGTATCGCCCTTTATAAAATAGTAACTTATGGTAATGGTGTAGCTGCCGGCTCTTTGCCAAGAGCCGGATCATTGCAGAATAACTACTATAAAATCACGTAAAAACGAACAACATAATTTCAATCAGGAAATCGCTCTTCACATTTAAAACAAAATTACATACCGCTGCTGCAAATTACTTGCAGCGATGAATCAGTAGTTAATTTTTTGAACAGCTTAACATAAAAAGACAAGGGCAGGAATGATCAATTTTCGGATATACTTTTGTCTTTTTGAAACTTAAAGTAAAAGCTGCCACTTTCGGTATAATAATAGGTTTCTTTTTCTTTATTATAAGCAATGGGTGCTCCGAGTGATTTCAATATATCAATATAGCCAAAAACAGTTCGTACTGAGAGGTGTAATTTTTTTGCCAGACTATCGGGGCTGCCGGTTGCCTTAAGCCGGATTAAATAATCGAGGTATTCAAGGCGATTAAAATGGTGTCTTGCCATATGGTGCAATAAGGTTAAGCGTATAGATAATTCAATCAACACCCTGTAGGTGAAGGCGTTTATGCCAGAAGCTTTTCTATGATTTATATTGTAACCCGTTTGGTGCGGGGAAGGTGTAGCAGGCAACAGGGAAGAAGCGAAACAGGCAGTGGCATCCCAATCGGTTGCCTTTGCACGAACAATGTAATTTGACTTAGTAGCAAGGAAAAACACGTTGCTTCTTTCAAAAGCCAACTAATTTTCATCATGGCAAAGTTTGTTTAGGTTTAAGGTATCGTTTAATCTATCTAAAGATAAAAATGATTTAATAGAAAAAGTAATTAAATGTCATCAATTTGATAAGTGTGCAGTTTTAAAGTAAAAACGTGTAATTTCTGACGATAAGTGTGATAATTACATTTAATAAAATCTTAATTGATCTAATAAGGTTAACCTATACAAGCACATTCTACTACTATCAGAGATGTATGGAATTAAGACCCGGCGGGCATTTCAGACATTCATCATTGCGTTATTCAAACAAAATCGTTTTACTACTTCACTGTATGAAAAGTACCTTACCAAGGGTATTTGGGGATTATTGATTTTCAAATGCAATTGTATGACATATCGGTTTTGTAGTTATGAACGTAACAGAAGAATATCCTACTACACATGTTGTACTGGTACACTCATATTCAGTCATTACCAGATAGCTAAAATTCACAAAAAAAAACTTACTTCTATCTGCTGCAAGTTATTTGCAGTGCCGGATTGTAATTTTGGATTCAGCTTTTACAAACACTCTATAATGCTGTAATAATAGTAAGATTATGAATAAGAGTTGCATGTCATTAACCTAACTGGTAAGCGTTTTACTTATTGTAGCAACTGTGCGTTAATCAAAATGCCAAAATGATTTAGTAATTATTTTATTATGCAGGTTATATAAAGCACTGCATAACAGGGATTCCTATGCAGTAATATAAATATAGCCCGATAATATTATGATCGAAATAAATAACAGGGAAGCCGACAGGTGGAACGTTATGAAAAAAACAGGAAACTTTGTTTCATGGTTAATAGGCTGCGAGGTGATGTGGTTGCTGTTACTGTGCGTTACTTTCAGAAATTTATATCAATATGTAAACCAGCAAGGAGTATGGTGGTACTCGGATACTGCCACTTATTATTACGCATCGCGGCAGATTCTCGAAGGAAAAGTAGATGCGTTCAGAACACCCGTATACCCGTTTTTTTTAAAACTTATAGAGCTAATCAGCAACGGGGACTTCTTTGACAACGTGGTAGTAGTGCAAAGCGTTATTTCCGGAATAAGTATAGTTCCGTTTTATTTATTTTGCCGGCAATGGTTTCGCAGTAAAATTATCGGGTATTCCGCTACCATTTTATATGGCTGTTTGCCGGTTATTTTACATTATAACCATGGAATTTGTCCGGAGTCATTATTAATATCATCGCTTCCATTCCTGCTTTATTTGATTTCAAACTATATTATTCATCCCGGATACGGTAAGTCTGTTGCAGTGAATGGCATGATGGTGTTCCTCGTTATGCTAAAACCGGTTTGTATTTATTTATATGGCGTAATGGGATTGTTATGGATACTACGATACGTTTACGAAAAGAACAGTAAATTTCTTAGGTTCGAAATTGCCGGCCTAATGGTGAGTGTTTTAATAATTTCAGGTTATTGCCTGGCAAATAAAAAGCAAAACGGTCATTTCAATATATCATCTGTAAGTCATGATAATAATTTTGCCAACGTAATACTAAGCAATGCCTATAAAACACTGGAAGACCCTACATTTATTTCAATTATAGATAGCATAAAGGGAGAAGGACATTATTATGCCATATACTATCTGAATAACGATTATTATAAATACCAGCGTGTTTATAATAACTTCCCTACAGATTATGGGTTTACAAGAGATATGACCGGCGTATTCAATGTGCCTCCCAGCCGGTACAATTATAGTATAGCGCAGCTTGACTCCTATATAAGGAAAGCTATGTTGACGAAAAAATACCTGCAATATACAATTGACAGATTCACACACTTCGTTCAATTTAAACTGTTATTTATTAAGGGCTATGTATTGTATGCACTCTTGCTGGCAGAATTATTATTAACAGGATATGCCGCTTTTTATTTGAGAAAAGTGCAGTGGGCCGGAGTTTTTGTTTTTCTGGCTTTAGCAGGTTGGATATTTACTGTTTTAACAACCGGCATAAACGATAATACCCAGGAAAGGGTATTGGTACCAGCACTGCCATTCGTCATCATTAGTATGTTTGGTTTTATAGATAAACTTACGAACTACATCCATAGGAAACTTCCTGTTATAAAAACAGCACGATAATTAACCCAATCTTACATAAAAACAACAAGGTTATTTTTATGGAATTAACCATTTTAATGCCATGCCTGAACGAAGAGGAAACGATCAGGGCATGCGTTTTAAAAGCGCAATATGCACTGAACACAAATAACATACAGGGCGAAATTTTAATTGCAGATAACGGTAGCATCGATTGTTCGCCAACTATTGCAGAAAGCATGGGTGCAAGAGTTATACATGTGGCTGAAAAGGGATACGGTAAAGCTTTGCATGCAGGTATTGAACAGGCAAACGGAACGTATGTAATAATGGGTGATTCTGATGATAGCTACGACTTTACTGATATTATTCCGTTTATGAATAGATTAAGAGATGGTTATGACCTCGTAATGGGGAACAGGTTCAAAGGTGGAATTGAAAAGAATGCGATGCCCTTTTTACACAGGTATCTTGGCAATCCTGTTCTGTCGTTTATCGGCAGGCTTTTTTTCAAAACAACCATAGGCGATTTTCATTGCGGACTAAGAGGATTTAACAGAAACTCGATTTTAAGCATCGGGTTGTGTTCGCCGGGGATGGAATTTGCTTCAGAAATGATAGTAAAATCGTCATTGAATAAATTAAAAATTACCGAGGTTCCAACAAAGCTATATCCCGATGGCAGAAGCAAGCGTTCACACCTTAGAACCTGGCGCGATGGATGGCGGCATTTGCGTTTCCTTTTATTGTTTAGTCCTAAATGGTTATTCCTATATCCTGGCTTTGTGTTTATGATGGCTGGCATATTTACTACCGCAGTGCTTTTTCATGGCCCAGTAAAAATCGGCTCTGTGCATTTTGATATTCATACCATGCTTTATTCTGCCATAACAATAGTTATAGGCTTTCAGTCGGTAACATTTTATTTTTTAGCAAGAATTTTCGCTATAAAAGCCGGACTGGATAATAACAATGAATGGCTTAAAAACTTCAACAAATACTTTTCATTAGAAAGAGGGCTTGGCACCGGCGTCTTTGTTTTATTATCAGGAATTATATTAACAGTTTATAGTTTCAGTATCTGGAACAGGCAGTTCTTTGGAGATCTTGATCCGTTGCAGGTATTGCGTTTTGTTATACCGGCTGTCACATGCCTGTTGCTGGGGATTCAAATTATATTCAACAGTTTTTTTACCAGTATTCTGCATCTTCAAAAATACAATAGTCAGGTAACTTTTTAGGATGGCAATAAAGTCAATATCAAATAAAACTTTATTTAAGTTTGTACTTTTCGCAATTACTGTATGTGCCGCATGTACGCAGCCACACAAAAAAAATGATTTTCACAATTGGACGCCAAGCCCTCCCATGGGTTGGGATAGTTGGGATTGTTTTGGTTCAACCGTTACAGAGGAAGAAGTAAAGGCCAATGCAGATTTTATGGCCAATCATTTATTGCTGTACGGATGGGACTATATTGTTGTAGATATCCGTTGGTATGTTGGTAACGGTAAAGCACATGGTTATAACGAAAAAAACCCGGAATATTCAATCGACAGCTTCGGCAGGTTTTTGCCTGCCATAAACAGGTTTCCGTCTGCTGCCGGCGGCAAGGGATTCAAACCTCTGGCCGATTACCTGCATAAAAAAGGGCTGAAGTTTGGAATTCAGATTATGCGTGGCGTGCCGATAGAAGCAGTAAAACGAAACCTTCCCATTAAAGGCACACCGCTCACCGCCAATGACATTTATTCACTTTCCGATAATTGCCGCTGGCTGCATGATATGTGCACCATTATTCCCGGCAAAGCGGGCTCTCAGGAATATTATAATTCCATTTTTGAATTGTACGCTTCCTGGGGAGTTGATTTGGTAAAGGTAGATGACCTTACATCGCCCACTTATTTTTCCGGTGAAGTAGAAATGATCAGAAGGGCCATTGAAAAAACAGGCCGTAAGATAGTGTTAAGCACCTCACCGGGTGAAACATCGCTTAATTATGCGGCGCATCTGCAACAACATGCCAATACGTTTCGCATAGCAAACGATTTCTGGGATAAATGGCGACAAATAAAAGAACACTTTGAACTGTTTGAGCGATGGAACAAATGGCGTTCATCCGGCGCATATCCTGATGGTGATATATTGCCGCTGGGTCGAATAGGCATACGCGCTGAAATAGGGGATCCGAGAATGACCAGTTTAACCAGAGATGAACAATACACATTGATGACGCTTTGGAGTATATTTAAATCGCCGCTGATGTTCGGTGGTAACCTTCCTGATAACGATCCTTTTACAGATTTGCTTATTACAAATAAAAACGTGTTGTATGTATTGAATAAGAGCATCGGCAACAGACCCATTTTTCGCAATGAAAAACAGGCTGCCTGGATAGCAGAAGACCCGGCCAATGGCTCTACATTTTTGGCCGTATTCAACATTGCCGACGAAGAGGATATAATAGAAAGCAAAGCGATATGGAAAAGCAAGGTAATCAACAGGCAACGGCAATCCGAAATGCTGGATATTAAAATAAACGGTGATAAAAAACTCTATCTGGCCGCTTCAGCAATAGATAATATTGACTGCGACCATGCAGACTGGATAAATCCCATATTATATAAGGGAAATGATTCCATTTTATTAACTACGCTAAAGTGGACGAAGGCTACGTCAGGATGGGGAAAGCCCGGTGTTAACAAATCAGTATCCGGCGGTGAGTTAACAGTCGAAGGCAAAAAATATGTTTCGGGTTTGGGAGTACATGCCAATTCGGTAATTGAATATGACCTTCCTGAAGGAGTTACCCGATTTACAGCTATGGCTGGCCTTGATAAAGCAGCAGCCGATCAGAACATCGGTGCAACCATTAAGTTTATGGTTTTTACCGAGAAGCCTTTCGGTCCTGTGCCACCCGCTTCGGCCATCATTGATATAGATTTGGCTACATTGGGTTTGCAGCAATGTAAAATCGTGGATTTATGGACCGGTAAGCAATTAGGTCTGTTTAAGGATAAATTTTCTATTAGTATTAGAAAACATGGTGCAGGATTATACCGACTTACCAGCGTGAAATAAGAACGTTCAATTAGCAGAGGAATGGCGTTCAAAAAATGGTTGGTATTCCAATGAACCTGTGTTTTCATACAATTTAAACTGTATGTACTTTTTATATCTTTTCATAGCATTCAACCTGCCACGCAAATGGCTGTAAGAAGTAGCCGTAAAATTAAACCGATTTAATTTGAGTCCGAAAAGTAACGGTTGCTGATTGTTTTGTTGCAAAAAACACATATCCGTATTGGACTGTTGTTGCTCATAATACAGGCAGCCTGACTCATATATGGAGATCGATTCCCTGCAATTCTTCAATTCATGTTTCCAGTATTCCCCTCTTGCCAGAGAATCCTCTGGCTGAAATACAACACATTTATATAAAAGTGTAAAATATTCAATCAACCCAGTAAACCCCGGCTTCAGGTTTTTATAAAAATATATTTCTTCCTCCCGATTCAAAAACCGGTAATTACTGGCCATTTCCTCAATGTCGAGCCAGGTTTTCATAGCCAACCCAAACGCCCGCTCTATCCATTTTCCCTCGTCGGTTTCCAATGTACCCTTTTCAATTTGCTGTTCAATCGATTTATAAACCTGGCTGCTTTCTGTTAATAGGGATGAATATTTCATACATTTTTACTTAAGTAATTGAAAAATAGGGTAAGTAAATACAAACCCCGGCATTCAATCATTCACAAAGGCAGATTATTTCAATTAAAAAGTATGGTATCCGTCAACTGCACAGAAGCAATTTTATTTTGGCCATACAACAAGCAATTCTCTGCAAAATACTTTAATTGGTGGCCGCGGATATTCTGATCCTGTTTCAAATAATTTCTAATTAATAAAACAGCCTTATGCTTTTATAAAAGACTAATGTTCAATGAATAGTATAATTTAAATTTTTACGGTCTTTAGAAATTGTAATGTGGTCTTTCGAATTTGTTTCATCATAGCACCCTACAAGTTGCTCAAAAGCTGAACACCCCATATCGACTGCGTAAATTTATATTTTAAAAGGAGTTGTTTTTCCACTTTGCATTGCCGCCAGCATGTTTTTTATACCATCAATAACGAATTGCTTGTCATCAACCGAACGGGGTAGCTTTTATATAGCCCGCCTGGTTTTAAGCACCATGGTTTTGCTTATATTTTTAGGGGGCTGTACCAATGATCAGAAGCAGCGGTATTATACAATCGGGTTCTCTCAATGCGTTGAATCAGACGACTGGCGAAAAACCATGCTGCAGGAAATGAATCGCGAACTGGCTTTTCATCCTAATATACATTTCATTTACCGGCAAGCAGATGGCAACAGTCAAAAGCAGGTAGTGCAGGCGAACGAGTTGCTGCAGTCGGCTATTGATCTGTTTATCATCTCTCCCAACGAAGGCGAACCATTAACCCCTGTGGTAAAACAGGCTTTTCTTAAAGGTATACCTGTAATAGTAGTCGACCGCAAAGTAGCTACGCCCCATTACACCGCTTATATAGGCAGCGACAATTATGCAATCGGCAAAATGGCTGGCCAGTATGCTGTGCATCTGCTCAACGGCAAAGGAAAGATCATTGAAATTACCGGGTTGCCCAAATCGTCGCCTGCCATAGAACGACACAACGGATTTGCCGATGCTATCAAAAACTATCCTTCGCTACAGGTGATACAGCAGATAAACGGCGAGTGGTTACACGAAACGGCAAAAAATGAATTGTCGAAAATAGCAGCACGCTATCCGGATGTGAACCTGGTATTTGCCCAAAACGATATGATGGCGCAAGCTGCTTACGAGGTATTTAAAAATAGGGTGGGCATTAAACCGGCTATCATTGGAGTGGATGGTTTGCCGAGTACCGGTTTGAAATTCGTTTCCGACAAAACAATAACAGCTACCATGCTAAACCCTACAGGGGGTGAGGAAATTATCAGAACAGCCGTAAAGATTCTTAATAAAGAAAGTTTTCCTAAAGAAAATCTGATTCAAACTACGGTCATCGATTCAACCAACGTGCGTATTATGCAATTGCAGGTTGCGAAAGCTGCCAGTCAGCAAACACAAATAGAGCGGCAGAAAAACATGTTACAGGAACAAAAAAGGATTTATAACAACCAGCGCACTTTTGTATATATACTGGTTTCATCGCTTTTTTTATCACTTATTTTAGGGGGCCTGGCATTTTACTCGCTGCAGCAATATCGTAAAATCAGTAAAAAGTTGCAGCTGCAAAACCAGGAAATTCTTGAACAGCAGGCGCAATTGGTACAAATGTCGGAAAAAGCAAAAGCTGCCAATGAGGCAAAAGTGAACTTTTTCACCAATATCTCCCATGAGTTCAGAACGCCTTTAACCCTCATTTTGGGACCACTGGAAGAATTGATGGCCAGTAACAAAAACCAGTACAGCACCAGCCAAACCCTTGGTTTAATTCAAAAGAATGTAATGCGGTTGTTGCGACTGGTGAACCAGTTAATGGATTTCAGAAAGATAGAGGTGGATAAAATGAAATTAAAAGCATCTGAAAACGATTTGATAATTTTTGTTTCCGATATTGTTCAATCGTATAAAAGCATTGCTCAAAAAAGAAATATTGATTTAAGGTTGATTACAACGGAACCACATTTGAATACCTGGATGGATGTAACGATGCTGGACAAAGTTATTTTTAATTTGCTGTCCAATGCTTTCAAGTTTACCAAAGACAATGGTTATATACATATTTACATCAGCAAAAGCGAAAACAGCAACAACGCAGTTATAAAAATTGAAGATAATGGAGTGGGCATGTCGAAAGATGCTATTGAACACGCCTTTGATGTATTTTACCAGGGTGAATATGAGAACTACAAGGGATCAGGGCTTGGACTGGCGTTGTCGAAAAATCTGATTGAACTGCATAAAGGTTCCATTACTGTAGCAAGTGAAAATTTGAAAGGTACAACGTTCGAAATTTACCTTCCGCTGGGCAATGAACATCTTTCAAAAGATGAAATGGCAGATTCATCGCCTGAGGCAATCAGCTCAATTTTATACGAACATGAAAAAATATATACTGCTGATCTTACTACCGAACAAACTGTAAAGCATGAAGAAGAAACCAAACAAACAAAAAAAGAATATACGGTTTTGATTATCGAAGACAATGCAGATCTGCGACATTTTTTGGCAGGAAAATTAAATACGCAATACGAAATACTGGAAGCAGATAACGGTCAAACGGCTTTGCAGCAGGCTTTCGATCATATTCCGGATCTGATCATTTGCGATGTGGTGATTCCTGGTAAAGACGGCCTGGCGCTAACCCGTATTATTAAAACTGATTTCCGTACTTCGCATATTCCTGTTGTTTTATTAACTGCCAAAACTTCGATAGAACAACAAATTGAAGGCATGAAAAACTGGGCAGATGCCTATGTTGCAAAGCCATTCAACACAGCGTTTCTTGATCAAACTATAAAAAGCCTGCTCACCAACCGCGCGCGGTTGAAAGAACATTTTACCGGTGAAACGCCTGTTGCTTTAAATACACAAATAATAAGTAAACCCGATAGGAAATTCATCAGTGAATTTACGGCTTTGGTAGAAAGTAATTTGTCGAACGAAGATTTCAGCGTAGACAGCATTTGTAAGAACATGGGTGTTTCAAGAGTTCAGTTGTACAAGAAGGTGAAAACATTATTGAACATGAATGTCAATGATTATATTTTAAGTACGAGATTGCAGAAGGCTAAATATCTTTTAAAGAATGAATCCTTTACTATTGCAGAGATAGCATCCAGAACAGGGTTCACATCTCCCGCTTATTTCTCAACCGTTTTTAAATCAAAAGTGGGGGTTACACCGAAAGAGTTCAGGGAGAGGTGAATGGTGAATCCTGCTTTAACTACTTCCAATACAGAATTTACATTCCTTTGACTTTCAAATATTTGCCTATCAAGAGGTACAATCCACGGCCATGCCTATCTCAATATTTTTCGTTTCTTGCTTTACGTTAACACCAGGAAGACATCCCCATAAAACGATTATATGTTCCTGATGCTACCGATAAATAAGCAGGCTAGCTACCTGTTAAGAATGCCTGATTAGAATAATAAGAGGTTCACAATGTACAAACGATATACCTGTGACTGCCTTCACAACAAGAGTCTTCACATCGAAATATTTTCTGTTAACGAATTTAAACCTACTGTAGGTTTGAAAACGATTTGATATCTTCTTTCAATTCCGACAAGTAAAAATATTTTTTCTTAGGCCCTAAATCGTGCCGTCTGATATATCCTAATTGCACATATCTCCGCAACGTAGGCGCCGATACACTCATATATTTACAAGCTTGCTTTATTGTCAACTGTTGCTCTTCATTCCCCATTTGTAGTTTATATTCATTCAAGCAGTCTTTAACGATGTTTTTAATGAAACTTTTCGCTTCATCCTCAGTATATCCCACAAATAATATTTCACGTCTCATAAAAAATACAGCAAGAAGTACTACTGCACTTCCTGTTTAAATGTTTCTCCAGTAAATCTGTTCGATGAACAAAAATATGCATAAAGCCAGTCAATTATAAACAGTATTACTAAACAGATTACCTGCTATTTCCATATATTGACTTATAACTCTTCGCCTCTTTCCACCACGATCTGAACCTGTTCTTCTATTTTTTCGATAATTGCTTCTAATTTAGACAAATCAGCCAGAGTGAGCCCGTTTATAAATCTTACGAATTCAATATCGGCTTCTTCGAAGCCTTTCGGCAGAACGGTGTTAATCTTAAAATGGCAAAGCTCCGAGTAGGTAATAAATATAGGGCAACCATTCAACGCATGTGTCTGGATATATCCCTTTGTCATCAACGATTCTTTGTCAATTTTGAAAATTATAGTGTATCGAATAACGTCCTCCTTATTTTCGTACGGTATATACACCATAAAATAGTCATCGGCTATTTTATGTTCTGCTCGGATTTTATCATTGGCCCTGATAAATTCTTTCAACACTTTTTTGGGAAGCTTTCCCTCCAAGTTTTTAGCCGGGTACAGCGAGTGAACTATTTTTGTTCCCCTATACAGCACTAAGTGAAACTCCATCTCCATACCATTTGACCCATTGTACATGGCTGACTTACCCCTGTATTTTACAAAAAGTGCTGCGTCAGCATGTTCTTTATTGTCTATTTGATGCTGCCTGTAAATGTCATCGGCAATCCTTCTGTAGTCCTCGATCGGAACGCTTCTGCGGGTAAATTTATTCGGGTTTCCTATTGCGCCATCCCCGAAGTAACGCTTATCAGAAAAGAAACCATGCCTTTCTGAAATATGCTTCCAGCCGGTATCTTCATTTCCTTCAATATGAATTAACCCAAGCGGCGATACGGTCAGCACATCATACCACTTCTTCGTGAATTTGGCAAGTACACCCATTTGCCAGACGATATCGCTCGCCTGGCGCAATACTTCTTTAATTAATTCTGGAGTTAAGTACTTCTTTTGATTCATACAACATTCCTATCCGCTACGCGGATATTTCAATTTGGTCATTTACCTGTTTCTGAAGAGCCAGTTTTTAAAACGTCTCCAAATCGAATACTTTTTCGCATGTTCCTTTTGCTTAAAGTAGGCCATCAACCTGGCGTGATCTCTTTTTCGTCCAGCTTCTATCTTTTCTTCAGACCATTGATACGACCACTCAATTTCGCCCTCCCTGATCCAATAGTGTGATCTGCAGGGTATCTGCCAATTCCCGATTGATGGTGATAGCGTCGGTTTTCCGTTTTTTTCATAGAATGACCATTCGCTGGGACCAAGCGGTGTGACAATTTTGTTTCCACATCCGCAGGGGCACATGTGGGCTGCGATGTTGAAACGTTCTGACACGTAGAGTATCCCGGTTTCAAGACTCTTGGGTAAAAACTCTACAAGCATTAACTGAATCTTAGAGTTCATTTTCGCCAACATTTCGGTTATCGCTTATATCAAAAAGCATGTTATAAAACATGTTGCTATCTTTGTAGAAACCACGCAGCTGCTTGTATTTGAGCACGGCAAGGCACGCGTTTAATGCGTTCAGTTCGGAAATTTGAATGTTCGCCTTGTAGACATCATCAGGATAGTCCGCCATCGGCGCAAGCTTTTTCGCGGCTATCACGGCAGCGTCGTCGGGAGAATAATAAGTTGTTCTAACCATTCCACCAATCGATCCCTTTTCACGGTTGAGCCCCATTCCGACATCAATAAAGGGAATGCCCATTTTCAACAGCAACTCGAATATACCTGCGCGAGCCGAGCCCTTATCAACACAAACGAATGCAAAAGTTGCACCATTTAGGTCATCTTCAGAATCTGCCAGGATAAATTTAGAATTGAGCATAAGGCCATGCCGAAAGTTATCATATCTGTTTTGATATATTTCCGCCTTGCTTTTTCCGAGTTCATCGTTATCCAGCGCTCCTGGTGACCTAAATGCATTATGTACATGAAATCTATCGCCATCAAATCCTCGTATTTCTTTCACAGGCGTTTTTACAAGAAAGTCGAGAATATACGCCCCGGTACCTCCCAGCCCAATAATTGCAATAACGTCATCTTGAAACCTGGCCGAAAGATCTACTATTTCTGCGCGACTTGTAAGGGTATCGCTGATCTTGAACACCGAATCTCCAACGCTTTCATATTGCCTAAAAGTATATGGTGTTTCAGTAGGGTATTTTTCCATAGCCGGCCCCGAAAATAACGCCACATAATTTTCAATTTTTTCGAAATGGTCGGCAAATACTCCAGTTGCTGTAGGTTTATTGGAAAAAGACCTTTCCACTTTTAAATCGGATGAGCCTAATGGTATCACCGCAGCTCCTCCACCAAGATTTGCGATCTTTTGGCCATTTAGTTCACAAGGATGAGAACCGCAAAAATAGATTTGGTGGTCACTCTGCTGAACCCGATCTTGACCAATATCCACGAGCTTAGATACAATTGCGCCCTTCTTAAGCGCGCCATGTTCATCCAAGTACGGGATATCTCTTATCACTAAATGGTTATTATCCAGCGCAATAGCGTACCCCCTTTCCAAAAGCTTTTTCAGATCTTCATTATGACTGACCAGTTGGCGTAACCGTAAATTCCATTCCATCTTTAACTTTTATTTTACCACCAGGAGACAGAATGCCTTCCGGCTTATTACCATGCCCCCTGGTATATTTTACTGAATAATTCCGTTCTGGGTGCTGTGGGAAATCAGGAAACGCCAATGTTACGATCTCCTCGTAGGTCATTTCCTCCTTCTCCACCTCCTCTGCTGAACCGTTAATAATAATTGTGACTTTCTTCTTGTCTTTGTCAGGCCCCTGGCCCCCACCTTTGTTTTCTGTAAATTGATTCATCTTGTTTTTTTTATAATATAACTGATTGACTATAAACACTTATTATCCACTTCCCATGATCAAATCAAAGCAAAAATAGCAAATCTAAATTTATCAAGCAAATATTTAGTGAAAAAATATTAATCAAGCAATAACTTAGATTCGTTTGCTAAACTGAGATTATTCCGTAGCTTTGTGCTTCGTTAAATTCTAAGCATGGATACTTTAGGCAAAACTCTCAAAGACGCCCGGGAATTAATACCTTTTACGTTGCGCCAGGTAGAGGAAGCCACGGGTATTTCGAATGCTTATCTTAGTCAACTTGAAAACGACAAAATCAAGAAGCCTTCGGCCGCCGTTTTGTATAAGCTAGCTACTATATATAATGTACCTCTTGAAAATTTTTTAGGTGCCGCTGGTATCATTCCCGATTACAAACCACAGAAAGGAGGCTTTTTTTCCAATTCACAAGTACTAAGTACTGAAAAAATAACAGATGAGGAAGAACAGGAACTGATTAAATACCTGCGATACCTACGTTATCAGAACAGCAAGTAAGGATATCCTGCTCATATCGCCGGGATCCACAGTAAACTTAATGCCCATACTTAAATCCGAACTACATGGAAAATCCCGCAGAGCATCTGACAGGGCTAATTCTTGTCGACGGTTGGCTTGTTACAGAAAAAATTGAACATGGCGAAGACCATTCAGGTGGCAATTTTTCTATTTGTTACAAAGTAAAAAGGAACGGACAAATAGCATTTCTAAAGGCTCTGGATGTATCCAGGGCAATGCGAGGCCCCAATCCAACCAATCAACTCCGTATACTTTTTAATGCTTTTGAGTATGAAAAGGAACTTTGTAGTACATGCGAAGGAAAAAAGATGGATCGTGTGGTGAGAATTCTTGGCGCCGGAGATGTTATGCCCTTGGCACATGTGCCGACAATTGTGCCATATTTAATTTTTGAATTAGCAGAGACCACAATTCGAGAGCACGTGCTTCAAATCGCTCACAATTTAGACAATGCTTCTCTTATGCGGTCTTTGCATAATGTCGCTGTTGCAATTTCACAACTTCATGCGGCGGGAATTGTTCATCAGGATTTGAAAGGTTCAAATATTTTGCTTTTCAACAACAACGGATCATGCAAAGTAGCTGATCTTGGTCATGCGGAAATCAACTCAAAGCAATCAATTTTCTTTAACAATATTATCGCCGGAGATCCTGACTATGCGCCCCCAGAACAGCGCCTAGATTTTGTGGGCTCTACGTGGGATGTAAGGAGAAGAGCTACGGATTTATATCACCTTGGTAGCCTGGTTTCATTTTATTATACACAAATGCCGATGACTGCCCTGTATGAAACTTATTTAGCTCCTGAGTTTAAAAAAGGAGCCTGGCGAGGCTACTTTGACCAAGTCCTCGCTGTTCTCAAGGTCGCGTTCCAAGAGATTCTTGAATTTTTGGAGGAGCAACTGACCATTACCTTTTCTGATAAGGAAATTGTACGCAATATAACAAAGCTCGTAAAATATTTATGTGATCCCGACCCTGCGAAAAGAGGACATCCGGATAGTCTACCTATTGACCAATACTCTATGGAGAGATTCATTACAACTTTCGACGTACTTGCAAACAAGTTCGAAAGTAAACTATTGTAATATGGCAATCTACTTCGAACAGACTAATCGGCTAATCATCCCACGCTGGAGAAAATTCAGCCCTCAAATCATTACAGGTGAACATAAACTATTGTTTCCAAAAGAAAATGCTGACGCTGCCACTGTAATAGCTAGAACACTTGACAAAAAAGTTAAGGAATGGCATATTAATGGTACAGTGGGCGAAGCTTGGGAGCTAGTACATTCCGCATATGTTAATCGAGAATTTGAACTTGCCCGTGGAGCAGCAATATATTTAAAACAACATGCTGCGAACTTATCGCCCATATTGCGGAAAATCATAAAGGAGATATTGATTGACGACTCGACTAACGAACAAGCGGAAGACATTACCGTTGTCCCGGTTTTGAGGCTCTTTGAGTCAACGAAACGTGAAATTGTATCCATCAAGCGAAAGATATCGTTCTATCTGAGAAATGAATTCCTATGGTTAGAGCTCGCACGGTTATATTCGATTACTGGTGACGTCAAAAAAGCTGAAAAATGCATTTACATTGCTATGCATTTTTCCAACAATCAGAATAAATACTTTTTAAGAAGTGTATCTCGCTTTTTTTATCACATCGGACGGTACGATGAAGCTCAAAGTCTCATAAGACGTTCCCCATATTTAAAATCTGACCCTTGGCTTTTATCTGTTGATATATCGTATGCGAATAAAATGGAACGACATGCTGTAAACGCCAAACGGGGCTTTGAAATCCTCGGCTCCAATAACTACAGCCCAGAATCTATATCTGAGCTTGCCGGAGTGCTTGGAACAATGGAATTTAAAAACGATTCTTTTAGGAAAGCACGTAAGCTGACTCGCCAGTCGCTTTTATCGCCTAACGACAATAGCCTAGCGCAAGCTGAATGGATTGCTCATGAAATCAATGAAATTTCCATTGAGCCTTGGCTTGATACCATATCTTTTGGATTTGAAGCCCGAACATTTGAGTACTTACACAAGAAAGTATATGATAAATGCCTTAACGAAGCGCTTCTTTGGGTAATGGATCAACCCTTCTCAAAACGGGCATGCCATTTTGTATCATACCTTTGCACTGGACTTACCGAAAATTATGAAACTGCGATAGAGGTTGGAGAACTTGGCGCAAAAACAAACTGGGATTATTTTCCAATTATCAACAACCTTGTATTTGCATATATCTCAGATAATAATCTTTTTAAAGCTCAAGAATTGTTGCCACATTTAGATCAATTGGTTTCGAACCCTAGGCAACAATGCTTTGCGCTTGCAACAACAGGATATTATCACTATCGATCAAAGGATATAATCGCTGGAAAAGAGTATTATCAAAAAGCTATTGAAGTCGCCACTAAGAATAACTTCCAAGGCCTAAAGCGACTTGCTGAAGCAAACTATCTACGCGAAAGCTACTTTTCCGGAGAACGTCCTTATCCGATAGTTGTTAGTGCCTTAGAAAGGCTACTCAAAGACGGTAAAGAGTACGATCTTGAAGAACAATTAAGGCATATTATTGCTGCGGTTAAAAAAGCATACGAAAAAGCGTCACACAGATAAAAAAAGCTAGAATCAGGAAGGCAGGCGCCTTAGTTGATGCTATTGATACCAACAAACATGATAGAGCAATACGCGACTATTTTAAAACAATATAGAGAGGGAACCGGACCTCGCTTCATGGGTGTATTTGACTATAGCAGTGAAGGAAACTTGGTACCGTTGTATAATTCAGTTTTCATAACCTGTAATACTAACATCCAAAAACTGGCCGAAAAAACAGGACTTATTGAGATTGCCTTCGCCTATGAGTCCGACCCTGACCCCACTGGAATTTCCAGGTCGTCTTTTAAGACAATAACATTAAGTGACAAAATCGTCAGCGGTCTCTACGAGCGTTTTGACAATGCACAATACGTTGTCGAAAACCATGCTAGTGAAAATTTAAAGAAAGCTTTTGCTAAGCGTGGCAAGCCAGCCGCCGAAGTACTGATTTCAGACATCGCAGAATTTCAAACTGACCATGAGTTTGCACACCAACTTCAAGATTTGGTAGAACCAACTACCGCTAGCGAAGAAAGCATACGGCTTAAAGAACATAATAACACTATCCTTGACAGCCATGTTCGGGAAATTGATGCCGATTGGTTCGCTACCGAACAACTTGCTCAACGAATCGTCAATAAATTTCAAGACAATGACGGCGCATTGACCACGCCATCCCCCGAAGACATCGAAGGCGAACTTAGCATCGAGCTAGCGGCAATTACCAATTTTCTTTATCGAGCGATTCGAGAGAAAGATCTCCAACTCGAAAAAGGCAAATACCCAGATCCACAAATCAGAAAGGAAATCATAACACATAATATAATAGATAAAGTACGGAAGTATCTGCCTAAACACTTGCAATTCGATGCTGAGAAGGCGATTATTGACGCAGATAACTTTTCATCAGGAATGTTTGAAGGAACAGACATTTTCGATCCAGAATATGACTTTGTAAAAGACGTCGCAGAGGATCTAAAAAACAACGCAGAGAAAGTGGAAAACTATAAAACTAAACTTTACAAAAATGCAGAATCAATGCCTAGCCTCTGCATGAACGGCAAAGCACAATTACTTGGCCTTTCATTTCTACTTTGACAGTCAACAAATGGGTGGGCGATTTTGAACAATTTGTGCCTGGCTTGAAAAATTTAGTAAATGTACGAATCATCTTTTCCCTCTTTTGCAAATCATTTCTCCCAGCTTTCTCCTATCTGTGAATAATCGCTTTTCCAACGCCCCATATTTGCTTAGAAAATCGGAATAAAACGAATTGCAAAACAAAAAAAGAAAGCAATAATGGTTTAAAATAGCCTGGCAGGGAATGTCAAAAAGTGTCCAGAAACAGAGGTAAAATTATAGGGCCAATTTTATAACAGATTGATTACCAGACATAAATGCCAATAAAAATGAAGGATTTAGAATTTTTAACTTATTGAAAATCATTAAGTTACATATATTTATTTGCCAATACAAAACTTACTAAAAATATAATCCAACTGATCCTCTGTTGTGATTTCGCCCGTTATCTCACCTAAATAATGTAAGCACCTGCGTATGTCGAGAGCCACCAGATCGCCGGGGATCTTATTTTCGAAACCCGTGCGAATATCAACCAGTGATTGCAACACTTCCTGCAGTGCATGGTAATGGCGTGCATTGGTGATAATGGTATCGTCGGTTTGTACTTTGCCCTGCAGTACCAGGTCAACTAATTTTTCTTTTAATAAGTCGGTTTGGCGGTTGTCTTTGGCCGATATGAAAACAATACCGGGGATGGGGCTGAAGCGGGTTTGCAGTTCGGTGTCGGGCAACGTATCTGATTTATTGCCGGCGAGTATGTATTTCAGTTTTTTGTTGTTGAACTCAGTGATGGTTTGCTTTAACTCAGTGGCTGTTGTTTCACTTACATCGAACAGGTAAATCACCACATCGGCCTGTTGCATTTTGGCCAGCGTTTTTTCCATACCGATGCTTTCAATTACATCGTGCGTATGTTCGCGTATACCGGCGGTATCTATCAGTCTGAATAAAATGCCATCGATGTTGAGTATTTCTTCAATAGTGTCGCGGGTAGTGCCGGCAATGTCGCTTACAATGGCGCGGTTTTCATTGAGCAGTGTATTGAGCAGGGTGCTTTTACCGGCATTGGGTTTGCCGATGATGGCAACACTTACCCCATTTTTTATTACGTTGCCTAACTGAAAGGAGGAAGCTAGTTGTTGCGTTGTTTGCTGTGCTTCATCGATCAGGGCAAATAGCTGCGTTCTATCGGCAAACTCCACATCTTCCTGCGAAAAGTCGAGCTCCAGTT
Organism: Niastella sp. sgz303648; assembly: GCF_059587045.1. Lineage (NCBI taxonomy): Bacteria > Pseudomonadati > Bacteroidota > Chitinophagia > Chitinophagales > Chitinophagaceae > Niastella > Niastella sp. sgz303648. The sequence goes on along the minus strand of NZ_JCAPSW010000006.1, from coordinate 199,049 downwards.
CTATCAATGCCGAAAAACGGATAAGCCGTTCGCGCAGATCTTTTAGTTTGTCTGAAAACCCGCCGCGAATATTGTGCAGGGCTGTTTTGCGCGAAGCTTCGGTGTTGCTGGCAATTAAATCGGCTACGGCTTCGGCCTGCGCCAGATCTAATTTACCATTCAAAAACGCCCGCTGGGTAAATTCGCCGGGTTTGGCTACCCGCGCACCTTCGTTTACACAGGCCTGTATAATTTGCTGCAATACGTAGGGTGAACCGTGACCTGATATTTCTACCACATCTTCGCCGGTATACGACCTTGGGCCTTTAAACAGCGAAACCACCACTTCATCGAGCACTTTTCCGTTTTGTTTTAAATAACCAACATGCAGAGTATGTGAAGCCTGTTGGGTAAGGTCTTTTGAGGGAAATAAGTGGTTTATAATGTTGAACGACTGCCTGCCGCTTAACCGTATAATGCCAATGGCCCCTATCCCCTGCGGTGTAGCCAGTGCAACGATCGTATCATCCCATCCTGCTGTTTTTCCCTGCATATGATCACTATTTTATCAAAAGTAACGCTGTTTTTAGCAGGTGCAAAAATACAGGTTAGGGGTTAAATGGTGTAAAGGGAGTTATTCCCTAAAACAGAGTGAGCCGCCCAATAAAAGGCAGCCCACTCAAATGACCCTATTTAGAATTACAATGAGACCAATGAACCGAATGCATTACCAGAATTACTTACTCATTAGGTATTTGAAATGATATCGGTTGTTTCTTATACGATTTTACCTGGCGGCCGTTTTGTATAGCCGGCGTCCATTTACCACTCTTTTTAATTACACGAACAGCTTCTGCCCGTAACTCCTGCGGGCCACTGACCGCTTCTACATCGCTTACAAAACCGTCCTTATCTACTATGAACTGAACCACTACAGAACCCTGTATTTCGTTATCAAGCGCTTCCTGCGGATACCGAAAATTTTTGTTCAGGAATCGCTGCCAGGCAGCCGAACCACCGGGATATTCTGATTCAATTTGTACACTGGTAAATGTTTTATCCCAGTCTTCTTCTTCTTTTTTAGGTGTTTCTATAATTCCTTTTCCTGGTTCGTCGGCGGGAGGTGCTATTGCCCCATCATCTTTAATTCCGTCCTGAGTTTTATCTCCGATTTTAACATCATCAAGATCGTCATTTACCGGAGGTTTTTCATCCGGCGGCACCTTGTCATCCTGTACAATCCTTGGAGGCGTAAACCTCGCCATTTGAACCTGTGGCGGAGGAGGCAGTGGCTTTAACGGTGGCGGGGGTGGTACCGGTTTTTCAGCCGGAGGTGGTGGTTCAAGTATTACATCCTTCACCAATAATTGTGCGTTTGGCTTTTTAATTTTATTGCTAAACGCAAACCCGACGAATATAAGCAATATCACCGATAACATAACAGTTATGGACATTGCCAAACGGCGCTTGTACGAACGGCGCAGCTCATACGCGCCGTAGTCTTTATTGCGCCCTTCGAAGATGATATCGAGGATATCAGCTGTCAGAATGGTTGAAATTTCCATGGCTATACTCTTTATATATTAGATGCATAGTCTTGTGGGTTTCCATAAAAAAAGTCGGAAAAGTCAGTAAAGTCCGCAAGTCGGAAAGAAATGATTAGCAAGGACTGATATTAGTATATCAATGCAGAATAATCGAAGCAAGGTAAAACCATCATACTGTTTATCAGTCTTCCGGACTATAAATGAAAAATCCCCTCCGTTATGGAGAGGATCCTGCAATCATTTTAATGATAAACCAACCTACCCTTCTATATCGGCAGTTAAAATGGTTGAAATTTCCATGGCTATACTCCTTATATTTTAGATGCATAATCTGAATCATTCCATATAATAAAGTCAGTAAAGTCAGAAAGTCCGGAAGACGGAAAGAAAGTGTATAGCAGGGCTGTTATACAATCATAACAATTCAGCGCAAACGAAGTAATTAAACCTGTAAAATATTTTCTTTCAACAATTCTTTACCGCCTCTCAATCTTCCCGTCTTCATCTTTCGGTCTTGCGGTCTTGTGGTCTTTCGGACTTCCCGTCTTCCCGACTACAAATAAAAAAATCCCCTCCATTATGGAGAGGATTTGAAATCTTTTTATTGACCAACCAATTTATCCTTCTGTTTCAAGACGGAATACGATCGGCTGTTTCTTGTAGGATTTTACCTGACGGCCATTTTGTACAGCTGGTGTCCATTTACCACTTTTCTTAATTACACGCACCGCTTCTGCACGCAATTCCTGAGGTCCGCTAATCGCTTCAACATCACTCACGTTTCCTTCTTTATCAACAATGAACTGTACTACTACAGCACCTTGTACTTCATTATCGATTGCTTCCTGCGGATAGCGAAGGTTACGGTTGAGGTAACGTTGCCAGGCAGCTGCACCACCGGGATATTCAGACTCAATTTCTACTTTGGTGAATGTTTTATCCCAGTCTTCGTCTTCTTTTCTTGGTGCTTCTACCACCCCTTTGCCTGCATCATCTGCAGGAGGAGCAACAATACCTTCATCTTTCACACCTTCCTGGTTCATAGTACCAATCTTGGTCTCTTCCAGTTTTTCTACCTCTGGTGGTTTTTCTTCCTCTTTCACTTCCTCATCCTTTACGATTTTGGGAGGAGTAAATTTGGCCATTTCCACTTTTGGTGGTTCCGGTGGTTTTGGTGGCGGTGGCGGAGGTGGTTCCTCCTTCTTTTCTTCCTGTTTAATCTCTTCGAGCTGCACGTCCTGCACCACTACGTCCTTATTCGCCTTGTTGTTTTCGAGCAAATTTGAAACAATGTACCCGATGAACAACAGAAGACAAAGTGCGGCCACCGCAAGAAGCGACATTACCAGCCGCTTATTATAGGTTTTACGCAACTCATAAGCACCGTAGTCTTTATTCCTGCCCTCAAAGATGATGTCAAGAACATCAGCGCTTAATATTTTATTGACTTCCATATTAAAAATTGTTACAATAAATCGAAAGCGATCTCAACTAAGATGCAACGAAGATAAAATTCCATAACGAAATTTTATTTTATTCCTGCACTGGCTTCAGTCGCCTTCATTAACTGAATTTCCGTATCAAAGATATCGACCATTGCATACCGCTTTACATCGTTGATTGTCATTTCATCAAGTATATCAACGGTGTTTTTGTAGGTGGCTTCGGGCCCTGGCTTTATCACCACTACAAAGTCTTCGGGATTGGTAGCTTTCTTTTTATTGATAATCTCTTCGCGGATATCTTTAAAATTGGTCATTTTAAAGTTCGAACCATCCGGTAACAATTCACCTTCGTAATAATATACCCCATTGGCTTTACCCAGCATAATGGTCAAAGCACCAGACGCTTTTACTTTATTCTGCTCTTCGGGCTTTTCCGTGTCTTTCGGCAGGAAAAGCTTCATAGCAGTGGGTTGGCTCATGGTAGTGGTGAATATGAAGAAGGTTATCAACAGAAATCCTAAGTCCACCATTGGCGTAAGGTCAACGCGTGTAGAAAGTTTTTTCCCTTTCTTAACGCCAGGCCCTTTTTTATGTCCCCCGCCTTTCGACGAGGTATCCATTTCTGCCATGTCACACTGTTTTTTTAGTTAAAAATTTTATTACCCTCAACATCATTCCTCTTTGCCGCCTGATTGTCTCTTTTTGAACAAGGCGGTACCTTCAGGAACTCCCTCAGGATCAGTGATCATCGAGAACTTAAATATTTCATTCTTTTTGAATGCGTCGATCACTCCTTTGAAAGATGGGTATTTCGCGCTGTTATCGCCTTTAACAAACAGGTTCATTTTTTTGTCACCGGAACTGGAAAAGGCACGGACAGCAGCGTTCATCCATATTGTCAGTTCGTTATTAGCCGTATCGATAGGAATACCCGGAGCGCTAAATCTCTTTAGCTGATCGGCGTTCAACGATAAAAACGACTTTAACTGCGTAAAAGGAACCCCGATATATGAGCCGACTTTCGCAAAAGCTGCTTTTTCCTGGGCGCTTAATCCCAGCGATTTCTGCTGGTCTACCATATCAATTATATCCTGCTTTTCGCTAACGCTTTCGTCACCGACAGTAAAGTATACTTTACCATCTTTATCCATAAGTATCTGTACCACTCTTTTTTGGTCTACTGGTTTAGTAGATACAGATTTTGGGGTAATGACCGCCAACTGATCAGGAGCTTTGAATTTGGTAGTTAAGATGAAGAAAGAAAGCAACAGGAACGCCACATCACACATCGCTGTCATATCAACAGACGTACTCTTGCGCGGCAATTTTACTTTTGGCATGATTTAATAATTTCTGATTCTGTTATTAGATACACTTTCTTCCAGTTTCCACAAACATCCCGTACATTTTTGCAAAGCAAATACACCCCATTTTGGGGAATTATCGCTTATTTGTACAGAGATGCGAAGCTTTGTGTTAACGTAAAACCAGATTCATCTATACCATAAGTTATTGAGTCGATCTTTGTGGTAAAGATGTTATACATGATGATGGCGAATGCTGATGTACCGATACCCAATGCGGTATTGTACAGGGCCTCAGAGATACCTCTTGAAAGTTCTGCGGCTGCTCCGCCACCACCTTCTGCAGACAGGGCCGCGAATGAAGTGATCATACCTAATACCGTTCCTAACAGACCCAACAGGGTTGCAACAGAGGCAATGGTTGAAAGGAACACGAGGTTTTTCTCGAGCATGGGCAGTTCAAGCGCAGTAGCTTCTTCTACCTCTTTTTGAATTGCTAATACTTTTTGCTCGGTATCCAACTCAGTATTTGAAATCATTTCTTTGTACTTGCGTAAGCCGGCTTTCATTACATTACCAACACTGCCACGCTGACGATCGCACTCAGAAATTGCCTGGTCAACATTTTTATTAGCCAGGTGATATTGTACTTTACGAATGAACTCTGCAATATTACCTGTACCGGTAGCTTTGCTGATAGTTAATAAACGCTCGATAACGAAAGTAATAACGGTTAATAACGTAGCGATAAGAATAGGCACAATGATACCACCTTCATACATTCTCACCAGACCGCCTTTGGGTCCTTTATGCTGAGGCCAGAAACCACCGGAAAGATCGGGCTGATTGAAATTATTAGGATTGCCGAGAATAAAACGCCAGATACAGAAACCGGCAATAATACAAATAACAGGGGCTACCCATGAAATGGCATTGCTCTTCTTTTTTGGTTGAACGGATGTACTACTCTTCGCTGCGGTTGCAGTCGCAACGGGTCTTGTTTCAGCCATGATTGTTTTTTTTTAGTGTTTTATAAATTTTAAGCTATCAGTAGATTCTAAATGGGCTCACAATTCTAAGGAAAAAGTCTTTTTCCCCGATCAATTTGATCAGGAAAATTTTTTGATAAGGTTCACAAGTTAAGAAATTTCTTAACTGGTAGCCTAAAAAACAGGCCTTTTCATTGAATAAAACGGCAACAATATATGTCATAATTAGAAACAAAACAAGCTATGTATAAATCAATGTATTTGTTGAATAAGCAATTATACATTTTTAGTTAACGCACCGGCTGTCTGGTACTCACACATTTTGTTTTCCCTATCTTCATCCATTAAACTACTGATAATGGTTTGTATGATTCAAATGAAAAAGTACATTTTATTTGTGGGGTTGATATGTTGCATCAGCGAAACCGGTTTCGCACAAAACAAAAAATCCACCCCCGCTCCCCTTGCGGTTGACACTGCAAAACGCCCGCCGGTAGCGCCTCCCCGGTCACTGGGCCCGAAGCCTTATAAAGAGATTATAACCGACAAAGCAATAACCCGCAAAGGTCTTTTTACAGTTCATAAGTTAGAAGATAAATGGTATTTCGAAATCAGTGATTCTGTTTTAGGCAGAGATATTCTGGTAGTGAATCGCATTTCAAAAGCCCCTATTAATACCCGCGCCGGCTTTTTCGGATATGCCGGCGATGAAATCAATGAAAACGTTATAAGATTTGATAAAGGCCCCAATAATAAAATCTTCCTGCGTAATATATCGTACTCGGTATATGCCAAAGATTCATCAAAGCCCATGTTCAAGTCGGTGCAAAATTCCAATATTCAACCTATTGCCGCCGCATTTGATATTAAAACGTTTTCGAAAGACAGCGCCGGTGTTGTAATTGATATTACCGATTTTATAAACAGCGATAACGATATCCTGTTTTTTGCATCCTTCTTTAAATCATCATTGCGTTTAGGAGGCGTGCAAACTGATAAATCATATATAACCGATATAAGAACCTATCCCATCAATACCGAAATAAAAACGGTTAAAACATACAGTAAAATGCCAGCTCCCGGTCTGATGCCGGGCGTCTCTATTGCACCTGCCGGTAATGCTACCTTTGAGCTGAACAGCAGCCTGGTGTTGTTACCCAAAAACCCCATGCGGCCGAGGTTTTACGACGACCGGGTAGCTTATTTTACAACAGAATATACCGATTTTGATGCCGATCCGCAAGGTGTAAAAGATATAAGCCTCATCACCCGCTGGCGCCTGGAACCTAAAGATGAGGATATGGAAAAATATAAACGCGGCGAACTGGTTGAACCCAAAAAGCCCATCATCTTTTATGTTGACCCCAATACCCCCGAAAAATGGATACCCTACCTTATACAGGGGGTAAACGACTGGCAAAAAGCCTTTGAAAAAGCGGGTTTTAAAAACGCTATTGTGGCCCGCAGAGCCCCGGTCACCGGTGAAGACAGCACCTGGAGCCTTGAAGATGCCCGGTATTCGGCCATCGTATATAAACCTTCCGAAATACCCAATGCCCGTGGCCCGCACGTTCATGACCCCCGTAGCGGCGAAATTCTGGAGTCGCATATCGACTGGTACCATAATGTAATGCAGTTGCTGCGCGACTGGTACCTGATTCAGGCCTCGCCCAGCGATCCACGCGCCCGCAAAGCTCATTTCGACGATACGCTGATGGGTGAACTGATCCGCTTTGTATCATCGCATGAGGTTGGCCATACCCTCGGACTTCCACACAACATGGGCGCTTCGTCTGCCACGCCGGTTGAAAAGCTGCGCGATAAAGCCTGGGTTGAAGCCCACGGCCATACATCTTCTATTATGGACTATGCCCGCTTTAATTATGTGGCGCAACCTGAAGACCATATTGGCCCCGCCGGTTTGTACCCGCGTATTGGCGATTACGACCTGTGGAGTATTGAATGGGGCTACAAAATGCTGCCCGGCAAAACTGAAGAAGAAGAAAAAGCCATTTTAAACGACTGGGTGAAAAGTCATTACAACGATCCCCGGCTGCGCTTTTTACATATGGATAATATCGACCCGCGTGCGCAAACCGAATGCCTGGGCGACAACAATATGAAGGCCAACGAATATGGCATTAAAAATCTGAAATGGATCGTGCCCCAGTTGCCTAAATGGGTAAATGAAAAAGGGGAGAATTATAAAACGCTCGATGAAGTGTACGATGAAGTGATTGGCACCTTCAGCCGGTATATGGGCCATGCGGTTACCTATATCGGTGGTGTATATACCGATTTTAAAACCACCGATCAGGAAGGATCAGTTTATACCGTTGTACCCAAATCACTTCAAAAAGAAGCCGTTGCCTTTTTGCAAAAGAACCTGTTCACCACACCTAACTGGTTAATGAATAAATCTATTCTTGATAAAATAGATGCCCCGATAGATGATCGCATCAGCAGTTTACAGGATACCTGGCTGGGCAGCCTGTTAAGCACGCCCCGCTTGCAACGCCTTATTTCTTCAACCAACCGCGATGCCAGTGCCTATCACCTCGATGAATTTATCGACGACCTTAAAAAAGGCATCTGGAGCGAATTGCCCACCCGTAAACCTATCGACAACTACCGGCGCAACCTGCAAAAGGCATTCGTTGAGCGGCTTGGTGCATTGGCTTCAAGCGCATCATCGCCCTCTTTTGGCGGAGGTGGCGGAATTATGATCTCCTTTGGCCCGGCAGTTGAAGTAAAGAAAACCGATATTATTTCAATAGCCCGCGGAACCCTGCGTGCGCTAAAAGCAGAAATTGCCGCAGCCTTACCTGCTTACACCGATAAAATGAGCCGTTATCATTTGCAGGATCTGAATGAACGTATAGACAGAATATTAAATCCGAGATAAAAAGCTCAAAAAATAAGCGAGCCCGAAAGACAGTTGCATGGCAACTTTCTTTCGGGCTTTTTCTTTTATCAGGCGGCAGGTTATAGCACCGCCCCACTTGTTTTATTCATAACGCAGAGCCTCAATCGGATTCAGTCTCGCCGCTTTCAGTGCAGGATACAAACCGGCCAGCAAACCAACCAGCGAACAGATAATTACGCCGGTAATCACCCAATCCCACGGAATTACAAAACTGGTGCTCAGTAAAATACCCACCACATTTCCTAAAATAATACCCAGCACAATGCCAAAGGCGGCGCCCAGCAGGCTGATGATGATCGATTCATATAAAAACTGGTAGCGTACATTCTTTCTTTTACCACCAATGGCTTTTACCAGTCCAATTTCCTTGGTACGTTCGGTAACGGCCACCAGCATGATATTCATTAATCCGATGGCCGCGCCTGCCAGCGTAATTACACCAATGAGCAGGGCTGCAATAGTAATAAAGCTCAGGTTGCGAATGAGCATTTCGGCAAAGCTGTCGCTTTTGTCGATCAGAAAATTATCCGATTCGGTAACGGCAAGTTTGCGAATGGGTCTGAAAATGGCAGTTGCTTCGCCAATGGCGCCATCGATCATTTTAATATCACTCACTTTTACCTGTACATTAAACGATGCATTGGGGTTTGAATTAAAAAAACGGCGAACGCTTGTATAAGATGTAAAAATGCAATTATCCAAACTGCGGCCAAAGGTTGATCCTTTCGGTTTTAACGTACCAACTATACGAAAAGGAATATTGTTGATACGAATGATTTTATCGATCGGCCGTTCCATGTTCTCTCCAAAAAACTTTACAGCAACATCTTTTCCAATCAAACATACATTACGACCGGTTTGAATATCAAGCGAATTCAGGTCGCGGCCATATAAAATCGAAAAGCCATTGAGGTTTACATAATTCTCATCGCCGCCTGCCACCCAAACAGTAGGGTTCGTTTTTTTATTTCCGTAAGAAACGATAGCATCGCGGGCGCCCTGAATGTTGATACTAACCAGTGAAGGGAAATGGTAGTATTGTTTAAATTCTTCGGCCTGTCGCTCGGTAACGGGCTTACCCATGTTCGACTTCTTTTCTTTCTTTGCCCCTCTTTTTTCTTTTTTAACTTCTTCGTTCCTGAAAAATCGCCGGGGTTCCTGGTAGCGGATGGTAAAACCGGTAGCGCCCATGGAAGAAAAGCTTTCGACAAACTTTTGTTTGATGGCCGCAATAGCGGTATTGATGCCGATAAGGGCGGTAATACCGAGGGCAATGATGGCCACGGTAATACCCGTACGTAACTTATTGCTGCGTACCGTACGAAAAGACAGCGAAAGGGTGTCGCGAAGTGTCATACTGAATTGGTACGACTAATGTAAGAAATATTACGGGCGACACACCAAAAGATGGATGGATGGTGAAGGAGTTATGGTATAAAATAAAGAGCCCCGGGTAATCCGGGGCGTAATAGCGTATTTAAAGCAGCCCGTCTGCCGACGGACTGAAAGAGTTTTTCAATTATAGATAAAAAAACGAATACAACTGATTGATCAGCCATTGCGGGAAGATGCCGAGCAGAATTACCACCGCAGCAATGCAAATGAGCAATCCTTTAAAGCCGGCAGAAGTTTCAATTTCCTGCGGCTCGCCGTCTTTAAAATACATGGCCTGTATAACGCGGAAGTAATAATAAACGCTGATGGCCGCACACAGCACCCCAACAATCACCAACCACAATACATGGCCTTCGTTAATGGCGGCAGATAACATATAGAATTTGGCCCAGAAACCGGCGGTTGCAGGAATACCGGCCAGTGACAGCAGAAATATGGTATTGGTAGCAGCCAGCACGGGTTGGCGTTTGGCCAGTCCGTTAAAGCCTTCGAACGTATAATCTTTCATTTTCAGCAGCACGGCAAAAATGCCGATGGTAGCAAGGCTATAAGCCGCTGTATAAAAAATCAATCCTTCTTTGGCCGTGTTGTTCATCGCAACCAGGGCAAACAGCATAAAGCCGGCCTGTGCAATACTCGAATAGGCCAGCATTCTTTTAACGCTCTGCTGAAACACGGCGGTGATATTTCCGATAAACAAAGTAGCGGCAGTAATAATGGCCACCAGCAATTGCCACTGGCGGTGCATGTCGCCAAAGCAACCTTCGAACAAACGGATAAAGGCAATAAACACAGCTGCCTTTACAATGGTTGCCATAAAAGAAGTAAATACGGTAGGCGACCCGTCGTATACATCGGGCGTCCAAAAGTGAAAAGGTGCGGCCGATACTTTAAACGCCATTGAAAACAACAGCAGCAATAATCCGGCTGCCATCATAGGTGTTAATGTGGTAGCGCCCATGCGAATCACATCCATATCAAAACTACCTTTTACGCCGTAGATGAGGGTGATACCCATCAGCATAAGACCGGTAGAAAAAGCACCCATTAAAAAATATTTCAGCGAAGCTTCGTTGCTCTTCAGGTTACGTTTGTCGCTGCCTGTTAAAATGTATAAAGGAATAGAAATGATTTCTATACCTAAGAACAGCATCAGCAACGAATTGAAAGTAGATGCAATGGCAATACCGCACAATACAAAAAATATCAGTGCATAGTATTCGGCTACGTTTACACCCACACGGTCCATTTCGCGGCCCGATAACAAAAAGTATATCCAGGTGCTGGCAAATGCTATGGTATTGAACAACAAACCAAACACTTCAAAGACCAGCATATTTTTAACATTCACGTTAAAAAAATGATACCCCCCCAAATCCATCACATTCGCTATGGTTAAGAACAATAAACCAATAACAGCTACTGTGCGAATAGCGGTTTTATTATTCGTGAACACACCACTAAACATCATCACTACACCAAGAACAGCCGAAATTACAATTGCATTCATAATTCAATTCTATACGTTCGCTTATGGTAATTTGACAAACATTTTCGAGTAAATAGCATCCACCGCATGGCGGGTTGCTTCTATCATAGGTTTGGGATATACACCCATTACTACAATGCCAATGAGCAGTGCAGCCAATACCAGTTTTTCGTTTAACCGGATATCTTTCGCGCCGGCTGTTAACGTATTGGTATTGCCAAAAAATACTTTCTGAATCATGTTCAGGGTATAAATGGCCGACAAAATGATGCTGATACCACCCACTACCATGAAAATATAATGATAGTTACTTGACTTTGATCCGAACACACCGTTGAACATCATGAACTCGCCAATGAATGCATTGGTAAGCGGTAAGGCCACGTTGGCCAATGCCACTACCACCAGCATAATGGCCAGTGAAGGCGCCTGCTGTGCCAGCCCGCCCAGTTCCGACATTTTACGCGTATGAAACTGGCGTTCGATCAGCTCAACCACTATCCACATGCCGATTATATTAATACCGTGATTGAACATTTGCACCATCACGCCCTGTATACCTACCGATGAAGTAACAAAAATAGCGAGCCCCATCAAACCCATGTGGGCAATAGATGAATAGGCAATCAGGCGTTTCATATCATCCTGCTGCATGGCCACCAGCGATGCATAGATCATTCCTATCACACATAAGGTAGCAGCAGTATCGCCCCAGGCCCAAACGCCAATGGGTAATACGGGCGCCAGCCAACGCAATATGCCGAACACACCCATTTTAACCATCACACCGCTCAGTACCATAGTTACCGCAGTAGGCGATTGTTCGTAGGTATCGGGCTGCCATGTATGAAAAGGAAATATGGGCATTTTAATAGCAAAGGCCAGAAAGAACAACCAAAACAGCCAGCCCTGTTGATTACCCGGCAGGTTCACCTTGTAAAAAGAGGTCATGGCAAATGAATGGTCGCCGGTATGATAATATACCCAGATGATGCCCACCAGCATTAACAGGGAGCCTACAAACGTGTATATGAAAAATTTAAAAGTAACAGCAATTCTTCTTTCCCCACCCCAAATTGAACACAGAAAGTAAGCGGGTATCAATGCCAGTTCCCAGAAGAAGTAAAACAACAGTGCATCCGATGCAACAAACACACCGAGTAAACCGGTTTGCATCAACAACATCAGGGCATAAAACTGATGCACATTTTTATAACTGGTATTCCAGGTAGCGATAAAAATACCGGGAAAGGCAACACCTGTAAGCAAACACAATAGTTTGCTCATGCCATCCATGGTAACTGAAAAGCTGCTGCCCAACTCGGGCAACCAGGCCACCTGCGTTTGCAGGTAAGATTCTTTATGAAGAACAGCTACACCCAGTATAGCTATTACAAGCGTAACTAAAGAAGAAAATAACGCCCAGGTTTTTACGCCCTTTTCCTGTTTTATCAGGAATGCAAGCAAACCACTCACCAACGGAATAACTATCAGCAGAACAGGTATCATTGCGATTTCTTGATTTCGAAATTTTTTGATTTTGAGATTTCCCTACCCGATAGCTATCGGGACCACTCTTTACTTGCCTTTCAAAAAGAACTGCACTACAAAAAACACCAGCATGCTCAGCACCATCAGCAACACATAGTTACCAACCAGTCCGCTTTGCAACAGGCGAACCTGGCGGCTGGTATAATTCACGGCACGGCCAATACCATTAACGATCCAATCGATCAGATCTCTTTCAACAAAACTATTCAGCACTTTAGCCAGCCATTGCATGGGCTTTACAACGATGAAATTGTAAATTTCATCAATATACCATTTATCGGCCAGCACTTTGCCAAAGCCGGCTGGTTCGTTCAATTCGGGCTTTTTGCTGTATCGTACCAATGCAACAATCAATGCAATAAATGCCAGTCCAACCGAAATGCCCATCAGCATGTACTCGGTATTATGGTCGGGATGAACAACCTCACCTGCATGTGCAGCTTGTACTATCCGGGCCGAAGGCTCAAATACCGGGGCCAGAAAATGTTCGAGCCAGTGTGCATCCGGCATCAGCACTTCGGGAATACCCAAAAAGCCGCCGGCAATACTTAATATGGCTAATACCACCAACGGTATAGTCATGGCTGCGGGGCTTTCATTCAAATGATGCTTTTGATCTTCCGTTCCGCGGAAACTGCCGAGGAAGGTAGTGGCATATAAACGGAACATATAAAAGGCCGTCATCATAGCGCCGGCAACACCCAGGTAATAATAAATCGGGTCTTTGGTATAAGCCGCCGATAATATTTCATCTTTTGAAAAGAAACCGCTGAAAGGAGGAATACCGGCAATGGCAATACAGCCAATTAAAAAGGTAATATGCGTTACCGGTAAATATTTTTTCAATCCACCCATACGGCGGATATCCTGTTCGTGGTGCATGGCATGAATTACAGAACCGGCGCCGAGGAACAACAGAGCTTTAAAAAAGGCATGCGTCATAACATGAAACACAGCACCGGTGTAAGCCCCTACTCCCAAACCCAGGAACATATAACCCAACTGGCTTACGGTACTGTAAGCCAGCACCTTTTTAATATCGTTCTGTTTTAAAGCAATGGTAGCAGCAAATAACGCAGTGGCCAAACCGATGGCAGCCACCAGACTTTGCGTTTCAGGCGCTTTGGTATATAAAACATTACTGCGGGCGATCATGTAAATACCGGCAGTAACCATCGTAGCAGCATGGATGAGGGCCGATACAGGTGTTGGACCCGCCATGGCATCGGGTAACCAGGTGTATAATGGTATTTGCGCACTTTTACCGGTAGCGCCTACAAACAACAACACCGTTATACCAATAAGATCGGTTCTGGTGAGTTTGCTATACAGGTCAAAAACACCGGTATGACCGGGTGTATTAAAGGTCACAGTACCCAGTTTGGCAATGAGCCAGAAGATTGCGATCAAAAAGCCTAAGTCACCAATGCGGTTCATGATGAAGGCTTTCTTCGCGGCATTATTGTATTCGGTATTTTTAAACCAGTAACCGATGAGTAAGTACGAACATAATCCCACACCTTCCCAGCCAATGAACATGATCACATAGTTGGCGCCCAGTACCAGCAACAGCATCGAAAACACAAACAGGTTCAGGTAACAGAAGTAGCGGCCATAATGCTCATTTCTTTCTTCATGCATGTAGGCGGCAGAATATACGTGTATCAAAAAACCTACACCGGTTATGATCAGTAAGAACAACGAAGAAAGCTGGTCGATCTGAAAAGCAAAAGGGATCGACAGGTTTCCGAAGCTGATAAAATCAAACAAATTGGCAACATAGGTGTTACCAGTCTTTACTTCTGCAAACAGAAGAATGCTCACAATAAAGGAACCCAGTACCATACCGCAGCCAATGATGCTGATCAGCGGTTTACTCAGTTGTTTCCTGAACAAACCGTTGAGCAGGAAGCCAACCAGCGGAAAAAAGGGAACCAGCCAAACTAATTGTAACACGTTCATATTTTTAAGCTTAATGCTGAATGCCGAACGCTTAATGCTGAACGCTGAACGCCGAATGCGTAGTAAAAAACATTTTGCTTTTGGCGTTATGCGTTATGCGTTTAGCGTTGTGCGTTTAGCATTTTAATGTTTGAGCCTGTTTAAAAAATTCACATCTACCGAATGGGTGTTTCGATACATCATAACAATAATGGCCAGTCCCACACTTACTTCAGCGGCCGCCACTACCATAATAAAGAATACGAATAATTGCCCGTCGATACCCGCCGATGCATTTTTAGCAACACCGGCCAGGTGATGCATTTTTGAAAACGCAACCAGCAATAAGTTCACGGCATTCAGCATCAGCTCAATGCACATGAAAATAATGATGGCATTGCGACGTGCCAGCACCCCTACAATTCCAATACAAAAAAGGGCAATAGCGAGGTAGATATATCTTTCAATTACCATAATAAAATATCGAATATTAAATGTAGAATGTTGAACATCGAAGTTGTATTTACTTCATCATTCGACATTCGTTATTCATCTGTTCATTATTTTTTGCCGATCACCACAGCGCCTACCATAGCACTTAAAAACAGAACGCTGCTGATTTCAAAAGGCACTACATAATCGGTGAATAAAGCTTTGCCGAGATTGCGTATCAAACCAATATCGCCGGTTCCCAGCAGCGCCACTTTTCCTTTTACTTCGGCCTGTTTAAGGGCAGCTACGAGCACCAGCAGTAAACATCCGCCGGCAACCACACCGGCCAGCTTAAGCCATTTATTTTTTTGCGGCTCTGTTTCAACATTCAGGTTCATTAACATGATCACAAACAGGAACAATACCATAATGGCACCTGCATAAACTATGAGGTTCACAATACCCAAAAACTGGGCATTCATTAAAATATAATGTCCTGAAATAGCAAAAAAAGTGACGATGAGCCACAATACACTATGTACCGGGTTACGGCTGATCACTACCATAATGGCGCTGCCGAGTGCCAGCGCACTTAAAGCATAAAATAATACTTGTGATATATCCATTGCAGCTTGTTGGTTCGGTTAATTGGCCTGTTCTTTATTAATTCGCCGGTTGCCCACAGCTTTCTGATACTCGCCTGGGTTTTCTTTGGGGTTTGGAATTAATAAATCATCTTTTCCATATATAAATCCTTTACGCTGATAATTTGAAGGCGCAAAGGTTTCGCTTAAATAAACAGCATCTTTCGGACAGGCTTCTTCACATAATCCGCAGAAAATACACCGCAGCATGTTGATCTCATATTTGGCGGCATATTTTTCTTCGCGATATAAATTTTCTTCACCCGGCAAACGCTCGGCAGCTTCCATAGTTATGGCTTCGGCCGGACAAGCCAGTGCACATAAGCCACAGGCTGTGCAACGCTCGCGTCCTTCTTCATCGCGGTTGAGGATGTGCAAACCACGAAATACCGGGCTAAACGGGCGTTTTTGCTCGGGATAGCTAATGGTGGCTTTCTTTTTAAAAAGGTGGCCGAGGGTAATCATCATGCCCTTTGCAATATTCCACACGTAGAGTCGCTCCACGAGTGTCATGGGCTTACGACTTACCGGCTTGGCTCTGCTTGTTAATGTTTGCATTATAAATAGTTAACTTAAATCTGCTGAACAATCTTCACTACTATAAAACCGCAAAAGTATTTTTCTCCCTTCAATACTCCAATTAATTTCCCACGTCTACGTCCCGCGTTTTCGCGGGATTAAAATTTCCAGCCGTTGGCCTTCAATAATACCAAAGCGGCGGTAACAACCATGTTGATCAGGCTTAAAGGAATCAATCCTTTCCATCCCAGGTTCATCAGCTGATCATAGCGGAAGCGCGGAATCGTCCAGCGCACCCACATGAACACAAAAATAAATATCGCCACTTTTATAAACAGCGACAGTCCCTGAAACAGCGCCATCAGGTTAACCCCAACAGATTGCGTAAGATGGGCATCGTTCACAAACGGAATATCGTATCCACCCCAGAACAAGGTAGCCATTACCACGCTGCTGATGAACATATTAATATATTCTGCAAACAGGTAAAAACCCAGTTTCATGGATGAGTATTCCTGGTGGTAACCAAAGTTCAGCTCGTTTTCTGCTTCAGGCAGGTCGAACGGCGTACGGTTACATTCTGCAAAAGCGCAAACCAGGAAAATAAAAAAGCCCAGTGGCTGATATAGTACGTTGTACCAGCTGTCGATTTGCTGACCAACGATCTCACTCATTTTTAAAGAACCGGTAAGCATCAGCAGGGCGATGAGCGATAAACCCATCGGCAATTCATAACTGATTACCTGCGATGCGCCACGCAAAGCGGCCATCAGAGAAAACTTATTGTTCGAAGCCCATCCTCCGATCATAATACCATACACACCCATGCTCACCACACCAAACACATATAAAATTCCAATATTAATATCGGCGATCTGCAGGTTTACTTCACGACCAAATACATTCAGCTTGCCGGCCCAGGGAATAACGGCCGATGTCATCATCGCCGCCAGCATGGCCAAACAAGGGCCCAGAATAAACAAAAAGCGGTTCGAAGTATTGGGAATGATCTCTTCTTTCATGAACAGCTTCAATCCGTCGGCCAGCGGTTGTAACAAACCAAACGGACCAGCCCGGTTGGGTCCCCGGCGATCCTGAATAAAAGCCGCTACTTTACGTTCGGCATAGGTTTCGTACATGGCAATAACCAGTGATATAGAAACTATACCTATGATTAGCACTAATTTCTCTATCACAAAAAACAGATCAATAGCTAATAAAGCAGATTGCATTTTAAATTTTTATTGCGTGAATCGTGAATCGGCAAACGGCAATTGCCTCCGTTTCTGTCAATCCGTAAACCTGTTAACTTGTAAACTTTTTAACTTATCAACCTTTTACTTCGTACTTCCGACTTCAGACATCCTACTTCTGACTTCCGTTTTTAAAATCATTCGAGTGCGCCGGTCCTTTTATCTTCGACAGATCTATTTCGGGTTTATTCACTTCGCTTATTGTATGAATGTCCATCAGCAAACGCGGCTGGCGGCCACCCATAACTTCGGGTAATGTTTCATGCGGTTTTTTCACATCAACATAATGGTTAGCACTGATCACCGAATGACGGCTTACTTTGGTTGGTCCGTCGATAACCCAGTCGCTGGTTTTCTTTTTCTCAAAGCGGCATTCATTACAGATCCAGTCTTCCACTTCGCCCCACTGATCTTTACGGGCAGTTACACGAAATACCTCATCGCCCCGGTACCACAGCGTTACCTTGCCCGAACATTTAGGACAATTGCGGTGCCCATCTTCAGGTTTCAGGAACCATACCCTGTTTTTAAAGCGGAAGGTTTTATCGGTCAATGCTCCTACCGGACAAACGTCGATCACGTTGCCGATAAAGTCGTTATCAAGCGATTTTTCGATGTAGGTAGCAATTTCTGCATGATCGCCCCTGTCTAATACGCCGTGTACGCGTTTGTTTGTGAGCTGATCGGCCGTATACACGCAACGGTAGCACAAAATGCAACGCGTCATGTGCAGTTGTATATAGGGGCCGAGGGCGTGCTTTTCGAATGTACGGCGCGAAAATTCGTAGCGGGTACCTTCAGCGCCATGTTCGAAGCTTAAATCCTGCAGGTGACATTCACCGGCCTGATCGCAAATAGGGCAATCGAGCGGGTGATTGATGAGCAGTAACTCTACTACGCCTTTTCTTGCTTCCAGTACGCGTTCGCTGGTAATATTTTTCACCACCATGCCATCCATTACATTGGTACGGCAGCTGGCAACCAGCTTGGGCATCGGACGCGGATCGGCCGTAGAGCCTGCCGATACTTCGACCAAACAGGTACGGCATTTACCACCACTGCCTTTCAGCTTGCTATAATAACACATTGCAGGCGGTGTTACATCTCCTCCTATCTTACGCGCTGCATTCAGGATGCTTGTTCCCGGCTCCACCTCAACGGTGATGTTATCGATAGTTACCTTAAATAATTTTTTTTCTTCAGCCATACCCCAAACCCCTAAAGGGGCTTTTAAAAACTCTCTACGTTTTAATTAAACCTTAGAAAGTTCGGTTATTAATAGATATATCTTTTGAATTAAACTTCTCCGGTCTTCAATACTTTTTCGTTTGTAAATCTTACCACTTTCAATCTCTCCATTTCAAGTTGCTTTTGCCTCTCTTCGTCTTCCCTTTTTACTTCTTCAAGGTCGTGTATTTTTCTTCATATCGCCCATTTTGATTCCCCTTTAGGGGATAAGGGGGTTATGATACCCCTTTAGGGGCCAGGGGTAAGGGATCTGCATAATGCGCTAATCCATAATTCCTGTTTTGTGCAGCATTCGGGTATTGCACATGCCATTCAAACTCATCTCTGAAATGACGAATAGCTGCTGCTACCGGCCAGGCGGCTGCATCGCCTAAGGGGCAAATGGTATTGCCTTCTATTTTGCGTTGAATATCCCACAACAGATCAATATCACTCTTCTTGCCCTTTCCGTATTCAATGTTCTTTAAAATCTTTTCCATCCAGCCGGTTCCTTCGCGGCAGGGCGAACATTGTCCGCAACTTTCATGGCGATAAAAACGGGCCAGTGTTAACGTATGGCGAACCACGCACTGGTCTTCATCCAGCACAATAAATCCGCCTGACCCCATCATGGTGCCGGTGGCAAAACCACCGTCGGCCAAACTTTCGTAGTTCATCATGCGCGATTCACCCTTAGCTGTTTTCAGCAACAGGTTGGCCGGCAAAATGGGAACAGATGAACCACCGGGAATACATGCCTTTAAGCGTTTGCCATTGGCTATGCCACCACAGTATTCATCGCTGTATATAAATTCTTCAACCGAAATGGTCATGTCTATTTCATAAACGCCGGGCTTGTTAATATTGCCGCAGGCCGAAAGGAGTTTGGTACCGGTAGATTTACCCACGCCGATTTTAGCATATTCTTCGCCGCCGATATTCAAAATAGGCACTACGGCTGCCAGGGTTTCTACATTGTTTACCACAGTGGGGCTATCCCACAAACCTTTTACCGCAGGGAACGGTGGTTTTATACGGGGGTTGCCTCTTTTACCTTCGAGCGATTCGAGCAGGGCGGTTTCCTCACCACAGATATAGGCACCGGCGCCGCGCTGCACATAAATTTCACAATCAAACCCGCTGCCCAGGATATTTTTACCCAGCCAGCCATTGTTCTTTGCCTCGGCAATCGCCTGCTCAAGAATATCAACGATCCACGCGTATTCACCGCGGATATATATATAAGTTCTGTTCGAACCTAACGCATACGACGAAACGATCAACCCTTCGACGAGCAAATGCGGAATAAACTCCATCAGGTAACGGTCCTTGAAAGTACCGGGCTCCGATTCATCGGCATTGCATACCAGGTAACGGGGAACGCCTTCGGGTTTGGCCAGAAAGCTCCACTTCATACCCGCAGGAAACCCTGCACCACCACGACCGCGCAAACCACTTTTCTTAACTTCTTCGGTCACCTGGTCGGGGCTCATGGTCTTCAGCGCTTTTTCAACGCTGCGATAACCTCCCTCACGACGGTACACATCGTAATTCCGGATCCCCTGAACATGCGCTTTTTCTAATAATAATTTTCTTCCCATATTATTTTATATGCTCAACGCTTAACGCAAAATGCTTAACGCCGCGTTCAGCGTTAAGCGTTCGGCTTTAAGCTTAATTATTCGTTACTGCATTCCTCTCACACTCATCAATTATTGCATCGATCTTTTCCTTGGTCAGGTGTTCGCGGTAATGCTTGCCCAGTTGCATCATGGGAGCATAACCGCAGGCGCCCAAACACTCAACGGTTTTTAAAGTGAACAAACCGTCGGCGGTAGTTTCACCGGGTTTTATACCCAGTTTTTGTTTTATATAATCAATAATGTCGTCGCTGCCGTTCAACATACATGGACCGGTTTGGCAAACTTCAAACACATATTTGCCCACCGGTTTTAAATTGTACATCGAATAAAAGGTAGCCACTTCGTATACTTCAATTGGCTCCAGTTTCAATAAAGAAGCTACATAATCCATGGCTTCAGCACTCAACCATCCTCCAAATTCTTCCTGGGCTATATGCAGCACAGGGATCAATGCACTTTTTTGTTTTCCTGCCGGATAACGTGCGATGATCTCGTTTACTTTACTCAGTTTCTCTGCAGAAAATTGAACCACTTTATTTAATTTGATAATTAATTTGAAAATTTGTGAATTTGAAAATTTGAAAATTTAAAATCAGGTTCAACACTCAGGGTGCTAACATTTTCAAATTAGCACATTTTCAAATTTTCAAATTATTACGCATCCATTTCTCCGGCAATCAAATTCAAACTACTCATGGTAATAATGGCGTCGCTCAGCATGCTTCCTTTGGTCAGTTCTTCGTAAGCCTGGTAATAAATAAAACAAGGCCGGCGGAAGTGCAGGCGGTACGGTGTACGGCCACCATCGGTGATCAGGTAATATCCTAATTCGCCATTTCCTCCTTCTACCGAAAAATATATTTCTCCCGGTGGAATATCAACCTCACCCATTATTATTTTGAAGTGCCATATCAGCGCTTCCATTTTTGTATAAACATCCTTTTTCTCGGGCAGATAATATTCAGGCACATCGGCATGAAATACTTCCGCTTCTTTGCCTTTGAACTCTTTCACTTTGCGATAAGCCTGCTCAATAATGCTCAACGACTGCCACATTTCGCCGTTCCTTACCAGGTAACGATCGTAGCAATCGCCAGTACTGCCTACAGGTATTTCAAATTCAAAATCTTCGTAGCTGCTGTATGGAGAATGTACTCTTACGTCGTAATCAACACCGGCTGCACGCAGGTTAGGCCCGGTAAAACCATAGTTCAGGGCTCTTTCGGCGCTGATAGGACCAACGCCAATCGTACGCTCCATGAAAATACGGTTGCGGGTAAACAGGTTTTCAAATTCCCTGAGCACTTTGGGATATTCGTTCAGGAATTTTTCGAGCTTCTCAAATGCTGTGTTGGTGAAATTCCTTTCAAAACCGCCAACGCGCCCGATATTGGTAGTAAGGCGTGAGCCGCATACTTCTTCGTATATTTCGTAAATCAGCTCGCGGTACTGCATTACATACAAAAAACCGGTATAGGCCCCGGTATCAACCCCTACAATTGAATTGCAAATGAGGTGATCGGATATACGCGCCAGTTCCATTATAATGATACGCAGATAATCAACCCGCTTGGGCGTTTTTACACCAAGCAGTTTTTCGCAGGTCAAATGCCAGCCCATGTTGTTAATGGGAGCTGAACAATAATTTAACCGGTCGGTAAGTGGGGTGATCTGGTACAGGGGTCGGCGTTCTGCAATTTTTTCAAACGCACGGTGAATATAGCCTACGGTTTGTTCGGCAGATATGATCCGCTCGCCATCCAGTTCCAGGATGTTCTGAAATACACCATGGGTGGCAGGATGCGTAGGTCCTAAATTAAGCGTGGTGGTTTGTTTCTCAATTGAGCCTTCGGGTAACTTTATATGATGATCACTCATAAATTAATTTGAAAATAATTCAATTTGAAAATTTGAAAATTAACGAAAACGGATTGGCCTCCATTTTCAAATTAATTCATTTTCAAATTTTCAAATTATCTACCAAACATATCATCGTCTTTATCAACACGGGTCTGCTCTTCGAGCGGAAATTCTTTTCGCATAGGAAAGTAGTCCATTTCATCTACATTCAATATCCGCTTCAGGTTAGGATGTCCAATGAAATTGACCCCGTAAAAATCATAGGTTTCCCTTTCCATCCAGTTTGCGCCCGAAAACAGGGCGGTTGCGCTGTACACATCGGGTTTTTCAATTTCTGTAAATACTTTAAAACGGATACGCACATTAGCGGTAAGGCTATGCAGGTGGTATACAACCGCCAGTTCGCGTCCTTTATTATCAGGATAGTGAACTGCCTGCAGATCGGTTAAAAAGCGAAATGCCAGCGCCTCCTCGTCGTACAAAAACTGAAGCACTTTCAGGTTCAGGTCTTTGGGTGCTTCAAACGTAAGCATCCCATAAGGCTCCTGAAATTGCTGAACCTGGTCGCCAAACTTTTCTGTTAACCGTTGTTTAATATAGTCGTTCGTCAACATTGCAATTTGAAAATTTGTGAATCTGAAAATTTGAAAATTAAATACCTGTTCAGGTCTTTTGAGCATTTTCAAATTTGCTCATTTTCAAATTTTCAAATTAGTTACTGTATTCCGTAACTCTCCATTAATTGTTTATACTTTTCGCTGTTTCTTCTGCGCAAGCTTTCTTTTCCTATCAGGTCCTGAATTTTGATAATACCGTCGATAACAGCTTCAGGCCGTGGAGGACAACCAGGAACATATACGTCAACAGGTATTATCTGGTCGATTCCCTGTAATACGCTGTAGGTATCAAAGATGCCGCCACTGCTGGCGCAGGCACCCATGGCTAAAACCCAGCGCGGTTCTGCCATTTGCAAATATACCTGTTTTACTACCGGTGCCATTTTTTTGGCAATTGTACCCATAACCATCAATAAATCGCACTGACGGGGCGAAAAACCTACGCGCTCCGACCCAAAGCGGGCCAGGTCGTAATGCGATCCCATCGTTGCCATAAATTCAATTCCGCAGCAGGAGGTGGCAAAAGGCAGGGGCCAGATAGAATTTTTACGGGCCAGCCCCACTACTTTATCGAGGCTGGTACCAAAAAATCCTTCGCCCATATACCCTTCGGGGCCTTCCTTAACCAGTTTCACATCGGTTTGACCGTATATATTATATTGAACAGGACGTGCCATAATAATAATTTGATAATTTGCTAATTAGCTAATTGGATAACGTTTCAAAGTATAACACCCCGCACAACCATTATGTTCCTTTACGCTGTGCAAAAGCATTAGCACATTAGCATATTTTTACATTAGCATATTAATTTTTAATCTTCCCACTTTAACGCTCCTTTTTTGATAATGTATATAAAACCGGCCAGAAAAAACCCGATGAACATTAAAACGGCGCCAAATCCACTCCACCCCAGTTCTTTAAAATTCACCGCATAGGGGTAAAAAAAGATCACTTCCACATCGAACAATACAAATAATATGGCTACCAGAAAATACTTAATGGCCATGGGCTGACGTGCGTCGCCGTGACTTTTGATACCGCTGGCAAATGTTTCGAGCTTGTCGGCTGTTTTACGTTTGGGGCCGAGCCAATGGGTAACACCCATCATTACCGCCACAAAAAGTATAGCAAAAATTAACTGAATAGCAATCGGAAGATACCAGAAGGAACTATTGGAATCGTGGGCAACGGCGGAGGCTTGTAACAGGTACATAATCATAACCCGCTTTGGTTTAGTCGCAAAAATAAGACAGCGGTTGTAATTTTCAACTTCAAAACCAATAAAATAAAATTCCCCCCGACCGATTTTATAAAAAACCGGTCGGGGGGATTGAATATGATGCAATTACTGTTTGTTAAACAGTTATTTTTTCTTTGCGTCTGTTGCCGTTGCAGATTTTCCCGTATTGGTACTGCTGCTTCCGCCGCCACCGCCCGATTTAGGTTTTTGGGCGGGAGTAGAAGGTTTGCTGCTGGCTTTTTGCAGAATCGGTTTCACCTGTAAGGCAAATGCATTGGTAGGATCTACCTGTAAAATTCTGTCAACATATGCCAGGGCTGTTTTGCTGTCTTTTTTAACGTCATTATAATAGGTGGTCAGCAAAGTCCAGGCACTGGTTGCCTGTGATTTGAATTTCACAGAATCGAGCTTCATGGCCATTTCTCCCAGTTTTTCATAAGCCGGCGCTGCCAGTCCTAATGTCATGGTAGTATCCTGAGCCAGTTTGCTTTTGGCGCACCACAGGTAGCCATAGATCTGGTCGGGGAATTTCGATTGGTATAATCCGCAGAAAACACTATCAGCTGTTTTGTAATTACCAGCCTGGTAATGGGCCATACCCCAGTTGAAATAGTCGGTTTGCGAAGGAGCGGGTTTTAAGGCAATAGTAACACCCAGCCAATTAGCTTCCTGTTTGCGGTCGCCCATTTTTTTAGCCAGTGCGGCAGCCTTGTTAATGTATTTTACTTTGTTTTCTACAACGGTGTCTTTATCAACTGCTTTTTGCAGGTTTACAAAAGCCTGTGCTTCACTGCCCGGTGTTTTAGCGTTGATGCTGGCAAACTCTTCATAGTCAGCGGCCAAAACATCATCGGGCGATTGTTTGGCAAAATAATCGGTCATGTATTTATTGGCGCAGGCTATATCCTTAAGGGTATCGCAGGCGTAAGCCACCAGTTTATACATTCTGGGAGCTACTTTGGTGCCCAACTGGTTAATTAAACCCAATGCTTTTTCTTTTGCTTCGGCATGTTTGCCCGAGGCATATAAAAAGTCGGTTTTTAAATATTCAGCATCCGGTCCCTGATCGGTATTGGCAATATAGCTATCCAATAAGGGAGCGGCTTTATTTACATCTCTGAAATACCAGTAATAAAATAATTCAAAGTAAGTGGGCGCATAAGCCGGATCCAGTTTAATGGCATCTTCGAAAGCAGGCATAAAAAAGTCGGTATTTCTTTGGGTAAGATATACTTTACCGATCTTATGTTTTGCAGCGGCCAGTTTGGGATCAAGAGCGAGCGCTTTATTATAAGAAGTGATTGCATTACCGCCATCGGTTAATTTACGGTAGGCATCACCCATGATCAGGTAAGTTTCAGGATCTTTAAATCCTTTGATCTGTGTGGCCAGGTTCAGTTTTTCAATGGCATAACTGGCATCACCTGCTTTTGTATCAACATTGGCGCGGCCAATAGCATTCAGCACTTCAATATCTTTTCCTTTGGTTAAGGAGATGGCTGTTTCAAAACGCTGGCGGGCATCGTTGGTTTTTCCTTCACGCAGTTCAAGCTCTCCTGCACCAACAATTATCAAAGGAGCATTGCCATTTTGCGTAAGAAATTTCTGATATAAATTTTTAGCTGCAACAGAATCTTTCTGCTCAAGCATGGTTTGACCGAGCCAGTATGTTGCATCTATATTATTCGGATTCGCTGCCAGCACTTTTTCAAAATTCTCTCTGGCACTTTTAAAGCGTTCGTAATAAAAGAACTTCCTTCCCTGTTCCACACTCTGGGCAAATAGCACATTGCTACCCAGTACAACCATGGTTACAAAACTGATGAATCGCTTGCTCATTGTAAGTTGCTATTTTTTTAAGTTTTATAATGAATTAGGAATCCGCATTTTATTTGGATATCTGCATGTTACGCTGCTCAAAGCTCATTCTGGCAGGTAGCAGATATGCCCTGTAAAAAATCTTTTGCCCCTTTTCGTAGATAAGAAAATTAGCAAATCCGTTGCCAAGCCCGTCATAATTTTCCTTTAATATGTAGTATAAAGGTCGAATCATGGGATACCGGTCGTAGGCGATGTTGTATTGAACCGGGTCAACATATGTGCCATCACAGCCGCGGCATTCGATGTGCGCAATTTTAACTTTTTTTAAGAAACTCAGCTGGGTGGTATCGTCTCTATTACCGATCCAGCTAACGCCCAGTAAACCAATCGCATCCTTATTTTTCGATACATATTCAATCACCCCTTCGGTATTGGAAGCCGCCACCACATTGGAACTGAGTGGCTGCCCCTTCAATAAGGAATCGATCACAAACCGAACGGTACTGGTAGCCGATTTTCCATCAAGCAATACTTTGTATTTGTATCCACTGGTTCCTTTTACCATTGAGCGAATATCCTGCATGGTAAATGAGGTATCTTTTACCTCGTTATTTACAATTGCAGCAATGGCGTCAAAGGCAATCGCCCCATATATGGGCTTAAATGATAATTTATTGGTTAGTGTTTTTTCCTCTGATTCACTTAAACCCCTCGTTACAATTACCATGCGAATGCTGTCCACATTCAGGTCGCGCAAACAATCAGCTTCGGGTTTATATTGAACTATAATATGCGCATCGGGATGCTGTGATTCAAATACTTTAATCTGCGAGTCGATAACCGGTTTAAACGATTCATCTACGCTTATGCGAATGGTTCCACTGGTTGTGGTTTCGCGGGGTTGTGTGGGTCCTGAGCTACATGCATTTAAAAATAAGCTCGCTGCAACAATCGCTACCAATACCCTTACAACCGGTTGATTAAGCCCTATCCATTTCATCTGAATACTTCTATGTTTTTTCAAAGGCCGAATAAAATCAGGTATTAATTTCCTTATTGGTTTAATCAAAATTTAATACTGGATTCGAACAGCCTGAATAATTAATTGCTTTACCGATAATAGTTTCTCTTAATGCCGCGATAAATCCTAAAACCGCCGTACAACAAACATAGAGCACCGAATATGTAGGAGAATGGTTTGGGGGGAAATTCCATTTCAATGCCCATCAAACCTGTCACTACAAAGAAACCACCTACCCCGGCATATATAATGCCCATTCCAAGATCCATTATAGCTCTTCTGTTAACGTAAGCCTTGTTTTTTTTATCCTCTAATTCCGATGCCATGTACTTTATTTAGGGTTCGGGCAAGATAAGAAATAAACACTATACTGAAATCCAAAAAAGTCTGAAAGTCCGGAAGTCCGAAAGACGGAAAGATTGAAAGTCAGGAAGAAGCTTTTTCCGGTGTTAGGATTCTTTCCTACTTCCGGACTTTTGGACTTTACTGGCTTATTCACTCACTTCAAAAACAATGGGTATCGAAAAGAAAACCGCTACATTTTTACCGTTTTGCAAACCGGGTTTCCATTTCGGCATTTTATGCATTACCCGTAATACTTCCTGTTTCAGCACTTCGTCGGCCTGTACCAGAAATTCCACATCCGATAACTCACCGTTCTTATTCACTATAAAACGAACCGGCACTTTCACCCGTTGCCCCGGTTCTATAACATTTTCAGGCACCCGCAGGTTGCGGCCCAAAAACCGTCGAAGTGCGTCTACCCCACCCGGGTATTCAGGCATCACTTCGGCAACGGATACCACTTTTTCGGGTTCCGGAGCAGGTTCCGCAGCCGGCTTATCTCCGGTTCCCCCCACCTCACCGGTTGGGGGCGATGTTACCGAAACAGGGGGCTCGCCTTCACGGGTGGCATTTGAAATGGCACGGTTATCATTGTCCAGTTCATCTACCGTTGGCGGCGGATCGGCTGCAACTTCCTGCTGTACAATGACCGGGCTGGTATTTTTTATAGTAGCAATCTGCTTTTGCTTAGGCGCTTCGGGCGGTTTAGGCAAAGGCTTATCAATTTCTATCTGTTGAATCACCACATCTTTGTTCAACGGCAACCCTGCTATTGTTTCAGACCGCAGGGTTTTATTCAGATAATTTATCCAGAAAAACAAACCCACCAATACCGGAATGCTGCCTAACGCAATCAGTAAACGCCGGTGATATTGTTTGCGCAGCTGATAGGCGCCGTAGTCTTTATTCCGGTCTTCAAATAATATATCAAGCAGGTCGCTCGACAGAATCATTTCGGGCTTCATCATGATAGTATGATTTAGTGATTATCGTCGGGTGCTCCACAGCAAAACAAACCCCGAATAATTGGTTATGGTATGGTGATGAATCCATCAAAAATGAACCTGCGCAGGTTGATTATGAGATGCTAAGAGAGAAGGATTCCATAAATTAGTTTGAGGTTTGTGGTTTGTAGTTTGTTGTTGCTTCGCGCTTTAAAATGCCAGTCGTTTAGATTGCCTTCTACAGACCGGAAATCGAACCACAAACCGCAAACCCCAAACCACAAACAAAAACTATCTTTGCCGCCTATGAAAATTTTAATGGTTTGCCTGGGTAATATTTGCCGAAGCCCCCTCGCCGAAGGCATTTTGCAGCACAAGGCATTAAAAGAAGGTTTATTGTGGACGATCGACAGCGCCGGCACCAACGGATATCATATAGGAGAAGCGCCTCACCGGCTATCTCAAAAAGTGGCTTTACTGCATGGCATCGACATCAGTAAACAACGGGCCCGCCGTTTTGCAGCCGCCGATTTTAACCGGTTCGACAAAATATACGCAATGGCCGAAGATGTGGTGGAAGAAATGCAGCTTATCGCCAAAAAGGAATTTGATCCTTCGAAAGTCGATCTGCTGATGAACGAACTGTACCCGGGTAAAAATATGGATGTGCCCGACCCCTTTTATGGAACTGAACCCGGCTACCACGAAGTATTTGAAATGGTTGATAAGGCCTGTGATAAAATCATTCAGAAATATCGAATATCGAATGGTAAATGACAAATGTTGAAGTTCTTATACTTCGACATTCAAAATTCGATATTCAACATTTAATATTATAATTAATGTCAAAACCATCATTACCGCAGGGAACAAGAGATTTCGGACCAGAAGAGGTTCGTAAAAGGCAGTTTATTTTTAATACCATTCGCAGTGTTTTTGAACTGTACGGATTTCAACCGCTTGAAACGCCGGCCATGGAAAATATCGAAACATTGATGGGCAAGTATGGCGAGGAAGGCGATAAACTGATCTTTAAAATTCTGAATAACGGACTCGCCGATAAACAAACACAGGCACGTGAAGATTTTGAAAAAGTGTTGCAGGGAAAGAATGTAAAAGAAATAACAGAGCGCGCCCTGAAATACGATCTTACCATTCCGTTTGCCCGCTATGTGGCCATGAACCACGGACAGATTACTTTTCCGTTTAAGCGCTACCAGATTCAACCGGTTTGGCGTGCCGACAAGCCGCAAAGAGGCCGTTACCGTGAGTTCTATCAATGCGATGCCGACGTAGTAGGCAGCAATTCATTACTGAATGAAATTGAACTGACCAATATATACCACGATGTATTTACGCAATTGGGGATGCCTAATTATGATCTGCGCATCAACAGCCGTAAAATTTTAACGGCCCTGGCTGAATTTTGTGGGGGCGCCGACAAAATGATCGATATTACCATTGCCATCGATAAACTCGATAAAATTGGTATAGATAAGGTAAAGGCCGAACTCGCCCAACGCGGATTGAATGATGACCAGATAAGCACTATCGAAAAATATCTGAACATTACCGGCAGTAACGACGAAAAACTGCAGCAGATTAAATTGCTTCTTGGCGAACTCGAAATCGGGAAAAAAGGTATTGAAGAACTGGAAACCGTAAACAGGCAATCAGCAATCAGCAATCTGACGATCGACTTTACGCTTGCCCGCGGATTAAATTATTACACCGGCATTATTTTCGAGGCCAAAGCACCGGCCGAAGTTAAAATGGGCAGCATCGGCGGCGGCGGGCGTTACGATGACCTTACAGGTCTTTTTGGCGTACCCAATATTCCGGGCGTAGGCATCAGCTTTGGCGTTGATCGCATTTATGATGTAATGAAAGACCTGAAACTTTTCCCCGAAGGCGTTTACACCGGCACCCAGGTGCTGTTTTTCAATATGGGTGCAGCCGAAAGCGCCACCGCATTCACCACCATGCAATCGCTTCGCAGGCAGGGCGTACGCTGCGAATTGTTTCACGAACAGGCCAAAATGGACAAACAGTTCAAATATGCCGAAAAGAAAAATATTGGTTATGTTGTAATTATTGGCAGCCAGGAAATACAAAATAATACAGGCGTAGTCAAAAATATTAAAACCGGAAAGCAGGAAACAGTGGCGCTGGCAAATCTTACCAATAATTTGTTTATTTGAACTCAATTTAAACGCATTTGATGGTTCAGCGGCAAAACGCCCCGTCAAATACGTAAATCTTTCTTAAAATATTAATATGCAACGCAACCTTTTGTCCCTGGCTCTGCTAACCGTAGCTATCACCGGTATCGTATCCTGCGGCCGTACCGATAAAACAGGCATCATAATACCCAAAGATGCCGCGCTGGCTGTACACATCAATTCGCCATCGCTGACTTCGAAAGTTAGCTGGCAGGAAATTCAGCAAAACGAGTGGTTTAAAAAAGTATATAGCGAAGAAACCGACTCGCTTAGCCGAAAAATAATGGATGATCCGTCTAACTCAGGCATCGATACAAAAGCCGATATGGCCTTTTTTATAAAGAAACAGGGACAGGGTGGCTACCTGGCTTTTGAAGGTGGCATAAAAAGCGCTTCAGACTTTGAGGCTTTCGCCGTAAAGATTAACAAAGGTCGTAAAGTTGAAAAAAGCGGCGATATCAACGTAATGGCAACCAGTCGTAAAAGTTTGGTAGCCTGGACCGATAAACGCTTTATATACATTGCAGATATGCCTATGCCGTCGGCAACCGATCGCTTCCGTGGCAGCAGCGATTCTTATACCGAGCCTTTTTCATTTCATACCGATAGTCTGCAGCTATTTGCAGTTCAGCTGTTCGACCTGCCCCATAAAAACAACCTGCTGAGCGACGACCGTTTTGCATCTTTATTAAAAGAGCAGGGCGATATTCACTATTGGATAAATGCCGAACAATATTATAACAGCCTCGGCGGCTTTTTATCGTTGCTAAAACTGAATACATTATTCGAAGGCAATGTATATGGCTCTACCCTAAACTTCGACGAAGGCAAAATAACCCTTAAATCAAAAGCCTGGTACAACAAGGAATTGCGCGATATGATTGAAAAATATCCTTCCGGTTCGGTTAGTACCGATATGATCAATCGCATTCCTTCGCAAAATGTAGTAGCTGTTTTTGCATTGAAATATCCCCCCGAAGCTTTTAAAGACCTTATTAAGCTCACCGGTGTTGATGGTTTTGTAAACAGCTTTTTCAGCGGCGTTGGCTATAGCACCGATGAATTTGTAAAAGCCAATAAAGGCGATATGCTGATATCGGTTTCGGACTTCGATTTAAAACCGCACGAAATAACCATTAACGACGAAAACGGACAGCCTCATACAATAAAACAGGATGGTGTTCCGAATGCAAAAATTTTATTTGCCACTTCGGTGAACGATAAACCATCGTTCGATAAGCTGGTTGGCATTTTGCAAACGCAAATTCAGCAAAACATGCCATCAATTGCCAACAACATACATTTTCAGGCCAACAACAACTGGTTTGCTGCCGGCAATTCACCCGAGCAGGTAAACGGATTTTTAGCCGGTGGCAACAGTCATCAGGCATTTGCCAGCCGCATCAGCGGACATGCCTTTGGCGGTTACATTAATGTTCAAAAGATACTGCAATTGGCTGCTCCCTCAATTACCGATAGCAGCGCCAGGGCAGCTATGGATGTTTCGATAAACATGTGGGAAGATATTGTAATGACCAGTGGCGGTCAGAAAGATGGTGCTTACAGCGGTGAAGCCGAAGTAATCCTGGTTGATAAAAAAACCAACAGCCTGAAACAACTGAACAAATACCTTGATACCATATCTAAGATTTTCAATGTAAAATCGGCCCGGTACGATGTACAGGCAAAATACAGCGATCCGGCAGCATTAAGTTTGGCTGCATTAACGCCATTAACTCATTGATAATTGAAAATTGAATTGAATATTGAGCATTGAACTTAACAGCATGCTGTCGTAAACACTCAGTGCTCAATATTCAATTATTTTAAGGTAACTCATGCAACTTCAATTACAGCAATTATTACCTGTTTATTTTGATAGTGACCATCGCAGTACTTCTGAAGTATGGCGAAATGACCTCACGTTCAGCAAAGGCGAGTATGTGAAAATCGTAGCGCCTTCGGGCAGCGGCAAGTCGTCGCTCATGCACTTTTTGTATGGTCTTCGCAATGAGTACAACGGGAATATTTTATACAATTCACAAAACATCAGACAGTATACTGCTGAAGACTTTGCTGATTACCGTAAAGATCATGTGAGTATCGTATTTCAGGACCTGCGGCTTTTTCCCGAACAAACAGTTTACGAGAATATTGAACTGAAGCGGCAACTCAACCCGTTTCATCCTGCCGCAAAAATTAAGGAAATGGCCGAACGGCTTGGCATTGGCAATAAACTGGCTTCCAAAGCCCGCATATGTTCCTATGGCGAACAGCAGCGCGTAGCCATCATCCGTTCCCTGATGCAGCCGTATGATTTTTTATTGTTAGATGAACCTTTCAGTCATTTAGACG
Source organism: Niastella sp. sgz303648 (assembly GCF_059587045.1). Lineage (NCBI taxonomy): Bacteria > Pseudomonadati > Bacteroidota > Chitinophagia > Chitinophagales > Chitinophagaceae > Niastella > Niastella sp. sgz303648. The sequence goes on along the minus strand of NZ_JCAPSW010000006.1, from coordinate 166,337 downwards.
ATATCAATTCGCAAAATGCCATGAAGCTGATGCTCGAAGAAAGCAAGCTACGCAATGCTGCTATTATATTTGCCGACCTTGAGCGCATTGATTATTTTCCATTCACCCGATTATATCATTTGTAATAATTGTCTGTGGCAGTATCCTTTCAACCCATCCGCTCGTTATTGCAAACAGGTACCAATACAGGTTCCCGCTGGTTCAGCTATATTGGTCTTGGTATTGGTGTATTGCTATTGTTATGCTCCATTCAAATGTTCATAAACATACAGCAGTTGCTGGGTGGTGAAAGTCCGCGTAAAGAAGGTTACGACTTCATCTCCATATCAAAAACCATTACCAATGAAACCATGGGGCAGCTGGAGAAAAACCTGTTCAATGAAAATGATATTAAGGATATTGCTTCCAAACCTTTTGTGCAGGGCGTATCGCCCCTGGTAGCCAATCGCTTTCGGGTACAGTTAAGCGCCGGTGATATCATTCCTTTCAGCACCGACATGTTCCTTGAATCACTCGACAATAGTTTTATAGATACTGTGCCGCCGAATTTCACCTGGCAGGAAGGACAAAACTATATTCCCATCGTTTTTTCGTCAGACTTTCTTGAAATATATAATGTTTTTGCGCCCGGCTACGGTTTGCCGCAATTATCTGAGGCTACCGCCTCGCAGGTGGTGGTGTACATTACCTGTTATGGGGCCAACGGCGTTCAACAAACTTTCCGCGGTTCTATTGTTGCCCTGAGCGATCGCGTAAATTCGATCATCGTTCCCAAAAACTTTCTCGATTGGGCCAATAGCAAATTCGGCCATGCAGCCGATGTTAAAGCCTCACGCTTATACATAAAAACCAAAGACGCCAACAATCCCGATTTTCTGACTTACCTGCAGCAAAAGAATTACAAAGTAAATAAAGACAAAACCAAATTCGGCCGCGTAAAGCAGGTACTGCAGGGCATTTTCAGCGGACTGGGCATTTTCGGATTGCTGGTAGTTATTCTGGCGCTGATGTTGTTTTCGTTTTATCTGCAACTAATGATCGCGCGCAGCAAAGACAATCTGCAATTGTTACTGATGCTCGGTTACAGCCCCAACTGGCTCAGTAAAAATGTATCCAAACAATTTATTCCTGTTTATATAATGGTCGTAGTGGTGGCGCTGGCCCTTACCGAAGGCATGCAGTGGGCCTTTCACCATTTCGCTATGTTCGACCGCCCCGAACTATCATCCTTACTACACTGGACAGTGTTAACTACTTCGGTTGTACTGATCGGGTTATCGTTGATTACGAACTACAAAATGGTGAGAAGGTTGTTGTACAGGTTGGTGTAGGCGAAATATCAAACCCTTCATCGCGTATACATTACACATAAAACTGGTTTTCAGGACCGTCGAATTAAATGGCAAAACGAGGAAATGAGAAATAAGTGGTATTGAAAGTCAGGGAGATGGGCAAAATTTCCAGTGAGAAACGATTCATTGCTTACAGGAAAAAATGTTTTTCCCATGGTAAATATGTCATTGCTTGTAGTAATTGTGTCTTTGCTTATGTAATTTGGCTTTTTGCTTATGGTAATCGGGTAATTGCCTGAGGTAATTATGTCTGCACTTACGGAAAAAATGTTTTTGCTTGCATAAAATGAACTTTTTCTTACATGAAATGAACTTTTTCTTACATGAAATGATCCTTCGCTCATGCGCCGGAATGCTTCGATCATGGAAGTGATGTTTTTCCCATGCGAAATGGACCTTTGCTTACAGGTTATGCTCCAAAAACCTGCCGCAAATGATGCTCCATATGCTCAACATAGTCTATGGCCAGCCATTCAAGCGTATGTGATTCACCGGCCGGGGTGATGATGGTGTACGATAATTTTTCGGCCGGAATATTACTAACTACATAGGCTATTTGTTTATTCAGCACGCCCCATAATTGCAGTAAATGTTCCAGGGGAAGTTGCTGGTACCCGTTTGCGGCCACCACATCGACCTGCTGGTAGCGTAAAACCTGATAAGGTTGCGGAAGAAATTGTGCATCAGTAAAACGCTTCAGATTGTTGAGGGCCGAGTCGATCAAATGACCCAGTATTTCCTGCTTCGACCATTTGCCGGGCGCAGGCCTTTTGAGAATGCTGTCAGCGGGAATTTGCCTAAACTGTTCAGGAATTTCCTTAATATATTTTTCCAGTTGTTGTAAGGCAGTTTGCAGGTTCATATTGGTACTAATTGAACCTGCAATATAAATTATTTGGCTAAGCGATTATTTCAATTCCCTTTTTTGTCTTATATATTGTTTATGCACAAACTCTCTTGTGAAGGCTTCTTTTAATTTTACGGTAACGCCTGCTGCTTTCCAGGCATCTGAGAGTTCACATAAGGTTACATAACTATTGTAGTCGCGCAGATGAAATTCAGCATCGTACGAAATGCCTTTATGCATAAAAATCAGCATATTGTTATCGCCATACATGGTATACGGCTTTAACAACCCTTTACGCCGTATGCGATTGATAAATCCATCATAAGCATTTATATGCAGCTCAATGGCAATATCATTGATATCATACTTCTCGTTTCCTATTTTAATAAATGAAGGCGATAAAGTAAGCATTCTGTTATCCCACGACCTGAAATTGAAAACTGTTTTTTTTGAAATAGCACCATATATCAATGGCATTGCCCAGATGCACAACAGCAGCCAAATAATGTACATGGGTATTTTATCACATACAAACAGGCAAAGCAAAAAGATACTTACTGTATACAGAAAGAAAAAAAATCGCGCATAGGGGTTATATTTATATAAAAGCGTGGTGAGTACTGTATCGCGCATATATTCTACCCGGCCTCCATGGTATTCGTTTTCATAAGCAGGTTACCGGGCAGCTTAAATATAATAAAAATCATCATAAAAGTAAAGGGCGGGCCCTCATTGACTGCTGACCCGCCCTATATTTCATTTCATACTGTATCGTTCGTTTCAGGCGCCTTCATAAACAATGGCAGCTCCCTGCCCTACTCCTACACACATGGTTGCAAGGCCATATTTTGAACCACGTCTTTTCATTTCATGTAATAAAGTGGCACTTATACGTACGCCGCTGCAACCCAACGGATGACCAATAGCAATAGAACCGCCGTTTACATTTACTTTTTGCAGATCGAAGCCCAGGTCGTGAATGCACGCAATTGATTGTGAAGCAAAGGCTTCATTCAGTTCTATAATATCCAGGTCACTGGCGGTAATACCGGCCCGTTGCAGGGCTTTACGGCTTGCTGGTACGGGACCAATACCCATGATGGCCGGATCAACACCCGCAACCGCCATAGATACAATGCGCCCCATCGGCTGCAGGTTGTATTTCTGCACCGCGGCTTCACTGGCCAGCAACACGGCGGCTGCACCATCATTAATACCCGATGAATTACCTGCCGTTACCGTCCCATCTTTTATAAAAGCCGGACGCAGGGCAGCCAGCTTTTCCATGGAGGTAGAACGCGGTGGTTCATCTTTATCGAAATATATTTTTTCATCGCGGCCGCCAAATATTTCAACACCGGTTATTTCATCTTTCCATTTTCCTTTTCCAAGGGCAGCGAAATATTTTTCCTGGCTTTCCAGCGCAAACTCATCCTGCGCATGCCGGCTGATCTTCCATTGCCGGGCAACATTTTCCGCCGTTTCGCCCATTGAATAAGGATAATATTGATCGGTAAGTTTTTTATTGGGAAAACGCCAGCCGATGGTTGAATCAACTACTTCGGGTGTACGATTCCAGGCGCCCGATGATTTCAACATTACAAAAGGCGCGCGGGTCATGCTTTCCACGCCACCGGCTATCATCAGGTCACCTTCGCCACACATAATTGCGCGGGCGGCATCCATAATGGCCTGCAGGCCCGATGCACACAGTCTGTTTACCGTATTGCCCGGTACGGTTACCGGCAAACCAGCCAGCAATGCCGCCATACGGGCCACATTGCGATTATCTTCTCCGGCCTGGTTGGCATCGCCGGCAATCACATCTTCAATGGCATTTACATCCACACCCGCATTACGCTGCAACAAACTTTTTATTACATGCGCCAGCAGATCATCAGGACGAATGGTGCTCAATGCCCCACCGTATTTTCCTATCGGTGTTCTTACCGCATCTATAACATATACTTTATTCATATAGCTTTTGTTTTAAACCGTGGTATAGTCCGGTGCGAAAGCCTGCCTGCTGCAACTGGCAGATCGAAAGGGGAACTTAACACGGCTGCTGCGCCGCAAAGTAATTGCAAAGTATTTAAATGAAAGATTTTCAATAAAACTTTATCAATTAAAACAGTTCCCTGGGCTTAATAACTATTTTATTCCGATTTATTTATGAATACTTCCGGCTCCCGCATCTAATTACCAATCCCATTCTGTTCATGAAACATGTTGCATTACTTTCATTAATAAGTCTTCTTTTTGCCTGTCGCGAAAAAAACAGGCAAAATGATCATGCTCAGCTGATTAAAGGCGACTGGACCGACCCGGAAATAAAGCTGGAGAACTTCTATAATCAAACAAAATATGTATGCTTTGAAGATTCAATCTGTACAATTGATTGGCATGACAATTCTTTTAAATATCATATCCTTGAAGATACCCTATATATGGAAAGCTGGTGGCATCAAAAAAAAGCCCAATTGAATCAGTACACCATACTAAAATTAACCAGCGATTCACTCCTTTTACAATTACAAAAACCCGATGCACCAAATCCGGTTATTTTAAAATATTCAAAAGTCAGGGCAAAAAATAATATCACTCCTGCTTCCATTTATTTTGCCAGCTCGGGATGCTTTGGTAGTTGCCCCGGAATGTATCTTGAAATCGACTCTTCATTAAACATAAATTTTTATGGAGGATCGTTTACTTCAAAAGAAGGTGGGTATAGGGGAAAAATCAGTCAAAATGAATATAACTCAATAATCAGAAAAATCAGAAATCTTCCAATTGATTCTTTAAAGGAATTTTATAATGCTCCCCGCACCGATGATCAAACCCTCGGAATATCTATTTTTCATAAAGGGAAAGTCACCCGGTCAGTTGCTTACGGACATCATGAGGAACCAATAGAGTTGCACCTGCTGTTTGAGAAACTAATCAATTTATACCAGACCCTTAACCTGCAGCCTGATACAACATTGACAGAAAATTACTTTTTATCTAAATCTACAATACCCAATCTGGTACCTCCAACACCGCCATTATAATTCTCCCCTCCTTCGATTGAAAAATAATCAGATAAACGATAAGGCCCTATCGACCTGACTCTCAGCCCCATACCCTTAAACCGTCAAATCAGAAAACCCTTCATTCGCAAATCCGCCTAACCCTTTGTACCTTTGCACCATGTTAAAAACGGCGAAAAAGAATATAAGGCAGTTGAGCCTCAGTGAGCTGGAAAAGTATTTTGAAACCCTCGGCGAAAAGAAATTCCGCGCTAAACAGGTATATGAATGGCTTTGGCTGAAACAGGCCCATACCTTCGAAGCCATGACCAACCTGAGCAAGGAGCTGCGCGCAAAACTGACCGATAATTTTTCATTGCCTGCTTTAACCGTTGATGCTACACAATACTCTGCCGACGGTACCATCAAATCGCGCTTCCGCACGTTCGAAGGGCACCTTGTTGAAGGCGTGCTGATCCCCACAGATGATCGTAAAACAGCCTGCGTTTCGTCGCAGATCGGTTGCTCATTGAGCTGTAAATTCTGCGCTACAGGTTATATGGACCGCAAACGCAATCTTGAGTTTGATGAAATTTACGACGAGGTGGTGCTTATAAATCAGCAATGCGAACGTGTATACGAAAAGAAGCTCAGCAATATTGTATTTATGGGCATGGGCGAACCCCTGCTGAATTATAAAAATGTGATTAAAGCCATTGATCGCATAACCTCGCCCGATGGACTCGGCATGAGCCCCCGGCGTATTACCGTTTCCACGGCCGGTGTTGCCAAAATGATTAACCAGCTGGGCGACGATAAAGTGAAATTTAAGCTGGCATTGTCGTTACATGCTGCCAACGATAAAAAGCGAAACGAAATCATGCCCATCAACGAAACCAATAACCTGAAAGCGTTGATCGATGCATTGAATCATTTTTACCAGCAAACGAAAAACGAAATCACCTTCGAATACATTCTGTTCAACAACTTTAACGACAGTTTAAAGGATGCCGATGAACTAATTAAAATTTACCGGCAGGTGCCCGCCGACCTGGTGAATATTATTGAGTACAATCCTATTGAGGCGGCCCGCTTTGAAAAACCCGACGAGAATACTGTACAACAGTTTATGAATTACCTCGAACGCAATCGCGTAAACGCCCGCCTGCGCCGCAGCCGCGGTAAAGATATCGATGCGGCCTGCGGTCAGTTAGCCAATAAAGAACAATAAGCAATAGGCAATTGTCAATGGGCAATGGGCAGTTGGCTTTTTTTACCGGCTGCAGAATTACTATTTGGCTACCGTTGCGTCGCACTCCTGTACGTTCAGAACATTGCTGAACAGCTCATCAATTTGGATTACAACCACTTAGGCAAGTGCATTTCCCTGAAACCTGCGACTTGTAACCTGTAACCAGTTTAACCTGGAAACAGAATCTTTTTTGCGCCGCTAATACTCCCCTTTAGAGGCCGGGGGTTAACATTTCGTAAACCCACTCATCCGTAAAAATCTCCATTTACGAATAATTTCGTGCTTTAATTAAACCCGGCAGCCCAAACCGGCGTCTATTACTAAGTTTAAAAGATTTTTTAACAAAGCTTGCCGGAAGTTTCCCGTCTCATCCGGCTTCTAAAATGTAAAATAAATAATATGAAAAAAGTACTTGCAGGCATAGTGTTAACGGCTTTTGTTGCGGTAGGGGTGTATGCCCAGGATCAAAACCCCGGCTTTTCCGACAATCAGCATAGAGGCCGTCATCGCTTCGACATGGCTCAACAGCTGAACTTAACCGACGAACAAAAAACCGAGTTAAAGGGCATTAATGAAGACTACAAACAACAAATGACCGAATTGAAAAAGAATGAGGATATAACGGTTCGGGAATGGAAAAGTAAAATGGCCACCATTCGTAAAGAGCACCACGAAAAAATCGAAAAGTTGCTCACTCCCGAACAAAAAGCCAGCATGAAAAAAATGCGGCAGGACCACAAAAAAGATATGAAAAAGCATGGTGAACAACGGCTCGAAAAAATGAAGAAAGAGCTGAGTTTAACCGACGATCAGGTAGCTTCCCTGAAAAAGAACCATGAAGACATGGAGCAGAAATTCAAGGCTATACACGACGACAAATCGTTGACCGACGAACAGAAAAAAGCGCAGATGAAAGAATACAGAAAACAGCAGCACGACAACCTGAAATCAATTCTTACCCCTGAACAGTTACAGAAACTGGAGCAGCACAAAAAACATCAGGCCGACCAAAAAGGTCGCGAGTAGAGTGATGGGGCTTTTTTCGCATACGCGATTCTGAGTTTTCGTAACTCCTTTTGTCGGCCTTCAATCATAAATGCAGCTCAATTTTGATTAAACGCTCCCGGCTAAACCGGGAGCGTTTTTTTATGGCTGTTTCACATATACAACCTTATTACACAATTGATTTTGCGGCAAATGTGGTGCTGATTAATATAACCTGCCGGCTATTACTTATTTCGTACCTTTGCCGCTCATTACTGTTGAAAAACAGCAAACTACTACACAATGAGTCAACCATTTAAGAAATTCATTCAGCAGGGCGAAAGCGGCGCCAAAAAGAAAGAACGCATCCGCCAGGAAAAGAAAAAGATCCGCAAGGAAACAAAAGAATACTTCGAAAAGAAGAAACAGGAAGCGCGGGAAGCAAGGGCTCATGGCGCCGGTTATAAGCCTCAGGCCACAGGAGACAAGGAACAAGACTCAAGGCACAAGGAAGATGGCAAAAGATTTAAGGCACAAGGTACAAGGAACAAGGCTCAGGGTGCAGGATTTAGGGCAGAAGAAACAGGGAATAAGCCAAAGACTGCAGGTTTCAAACAAAAACCCATCAATGAGGCTCAACCTGTAAATCAAAAAAAGCAGGATACTAAAAAGAACATTCAAAAAGCCGGGAACCAGCCACAAACAACAAACCCCAAACTACAAACTACAAACAATAAACCTCAAACCACCGAAGGGGGTAAGGGAGGTGAAATGCCACTCAACAAATTCATCGCCCACGCCGGCATTTGCTCACGGCGCGATGCAGCCGAAATGGTAAAAGCAGGAAAAGTAATTGTGAATGGTGAAAAAACTACCGAACCGGGGCATAAGGTTACCGATAAGGATGAAATAAAAGTGAACGGTAAAAAACTGTTCATCCGTAAAAACCTGGTGTATATTTTATTGAATAAGCCTAAAGATTTCATCACCACCACCGAAGATCCGCAGGGAAGAAAAACGGTGCTCGATATAATTCGCAATGCAACTCCTGAACGTGTATATCCCATAGGACGTTTAGACAGAAACACCACCGGCGTTTTGCTGCTCACCAACGATGGTGAACTGGCACAAAAATTATCACACCCCAGCTACGAAATAAAAAAGATATACGAAGTAAAGCTCGATAAACCACTGATTAAAAAAGACTTTGATACCCTTTTGAATGGCGTTACGCTCGAAGATGGTATCATTGCACCCGACTCGCTCGCTTATGCCGATCCGAAAGATAAAAGCGTAATTGGCATTGAAATTCACAGTGGCCGTAATCGTATTGTACGCCGCATTTTTGAACACCTCGGGTACGATGTTCGTAACCTCGACCGGGTAATGTATGCCAACCTCACCAAAAAGAATGTTGAAAGAGGCAAATGGCGCTTCTTATCCGAAAAAGAAGTGCGCCTGCTCAAATACCTGAATGCGTCGTATACGAAAAACAAAACAGTTACCCGTGGTTAAAATTTCACCGGAGATCATTGCCGAGACCGATCATTTTATAGTACTTAATAAACCCGCTGGCTTATTAAGCATACCCGATCGTGAAGGAAAGGAAGTTTCATTAAAACAATTGTTGCAGCAAAAATACGAACAGGTATTTACTGTGCACCGGCTCGACCGCGAAACCAGCGGCATCATTGTATTTGCCAAAGATGCTGAAATGCATAAGTACCTGTCGCAGGCGTTTGAAGAAAGATCGGTTGAAAAATATTATCTCGGCCTGGTAAATGGTTCCTTGTCTGAAAAAAGCAAAACCATCGATGCGCCTATCATGGAACACTCCGTTAAAAGGGGTTTAATGATCGTGCACAAAAAAGGCAAACCGGCTGTTACCGATTATGAAGTGCTGGAAGAGTTTGGAAAATTTTCACTGGTACAATTCAGGATACATACCGGCCGAACACACCAGATCAGGGTACATATGCAATATATTGGTCACCCGCTGGTATGCGATGAATTGTATGGCGACGGCCAACCCGTTCGCATTTCTTCTTTTAAAAAGAATTTTAAATTATCAAAATACGAGGAAGAAGAAAAACCCATACTATCACGGGTAGGCTTACATGCACACAGGCTGGTATTTGCCGATATGGAAGGCAATGCCTATAACCTCGAAGCGCCATTGCCCAAAGACATGCGCGCCCTGCTGCAACAGCTGAAGAAATGGAAGAGTTAATTAGTTACCGGTTACTGGTTCCCGGATTTCCGGTAACTGGTAACCGGCAACCGGTAACTTACTCCTCTTTATACACCACCCCGTCTTTCATCACAAACTTCACTTTACCCATCGACTGAATATCTTTAACAGGATCACCGTCAACGGCAATTATATCGGCTAATTTTCCTTTTTCAATACTGCCGGCTATATCCGAAATACCAATCAGGTCGGCAGCCGATACGGTGGCCGATTGAATGGCTTCCATAGCCGGCATCCCCGCTTCGGTCATATAAATAAATTCCATCCAGTTTTTCCCATGCGCGTATACGCCGGCATCGGTACCAAAAGCGATCTTTACACCGGCCTTGTATGCTTTGGCAAACGTGCCCTGTATTTTAGGACCAATAGCCAATGCCTTTGGAGTTACCAGCGCCGGATAATAACCCGGTTTCTTTGCCGAATCAGCCACTGATTTGCCGGCTATAATGGTGGGCACAAAATAAGTACCGTGTTGTTTCATTAACTGCATCACTTCCTCATCCATGAAAGTGCCATGCTCAATACTGTTCACACCAGCCTTAACAGCTCTTTTCATCGCTTCGGCGCCGTGGCAATGCGCCGCCACTTTAAAACCATAGTCGTGCGCTGTTTCTACTATAGCTTTTATTTCTTCTTCGGTAAACTGTGGATTTTCGCCACTCTTTGCAACGCTTAACACACCGCCCGATGCAGTGATCTTTATAACGTCGCTACCATCTTTGTATCGTTGCCTTACTGCTTTGCGGCATTCATCGGCTCCGTTGGCTACGCCGGCTGCAGGTCCGGGATCATCCATCAAATCTTTCCGGTAACCGTTGGTGGGGTCGGCATGTCCGCCGGTAGTGCCAATGGCTTTACCTGCTGTATATATGCGTGGGCCTTTGATCAGGTTTTTATTAATGGCATTACGCAGCGAAATATTCACGCCGGTTCCTCCAAGGTCGCGTACCGTGGTAAACCCTGCCATCAACGTACGTTCTGAAAAAACTACCGACTGAAATGCATAATCGGCCGGATTATAGGTAAACTCCTGCAGATAGGCATTGGGATTGGTTTCATGCTCCATATGCACATGACAATCGATAAGACCGGGCATAACGGTTTTGTTTTTCAGCTCAATTACTTTGTCGGTACCCAAAGGCTTTACATAACCGGCCTGTACATCGGTAATTTTATTGCCTTCAACAATAACAGAGTATTCATTCAGAACCTGCCCTTTGGTAACATCAATGAGTTTACCGCAATGCAAAATGGTACGTTGCGATAACAGCATGAGCGGATTACAAAAAAGCAGCCCGATAAGCAGTTTTTTCATGTGACGTAAATTTCATGGAAGATAAAACTTTTTGATCCATCCGCCGAAGATGCACGGCCTTGCGCTTCATTGCAGTTATATATGTAAATTGGGTTATGTTTGGATTTTTAAAAAAGCAACCCAACGAATGCCCCATCGATACCAACACGCGTTTGTGGATGGAGCAGGCATTTGTTTGGCTGGTGCAGGAATTCGGACATCAAAATATTGCCGGAAAACCTATCCTCTTCCCTGCCGTTGAACACTTCCCCATTCAATACGATGGCTCAAAAGATTCTTTGCTGAAAACCGCTGCCATCATCGCCCATCAAATGGAAATTAACCTGAATGATATTAACCTCGATACCTATAATCACAGCATTCATGAAATACAGGGCGATTTTGGTTTCAGAACCTGGACGGTTCCTGATGACAACAGTGAGGAACAATTGACATCAGGCTTGTATTTCGAAAAAAACGAGCATGGTAAATTCGATATTTTTATTGAGAACAACAATTTAAAGGACCCCGAAAAACTGGTTGCTACCATTGCTCATGAATTCGCGCATATTAAATTGCTGGGCGAAAAGCGGGTTAGCTTTAATGATGAATCGTTAACCGACCTAGCCACCGTTGTATTTGGTATCGGCATTTTTAATGCCAATTGTGCTTTCAGAGAAATTAGAGGGTTCGACAGCCATGGACATAATTCACTTGGGTACCTTAAACAACGCGAATGGGGCTATGCCCTTGCTTTATATAATTATTTCAGACAGGAAAACAATCCCTCCTGGATCAATTATGTAACGCCTAACATCCGGTCTGATTTCAAAAAAAGTACCACATTCATTCACGCCAATACCGATAAAATTTTTAAGGAGAAGTACAGGCCCGGTTGAAATCGAAGTCGGAGGTCAGAAGTCAGAAGTTGAAGAGTTGAAAAGTTAACAGGTTTACAGGTTTACGGGAGTGAAAGAAACGGAGGCAATTGCCGATTGCCCATTGCCTATTGTCTATTGCCGATTGCCCATTGCCTATTGCCTTATATATCAACAAGTTTGTTGCGCAAAGCAAAGATCACCAGGCCGGCGGTATTGCGGGCGCCGGTTTTTGTTAAAAGATTATTTCGATGACCTTCTACCGTTCTTTCACTTAAAAATAACTGATGTGCAATTTCGGGCGTTGTAAATTCTTTGCAAATAAGACCGAGCACTTCTTTCTCGCGCCGGGTAAGCGTTTCCAGCACATCAAAATAAAATTTCTTGTTTTTCTGAGGCAACCCGTGCTGAATAGATTTCATCAGCTCCTCGCTTAAATAAAACCCGTTGCGGTATACGGCGTTTATTGCTTTATCAACTTCTTCGAGTGTGCTGTGTTTCGACAGATATCCATTGATGCCTTTTTCGATCATGTAAATAACATGCCGGGGCTCACTGTGTACCGACAAAATAATGATCTTCATGCCTGCAAAGGAATTGCGCACTTTCTCAGTGGTTTCTACCCCGTTCATACCGGGCATGTTCAGGTCAAGCAAAATCACATCGGGCTGCACAGGAGCGGTTTGCAACAGGTTAATCAATTGCTGCCCGTTTTCTGCTTCCATGATTACCCGCACCTGCTGCAACAGGTTTACATTCGATACCAGGCACTGCCGGAACAATTGCTGATCATCCGCCACTGCTACCTGTATGGTTGTTTGCTCCATGCTCATTTTTTATTGGTATTATAATTTCTACCTGTACTCCTTTGCCGGGCGCTGTAATATAAGTATGCCGGGCGCCAAGCATATGAATACGGCTTTCGATATTGCTAAGGCCATACCCCTTTCTTTTTTTGATGCCTTCTTCAATTACAAATCCTTTACCGTTATCATTATAGTTTAACACCAATACATCAGGCGTGGCGGCCAGCTGAATATCTATACGGCTGGCGGCCGCATATTTGATCGTATTGCTGATCAGCTCCTGTATAATACGGTAAATATTCAAACAGTCGTCATCAGGTAAAGAAGACATGTTTTCGGTGTATTCAAAATTTATGTCGAGCAGGCCCGAAGCCATTGCCCGGTCGCATAGGTTTTGAATAGCCGTAATCAATCCAAAAATTTCAAAACCATAGGGCACCATATCATGGGTAATGGTTTTTACGCTTTGTACCCCTGTACTGATCAAATCCTGCGCATCTTTGAGAATGGCGACTATTTCTTCGCTTCCTGATTTTCCATCCAGCTGCCGAAGCCGCCACGACAAAGTTGAAAAAACATGTCCTATATCGTCGTGAAGGTCTTTAGCGATACGCTTCCGTTCGTTCTCAAGCATTTCAATGTTACTATACAGCAATTCTTCTTTATGCTTCATTTCCATTTCATGCAGTTCGCCCTGCTTGCGCATCAGCCGTCGCTGGTACACCATAAAAAAAGCAATTACGCCACCAGCCAGGGTTATCATGCCCAACGTGCCGGCGAACAAAAAGAAAAATATATCTATTTCTTTCGCCATTTCCATAAACCGATTGCTATAAACGTGTACATAAGTATGGAAAAGAATGCATGCAGGGTCCAGATATCATATTTTAGTTGCTTATGTTGAACATCACGAATGTAATTGCTTAGCGTAAACAATAACAGGGAAGCGGAAAAATAAATAAGAAAACCGGTATTTATCCAAAAATAAGGCAACTGTTCAGGCCTTTCAATATTAATATCACTCAGCATTTTATAAAAAAAAGCGATAGCGCAAAAAACGATGATAACCGCTTCAATACTACGTGCGTAAGTATTGAATTGCGTTAGTGGCTGAAAAAAAACAGAATTGATCGCTGCAAAAGCAAAGAAGAAAAAGAAAATATAAAGAAATAATTTCCTGTTTATAAATCCACTGAGTAAATAACTATAAAACCACAAAATCATTCCGCATTCTTCTACAGTAAAAATATGCAGTAAAAATAAATTGTTGGTACGGTAATACCACAACAACTCTGCAACCAACGCTATAAGGCCGGCAAATAGTAAATGAATACTAATAAGCCTGCCTGCGGCCGGTAGTTTTCTATATTTCCAAATACCCAGCAACAAAGGTGGCCCCACTGCATAGGAGGCCACCTCAAACACTATTTGCTTTAAATAGTGGAACATCAGTTTAAATTGTTACAAGTTTAAATAGCAATCAATAAGAGGTCTGATAATGTTACTCAACTCAACGGGCTGGTTTCATCGCAGGTAGATGGGCATGGCTTGGTAAAATCGTAGGTTCCTGAATCCTCAGTTGCCCCTTCGGTTTTCGGAGGAAGTGTGGTAATATCTCTCCCTTCTTTATCAACACCTACCAATATCAACCCTTCTTTTCCATCGTCTTTAATGCCAAAGTAAACGCGGATTTCTTTAATAGGGCAATGAAAGGGATGACGGTTGCCAAGCTCTTCAAGGATGTCCTTTAATTCCTGCACATTAATGGTGAAAGCCCTATCTGAGTCACGGTGTGCTTCTCTCCAGGCTGCTGTATATCTTTCAGCGTCTGCAAGAGGAATATTGTAGGTGGTACCCACCTGAATGCTGGTTTCTGACATAGTTTAGGATTTGAGGTTAAAAATGTTTTTTTCAAAACTATGTAAAGCTGCATAAAAAAGCAAGAAAGCGCTACCCCGTAAAAGTACCTGATTTTTTTTCAGGTACTTCAGCGGTTGTGTTTAACCGGTAATGTTTTGACATTTGCTTCATCATCGATGTACGATACCGGTAAGCTCTTTATTACAAAACACAACAACAAATACAAATTATTTATCATAAATAAATTTAATCGGTTGGTCACTAACAGGTACATGAATTCGTAATTGTGGTTGTCGGTTCTTTATATAATATCCTCGGCGGAGTAAAAACCAGGTTCAAAAACAAATTCAGTTTCGCCTGCAGATAAGGGAATGTATTAACACATGCGGGGACGCCGCCGGTACCCAATGAAACAATATGATTATCGCTGCATCCAACAAATGGAAGCTTTTTAAAATTGCAGGCGAAGCTGGTTTGTACTTATGTCCAACAGGTTAAAAATAGCTTATGGTTAACAATTCAGCAACTCAGCGATTGCCCAATGAGGTGATTGGTTTTATTTCGGTGCAGTACAGGCATCATCCTATAGGCGAAGATGTGCTTTTTGTGATCAATTGTACCAATGTGCCTACAGGAAGCATTGTATCTTTTTCATGTGTGCAGGCAGGGCCCGAGCCTCCTGTTGAGCTGGCGCCTGAAACGGTTTCCAATGCGCAACATTTTGCTTTGGGTAAGTTATGTTATATACCGGCCGATTTCACCGGTGTAATCACCCTTCGGTATACTTTTTTTGTGCTGCCGTTGCCTGAACAATGCTCTGTAGAATTATTAGCATTGATTCCGGTTTCGCCCGAAGATGAACGATATGAAACTGCCTTACCAATGAGTGCATTGAATCTGGTACTTGTAAACCTGCAGAATATTCCCTATAACATGCGGTTTATAAAACAGGAAGTAAAAATTATTGAGCATCTGTCGGCATGATGTTTATAACAAAATAATTCATTACCCCTTTAAACCTTCAAAGTGGAAGAACCGGGCGGCTGATGCTCTTCGGGGGTTTCTGCGCTCAGCCGCAGTTCCGGTTCACTCACCAGGTATACATCCGGGTTTGATAAAAATATTTCTGAACGGGGACACGTTTCTGAGATTTAGAGGAATAACGGCTGGTTGCTTCTGCAACCGGCCTTCTTGTTTTTATATCCGAAATCAGAGCCGGATAACGCTGTATAATAAAAAATCCCGCTGTTGCGGGATTTTTTATTATTATCATCGAATGCGATGTTATCATTTATCCGGCTGAGGTGTATAGCGCAGGTAAGGCTTCACCACTTTTACACCTTTGGGGAATTTCTTAATGGCATCGTCGGTTGAAACAGCAGGCACCACAATTACATCTTCACCATGTTTCCAGTCGGCTGGAGTAGCAACGCTGTAATTAGCTGTCAATTGCAGTGAATCAACAACCCGTAATACTTCATAAAAGTTTCTTCCTGTTGAAGCAGGATAGGTGATCATCAGTTTAACCTTTTTATCGGGGCCTATCACAAACAGCGAGCGAACAGTAAAAGTTTCTGAAGCATTGGGATGAATCATATCGTATAACGTAGCCACATTTCTGTTTTCATCGGCAATGATAGGAAACCCAACAGTGCAATTCTGTGTTTCATTGATATCATTTACCCAGCCAAGGTGTTTATCGAGCGGATCAACACTTACAGCCAGCACTTTAACATTGCGTTTGGCAAATTCTTCCTGCAACAAAGCTGTTTTACCTAATTCGGTAGTACATACCGGAGTATAGTCTGCAGGGTGCGAAAACAAAATTCCCCAGCCATTACCAAGGTATTCGTAAAAATCAATGTCGCCGGCGGTTGTTTTAGCCTGAAAATTAGGGGCAATGTCACCCAATCGTAAACTCATATTACTCGTATTTTAGGTTAATAAAAATGATGTCACCCTTAAAAGGAGTACGAAGATAATAATCCCTACCGATAAAGTAGACTGATATTTAATTTTTGTTTTCGGAAGTACAGAATCCGGGTTGCTACTATATTGAATGAATCACAAACCGGTGGCCTTTGTTATTGAATTGCTGCCATACCGGTTTTTTACATCGTCGATAGCCTTATAAAGCTCGGTCTTTTTTTCAACATCACTAAATAAATTGGTTTGCACGGCCTCATCGGTGAGTTCGCTTAGCCGCACTCCCAGCAGTCTTACCGCATGCCCCTTGCGATAAAGCTTGTGAAACAGATCTTTAGCCTTGGGAATCAGCTCATCATCATAAAAAGTATAGGCAATGGTGGTTTGGCGCGAAGTGGTTTCAAAATCGGGATAGCGTATTTTTACAGCAATGCAACCGGCCATTTTATTATCCTGGCGAAGCTCATAGGCCACCCGCTCCGTCATGCCTACCAACTCGCTCAGCAGCCGGTCGGTATCAAGAATATTTTCTTCAAAAGTGCTTTCGGTTGAAATAGATTTGGCTTCATGGTAAGGCACTACTTCGCCGTGATGAATGCCATGTGCTTTGTTCCATAAGTCGCCGCCATATTTACCAAAGCGGTTTTCGAGCAACTCAATGGGCTGCGCGGCCAGATCGGCAATGGTTTCGATGCCCAGTTCGCGTAATGCCTGGTGCATATGTTCGCCTACCCCCGGAATTTTGTTCACTTTTAATGATGCCAGAAATTCCCTTTCCCTTCCAAAAGCGATATGCAGATAGCCATTGGGTTTAGCCTCATCGGTAGCAATTTTTGCCACCATTTTGTTCGATGCCAGCCCAAACGAAATAGGCAATCCGGTTTTATCGATAATTTCCTGCCGCAGGTCGATCGTCCACTGCGAGGGATTAAAATACTTGTCCATGCCTGTTAGGTCAAGATAAAACTCATCAATGGAAGCCTTTTCGAACAAAGGAGCTTTTGCGGCTATTATTTCGGTAACCCAGCGCGAATAGCGGCTGTATTCGCCGCGACTGCCTTTCACCACCGTTGCATGCGGACATAACCGCATGGCTGTTTTCATGGGCATGGCCGAATGAATACCGAATTTACGGGCTTCATAACTACAGGCTGCCACTACCCCACGCTCACGCCCGCCCACGATCAAAGGCTTTCCTTTCAGTGAAGGATTGTTCAAACACTCCACCGAAACGAAGAATGCATCGAGATCAAAATGCGCTATGATGCGTTGCGGACTGTTCATTTAGTCAATTTGAAAATTTGAAAATATGCAAATTTGAAAATGCTTTTAAGTAGCCAACGGTATTTCATTTTCAAATTTTCAAATTAGTACATTTTCAAATTACTTCTTACTTATAAATATCAAGCAACCCTTCAGGCAGCTCAACATGCACCTGTTTTTTCTTTTTATCAATTTTCAGCAGAAAATCTTCATGTACGGGTATCAGGGCCTCCTTGCCATTTATTTCGATGAGGCAAAGCACCTGGTGCGGCTGTTCAATCACTTCCAGAATTTCGCCCAGGTCGGTTCCTTCGTTGATGATATGAAAGCCCAGTAAGGCGATGGGTGCCGATTTGGCGGCATATT
This sequence comes from Niastella sp. sgz303648, assembly GCF_059587045.1. Lineage (NCBI taxonomy): Bacteria > Pseudomonadati > Bacteroidota > Chitinophagia > Chitinophagales > Chitinophagaceae > Niastella > Niastella sp. sgz303648. The sequence continues at coordinate 148,250 of NZ_JCAPSW010000006.1, read as the reverse complement.
TATTAAAATCGTCCTGCGTAAGCCAGACCTTTTTTTGTATAAGCTTTGTTGCAGCTTCTTTTGTTTCGATGCCCTCGAACTTTATAAACAATTCTTCCTCGTTCTTAATGCGCGTACTTTCAATAAAATACGGCAGCATTTCATCCTTCTTTTCTTCAACAAAAACGGTTTCAAGGTCTTTGAGCGATGTTTTTTTGCCCAGATGATGATGCAATACCACCTCGCCTTTTACCCCAAATGTTGCCACCAGTTTACCAACGCTATGATAATTAGTCATGGCGCAAAAATAACTGTAAACCTCTCCAAAAGCAAACAAGGCGGTCGCCCCGTTAAGGATGACCGCCTTGCGATATAAAAAAAATCCCGTCCCGATCTAATCAGGACAGGATTTTACAACAAGTTGACAGTTAGCTATACTGCTTCAGGATTATTCTCCTCTGCCTCTGCGTATGGGAGGTGCACCGGCTCCGCCACGGCGAGGTCTTCTATCACGGGCATTTGTTTCCTGGCGCTTTTTAACCGTAACTTCATGTTCGGCATGCCACTTCTGGAATTTTTCCATAGCGGTAGCTTCGTCGAACAGACCCAGTTTTACACCACGCAACAAATGTTTGAGGTACAGCACACCTTTGTAAGACAATATTCTGCGAACGGTATCAGTAGGTTGAGCACCCTTGTGCAACCAATCCAGAGCCTTCTGGCGATCTAACTGAATTGTAGCAGGAACTGTAAGCGGATTGTACGTACCTAACTTCTGGATAAATTTACCATCCCGGGGAGAACGGGCATCGGCCACTACGATGAAATAAAAAGGTCTTTTTTTAGACCCATGGCGTTGCAGTCTGATTTTAACTGGCATCTTAAATAGAAATTTAAATGCGTGAACAAATAGGGTTACTTTTCATTTAACGATTGCAAAAATAACAATCGAACTGATTTTTCCAAATTTAATAATTCAGATCAACAATTACCTGAATTATTACGCTATTATTCTGCAAAGAACGTATTTAATTTAGTTAACAAGTTAATAAATTTCGCATTTTACAGGTAAGCAGGCCAACCTTTTCAACCTGTTAACTAATCAACTTTTCAACCTTCCCCGCTTACCGTTTCGGCATTCCCATGCGGCCCATCGGCATCTTATTCATCATCTTCATCATTTGTTTCATTTGCTCAAATTGCTTCAAAAAGGCGTTAACCTCGCCAATATCCTTTCCGGCGCCTTTGGCAATGCGCATTTTGCGTTTCATATCAATCACATCGGGCTCGGTACGCTCCAACGGCGTCATGGAATTGATCATGGCTTCAATGCCTTTAAAAGCATCGTCGCTGATGTCGATGTCTTTTACGGCTTTGCCAACACCTGGTATCATACCCAGCAGATCCTTGATGTTACCCATTTTCTTGATCTGCTCAAGCTGTTGTTTAAAGTCTTCGAAATTGAACTGGTTCTTACGTATCTTTTTTTCGAGCTTGCGGGCCTGCTCTTCGTCGAACTGTTCCTGCGCTCTTTCTACGAGGGTGGTAATATCACCCATGCCCAAAATACGCTGGGCCATACGTTCGGGGTAAAACACATCGAGCGTATCGAGCTTTTCGCCACTGCTTACAAACTTGATGGGTTTTTGAACGGTGTATTTGATCGAAAGGGCTGCCCCACCCCGTGTATCACCATCTAACTTGGTCAATACCACGCCGGTGAAGTTAAGGCGATCATTAAACGCTTTTGCCGTGTTCACCGCATCCTGACCGGTCATGGAGTCAACCACAAACAATATTTCCTGCGGATTTACAGCCGATTTTATGTTGGCAACCTCGGTCATCATGGCCTCGTCGATGGCCAGGCGGCCGGCAGTATCGATGATCACCACGTTTTTATTTTTACTGCGGGCTTCTTTGATCGCATTGTTGGCAATCTCAACCGCATTTTTATTTTCGGGCTCGCTGTATACGTCAACCTGAATTTGTTCGCCCAGTACTTTCAACTGGTCTATCGCTGCCGGGCGGTAAATATCCGCGGCCACCAGCATGGGCGAAAAGCGACCTTTGGTTTTAAGAAAGTTGGCCAGTTTGGCGCTGAAGGTGGTTTTACCGGAACCCTGTAATCCGGCGATCAGAATAACGGCGGGATTGCCTTTTGCATTAAAATCGCTTTCGGTACCGCCCATCAGTTCGGCCAGTTCGTCTTTAACGATCTTCACCATTAACTGACCGGGGCTTACGGCGGTTAATACTTTATGGCCCAGTGCCTTGTCTTTCACCTTATCGGTAAATTCCTTGGCAATTTTATAGTTCACATCGGCATCTACCAGTGCGCGGCGGATGTCTTTTACAGTGGCGGCAATATTCAGCTCGGTGATTCGGCCTTCACCTTTTATCTGTTTAAGGGCCGATTCGAGCCGGTCGGTAAGATTTTCAAACATAACTTCCTGTTTTTCTCAGTTCAAATGATTTCGCGCTAAGACGCAAAGTCGCAATGTTTTATTGAATGGGGTTCTCAGCTTAAAATTAAAACACCAATTTGCTAAATTCCGGATGTACGGAAAAAATTAAATCAGTTTTCTTTGTGCTTTAGCGCCTTTGCGCGAGTTCCTTCATAAAAGCAAAAAAGTGAATATAAGGTAAGTTATATTCACTTTAAGGACTGCAAATTTACAGGAAGTAAATTGTTGTTGTGTAAAGTTTCTTTTGCCGGCTTATACTTTTTAAGGTTATACGCCCAAATATCCCCGCAGGGCCTTTGAACGCGAATTGGTGCGCAGCTTCGTTATTGCCTTATCCTTGATTTGACGTACCCGCTCGCGGGTGAGATTAAATTTATCTCCGATATCCTCCAGGCTCATGGGATGATCGACACCTAAACCAAAGAAATAGCAGATCACTTCTTTTTGCCGCTCGGTAAGCATTTTCATAGAGCGCTCGATTTCCTGTTTAAGCGACTCTTTGTGCTCGATGTTGGTCTCGGCCCGCTCAGCATTGTGATTTTCCAACACATCTATCAGGGTATTGTCTTCCCCTTCAGATAGTGGCGTATCCATGCTTACGTGCCGGGCTGCAATGCCCAGGGTAGCTGATACCTCATCGGTTTCCAGTTCCAGCAGTTCGGCCAGCTCTTCGGGCGAGGGTTCCCGTTCAAACTCCTGTTCCAGTTGCGAAAATGCTTTCTGGATTTTGTTTGTTAACCCAACCTTGTTCAAGGGAAGCCTTACAATACGCGATTGTTCGGCTAATGCCTGAAGAATGCTTTGGCGAATCCACCATACGGCGTAGGAAATGAATTTAAAACCACGGGTTTCATCAAAACGCTGTGCTGCTTTGATTAGTCCCAAATTACCCTCATTGATGAGGTCTGGTAGAGAGAGACCTTGATTCTGATACTGCTTGGCTACGGATACCACGAACCGGAGGTTCGCTTTGGTTAGTTTGTCAAGGGCTGCCTGATTTCCTTGCTTGATTAATCCGGCGAGCTTCACTTCTTCTTCCGGGCTAATCAATTCAACTTTTCCGATCTCCTGCAAGTATTTTTCAAGGCTCTGAGATTCACGATTCGTAATTGATTTCGTGATCTTGAGTTGCCGCATACTCATAGGTAGGTCATTTTAAAGGGTTTTTTAGGTTAATAAAGGTCAATGGCTTTCAAAAAACGAAATACCCGATCAATTTGTTATATGAATCAGCATTAAGTTCTTAAAAAACATATGCACACCAATTTAACGAATAATTGTATTCTCATCAAACATATTCGTAACCCCTTGTTTGTCAAATACATAATTTTTTTTCGGATATTTAAGGGTTTTTACCACTTTTGAAGCCTGGAAATGAAAAAAAAATTTTGATGGTTGCATTATTTTTCTATAATTGCACCATTGGTACTTGCAAAAAAGATCAATACAAGGGTTAGATGAGTAAGAAACACATATTTACGTTAGAGTATCCGGTAAGATGTTCTCCTTCCATTTTATACGAATTCCTTAGTACGCCGGCAGGTTTGCAGGAATGGTTTGCCGATAAGGTGGACGAACGGGATAGCATTTTTAGTTTTTCATGGAATGGAACAATCGACAAGGCGGAGGTTATGGAAAGCGAAGAAGAAAAATTCATACGATTTCATTGGTTGCATGCACCCAAAGAAGAATTTTTTGAATTCAGAATTGAGAAATCAGAAGTAACGAATCAGACCATCCTTGTGATCAAGGATTTTGCAGATAAAGGGGATGTTAAAGACCAGAGCCAGCTATGGGATTATCAGGTGAAAGATCTTTTTCACCGGCTTGGTAATTGATGGATGAAAAGATTGTCTCGAAACACTCAATTAATAATTCTTTTGACTGATTCCATTGAGGAAGTGAAATTTTGGCGGATAGCTTACAGAAATTATTAGCCAGCAAAATTTTTTGAACAGCAGTATAATTCAACTGGCTGAGGGGTATGTAATTGTCTTCTTCAAATTCATGGCGCCATTCATCTTCACCGATACATATGTAAAATGCACGCTCTGCCAGCATTGGCAGATGATGCAGCAGGCTTTGCTGGTACTGCTTTTTGTATTGCCCCTTTACATGAAGGGTAACACTGAAAAAATGGCCCCACCAGAAAAACGTGCGAATGGCAAACGTATGCTCACGGCCGAATAAACGCGGATAATCAAGCATTACATAAGGCAATCCCCGGTAATTTTCGCCTTTTGATATTTTCGGCGAAATTATCCGCACTTCTTCGCTCAGCCAGACCGGGTTGGCAGCATCGATACGCCCACGCAATTCATGGGCGATTTCGCCAAACAAAACATAAACTTTTTCAATAATTGTATTCTTTGTTAAAAGCCAGCCGGCATTTTGAACCAACGATAATTCCTCTGCTGAAAGATGTATTTTTGCGGCGTCCATTTTACAAAAGTATAAGTTTCAGGTATAAGGTATAAGGTTGGTAGCCGATTACAAAAACTGACCGATTATCGGGCTCCACCTTAAACTTTAAACCTTATACTTTAAACTTTATAACCGTGATAAAAAAACTCGACATACTGGTATTGCGATCATTTATCGGTCCTTTTATCGCAACCTTTTTCCTCACCCTGTTTGTACTGATACTTCAGTTCTTCTGGTTGTGGATAGATGATTTTGTTGGTAAAGGCATCGATGTGATTACAATGCTGCGTCTTGTGCTTTACCTCAGCGCTACCCTTGTTCCACTGGCATTGCCGCTGGCTATTCTGCTGTCGTCGATCATGACCTTTGGCAACCTCGGCGAAACTTTTGAACTGGTAGCCATTAAATCGGCAGGCATCGGTTTGCTGCGATTTATGCTTCCCCTGCTTGTTGCAGCCTTAATGTTATCGGGTCTGGCATTTATGTTCAACAACTATGTTATTCCGGTGGCCAACCTGAAAATGAAAACATTGCATTACGACCTCGTAAATAAAAAACCTGCCTTTGATTTGAAGGAAGGCGTTTTTTATACCACCATTCCCGATTATGCCATCAAGGTTTCGAAAAAAGAAAAGGATTCCATTCTTCATAATGTGATCATTTACGAAAGCAGTACCGGCCCTCAGGATAATATTGTAGCAGCCGAAAAAGGCATCATGCGCATTTCGTCTGATAAACGTTTTTTGGAATTTACCCTGTTTAACGGATGGCGTTATGAAGAACGGGGCAACCGCTACGGCAACAACACCGATTTTATACGACTTGGTTTTAAAGAATACAAAAAAGTGCTCGACCTGAGCTCGCTGGCCTTAACCCGCACCAACGATAGTGCATACAAAGACCGTTATGAAATGTTAAGCACCCGGCAGTTGGGTAAAAATATCGATTCGCTCGAAAAAACGCTTACGAAGTTCCAGGAGCGCGACCGCCACGAACTGCAGACCTATCTCGAATTTTCGAAATACCTCGATACCGGATGGATAAACGTAAAGGCCCCGCCGGTAAAAAAAGGCGTCAAATTTATTGACATGTTGCCCGACAGTTTAAAAATATCGCCCACCGATAAAATGCCTGTTTCGGTTAAAACGTCTGTGCTCGACCAAAGCATTTCATTCGCCAATTCGGTTAAAGCCACTATTGAAGGGCCTTCGTGGGACTATGAGTCAAAAAGAAAAGATCTGCGTATGCACCTGATGGTATGGCACGAAAAATTCACCATGTCTATTGCGGTGCTGGTATTGTTTCTCATAGGCGCTCCCCTGGGATCTATTGTTCGAAAAGGAGGCATCGGAACACCAGTTGTATTTGCGGTGGTATTTTTTGTGATCTTTTTTCTGCTCAACAACTTCGGTAAAAAGTTCGTAAAGGAAGATGTTTTACAACCCATGGCCGGTATGTGGCTGGCTACGGCTGTGCTGGTTCCGCTGGGTCTGTTTCTCATTTACAAAGCCTTACACGATTCGCAATTGTTCAATAAAGAATTCTATTACCGCATCTTCAGAACTGTACGCAAAATGATTGCCCGTAAAAAGGTGGTTAAAGAGCAACCGCAGATAAGTTGATGCAGTTGCCGGTTACCGGATTCCTGGTAACTGGTAACGCTGTAACCTGAAACCTGTAACTGCGTATTGCCCATTGCCCTTTGCGCCTTACCTTCGCCCCAAATTGCTTGTATTGAATTCAGGCCGTGAAAATCTTCGAATACAGAAATGGGTAGTAACAGTAGCAGTATTACTGTTTATCATTAAAATTGTGGCCTTTTGGCTTACCCGCTCCGTTGCCATATTAACCGATGCGCTCGAAAGCACCGTAAATGTAATAGCAGGTTTTATTGGTTTGTTCAGTTTGTATGTGGCCGCCAAACCGCGCGATGAAAACCATCCGTACGGTCATGGAAAAGCCGAGTTTTTATCGGCCGCGGTAGAAGGTACCCTCATCCTTGTTGCGGGCATGGTTATTATTTACGAATCGATCAATAATTTCATCCATCACCACCAGCTGCAAAAACTCGATCAGGGGATTATATTGGTGGCCGTTACTGCTGTCATCAACTATGTAGTTGGATGGATTAGCATCAGGAACGGAAAGAAAAATAATTCCCTCGCTTTAATTGCCAGTGGCAAACACCTGCAGTCCGACACCTATTCAACCCTTGGTATTATTGTTGGACTAGGGCTAATCAGGTTAACTGGATTGAGCTGGCTCGATAGCGTAACAGCCATCATCTTTGCATTTGTCATTATTTACACCGGTTATCATATTCTGCGCCATTCGCTGGCCGGCATTATGGATGAGGCCGACAAGGAACTGTTATTAAAAATGCTTGCTGTTTTGAATGCCAATCGGCGTCCGAACTGGATCGACCTGCACAACCTGCGGGTAATAAAATACGGTGGTCAGCTGCATATCGATTGCCACCTAACGGTTCCCTGGTACCTGAATGTAGTGGAAGCGCATAAGGAAGTGGAAGAGCTGGGCCGGCTTATCAAACGCGAATTTGGGAACGCAATTGAGTTTTTTGTGCATACCGATCCCTGCCTCGATTTTTCCTGCAGCATCTGTACAAAAGATGATTGCACCGTTCGCCGGCGCCCCTTCGAAAAACAGGTTGAATGGACGTTGAAGAATGTGATTGAAGATAAGAAGCACTCGTTATAAACAGGCAATTGGCAATGGGCAATTGGCAATTGTCTCTCCGTTTCTTTCACTCCTGTAAACCTGTTAACTTTTCAACTCGTCAACTTCAGACTTCCGACTTCCGACTTCAAACTTCTGACTTCAGATCCCCGACCTCCGGCTCCACTCGTTACTAACTACTTACCACTCGCCAATAAAAACATATATTCGCTATCCGTTTGCCAAGTATTGTTAATAACTAAACTCATGATTATGCAAGCCTGGAAAGATTACCAGGAAAAGAACAAAGAACGCTTCCTGGACGAATTATTGGAATTGTTACGCATTCCTTCGGTGAGCGCCAACAGCGCCCATAAAGAGGATATGAGAAAATGTGCAGAAAAAGTGCAACAGCGATTGCTCGAAGCCGGGGCCGCAAAAGCTTCTGTGCTTGAAACTGATGGCCACCCGGTAGTATATGCCGAAAAAATTGTTGATCCTTCAAAACCCACCGTATTGGTTTACGGCCATTACGATGTACAACCGCCCGATCCGCTGAACCTTTGGCACAGCGGTCCGTTTGATCCGGTGATCAAAGAAGGGCGCATTTACGCCCGTGGATCTGCCGATGATAAAGGGCAGTTTTACATGCATGTAAAGGCCCTTGAAATATTATCCAAAACCAACTCGCTCGGAAACAATATCAAGTTTTTGATCGAAGGAGAAGAAGAAGTTGGTTCGCCCAACCTGGGTAAGTTTGTTGCGGCCAATAAAGACCTGCTCAAATGCGATGTAATTCTTATCAGCGACAGCGCCATGATTAGCATGGAAAATCCTTCCATCGATATCGGTGTTCGCGGCCTGGCGTATATACAGGTTGAAGTAACGGGCCCCAACCGCGATTTACACAGCGGTGTTTATGGCGGCGCCGTAGCCAACCCGGCTACCATGCTGGCCAGAATGATCGCATCGTGCCACGATGAAAATAATCATATCACCATTCCCGGTTTTTATGATGATGTAGTGGAAGCTACTACGGAAGAAAGAAAATTAATGGCGGCAGCTCCCTACAGTGAAACCGAATACAAAAACGACCTGGGCGTTAAAGAACTCTGGGGCGAAAAAGGATATACCACCAATGAAAGAACGGGTATTCGGCCCACATTGGAAATAAACGGCATTTGGGGTGGTTATACCGGTGAAGGCGCCAAAACCGTATTGCCTTCAAAAGCCTACGCAAAAATATCGGCACGGCTGGTGCCTAACCAGTCATCTGAAAAAATCACCGACATGCTGTTGCGGCATTTCAGGAAAATAGCGCCTGCCGGCGTTACGGTAGAAGCGCATAACCTGCACGGTGGCGAGCCTTATATGACACCGATCGATTCAAAAGCCTACCAGGCAGCCGCTAAATCAATCGAAACCACATTCGGAAAAAAACCTATACCTGTACGTGGCGGCGGCAGTATTCCTATTTGCTCTATTCTTGAAAAAGAGCTGGGCGTAAAGATCGTGTTCATGGGTTTTGGGCTTGATAGCGATAACCTGCATTCGCCCAATGAAAAATTCGACCTGGTGAATTTTTACAAAGGCATTGAAACCATTCCCTGGTTCCATAAGTATTTTGGGGAGGGATAAGTTGTGTTCCAATAGCTTACAGGAGACAATATTTAAATATTATATTACGATGCCACGGCTCTGAGCGCAGTTTCAGCGTGAGCCGTGGCATCGCTATTTCGTGGAGTTTTTTTAACTTTGGTTGGGTTGAATTGTAATATATCGCATAAGCAAAACACATGGCAGAAAAAGAAAAACTCCGCATAGATAAATACCTCTGGGCGATTCGTTTATTTAAAACGCGTTCGCTGGCAGCAGCTGCCTGCGATAGCGGTAAGGTGAAGTGGGATGGTTCACAGGTGAAAGCCTCCAAACAGGTGCATGTGGGTGAAGAATATGAAGTTAAAACCGAGGCGCGGCGCTGGCGCATAAAGGTCACCGGTTTACTGCACAACCGACAGGCCTACACTGAAGCTATAAAATACTATATTGATATTACACCGGCCGAAGAACTCGAACGCCTGCAACACCAGGCATCCAGCTTTCATACCGGTAAACGACTGAGCAAAATAGGTCGCCCTACCAAAAAAGAAAGACGCGATCTCGATGACTTTATGGAATAGCTTCCGTTTTATACAATCCGATTTTCAGTTGGCAGTTGTCAGGGAAGAGTTAATTGCTCCCATCGTGGCGGAACAAACTGCCAACCTGCTTTTACCACCCGCACGTTTTCATTTTCTAACCTGACCAGAATCAGCATTCTCCTATCTTAAAATCATTTTCCGGGGCTGCCGCAAAAGTTAGCTTTGTTTACAGTGATGATAAATTTATTTTAACAGAATCCTGAAATATAGTCGGAACTGAGTGTAGCCGGGCATCGCTGAAGTTATGTGACCGCGTGTCGCCTTAGTATAGGCGCCTGCGCCAGAACTTCAGCGCCGGAAAGGCGCAGCAGCAAATAGAAGAATTTAAATTATTCTGTATGTATTTGGAAATTAACGGAGAGCGGCTGATCAGCGAAATACAGAAAGATTTCTGTGCTTTATATCCGTTTTTAAAAATCGAGTTTTTTAAAAACGGAAGCATTCGTCGCGACCGGTATCCTATAAATAAATTAATTCCAGGTACAAGACTATTAAAAGAAGCATGGAACTGGAAAAAAGATAAAGGCAGGCTTGAAATCAACGATATTACGACGGTAACCGATTTCGAAAACGCTTTTATGGACCAGTTTGGCTTGTCGGCCCAGGTATTCCGCCGCTCAGGTAACCTGTGGCTCGAAACCACCATTACCGATAGCTGGACGCTCAAACAACAAAACGATCATGGTCGCGAAATAACTATAGGTAAGAGTCAGGAAGTCGGTAAATCTGAAAGTCCGAAAGAAAAACACTTATAACTGTATTTCTTCCGGACTTTCCGACTTTCGGTCTTTCGACTTAATAAAGCAGGTTATTCAATTTTTCTCCGTTCAGTATCCTGATTTTTCCCTCTTTGATTTCGATCAGTTTTTCTGATTTAAAATCACTCAGCGTGCGAATAACCGATTCGGTGGCAGTACCAATATATTGCGCAAAATCTTCGCGCGAAATTTCTATCAGCACCGGATCTTTTTTCTCTTTATTGAATTTCTGTTGCACATCAACCAATGCCTTCGCTACGCGTTTACGCAATGAATCGTAGGCCAGTCGCAACAACCGTTCTTCTTTTTCCTTTACATCGTTGGTGATGAGCTTTATAAATTTCGAGGCAATGCTCATATCGTTGTAAACCGCCTGCAAAAAATCGTCTTTGGGAATTGAAACGATTTCGGCATTTTCGAGTACTTCGGCTGTATCGGTATAAGTATGATTTTCGAGCAGGGCCACATGGCCTATATATTCATCGGGACCATATAAATTGGTGATGTATTCCTTACCGTCTTCGTGAATCTTAAATGTTTTGATCTTACCGCTTTTCAGGTAAAACAAAAACCGGGCGTGCTTTCCTTCGCTGTACAAAACCTGTTTTTTCATCAGCAGCTCGCTGCTGTACCTTTCGGGGTCGGGCAATAATAAACCGCTACCCTTCAGGTCTTTCATCAGTTTGCCGGCGCCCTTTTCACCCGCTTCGTACTGGCTTTGTAAAATGCTCAGTTTTTTTAACCGTATTTCCACGGCTTTCAGTAATTCCAGATCGTCGAAAGGTTTGGTTATATAATCATCGGCGCCCATTTCCATTCCTTTGCGAAAATCGCCCCGTTCGGCTTTGGCAGTAAGAAATATAAAAGGCGTATTTTCCGTTTCACGGTTCTTTCTGAGCAGGTGTAAAACGCCATAACCATCCAGCTCGGGCATCATGATATCACAAATGATCAGGTCGGGTTTTACTTTAATGGCAATTTCCATCCCCTTTTTCCCATTTTCGGCTGTATGGGTTTCATAACCGGCAAGGGCTAATATTTCGGCGGTATTTTCGCGGATGTCTGTATTATCATCAATAACAAGTATCCTGCTCATGTTATAAATTTTTAAACTATAAGGAATATGATGTGGCAGTACGGTTGCCTATCGGGTGAACGCTACTATATATAATACAACCTGTTGCAAAGGTAAAACTTTTAAAATGGTTGATCATTATCATACGCCGGAATGATGCCAGTCAGCCGGCGCCCCTGCGCCTAATATTATTTTAGCAGCTTAAAAAAGCTGTTTATTATGCATTCAACCACTGTAAACAATCAGTTGGTATGCTTTCATTGTGGCGAAGTTTGTACCACCGCAACAATTACGGCGGAAGATAAACATTTTTGCTGCGAAGGCTGCAAAATGGTGTATCAATTATTAAACCGCAGCGGTTTATGCGAATACTATAATTTGAACGATCAACCCGGTATTAATCAACGGATAGCCGTTCGTAAAGACAAGTTTGCTTTTTTGCAGGATGCAGCTATACAACAACAGCTTATTTCGTTCAGCGACGAACAACAAACCCATATTACGTTTTACCTGCCCCAAATACATTGCAGCTCCTGTTTATACCTGCTCGAAAACCTGCACAGCCTGCAGCCGGCGGTAATAAGCGCCACGGTAAATTTCAGCCGTAAGGAAGTTAATATAATTTTTGATCATTCCGGCATAACGCTTCAGCAGGTGGCCGAACTGCTTACCAGCATAGGCTATGAACCCTATATCAGTTTACAAAATCTGCAAAATCATAAACCACGCGCCAATAAAAGCATGATTTACCGGCTGGGAGTAGCCGGTTTTTGTTTTGCGAACATAATGCTGCTGAGTTTTCCCGAATACCTGGGACTGGAACAGGCCGACATGCAATTGCAGCATGCCTTCCGTATACTGAATGTAATGCTGGCGCTGCCGGTATTCTTTTACAGCGCCTGGCCTTTTTACGAATCGGGATGGAAAGGATTGCAGCATAAATTCCTGAACATCGATGCACCTATTGCGCTGGCCATTATTGTAACGTTTTCACGAAGCCTGTACGAAGTTACAAGCGGTACCGGCGCCGGGTATTTCGATTCTATGGCAGGTATTGTTTTCTTTATGCTTACAGGCAGGGTGCTACAGGATAAAACCTATCAGCAATTATCGTTCGAACGCGATTTTACCTCCTATTTTCCGGTGGCTGCCACAATTGTGAAAGGTGTTCAACAGGTGCCGGTTCCTTTACCCGATGTGAAAGTGGGCGATACGCTGCTGATACATAGCAATGAGTTAATTCCGGCGGATGGCATATGCACACGCGGAAAAGCCTGTATCGACTACAGTTTTGTAACCGGCGAATCGTTACCGGTTAATAAAGAAATGGGCGAAATTGTGTACGCCGGTGGCAAACAAACCGGAAGCGCCATCGAAATACTGGTTATAAAAGAAGTTACCCAAAGCTATTTAACCAGGTTATGGTCGAGAGATGAATTTAAAAAGAATGCCGATTCAAAATCGGTTTCATTTGTTCACCTGTTAAGCCGCTATTTTACCTGGATACTTTTTACCATCGCTACCGTAGCAGCCGCCTGGTGGCTGATGCACGACAACAACAAAGTATGGAATGTGATCACATCCGTTTTGATAGTTGCCTGCCCCTGCGCCCTGTTGTTGTCGAACACATTTACCAACGGAAACGTTCTACGCATAGCCGGCCGAAATAAATTTTACTTACGCAGCGCACAAACCATTGAAGATGTTGCCGGCATTACCCATATCGTTTTCGATAAAACCGGAACACTTACCACGCCCGGCGAACAACAGGTAATTTATAACGGCCGTTCATTAAGCCGGTTGCAGCAACAGGCCATTGTTAGCATTGCAGCACAAACGAATCACCCGTTGAGCAGGGCGCTGGTAAGCCATTATGGCCATTTGCCCCGCCTGCTGGTTGAGGAGTTTCGCGAAGTAACCGGTAAAGGCATCGAAGGCATGGTGGGCGACGACTGGATTGCCTTAGGCTCACAGGCCTTTGTTACCGGAAATAAAACGCTGCACGCCGATGGATCGAGGGTATATGTATCTATCGATAACAAATTGTATGGATACTTTACCATGCACAACCATTACCGTGAAGCAGTACCAGGACTGATAAAGGCATTATCATCGCGCTACCGGTTGTCGGTATTATCGGGCGATAACGCTACCGAATACAATACGCTGCAGCAGTTAATGGGCGGGGACACAAGATTATTGTTTAACCAGCAGCCCGAAGACAAGCTGCTTTACATTAAAAATCTGCAGCAGAAAGGCGAAAAGGTAATGATGATCGGGGATGGTTTAAACGATGCAGGCGCCTTAAAACAAAGCAATGTGGGTATAGCCCTTACCGACAACTGCAACAATTTTACGCCCGCCAGCGACGCCATTATGGAGGCTGGTCAGTTATCGCGGTTGCCGGCATTCATCAGGTTGTGCAAAGCCAACAAACAAATTGTAATCGCCAGTTTTGTATTATCGATCGTATATAACATAATAGGGCTCAGTTTTGCTGTACAGGGTGTTTTATCACCGCTGATTGCTGCCATTCTGATGCCTGCCAGTTCACTCAGCATTTTGCTGGTTACGTTTGGCAGCAGCAATATAGCTGCCAGATTGTTAAGGTTCTGATTACTTGTATAGCCCCACTATGTGTCACATCCTGGCGTTTGTTCCGGTAATTAACTTATTACCCGGTGGCAGGCGCTCAGGATGATGGCATATTTCTGCGCTCTCACCGCACTTTCGGCAGTAGCCATGATTAAAATCATTTCCAACTCTGAGCCATATCACATGGCAACTTTCGGTATAAAAATACTTTTGTTATATATCAATTACATTTCTTATGAGCGCCATAATCATTCTTCTTATTGCCAGTATATCAGTAGCTGCGGTTTTTCTGGCGGCTTTTATATGGAGTGTGCGCAACGGGCAATATGATGATGAGTTTTCGCCGCCGCAACGGATCTTATTCGACAATCCGGTAACCAACACAAAAAACGAATCGGAAAAATAATCACCCCTTTTTACACACAAAACCGAATATACCAATATGCAAGTAGAGCAATTTTATTACGACAACAGGATTGTTAAACGGTTCGCGTATGCCACCGCGCTTTGGGGTATTGTAGGCATGATAGCCGGTTTGTGGGTTGCTATTCAGTTTTATGCGCCGGGTGCCGCATTAAACTTTGCTCCTACCACTTTTGGCCGGTTACGTCCCATTCATACCAATGCGGTGATCTTTGCCTTTGTTGGCAACTGCATTTTCACCGGTGTTTATTATTCACTGCAACGGCTTTGTAAAGCCCGCATGTTCAGTGATAAATTAAGCAATATTCATTTTTGGGGATGGCAGAGTATTATTGTTGCCGCAGCATTAACCCTTGCGCTGGGTTATACAACCGGTAAGGAATATGCCGAACTGGAATGGCCCATTGATATTGCCATTACCCTGGTATGGGTTGTTTTTGGTATTAACCTGTTTGGTACTATTATAAAAAGAAGAGAAAGGCACTTGTATGTTGCCATTTGGTTTTACATAGCTACCTGGGTAACCGTGGCTATGTTGCATATTGTAAACTCATTCGAAATTCCGGTTTCTATTTTCAAAAGTTACAGCTGGTACGCGGGCGTACAGGATGCCCTGGTACAATGGTGGTATGGTCATAATGCCGTAGCCTTCTTTTTAACTACGCCTATCCTTGGTTTGATGTATTATTTTCTTCCAAAGGCAGCCAACCGCCCTGTTTATTCATATCGGTTATCGATCATTCACTTCTGGGCGCTGATATTTATTTACATATGGGCCGGCCCGCACCACCTGTTGTATACTTCATTGCCCGACTGGGCTCAGTCGCTGGGAACCGTATTCTCCCTGATGCTGATTGCCCCCAGCTGGGGTGGTATGCTCAACGGTTTGTTCACACTGCGTGGCGCCTGGGATAAAGTAAGAGAAGATCCTGTTTTAAAATTCTTCGTGGTGGCCGTTACCTGCTATGGTATGTCAACATTCGAAGGCCCCATGATGTCGCTGAAAAGCGTAAATGCGATTTCACACTTCACCGACTGGACCATTGCCCACGTACACATTGGCGGACTTGGCTGGAATGGCTTTATGGCATTCGGTATGCTGTACTGGCTCATTCCACGCATGTGGGGCACATCAATATATTCAAAGAAACTGGCCACCAACCACTTTTGGTTAGGCACCATCGGTATCGTAATATATGCTGTACCGTTATACTGGGCCGGTTTTACACAGGCTCAAATGTGGAAGACCTTTACTGAAGAAGGACAATTGAAATTTCAATTCCTTGAAACAGTAACCCACATTGTTCCCATGTACGTTACCCGCAGCATCGGCGGTACGCTTTATCTCATCGGCGCCTTTATAATGGTATACAACCTGGCTAAAACAATTGCCAAAGGTTCATTCATTGCCAACGAAGCGGCCGAAGCTGCGCCATTACAAAAAGAAACAGGCCACGTGCGCGAATACTGGCACCGCTGGATCGAAAGAAAACCAATGACTTTGCTGGTGTTCAGTTTAATAGTTGTGGCCATCGGCGGCGCTATTGAAATGGTGCCCACCTTCCTCATAAAAAGCAATGTGCCCACTATCGCGAGTGTAAAACCATATACACCGCTCGAACTACAGGGCCGTGATATTTATATACGCGAAGGCTGCTACACCTGTCACTCGCAAATGGTTCGCCCTTTCCGTGATGAAGTTGCCCGTTATGGCGAATATTCAAAAGCCGGCGAATTCGTATACGATCATCCATTTCAGTGGGGTTCAAAAAGAACAGGTCCCGATCTGGCGCGTGAAGGCGGCAAGTACCCCGACAGTTGGCACTACAACCACATGATGGACCCTCGTATTATGTCGCCCGGCTCCATTATGCCATCGTACAGCTGGCTGCTCGACAATAAGATCGACACCGCCTCTACACCGGCAAAGATCAGGGCCATGCAAACATTAGGAGTGCCCTATCCCAAAGGATATGATCACGTAGCTAATCAGGACTTACTGTTACAGGCAAACGGAATTCGTGTAAGCCTGAAATTGGATAAAATAGAAACACCCAAAGATGCAGAGATCGTAGCACTGATTGCCTATCTGCAACGGTTGGGAAAAGATATAAAAGCAAGTTCAGTTGCTCAAAGCTCAAACTAATACAACTATGAAGTTCATAAACTATCTGGAAAAGATCACCGGGGTAAGCATTTACCCGCTTTTATCATTTGCGATTTTCGGATTGTTTTTTCTCGTGATGCTGATATGGGTGATTAAAGCAGACAAGAAAACGATCTATGATATCAGTCGCATTCCTTTAGACTAACAAAGAACTTTTAAAACAATTTAAATATGCCCGGCTTTAATCGGTTTAAAAGAAAAAACAGCACATTAAAAAAAGCAGCCACTGTTATTGCGGCCTGGTTATTATCAGTACCGGCAGTAATGGCCAATGGAGGAGGAAGTGCGCCAAAAGAATCCTCCATGTACGATCCGTTTGTTATAACCATGATTATCATCATGCTCATTCTTTTACTGGCCATTGGCTTGCTTGCCAATGTTGTGTTAGGCGCAGCCAGTTATTACCATCAGAAAGAAAAAGAGCGTGAACAAAACAAATCGGGCAGTGCTGTTGCCGCCACCGCATCTGTTATTGCCCTGCTGTTATTCAGCGCTCCGGTGTTTGCGCAGGATGCTAATGTAGCTGCGGCCACCACGCAGACAGCCGAAACAATCGGTGGTTTATCGCCCGTTGCCTTTTACTTTATTGTAGGCGTAATTGGCGCTGAACTACTGGTAGTATTTATGCTGTTGTATCAGTTGCGCGTTTTTCTGTCGAAAGAAAAATTACGGCAGAACTTATCGGGCGCTACCGAATACAAGCTGAAGCCGAAGGTTAACATTTGGGATAAGCTAAACAGATTTAAGCCGGTTGAACAGGAAGCGCAGATCGATCTCGGCCACGATTACGATGGCATTCGCGAGCTGGATAACCGGTTACCACCCTGGTGGCTGTATGGATTTTATGCAACTATCATTTTTGCTGCTGTTTATCTGTGGAGGTACCACGTTTCGCATACAGCCCCGTTAAGCCACGAAGAGTTACAAATTGCTATGAAGCAGGCAGATGAACAAAAAGCGATCTACCTGAAAAAATCGGCTAATAATGTTGATGAAAGCACCGTAAAACGGTTAACTGCAGCAGCCGACCTGGCAGGTGGTGAAAAAGTGTTTACACAAAACTGCGCAGCCTGTCATGGTAAAGCCGGAGAAGGAATTGTAGGCCCCAACCTTACCGATGATTACTGGTTACATGGCGGCAGCGTGAAAGATGTTTTTAAAACCATTAAATACGGCTGGCCCGAAAAAGGAATGCGCAGCTGGAAAGACGATCTGTCGCCCGTGCAAATAGCACAGGTAGCCAGCTATATAAAATCAATTCATGGCACCAACCCACCGAATGCCAAAGCCAAACAGGGTGAGTTGTTCCAGGAAGAAACCAATACAAACAATAAATCAGATTCAATCACCAATAAAGTAGCCGCTGTTACTAAAAACTAATTAAACAATTGGAACCTGCAACAAATATTACCCCTGTGTCGCCTGAATTCAACAACTCGTTCCGCGACCGTATTGCAACAGTAGATGCATCGGGCAAGCGAAAATGGGTGTACGCGCAAAAGCCAAAGGGTAAGTTATATTCCATTCGTACCTATATAAGCTGGTTTTTCTTTATTCTTTTCTTTTCACTGCCGTTTATATACGTACATGGCAGGCCATTGTTTTTGTTTGATGTAACAACCGCGCATTTTATCATTTTTGGAAAGGTATTCTGGCCGCAGGATTTTTTCATCTTCGGCCTCGCGATGGTAACATTCATTGTATTTATAATTTTGTTTACTGCTGCCTTCGGCCGGCTGTTTTGCGGATGGGTTTGTCCGCAAACCATTTTCATGGAAATGTTCTTTCGTAAAATCGAATATGCCATTGAAGGTAATGCTGCAGAACAACGGCTGCTGGCGCAGGCCCCGTGGACAGGCAGTAAAATATTTAAAAAAACGGCTAAGCACACCGTGTTTTACCTGATGTCGTTCATCATCGCCAATTTCTTTCTGGCTTATATTATCGGTACTAAAGAACTGGGTAAGATAATAACCGAACCTGTACATCTGCATGTAGGCGGATTGTTTTCGATACTGATTTTTTCGGGCGTTTTTTATGCCGTGTATGCTTTCTTTCGCGAACAGGCCTGTACGGTAGTATGCCCTTACGGCCGTTTGCAGGGCGTATTGTTAGACCGCAATTCAATGATCGTGGCCTACGATTACAAACGGGGCGAGCCGCGGGGCAAGTTTAGCAAGAAGACCGTTCTCGAACAGGGCGATTGTATTGATTGCCTGCAATGTGTAAAGGTTTGTCCTACAGGCATCGACATACGCAATGGCACGCAGCTGGAATGCGTGGGTTGTACAGCCTGCATCGATGCCTGCAATGCCATGATGGAAAAAATAAACAAACCATTGGAGCTTATACGGTATGCATCGGAAAACGGCATCGAAAGCAGGGAGCCGCTGAAGTATACCGGCCGCATGAAACTGTATACCGTATTGCTTACCATTTTACTAATCATTCTGGGCATTTTATTATTCACCCGCAAAGAAGTTGATGCAACCATTATGCGTACGCCCGGTATGTTGTATCAGCAAAGGGGTGCCGATAGTATATCGAACCTGTACAATATTAAAGTGGCCAATAAAACCATTCAACAGGTTCCGTTACAGCTGAAGCTCGAGAACATCAGCGGCAGGGTTGAGATTATCGGCGCACATCATAACATTCAGGTGAAAGAAGAAGGCCAGGGCTCGGGCACTTTCTTTATAGTGCTTCCTGCCAACATCATTCATCAAAGAAAATTGCCCGTTCACATCGGGCTGTATAACGGAAAAGAAAAGATCGATGAAATAACAACCAATTTCCTGGGACCTGTTGCAGAATAAAGGTACAAGGAGGTGGGCAGATTGCGCATAGGAATTGGGAGGTTAACGGGTTGAAAAGTTGGTAAGTTAATAAGTTAACCAGTTGATAAGTTAACAGAGCTGACAGGGAGTTAAAGGGCTTTGCCGATTGCCGTTTCACGATTTACGTTTCACCATTCACCACAAAACAATTTATTATGACATTGAATTGGGGACATAAATTAACGCTTGGGTTTGTTCTGTTTGCAGGTATGATATTGTACCTCGTTTTCCAAAGCATGCACACCCGCTACGACCTGGTGTCGAAAGAATATTACAAAGATGAGCTGCAATACCAGCAGGTGATAGATGGCACTAACCGCGCCAATCGCCTCAGCAGCCGCGCTACTGTAACACAATCAGGAAATAATATTATCATTCGCTTACCGAACGAAATGCAGCAGACTACCGTTTCGGGAAATGCCTTGTTTTATTGTGCCGACAATGCTCAGAAAGATAAAAAAGTAGCGCTTAAGATGACTTCCGCGGCCCAACAAATCATCGACCGCAGGGAATTTGTTCCCGGCATTTATACCGTTAAGCTGAACTGGGAAAGTAACGGGCAGCAGTATTACAGCGAAGTACATGTTACCATAAATTAATTGTTACAGGTTACAAATTTCAGGTTGCAGGGGCTTTAATCTTGTAACCGGTAACCTGAAACGTGTAACAGTTATATATATTCATTCAACAGTATTGGCATTCCTATGTTTTTTGAGGCAGCAATAGCAGGCATCTTATTAGGATTGGTGAGCAGTTTTCACTGTGTGGGCATGTGTGGTCCGCTGGCATTGGCCTTACCTGTTCAGCATTTGCAACGGATGCAGCAGGCGGCAGCGGTAATGCTTTACAATGCCGGTCGCATTATTACCTATGCGGCCATTGGCGCCCTGTTCGGATGGGCAGGAAGAAGCATTTACATAGCAGGCTTTCAGCAATGGTTTAGTATTACCATGGGCATGGTTATATTGCTGCTGTCCTTTCTCAATTATTTTCTCAATAGCCCGGTTTCGCCCAAATGGCTCAGGGCTTTTCATGTTAGTATACAGGGTGTAATGGGCAGGTTATTAAAATCGCCCCGATACCATCATTATTTATTACTGGGAATGGCCAATGGATTATTGCCCTGCGGCATGGTATATGTTGCCATTGCCGCTACCTTAAGCGCTTCTTCCATTACCGAAAGCGTTGTGTTCATGGCTTCTTTCGGATCGGGCACTTTGCCCGCTATGCTGGCATTGTCGTTTTTTGGCGTTCACATTAATATTTCTATTCGCCGGCAATTAAAAAAAGCAGTACACTGGCTGGTAGCAGGCATGGCTGTGTTGCTTATTTTACGTGGATTGAACCTCGGTATTCCATTTGTAAGCCCTGTATTGGCAAGGGCGCCCCAACCGGTTATTTCGTGTCATTAAACCGGTCCTGATATCCCCATTCATGGTCGCCTAATTCAGCCCCTGTATATTTTCCATGTTTTATAATAGTAATCGCCATCCACACAACTAAAACCGGTGAGGCAGCGAACATGGCCGTAATGATATCTTCAGAGGCGCCTGCATGAAACAATATATAATACAAAACCAGGTAGCCTGTAACCAATGTGGTAACAAATGCAGGTTTTCGTAACATAACAGGAGAATTTATATTCTTAAGTTACGATTATTTAACGAGCAGTGAAAACCCTTAACAGTTTTCGGGCAGAGAAGGTAACTGAAGCGTAATGATAGTACCCTCTCCTATTTTGCTGTTGAGTGATATTGTGCCGTGCAACAATTCAACATATCCTTTAACAATGTGCAAACCAAGACCGGTTCCCTGAATATTGATGGCATTTTTGCCCCGGAAAAAGCTGCTAAATAAATGTTGCTGATCTTCTTCCGAAATGCCAATACCCTGGTCTTTTACCGATACCACAAGCTCGTTGTTTTTGTTTTGGGCATTTAAAAATATTTCTGCTTCTTCGGGCGAAAACTTCACGGCATTGCTAAGCAGGTTAATGAGTATGTTCTTCAATAATTTTCTGTCGGTAGTAAACACCGTATCGCCGTTCATGTCAACCAATATAAGCTGACCCGGTTTGGCAATAGCTTTCATTTCTTCGGCTACTTCATCCAGAAATTCTTTTATATCGGTCACCTCGGGTTTCGCTTCCACCTTTCCTTCTTCCAGTTTACCCAGCGATAAAAAGTCTTCGAGCAAATTGTTCAGGTGTTTAACCGAGTCTTTAATACGTCTTATATGCCGTTCGCGTTTATCCTGCTCTTCGGTTTTTACATATTTTGATAATAATGCGGCCGATGACAAAACAGTACTGAGCGGCGTACGAAATTCATGAGAAGCGGTTGATACGAACCTCGATTTAATTTCATTCAGTTCTTTTTCCTTATTAAGCGCTTCGCTCAGGTCCTGCTGCGACTTTTCGAGTTCCTGCAGGGCTTCTTTCAAAATAAGCGTTCTTTCTTCTACCTTATTTTCCAGCTCGGCATTTAATTTACGTATGTCGGCCGATACTTTTTCGAGCTGATCTTTTTGTTCAATCAGCCTTCGTTCGCTTTCTTTCCGTTGTGTAATATCAACAATAAACGCAATCACATAAAACTCGCCCTTTTGCTTATAATAGCTAAGACTTACTTCAACCGGCAGTTCGTGCCCGTCTTTTGTACGGGCAAACAAATCACGCCCATGCCCCATCGACCTGTTGGATGGTTTTTGGTAAAACCCTTCGCGATACTTGTGGTGATTCTGATGAAACCGGCCAGGGATCAGTACTTCAATTGATTTACCTACCAGCTCATCTTTTTTGTACCGGAACAGTTCAAAGGCAGCGGGGTTTATTAAAACGATCTCACCTTTTTGATTGGTAAGAATAATACCTTCGGTGGCATGTTCAAATAAAGCGGTAACCTGTTGTTTATCTGATTCAATGGAACCATACAGCTTTTTTACATACAGCACCGATATCAGGGTGAGCACCACAACAATGCCCGAAAATAAATGCTGCATAATCACCTGCTGCCGGGTCATGAATTCGTTGGGGTAAAAAGTAGAAATAACTACAAGAGCTATCGAAACAAAGCCGAATAATTTGGTGTACAGGTCATTCTTTAAAAATACAGTTACCAGAATAGCGGTGATCAGCCCGCCATCCAGAAAGCTGAACTGCGGATACAGGTATTGTAATACAGCAGTAGTAATGGTTATAATCGAACAAAACAATATTACGTTAAACGGTTTCTCTTTAAACATTTGTATGCCTGTATAATTACGTCACAAATTACCAAATACTTAATTAATATCGAATTTTGAATTTCCAATACTGAATGCTGAACCGGTTGCTCATACCTTCAACATTCAACATCATTATTCTTCTGTTCAATATTTTATCTTTGCTCCATGCGTATTGATATTATTACCGTTTTGCCCGAATTACTCGAAAGCCCGTTTTCGCACTCTATTATGAAAAGGGCACGCGATAAAGGTTTGCTCGAAGTACAGGTGCACCACCTGCGTCAATGGGCCGTAAATGAATACGGGCAGGTAGATGATTACCAATATGGCGGCGGCGCCGGTATGGTAATGATGTGCGAACCCCTGGCCAAAGCTATTGAAACGCTGTCGCAGGAACGCAAATATGACGAAATCATTTATATGACGCCCGATGGCGAGCGGTTTAACCAGTCGATCGCCAACCAGTTATCACTTAAAGAAAACCTGATTGTTATCTGCGGTCATTATAAAGGGATCGATGAACGCATACGCGAACATTTTATCACCAGGGAAATATCAATCGGCGATTACGTGTTAAGTGGTGGTGAACTGGCTGCCGCTATTGTGGTTGATGCCATAGGCCGTTTATTACCGGGTGTATTGAACGATGAAACTTCGGCATTGATGGATTCATTTCAGGATAACCTGCTGGCGCCGCCTGTGTATACCCGTCCGGCCGATTTCAGAGGATGGAAAGTGCCTGATATACTGCTTAGCGGCGATCCTAAAAAAGTTGAAGACTGGCGGTATGAACAATCGCTGCAACGTACTAAAGATCGCAGACCTGATTTATTGAACAATATTGAATAACGAATAATAAACATCGAATTTCGAAGGAAAGGCAACTTCAACATTCAGCATTCTTCTGTTTAATATTCGATATTAAAAAAGCGGTCAGGTACAAAACCAAACCGCTACAAGTAACAGAATAGTAAACTATGCTATCAAATACATAAGCAGGTACATGAATAATTGCATGATCAGTACAATCAAAATAGTCTTTTTCATAAGGGGGTGGATTTTGCAGTTATAGAAGAGCATGCCGCGTGCCAAACTGATTTTATCGATATAGGAGATTTACGTACCGTATTTATCTGCCTGCCGTTCGATTGACTATCAGGTGTTTTAGAAAAACTTATTTATGCACACCAACTGCAATATGTTCCCCCCTTACTTCAGGGTCACTTCTACCTTTAAGGGTTTGCCATTAAACTCAACCGATACATATTCATTCGTGAGCTGCTGAAAGGGATTGAGTTGCTTACCCATCGTTTCAGTACCCAATGGTTTGCCATTTACCATTACTTGTTGACCGGCTGCAAAGGGAACTGGTAATTCAATATTGAATTTGCGCCTGAATTTTTTACCGTACTGATTCGGATTGTTGGTATTGATCTCGATGGTTACTTTATTGCCCGAAGTAATGCCCCTGAAAGTAACCAGCTCGTAATCGGCTTTTTCGAGCGTTCTGGTGCTGTTGCCATCATCGTCGAACCATACGTAAGTCGAAGCTGTGGCCGAAGGATAATACCGGATGGTAATTTCTTTTGAGTTGTACGACTCGGTCGATTTGATGGTATCCTTTGTGATCCACATCGGCACAAAGCTGCCTTCTTTTACAAACACCGGTATTTGTTTTACATCGGCCGGTTGATTGATATATTTATTGCCATCGCTTACCGTGTTATTGACCAGGCTGTACCATTTACCGGCAGGCAGGTACAACATACGGGCGGTAGCCCCCTGACCGGTTACCGGCGCTACTAATAAATTATCGCCCCAGAAATATTCATCATCTGCCCTTAGCGCAATGCTGTCGGATAAATTATAATAGCACAATGGCCGCATCAACGGTTTCCCTAACACGGCCTGCTCGTAGCTTAATGAATAGTTATACGGCAATAACTGGTAACGCAGATTGATATAATTGCGAACGATACTTTTATACGGCTCTTCTATAAAACACGGTTCTGAAGGAATGCTTTTTACACTTCGATCATAATCTTCCAGCGCAGTGCCATGCGGACGAAATACAGGCGTAAAAGCAGCAAACTGTATCCACCGCGTATATAGCTCCGGGTCAGGCTGATCTGCCGTGGCAAATCCGCCGGCATCGGAATGTACATAGGGCAATCCGCTCATGCTCATTCCCAATAAAACCAGGGGTTGCGATTTTAATCCGCTCCAGCTACGGGCCACATCGCCGGTCCACGGAAATACATTGTACCGCTGGCTGCCTGCAAAACCTGATCGGTTCAATAAAAACATTCGCTGGTCCGAAACTTCAGAGTTATATTTTTCAAACAGCATTTTGCTCCAGTAGTGACCATATACGTTATGCACTTCATCGGCGCCCATCAAACGGTTTATACCGTAATCTTTAAAGTTGTGCATCATGCCCGTGGGATGTTTTTCGGGTTCTGCTAAATCAACCCACCAGCCGCTTACACCATTAACAATTTGCTTTTTATAATATTTCCATATCCAGTCCTGCGATTGTTTGCGGAATATATCTACCAAACCGCCGGTTCCAAAATAAAAATCAGGGATCATCATCGGCTTGCCGGCTTCATCGGTTGCTAAAAAGGGGGTAGCCTCGGCATACGATCTGGTATTTTGTAAAATAAATGGTTCGGTAATCAACACTGATTTTAAGTTATCCTTCATTTTAAAATCAGTGATCATTTGTTTGGGGTTAGGCCATTTTTGAGTATTTACCCAGTCGAGGTTTCCAAGGGTGCCTTTGATATCGTCGCCAAACCAAAACAGGTCAAACACGAGACCATCCATGGGGAAATTATCCTGCTTCATTTTAGTTACTACCTGCTTCACCTGCTCTTCGCTTCGATAACCAAAACGCGAAACAAAATTGCCAAACACCCAGCGTGGCGGTAAAGGCTGGCGGCCGGTGATGGCCGTATAATTGTTCATTATTTCGTCGATGTTTTTACCAAACACCACGTAATAGGTTAACTCGCCACTGATAAAACCGGTTTCAAGGGTATTTTTATCGGTAAGGCCAATATCGGCATAGCCTTTCGAAGGATTATCGAAAAACAAACCATAACCGGCGGAGGAAATAAAGAACGGCACCGAAAAGTTCAGGTTTTCGGCTCCTAACCCATAGCCGTACGAGGGACTGTTGTATAAATTTATGCGGTATCCACGGCGGTTCATCGGCAAGGCCCGTTCGCCACCACCGAAGATCTGTTCATTGGGCATTAACTGAAAACGGAAACCGCGGCTATCGCCCTGTGCAAAATAACTGGCAGATTTTACTTTTACTTCTTTGCCCGCTTTATAATAGAATTTTTCGCGCTGCACCACTACACTGGTTAAGTTTTCCCATTCTACCGTTTGAGATGTACCTGCTGTTATTTTAGTGTTAACCCCAACCGGTTTGGCAATAACGGCATCTGATACCTGCTCATTTTTGCTGTAGTCGGCCGGTTTATACGTTGTTTTTATAACGGTATTATTGAATCCTGTGAACGTCCAGGTGCCTTCTTTTGCTTTATAAACTACTTCGGTGGTTTTCCCGGTAAACGGATCTTTTCCAACTGTATTTACAATTGCCTGCTGGGCATATACTGTACAAAAAAGAACCAAACAAATGATGCTACAAATGCTCCTTTTAAATGTTGCCATATTGCCTGATTAAGGCATCAAATTAAAGAAACAACCGGTACTAACAAACTTTTAAAGGAGGCTTCGCTGCGCGAAGCCACGGATGTGGGTTTTTCATTCGCTACGCGAAGGAAGTTTTGCCACAGATTATACAGATGAACACAGATCTTTTGCTTCGCTATAAATAAAAAGGCGTGCTGCAATCATACGTCACAGCACGCCCGTTTTAACATTTTTTTACATCCATCTTCCGACTTCTGTCTTCTGACTTCTGACTTCCGACATCAGTCTTTACTTCTGCATCTCAAACAACTTCATGTCGATATCTTTATTGATCTCAGTTTTTTTACTGGTTATGTTCAGCGCAAAGCCCTGGGGCAGGGTTACTTCATAATTAACCGGTATTACATATCCATAATCGGTTTTCTTATAGTTGTTGAACTGCACACTGGTTTCAATTTGCTCACCATTTACGGTTGCTTTTGAAACGCTTTTTAAAATATAATAGGTTGAACCATCGATCCAGAATGTACTTTCATTGGCATCTTTGGTGGTAACTTTTATTTTATAAACGGATTTACCGTTAAGGGTATCTTTTCCTAATAATTCAACTTTATTGCCTTTGGATGCGTAGTTGAATAAGGGTCCGCCGGCATCCAGCTGGCCCATGCGAAGTTTTGCCTGATCGGCGGGCATGGCCTCTGGTGCAGTTTGACCTGCCATTGGGTTTACGCCCCAGCCGCCTTTTTCGGTAACACATTCAATGATCTTTTGTCCTGCAAAATCTACTTCATTCCTGAAGCCTTTGCCATTTACCAGGTAAGTGATCCCCGAGGCCGTATTGCCCATTATATCTACATCATACTCGGTATATACTGATTTTATGGCCGAAATTTTGTCTTTGCCGCCTATTGCTTCAATGTGCTTATTAATAACGTCATCAACGGTTTGGGCATGCAGAGAAACAACAGACAGCATACTCACTACTGAAAACAATACAACACGAAGGGATCTCATGATTTAATTTTTTTATTAGGTAAAATGGTTGGAGGATAAAAATAAGTTCCTTTTTTTATATAAAAGTTTTTCTGTTTAGTTAATCCTTAAAATTAGTTGACCCATGCGGGAAAATATTACAGGCCTGCCGGTTTCTTTTTAAAAGTCGGAAAGTCCGGAAGTCCGAAAGAATCTTACATTAGCAGCATTCATCTTTCGGACTTGCAGACTTGCGGTCTTGCAGACTAAAACAAAACATATGAACTTTAGCATTTCAGGTCAACTCATAGATGTATGGCAGAAAAAAATATATCCGGCTACAATAACCGTGACCGATGGAAAAATCACTGCCATTACGCCATCAGATAGTTCAGAACCTGAAAGTCAAAACTATATTCTCCCCGGTTTTATAGATAGTCATGTGCATATTGAAAGTTCCATGCTCATACCGCGCGAATTTGCGCGGCTGGCAGTGGTGCATGGCACCATTGCCACCATCAGCGACCCGCACGAAATTGCCAACGTGTGCGGTATGCAGGGGGTTGAGTACATGATCAGCAATGGCAAAACCGTTCCTTTTAAATTTTATTTCGGCGCTCCCAGTTGTGTTCCGGCAACCGTTTTTGAAACTGCAGGCGCCACGTTAGATGCCGATCAGGTAACCATGCTGTTGCAAAAAGAAGAAATACCCTATTTAAGCGAAATGATGAATTTTCCGGGGGTATTGTATAACGATCCGGTGGTTATGCAAAAAATCAGGGCTGCCCAACTGGCCGGCAAACCGATCGACGGACATGCACCGGGGTTACGGGGCGATCAGGCACGGCAATATATCGAGGCCGGTGAACCGGGCAAAGTGGTTATCAGTACCGATCATGAATGCTTTAGCAAAGAAGAAGCGTTGGATAAACTGCAATACGGTATGAAGATCATCATTCGCGAAGGTAGCGCCGCCCGTAATTTCGAAGCACTGATCCCTTTGCTGAACGATTATCCCGGGTACATCATGTTCGGCAGCGATGATAAACACCCCGATAGCCTCGTGGCCGGTCATATTAACCAGCTATGCGCAAGGGCCGTGGCTAAAGGCATTGACCTGTTTAGCATTTTGCAGGCTGCCTGTGTTAACCCGGTTTTGCATTATAAACTCAATGTTGGATTGCTGCGGGTGGGCGACCCCGCTGATTTTATTGTAACCGGCGACCTGAAACAGTTTACCATACAACAAACCTATATTAACGGTGAACTGGTAGCGGAAAAAGGCAATTCGTTCATTCCTTATCTTGAATCAGGCAGCGTAAATAATTTTAATTGTCAATTAAAGAAAATCTCCGATTTCGGGATTCCCTCCAAAGATGAAACCGAAATCCCCGTTATTGAGGCGCTCGATGGACAGCTGATTACCAACAAACTGTTACTGCCTCCTAAAATAGCCAACGGATTCCTGGTAAGCGATACCGGCAGGGATATACTCAAAATAGTAGTGGTAAACCGCTATGCGAATGCTCCGGTTGCCACCGGTTTTATCAAAAACATCGGACTGAAACAGGGCGCTATTGCTTCGTCGGTAGCACATGATAGTCATAATATTGTTGCCGTGGGCGCCGATGATGAAAGCATATGCCAGGCAGTAAACCTGGTGATTGAACAACAGGGCGGCATAAGTTGTGTGAGCCCGCAGGCGCAACTGATACTTCCATTACCGGTAGGCGGCCTCATGAGCGCCGAAGACGGATACAAAGTTGCCGAAGCATATACAGCTATCGATGCCATGGCCAAATCGCTGGGCGCCAGCCTTTCGGCTCCATTTATGACCCTATCGTTTATGGCCCTGCTCGTTATTCCCCACCTGAAACTGAGCGACCTGGGGATGTTCGATGGTGATGATTTTAAGTTGCTGAAAACCTGAGGTCAGAAATCAGAAGCCGGAAGCCGGAAGAACCCGTGATTTCAACTTCCGTCCTCAGATAGCAGACTTCGGACATCTGTCTTCAGACTTCCGCTTCACATATTCATATCTGTAATTTTTCTACTAATCTTCTCAAACACAGAGGACTGGCAGGCCTGCTATTTATTTTTCATACATATTATAAATACTACTAAACTTAAAATATTATTTATATCTTTAATAAGAATATCCAGCTCAATATTACCTGTGTCTTACCACTGAAGCAATCGTAGCGACGGCCGTACCTCCACAAATTCAGGACAATCTAAAACCTCAACAGATGACGACGACAACGCTAACCAAACAAACAGGTGTAGAGCAATGGTTATCAAAAACCGCTTATTCAGAATCACCATTTACTTCATTTGTAAAAAACATATATCCCGTTAGTACTGCTGTACAGGACTATTTAAATCAAAAAACTTTCCCGCACCATGTAAGCAAAGGCGAATTTTTGGTAGTGTCGGGCACCATGTGTTCGAAAATATACCTGATACGCAAAGGCATTTTACGCAGCTACATAAAAGAGGGTATCAAGGAAATCACTACATGGATCACTGCCGAACACGAACTGGTAAGCTCCATTACCAGCTTTGGCTTACAGCAACCGGCACGCGAAAATATTCAGGCGCTCGAAGACTGCGACCTGGTGGGCCTCAATTACGAGGACCTTCAATATTTATACGATCATTTTCCCGAAGCCAATATTGTGGGCAGAAAGATATTGGAAAGGTATTATCGCGATGCAGAAGAAAGAGCCTTTATAGCACGGCTAACCGAAGCCACTTCGAAATACAAACATTTTATTGCCACCAAAAGCGACCTGCTGAACCGGGTTCCGCTTAAATTCATTGCTTCTTACCTGGGTATGACGCTTGAAACCCTCAGTCGCATCAGAAGCAAGTTATCAAGAAACATGAACGGATTCTATTAACCAATAAGCAATAGACAATTGACAAGGCCCCCGGTTTGTTTCATTGCTTATTGCATATTGTCTATTCCTTATTGTGAGCGATCTGCTTCTATTACAGCCCGGTAACCAGTAACTGGTAACCGGTAACTATTACCTTCTTCCGTTTTCACCGGTCGAAAATCCGGTTTTACCGAAAATTGCCGACTGCCTGTCGGCCAGGCCTTGTATTACAGTGTCATGGAGGATAGCTTTGTGTAAAATTAATACTCCATGAGTCACAATACATTCAAAGAACAACGCAGGGCACTGAAAAGAGCAGCGCGACAGGAAAGGCGCCAGGCACGGAAAAGAAGCGGCAGTGTTTTGGCCGGACTGTTCCTGCTGGGCATTGGTTCCATTTTACTTTTAAAAGAATTTGGCGTTGCATTTCCCGAATGGTTATTTACCTGGCCTATGCTGCTAATTGCATTTGGTTTACTGGCCGGTGCGGGTAATACCTTCCGCGACCCGGGTTGGGTGATCATTTCGGGTGTAGGCTTTGTTTTTTTGTTAGATAAGATATGGCCCAACATACCCATCTATCACTTCATATGGCCCGTGCTTATTATTGCTTTAGGCCTGATTATTATACTGGCGCCCCGCCGCCGCAAGCTGTGGCATACCCGGTTCGATGAGCGTTGGAAAGAATATTACGATCAAACGAACACGTCCAATACCGATACTCCCACCGAAACTTCGGATATTACCGAAACACCGGATATTACCGAAACAACCACCCGTAAAAAAAGAGGCGATAACTTAGAGGTTGTTTCGATCTTCGGCAATATTAAAAAAACCGTTTATACCAAAAACTTCAGCGGCGGCGATATTGTGTCGATATTCGGAGGCGCTGAAATAAACTTAACACAGGCCGATTTTGAAGGCAGAATAGTGATAGAAATGGTGCAGATATTCGGCGGCGCCAAGTTAATTGTACCCCCCCACTGGCAGATCCGTTCAGAAATGGTAGCCGTTTTTGGCGGTATCGAAGATAAGCGTACACCTGTAGCAAGTTTCGACGAAAACAAAGTGGTTATTTTAAACGGCACTACTTTCTTCGGCGGCATCGAAATCAAAAGTTATTAATAAAGTCTTTCACCAACCATTAAATACCTATTATATGAACTGGTTCCTGGCAAAAATAGTATACCGTATTATTTGCGGCGACGGCGATCACACAGCGCAGTTTGATGAACAATTGCGATTAGTACAGGCCACCGATGAAAACGAGGCATTTGAAAAAGCAAAGGCCATTGGCGAACAGGAACAGGAAATGTTTCTGAACCAGCAGCAAAAATTAGTACAATGGCAATTTGTAAACGTGTGTGAGTTGTATAAAATATCGGCGCTGATCGACGGAGCAGAATTGTATTCGAGAATTCAGGAAACCGATAATGCCCCGTTGTATGAAGAAATGGTACACAAAAAAGCCACTCATATTAAATCGAATAGTACGCATAAATTTCTGCAATTATTTTAGGTGCCGGTTGCTGGTTGCCGGTAACCAGCGCCCGGTAACCGGTAACAGATAAATAGTAGCTTTATTTTATTATCATTGACTTTAAACGCCTTTAGCTTTGGCATCATCTCCACTATCAACCATTAAAAACAAAACCATATATGCTGCGGCGTGGTTTACCTGGTCGCTGATGCAGGTTAAGATATTGCAGGACTGGGGATTCGAATGGCGTATAGCCGTTATCGACAGCCTGGTGAGCAACGCATTGCTGGCAGCCATTTGCATACTCGTTACCAATAACCTAAGATATTACCGCCCCAAAAAAGGCAAATACATATATATTATTATCATTTGCGCCGCCACCTGTGGTTTATGGAGCACCATTGTAAAATATACTATGGGCATTATTTATCCCGGTAAAACTGACTACGTAAGCTTCCTCGATAAATTCATGCCCATACGGTTCGATATTGCTTTACTGACCACCATTTGCATGGCCCTCATCAGTGAATTGTATTACACGCTGCAGGAACAAAAAGAAAGCGAACAACGTAAAACCGATGCCGAAAAACTGGCGCGCGAAGCCGAGTTATTTAAATTACGCCAGCAACTGCAACCCCACTTTTTATTCAACAGCCTTAATTCAATAAGCGCTTTAATAACCATACAACCCGCACAGGCCCGCAAAATGGTTCAGCAGTTATCAGATTTTCTGCGCGGCACATTAAAAAAAGAAGAGAACCAATGGATAAGTTTCGACGACGAATTGCAACATTTACAACTATACCTCGATATTGAAAAAGTGCGCTTTGGACACCGCTTACAGGCAGCCATACATAGCACAGATGACGCAAGAAAACTACAGTTACCCAATATGCTGTTACAGCCGCTGGTTGAAAATGCCATTAAGTTTGGCCTTTACGACACTACCGAACCCGTAACCATTCATATGGAAGCCAAAGAAGAATCGAATTATCTGGTGATTCAAATACAAAATCCGTTCGACCCCGAAACCTCATCGCCCAAACAGGGTACAGGTTTTGGTTTAAGCTCGGTGCAACGGCGATTGTATTTGTTATTTGCACGGCACGATTTGCTGAACACCACCCATACCGATAATTTGTTTACCACCATTATAAAAATTCCGCAGCCGCTTATACAATAGGCAGTGTGCAATAGACAATAGGCAATAGAAAACAGCACTAAATTTGACCAACATAAAATATTATATACTGCAATGAAAAAGGCTATAATTGTAGATGATGAACCGCTGGCGCGCATGGTTATAAAAGAATACCTGCTGCAACACCCATCTATTCAGGTAATGCAGGAGTGTAACGACGGCTTTGAAGGTATAAAAGCAATCATGCAACATCAGCCCGATGTAGTTTTTTTAGATATTCAAATGCCCAAGATCAATGGCTTTGAAATGCTGGAGCTGGTTGAACAACCACCCGCCGTTATATTTACCACCGCCTTTGATGAATTTGCGATCAAGGCATTTGAAAGCCATGCAGTAGATTACCTGTTAAAGCCTTACAGCCAGGAACGATTCGATAAAGCTATTGAACGGTTAACCGAACGCGAGGCATCTGTAACAGCCGGCAATACCCGCGATCTGCTCGAAGAAGCTGCACAATCACCGCAACAAAACCAGCGCATTGTTGTAAAAACAGGAAATAAAATAAAGATCATTCCGGTTGATGAAGTACACTACCTCGAAGCAGCGGATGATTATGTAAAAATTCATACAAAAGAAGGCGCCTTTCTGAAAAATAAAACCATGGGCCATTTTGAAAAGGTGTTGAATATACAGCAGTTTGTGCGTACCCACCGCTCCTACATCGTAAACGTACAACTTGTTACCCGAATCGATCCATACGAAAAAGAAAGTTACCTGGCACAGTTAACAACAGGAGCACAGGTACCTGTTAGCAAAAGCGGGTATGCAAAACTGAAGAGTGTTTTAGGCATATAATGTATATTAAACGTGCCCCACGGTGTCGTATACTGTTTAACTTTTGCTTTCATCCCCACCCATAGCGTGACCGTTTCACGTTTCATGTATGCCGCTTGCCGGCTGGTAAGTGTTAGCCCTTAAACAATTTCATATATTAACATTTATAACATGCATAAACAGGGCAAAGTCATGATTCAAAAGTAGTAGTAAGTTGTTTTTAGAATACGTTAGATAGTTATAATTAAGGTTAAGGATATCTGATAGTAGCACCAACAAATTATCGTTAACCCTATTTAAAACTATTTATGGTCCCTATACCCTTTCGTGTATGGAATAAGATTATTATAATTTTATTCTGTTTTGCCCTTTTCACAACACAATTTGCGCGTGCACAAACATGTATAGCTTCAGGTCCCAACAGCCCGGCTGCTTCGGCTAGTGTTGCAAGCGGTGGAGGCGATTTAACGTTTAATTCTCCCGGTAATGTGTACACATCAAACAACACTTACGCAACTGCTTCAACATTAATTAGTTTATTTAATGGGCAAACGGCCGGTTTACAGGCCACCAATTTCAATTTTTCTATTCCTGCTACAGCAGTGATTTGTGGCATTGAAGCCGAAGTAGAAAAAAGCGCCACCAACATTGGCTTTAATATTTTTTTGCTCGAATCGTATGTAACCGATTTGAATGTGCAGCTAATAAAAGCCGGTTCAGTTATCGGAACCAATCACGCCCAATCGCCACACTGGACCAGTACCGATGCTTATACTTCCTATGGCAGTAGCAGCGATGACTGGGGAGCCGGCACCTGGTTACCTGCCGACATTAATGCATCTAACTTCGGTATTTCTTTTTCGGCACGTATTAATGATCTGGCCGGCTTAATGCCGGTTGCCCGAATTGATCACATACGCTTAACCGTTTATTATTACGACCCGGGCGTATTAACGGTTCGGCTATCGGATTTTACTGTAGCCGGCAATAATTCGCAATCAGCTTTAGTACAATGGAAAGCAGTTGAACAAAATGAAACAACTAATTACAGCGTTCAACGCTCATCAGATGGTTCGCAATGGGAAACGTTGCAGCGTGTACAGTACACAGATGCAGTGAACAAACAATACACTTTCACAGATGCCAAACCGCTACCCGGTAAATCGTATTACCGGCTTAAATTAACCAACGCTACAGGCTCAATACAATATTCCGATAACAGGCTTTTTACATTATCACCAAATACCCGAATAAAAGTTTATCCCAATCCCTGTACTTCGTATATACAAATAACAGACGTTAGTTCGGAGATAACCATCACCAATATATACGGACAACGCATGCAGGTTCAATATACCACCACCGGCGATGGGCGAAAAACAGACGTTAGTAGTTTAACGCCTGGCGTATATTTTATTAGTGCAGGCAATCAGAAAATTAAATTTCAAAAGAAGTAACTAACATTAACTAACGTGTGTTCAGTTAAAGGCTAAACCAACCGATCACCCGTAAAAGGTACTTGTTTCCGGTAGTTTCTATACAATTCAACAGGCTAACTGTGCCTGAAATTGGGGTTGGGCATCATGCCCTCCCCTATGTAAAACCCGCTCCTGTAGCGGGTTTTAACATTTCGCATACACCTTACCCATCCTAAAAACGGCTTATAGTTGATTTTGACCCCGCACAAACCCGGTGTATGTTTGCATCACGAAACGCAACAAGCCCAAAAGTTTCAACGCTCCACAGAATATCCGATTTGCCTGCCTGCCACGATTGCCCATCATAGTAAAGTAATTAAGCAGAAACATTAAATATATAAATACACATTTTATGAAAAAGGCAATGAGTAATTATGGAATTTTTACCATCGTATTAGTAGCATTGACTCTCGTATTTTCAACAGTTACTCTGGCCAACGATGAAGGCGGAAACAATCATGTTACAGAATTAAAGTTCATCGGAAACATGGAAACACATCCTGTATTCCAGCTGAACCTTTCCAATACTGAAGAAGATGAGTTTACAGTTACTTTCCGCGATGAAAACGGAAACATTCTTTATACCGATAAATTCAAAGGCGCTAACATCACTAAAAAGTTCATGCTGAAAACCGACGAACTGGGTGATGCTACCTTAAACGTAGTGGTAAAAGGAAAAAAGAACAATACTACTGAAGTATATACCATCAACAGAAGTCACAGCTATGTTGAAGAAACAGTTGTAAATAAAGTTAAGTAAGTTTTGTAACCGTCCGTTATATTGCAGTTATAAGTTGTTTTCGCAGAAGCATCCCGCCGTGGGCGGGATGCTTTTTTATTTTGAAGTCTGAAGTCAGATAGAGCCTGAGTACATGAAGCATCTGATTATACTTTACATCTTCTGACTTCCGGCCTCAGACATCCGACTTCCGTTCCTCACAGCTGCGAAACATACAAAGCTGTTTGCTCCTGTATTTTTTTCTTTGCCTCATCAATGCTTTTTTGAACAGCGGCATTGGGGCCCTGTGCCGAAATGTCGGCAGCCGCGCTAATGGCATTTACATACCAGTTGCGCCATACTTCAAGTATATGCTGTTCGGCGGCTTTATCTTTTCCCTGCTGTACCGCCTGCTTACTTAATTCAAACTCGGTTTGCAATCGCTGCAAGGCATTACGGGTAACATCATTGATCAGCGCAACAGCCGTTTTATGATTGGCTATTGTAAGTAAATAGGCAGTTGCCAGGGCGCTTTTGCCAACATGTTTCATTTCGGCAGGCGATACCATATCTAACCTGTCGGCATCAGTATGATAAAACACATCGGTAAAATGCCACATCAGCAAACCCGGAATTTTTGCCTGTAAAAAGGGGGTATGATCGCTGCCTCCTTCAAACGGATTGGTACGAACCACCCATCCTGTTTGAGCGGCTTCGTTCAGGCAACGGTTCAGCAGCAGATCGTTAAAATAATGCGGAAACATATCCTCTTCTCCCAGCGTGCCGCCACCCCATTCGGTATGTTTATCATTTCCCCGTGTCCAGATAGCTGAAGGATCGGGCATTTTTTCAATTAAAAAAGTGCCGCCTGTTTTTTGTGTTTCCTCGCCCACCATGTCCAAACTCAGCCCCCATTTTATTCCTTTGGCGCGTATTGAATCGTCCTGAATATACCGGCGTGTTGACACAATTTCATCGCCCCATAAAAAAGTGATGGACCGTTTGGGTTTTATCTTCTTTTTTTTCACCAGTAGTGCGGTTACCCGCGCCATTTCGGCCAGCGTACCTACGCCCGAAGCATTGTCATTGGCCCCCGGTTCCTGTACATGCGCACTGAACACAAAGCGTTCCTGCTGATGCTCGCTGCCCTGTAC
The DNA here is from genome assembly GCF_059587045.1 of Niastella sp. sgz303648. NCBI lineage: Bacteria > Pseudomonadati > Bacteroidota > Chitinophagia > Chitinophagales > Chitinophagaceae > Niastella > Niastella sp. sgz303648. Next base: position 111,097 of record NZ_JCAPSW010000006.1, on the reverse strand, counting down.
ATTGGCTACCAGCGTTAGTTCTTCTGAATTATATATTCTGGTATTCACCAGCACTTTTACAAATACAGGCCCTTTTTCCAAAGCAGCTTTCAGCTTTTCTTTGGCCGCCCATGATAACAGTATGCCCCATTTTTGCTGTAACGAATCGGTATAACCGATGCCCTGAAACTGAATTGAATTGGTATATTTTGAGGGCTGGTTATAGGAGGGCATGGAATAAGCCAGCGCTCCCAGAGCGCCGTTTTTTACTGCATTGCCATAAACACTGCCGATGGAACCTTCGCCAAAAACAATTTTCCCTTTTAAATCTTTTCCTTCTAATGCCGCCGAACCGTTTCCTATATATACCAATTCGGCTTTAACACCGCCGGCGGGCGTTGAGGCCGAATACATGGCTATCATATTGCGGTTGGTTTTAAACTTCAGCAGCGGTTCGTTTTCTCCCTCTATAAACAAATGCGCATCTACCGGCTCCCAGGTAACATGTTTCATGGGCCGTTTTTCAATGCGGTAGGTTAGCGGGGCTTCTCTTTCGTTATTGATCTCTTTTTTAAACCCCGCCTGTTGCAATATTTTTTCTACATACCCAATGCTTTCGTTAAAACCGCTGTTACCAGCTATACGCCACCGTTGCTCAACATACCATACGGTTTGGTAAGCGTTGTGCTCGTTGAAAGCTGTTTGCAGTAATTTGAAATATTTTTTTTCTTTGGCAGAAGGCTGCGCCTGCACCGGCAAAGCAGCACTGATCAGCAGAAGTAGTAATAAGGTAAGAAACTGTTTCATGAATAAGGTTTGTCAGATAAAATTAACATTATAAATATCGAATAATGAATATTGAATGTAGAATTTCGAAGTTGCATTTACTTCATCATTCTACATTCGACATTCGTTATTCATTATTTCCTATGCTTCCTGCCCTATCCACACCGCACCGCCGATGCTGCTGCGGGCGGCGCCGGTAACCGACGACAATACATTGTTTTCTTCGCGCCAACGCAAAACACCGATCAACCCCATAACAATAGCCTCTTTATAATCGATCAGGTCTTTATCAGGCACCACCACTTCTACCCCTGCAGGTTCCAATGCATTTTTTAGGGTTTGCATCAGGAGGGTATTGTGAGCGCCACCACCTGTAGCTAACAATTTAAGGTCCTGAGCGGAGTCGAAGGATGGTTTGTGGTTGCTGATGAGTGCTTGAATTGCCTCACTGATTTGAATCGCTATATGCTCCACACTGGTTCGCAGGCCATCGGCTACACTTACGCCGCTGCTTTTTATTAAAGGGCACACCACATCAGTTCCAAAATCATTGGCCAGCGATTTGGGATAGGGTAACCGGTAATACTCCAGTTCATTCAACATTTTCAATAATCCTATATTTATCGTTCCGGTGGCTGCCAGTTGCCCCCCATCGTCGTAAGGTTTGCCGGCGTCCTGAGCCAGTATATTCAGCACCCTGTTAGCCGGACAAATATCGTAAGCAATATATTTATCAGGATGGTTGTAGGAAATATTGGCAATACCTCCGAGGTTCAGGTAAAAGGTATAGTTGTTCAATAATAATTTTTCACCAATGGGCACAATGGGGGCGCCCTGGCCGCCGAGGGCAACATCCATTGCGCGCAAATCGCTCACCACATTAATTCCGGTTGCTGCGGCAATGGCGGCGCCATCGCCTAACTGGGCAGTCATTTTACGGCCGGGTGCATGAAACGTTGTATGTCCGTGCGAAGCAATCAGTTGTATCTGGTATTGGAGTTGATGTTTCGCAATAAATTCATTTACCTGTTGGCCAATATAGTGCCCGTATTCGGTATGCAGCAATTGATAATCCAGTGCATTGAGGGTTACGGCGCCTTTCAGTTTATTGACCCATTCATCAGGATAAATAAAGCAATCTGCTGCTTTTATTTCATATTGCCAGGCGCCGGAGCTTTCATGAAATTCAACAAACGCAATATCCAGCCCGTCGAGAGAACTGCCGCTCATAATGCCAATTGCCCGATAGATCATAACTGTTAGTAGATTTGTAGTTATAGAAACGAATATTTAGAATAGATTTGCCCGTCAAATTTCATGTATCGGAATCCAAATACCAAAACTCTTATCAATGGTTATTAACCTCAGCACCGAGTGTTCTCTGATTTGTGAATGGGTCAGCGAATTACGGGATGTTCAGATCCAGAGCGACCGTATGCGATTCCGGCGAAATCTTGAACGGATTGGTGAAATAGCCGCTTATGAAATCAGCCGCAAAATGGAGTACGAAGAAAAAGAAGTGCAAACCCCGCTGGGCATTTCACAATGCAAAGTGTTGAAAGAACAACCAGTGCTGGCTACCATTCTGCGGGCCGGTTTACCATTGCATCAGGGTTTACTGAACTATTTCGACAAAGCCGATAATGCTTTTATTTCGGCCTATCGCAAACATAACCGGGATGGCAGTTTTGAAATCAGTCTCGATTATATTTCCTGCCCCGAGCTGGAAAACCGCGTAGTGATCATTTCAGATCCCATGCTGGCCACCGGTTCATCGCTGGTAAAAACCATTCAATATTTGCGCGAAGAAGGACATCCGCGCGAAATGCACGTGGTGGTAGCCATTGCATGCAGCGTGGGCATTGAATACGTTTTGCGCAGCGAGCCTCATGTTAAGATCTGGTGCGGAGCGATCGACGAAGAACTCACCGCCAAAGGATACATCGTTCCGGGTTTGGGAGATGCCGGAGATCTGGCATTTGGAACAAAAGTGCAGATGTAAAAACCCGCCTTCGCTGAAGCTACGGCGAACTAACAAGGCAATAAGTCATAAAGGCAACAGGGAAAAAAAATATCAGACAAAAGACAATAAGGCAATTGGCCGGAAAACTCCTGAGCGAAGTCGAAGGATCGAACGTAAAGAGTCTGAGCGCAGTCGAAGACTCATTAACAAAAATTGATTTTTCAGCCAACCCTTTATTCAAAAACTCAGTATATTTTATTGCCCCATTAAAAACAGAAACTGAAAATCTATAATATAGCCGATTCCACCGAATTAATTAGAGGCATGTTGTTTTTTTTCGTATTTTGTTATTAGACTCGAAACCTATGCGGATGAGGAAATTTATATTAGTAATTATCACATGCTCCCTGCTGAAAACAGCTGCAGCCCAAGACCCTAATTTTTCACAATTTTTTGTTTCACCACTTACATTGAACCCGGCTTTAACCGGTAAATTCAATGGCGATTTTCGAATTGCCGGTAATTATCGTGACCAATGGCCTGCCATAAGCAAAGCTTTTGTTACCTCTACCGTATCATTCGATTTACCCATTCTGCGTGGTAAAATATCTGACCTCGATACCTGGGGCGTTGGCGTATTGGCAATGACCGATAAAACCGCCAACGGCATTCTTTCTACCAACTTAATTTCTCTTACTACAGCCTACCATAAAGGAATTGATGAAGACGGACTGAACCAGATCGGTATAGGCTTTCAGGGTACCTATAATACCAAACGGTTAGATGGTACCAAACTGAATTTTGAATCTGAGCTCGATCAGTTCGGCGGCTGGACGATCCCCAGCGGTGAAGTAGTTGACAACCGACAGGTTAACCTCAGCTATTTTGATGTATCGGTAGGCGCCCTGTTCAACGGTTCAACCGATGGGTACAACAACTACTACTTCGGCGTTTCGGGTTATCACCTCAATAAACCAAGAGAGTCTTTTACCGGTGACGTTTTTTATACTTTAAATCCCCGTATAACTGCGCATGCCGGCGGCGCCCTGCCGATTGCCGATAACACCCGCACTTTATACCTGAGCACTTTATTCAGCCGGCAGGCCGGCGCTACCAACGTGGTGGCAGGCGGCGCTGTTGGATTTAATATGAATCAGGACGAAGAAAACCCCACCAACTTTTATGCAGGTTTGTGGACGCGCTTCAACAATGTGAACGATGCGCTGATCCCCTATGTTGGTTTGGAGTTTAACGGGTTTCGCTTAGGCGCTTCCTACGATGTAAATATTTCGAGTTTAAAAACCGCCTCACAAAGCCGCGGCGGTATCGAAATTTCGCTCATCTTTATCAAACATCCGCCGGGCAACAAAGGCATACCCTGTCCGCACTTTTAATCCTGAGCTTTAATCCTGAGCGTAGTCGAAGGATCGAAGTAAAATCCTGAGCGCAGTCGAAGGATCTTTCCTGCCCGCACTGAGCGAAGTCGAAGTGTGCGCGAAGTCGAAGCGTGCGCTCAGTCGAAGTGCGCGCGGAAGTTGTGTGCGCATCTCTTTTTCAAAGAACTCGTTGCCAGGCATATCAACACCACAAAAATAACTTCTCTTCAAAACGCCCCACCTCAAATGTGGTGAGCTTTACCAAAACCTGTGGTGAGATACGGCAAAACATGGGGTGAATAGCCCGATCCTTGTGTCAACCTTGTGTGAAACATGTACCCTTCATTGGTAAAAAAGCTGTTTTGACACAAGGATCGCACATCCATCGCACAAGGATGACCCATGATTTGCACCCGGGAAAGAAATCCAAAAAAATATATTCATCCGTTAAAAAAGTACCATCGGGCCTCTTTTAAATCAAATACATTTGGCGCATATACCGATTGTTGATGGCAACTTTCCGACTTCTTATCATTGCTTTAATCTGCACCATTTTATGGCCCGGATGCACTGTTTCGAAACAGGCAGCACAATCCATTGATCAGTTACCGGCAACTGCGCTGTATCCGTTTGGCCGAAGCGTTATCAATAACAACCAACAGCTCGAGCTGATTAGTTCCGCCGCACAGGTTGGGTTTAGTTTCGAAGGAACAAGTTGTAGTATATATGTTTCCGTTCCCTCATGGCTCGACCATAATTACCTGCAATACGAGTTAGACGGGGTTTATCAAAAACGGATTCGCATTTCAGGTAAACAGGTTGATACTGTTGTAATACCTGCTGCAGCTTCAGGAAAGCATACGGTATGGATCTATAAAGCAACAGAAGCGCATACTGGTGCGGTTATTATACAACGCGTAACCGGAAAAAATATAAAAGCCCTGCAACGGCCTCAGTTACCATTGATTGAATTTATCGGCAACAGCATTACCTGCGGGGCTGCCGCCGACCCGTCGGATGTGCCCTGTGGTACCGGTGTGTATCACGATCAGCATAATGCGTACATGGCCTATGGTCCGCGTGTGGCCCGGGCGCTGGGAGTGAATTATTTGGTAAGCAGTGTAAGCGGCATAGGCATTTACCGCAACTGGAACAGCGATGGCCCGGTTATGCCGCAGGTGTATGAAAAAACCGATTTTCAGGAACAGGGTACGCAACTATGGAATTTTGCCACCTATACCCCGCAGGTGGTAAGCATCGCTTTAGGCACCAATGATTTCAGTAAAGGAGATGGAATAAAACCAAGACTGCCTTTCGACAGCGCCACTTTTGTTGATAAATACATTCAGTTTGTTCGGCTGGTAAAAACAAAATATCCGGCTGCGCAGATAGCGTTGTTGAGCAGTCCCATGATCAATGGCGCCGATCGCATGCTGTTACAAAATTGTCTCACGGCCGTTAAAGCCAAAACAGATGCCATGAACCCTTCTTCAAAACCGGTGGCCCTGTACTTCTTTAATCCCATGCAGCCCCGCGGCTGCACTTATCATCCGAACGTTGAAGATCATGCAATACTCGCCAAAGAGTTAATTCCTTTTTTTAAAAAATTCCTTGATTAGTTTTGGGTTTGTGGTTTGTGGTTCTTTGGATGCAGTCTCTCAAATAATAATTTTAAACGTTTCGGATATAACACATAGAGTCTGTTATATAAACAAGGTATTTACAAATCGCGGCAGCAACTACAAACCACAAACAACAAACTACAAACCTTTTTTGCCGCTCACATAGGGATTATCTTTCAATATGAACCGGTAAGGCAGTTTCGCATCTTCTCCGGCATAATCCACGCCAATACGGGGTGTTGCAAGAATATTTTTTTCTCCGGCCACAAAATCATCATCCGCTATAAATATTTCACCATTCAGTAAGCTGGCGCCTGTATGACCGGTATTAATGCCCAATGCACGCGATACATTGCCAGGCCCTTTTGTTAATGTGTAATCAGCCTGCTTTTTGCCTGTTCTGGTAACCATGGCAGGAATGCCCTGAATAGGATCTACAGCCCGTATAAGCACCGCATGCGGAATATCTTTTTTATTGGTAACCACATTAAATAAGTGATGAATACCATAACACAGGTAAACATAAACAGTGCCTCCCGGCTGGTACATCACTTCAGTTCGGTTGGTTCTTCGACCTCCAAATGCGTGCGAAGCCTTATCAATAGCGCCGGCATAAGCCTCGGTTTCAACAATGCGGCCCGACGTTATAACTTCCCCAAATTGGGTAACCAGCACCTTCCCAATCAATTCTTTCGCTATCTTCACCACATCTGAACGGTTATAAAAACCGGTATCGAGCTTTTTCATTTAATACAACTATACCAAAAATATCGTGATAAACGATTCGTTAGCGGGTTAATTAAAATATTTACTAAGTTTGAGCCCACCCAACAATAGTGTACGAAAAAAACAAATTTATAAAACTTGCTGAAAGAAATTGTTACATCCATTCAGTCGTATTACAGGGCGCATAACTTTATAAAGGAGCACCGGTTATGGAAGTGGATTATTGTTCCCGGTATTTTTTATACCCTGCTTTTTTTAGCCGGTATGTACTTTTTCTGGACTTCCTCGAGCCAGGTGGTATCTTATTTTAATCACCAGCTGGGCGTCGACAAATGGGTACATAACCAAAAAAGCCAGCTGTTAAGTTTTTTATTGCTGATGGGTGAAATTATGGTGCGGCTGATTATGATGCTCTTTTACTTTTCACTGTTCAAATACCTGTTTTTGATCATAGGCTCGCCGGTATTTGCCTACCTGAGCGAAAAAACCGAGTCGATTATGGAAGGGAAAGACTTCCCCTTCAGCTTTAAGCAACTGCTCGCCGACATCATGAGGGGTATTAAACTCGCCCTGCGCAATACCCTGTGGCAATCCGTATATACCATATCGTTATTAATTCTTTCTTTTATACCCGTAGTAGGTTGGATTATACCGGTAACTACATTACTGGTTGAATGCTATTATTACGGCTTTTCAATGCTCGATTACAGCTGCGAACGGCACAAGTTATCACCTTCGGAAAGTATTTCATTCATTGGAAAGCACAAGGGGCTGGCCATTGGCAACGGCATGGTGTTTTACATGATGCACGTGGTGCCTTTTGTTGGCTGGGTACTGGCCCCGGCGTATGCCGTGGTGGCCGCTACCATTAGCTTGTATCATAGGGATGATAAGGTAGGCATTGAATAAATGAAGAATTTGAAATGAGAAATGAAGAAGTAAAACCCAATACTGAATATCGAATATTAAATGTAGAATGTTGAAGGGAATACAGGGTAACAGCAACCTCAACAAACCACAAACTTCAAACTACAAACCGCTTCATGTCTGCAAGCACTGTTTATCTCATACCTTCTGTGTTGCATGAAAATGCAACGGAAACCATTCCGGCTTATGTGCTGAATGCAGTTAAGCAATGCCAGGTATTTTTTGTAGAAAATGAACGAAGCGCCCGCCGTTATTTAAAAAGCATCTGGAAGGAAATGGTAATCGACGAGTACGCCTGGGCGCTCATTGATAAAACCGATACCAATGCTACGCTTTCGGCTTTCAAAAAATTTTTAAAGGAAGGAAAAAATATCGGCATCATCAGCGAAGCCGGTTGCCCCGGTGTTGCCGATCCCGGTCAGTTACTGGCCGAAGCTGCCCATGTAGCAGGCGCCACTGTAAAACCTTTGGTAGGGCCAAGCTCTATTTTACTGGCATTGATGGCCAGCGGCATGAACGGTCAGCAATTTCAATTTGTTGGCTATTTACCAATCGATACCGCCCAACGCATCAAAACCATCAAAGATCTGGAAGCAGAATCGGCCAAAAAGAACTGCACACAAATATTTATCGAAACGCCTTACCGCAATAATCAACTGCTCGAAACCTTAATAAAAGCCGGCAGACCCACAACCAAACTTTGTATCGCCGCCGACATCACTGCCGATACAGAATATATCAAAACAAAAACACTGGCCGAATGGAAAAAGCAGATCCCTGATTTGCATAAACGCCCGGCTATATTTTGTTTGCTGGGCTAAGCGCTACCGGTCCTCTTTCATTGAAATAATACTATCAACAATATACGTGGTATTGCCGCGCCAGGGCACTACATTATGGTATTCTTTATATTGCAAATCGAACCATTTACCGCTGTTGGCCATTAGTTTTTCGGCTATGCTTTTACTCACCACCGAAAATTCAAATTCGTACGATTGTATGCTGCCGGCAGTTCGCGAACGAATGCCTTCCTGTATCAGCTTCCCTTCATAGGTTTTGAACAAATCGCCTTTTAACACCACATAATTCAGGTGGCCCGATTTTACACCCTGCCCGAATACAAAAAAGTATTTCCAGTACATAATGGCGCCGGCGCCAAGTAGCAGAATGGCAACAATAAGTAAAAATATTTTCCGCATAACGTAATATGAGGGTTCAGGAAATCAATTGGCAATTGACAATAAGCAATATGCAAATTTTAAAGCAAAACCGACCGCACTTATCTATTGCCAATTGCTTATTGCTTATTGTCTATTGCTTATAGGCTAAAGACCGTACTTATCCACAAGATAAATCAATGCTGCCATAGAAACAGCACCCAGCTCCAGTTCACGCTTGTTTACGGCTTCAAAAACATCGCTGCGGGCATGGTGTATATCAAAATACCGTTGCGAATCGGGTTGTAAACCGGCCAGCGGTGTTCCCAGGTCGCGATTCAACGGACCGATATCAGAGCCGCCGCCGCCTTCTTCAATTTCACTGATGCCATAGGGCGATAATAAAGGCAACCATGTGCGCATTTTATTCATTTTTTCCGTTGGCATAGTAACGCCAAAACCGCGTGGAGTAAATCCGCCTTCATCGCTTTCGAGCGCCAATATATGTTGCTCTTTTTTGTTACGGGCTTCTTCGGAATACTTAGTACCACCGCGCAAGCCATTTTCTTCATTGGCGAATAACACAACCCGAATGGTATGCCGGGGTTTATACCCAATGGCTTTCAGGGCACGCAATACTTCGATAGATTGTACACAGCCACTGCCATCATCATGCGCACCTTCGGCGGGGTCCCACGAATCGAGGTGACCGCCTACTGTTATAATTTGCTCGGGAAACTCGCTGCCGGTCAGTTCGCCAATTACATTATGCGCTACGGTATCGGGCAACATTTGTCCGTTTGTTTTTAAAAAAACTGTAGCCGGTTCATTTTTCAATAATGCGGCAAGGCGGTCGGCATCCTGTAAGCCCAGGGCGGCAGCAGGAATTTTGGGAAATGAATCATTATACCGCGTAGCGCCGGTATGCGGGTTGTTATCTGCTGCATGGCTCATTGAGCGGATCAATACGGCCACGGCTCCATATTTTGCAGCCAGGCTGGGTCCCAGTCCGCGGTATTGCACCGCATCGCGATACGCTTCAAAGGTTTTTACATAAGTATCATTGAATTTATAATTATAGAAAACGATCCGGCCCTTTACGGCATCCTTCTTTTGCTCCAGCTCCTGAAATGAATTAACGAGCACTACAGGCGCCTGAATGCCTTTTATTCCGGAACCCATTGAGTTGCCCAAAGCCAGTACGTCCAATGGCTGGTTCTTTTTGCCGGGGGTAACAATCCAGGCCTCGTCTTTTCCGCCACGTATCCAGTGCGGCACCAGGCACGACTGCAATTGAACCTGGTCGGCCCCGGCCTGCTGCAGTGCCTTTTGCGCCCAGGCTTCGGCTTTATAGGTTTGCGGTGAGCCGGTAAGGCGGGCGCCTACCTGTTTTGTAAGGGTATGTAAATTATCGTAGGCTTTACCATGTAATAAAATTTCATCTGCAATAGCCTTAATTTTTGCAGCATCATCATTTTGAGCGTATCCGGTACAGGAAATAATTGTCAGACATAGCGTAAACAATTTAATTCTCATGTGCGTTATTTTACACGAAAATAGGAACCGGAAGGCAACAAGGCAAAAAGGCAGCGAGGCGGGAAGGCAAAACATATGATATGCAATAAATAATTGTTAATCATTTTTAACTTATATGACTTACATATCTATCTCGCAACCTGCTCAACCCCTTGTTCCTGATTGACGTTTTTAAATTATTTGACCAATATGAATGATTTGACTGATATGACTCAATTGACCCACCTGACTAATTTGACTAATCTGTCTGGTATGACCGGTACCACTTATTTGACTGTTTTAAATTACCTTCACACCCTTAATTAATCTGCCATATGCGCATTGGAATAGTTTGTTATCCTACGTTTGGTGGAAGTGGCGTGTTAGCAACGGAATTGGGAAAAGCCCTGGCCGACAAAGGACATCAGGTACATTTTATCACTTACCAGCAGCCGGTGAGGCTGAGTGAGTTTAATGCCAATATCTTTTATCACGAGGTGCGGGTGCCAACCTATCCTTTATTTGATTATCCCCCGTACGAAACGGCTTTATCGAGCACGATGGTAGATGTAATTGTGAATAACAATATCGACCTGCTGCACGTGCATTACGCCATACCGCATGCTTCGGCAGCTTATATGGCCAAAAAAATTCTGGAGAAACAGGGAAAAATCATTCCGGTTATCACCACCCTGCACGGTACTGATATTACGCTGGTAGGAAGGGATAAAACCTTCGCTCCCGTGGTTACTTTTTCGATCAACGAAAGCGATGCTATTACCGCCGTATCGCATAACCTGCGCGATGAAACCTATCGAAATTTCAAGATCGAAAAAGAGATTAAGGTCATTCACAACTTTGTTGACGTAAAGCGCTTTCGCAAAAAACCCATCGATGCTTTTCGGCGGGTAATTGCTCCACATAACGAAAAAGTGGTATTGCACGCATCGAACTTTCGTAAGCTGAAACGGGTGAATGATGTAGTACGCATATTTGCTGAAATCAATAAAAAAGTGCCCAGTAAATTATTGTTTGTGGGCGACGGCCCCGAACGTCCCAGCGCCGAAAGTCTGGCCCGTGAACTGGGTGTGTACGACGAAACCCGTTTTGTTGGCCGCCAGGAACAGATTGAAGAAATACTGGCCATATCAGATCTTTTTATTCTGCCATCTGATTATGAAAGTTTTGGTTTGGCAGCCCTTGAAGCAATGGCAGCCGGTGTACCGGTTATCAGCAGTAACGCAGGGGGCTTACCCGAAATTAATATTGAAGGCGAAACCGGTTATATGGCCGATGTTGGCGATGTTGAAACGATGAGCAAAAGAGCTATTGAACTTTTAAGTGATGAAAGCAAACTGGATCGTTTTAAAGCAAAAGCAGCTGCCCAGGCCCGTTTGTTCGACATCGAAACCATTGTTCCCCGCTACGAAGCATTGTACAACCGTTTTTTACAGAATATTTATAATCGCGTATAGAAGCAGTCCGAAAGACCGGAAGTCGGAAAGACCGGAAGAATGTTCATACGAATCATCTTTCTTTCGGTCTTTCGGACTTCCCGACTTACCGACTTTTTCTTAGCCACTTTTCGGGATCAACCTTTTCCTTTTCTATCATTAATAAAAAGTCAAGTTCGCCTTTTCCATAGTCATTGATAGCTGCCTTTCCCAACACCTGGCCTGCAGTTACTTTCTCATTTCTTGAAACAGATACGGTAGCAAGACTACCATAAGTAGTAAAATATTTACCATGGCGAACGATAACATTCCACTTGCCATCGATATCGAATACGCTGGATACTTCGCCTTCAAAAATGGTTTTAACATCAGTGCCGGGTTCAGTTTCGATTGTAAGTCCAGGATTATCATTATACAGGTGATCTGTTCCTTCTATTCTATAACGTCCAAAATGAATTTTAATAAACCCTTTATCAACGGGCCAGGGTAAACGTCCTTTGTTATCCGCAAAATTGGCGCTAACGCGAATGCCTTCGGGCGTTGCATCCAGATAACTCTTTTTAACTTCCTTTTTATTAGCACGGGTACGTGCTACCGGCGCCTTTGCTGTAGCTGTTGCAGCCTTTGCCTTTTCATCAGCAGCTTTTTCGGCCGCGGCCATTTCTCTTTCAATGGCCTTATCAATCGCTTTTTTTAATTTAATATCTGTTTTTTGTTTGGCGGCCAACTCTCTGGTTATTTCTTTCTCTCTCACTTTTAGTTTACCAACAACTTCATCCTTCTCTTTTTTCTCGCTTACCAGCTCCAGCTTTTGGGTTTGTTGTTTTTGCAGCACAACGTCTTTTTCCTTACGCGTTATTTCAAGGCTGCCGATCTTTTGCTGTAACAGCTGCTGCATATTCTTTATGGCAATAGTCTGTTGTTCGCGATACAGGTGGTATGCGCGCAGGTATTCAATGCGCCGCAGGGCATCGTTAAAATTCGCAGCAGAAAAAATAAAGTTTAAAAAATCGTAGTTATTGCGATTCTGGTAGGTAAATACAATATTGCGTGCGTATTGTTGTTTCAGGGTATCGAGGTCGATTTTTAACCGGTTGATCTCATTTTGCGACCTGCCTATATTGCCCTCGATATTATCTATTTGCCGGCTGATGTTATCAATGGCCTGTTCGCGTAACTGCAACTTCTTCTTAACTATTTCCAGGTCGCGCAATCCCACCTTTGTACCATCAACTGTAGCTCTAAGGGTGTTTTTCAGATCATCAATTTCATGTTGAATTTCGGCCTGTTTTCTTTTCAGTTCAGCACTGCTGCCGGGGGGTTGTGCAAATACAGTAACGGTAAATACCGTAGCGATGATGGTGATGCCCATTGCTCTCAGCATAGTAACAGGTTTTTGATTATAGATAGTCCGGAAACGGAATGTCCGAAAGCCCGGAAGAATGTTCATACGAATCAATCTTTCTTTCGGTCTTTCGGACATTCGGACTTTTCTGACTTAATTGATTTATCTTCTTCTGATCCAGCTTTCGGGGTCGAGGTTCCTGTTTTCCTGCATCAGCAGAAATTCAATTTCACCATTGCCTTCGTCATTAACAGCAGCCCGGCCCAGCATCTGGCCCGCAGTTACTTTCTGATCTTTTGATACGCTTACCGATGAAAGATTGCTGTATACGGTAAAATATTTACCATGGCGAATCAGTACGCTCCAGTTGCCATCGATATCGAATATGCGCGATACTTCGCCTTCAAATACGGCTTTTACAGTTGCACCGGCTTCGGTAGCGAGGGTAATACCGGGGTTATTTCCACGCAGTTTGGTTCCTTCAATTGAATAGGTTCCAAAATGGATCTTTACTTCGCCCTTTTCAATAGGCCAGGGCAAACGGCCTTTATTGCTTTCGAAGCTGCCGCTGATTCGGCTTCCTTCGGGTGTTGATTCAAATACGCTTGTACTTGCTTTCACTTCCTTTTTGGGTTCAAGGGTAGCTACAGGTGCCGTAGTTTTGGGAGCTGGTTCGGTAGTTGCCGGTTTTTTTGCTGTTGCTTCAGCAGCATTTTCTTTTTCTCTTTCTTTTGCTTTCGCCTCTTCCCGCGCTTTTGCCTCTTCTCTTGATTTTGCTTCAGCAGCCTCTTTGGCTCTTGCTTCGGCCATTGCCTTTTCCCTGGCAATTTTAATTTCCCTGTCGATCGCGGCCCTGATGGCTACTTTCAATTTCAGGTCGGCTTTTTGTTTTGAGGTCAGCTCTTTTGATATCTCCTTTTCACGTTCTTTCAGCTTACCCAAAATTTCATTCTTTTCTTTCTTTTCATCTTCCAGTTCCACCTTTTGCTTTTCCTGCTTTTGCAATACCGCATCTTTTTCTTTGCGGCTGCTTTCAAGACCTGCGATTTTACCCTGCAGTAAAACCTGGGTATTTTTTATGGTAGAAGCCTGTTCTTCGCGATACAGGCGGTAAGCCCTTAAATATTGTACGCGCCGCAAAGCGTCGTTAAAACTGGCGGCTGAAAAAATAAAGTTCAGGAAGTCGTAATTACTGCGGTTCTTATAAGCATATACTATACTCCTGGAATATTGACCCTTCAGGGTGTCGAGCTCGTTTTTTAAGCGGCCAATTTCATTTCTCGACTTACCAATAGTGCCTTCGATGATATTGATCTGCTGATTGATGTTACCGATGGCCTGTTCACGTAACCGTAGTTTCTTTTGAACCATGGCCAGTTGCAGCAGGCCTGCCTTTGTATTTTTTTTGGTAGCCTTTAATGTGGTTTTCAGATCATCAATTTCGTGTTGAATCTCTGCCTGCTTTCTTTTCAGTTCATCACTGCTGCCAGGTTGTTGTTGCGGCTGTTGTGCCAATACTACAACCGAAACAACCACCGACAAAAAACAGGTAAACATCATTTTCAACATACCAAAAGAATTTTAAAATTGTAAAAACTCAGTTGCAGGTTTCGGGTTACAGGTCACAAGTTACAGGGTCCAGGTTTCAGGTTACCTGTTTCAGGTGAGGTTTTTCCTTGTAACCTGTAACTTGTAACCTGAAACTAATATACCAATTAACGCTTATTGCCGCTTATAATTTCGTGGAATATTAAAAGGAAAACTTAAATCGACGTTAAAATCAAACTGCTTGAACTGCATTTCAATATCCAGCTTAGACCTTTCCGATACCGTAATTCTACGATATGTAGAAAAACGAATGTTCTTGTTATACTGGTAGTCGCCGTATGTAATATCGGCCGTGCGCGCCCTTATTACATCCACATCATCGAGCTTACTATGCTGCAGGGTGTAATCATCTTTATCAACAGTAAGAAAATGTTTGAACAGCGTGCCAATGCTTATCAGCGAAATGGTTTTTTCGTCTTTTTTATAAGAGCTGATATTGCTATCGAGAAATACAGGATTGCCAACCAGCAGGTTCTGTAATTCTTTAAAGGTCATGGGCATTTGTGTAACTTCCTGAAGCGATTCAACCGATCGCAGCTGCACCGTTCTGTTGATTTTGTCCAATACCTTTACGCTATCGCGCGTAATCAATACCCTAAATGCTTCTATCCCAAATGCCCAGTTGATCGTTACCCATAAAACGCTGTCTTTTTTCAGCCGCACAAAGGCATTGAAGTCGTTCCTTTTGCCGTCTTTACCTTCAAAATCAACTTTAATTTTTGCCGAAAAGGTTTGATAATCGATTTGATTTTTATGAACCGTATCCAGCACTTTTTGAATAAAGTTCATGGAGTCGGCGCGGGGGTCTATTACAGGAATTACGTGGGTTGTATCTTTTTTGGCAATGGCAGTTTGAATGCTTTTGGTTGAACGGCAACTGGCCATTAGCACAATAAAAAAGCCAAGGCAAATGAGTCGGTTAATATATTGCATGTATTAGGATTTACCGGTATGACCAAAGCCACCGTCGTGGCGTTTAGTTGCCGAAATTGATTTAACAGGTTTCCATTTTACCCGTTCCACTTCGTGTACAACCATCTGGGCAATGCGATCGCCGGGGTGAATGGTTTGCGGCTCCTGTGATAAGTTGATCAGAATGATCTTTATTTCGCCACGATAATCGGCATCAATGGTACCCGGACTATTCAAACAGGTAAGCCCCTGTTTTATAGCCAAACCGCTGCGTGGTCTGATCTGCGCTTCGTACCCTTTTGGCAACTCGATAAATAAACCGGTTGGTACTAAAAACCGTTCCAGCGGTTTTAAAACAAGCGGCGCCTCCAAATGTGCGCGGATATCCATTCCCGCCGCCTGATCGGTTGCATATTCGGGCAAGGGATTGGGCGACTGATTAATTATCCTGACTTTTACTTTTGACATGGCGCAAAAATACAGGAATGACCAAAACAATGTGCAAATATGCTCATGGGCTAATTTATTAATATGAAAGTATTAACGGTCGTACTGTTTTATGGTTCAGCGTGGGGGAAATTTCCATGTATAATCACGATACCGACATCTTTTTTTGAATATCCTGAAAAGTAATATTGCCTCCCCGATTTACCTGTAACCGGTTTTATTTTGCCGGCATGGTTTAACCGGTACACTTTCCCGTAATACATAAAACATTCGAACAGGTCGCTATACTGAGAAGATTCATCCATATTTATAAAAACAGGAGTATTGGCTTTACTATCAAAACCAACCAAAAAATCAGACCGGAACTGTTGTAACAGCATGCCCTTTTCAATAACCGGATCATATAAAATATAAAACGCAACGCCACATCCTATACCATTGCACTTTTCAATATTGCCGGTAAGAAAAAGGTATTCTTTGGTACCGAATTTTAACACGGCGCTCTCATCGGGGGAAATTTCCAGGCAATCAATGTAATACGTTCCCGATAAAGAAGTGTCTAACTCACGGCCGGGTCGCAATTCACGCCCGTTAATGTATAATTTTCTATATCCATATTCCTGAACATAACGCACAGTAATCACAAAACGGCTGCTTTTGTAAATGCTCCTGCGCAATACCGGATTTCCGTCTTTATCATTTGTTGAAATAAATTTTTCAGAAAAAGCAACCGGCGTTTTGGTTATACCGGTGGTGTCGATCAATGCAGCGATCATTTTATTGAAGTCCTCTCCTTTTTCATCTGTGGTGAACACTTTCACCGGCCGTATTGAAAATAAACTGTCGCGTTCATGTAAGGTATTCAGCGAATCCTGTATGCGAATTTGCTCCATATCGCGCGGCTTTACAACCGGATTGAATAATGCTAAACCGGTATCTGATTGTGTAGTAGTATCTGATGTTGTAGTTGTAGTTGTGGTTGTATCTGATACAGGGATTGAAACAGCGGGTTTGTTTCTGTGTAAACAGGAATAAGCCGTAGTAACAAGCAATAAAAAAAGAAGCTTTTTCATAGCTTCTTCTAAGTTATTATTTCAGTACGGGATGTGGTGGTTAAATATTCTCTAAAACCGTAAGGGCAAAAAGCGAACATTTAAATTTTTTCCAGCAATACATTCGCATACGCTACCAGTCCTTCTTCGCGGCCAACAAAGCCCATTTGTTCGGTGGTGGTGGCTTTTACCGATACATCGTCGATGGTTATTTCCAAAATACCGGCAATAACCCTTTGCATCTGGCTCGAATGTTTTTTTATTTTGGGCGCTTCGAGGCAAATTGATGAATCAACATTTACAACGCGATACCCTTTCGCCTTAATGAGGTCATAACTTTTTTGCAGTAATATTTTGCTGTCGATGTCTTTATAAGCCGCATCCGTATTGGGAAAATGCATGCCTATGTCGCCAAGGGCCAACGCACCCAGCAGCGCATCGCATATGGCGTGTAATAATACGTCGGCATCGCTATGCCCCAGGGCGCCTTTATGATGTGGAATTTTTACACCGCCAATCCATAAATCCCTGCCTTCAGTTAACTGATGAAAATCGATACCAAACCCTATTCGCATAATACAATTTGAAAATTAGCAAATTTGAAAATTTGAAAATGGAACCTGTAATTCATGTCACTCCTGCAAAACTACTGCAGCTGTTGCCTGCAAAATTGCACATTTCGCTAAGTAAATAAAAAAAGCGTTCTGATAAACAGAACGCTTAAATATAATCAGAAAAATAAGGCAACTACATTTTCAAATTACCTCATTTTCAAATTTTCAAATTATTGTTGTTCGCTACCCATTTCATCGAGGTCGAATATCAAACCAAAGCGCAGTGTGTTCGACAACGGATTGCGGTTAACACCTGAACCTGAAGGAACGAGGTAAGAAAAGTTCAAACCGAACACATTGTATTTAACACCTAAGCCAACAGTGAAATATTTACGGTTGCCTTTGTATTTATTTTCATAAAAATAACCTGCGCGAAAGAAAAACTGGTCGTTATATGAGTACTCTGAACCCACCGATAACTGCCACTCTTTCAACTCTTCTTTAAATCCGCCGGGAGCATCACCGAAAGAACTGAACCAGCTGTTTACTACCGTTTTGTTGCGGTAACCATAAACCAGCGCCGAATCCCTGCTGGGGTCGCCGGTAAAGCTGGGCGGTGTAGGCACCAGTAATTTATGCGCATCAAGACCAAAAGAAATTTTATTACTCTCATCAAAAGCCTTGGTATAAGTAGTACCTAAACTAAAGTTGGCAGGAATATAATCTTTTTGGGTAGCGTCATTGGTATAACCGATTTTGGTACCGAGGTTGCTTAAAGTAGCGCCGAAATTCCAGCCCTGACCAATGTCGTTCTGGCCGTTATAAAAGAAAGAAATATCGCCGGCGTATGCATTACCGGGTTTGTAGGTGGTACCGGTTTGGGCCAGGTTACCGGCCAGGTTTGAACGAATATAACGCAGGGCAACACCCAAACTTATTTTATCTGATAGCTTACGGGTATAACCGAAATCGATACCAAATTCGCGCGGACGGCCTTCACCGAAATCATTTCCGCTTCCATCGGTAAACTGAATATTACCCAGGCTGAAATAGCGAATTGAACCGGCTATTGCCTCATCATCAGATAATTTATAATAACCCGAAAGTGCCAGCAGATAAACATCATTTAACCCGAGGTCTTTTAACCAGGGAGTGTATGTTAAACCTACGCTGAAGTTCTTTTGTGCAAAAGGAATTTTAGCAAGATTCCAGAATGCTGAGTTGGCATCGGGTGAAGTGGCTACTCCTAAATCGCCCATACCACCGGCACGGGCATCGGGAGAAATCCTTAAAAAAGGAACAGCAGTTGTGACTACATTAATAGTATCAGTCTGAGCTTTTAAGCAATTGCCTTCTATCAACAGGAACATAAAGGCAGTTAGTTTCAAGATGTTTCGTTTCATTTTTTTGAATTGTCTTTAAGGTCAACCCGCTCAACGTTTTTAATAGCGTGGACTGGGCAGGATTTTTCTCTGCTTTGTTTAAAGCCTGTTGAGGCGGAACATTAATAATTTAGGGTAAAATTTCCTGTCGATAGATTGGCTAAAATAAGTATTTTCAATAAATAGAGCTATAATATAAACAACTTTTCGAGCTTTTCCGCTGCTTTACCGTCTGATGATTGTACCCTCAACCGGTAAAAATATACACCGCGGCCGATTTTACTACCATATTCATCCCTGCCATCCCATTCCACGTCACTCGAACGGTTTCCGGTCGAAAATATTGTTCTTCGCATTGATTTTACTACTTTTCCAGTAATGGTATATATTTGAATTTGTATAATAAGTTCATCGCCCGGCCTGTTGTGTTCGAACCAAAAAGTGGTATGTGTAGTGAACGGATTCGGGTAATTTAATACATGATCCAATTTAAAATCCTGCTGCGCTACAACGTTAAAATCAAGCGTTGCCTGCCCTGAATTATTGGCCACATCCCATGCCTTTATAGTTAATGTATGCATGCCCGGCGTTAAAACCGGCATCTGAAACCGCACCGTGCCGTGCCTGTAATTGTTCAGCTCACTTTCATAAAACTCATTCAGTACAAAAGAATTTTTTTGATCGTTGTCAAGAATAGCAACGAGGTCATGCCCGATGCCCGTACCCATAATATTTATGCCCGATGAATCGGCCAGCTTCAGCAGCAATATCGGCCGGTCGTTTGTTATGCTGCCGTTTACAAACTTTTCGTCGTTTAACCAGGCCTTTATAACAGGCCCCTGCTGGTCGTTCACGCCACTACCCGACCCCCCTATTATAATATTCGATAAAAAGCCATTGCCATCTTTGCTTCCGTTATCGGCATAATAACTGATTTTTCCATTACCATATTGATAACTGATATCCTTAGGTACTATAAAACTATAGCTAAAACGGCCATTGCTTACCTGCGCCTTGCCTTTAAAAAGAATATTTTTCTGCACCTGAAAAGGAACAGGTGTGCTGCCGGGATCATTGCCCAGGGTTGTTACGGTTTGTACCTTATCGAAAACAGTGGGATATATAGTACCGTTAAAATCGTTGAGCAGATTACCGGCTTTATCTTCAACAACGCCGCTGACGCTGTATTCCGACAAAGCTTTTAACGTATCGGGGGTAGCGGTCAACGTTATTCCATTTATAGCCGTAGTTCTTACACGATAAACCGGAAAAGCCAGTGTTACAGCAGGATCGCCCAGCAATGTAAACTTGCGGTTGTTTACCACATCAGATAAAAAATTATAGGTCGTATTCTTGGCCAGTTTTACAGCATCGCCTAAGCTGCGGTAGCTGCTGTCGGCATTCTTTTGAAAAGCCGTTTTCAGGTAATTTTCATTCATGATGCGGTTGCTGAAGGCAAAAACCAGCCGGGTGGTGGTCATTAAGGCAATGGCGCCTGTTTTTTCGCGCAGCAAAAGATTTTCGCCTATTGAACTTATCAGCGGATTGTCGTACGGCGCCACATCGCAGGTAGCTGTTATAAATAAAGGCAGTTTTTGCGCATTGTTGAACGAATTGATGATGTCCTGATCAAGTACCACCTCTTCGGCCAGCCGGCGGTAACCGCCATGCCCCGTATAGTTCCATACCAGGGTACCGCTGAATATTTTATTATTGATGGCCTGGTTTACGGCCGGGTAACGGCTGCCGGCCGAGCCGCTCTGTTGCTGAAACGCATCGAGGTAAATTTTATCGATGTTCTCAACCGGGTCGGCGGTGGTTACTGCCGAGGTCATTACTTCTGCATCCTGCAGGTGCAGGTTGTTGTCTTCGTCATCGGCCACAAAGGTGCATTCGTTTCGCCAGGGCCCTAAACTTTTAGGGTCGTGATAGCTGATGATCTTATCAACAATGGATTGCGCTTCGCGTTCATTTTTGGCAGGAATGCGGCCGATACCGATATCGAGCTGATAAACACCGGTGCCGTTGATGTCGTCATTATCGTTCAGAAAACCAAAAAAGTCGTCGGAGGTATAGGTCGATAGCGGATCAACCGACTCGGGACTTTCCCAGGCGGGAACCAGGTTGGTATTATTGGTAATGCGGGTTTTGTAATCGAATGAAGCATCGCCAAACAGCAGCAGGTAACGTGGGCTTTTGGTAGAATCACCATTGGCCCTGTCGAAGTACATCTTTACAAAATCACGGATGGCCGCGGGGTCGGGCGAGCCCGATGAAAATTCATTATATACCTGATTAACAGTTACTACGGTGGTGTTCAGGTTGTCGTGCTGCCGGTGAAATTGTGCCAACCGTTGGGCCTGTGCCAGCAGATCGGGGTGAGTTACAATAATAAAATTGGCAGGCGATCCGCCGTGCAGATTTTGATTAGGCACTGGTCCGGCAGCCACCGGTGTTAAAAAGCCGGTATTGTTAAAGGCGATGTACTCGTGCAGACGGCTGCAATCGTTCACAAACCGCCAGTCGGTACCAGTGAGGTTGCCCTGCATACGTACCGGTTCGCGAGTGTTGGTAATATCCCAAACCTGCAGGGCGGAAGTGGCATTTTTTATGATAAAACTGCCCACATTTCCGGAGCCTACACTGTTCCAGTCGCGAAAGGGTAACTGGTTTATGCCGTTCATCGACAGGTCGGCCCGGGCAAATACTTCGAACCAGTTTAACCAGCCCTGGCTGTTTGAGCTGCCTGAATAATCGATCCTCACCGAAAGCGGTGAAGTGGCCGCGAATGGGGCCGATGACTGGCCGGCCTGAGCAAACAGGTCATAATTGCCGGTGCCCGTAGCAGGCACATCAACGGTTGTTACAGACTGATTATTAATGCGTACGGTAAAGCGGGCATTGGTACCGAAGGAGCGCGCCACACAGGCGGCAGTAACCGAACCCGACCCTGATACATTGGGAAGATTAACTGAGTAGGTACGGGTGAGCGTTTTACCGGGGGCATCGGAAAATTCTTCGCCATACCATTGCCGGCCGCTGCTTAAAAAGTTTACCGTATCCAGCTCATAAAACCAGCTGCCGGTATACTGGGTAATGGTGGTATTTGCCGGTGTAGCAGAATTGGCCGTAGCGATTCTTTTTCCGTTAGAACCAACAGTTAAAAAATACGATGCGGTTTCGCTGTATACGTTTTTTTGATGATGAAAGGTTTTATTGACTGAATCTTTAATCCATGCATGGGGACCGGGAGCGTAAAAAAGGATGTAATCGGCGCCATTCAGCAGGCCGTCGCCCCCATCTTCGACCCAAATGGCATTTTCAACTAGGTCATCGGCTTTGGGATCACCTGCTTTTTCGGGCAGCATTTGGCCGCCATTGCCAAATAACCGAACAGATGAGGAAGATAAGGAAGATGTATTTACGCCGAGGGCGTTCAGAAAAGGAAGGTCGATTTTATAAATGCCTGGTGCGCTTATATTTATTTTATACCAGTTACCCAGCGCCAACACCGAATTGGCCGTATATACACGTTGGGATAAGGCCGGCATGTAATTTATTATTACAAATATGCCTGCCATCATAAGGCGGATAACAGGGCTGCAAATCATTCGTTCAAAAATAAGTGATTTCGACCTACGCGACCAATAACATTTTTTTCTATATTTTTCGTGACACAGGGTATATTCTACCAATAGGGCCAATTTCTAAATAGTATCTTAAATTATGGCACCTAAAACAGGCTGGTAAACAGGTTGTTTTAACAAAATCAGGTATATTCGCCCTCCCTATGAAGTTTGTGGAAAAGCAATAAAAAATCCGTACAATATTTGCTTTACTATAGCGTTTAACCAAATTGAACCAAAGGTAAAAGTCATCAAAATGAATTTGAAAAACCTATTTATCGTATTATCCTGCGCGGCTGCAGTTTCTTCCTGTAAGTCGTCAGCGTCCAAATCCGGAAAGTCGGACGTAACGGGCTGGAATTACAATGACAAGAACATGGGCGGATACCAGGTATCCCACGAAAAGGAACAACGTACCGGTCCGGGCCTGGTGTTTGTTCAGGGTGGTACTTTTACCATGGGTGCCACTGAAGAAGATGTTATGGGTGACTGGAATAACATTCCTACCCGTAAAACAGTAAACTCATTTTACATCGATCGTACCGAAGTAGCCAATATACACTACCGCGAATACCTGTACTGGGTAAACATGGTTTTTGATGGCGATGAATTTAAAGATGTAAGAGCAGGTGCATTGCCCGATACCCTGGTATGGCGCAGTGAGCTGGCTTACAACGAGCCCTTGGTTGAATATTATTTCCGCCACCCCTCTTATAACTACTACCCTGTTGTGGGTGTAACCTGGAGGCAGGCACATGACTTTTGCTTATGGCGCGGCGACCGCGTAAACGAAAAGGCATTGCTTGATAAAGGATTTATCAACAAAAGCAGTCTTAAAAATATACAGGGACAAGGCGGCGAGTCATTCAATACCAAAGCGTATTTGCTTGGCTTAACCACGCCTACTCCCGGTAACCAGGTTCGTTCTAAAAAGAACCCTTTAAAAAATCCCAATGGTACGCCCAGAACTACCGTTTCGTTCGAAGATGGTATTCTGTTACCGAACTACCGCCTGCCAACAGAGGCTGAGTGGGAATACGCTGCCCTGGGTTTGGTTGGTCAAAACCCTAACCCCAGTCGTAAAGAAGGAAACCGTGGTGAAGAGTTGATTACCAACAAACAGGTATATAGCTGGACACAAAACGTAAATGGTTTGCGCGATAGCCGTCGTGGAACCTGGCAGGGTACCTTCCTCGCCAACTTCAAGCGTGGAAACGGTGATAACATGGGTGTGGCCGGTGGTTTGAACGACCGCGCTGTATACACTGCACCGGTAACTTCTTTCTACCCCAACTCATTTGGTTTGTATAATATGTCGGGTAACGTTAGCGAGTGGGTAGGTGATATCTACCGTCCGCTGTCGCCCACCGATGAAGATGATATTTCTCCTTATCGTGGTAACAAATACCAAAACGTTTACCGCAATAAAGATGGTGAGTTTGAAAAAGATAGCTTAGGCCGCGTAAAAACAGTTTTTGTAACTGATGAAGAAAGCAAAAACCGCCGCAACTATCAAAAAGGTAATGTAATCAACTACCTCGATGGTGACTCACTGATCAGCGGTGTTGGTTATGGCGGCATGGATGTTGCTGAAAACGCGAAAGCCGGCCGTGGTTATGGTGTAACCACTCTCATCAGCGATAAATCGAGAGTAATTAAAGGTGGTAGCTGGAACGACCGTCCTTACTGGTTAAGCCCAGGCACCCGCCGTTACATGGAAGAAGATCAGGGAAGCTCAACAGTAGGTTTCCGTTGCGCTATGGATCGCCTTGGTAGCCCTGAAGGTAACGGACGCAAAACCGGTATCGATTATCCGAAACGCCGTCAAAATACCCGCAAACGATAAATGGAGTATTCAAATTAGTAAAAGGCCATCCACGAAAGTGGGTGGCTTTTTTGTTGGTGAATGGTGAATGGTCAATAGTCAATCGGCAGCACTCCCTATTCACCATTGACCATTCACCATTGACCATTCACGACCTCCCCCTATTTCTTACTTCTTGTTCCTTGCAACTTGTGCCTTAAATTTGTCCTATGACCATTGCTCAACTTTACAATATATACCGGCAATATCCTTCGGTACAAACCGATACCCGGAAACTGAAAAAAGGCGATATATTTTTTGCATTGAAAGGACCGAATTTCAACGCTAACCAGTTTGCCAATGCAGCGCTTGAAGCAGGATCGGCCTATGCAGTAGTAGATGAAGCACCAGCCACTGCCGACAGCCGAATAATAGTTGTAGATGATGTGCTGACCACGCTGCAGCAACTGGCCAAATACCACCGGCAGCAATTTAATATTCCATTTATAGCTATTACGGGCAGCAATGGCAAAACCACTACCAAAGAACTGGTGCATGCAGTGCTGAGCGCCTCCTACATTACCTACACCACCCAGGGCAATCTGAATAATCATATAGGCATACCCCTTACCATTTTATCGATTAAGTACGATGCGCAAATGGCGGTGATAGAAATGGGCGCCAATCACCTGAAAGAAATTGCCGGCTATTGCGAATACGCACAGCCCACACACGGCATTATTACCAACTGCGGCAAAGCACATCTCGAAGGTTTTGGCAGCATTGAAGGTGTTCGCAAGGCCAAAGGCGAACTGTACGATTTTTTACGCACACACAACGGAACTGCTTTTGTAATGTGGGATTACGATTACCTGCAAACTATGAGCAAGGGCATACCAACCGTTGTAAAATACGGTACAACGGGCGACGCTGATATTACCGGCACGGTTAAACAAAGCGAGCCGTTTTTAAGTGTGGCTATTTCAAAAGGGGCCGGTTTACCTGCAATTCAAACCCAACTGGTTGGTTCATATAACCTGCCGAATGTACTGGTTGCGGTAACAGCGGGTAAATATTTTAATGTGCCCGACGAAAAAATAAAAACAGCGATTGAAAAGTATACACCCTCCAACAGCCGCTCGCAGTTGATTGAAAAAAACGGCAACAAATTTATTCTGGATGCCTACAATGCCAATCCCACCAGCATGAAGGCTGCTATTGAAAACTTCGCAGGTATACACGCAAAACAAAAAGTATTAATGCTGGGCGGTATGGCCGAACTGGGAAGTGAAAGCGTACAGGAGCATGAAGCCATTATTAACTTAATTAAGCAATATAACTGGCACGAAGTAGTGATGGTAGGCGGCGACTTTTTAAAAATCGATCATCCCTATAAAAAAATGGCCAATGCCGCCGAAGCTGCTGCCTGGTTTCAAAAGCAACAATTTACCGATACCTACTTTTTAATTAAAGGGTCAAGGAGTATGCAAATGGAAAAGGTGCTGGGGTAAGCGTCTGCACCTCCTGCAGCATTTTCTTTTGCTGTTCTTCTTTTTGATGAACCCAGTTTTGTTGCAGCTGTTGCAACAGGGATTTTTCATTGTTCATACGCTCGTTCAGGCAAAGCGTTTGCAACAACGAAACGGCCAAACAGCAGTCGTTGAAATCGCCCAAACGGACGGCCATATCGCTCAGCTTTTTTTCGTTTATATATTCGTGTAGGGGAAAAGACGTTTTCAGATCGTGCTCGTAAATGCGAATAACATAAATAATATCCTTCAGATGCTTGCGAATGGTATGCAGGTCTTTTTCGTTATCAGCCGCCAGTAAAACAATATGAACAGCAGCTATCTTTTGCTGCATGAATTTTCGCAGGGTATCTGTCTTTAAATGACCGGGCAATTCTTTTTTAATTGATTGAATAACTTTTTTGAATTGTATATCCTCAATCGCCTGTACCGCCTGTTCTTTACAGGCAAATAATTGTTGGTTGCAGCACTTACAATAAAAAGGCAATGACGCAACATCGGTTGCATTGCCAATTTGCACCAAAAATAATTGCAGATCTCTTACTTTACCCGAGGTTTGATAAACGGCTTTCAGCTTATCGGGTATTTGCAAATCACCGGCATCAGGCTCAAGCTGAAGCAACCGCAAAAAGGCCCTGATCTTTTTATAACCCACACGCAGATCGTGAATAGCTGACTGATCAAAATTACCGGGCACACGATCGCTGTGTTTTTCAATTTGTTCAATGTACCTGTTAACTACATCTTCCAGCGCCTGCCGTTTCATATCCCTTCTTTTACCTATAAGGTACGATTTTCTTTAGTTCAGGTAAAAAAGAAACGGGTTGGAGAACCAACCCGTTTTACCAGCTCAATTTTTAAAACTTTTATTATGAAAAAGAATCTGCTTCAAAAGTACAGTGGCAGGCACAACCGCTTTATGATGAATAACATGCATTTTACTGATTGCGGTTAGGATTTTGAAAACCCAAAATTGAAGTATAACACCTGCATAGTTGCGGCAACAACCAAATACAGGACCTTCTACCCAAAAGCCTGTCAAATTTGAGGATAACTCACAGATAAGCCAGAGATAACCCACATATAAGCCACATCTTTAAAGATCTGACTTATCACTGGCTTGACTGTAATTTATAACTTGATTATCCATAAATCACACCGTTTGCAGGCTTATCCCTGCTTTGCCTTAGGCTAATATAAACAGCGCATTTGCAATACCATTGATGTGAAATTTTTTTGCAGGCGGGAAAAAGTAACTTTTAGAATAGCTATAAAAAAAAGAAACGGGATGGAGAACCAACCCGTTTACCAGCTCAATTTTTAAAACTTTTTATTATGAAAAAGAATCAGATCAAAGGTACCTTGCAAAAAGACCCACTTTTATGATAACTAACATCAAAAATCATGATTTCGGTCATTTAGAAAAAATGAGCCACTCTTTGGAGAGTGACTCACCATTAGGTCCTTAACACTTATCCAGCGCCTGGCGAATATCATTAATTATGTCGTCAGCATGCTCTAAACCAACGGAGATACGTATTAAACCCGGTGTAATATTTACAGCCAGGCGCTCATCCTCGGTGAGCTTGGCATGTGTAGTGCTCGCCGGATGCGAGGCAATGCTTTTGGTATCGCCAAGGTTGGCGGTGAGCGACAGCATTTGCAGACTATCTAAAAACTTACGGCCGCTTTGTAAACCGCCTGCCAGCTCAAAACAAACAATACCGCCCCCGTTTTTCATTTGCTTTACGGCGATGTTGTGTTGCGGATGACTGGGCAAAAAAGGATATTTAAGCCACTTGATCTTTGCATGACCTTCCAGCGCTTTGGCCAGTTGCAGGGCATTGTTGCCATGGCGTTCCATGCGCACATCGAGCGTTTCAAGACTTTTGCTCAATACCCATGCATTGAAAGCCGATAAAGCCGGCCCTGTACTGCGGCAAAATAAATAGATGTCGTGAATGAGCTCTTTTTTGCCCACTATAACGCCGCCGAGCACGCGCCCCTGCCCATCGATCCATTTGGTGGCCGAATGCACTACGAGGTCGGCGCCGAAGTCGATCGGACGCTGGTTTACCGGTGTAGCAAAACAGTTATCGACATTAAAAATAAGTTTGTGCTTTTTGGCAATGGCCGATGCTGCTGCAAGGTCAATAATATCTAAACCGGGATTGGTAGGCGTTTCAACATATATCATTTTGGTATTGGGGCGTACGGCTTTTTCCCATTCTTCGGGTTTATCGGCCGGCACATACGTATACTCGATACCAAATTTGGGAAGGTATTTGGTTATAACGGTGTGGGTGCTGCCAAAGATGGCATTGCACGATATCAGGTGATCGCCTTTTTTCAGCAGCGCCATAAACGAAGCAAAAATGGCACTCATACCCGATGCGGTGGCATAACCGGCCTCGGCGCCTTCGAGGGCGCACATTCTGTCGGTAAACTCCTGCACCGTGGGGTTGCTGAAACGGCTGTAAATATTATCATTGGTTTCATCGGCAAAGGCCGCCCGCATGTCTTCGGCATTATCGAAGCAAAAGCTGCTGGTTAAAAACAGGGGCGACGAGTGCTCCATTTCATTGGTACGATCGGTATGAATGCGTATTGCTTTTGTTATGGGATGCATGAGAACAGTTTATTGTTTGTGGTTTGTAGTTTGTGGTTGCTGCCGCACTTTAAAAAGTCATCTGTTTCCAGTTACCAGTTACCAGCTACCTGTTTCCTGTTACCGGTTGCCAATTGCCTATTGCCTGTTGCCTATTGCCAATTGCCAGTTGCCGGTTGCCAGTTGCGGTTTGCCTCCCCCCGGAAACGCCTCTGATATATTTGATATACTATTACCTGTTGATTATTTATTTTTTCAATGCCGGGCATTGTTCAGAACGCTGAAGAGTGCGACGCAACGGAAGCTTAATAATGCAACAAAAGTCCGGTACCCACTTCTTCATTCAACATTTAATATTCAATATTCATCATTTCTGATTAACCCTTACCTCCCACTTCAGCTCACCTCCGGCGCGACGTAAGGTTTCGGCAACGGAGCAATATTTATCCATCGACAATTCGCAGGCCCTTTTGGCTTTATCGGGGTCGATATTACCGGTTAATTCAAACACAATGGTAACATTTTTCCAAAGTGAGGGCTCTTTGCCGGCTTCGCGCTCGCCTTCGATCTTCATACTGAAATTTTCGATGGTTTGGCGCTGTTTTTTAAGTATGGAAACGATATCGATGCCGCTGCAGCCGCCTAAACCCATCAGCAGCATTTGCATGGGTCGAACGCCAAAATTAGTGCCTCCGCCATCGGGGCTGGTATCAATGCGTACGGTATGTCCCAAAGTGTCTTTTGCCTCAAATCCATAGTCGCCATTAACCCTTTCCAGCTCAATTTTAATCATGTTAAAGATTTTTGCAAATGTAATTCATGCAGGCATTTACTTTGCACCCTGAATTTATAGCCAGGGGCCAATGAAGTATTTTGAATATAAGCAACCTTTTAAACTCGAAAACGGGCAACAATTGCCCTCCTTAACCATTGCATATCATACATATGGCACGTTGAATGCCGCAAAAAACAACGTGATTTGGGTATGTCATGCGCTTACCGCCAACTCCGACGCCGCCGACTGGTGGCAGGGAGTGGTAGGATCCGGCTGTGTAATTAACCCCGAAAAGTACTTTATTGTTTGCGCCAATATATTGGGTTCGTGCTACGGAACAACCGGTCCGCTGAGCATCAACCCGCAAACCGGCCAGCCCTGGTGCCATCAGTTTCCACTGATCACCATCCGAGATATGGTAAATGCCCATATTTTGCTGCGCCGGCACCTGGGCATCGACTCCATTCATTTATTAATGGGCGGCAGTATGGGCGCTTACCAGGCCATGGAATGGAGCCTGACGGAAAAAAACGTGATCGAACGCCTGTTTTTGCTGGCTACCTCCCCTTCCGAAAGTGCCTGGGGCATTGCCGTACATACTACCCAGCGGCTGGCCATTGAGGCCGATTGCACCTGGAAGCAAAATACCCCCGATGCCGGTCAAAAAGGCCTGAAAGCCGCCCGCGCCGTTGGCATGCTTACCTACCGCAATTACGGCATTATGGTGCAAAAACAAACCGATACCGATACCGAAAAGCTGGATAATTACAAAGCCTCGTCATATATCGATTACCAGGGCGATAAACTGGTTAAACGTTTTAATGCCTACAGCTACTGGCTGCTTACCAAAGCCATGGACAGCCACCATATTGCCCGCGGCCGTGGCGGCAATACCGAGGTGGTTTTACACTCCATTCAGCAAAAAACGCTGCTTATTGGCATTACCAGCGATATTCTTTGTCCGCTCGAAGAACAACGCCATATGCAACTGCACCTGCCCAACAGTACACTGATCGAAATCGACTCTGCCTACGGCCACGATGGCTTTATGGTAGAAGTAGTAAAGATCAGTGAGGTGCTGAAGAAGTGGCTGGAGAGTTAGAGGGTTCCATACACCGCCCGTGGTACTTTCATAGTACTTCCGTAGACCCTCCGTATTTCTCTCAGAGTTCCCTGTGTCAGTGCCGTTCACAGATAAATTCGTTTTGCCTAAAAATACCCTGCCTACCGCAGGCTCAGGTCTTCTTCCTCAAATCAAGATTATGAAGGTAGAATATTCGAACGGCGTGTATGCTACGGTATTTGTTTCCTGCCGATAATTGCTGAAACAGATTCATATAGCCTATCTGGAACTGATCGGCGCCCCATGTTTTATAGGCAAACCCTGCAAAAATGCGGTTTTGATCAAAGTAATTATTTACGATCTGTTTGCCGAAATTGATCATTATTTCATCAGCGGCTACAAAAGACAGTCTGTCGAATAGTATTTTCTTCAGCGGTATTTGTACCTGATAATTGTACCGGATACGATAATTAAACGCATATCCGTTTCTCAGGGTTGAGTCGTTTAATATATTATGCCGGTACCTTTCTTCAAGCCGCAATCTTTGTAAAGCGGTAACATTACCATACTCGTTTTGCCAATTTAATTGCTGATAGAGCCTGTGCTCAGGCTGAGCAATATTTTTATGCCCATCATCGGGATAATGATCAAAATACGCATAGCCTGCCGTAATTCTCAACAAATCGTTCAGGTAATAAATAATGCCTGCACGAACAGCCGACTGGTAAAAGCCATTAAAAAAATCATCTTTCGTTCTTAGGTTAGCGTCGATGGCAATGCCCCATTTACGGCTCAGCCGGGTGTGGTTCAAATAACCCAGCCATACCTGTTGGTAAGAGGTTGTTTGTTTTGTTTGTGCAACAGAAAATTCAACCAGGAAAACTACCGTCAAAAGAAAGTACCATCTTTTACTCATAACAAATCAGGACTACATCGGTTGACGTAGTCCTGCAAAAGTACCGTACCTTCTTTATTTCACATGCGACAATTGTTTTGAGTCAAAAATTTTAAAAAACTTCTAAATTCCGGAAGGGTTTGCACAAAGCGTATGAATAATATTTAAAAGGGTGTGTTTGAACCCGACAGGTTATTTATATTATTTCAGCAATCCATCAATGGTAAAGGCCGCATAATACAAGCCACCCAGCGTAGGACCGCCCGCATATTGAATATAGCGGTGATTGAACACATTGGCGCCCCCCACTTTGATGCTTGCTTTAATCTCAGGTATGCGATAAGTAACCTGGGCATCGATGGTATTATAAGCCGAAACGCCTCCGGTAACCAACGGGCTTTCCCAAAGGAACGCATCCTGCCACTTCCACACCACATTAAAACCAATGTTCTTAAATATTTCACGATTGCCGAACGACAGATTGGTGCTCCATTTTGGAGTATTGAATCCTGTTACGAATATATCATCGGTATGGTTCGACTTCATTTGGTTGAAATTCACATTACCCCCAATGGTATATTTTTTAAAGAAGTTCCAGGTTACGCCCAATGCCGATCCGTAATTGTAATAGGTATTTTTAGCATTGGTATACACGCGGTAACGGTCCTGCCCCTTGCTGGCCGAATTACCACCGCTGGCCGTTGTAGCATCGCGGTTGCGATCGAGCATGGCAATAACAGCGGCATCAGAACCAACTGTTTCGCCTTTGGGTACATATACCTGCACCTGGCCCAGAAAACCATTGTACTTATTCGTATAGGCATCGATGTCAACGATCAGTGTGTTGCCCAACAAAACACTCTTATATCCAACTTCATATGAGGTGATCTGTTCGGGGCGTGCTTTTGGCAAATTGGCCCAAACCAGTAAGTCTCTGTTGGCCAGCGCCGCTGCATCGGTATTACCGGCTGCGGCCACAGCTGCGTTAAAATTTATCACCGATGCCTGCGTGTAACTGTTTTCGAGATAGCCTAAGCCTTCGTTTATGTACGATAAACTACCAACCCGTTTTACACGGCCGTTATTTACGTACGACAATGCTTCGAACAAAGCGGGGAAACGGTATCCCTGCTGATAGGTAATCCTGAAGTTGTGTCTTTGTTTAAAAGTATATACGGCAGCGAGGCGTGGAGTAAGTTTGGGATCAAACTCAGGGTTATAATCGTACCGCAGCGAACCAAACAGTTTCAGCTTTTCGTTGAAGAAGGTTTTAGTAATCTGCGTAAACCCACCAAATTTTTTGTAATACACATTGCTGCCGAAATTACTCGAATCGGGCACTTTGCCATCAACCATTACCGGTTTGTTTCTTTCGTCGATGGGGCGGCTGAAATCAACGAAGTTATTTCCATCGGGAATTACT
Source organism: Niastella sp. sgz303648 (assembly GCF_059587045.1). Classification (NCBI taxonomy): domain Bacteria; kingdom Pseudomonadati; phylum Bacteroidota; class Chitinophagia; order Chitinophagales; family Chitinophagaceae; genus Niastella; species Niastella sp. sgz303648. Next base: position 78,569 of record NZ_JCAPSW010000006.1, on the reverse strand, counting down.
TCATAAATACGGGCATCGGCACCAACCAGCAGGTCGAAAACTTTCACATACTTCGACAGGTCCCACTGTGCTTCGGTATGGTACATGCGGCTTCTTTGAATCAGCGCGGCGCCACCGGTTACAGGAGCATCGGGAATGGTGCTTGATTTTATATCCCAGTTATTGATTTTGATAATAGTGTTCTTTAATGCATCGAACTCAGGTGTTCCCGGCTCAACACGGCCTGCATCGGCCTGCTGGCGGGCATATTTTGTTGCATCGGCCAGGTTGGCAGATGTTAAACCACCATTATTGGTTCCATATTGATTCAATGCATTTTTGTATTTGGTAGCCCACGCAGTGCTCGATCCGCCACTGTACAGATCCATATTATCGGCCAGCGGTTTTACGTTATACGAATCACCGGTGTTTTCGATCGATACATAGCTGCGAATTACATAATTGCTTCCTTTCAATTCAAGGTGATGGTTTTGCACCCGCACATTATCCAAACGGATTTTGTTACCACGTTGAAAAACACCATCCATTTTTCCAAAGCGATATGAGTATGATAATTCAGCATTTTCATTGATGCGGTAATTCAGTGACGCATCAAATTTCAGGTTGCTTACTTTGGGGCTTACCAGGTCGGTTTCCCAATAACCGGTTCTTACAACACGTAATGTTTGATTTGTTTTGCCATCAATGGTAAGTCCGCTGATAGATGAAGTATTGCTACCTGCCAGCGCATCGTCGCCATATTTATTCCATCCGTCGAAGGCTACATTGTTATCGCCATTCAATGAAGGGAAGTTGGGGTTGGCGCTTTTAAGGTTGTTGGGGTTTTGATCGAGCCTGGTATTTGAACGCCAGTCGATGCCTTGCATATACCCTACGTTTACTTTAAAAGCAAACTTATTTTTAAATGCTTTGGCGTAACGAATAGCTCCTTCATGTAACAGCGCAGGCGCATGATCGATATTATCAACATGATTCACACCTGCTTTGTAATAAAGACTAAGGCCCTGGCTATTAAATGGATTTTTGGTAAGCAGGTTGGCCATACCGTTAATGGCGTTCATGCCATATAAAGCCGAAGCGGCGCCGGGCGTTATTTCCACGCTTTGAATGTCGAGCTCAGTAGGGCCGATGGCATTTCCGAGAGGCACACCCAGTGTAGCTGCCTGCATATCTACCCCATCGACCAGCTGCATAAAGCGAAAGTTATTGGGAATATTAAAACCTCTTGTATTAGGCACTTTAAATGTAAGGCTCGATGTGGTCATTTGCACGCCTTTTACGTTTTCGAGTGCATCATAAAAATTAGGAGCAGGTGTTTCACGAATAGCACGAATATCGAGCTTTTCGATAGCCACCGGCGATTTCAGGATATTTTCGGGTACGCGTGAAGCGGTTACCACCACTTCATTTCCCAATACGGTTTGTGTAACCATGGCCACCTGTAATTTTGAGCCAAGGCTTTTTACTTCCAGTTCCTGTGGTTTAAACCCTATCGATGAAAATACCAGCGTAAATGGAAGTTTTTGTTTTGTTTTGAGCACAAAGCTGCCCGTTTTATCTGTAATGGTACCGGTTACCGATCCTTTAATTTGCACACTTACATCGGGCAGGGGTTCATTTTTTTCGTTATTTACTACCTGGCCAGATATTTCAATAAGCGCAACAGTTTGCGAAAAAACAGCATTACATACACAGAGTGCCATAAGCACTAATACACTATACTTCAGGTTTCCCAAACTGTTAATAAAGTTACCATACAAGGTTTTGGTCTTTAGCATCCGGCCAGATGGAATTGCTGTTTTCATGTTCATTGATTTATAATATTAAGTCTATTAAATTAATAGACTAAAAGTTTATAATAATTCCCGGTGTTATAAAAGTACCGGGTGGGTAATGAGCAATTTCAATAAGTCTACTATATTACTATACTAAAAGGGCGTAGTTTTACGACTGCGTTTGCGAAACACCTCCTATTTCATTCAGAACCGGAACCTCATGCTACACTGTCTGCTGCGCCTTCGATTATGTTTACGACTGCCTTTCGACTACGCTTAGGACCTAGGCCTCGTTATACACTGCTGCTGCGCATTCGATCGCCCTTCGACTACGCTCAGGGCTTGGGGAGGCATCCCTCCAATTCGTTCACATTCCCCTTCGACTTCGCTCAGGATCGGTTGCGGCCCCCTTCAACACTCGCGGCCACCCCTTCGACTACCCTCAGGGGCTGTGACAGGCATCCTTCGACTTCGCTCAGGATCGGTTGCGGCCCCCCTCAACACTCGCGGCCTTCCCCTTCGACTACGCTCAGGGGCTGTGGCAGACATCCTTCGACTTCGCTCAGGGCTAACCGGCCGCGAAAGTAGTCCATTATTTTAATAGACTAAAAATATATTTTAAAGTCCTGATGCTTTTTAGCACTCAGGACTGGTAACTAAAAGATCTTAATAATAATCTTAATACTCCAGAATATTACCAGCAACCCTAAGAGAATGAATGCCGTTTTTCTGGGAAGTTTGCCGGCTAACCGGGCTGCTATAGGCGCAGCTATTACACCACCTACAATCAAAGCCAAAATAGTTTGCCAGTGGCTAATACCTATTAATCCAAAAAATGTAAATGCACTTGCAAGCGTTACAAAAAACTCTGTCAAACTTACTGTACCCACTGCAAACCGGTGACTTCTGCCTTTATTAATTAAAGTACTTGTTACAATAGGTCCCCAGCCACCTCCGCCAAAAGAATCAAAAAAACCACCAACAGCTGCCAGTATACTATAGTGTTTGAATTTTTTTGCGGGCTTTGTTTCTTTGAATGCATTCATAATAAACTTAATACCCAGCAACAGCGTATAACCTGCAATAACAGGACGAATATATATGCCATACTTTTCGCCCAAAAAAACCAGCAGTACTGCGCCACCTATGGCACCTATAACACCGGGAATGAGTAACGCCTTAAACAATTTCTTATTTACATTACCGAATTTATAGTGGCTGTACCCTGAAGCACCGCTGGCAAACATTTCTGCCGTATGGATACTTCCGCTGATTGCAGCAGGGTTAATACCAGACGATAACAAAATGGTGGCACTGGTTACCCCGTACCCCATTCCCAACGCGCCATCTACCAACTGTGCCACAAAACCGGCCAACACCATTATAGGAAATTGCTTATCGAGGCTATGATAAAAAGATATTGTTCCATCCGTTAGTTTTTCCCAGGGCACATATGAAAAAATAAAGTGACCTAACAGCATCACAGCAAAAACCAATAAAGAATACGTGGCAATTTTGCGCCAGCGTCTTTCTCTTTCCACATTATCTTTTTCTATCAGTATGCGGGTAATTTCGTTCAGCCGTTTTACTTTATATTCAAAATTGCCATTGAGTTTATTGCGAACTGCATGCAGGTTATTGATCATGTCATCCAGCTCGGCGGGCAAAGCATGGTTCAATACTTCTTTAATGCGTTTGGCAGCAGTAGGCGATTTACCATTTGTTGAAATGGCTATTTTAAGATTGCCCTTTTGTACAATAGAACTTAAATAAAAATCACACTGCTCGGGTGTATCGGCCACATTTACCAGTATCTTTCTTTCCTTGGCAGCATCCCGAACGGCCAGGCTGATTTCCGGGTCGTTCACTGCTATTATAGCCAGGTCTTTATTATCAAGATCAGATAAGGTAAAAGGTCTTTCATGCAACACCACATTAGTATGATGTTTTGCCAGCTTGCGCACTTCGTCGGATAAATTGATGGCAACAACAGTAACTGGTGCGGCCGGTGAATTAGCCAGCAGGGCCGATAATTTTTCAGCGCCTACTTTGCCCCCACCTACCAATAATACTTTTAGATCTTCCAGTTTTAAGAAAACAGGAAATAAAAGATTTTGGCTTTGCCCTTCAGCAGATCCATTTGTATGCTTCACCAATGTTTGTTGTTCTGTTGACATAATTACCAACCTTTTTTATAACGTTACCAGTTTTTCACGAACCACATAATCGCCAAAGGTTTCACCGGATTTTCTGTTCTTACTATATTTTTCAAACAGCGAATCCAGCTCCTGTAATATAGCGGCCTCGTCGAGACTGTCTTTATATTTTTTATTTAAGCGGTATCCTTCACGGTCGCCCCCCAAATGCAGATTATAACGCCCATACGCAGTTCCTACAAATCCGATCTCAGCTACATACGACCGGCCGCATCCGTTAGGGCACCCTGTCATACGAAGCGAAATTTCATCATCCTGCAAACCATGCTTTTCCAGTATCGGCTCTAATTTGGTGATGAACGTTGGCAGGTAGCGCTGTGCTTCGGCCAATGCCAGCGGACAAGTATTGAAAGACACACAGGCAATGGATGTACGTCTTACTGCACCGGCATTTTCGGTATGTGCAATGACACCAAAATCCTGCAATATTTTTTCAACCGCTTTTTTATCTTTCGGCGCTATATCGCCCACGATCAAATTCTGGTTACAGGTAAATCTGAAATTCGCTTTACCGGTTTTAGCCACTTCAAGCAGAGCCGTTTTCAATGCAATTTTTTCATCGTCGAGCACGCGGCCATTTTCAACAAACACAGTAAAATACCATTTGCCTTCGTGATTCTTGCTCCAGCCGAAATCGTCCTGCCTTCTGGTAAAAGTATATGGCTTTGGTGCTTCCAGTGCAAAACCGCAACGTTTTTCAAGCTCCTGTTTAAAGGCTTCAACGCCCATTTTGTCGATGGTATATTTCAGGCGCGATAATTTGCGGTCGCTGCGGTTACCAAAATCACGTTGAATGGTAATGATTTCCAATACCGCTTTTAGTGTTTTTTCTTCACCGGGTATAAAGCCGAGCATGGTACCCAACCGCGGATAGGTTTGCGCATTTCCATGCGTGGTACCCAAACCACCACCGGCAGCAATATTAAATCCTTTCAACTTGTTATTTTCGATAATTGCAATCAGCCCAACATCATTCGCAAATACGTCTACATCGTTATTCGGCGGAATAGCAATAGCCACTTTGAACTTACGGGGCAGATAACGGTCCTGGTATAATGGATCTTCTTCCTCTTTTTTATCGAGCAGTGGTTTTTCATCGAGCCATATTTCATAATACGCTCTCGATTTGGGCAAACCCAACTGACTTATTTTATCGGCATATGAAAATACTTCTTCATGAATGGCCGAAAATTTGGGATGGGCGCCGCAAATCACATTACGGTTTACATCGCCGCAGGCCGAAATTGAATCGAGATGAATGGTATTAAAAGCCTTGATCGTTGGCTTTACATGCGATTTAAGAATGCCATGCAACTGAATCGTTTGCCGGGTAGTGATTTTAATAACACCTGTAGCATGCTCGCCGGCAATATTATGCAGGCCAACCCATTGATCAGGCGTCATAAACCCGCCGGGTAAACGCAAACGGATCATGTATGAATACAACCATTCCAGTTTTTTGGCGCTACGTTCTTCACGACGATCACGATCATCCTGCTGATACATACCGTGAAATTTAACCAGCGACTGGTCGTCTTCACGTAAAGCGCCTGTTAACTCATCGTGCAGGCTTTCTTTTAATGTACCCCGCAGGCCATCACTGGCCAGTTTTATTTTTTCTACCGCAGATAAATTATTTTGATTCGTACTCATGATAACAAGTTACAAGGCTCAGGGAACAAGGCACAAGGCCTTAATGTCTGAGTCTCTAATTAAATTTTCAATGTTAAACTTTCAACGACCTACTTACCACTTACTACTTTAATACACATCCTTCAAAAATCTTCCTTCTTCTTTCAGGCTGTTCAAATATTCTATGGCTTGTGTAGTGGTTTTGTTGCCAAAACGTTCAATGATCTGCAAAATGGTATATTCCACATCAACGCTCATCGGTTCCTTTGCTCCACATATGTATACGTAAGCCCCATTTTGTAACCATTCGTAAAAGGCAGCACTATTTTCGAGCATTTTGTGCTGCACATATATTTTTGAAGCCTGATCACGCGAAAAAGCTGCATTTACTTTTGTAAGCACACCGGTTTGTACCCAGTTTTGTATTTCGGTCTGATACAGAAAATCGCTTGTAAAATGCTGATCGCCAAAAAATAACCAGTTACGGCCAGAAGCGCCCGTAGCATCACGTTCGGCCAAAAAGCTTCTGAAGGGTGCAACACCGGTACCGGGGCCAATCATAATAACATCTTTATCTTCGGCCGGCAACCTGAACTGGCTATTCTTATGAACGTAAAATTCAAACTGCGTATCTACCGGTAACTCAGCGAGGAAATTCGAGCACAAGCCATGTTTTACTTCGCCGTTTACTTTAAAATTGTCGCGGGCAACGGTAACATGTACTTCTCCGCTATGCGCCTGCAGCGATGAAGAGATCGAGTACAACCGTGGTGTGATGGGCTCAAGAATACCGATCACTTCCTGAAACTGTGCCGCATTACTTACAGGATATATTTTCAGCAGATCGAGCAAACTGATCTTTGTTTCAGGAATATCCTGCTTAACGATGGACGCGTATTGTTTTACCACGCGTTCGGGTAAATAAGCAATATTCAGTTTTTTCTTCAGCAGGTCGTATACCGTATGCGATTCATTACGGAAAGAAACCGTTTTTGATTTATCTATTCCGGTTAATTTAATAATTGAATCAACGGCTGCAGTTGCATTTTCAGGAACAATACCAATTGAATCGCCTGGCTGATACTCCAGCTCATCGGCCACTATTTCAATATGGTGTGTTTGTTTATTGGAATCTCTGTCGTTTAAGTTAACGTTGGTGATAATGCTACCGGAATATATTTTTTTGCCGGCGGGCTTTTTTGTTACCACAGCGCCTGAAACAGATGATACACCATTACTGCTGCCATTGCTGCTTAAAGAATGCAACACCTGCGAAAACCATCCTTCGGCATCGCCCTGGTAATCGGTATCGCATTTTTGCAACGATACAATACGCTGACCACCCAGTTTTTGCAACTGCTGATCAATATCTTCACCGGCCTTGCAAAATAAAGGATACGATGTATCGCCCAATGCCAGTACGCCAAACTTAAGCTGGCTCAGTTTAAAACCATTCTGATGAATATGGTCAAAGAATTTTTTGGCAGCGGCTGGTGGTTCACCTTCGCCCTGGGTACTGATGATGGTAAAGAAATATTCTTCTTTCGATAAATCGTTCAACCGGTATTGGTCAAGACTTACCACTTTGGCGTTGATGCCGCTTTTCTTGGCTTTGGCAGCCAGATCAGTAGCCAGTTTTTTTGAGTTACCGGATTCGGTTCCATAGGCTATGGTAATTTTCGAAACAGCCGGTTTGTCGGGCGTTGCAGCAACTGGCGCAGGTGCCGGAGTTGCGGCTAATGCCTGTGAGGCTTGCGAAGCGACCGAAGTGAGCGACGACACATCGTGGCAATTCATTAAAACACCGGCAAGGAATCCGTTCATCCAAACCAGTTCTTCTTTGGTAGAAGACCTTACTAAATCCTGTAATACTTTTAATTTATGCTCTGCTAACATGTTTATTTACGTTTTCCGCATTTTCAGAATCAGGTTTCGTAGTAATCAACCGGGCCAGTGGTTTAAAGTAATGTTCTGCACTGTTGCTGTTTTCGATCCATTTAAACTGCTCGTGCAAACTCACTACTTTTCCGATTATCACCAGCGAGGGAGAAACAAACTGCCGCCCCCGCAACTGTTCTTCGTATTTATAAATATTGGTTACATGCACATTTTGCAGAGGCGTGGTTGCCTGTTCAATAACGGCCAGTAATTTACCGGCATCGATATTGTTTTTAACCAGATTATCCACTACATGATCCAGGGTTTCGGACGACATATAAAACACCAGCGTATCGTTTGTTTGTGCCAGTTCTATCCAGTATGATTCACTAACTATATCCAGTTTATAGCTCGTCAAAAAACGTACGGCTGTAGTATATCCTCTTGCGGTTAAAGGAATACCGGCATAAGCTGCAGCGCCTAACGCTGCGGTTACACCGGGTACAATTTCATAAGGAATGTTATGTTGTACCAGCGTATGCAGTTCATCGAGTATGTTCGAGAACATCGATGCATCGCCCCCTTTTAACCTAACTACCAGTTTTCCCTGTACGGCATAATGCACCATCAGTTCATTGATGGTATATTGAGGCGTTGATGATCCGCGGCTGCATTGCTTGCCTACGTAAATAATTTCGGCATTGGCATTTACATATTGCCGCAACAATTCCTCACTTACCAGCCGGTCGGCCAGCACCACTTCGGCCTGCTGCAGATACCGCACGGTTTTAACCGTTACCAGTTCGGGATCACCGGGACCGGCAGCGGCCAAAATCACTTTGCCATATGGTTGGTTCGTTTGCATGTACCTGTTGAACTATTTATATAAACCATCAATTGATAAATAGCGCTCGCCGGTATCGTAATTGAATGTGAGCACGCGTGCACCTTTTGGAATTTCAGCCAGTTTTTTGGCTACAGCGGCCAATGAAGCACCGGTTGAAATGCCGGCAAGAATACCTTCTTCTTTAGCCAGCCTTTGCGCATAGCTGAAAGCTTCGTCTTTGCCTACCAGTATGGTTCCGTCTAACAATTTTGTATTTAAAATAGATGGAATAAAACCTGCACCAATACCCTGTAATGGGTGTGGCGAAGGGCTGCCACCGCTGATCACAGGCGATAATTCGGGTTCAACAGCAAACACTTTCAGGTTGGGAAATTTTTGTTTCAACACTTCAGCCACACCTGTAATATGTCCGCCGGTACCTACTCCTGTAATCAGGTAATCAAGTCCATCGGGAAAGCTGTTCAAAATTTCCTGGGCAGTGGTTTTACGGTGAACTTCAACATTCGCCGCATTATCAAACTGCTGGGGCATCCAGGCATTGGGCGTTTTTTCAACCAGTTCTTTGGCTTTTTCAATAGCGCCTTTCATGCCTTTTTCGCGGGGCGTTAATTCAAATGAAGCGCCATATAATTGCATCAACTGCCTTCTTTCAACGCTCATCGATTCGGGCATTACCAGAATCAGTTTGTATCCTTTTACGGCTGCTACCATGGCCAGGCCAATGCCTGTGTTGCCCGAAGTAGGCTCAATAATAACACTATCTTTATGCAGAATGCCTTTTTGCTCGGCATCTTCGATCATTGATAATGCAATACGGTCTTTAATACTGTTACCGGGGTTGTTACGCTCCAGTTTAATCCACACTTCATGACTATTGCCATATAAGCGATTAATACGCACGTGCGGTGTTTGGCCAATCGTTTGTAAAATGTTTGCGGCTCTCATTCTATCGTTGTTTTGGTTATCTGTTTTATTTATTGATTGTATATTCTTTTCTTCTGTAATCATAATGTTCTGTTCTTTTTTGTTTGAAGACATCCCGACTTCGCCCGATGTTTGATCAGCCCCTTCGACTACGCTCAGGATCATTAAATCACGAAGTTCAACGGCTCGGGAAAAGGATTTTTATCCCGCACCTTTACTTCGCTTTTATGATACACCACCGAGAATGAGGGCACACTGTATGTAAGCCAAACATTTCCGCCTATGATGCTGTCGCGACCAATAACCGTTTTACCGCCTAATATGGTAGCGCCCGAGTAAATCGTAACATTATCTTCAATCGTCGGGTGGCGTTTTACCGTAGCGTTGTCTTTCGAAACCTGTAAAGCGCCTAATGTTACACCCTGATAAATTTTTACATTATTGCCAATGACCGTGGTTTCGCCAATTACAATGCCGGTGCCATGATCAATGCAAAACGATTCGCCAATATGCGCGCCGGGATGAATATCAACACCGGTTTTGCTATGGGCATATTCAGTAAACAATCTTGGTAATATTTCAACACCCTGTATCCACAACTGGTGCGATAACCGGTAAATAGCCGTAGCATAAAAACCGGGATAGGCAACCAGCACTTCTTCAACCGAACGGGCGGCCGGGTCAAACGCCAGCAGCGCTTCGGCATCCTTCATGAGCTTTGCGTATAACGATGGTATGGCTGCAAAAAACTGTTCCGTCAGCTGCTCTGCCTTTTCTTCTTTATGCACCACATCATATACCAGGCTCGAAAAATGACTTTTTAATAACCCCAGCTCCTTTTCAAGATCAACAGCCTGCTGATATTCTTTATTTGGCAAAAACAAAAAACAAAACACTTGGTCAATGAACTGCTCGGCCAATTCCTTATCAGGAAAAGCGGTATATGCTTTTTTATGTTGTTCAAACAGTTGTTGTATAAATGCTTTCTCACTCATAATACTCAATTTTCAATGCTCAACGCTTAACGCAAAATGCTTAACGCTTACATCATTGAATCATGCAGGCGCCAACCGTAACATTACTGGTTTCGTCGATCAGTATCGCTCCTCCGTTTTCGCGTAATACCTTGTAAGAATCATACGGAACCGGTGAAGCGGTTTTTATTTTTACTTTAATTACATCGTTCAATGTTGCAGTGGTGGCTTCGTTTTTCTGCAGCGTATTTACATCCAGTTTATATTCAATTTCCTTTATCACGCTGCGCACCAGGCGGCTGTTTATCTGCAGCAGGTATTTATTACCGGGTATCAGCGGCTTGTTATCCATCCAGCACAATACCACATCCAGCTCCTGTGTAACTTTTGGCAGGTTATCGCTTTTAACAATAATATCGCCGCGGCTGATATCGATATCGTCTTCGAGATGCAGAATAGCGCTTTGCGGTGCAAATACTTCTTCTACTTCTTTTCCATTGTGCTCAATGGCTTTGATTTTACTGGTAAGGCCCGAAGGAAGCACTGTAATGGCATCGCCTGTACGGTAAATGCCGCTCACGAGCTTTCCGGCATATCCGCGATAATCGTGCAGTTCATCTGTTTGCGGACGAATAACATATTGCACCGGAAAGCGTGCATCGGTGAGGTTTATATCTTTCTCTACTTCTACTTTTTCGAGGAAATTCAACAAAGCGGGTCCTTCGTACCAGCTGAGCTTTTGCGACTTTTCAACAATGTTGTCGCCAAAAACGGCGCTGATAGGAATATAGGTAACATCTTTCAGATCGAGCGATTTGGCCACTTCGGCATAATCGATCACAATGTTGTTGTAAACATCCTGCGAGTAATCGACCAGGTCCATTTTGTTAATGGCAACCACAACGTGCGGAATGTTTAATAACGAAGTGATGATCGAGTGGCGGCGGGTTTGTTCAACCACACCATTGCGTGCATCGATTAAAATGATTGCCAGATCGGCAGTAGAGGCGCCGGTAACCATGTTGCGGGTATATTGTATATGACCCGGTGCATCGGCAATGATAAATTTGCGTTTGGGCGTAGAAAAATATTTATAGGCTACATCGATCGTAATGCCCTGCTCTCTTTCGGCACGTAATCCATCGGTAAGCAGCGCCAGATCAATTTCACCCAGATCTTTATTTTTACTTTGCTTTTCAATTGCTTCTAACTGATCGATCATTATACTTTTGCTATCGAATAATAACCGGCCGATCAATGTGCTTTTGCCATCATCAACACTACCTGCTGTTATAAACCGTAATAAATCCATCTGAACAATTTTGAGATTTTTGGATTTGGTGATTTTGGGATTTAAATCAAAACATCCCGAAATCGCTAAATCAGAAATTTTTAAAAGTAGCCGTTTTTCTTTCTGTCTTCCATCGCTGCTTCCGATACCTTATCATCGATACGGGTTTCGCCACGTTCGCTGGTTTTAGTAGCGGTTATTTCGCTAATGATATCATCGATACCCGAAGCAAGCGATTCAACTGCTGCAGTACAGGTCATATCGCCTACTGTACGATAACGCACTTTCTTTTTCAACACAGTATCTGTAGCGTCGAGTTTAATAAATTCGCTTACAGCTACCAGTTGTCCTTCATGATCAATTACATCGCGTTCGTGCGAAAAATAAATCGACGGCAGTGCAATTTTTTCGCGGCGGATATAATTCCATATATCCAGTTCCGTCCAGTTACTTATGGGGAACACGCGCACATTCTCGCCTTTATGAATTTTGCCATTATAAGTGTTCCATAATTCGGGGCGTTGCAGCTTGGGGTCCCACTGACCAAATTCATCACGCACCGAAAAGATGCGTTCTTTGGCTCTTGCCTTTTCTTCATCGCGACGGGCGCCACCTATGCAGGCATCGAACTTAAATTCTTCAATAGTATCGAGTAAAGTATAGGTTTGTAAAGCATTGCGGCTGGCAAATTTGCCTTTGGGCTCGGTTAAATGCTTTGCTTTAATGGTATCTTCTACGTTGCGCACGATTAATTTTTCACCAATCTCTTTTGCCAGGTCATCACGAAACTGCAATGCTTCGGGAAAGTTGTGTCCTGTATCGATATGCACTAACGGAAAAGGAAATTTACCGGGGCGAAAAGCTTTTAATGCCAGATGCACCAGTGTAATAGAATCTTTACCGCCAGAGAATAATAACGCAGGCCTTTCAAATTGTCCGGCTACTTCGCGAAAGATGTGAATAGCTTCCGACTCCAGATGATCCAAATAATCTAATCTATACTTACTCATATTTCTGTTTTCAGGAATTCTTTAAATAATTATTGATGAACATGCAAACCGCATTCTTTTTTCGATGCGTCTTCCCACCACCAGCGGCCGGCTCTGAAATCTTCACCGGGGCGAACAGCGCGGGTGCATGGTGCACAACCGATACTCACAAACCCTTTATCATGTAAAATGTTATAAGGCACATTATTGTCGTTGATATAATTCTTTACCTGTTCTGTGGTCCAGTGCAAAATGGGATTGTATTTAATAACCTGGTTGGTTTCGTCCCATTCCACTACACTCAGATTTTGCCGGTCGGGCGAATGTTCGGCGCGCAAACCTGTGATCCACACGGCATTTCCTGCCAATGCCCTTTTTAAAGGCTCAACCTTGCGAATAAAGCAACATTGCTTGCGGTTTTCGACCGATTCATAAAAAGCATTGGGACCTTTATCGGCAACAAATTCTTCGAGCAGGCGGTAGTCGGGGTAGTAAGCAGCAATGTGCGTGTTGTATTTTTCGTTGGTATTATTCCACACCGAATAGGTTTCGGCAAATAATCTTCCGGTATCTAAAGTAAAAATGTTTACCGGCAACTTATTGCTTAAAATTTCATGTGCTATTACCTGATCTTCATAACTAAAGCTGGTTGAAAAAGTAACCTGACCGGGAAACTGCTTTGTGAGTAATTCAATAAATTCCCTGATGTTTAGTCTATCCGATTGGTGGGTTAAATCTGACAAGTATGACTTTAGCGTTACACTCATATGTTTATTTCATTCATTCGTAAAAAACCTTGGAAGCAAAGAGGGCTGAAAAACTGCTGGCATTTGAGTATCAACAACAGCAACAACAACAACGCTTGTTGCAACAGTAGATGTACATGATTTCTATAGTGAAGGAATGAGACATAAATAAGTCTACTCAAATTGTAGAACAAAGATACTACAGAAAGATTGATATCAAAATATTTTTTCTACCGAACAGGTGGACTAACCCCGGGTTTAACAATTTCAACTACAAACGATTGTTAGTTCGTTTATTCACGCAGGCATCAACAAAATTGTGTTTTTATCTGTTGATAGCCTAAAAAATTATCCATGGCACACAAAACTTTTGAGCATCAATCACATGGGAGCTCCTTTTTGCCGATCGGCAATTTTTACATAGGAGTGCCTGTTAGACTGCCGCAAATGGTAAAAAAAGCCCCTTTCAGGGCCTATCGCCTGCCTGTATTGCAGCTTAAAAGGGCTTGTTTATGAGGATATTAGGCCAAAATGGCTGTTTTTTTATGTAGCACGGTATTTGGTTTCTCACAAAAACTTAAATTGCCAACTCAAATAACAGAAAAGTACTATGAATCTTGGAAAAGACTTTGAAAAATACGCGGTACACCACAGAGGTATTTCAAGCAATACCCTGTACAGTTACCAAAAACATCAGATTACGGACCTCACTCCCAATATTATTGAAGAACGTCCGATGAATATTGCTGTCATGGACGTTTACAGCCGTTTGATGATGGATCGAATTATCTTCATGGGCTACCCCATCAATGACGAAGTGGCAAACATTATTACCGCCCAGTTATTGTTCCTGGAAAGCACCGATCGTACGCGCGACATACAGATGTACATCAATTCACCCGGCGGTAATGTTTACTCGGGTTTGGGCGTGTACGACACCATGAATTATATCACTCCCGATGTAAGTACCATTTGCATAGGTATGGCTGCTTCTATGGCTGCTGTATTGTTATGCGCAGGTACAAAAGGAAAACGTACCGCTTTAAAGCACAGCCGGGTTATGATGCACCAACCCAGCGGCGCCATCGGCGGCCAGGCCAGTGATATCGAGATCACCGTAGCTGAGATCAAAAAAATTAAAAAGAACCTGTACGATGCTATTTCGGTTCATACCGGTAAAACAGTTAAACAGGTTGAAAAAGATTGCGACCGTGATTACTGGTTAACTTCAGAAGAGGCTAAGGAATACGGATTGGTAGATGAAGTGCTGCTGATCAATCCACGCAAAGAGAAGAAAGAAATTTAAACACTGATCCTTCGACAAAGCTCAGGGCGCTCAGGATCGAAGGGAGCATCCTTCGACTGCGCTCAGGATGTCGACTACGCAAAGGACGTTCAGTGCGGGCAGCCCTTGAACAATTCATTATATAGAACCTTCAAATAAAATTATCATGCAGATATATTCAAATCACTTGTTTCAGCCATTCAGAATGGATGATGAAGATGAACCAAAAGAAAACGGCAAAGAAGAAAAACCAGAGTTTGGGGTGTTGGCCAAGAAAATGGAAAAGTTCTTTTTTGAAAAAAGAACCGTGTACCTGTGGGGCGTTGTAGAAGATAAATCGGCAAAAGATATTGTAACCCGTTTGTTATTGTTAGATGCCGATAAACCCGGTGAAGAAATTAAATTTTTCATCAATAGTCCCGGTGGTGTTGTTACCAGTGGCATGGTTATTTATGATACTATGCGCATGTTAAAAAGTCCGGTTAGCACCGTGTGCATGGGACTGGCAGCATCTATGGGTTCAATTTTATTAAGCGCCGGCGCCAAAGGCAAACGCTATATCTTCCCTCATGGCGAAGTAATGATACATCAGCCCAGTCTCGGCGGATATATGCAGGGTGTAAGTGCCGATCTTGAAATTCAGGCAAAGCAAACCAAAAAGACCAAGGAAATGGGTGCCCGCATACTGGCCGAAAACTGTGGAAAGAAATTTGAGCAGATCATGAAAGATTTCGATCGCGACTACTGGATGGATGCAAAAGAAGCTGTTGAATACGGAATTGTAGATCAGGTAGTTGAAAAGTTATAAGTACAGGTAAACCATTAAAAGTCCCAAATTCCGTATAATAATATTTCAATTGAGGAGTTTGGGATTTTTAATTGGGATTTGGACTTTCATTTAGATACCTTTGTAAGCGATTTTATACAAACATGGCTAAAACTACATTACATTGTTCTTTTTGCGGACGCAGCCGCGATGAAGTAAAGATTCTAATAGCGGGGCAGGAAGGACATATTTGTGAAAATTGCGTTGAGCATGCGCGGGAGATTATCGAACAGGAGCTGATGATCCGTCATGAAAGCACACCGCCATCTACTTCTTTCAAGCTGAACGTTAAAAAACCCATTGAAGTCAAACGTTTTCTCGACGAATACGTAATTGGGCAGGACGAAGCTAAAAAAGTACTGGCCGTAGCCGTTTACAATCACTACAAACGCCTTCAGCAAAAACCAGGCGACAACGAAGTTGATATCGAAAAAAGCAATATCGTAATGGTGGGTGAAACCGGTACGGGAAAAACCCTGCTGGCCAAAACCATTGCCCGTTTGCTGAATGTGCCATTCGCTATAGTTGATGCCACCGTATTTACCGAAGCCGGTTACGTGGGCGAAGATGTTGAAAGCATTTTAACCCGTTTATTACAGGTTTGTAACTACGATGTTGCCGCTGCCGAAAGAGGCATCGTTTACATCGATGAAATTGATAAAATTGCCCGCAAAGGCGATAACCCTTCTATCACCCGCGATGTTAGCGGTGAAGGTGTTCAACAGGGTTTGCTGAAACTGCTCGAAGGCACCGACGTACTGGTTCCTCCGCAGGGCGGCCGTAAACACCCTGAGCAAAAACTGATAAAGATCAACACACAAAATATATTGTTCATTTGCGGTGGTGCATTCGATGGTATTGATAAAGTAATTGCCCGCCGGGTGAATACCAATGCCATTGGCTTTAATGTAAATAAAGAGTTGCAGGAGCATATGAAGAAAAATCTGCTGCAGTACATTAATGCCACCGACCTTAAATCATTTGGATTAATTCCTGAGTTACTCGGCCGTTTGCCTGTTGTAACCCATTTGAATCCGCTTGATAAAGCTACCCTTCGTTCCATTTTAACAGAACCCAAAAATGCGCTGATAAAACAATACCGCAAATTGTTTGAACTGGAAGGCATTCAACTGACTATGGATGAGGATGTATTGAACTTTATGGTTGATAAAGCAGTTGAATACAAACTGGGCGCACGCGGTTTACGCAGTATATGCGAAAGCATTTTAACCGACGCCATGTTTGAATTGCCTTCTTCAAAGCAAACCGTTTTCCATTTGAACCTGGAGTATGCTCAAAAGAATTTCGACAAGAGCAAGATGAGTTTGCTGAAAGTAGCATAACCTCCATGCCCCATCCCCTAAAGGAGTGCAGGGATGGTTTAACATTAAAATTTATCTGCCGGCAGGCAGGTTCGAAAAAAATAAAAAAACGTCAGGCCCGGTGCTGGCGTTTTTTATTCTACTAATCTCAATCACATAACTTCACAAAGTATATGCAGGAACTGATTAAACAACTGATGGCAGAAGGTTTAACAGAGCAACAGGCTTACAAGGCCATTGAAATCATAAAAAATTTTGCAAAAGATAAGTTCCCCATTTTCGGTGGCGCCATTGATAAACTGTTCGATAAGTATGGCCCGAAGGATGATGACGATGATATAATGCCGTAGTGTTGATAATTGCCTTAATGGGTACGTGCATCGGCAACAGGTAATTTTTTTAATGCGCTGGCTTGCCTGATATATTCAAGGATGGCCGTTATATCGTCATCACTGAGGTTAGGGAAGGTTGACATTCGAACATTGCCCAATTTAACAACCAGATCATTAAAATATTTATCGCCCGTTTTTAAAACTGCTGAGCTATTGCGTATCCAGGCATACAAAAGCTTTTTGTCGGGCACTCTTTCTTCAACACCAACCAAAGACGGACCTGTCAGATCTTTAAATAAGCTATGGCATGACGCGCAGTTATTTTGAAAAAGTTCTTTTCCTTTTTGATTTATCAATATAACCAATGTATTGGAAGAGGATGTATCAACAGAAACAGTTTGAGGAGCAGAATAAGATGGCATTGATATCAAAAATCGAATAAAAGCAATGCCTCCCACCAACACCATCATTAGTAAGAAGCCCTGCATAATATATCCGACCTCTTTGTTCATGATATAAATTTATTGCAAAAGCGTTCTTCTGCCTAAAATATACCCATAACCGATTTTCGCATTACATAAGTACTTAAATAATACCGGGGAATAATTAAAAGAAAAAGGCCCCGCCATTAAGCAGAGCCCCTGTCATGACAAGCAACCTTGAGCAGTATTCGTCACTTAAGCTCGTAACACCTCTCTGGCAATGACTATTTTTTGAATTTCAGATGTGCCTTCGCCAATGGTGCATAATTTACTATCGCGATAATATTTTTCAACCGGAAAATCTTTTGTATATCCGTATCCGCCGAATATTTGTACGGCATCGTTGGCTACTTTTACTGCTACTTCACTGGCATAATATTTTGCCATGGCCGCTTCCTTACTCATTGTTTGTCCGCGCATTTTTAAATCGCAGGCCTGTAAAGTCAGCAATTCAGCAGCGGCAATTTCGGTAGCCATATCGGCGAGCTTAAACGAAATGCCCTGAAAATTGGAAATCGGCTGATCGAACTGATAACGTTCTTTGGAATATTGTATCGATGCTTCGTATGCTCCCTTTGCAATGCCCAGTGCCAGTGCCGCAATCGAGATCCTTCCGCCATCAAGCACTTTCAGCGATTGCTTAAATCCATCGCCATATTCGCCCAAACGATTGGCATCGGGTATGCGGCAGTTATCGAAAATCATTTCAGTTGTTTCACTGGCACGCATGCCCAGCTTATTTTCTTTTTTACCTGCCCTGAAACCTTCTGTACCCCGTTCAACTACAAATGCAGTGGCATTGTTTTTAGCACGTGGTTCGCCCGTACGCGCAATTACAACCGCCACATCGGCGCTTTTGCCATGCGTGATCCAGCACTTGGTGCCGTTCAAAATCCAGTGATCGCCATCTTTTACGGCAGTAGTTTTCATATTGCCGGCATCGCTCCCTGTATTGGGTTCGGTTAACCCCCAGGCGCCCAGCCATTCGGCAGTAGCCAGCTTAGGCAGGTATTTTTTCTTTTGGGTTTCATTGGCAAAGTGCAGAATGTGACCTGTGCATAATGAATTGTGTGCAGCCAGGCTAAGTCCAATGGAACCACATACTTTGGCAACTTCCTGTATAACAGCAACATATTCAAAATACGACAAACCGGCGCCGCCATATTCTTCGGGCACCAGTACGCCCATTAATCCTAATTTACCCATCTCCTTAAATACATGAATTGGAAACTCCTGGGATTCGTCCCAGTCCATCACGTAAGGTTTAATATGCTGGTGAGCAAAATCACGAGTCGTTTGAGCAACCTGATCTGTTAGCTCAGAGGTCTGTAAATTCATAATAAAAAGTTCTGCAAGAATCGTTAAAGGTCACTGCAAGATAGGAGTTTTTTCGGAATACTAACAGACGTTAGTAAATATTTTGAAAACTTTTTCCTCTACTCCACTGTCACATATCCCACAATTTTCTGAAACAATTCCGGAGAAATCAGAACAATCTGTTGCAAATCGTTGGGCGAACGATAATTGCCATGTTGCTGCCTGAACTGAATGATGGCATTGGCTATATTCCATCTTATATATGGATGTTGTTTTAAGGTATTTGCATCGGCCGTATTTATATTTATTTTTCGAATGGCAATTGAAGAACACTGCAACCGGGGTCTGATCAATTGAAACGTTGAATCGGGCAATCCATAGGTTTCGCCCAGCTGCTCAACCGAATAAAAACCACCGAGCTTTTCGCGAAAACTTACAATACGGGTAGCCAGTTTGCTGCCAATACCGGGCAAGGCAATCAATGCCGTTGTATCGGCCATATTAATGTCAACTACCGGTGGCGGCGTCTTTACATACTTTTCATTTCTACCTTTGCTGTAATGAAAACGAGCTGCTGTATCCACCGCTATTTGTACATATGGCAGCAAACGCCCGTAATCCTCTTTTTTCAATCCATATATTTTCTGAAGGTCAACAGGTTTGCGAAACCGTCCGCCTCTGGCAATATAGTTTTGAATGGTGTGAATAGTGCGGTTGTTTACACCCAGTTCTTTCCAACCCGCTGCATTCACCGTATTGGGATCAAAACGGAAAAGGGTTACAGCCTGTTGATCATTTTCAGGCTTATAATGCACCTGCGTGTATTTATTACGTTGTTCACCATACGATTTTCGGCTGCTGTTCTGCTGTAGTTTTTCAAGCTGCAATTTTTGCGCATTGAAAGCATCGATCGTTGCCTGATCGGGCCCTTCAACAGGTGGGAAAAAGTAAGGGATGATTACTGCAATTCCTATCAGGGCTACCAGCATAAAAATACCGGTGCGTTCTTTTTTGGTAAAAGAGAAATAATCTTTCCAGTTGCTGTTCATAAAAAAGATTGAGCTACGTCAATTTTCTATTGGGTGCTACTGCTGATCATCGCCTTTTACCGGGGTATAAATTGATATTTATTAAGAAATAACCACCCTGGTAAACAAAAACACTTAATTTTTAAAGCTTAAATATAAGTATTTGATTTAATATGCGTTATATAGTTAACCTTATCTGCCCTCAAAACAATACCCGTATGAAAATTCAACAACTACAGTACCTCGATAAGTGCTGGAAAATTTACATGCATACCGATGATTTTGACCGGATGCAATGTCAGCTTGTTTTAGCATTTGGAGAACCTTCACTTGTAACGGATACTTCTGTTTTTAATCATCTTGAAAGAAGTTATCCCGAAGCCCATATCATCTTATGTTCTACATCAGGCGAAATTATTCAGAACGATGTGTGCGATAACAGCGTGGTGGTTACGGCCATTCAGTTCGACAACACAATTATTCATTGCGCTGAAACAAACATAAAGAATCATAAAAACAGTTACGAAGCCGGACAGTACCTGATGCAACAGCTTCAGCAAAACGATCTGAATGCCGCTTTCATCATATCTGACGGTACCTATATTAATGGCAGCGAACTGGTAGCCGGCTTTAATGAAACCAATCATAAACAAATACCCGTAACCGGTGGACTGGCAGGCGATGGCGCCCGGTTTTCAAAAACCTATGTTGGACTTAACCTGATACCAGCCGAAGGCGTTATAGTAGCAATTGGTTTTTATGGTAAGCAACTAAAAGTAGGCCATGGATTATTCGGCGGTTGGGAAGCGTTTGGGCCTGAACGAACTATTACCCGGTCTGATAAAAATATATTGTACGAAATAGACGGCAAAAATGCCTTCGATCTGTATAAAGAATACCTTGGCTCATATAATAAAGAATTACCCGCCTCGGCCATGCTGTTCCCTTTAAGCATCAAAGAACCGGGAAACGATGTAGCTGTGGTACGCACAATTTTAAGTCTCAATGAACAAGATCGCCATATGGTGTTCGCCGGCAACATGCCATCGGGCAGTAAGGTAAGGTTGATGAGGGCCACTTTTAATAACCTGATCGACGGTTTTACCATAGCAGCCCGCGATACAGTTTCTACTTTAAATACAAAACCCGAACTGGCTATATTGATCAGTTGTATTGGCCGCAAGCTGATATTACGCGACAGAACCGAAGAAGAAGTACATGCTGTAAATGAAATTTTGGGTAAGACAACCTGTACCACAGGTTTTTATTCGTATGGAGAAATATCTCCTTTCAATGCTAAAAGTCATTGTGGTTTGCATAACCAAACAATGACCATTACCACATTTACAGAATTATAATCGCATACCCCATGCATAAAACACTCGAAAAACAAATTCAAAAAACGCTATCGGCCGAACAACTGAATGACCCCAACATTCAGCAGTTGTTGAAGCTGGTCGATACATCGTATAAAAATTTCGAGAGCGATCATCAGCTAACCGAACATGCTTTTTTGATCAGTGAAAAAGAATACCAGGATGTGCTGCACAATCTGCAAAGCAGGAATAACATTTATATTCAGTCGGTAAAAAAGTTAAAGGATGCTATTATATCGCTTGACCCCAATGCTGCGCTGATCATTGATAAAGAAGATACTGAACTGATAACCATTATAGCTTATCTCGAAAAACAGGTTCAAAAAAGAAAAGAAACCGAAGCCGAACTGATACGCGCCAAAGAACAGGCCGAAGATGGAGCACGCGCAAAAAGCGATTTTCTATCGGTAATGAGCCATGAAATACGTACACCATTAAATGCTATTATAGGCATCGCTCACCTGTTGCTGCAGGATAAATTATTGCCCTGTCAGCTCGAGAATCTGAAAGCGCTGAATATTTCGGCCGAAAACCTGCTACGGCTAATCAACGATATTCTTGATTTTGGTAAAATTGAGGAAGGCAAAATTGTATTGGCCGAAAAGAATGTAGCATTGCAGCAACTTGCCGAAAATATTAAAACGGCATACCAGATACGGGCAGCCGAAAGAGGAAATACCATCAGCCTGAAAACCGATCCTTCCCTGCCTGAATTTGTTTTGGGCGATGAAGGCCGGTTAGGACAGGTATTGCACAACCTGGTTTCAAATGCCGTTAAATTTACCCGCAACGGGGATATAACCATTCAGTTGGTGTTAAAAAGAATACAGAACGACAGCGTAACCGTTTTCTTTTCTGTATCAGATACAGGCATAGGCATTGAAAAAGAAAAACAAAACCTGATCTTCGATCGCTTTACACAGGCCGATCATAACATTGCACACGAGTTTGGCGGATCGGGATTAGGCCTGGCTATTGTTAAACGATTGATCGCGCTGCATAACAGTGATATCTATGTGAATAGCGAACAGGGCCGTGGTTCGGTATTTCATTTTACCATTACTTTCAAAAAAGGCAAATCAGAAATTCAAAAGCAGGTAGCAGCGGGCACAAGTGATTTATCGGGCATTAAAATTCTATTGGTCGAAGATGTTGAATTTAATATTATGGTGGCCCGCAAAATGATCACCAACTGGAATGGTGCTGTAGATATTGCCGAAAACGGCGCGGTGGCAGTGAGTAAAACGCGCGAAACTGATTATGATATTATACTGATGGACCTGCAAATGCCGGTTATGGATGGATACAATGCCACACAGCACATCAGGAATTTTAACGAAGCTATTCCTATTATTGCATTAACCGCCTCTGCCTCGCCCGACATCGTTCACAGGACCCGCGAATTTGGGATGACAGATTACCTGGCCAAGCCATTTAAACCGGGAGAGTTGTATGAGATGATATTTAAGTATGGGAAACGTGAAACGGCAGTCGACAATCGGCAAACGTAAAACGTACGTTTTACGATCACACCTTAATCACCAATCCATCATACGCCAGATTCACTCCATCGGGCAGCTCGGCATCAACATCGGCATGCCTGCCTAACTGATGACTTATATGCGTAAAATAACTCTGAGGAATTTTTAATTCTTTGGCTATTGCAACACTTTCTTCGAGCGAAAAATGAGAAATATGTATTTCTTTCCGAAGGGCATTCAGCACCATTACATCACTTCCCTTTATTTTTTCCTTTTCACTATCCTCGATGCGATTGGCATCGGTAATATAAGTAAACCTGCCAAAACGAAAACCCAGTACAGGCATTTTTAAATGCCAAACCAGTATGGGAGTAACCGGAATATCGCCTGCCATAAACGGTTCCAGTGCAATGGTGTTCAGCTGTATATCGGGTACCCCGGGATATTTCGATTCATAGAACGCATAGGGAAATTCGCGAATGATCACTTCCTGCGTCATATCGCTGGCATATACGTTCATGGGTTGTTGCGAAAAAAAATTAAAGGCCCGCACATCATCCAGTCCGGCTACATGGTCTTTATGTGCATGGGTAAAAATGATGGCATCAAGGTGTTTAACGCCTGCCCGTAACATCTGGTACCTAAAGTCGGGGCCTGAATCTACCACCAGCGTGGTTTTTTCTGATTGTACCATAATGCTCGAACGAAGCCGGTTATCTTTTTTATCGGGCGAAGTACAAACCGGGCATTCACAGGCAATCATCGGTACACCGGCGCTTGTACCGGTTCCTAAAAAAGTAATGGTTAATGAAGGATAGCTCACGCGGTAAAAATAAGAAGAAACAAGATGCAAGTTACAAGGCAAGGAAACAAGACAAAAGGAAAACCATCAGTCAATCAGCAACTGACAATTGGCAATAAAATCACCGGAATGCAGAGCACATAAAAAAAGCCTGAACATTACTCCTCTTTCGTATTCGCCAAAGCATGCCTCTCCAATACATCTTCATACGTTTTACGTACATCAGATGCAAACGTATCGGGATTGAGTTTTAATTGCGGAATCAGATCAATAAGCGTATTGATACGCCCTTCGAGCTGCAGAAATTTATTTAGTACAACTACTTTCTTTTGTTCCAAAATGCAATATCCACTTTGAAAATTGCCCCGCTCATAACGTAGCACATATTCCGCCGCATCAAGTATCGCTTCAATTTTATCTAATGTCGCTTGCGTATATTTCATAGTCTGGATGTGGATGAATTAATTATCCACAAAGTTAACATTCACAATTTTAGTGCTGGAAATAGATAAACTCAACTTTTCCACACAAAACGTTGACAATTACAGTTTCGTAGCCAAAACAGGGTCAAAAATGCTGTTTTCGGTGATTGAAGCTGCTAATTGTTTGAAATTCAGCTCAAACAGAGCAGGCCAATTGCTTATTAGGCACCTTTCTTGCGCCGGAGGTTTCTGCTGGCGAAGCATTCACTATTGACCACTCACCTACTTACTCGTCATCTTAATAATCGGTACAATCATTTCTTCCATGCTTACACCACCGTGCTGAAAGGTATTGCGGTAATAGTTTACGTAATAATTGTAGTTATTCGGATAACACAGAAACATATCTCCCTTTGCGAAAATATAGGATGAGTTTACAGTTGGTACCGGCAACCCCGCCTCTTTCGGATCACGGAAGGCCAGTACTTCGCGGGCTTCGTAATTCAAATTACGGCCGTGTTTGTAGCGCAAATTGGTGGTTGTTTGTTTATCGCCAATTACCCTTGCCGGTGTTTTTACCCGTACACTGCCATGATCGGTAGCCAGAATAAGATTGAACTTTTTATCGGCAATTTTTTTCAGCGCCTGGTGCAAAGGCGAATGTTCGAACCAGCTGCGGGTAACGCTGCGGTAACTGGTTTCATCGCCCGCCAGCTCTTTCAGCACTTCCATTTCGGTGCGGGCATGGCTGAGCATATCAACAAAGTTGTAAACGATAATATTCAAATCGTTAGTCAGCAGGTTGTGCATATTGTTCACCAGGTCCTGCCCTGCCTGGTTGTTGAGAATTTTTGTATAGGAGAATTTCAGATCATCGCGGCGAAGCCGTTTCAACTGAGCTCTGAAAAACTCTTCTTCATGCAAATTTTTTCCGCCTTCCTCATCATCGTTCTTCCATTGTTGCGGAAAGTGTTTTTCTATTTCAATCGGCAACAGGCCGCTGAAAATGGCATTGCGGGCGTATTGAGTAGCTGTAGGTAAAATACTGTAAAAACTGTCTTCTTCGAGTATCCGAAAACTCTCTGCAAAAATGGGTTGTATGGCTTTCCATTGATCAAACCGCAGATTATCGAGCAGCACAAAAAAGGTAGGTGTTCCTTTTTCGATATGCGGCATAACCTTAAACTTAATCAAGCTATGCGACATAACAGGGCCGTCGTCGCTTTTGGGGTTTACCCAGCGTGCATAATTCCTGCTTATGAATTTAAAGAACTCGGTATTGGCTTCGCTTTTTTGTGTTTGCAATACTTCCTGCATTTCGGGGCTGTCGCTCTTTTCCATTTCCAGTTCCCAATACACCAGTTTTTTATAAATATCCATCCACTCGTTGTAATCGGGATTGCTGTTCAGCGCCATAAACAAATTGCGAAACTGTTGTTGATAGGCAGTGGTGGTTTTTTCGGCCACCAGCCTTTTGTTGTCGATGATCTTTTTCAGGCTCAACAACACCTGGTTGGGGTTCACCGGCTTTATGAGGTAGTCGGTGATCTGGCTGCCGATGGCCTCATCCATCAGGTTTTCGGTTTCATTTTTGGTGATCATCACCACAGGTACCTGCGAATTGATCTCTTTTATTTTCGCCAGGGTTTCGAGTCCGGTTATACCCGGCATCGTTTCATCGAGCAGAACCACGTCGAGCGGGTTGTCTTTCACAAAGTCAACGGCATCAAAACCATTGGTTAGTGCGGTTACCTCGTAGCCCTTATTTTGTAAAAAAAGAATTTGTGATTGTAAACTTTCTATTTCATCGTCTACCCAAAGTATTTTTCCTAATGGCATGTATAATTGTTTATATTATATATAGTTTTTACTGGTTTCGGAACCTTATTAATTATTTTTTCAAACCATCTAAATCTAACCAAATTTAATTTATCAGCCCGTCCTTTGTACTTTTGCCCGCTGCTTTTGGCAGCAATTTTAACAAATTAGCAGGCAGCGAATGGCAAATAGAATCAGAAAGATCATTAATGACCCCGTATATGGATTTATTACCATTGATGATCCACTTGTATTTCAGGTGATTTCGCATCCCTGGTACCAGCGCTTACGACGCATTCACCAAATGGCTTTTGCCCACCTGGTATATCCCGGCGCGGTGCATACCCGCCTGCACCATTCGTTAGGCGCATACCACCTGATGTGCAATGCCTTGTCTGAACTGAAAAGTAAAGGAGTAGCTATTACTCCCGAAGAGGAAACGGCCGCTAAAATTGCTATTCTGTTACACGATATAGGCCACGGGCCTTTTTCACATGCCCTTGAAAATGTGCTGATCACAAATACACATCACGAAACCATTAGTATTTTGATCATGCGTGTGATGAATGAACAATTGAACGGGCAATTGCAAAAAGCCATCGACATTTTTACCAATAATTATACCAAGCCCTTTTTGCATCAGCTCATCAGCGGACAGCTGGATGTTGATCGCATGGATTACCTCACGCGCGATAGTTTTTATACCGGCGTTTCGGAGGGCGTGATCGGGTACGACCGCATTTTAAAAATGCTTGCGGTGCATGAAGGCGATTTGATGGTAGAAGAAAAAGGCATCTATTCCATTGAAAAATTTCTGGTATCGCGCCGATTAATGTATTGGCAGGTTTACCTGCACAAAACAGTGCTGGGCGCCGAAAAAATGCTCGTAAAGATCATTGAACGTGCCAAAAAGCTGATCAGGGAGGGCTATGAAGTGGCAGCAGCTTCTGTTACTTTTGACTTCTTTTTAAAAAATACTACCAGCCCGGCCCTGATTGAACAACAGCTCAATAAATTTTGCATGCTCGACGATTACGATGTGCTGGCCACAATAAAAAACTGGAGTTTTCATGCCGACCCGGTATTGAGCACGCTTTGCCGCAGTTTGATCGAACGCCGTTTATTAAAAGTTAAATTGCAGGCCGAACCATTTGATCAGGAATGGATCAATGAACTGCGGAACAACATTTGCCACAAATTAAAAATAAATTCATCCGACTGTGATTATTTTGTTTTTACCGGCGAAGCTGAAAATACAACGTACGATCCTGATGAGGAGCGCATCAACATTTTATTTAAGAACGGGAACGTAAAAGATATTTCAAAAGTTGACAATGCATTGATCCATCAGGCATTGGCAAGCCCTGTGAAAAAATATTACATTTGTTATTTTGATACTCAACACTTTTATTGACTTTATCTGTCTTAACGCCTAATTATTATGCAATTTACCGCAGCACAAATAGCAATGCTCATTAGTGGCAAAGTGGAAGGAAATCCTGAAACGTCGGTGCATTCTTTCGGAAAAATTGAAGAAGCCCAGCCGGGTCAGCTTGCCTTTCTGGCCAACCCCAAATACGAAGAATATCTGTACCGTACCCAGGCTTCACTGGTAATTATCAATGAATCGCAGGAATTAAAAGAACCGGTAAACGCAACCCTAATCAGGGTACCCGATGCCTATTCGGCTTTTGCCATTTTACTTTCCCAATACCAGGAAATGGTAAAGCAGAAACTGACCGGTATTCAGGAGCCATCCTACATCAGCAAATCGGCTAAAGTAGGGCAACAGATTTTTATAGGTGCTTTCTCTTACATCGGCGACAATGTGGTACTGGGCGATAATGTAAAAATTTATCCCAATGTGTTTTTGGGCGATAACGTAAAGATCAACGATAATACTGTTATACATCCGGGTGTAAAAATCTATCACGATTGTGTGATCGGGAAAAATGTAACCATACATGCAGGTACTGTAGTGGGCAGCGATGGATTCGGTTTTGCGCCACAGGCAGATGGCAGCTTTAAAAAAGTGCCGCAGATTGGCAATGTAGTGGTTGAAGATTTTGTAGAGATCGGCGCCAATGCTACTATCGACCGCGCTACCATTGGTTCAACCTTTATTAAATCAGGCGCCAAGCTCGATAACCTGATACAAATTGCGCATAATGTTGAGGTTGGCAACAATACAGTTATTGCTGCACAGGCCGGCGTTAGCGGCAGCACCAAAATTGGTAATAATGTAATGATCGGCGGACAAGCCGGCATTGTTGGTCACATACAAATTGCCGATGGCAGCAAAATCAACGCGCAAAGCGGTGTAAGCAAATCGATCAAAACACCCAATGCAGCTGTAACCGGCAGCCCTGCTTTTGAATACACCAGTGCCTTACGCAGCCAGGCCGTTAGCCGCAAACTGCCCGATCTGGAAAAAAGAATTAAGGAGCTGGAGAAGCTGGTGCAGCAGTTGCTGACTGAGAAAATTTCTTAAATACAAGGCATCGAGGCACATAGGCAACGAGGTTACAGGAGGTTTATCTCTTCTTTTTCCCGTTGCCTTTTTGCTTTTTTCTTTTTGTTTTCTTTTTGCCTCTATGCCTTACTGCGTCTATTTTTCCCGATGCTTCGTTGCCTTTATGCCTTTTGTTGCCTTTGTAATGCCTTATTGTTTTTTTCCGATGCCCAATACCTTGTTGCCTTTTTATTGCCTTGCATGCTTGCTCCTTGTTTTCCTTGTGCCTTTACTTCAACTGCCCCATTTTCGCCACCGGCAAACTCTTCAGAAAATTATAGATCGCCTTCAGATCATTATCACTTATACGTTTAAACGAAATCCACGGCATATAGCTGTAAGGAATTATTTGTAACAGATACTATCAACGCATTCAATTTCTGTATATTTTAAAATTTTCGTGATCATGCTGGTTGCTATTTACGGTGAGGCGTAAAGCTATAACCGCATAAAAGGCATCGAAACCGGGATTTAAAAGCGCAAAATAGCTTGAAGAAAATTTAAATTTTTATTTTTGACCAATCGGTACAAAATACTATTTTTGTGCAGTAATCATTCACTATGTCGGGACGAAACCGTTTATTCGACGAAGAAAAAGCGCTGTCGCAGGCAGCAGAAGTATTTTGGATCAAAGGCTATGAAGCAGCTTCTACCGAAGATCTGCTGGCGGCCATGGATCTTAATAAAGGCAGTATGTACAATGCCTTCGGCAACAAGCGGCAGCTGTTTGTTCGGGTATTTGAATGGTTTGCGCAACGCTTCATCCGAAATATGATGCAGGTGTTTTTAAAACAAAAAAACATAGTTGAAGCGATCAGGGAAATATTTCTGCATGTGGCCTATCCTAATGACCCGCTGGATCACACCAAAGGATGTTTTTATGTGAACATACTTGGCGAAACAACCGGCGTAGATCCTGAACTGGAAAAAATTGCCAAAGAAAAATTGCTTGAGGTTGAAAAATTATTTTTCAGAGAGCTTACCAAAGCGCAAAAAGACGGGCAATTAAAAAACACGGTTCAACCTGCTGTTTTGGCCAAATACCTGGTGAATTTGTGGAACGGGTTAAATATTTCAAGAAGACTTTACAGCGAAAAAGAACTTGAAAAGCTTATTGATTTGAATCTGAAAATTCTGATCTGACACACCAGCCTATTTTTTTGCCCAATTTTTGACCAAATGATACAAAATAAAAAAACAATAAACTACAGCATATGATCAGGTACAGAAAAGTAATGATTAACGGTTTAGAGATCTTTTATCGTGAAGCCGGTTCCAAAGAAAACCCCGCCATTTTATTGTTGCATGGTTTTCCCACTTCCTCGCACATGTTCCGCAATAGCCGGACTGATCGATGGCTTTCTTTCGAAATCCTAACCAAAATACTTCCGTTAAATAAATCAACCATTATATGAGTAAAACCATCACACCGCCATTTACTTTAGAAACCGCGCTGGCTAAAGTACAACTGGCCGAAGATGCCTGGAATACCCGGGATCCCGAAAAAGTATCCATGGCCTATAGCATCAACTCAAACTGGCGCAACCGCACAGATTTTTTTACAGGCCGCGAAGCCATTCAACAATTCCTCACACGTAAATGGAAAAAGGAGCTGGATTACCGGCTGAAAAAAGAATTGTGGTGTTTTTCGGGCAACCGCATTTCGGTTCGTTTTGAATATGAATGGCGCGACGCCGATAACCCAACTCAATGGTATCGCACTCATGGCAATGAACATTGGGAATTTGATGAAGATGGATTGATGCGCCGCCGCGACATGAGCGCCAATGATTATCCAATTGAGGAAAAGGAAAGAAGAATAATTTAATAATTAATGGAAAATATGCATGAACATTGGATGCAGTATTGCATTCAGTTAGCCGGCAAAGCCATGGAAAATGGCAACCCACCCGTAGGGTCTGTGATCGTGTATGATAACAAAGTGATAGGAGAAGGAGAAGAACAGGCGCATACCACCCTCGATGTTACCGACCATGCAGAGATTATCGCCCTGCGCAAAGCTGTATCAGTACACAAAGAAATAAAATGGGCAAACACCATTCTATATACAATACACGAACCCTGTGTAATGTGTGCCTATGCTATCAGGCACTATGGCATCGGTAGGGTGGTGTTTGGCCGTAGGGTACCGTTTGCAGGCGGCTTTTCATCGGCTTTTAATATTCTCAGTTATACCGGCCATTCTTCGTGGCGTACGCTGCCCGTAGTTGAAGAAGGAATATGTGAAGCAGCCTGTACTGCCTTAAGCAAAGAATATGAAAAATTAAAAGCAGCAAAATAACGCACAGTAAAATAATGTAGCGTCGTGCCTGCCGGTTACGCTGGCTGGTCAGGAAAATTGTTAGCGGAGCCTCCGGTTCCGCTAAACTGCTTTTAGTTTGTTACACCCATATATTTGCCCTCCCCCTGTTTCCATTTCCCCTCCGAATTGTATCTTTGCCCGGCTTTACTATTTACGCATATAAAAAACAGTCAATCTGTTATAGTACATGATGCTCAATTTCAATCCAGATAAACAACATACACTGCAATCTGCCGTAAGCATTTCGGGAACCGGTTTACACACAGGGATAAATGTCGATATGACTCTGAAACCTGCCAATCCAGGCTTTGGATTTCAGTTTCAGCGAATTGACCTGCCCGGACAACCGCTCATCAAGGCCGACTGCGACCTGGTAACCGATACTTCACGTGGTACCACTTTACAGGATGGCGATACCAGAGTGAGTACGATTGAGCATATTCTGGCCGCCCTGGTAGGTATGGGCGTAGATAACTGCCTGATTGAACTGAACGGCCCCGAAATTCCCATCGCCGATGGCAGTTCGGCCCCTTTTGTTGAAATAATCGAAGAAGCAGGTGTTATTGAGCAGGATGCAGCCAAAGCCTGGTACAGCATCGATACCAATATTACCCATTACGATGAACAGAAAAGGGTTGAAATGACAGCCCTGCCTGCTACTGATTATAAGATCACCACACTCATCGATTTCAATAGCCCCATTTTAGGCACCCAGCATGCCGGTTTAAAAAGCATGCGGGATTTTAAAGAAGAAATTGCTCCCTGCCGCACTTTTTGTTTTTTACACGAACTCGAAATGTTGCTCGCGCATAATCTTATCAAGGGGGGCGACCTGAACAATGCCATTGTGGTGGTTGATAAACCGGTTACCAAAGACGAAATGGACCGGCTGGCTAAAGTTTTCGGCCGCAAAACCATGGAAGTAAAGAACGAAGGGTACCTGAATAACCTGGAATTGCGTTTTCCGAACGAACCGGCCCGCCATAAGTTGCTCGACGTAGTTGGCGACCTGGCCCTGATCGGTTACCCCATCAAGGCCCATATCATTGCCAACCGTCCGGGTCACAGTTCCAACGTTGATTTTGCCCGCAAAATCAAGCAGTATATAAAAAAAAACAAGCATGTGAAAGACGTGCCGGTTTATGACCCTAATCTGCCACCGGTATTCACTTCACAGCAAATTGAAAAAACCCTGCCCCATCGCTACCCATTTTTACTGGTAGATAAGATCATAGAACTTACCGACAAACATATTGTAGGTATTAAGAATGTAACTATTAATGAACCCTTTTTCACGGGTCATTTTCCCGGTAACCCGGTAATGCCAGGAGTTTTACAGGTAGAAGCATTGGCACAAACAGGTGGTATTCTTTGTATTAATGCATTGCCTCCCGGAGAATACGATACCTACTTTTTGAAAATCGATAATTGTAAATTCAAGCAAAAAGTGGTACCCGGAGATACTATGATCCTTAAAATGGAGTTAATGGCTCCAGTACGGCGTGGTATTTGCGAAATGCGGGGAACGGTATATGTGGGAAATAAAATTGCCACCGAAGCTGACCTGATGGCACAGCTGGTAAAACGGTAAATAATTGGTTATTATGTCCGAAAAGTTCCTTTTAGGAATAAAATTAATTCGGGTCATGGGGGTATTTTGAAACAACTTTGTCTATTTTAGCAGATTAATCAACATCAAACGTCAATCTATCCATAAGCACAGTTTAGGTGATAATCACCAGCAAAACCCCACAGGGGATGGGATGTCTGTAACACCTATGAATGAATATCCTGCTGCAACCCTTAAGAATGTAAACAAAATGATTCATCCGCATACTTATATTCACCCCAATGCCAAATTAGCCACGAATGTGAAGGTTGATCCGTTTACGGTTGTTCACCAGAATGTGGAAATTGGCGAAGGAACATGGATCGGAAGTAATGTAACCATTATGGAAGGCGCCCGCATCGGCAAAAACTGCCGCATTTTCCCGGGTGCAGTGATCTCGGCTATTCCACAAGACCTTAAATTTGAAGGTGAAGATACCATTATAGAAATAGGTGATAATACCACCATCCGCGAATTTGTTACCATTCATCGTGGTACGAAAGACAGATGGAAAACCCAAATAGGCAAAAATTGCATGATCATGGCCTACAGCCACGTTGCCCACGATTGCATCATCGGCAATAATGTGATCATGAGCAATAACTCGCAGGTAGCCGGTCACGTTGTACTGGGCGACTGGGCTATTTTGGGCGGTATGTGCGCCGTTCACCAGTTTGTAAAGGTTGGCCAGCACGCTTTTATCAGCGGCGGTTCACTGGTAGGAAAAGATATTCCTCCTTACATAAAGGCCGGACGCCAGCCTTTGAGCTACGCAGGCGTAAACTCTGTAGGTCTAAAAAGACGCGGCTTTACGGTAGATAAAATCAATCATATTCTTGATATTTACCGCATTATCTACAACAAAGGGCTGAATACCAGCCAGGCCCTCGAACACCTGGAAGAGGAATTTTCAGCAACCGACGAACGCGATGAAATTGTAACCTTTATTCGCGAAAGTGGTCGCGGCATCATTAAACGCTTTTCAAAAAATAGCGTGGATGAAGATATCGCTGATTAATGCCGGTAAACGATTTAACCGCGATTGGATCTTCCGCAACTTTAATTACGGGTTTTCTGCAGGCACTGCATATGCTATAACCGGTCCCAACGGATCGGGCAAATCTACCCTGCTGCAGGTAATCGGCGGCGCTATGATGATGAGCGAAGGGAAGGTGAAGTATGAAGTCGGCAAACGGCAAACGGCAAACGGCAATGAAACCCGTGAAGCTGAAAACCCTTCCAAAGAAATAACGGTTGATCAGGCCTACCAATACATTGCTATAGCGGCGCCTTATCTGGAGGTGATCGAAGAAATGACCGTTACTGAATTTCTTCAGTTCCATGGGCAATTCAAATCCTTTCTGCCCGAACTTACCATCCCAAAAATCATTGATGAAATTGGCTTACAAAACGCTGCTCATAAGCAGATCCGTTATTATTCAAGTGGTATGAAACAGCGGGTAAAACTGGCCCAGGCCATTTTTAGTAATGTTCCCTGTGTTTTGCTCGATGAACCCTGCACCAACCTCGATGCCGTTGGCATTGCCCTGTATCACCGGTTGATTGACAATTACTGCACTAACCGTCTTGTGATCGTTAGTTCAAACGACGAGCAGGAATATTCGTTTTGCAAAGAGAAGATCGATATATTAAGTTATAAGTCTTAAGTTTTAAGTAATAAGTAGCGACGCAACAGGTTCCAGGTTTCTGGTTGCTGGTCACATAGCATCAGGAATCCATCTCAACGATAACCATCGAACAATTTGACCATCAAACCATTTACCTCTTGGGTGTATACACGTGGTTGCCGATGCCGAAATGCACTTTATCTTTTGGATAGAAATAAAATGCCCGGCGCATAGTGCTTCCGTTATTAAAATGCAACTCAATCGAATACCCGTTCAGTGCATAGGCTCCTGCTTCATCTTTCTTTGAATAGGCCGAGGTAGAAATACCATAATCAGCATAATTATTTCCAACGGCCACACTGGTTAAAGCAAACCGGCCTGATGTATTGAACAGAATATTTTTCGATGATACAGTTGTTACGTTACCGCCTATAGCTGTGCTGCCGCCACTCGAAACGCTGGTAAAGGCGCCTTCGATTTTTTCGTTGCCGGCTGCGGGGCGTGCCCAGAACCAGTTTTTATCCCAACGTTCCGATTTATTGCGGGCAGGCCAGTTAACGGTTATCGAATTACCGCTGATCTTCCAGCTACCCCATTTTTTAGGTTCTTTTTGTTTGGATAAGGCTACGTCAAACTCGTACGGACTAATTACCGGGTTGCTGAACAAACTGCCGTCGTTCAGTAAAAGATAAGGCGTGTATTCACTCACTACAGCGCCACCCGGCCCATAGCTGTATTCAAGATTGATAACAATGCCTTTTATATCGGTTGCCTTTAATCCTTTTACCGGGTTGGTAACATTATCGGTATTTACAATTGAGTTGCGGGGCAAATCTTTATCAACCGTTGGCGGTACAACAGGCGCTACCGGGTTGCTTTTGGCAATATCAACCATACCCGAAGTTTCAAATGCCCCTTCCTGTTTGGCCAGTTTGCCAAAGTGCATGGCGGCGGGCTTCATACAGTTGGTATAGTAAGTAATGTCGGGTGAGCTGAACAGTTTCGCCAGGCGATATTGCTGGTTGCTGGTACGGTAGGCCATATACGCAACATACCAGATCTTGCCGTTTTTATCAACCACTTTGCTCGAAAATGACGAAAGGGTGCTGTAGCTGATATTCTTTTTGTCTTTGCTTTTTGGCAGGGAAAAGCCCGATCCCCGCATATTTTTATCTATTGAACCGGTAAACCAGTCGTCGAATGATTTTCCGTCGGCTTTTTCAAGCGGCATTACCTCATAGCTGAACTCCTTTCTTTCGTCGCTGAATACAGCAGTTGGCTTAAATGTATAGCGTCCTTTACTTTCTTCCATCTTCCAGCCTAACATAGGCTGTACAGGTGTTTGAGAGTGAACGTCGGGAATACCCAAACCCATTAATAAGGCGATAACCAGGAGCCTATTTTTCATAGCAGGTTATTTACTCCCCCCCTGTGTCAATTTTCGGGCCATAGAAAAGAAAGAAGGTTTACGGGCCTCAAAACTTTCTCACATGTTCAAAACTTTTACGTAGAAAGGTTTTTGACATATATACAGGGTTGCACGAGTTGGGAGTAGAGGGCTGCCGGCGGTTGCCAGTTAGCAGTTGGCAGTTATATAAAGCAGTTGGCCCCGGCTGAGCCGGGGCCAACTGCTACCCTTAATTCAGAGAGATATTAAATAGGTTCCAAGCTTACTGATCATTACGTTTAGGCACATATACTAAGTTGCCGATGCCAAAGTGCGTTTTACCCTGCAGGTAAAAATAAAACGTTTGGCGAAGTACGGTACCGTTATTAAAATGAAGCTCAATTGAATAATCGTTCAGCATATAAGTACCCGATTCAGTTCTTTTCGCAAACTCCGAAGCAGGTGTATTTCCGGTGGCGTCGGTTACTGAGCTGATGGTAAACTGTCCGTCATTGGTAAAGGTGATGGTTTTGGGTGCAGCGCCGCTGATCTTTAATGCATCATTGCCCTTACCCGTTACCGTCATAAACGAACCTTCAATTCGTTCGTTGCTTATTGAGGGAGTAGCCCAAAACCAGTTCTTATACCACTTTTCGGTTTCGTTGCGGCCGTTCCACTCAACAATAAATGAATTTCCTTTCAGCTTCCAGCTGCCCCATTTCTTAATTTCTTTTTGTTTTGAAAGATTTACGTCGAACACATAAGGACTTGTAACAGGCTCGCTGTATATGCTACCGTCGTTCAAAACGAGATACGGATAATACGTTCTTATCATTTTACCGTCGGGTGCATAGTTGTATTCAAGATGAATTAAAATTCCATTAATATCGGGTGTTTTTAATCCTTTGGTTCCGGTATTGTCGGCCTGAACAACAATGTTATCGTCATTTTGTACAGCAACCGTTCTTGCAGTTTTTGTATTATTACCACCATCCTGCTTTGCCAGATTGCCAAAATGGGTAGCTACCGGCCGCATATTCGCAGCATAAAATTTTATATCTGTTGAACTCATTACGCGGGCAAGCCTGAACTCACTGCTGCCTGTTTGATAGGAGATATAAGTTACATACCACGATTTGCCTTTTTTATCGGTTACTTCGGAAGAGAAAGATGAAATAGTTTGATTAGTAGTAATATTTTTCCTGTCGGTGTTGGCCGGTAAAGAAAAACCTGCCTGTTGCAGATCTTTATCGATAGCGCCTGTAAACCAATCGGCGAATGTCTGGCCTTCATTTCTTGAAAGGGCCATTAT
This sequence comes from Niastella sp. sgz303648, assembly GCF_059587045.1. Lineage (NCBI taxonomy): Bacteria > Pseudomonadati > Bacteroidota > Chitinophagia > Chitinophagales > Chitinophagaceae > Niastella > Niastella sp. sgz303648. The sequence goes on along the minus strand of NZ_JCAPSW010000006.1, from coordinate 42,035 downwards.
TTCATATATAAATTCCTTTGTATCTCCCGGTGTTTTTTCGGGCTTAAAAACGTAGCCGCCATCCTTTTCTTCCATATTCCAACCCGCCATGGGCTGAACAGATGTTTGGGCAACAGAGGTTAAAACACTTAACAAAAAAAACAAAACTAACAACAGATAGGGCCTTGTCTTCATAGAGGATGTTTTTTCCCAACTGAGCAATTTTCGGGCCATAGAAAACGTAAGAAATACTACTTTATTACGAAAATGTACGTCTTCTGCTTTAGAAGAACGTGCCGGTAAATTGCTCGGTTCAGAATGGCGCAAAAATAAGTTGAAAGTGGAGAAAGTGCAAAGCCCCAGGTATTATTAATTGAAATATTAACTAAGCAGTTTGCTGTAAAGCATTTACTCATTGAAAAGAATCTTTATAAAGTTGCCGGTTACCAGTGGCCAGTTACCCGGAAACAGGAAACAGGAAACAGGTAACTATCTCTGACTTGCGATCAGCAAATTAAGATCAGTATATTTTAAATCGAAGCGCTGGCTGAGGTGAAAATTGGTAAGCGCTCCTTTGAAAAGATAAATGCCGCTGCGCAAATGCACTTTATGCCATACCAGATTTTCGAAGCCACCTTCCTCTCCAGCTTCAAGTAACAAAGGCATCAGTACATTGCTTATGGCCTGTGATGCAGTACGCGCAAAACCCGATGGAATATTGGGCACGCAATAATGAATCACCCCATACTTCATAAAAATCGGTTGTTCATGGCTGGTGATCTCAGACGTTTCAAAGCAACCGCCGCGGTCGATACTAACGTCAATGACTACACTTCCGGGCCTCATATTGCTTACCATTTCTTCGGTAACCACTACGGGCGTGCGACCGCTTTGCGAACCGAGGGCCCCTACAGCCACCTCGCAGGTTTTAAGCTGTTTGGCCAGTATGCGCGGCTCCATGACAGAGGTCCACATACGTTGACCGATATTATTCTGTAACCGTTTTAACCGGTATACGCTGTTATCGAAAACTTTTACCGAAGCGCCAAGTGCCAATGCTGCACGCGCTGCAAATTCGCCAACAATGCCTGCCCCCAGGATAATTACCTTGGTAGGCGGAATGCCCGATATACCACCCAGCAACACGCCTTTTCCATGATTGGCCGAGCCGAGGTACTGGGCTGCAATAAGCATTACTGCGCTTCCGGCAATTTCGCTCATGCTGCGAACTATTGGTAAGCTATCACTATCGTCTTTAAGATTTTCAAATGAAATGGCGGTAATGCGCTTTTCCATCATCTTCTGCAGAAACTCGGCTTTCATGGCCGACAGGTGGATGGGTGAAATGATTACCTGGTTAAATTGCAGGTGCGGCAGGTCTTCTTCAACCACCGGGGCGCTTTTTACCAGTATCGGGGCTTTATATACGGCCGCCTTATCATATACTATTTTGGCGCCGGCCTCGCTGTAGTCGCGGTCACGAAAATGCGCAGCTTCTCCTGCATTATGTTCAATAATTACATTATGTCCGTTGCTGATCAAAACACCCACGGCCTCGGGCGTAAGCGCTATGCGGTTTTCCTGAAAAGCGGTTTCTTTAGGAATACCAATATGTAATTCAGCCCCCTTGGGTTTAATGTCCAGAGTTTCTTCGAGTGTTTCGTAACTAAAAGAAGTGCTGATAATCGGCTTTTGCTGCGACATGTAGCAGTAAATGGTTTTACTCCCGAAATCGGGGCCACAAGTTACAACTTTAATCGGAAGTCTGAAGTCTGATGTATGAAGTCTGAAGAAACCTATATCTGAAGTCGGAAGTCGGAGGTCAGGCGTCTGAAGAGCCCTATATTTATACACTACAATTATACTTATTAAACTTCCCGTTCCCGGCTTCTGGCATCAGACTTCAGACAAACGAACGATGCGGGTATCTTTATCAACCACCTGTAGCTGCACTTTAACAGTATTTTCAGGCAAAATCGCTTCGGCACGGGAAGGCCATTCAACCAGGCAAATATTGCCCGAATACAAACAGTCCTCTACCCCTGCCCGTACTGCCTCTTCCTCATCTTTCAGGCGGTACAGATCGATATGGTACATTTTGCCCTCCGGATAATTATATTCATTTATTATTGAAAATGTAGGACTGCCGACTGTACTGGTTACTCCCTTTTCGTCGCATAAGGCATGAATAAGCGTTGTTTTGCCGGCCCCCATATCACCATAAAAGGCTATCACCTTACGCCCATCAACATGCTGCCAGAACCGGCGGGCCGTTTCCCTGATATTGTTCAATGTACATTGCATTTCCATACGGCGCAAAGATAACCAGAAGTCGGAGGTCTGAGGTCAGATGTCTGAATAACCCTAAATTTATACACTACTCCTGTACCCATCAAACTTCCTGTTTCTGACTTCTGACTTCGAACCTCGGTTTTTGCAACCCTGTGTACATATTATTGGCCCGATAGCCGGTTCATATAGCTATTCAGCGGTAAATTTGCCCCTACACACAACCCCCAAAGGAAGAACATGAAAACAGTGAACTGGAAAGTTGAAGGCATGAGCTGCTCGAATTGCGCACTAACCATTCAGCAATATCTGAAAAACGAAGGATTGAATAATGTGAAAGTAAACCTGATGGGCGGTGAGGTAAGCTTCGATATCGATGGCAAAAGCGAGCAGCAAATTATAAACGGCATTGAATCGCTCGGCTATAACGTGCAGGCCGATGAAGTACTGGCAGCAGATCGCAAAAAGAAATTGCTGACCACGCACAAACAGCGTTTTTTATTCTGCCTGGTATTTACTCTTCCGTTGATGTTGCATATGTTCAACAAATGGGTGCACTTCCACTGGCTCATGAACCCCTGGGTGCAACTGGCCCTTTGCCTGCCTGTTTACATTGTTGGTATGGATTTCTTCGGTCGCAGTGCTATTAAAAGCATCCGCAACCGTATGCCAAATATGAATGTGCTGGTAGCCGTAGGCGCTACTGCCGCCTTTGTGTATAGCTTAACCGGTGCATTGCTGAACCTGGGCGAGCAATACCTGTTTTTTGAAACGGCCGCTTCTATAATCACTCTAGTATTCCTTGGTAATTTTCTGGAAGAAAGTTCCATTGAAACCACCCAACGGGCATTAAACAGCCTGGCCCGGTCGCAAAAAGTAATGGCCAATATGATCGCTTTTGATGAAAATCACCATGAGCTCATATTCCCAATAGAAAACACACAACTGCGCAGCGGCGATCTGATACTCATTAAAAGTGGCGAGCAGGTGCCGGCCGATTGTAAAATATTATCGGGCGATGCAACAGTTAATGAAGCTATCATAACGGGCGAAAGCCTTCCGATTACCAAAAAAAGTAAAGACAAACTGATCGGCGGCAGCATTGTGATCGATGGCATCATTAAGGCACAGGTTATGGCCGAAGCAAAGGATTCGGTATTATCAAACATTATTAATCTTGTAAAACAGGCCCAGGGCGAAAAGCCACCGGTTCAGCAACTGGCCGATAAAATAAGCGCTGTTTTTGTACCTGTTGTACTGGGAATATCTTTGGTTGCTTTCATCATCAATATGCTGGTGCTGCATGATTTTACCGCTTCGCTCATGCGCAGCATTGCCATACTGGTTATTGCCTGTCCCTGCGCCATGGGACTGGCCACGCCGGCTGCTATTGCAGTGGGACTTGGCCGGGCCGCCAAAAACGGCGTATTGTTTCGCAATGCCAAAAGCCTTGAATTGTTCAGAACTATTAAACAGGTAGTTTTCGATAAAACCGGCACCCTTACCACCGGCCGGTTCACCATGGCGAATTATAAAATACTCGTCAACGGATTAACCGACGACGAGTTTAAACGCATTGCTTTTTCGCTTGAAAAATATAGCAATCACCCGGTAGCGCAATGTATAACGGAAACATGGAAACGAAAAGATCCGTTAAAATTCACTAAAACCGAAGAAGTAAAAGGATTGGGCATGAAGGCCGCCACCGCCGAAGGCGACCGGTACATTGCCGGTTCGTTTGAAGCTGCCATGGCGCACACCACCGACGAATCGCATAACGTTTACATTCTTAAAAACGATGAATTGCTGGGCTGGATAGATGTTAAAGACGAGGTTAGGCCCGAAGCTATTACGGTAGTGCAATACCTGCGGCATAGAAATATTAAAACGATATTATTAAGCGGCGACCGTTTATCGAAGTGCCGTCAGCTGGCTAATTTTTTGGGTATTGATGAAGTGATTGCCGAAAAAAAGCCGGCCGAAAAACTGGCGGTTATCGAAGATCTTACCCTGCAGGGACCAACCGCTATGGTTGGCGATGGCATTAATGATGCGCCGGCGCTTGCCCGGGCCACCATTGGTATTTCGCTGAGCGAAGCCTCGCAAATAGCCATGCAAACAGCCGATGTGGTGCTTATGAACAATGGTATTAAAAATCTGCCCTTATCATTGGGGTTAGGGCGGCATACGTTTCTTACCATCAAACAAAATCTTTTCTGGGCATTCTTTTACAATATCATCGCCATTCCTGTAGCGGCATTTGGCGTGCTTACCCCTACATTTGGCGCCCTGGTAATGGGATTGAGCGATGTGGTGCTGGCTTTTAATTCGGTAAGGTTATTTATAAAGAAAGTTGTCTGATCGGCAAACGTGAAACGGCAAACGGCAAAAAAAGCCGTGGTTTGAACCGTTTGATTTTCACGTTTCACGTTTTCCGTTTCACGTTTCACGCATGAATATTCATTCCATTTTAAAAGAATACTGGGGCTATTCCTCCTTCAGGCCTTTGCAGGAGGATGTCATTAATTCTATTTTAGAAGGCAACGACACGCTGGCGCTGATGCCAACAGGCGGAGGAAAATCGATCTGCTTTCAGATACCTGCCCTTGCTAAGAATGGATTATGCCTGGTGATTAGTCCGCTGATCGCTTTGATGAAAGACCAGGTCGATAACCTTCGTAGAAAAGGAATTACAGCCCATTCCATTTACTCGGGCATGAGCCGTAAAGAAGTGATCAATGTTTTAAAAATTGCCACCAACAGCAACTGTAAATTCCTGTATGTTTCGCCCGAACGGTTAGAAACTAAATTATTTAAAGAATACCTGCCGGCGCTGGATATCAATCTTATTGCGGTAGATGAAGCGCATTGTATTTCGCAATGGGGGTACGATTTCAGGCCACCCTATTTGCGTATTGCTGCCTTACGTGAAGAACTACCCGATATTCCGGTACTGGCGCTCACGGCATCGGCCACGCCCGATGTACAAAAAGACATTTGCGATAAGCTGCAGTTCACCCATCATAAAGTATTCAGCCGTACGTTCGAACGGCCCAACTTATCGTACAGTGTGTTTACTGTTGATTCAAAGATCAATAAGATCACAGAGATATTACAAAAAGTAAACGGCAGCAGCATTGTATATTGTAAAAGCCGCCGGCGTACGAAAGAGATCAGCGACCTGCTGAACATGCACGGCATTGTGGCCGATTTTTATCATGCCGGTCTTGAACAGGAAGCCCGCAGCCGTAAGCAGGCCGCCTGGATCGGCAATAAAATTCGTACAATAGTTTGCACAAATGCCTTTGGCATGGGCATCGATAAACCCGATGTTAGGGCGGTCATTCATGCCGATGTACCCGATTGCCTGGAAAATTATTATCAGGAAGCCGGACGTGCGGGGCGTGATGAAAAAAAATCATATGCAGTTCTGTTATACGATCACAAGGAGCTCGACGAGCTGCAGCAATTGCCCGATATCCGTTTTCCTACCCTTGATAACATTCGGCTTGTTTATCAATCGCTGATGAATTTTTTGCAAATTCCATCCGGTGCCGGTGAAGGCAATTACTACGATTTTGATTTTACCGATTTCATAAAAAAATTTAAGATAGATGTTCACCTCGCCATATATGCGATAAAAGCGCTGGAACAGGAAGGCTGGCTCAGCCATAATGAACAGATATTTTTACCTGCACGCATTCAGTTTGTAACCAATAAACAATGGTTATACGATTTCGAGAATGCCAATCCGCAACTGGAGCCTCTGATTAAAATACTGTTACGTACCTACGAAGGCATATTCGACATGCCCGTGAGTGTTCATGAAAAAAGCGTTGCCGGTTTGTTACGCAAAGAAGAAGAAGCTGTTATACGCGAACTGAAAATACTGCATGGCAATGCTATTATCGAATACATACCCCGTAAAGATACGCCTCAGGTGTATATGATGGTAAACAGGGTGAAGGCCGAAAACCTTTACATCAACATGGCAGGGTATGAAAAAAGAAAGCAACAATTTATTCAGCGCATACAAAAACTTATTGCATATATCGGGTATAAACAATGCCGCAGTCAATACATTGCTGTATATTTTGGCGACGAACAAACAAACCCGTGCAGGATCTGCGATACTTGTTTACAACAAAAAAACAGTGGACTTTCTACTGAAGAGTTTGAAAATATTTATCAGTCTGTTTTATCTGTCATCGATCATCAACCGGTATCAGGCGAAAAGTTGTTGCAACAACTCAATTATACCAATAAAGAAAAGTTGTGGAAAGTGCTTGATTTTCTGCAGGCAGAAAACAAGATTTATGTTGATAAAGATGGAAATGTTAAGCGGGTTTGATTTACAACATAGCAAGCACCTTTTTCTCAGACCGCTTTTTATGCCGCATACAGGTTATTTTGCCTGAAATATAACCCAATGCCAGCGCCAGCGGATAATCGCTGATCCAGTGTACATCGGTATTGATCATGGCCCAGCCGGTTAATCCTATAAACCCATAGCCTACAAACGGGATCCAGCTTTTTTCGGGATAATTTTCACGCAACACAGTTACGGTTGCCATCATGGTAGCCAGATGCCCTGATGGAAATGCATCGTAGTTGGATGTATTTACCTGGTATTCGTGAAAGGATGGCAACGGATGCCAGTCGCCGCCCGGATGCGTGCTCATAAAAGGACTTTGCCTGCCCGAAATACGCTTCAACACCTGTGTAGTAAGGCCCATCGTAATGAAGGTTTCGGTTAAATCGCTGGCAGTTTGCAATGCCCGGTAATCTTTGGCGAATTTTCCATATACGAATAAACCACCGGCCAGCATCATACTTGTACCCCCTTCGCCCATCTGGTATAATGCAGAATTGATATTCCTGGGCACTTTGAAGACCTTGGTTTCGCCCGACTTCAATACTACCCGGTAATCTGTTTCCGCATGTAACCCAATTTTACGCGAAACGGTTTTTACACCATCTGTTATGGCCTGGTCGAACGGAATAAGCGCACCTGTAGCCACGGCCACTGCAATTAGCCCTTTTGTATTCTCCTTTTTAAAAGGGCTTTTGGCAATTTGCCACAAGTCGTTGGGCACGTGTGTGATAAACCCAAAAGCGACGGGTTTTGAATATTGGTATTTTGAAGCGGAGCTGGAATCGATAACCTTTATTCCGGTGGTATCAGTTGCTACCTGCGCAGCAAGCCGAAAAGAACAAAACAGCAATAACCACCAGGAATTTCGCATAGCATTAGTTTAAAAAATTACAATTTTGCGGGCGAAATTAACTTTTACGGGTCATTCATTTTTTATCATTACGAATCATTAACAAAAAGTAAGCCCCGATCGTTCGTTGACCGGGGCTTAAGCGGAACGTAACTACTTTCTTATTTTTTTGGCGGCTGCACCCCTACCATCATCATCATCGTATTAGGCGATTGAATATTATGATGTTCAATAACTTTTCCGTCATCATTCAGTTTAAAAATATCTACATCTTTATATTTAAACGATTTATTAGTGGCCTTCATGCCCATAAAATCGTTTTTAAAGGTGCCTGTCCACTCGCCCCATACCCATACCCAATCATCTTCGGCAACATATTTCAGGTTATCGCCTTTAACATCCGGAAAAGCATTCATCCATGTTTGTATCATTTTAGCGATGCTGTCTTTCCCTTTAACCGGTTGCATGCTGCCATCGCCATAATCGGTACAGTCAGGCGCTGCATCTTTCAGCATATCGTTTACGTTGTGTGCAGCCATGGCATCAAAGCTGGCCATGACAATTTTTTTGTTACGTTCTTCTTTGTTTTCCATTTTGTTTCCGGTAGTGCCGGTGCTATCGGCATTCATTTTTTCATCGGTGCCGGCAGTTTTGTTTGCATCGTTACAGGCAATCAAAATGCCGGTTGAAAGAGCAAGCAATAAGAAGGCTTTCTTCATAATTGTTGTTTTTGATTTGAAAATATAAATAGCGTGAAAGGCTTGAAAACGGAAAGTCAGAAAGAATCACCGCCAATGATGCGAGTGTCTTTCATTCTTCCGGTCTTCCGGTCTTTCAGACTTTCGGACTTATTCAGTGGTACAATTACGGATATTACGCAGGAAGGTAAGGTTGTGGGCTTACGGATGTAAGTGGAACCCCGATGTGTTTCGAACTTGCCGTCTTCCGGTCTTCCGGTCTTCCGGACTTTCGGTCTTGCGGACTTTCTTCTTAAAACCAGCTATTCGATTTGCGGCGTGAGGAGCTTCTTCCTCCCAAACCCAACGCGCCCAGCAGGCTGCGGGTTATAACACTGGCAGCTGTACGCCCAATTTGGCGGGTAACAGGATTTTCAAGTACTTTTTCAAGGGTCGATTTTTCCTGCCGTGCAGCAGGTTTGGCCGATTCTTTTTGTTGCTCTGATTTTTGAGCGGCTTCTTCGAGTTTCGAAGTTAAAATTTCGCAGGCACTTTCCCTGTCTTCATCGGTGGCATATTTTTTAACCAGCTTCGACTGATTGATCAAAGCATCCATTTCGCTACCGGTTAAAACATCCATTCGTGAACGGGGCGGTACCAGCATGGTGTGTACAAGCGGGGAGGGAATCCCTTTTTCGTTCAGGGCAGTGATCAATGCTTCGCCAATACCAAGTTGGGTAAGCAATGTTTCTGTTTTATAAAATTCCGTTTCGGGATAATTTTCAGCAGCCTGTTTAATGGTTTTTCTATCAGCAGCAGTAAAAGCACGCAAAGCATGTTGCACTTTTAGCCCCAGCTGGCTTAATATTCCGGCCGGCACATCCTGCGGATTTTGGGTGCAAAAGAAAATGCCTACGCCCTTTGAGCGTATGAGCTTTATTACTGTTTCAATCTGATCGAGCAATGCAGTGGTGGCTTCATCAAAAACCAGATGCGCTTCATCAATAAACATCACCAGTTTTGGTTTATCAACATCGCCTGCTTCGGGTAAGGTTGCATACAGTTCGGCCAGCATTTGCAGCATAAAGGTCGAAAACAGTTTTGGACGGCTTTGCATATCCGTTACACGAAGCACATTGATAACCCCGCGACCATCATCGGCAATGCGCATCAGGTCGTCTATTTCAAAAGAGGGTTCGCCAAAAAACATATCGGCTCCCTGCTGTTGCAATTCAATTACTTTACGCAATATGGTACCCGTGCTGGTTGTAGCAATTTTACCATAGGATTGCTCAATCTCTTTCTTTCCTTCGTTGCTTATATATTGCAATACCTTGATAAAATCTTTCAGATCGAGCAATGGCATTTTATTGTCATCGCAGTATTTGAATATCAGCGACACCAGGCCTTCCTGGGTGCTGTTCAACGCTAAAATCTTTGATAACAGTATTGGACCGAATTCGGTAACTGTGGCACGCAACCGCACTCCCTTTTCATTGCTCAGGGTCATTAGCTCAACCGGAAAAGCTGTTGGTTTGTAGTCGCCTCCGATATGTGCAATCCGTTCTGTTACGGCATTATTGGCCGTGCCTGCTGCAGCAATGCCGCTCAAATCGCCTTTGATATCCATCAGTAAAACCGGAACGCTGGCATCGCTCAATGCTTCGGCGATCAGCTGCAGGGTTTTAGTTTTACCGGTACCGGTAGCTCCGGCAATCAGCCCATGGCGGTTCATTGTTTTTAGAGGCATAAAAATATTGGCACCTGCAACCACTTCACCATCTATCATGGCTGTACCAATTCGAAAAGATTCGCCTTTAAAGGTGTAGCTATCCTTCACTAACTGAGCAAATGCATCTTTACCAGGCATACCGGAATTTTAAGGGCAGAAAGATACATGATTGTCGTGAATCGGCAATCGATAATCGGGAAACGTAAAACGGCAAACGGCAATGAGCAGTTTCCGGTGTTCAGTTACCTGTTACAGGTTACAGGTCACAGGTTTCAGGTTTCACAGATCTTCTTTCATTATGATTTCATATTCTTTATTTGCAGCTGCATACCTGTACCCTGCAACTCATCTTACCTCCTGCTTCTTACTTCAAACCTCCGACATCTGTTAAAATTCCGTTAACCGGGGTAACAAAATATGCGGCTGATTTATGTACAGGTGTAAAACTTATTACAATAAATTAAAACCATTAAAAAATGAACCCGAAAAAAACACTATTAATGATAGCTGCATGCACCTTAATTTTCGCAGCCTGTAAAAAAGAAAAAGATGCTCCCCCGGCAAACCTTGGTGGCACTAACTGGAGTGATATAGCTGTTGTAAGTGGCACCACGTATGATCCCTTTAAGGTTGTATTTAATGCCGATGGCACTGCTACTATTACATTTAATGGAGTTTCACCTTTCAGCGGAACCTGGAACAAACCGGTTAACTCAAATAAGGTATACTTCTACTTTGATGTAAGCTCTACCAGCAAATGGAAAGGAGAAGGCAATTTAACCGAAGACAATATGAAAATTGAAAGCGGTGTATTAACGAGGCTCACTCCTTCGCTAATGACGTCAGGGACGTTTTCGCTGAAGAAGCAGTAGCCAGGCAGTAGGTAGTAGTGAATAGGCAATAAAAAAGGAGAAGCGTGCAAACTTCTCCTTTTTTATTTTTATCAGGGAATGAATCAGGGATTGCCACCACTATGCATTTTCAAATTTGCACATTTTCACATTTTCAAATTAAATATCCTCTTCCCTCTCCAGCATCAGTATGGCGCTTTGCGGCACGATATAATACTTTTCATTTTCGTATAATACTTCGGTAGCGCCGCTTAATAAAAAAATGGCCAGATCACCTTCCTTAGCCTGAAGGGGCACATATTTCACCTGTTCGTCGCTGCCTTTCCAGGTTTCTTCTTCAATCGGCATGGGAATAGCATAACCGGGGCCGGTTTTAATTACATAACCCTGCTGTACTTTTTCGCGTTCATGCACACCGGGCGGCAGGTATAAGCCGGTTTCAGTACGTTCATTCGGTTTGGCGGGACGAATTAAAACCCTGTCTCCAATGACAATAAGTTTTTTGAATTTGTTGTCAGTTGTCAATCGCATATAATCCAAAATTAGGCTGTAAAATTAACCAATAAATTACGCATCCGGTGCCGGCCTGATAAGCGGCCAACACATAGATAACGCATCTGATGGGTAACCTGCGGAGTCTAACCGTTCAACACACCCATCGGATGTATTACAAGGGGATTATTAACAAAATATTAGACGGCGATTGCCATTTTTGGTAAATGATTTAACTTTATTTACACTATCGAACTAAATCACATCACAATGGAAGGAAAGAAACCTAAAATTTTATTATGCGAAGACGATACGAACCTGGGGATGGTGTTGAAGAATTACCTCGAATTAAATGATTTTGATGTAACTCTGGAACGTGACGGTCGCCTTGGCCTTGCCGCTTTTCAACGCGAAAGGTTTGATCTTTGTTTACTTGATATAATGATGCCTCATATGGATGGATTCACCCTGGCGGAAGAAATCCGCGATGTTGATCCTGATATTCCCTTATTCTTTCTAAGTGCCAAAACCATGAAGGAAGATATTATTCAGGGATATAAACTGGGTGCAGACGATTATATAACCAAACCCTTTGATAGCGAAGTACTGTTACTTAAGATCAAAGCCATTCTGAAGCGTAACGAAGAAGTGAATAAGGAACAGGAAAATAAAGAATATGATCTGGGCGACTATCACTTCAATCCCAAATTACGTGAACTGAGCCACAGCGGTAAAACACAAACTTTATCGCCTAAGGAAAATGAGCTGTTGAAAATGCTGTGCGAACATATGAACGACCTGTTGCCACGCGAACAGGCCCTGAAAAAAATATGGGGCAGCGATACTTACTTCAACGGCCGCAGTATGGACGTATACATTGCCAAACTGCGTAAATACCTGAAAGACGACGACAGCATCGAAATCGTGAATATTCATGGTAACGGCTTCCGTTTGGTAGTTCCGGTAGCATAAGAAGGCACAAGTCGAAAACACAAGGCACACAAGAAAAATACAGGTCAAGGTTTAGCTGAATTATGTTTGGCTAAACCTTTTTCTTTATGTAGATGAGTTATTCACCATTGACCATTCACCATTGACCATTCACGACAATCATTCAAATAACAAACCCGCGCCACCGCTTCCCGGCGCTTTTCTTCCCAGATGTTCGTAGGCCTTATGCGTTGCTTCACGGCCACGGGGCGTACGCTTAATGAAACCTTCCTGAATTAAAAACGGCTCGTACACTTCTTCGAGCGTGCCGGTTTCTTCACCAACCGCTGTTGCAATGGTAGTAATACCAACCGGGCCGCCTTTGAACTTATCGACTATTGTTTGCAGAATACGGTTATCCATTTCATCAAGTCCGTGCTCATCAACATTCAGCGCCTTCAAACCATGCTGTGTAATGCCCAAATCAATAACACCGTTGCCCAACACCTGGGCAAAGTCGCGCATACGACGCAGCAATCCGTTGGCAATACGGGGGGTGCCGCGGCTGCGGCGGGCAATTTCGCCCGATGCATCGGAAGTGATTTTAGTGCCCAGAATGCCGGAAGAACGTTGTATGATCCCTTGCAGGGTTTCGGCCGTATAATATTCCAGCCTCGATTTAATGGCGAAACGCGATAATAAAGGAGCGGTCAACAATCCACTGCGCGTGGTAGCGCCGATTAACGTAAACGGATTGAGTGTAAGTTGTATACTGCGTGCATTTGGACCGGTATCGATCATAATATCGATGCGGTAATCTTCCATAGCCGCGTATAAATATTCCTCCACCACCGTGCTCAGGCGGTGAATTTCATCAATAAACAATACATCGCGCGATTCAAGATTGGTGAGCAAACCGGCCAGGTCGCCGGGTTTTTCTATGACTGGTCCGCTGGTTTCTTTAATATTTACTCCCAGTTCATTGGCCACAATACGGCTGAGCGTAGTTTTACCCAAACCGGGCGGGCCATGAAAAAGAACATGGTCCAGCGCCTCGCCGCGTATTTTGGCAGCCTTGATAAAGATCCTCAGGTTTTCAATGATCTGCGCCTGACCCGAAAAATCGATCATTTCGCGTGGCCTGATATTATTCTCAAACTCTTTATCAGCCGCACTGAGCGTTTCTTTATTATTATTCAAATTGGGATTGGCCATTGGTGTGCATGTTCTTTATAAAAACTAAACTACGCAAATGTACACAGAAACAGAAATTCACTACCTTACTATATGTTATACATGCGGTAAAATCCCCTTTAATTCCTGCCCTTAACTTTGTGCTACATTAATCATTAATAAAAAAATACATTATGAACATCGGCATCATAGGCTCAGGAGATGTAGGCCAAACGCTTGCCGCCGGCTTTTTAGCCGAAGGTCACGAAGTAATGCTGGGCACCCGCAACCCGGGAAAAGAAGAAGTGAAAAAATGGAAACAAAATAACCCCAAGGGACAAACGGGAACTTTTGGCGTAACTGCCCAGTTTGGCGACATTCTGGTATTGGCAGTTGCGGGATCTGCAGCCGAATCGGCCATCAAACTGGCGGGCACATCGCACTTTACCAATAAAATTCTTATCGATGCTACCAATCCCATTGCAGCGGCGCCACCCGAAAACGGTGTGCTTAAATTTTTTACCGATCTGAACGAATCGCTGATGGAAAGAATTCAACGGTTAATTCCAAATGCCAAAGTGGTAAAAGCGTTTAATTCAGTTGGTAATGCCCTGATGTATAAGCCGGCTTTACCTGGCGGAACGCCAACAATGTTTATTTGTGGTAACGATGACGGGGCCAAAAAAACGGTTACCGATATTTTAACTTCATTTGGCTGGGAAACAGAAGATTTGGGTAAAATAGAAGCTGCACGCGCCATTGAACCGTTGTGTATTTTGTGGTGTATACCCGGCTTTTTGCGAAACGACTGGGTGCATGCGTTTAAACTATTAAAAAAGTGATATTCAAATTAGATTGTGCATACTGCTTTAATGAACAGTTACAAGTTACAAGTTGCAGGGTCCAGGGTCACGTACTTTGAATAACTCCCTGCCATTTGAATACCCTGTAACCTGTAACTTGTAACCTGAAACCTTAATAAATGAACTTCGAAGCTTTTCATCAAAGTCTTACCACTGGTGCGCCGCCGTCTGACAGCAGCGTATATCTTCAATCGCTATGGCACGATGCCAAAGGCGATTGGGAACAGGCACATACGCTTATTCAGGATGTAAACGATAAGCGGGCAGCCTGGATACATGCCTACCTGCATCGCCGTGAGGGCGACGTATGGAACGCCAATTACTGGTATACCAAAGCCGATAAACGCATGCCCGGTTATTCGCTTGAACAGGAATGGGAAGAGATTGTGAAGGCTATGCTGTAACAAGTCCGAAAGTCAGAAAAGACCGAAAGTCCGAAAGACAAATACTATTTGAACATCATTCTTCCGGACTTTCCGACTTCCGGACTTCCGGACTTATATTACACTCTCTCAATTTTGCATATATAACACCCCGCTTCGGCATTGCGTGCATGCAGGTATTCCACTTCGGAATATAGCTCGAATATACTCGGTATCAGTTCGTCTACATCATCATCGCCTACCAGTTGGGTAAACACCATCATCTGATTGCTATCATACCCGATCAGGGATAAGGGAAAACTTTTTTTATTGGCTTTTATTTCGGGCGGAAAACGATAAATATCCGTGTACTCTTCTACATCTTCTTTATTAATAAAAACAGGTCCCGGCTGGTTAAACGCATTGTCGATGGCAAACGGACTATGACTAATCAATATACGTTTATCAACTCCTTTCGTGAATGGTTTTAACGACACCCTGCAGGGCCCCGATCCGGTAGCCACCTGTTCAACAATAGCATGACCGAATTCATCTTTACCGGTTGCGCGTATTTGCGCCGCATATGCTTTTGATAATGGAACAATTTTAAACTTCTTCATATTGCTGATTTATGAAGTAAAATTGCGTCATGTAGCAGCGAAAATCAACCCGGTTATTGCTATAATAGTCCGAAAGTCCGGAAGACAGAAAGACCGGAAGATGAGAAGCTGTGAAGTTATCTAAGGTTTTTTCTTTCGGACTTCCGGACTTTCCGACTTTCGAACAAAACACTAAACACGATCAAAACCGCAGGTTCTTCTGACTTCCGACTTCATACTTCCGACTTCTACAGGTACCGGTTCAACTGCAAAATATAATCGGGATCGGGACAGTTGATGAGGTATTTATCTCTTTCAGAGAATTTGCACACACCCGGATAATCGCCTTCTTTCAATTGCATATCGAGTATAACCTGAAAGTGCAGGTGTGGCGGCCAGTGGCCGTTTTCTTTTGGTTCGCCAAAATGCGCAATGGCCTGGCCGATACTAACGTACTGACCAGCCGAAATGCTTTGTATATCGCGCAGGCTTAAATGCCCGTATAAAGTATAAAAAGGTTGTCCATCTAACTGATGCAATAAAATTAACGTTGCCCCGTAGTCGCCGTACTGATCATTAAAAGCAAAACTGTGTACCATGCCGCCCATAAAGGCGTAAACAGGCGTACCGGCCGGCCCCCATATATCAACACCTAAATGTAAACGCCGGGGCTCTTCGCCGGGTTGATTGCCATCGAAGTGGCGGCTGACGCTGTAAATGGTCCTGTGCTCGGCATAACCGCCAATGCCGAATTTGCACCCGGCAGTTTGCAGCTTTTTTGAAATGTAGTTGCTAAAAATACTTTCATCCTCCAGTATTTCAGCAGTAAGCTCTTTATTCTGCTGTGTAAAATCAAGCGGTAACAAACGTTCGGTTGCGGCATTAAAGGGCACCACAGGGCGAAATGTAGATTGATACTTTCGGATAATATTTTCAAATGATAGCGGCGACATCGGGCTTTTGAGTTGTAATTGACTAATAATCAGTATTATTAAACAAATATTTTTTTTATAAATTGATGACGTTCGGCCATCAAACAGCATCTCGTTAATAATCAAGCACTAATAACCGAAAATCTAAGCTTATTTATGATTAAAATTTCGTGAAACAGTCATTTTATCACAAATACGGCATTACAAATTATAAAATGGCATAATTTCTGGGTAGTTAGTAATAAAAATAAGCAGCGCATGGATACGTGGACGATTATATTTTATTTGGTACTGGCTGCAACGATTGTTTCGTATACCATTCTGATGAACTATAAAAAAGATCGGAATGAATTTATGGAAACAGGAGAGAAGAGCGATAATAAGAAAGATGGTACACAGCTGTAATTACATTACGTGCTCTGTTTGAAACAATTCATCGTAATTGATCGAAATATTCTTCACAAGTTTCTCTTCCAGCATATCGGCCATTGTTTCGAAATACACGATCACATTTTCGCGTATATTTCGTTTTAACCATTTGAAACCACCGGGTAAACGATTGAGTACTTCGCGGTCTTCGAGGTACTCAATATTGTGAATATCCGTAGGGGTTAGTCCAAGTTGTTGCAGTTTTGTTAACAGTACACCAATGGGTGCATTGGATACCGAACAGCTTTCTTCAGCCAGCTCCGTCCACTCACCGATACCTGAATGTGCATATGTAAGTATTTCTTCCTTCGATAACTGCGTAGTGGCCTGCAATAAATGTCCGCAATTACAGGCGCCATGATGTCCCCAGGCATAATAATTGCCCTGTTTCAGCCCGTCGGCGGCTTTGCGCAAGCCCCGTATCAAAGCCAGTGTTGAATGTGCCATATGCTAATTTCCTATTAAAACAGCTTATTTAAAAGATTTGTTTAACCATGAGCGGAGTCGAAGGGGCGAGTTTAAAATTGCATCCTGCGGCTGTTAAAAACCCTGAGCGGAGTCGAAGGGCCGTCGAGCGGCTCTGAGCGCAGTCGAAGAGCTAATTTAAATCGCATTTCGACTTACGCTCAATGCTTTCAATCAGATCCTTCGACACTTCGACTACGCTCAGCGCAAGCCCTCAGGCCTGTTAAATGAAACCTAAAGCAAAATATTACCCGCCGCAGGGCGTTGTAAACAATAACCCAAAAAATCAATCGCCTTGAAAACATCCAAAGCACGTTGGTTTGGCCTGATAGCAATTTGTTTCTTTATTTTACCGGCAAAAGCACAAACCATTACCGGCGCCTGGAAAGGAAAAATCGGTTCGGCCCACACCGAACTGAAACTCATTAAAAAAGGCGACAGCCTGTTGGGCACCTCCTATTATTATACTTCGCGCAGTAATTACATCAGGTATGCTGTAAAAGGATATTTCGATCCTAATTCAAACAGTGTGGTTTGGTGGGATGAAGATATGCTCGAAGACAGACTATCGGGAAAACTGTTCGGAGCCGATAAGGAAGCATTGTTGTCCGTTGCTGATTTTAACTGTCCGGGTGAAGATAAAATGCGGCTTGATGGAGAAAGTACCGAACGCGATGACAAAAACAAACCCAAAGGAACGGTAACCCTGCAAAAAGTTACTTCTTCAACTTTCCCCGATGAATGGGATTTTGTGATAGAGAATTATATATACGGCGCCAATGATCCCGAAATAATCGACAGTATTGCCAGGCTTCACCAGGTAGTAGCTGCTATTCCTGAAGAAAGAGAAGAAAGTACGCTTCATAGCACGTCTGTGAAACCGGTAAAGAAAAACGAATCTTCCATTGCGGTTACTGCGCCACCGGTAGTTGAAAAGAAAACACCGGCTGCCCCGGCCACCACAGCGCAACAAAAATATACAAACCGCGAAAAAAAGCTGGCAACGGTTATTCCCATCACCGGCGATTCAATTGAATTAAAGTTTTATGATAATGCGGTAGTAGATGGCGATTCAATAGCTGTTTTCCTGAACGACCGCATGGTGTTTGAACATGTTCGGTTGAATAATAAACCCTATACTATTAAGTTATCAGTTCAGGATCTGGGCGAAGATAATGAAATGGTAATGGTAGCCGAAAACCTTGGCACTATACCACCAAATACATCTTTAATGGTTGCCGTTGTAGATGGCCAGCGCTACGAAGCACGACTTGAAAGCACCGAGAACAGCAGTGCGCTGATTCGGTTTATTAAGAAGAAGCCGAAAAAGTAATAAGTGATAAGTCATAAGTAAATGCAGGCACCCATGCTAAATGGAGGCCGCGAAACTTATAACTTACAACTTAAAACTTAGAACTTAATAGCTTACAACTCCTAAATCCCTGATTGCTGAAAGACGCATGTATATGAACGCGGCCGATATCGGCGCTGTTGAAGAAGTGACAACTGTTGCGGCTGCACCACCACGAACCGCCGCGGGCATGAGCAATGGCAGGGTGTTCATCGGCTGTTAGTTTGCCTGTACAAAACTCAAATACATTTCCATACATATCGTACAAACCATATTTATTGGCCGTAAAACTGGCTACGGGCGCCGTGTACATATAGCCATCTGAACTATCAGCTACTTCATGATTTCGGCCCAGCCATATGTTGGCATACCTGCTAATAGCTTCATCGGTTTTACCGAAAAAATAATCATCTTCTGAACCTGCCCGGCAGGCTATCTCCCACTCCTGTAAAGTTGGCAACCGAACTTCAGCCCATTTACAATAAGCCAAAATATCGCTGTAACTGATACAGGTTACGGGATGGTTCATTTTATTGTCAATACCACCCCTGCTAACGCCATTGGGAAACCGCCAGTAAGCAGTGGTATCGTTGAGCCATTTAAATTCTTTTAAACCCGGTTCAAATACCATGGCATTGTGCATTCGCTCAGCATCGGTTTTGTAACCGGTTGCTTTTACAAAAGCTTCAAATTCCTGATTGGTAGTTTCGGTAGCGGCTATATAAAAACTATTTACAGTAACCTTGCGACGGGGATTTAAAACATATCCTTTTTTGCCAATGGTATAGGTGCCTTTGGGAATTAATACAAACTGTTTGCTGTTTTGCGGGTATACGGTAGCACCACAAACCATTAACAGCATAACCGGTATTATTCTAATGCTTAAGTCCATTATAAAAATCGGTAGCACGTTGAAATATCAGGTCTTCATTGGCTTTATTGTAAACAAGAAAAGCCTGAAAATCGGTGTTGTCGCTATACAGTTTTTTATGCGAAATGGAGGCCATAAACGGAGGATATTTGTTATTCTCCATCAGCAGCAACAAAACAGTCAGAATATCATGGTCCTTTTTTACCGCTTTATTATAGGTGGCAATAAGAAAAGGGATCATTTCGGTGCCATTTATTTCAACAATCGCCTCTTTGAAGTTTACGCCAATACGGTTGCTTTTCGAAATGCATTCTTTCATCAATTTCATTACCGAATCGCGATTAGCCTTAAAAAATGCAATCTGCCTGTCGCTCCATTCCTCTTCGTCATAATAATCCGGCAACCGCCCAAAGATCTTTTTATGCTCGTCCTGTATCGGCGGAAAAGCATCGCAGATCTGGCTATACGATTCAGGATGGGTCATGTGATAGGTAAACTTTTCACGAAAAGAAAGAGACTGGTATACTTTGGCAGGCAGTTCTGTAATGCCTTCTTCATCTGATTTTAAACCCGGAATCAGACTTTTGATCTTCTTCAGGCCATAGGGAGGCTCCGATGATTCCACCCTGTATTCATGATACGCCTGGCTTTCTTTACTGGCTGGTTTATACAGATTAGCATCCTGCGCCTTTAAAGAAAAAGCTGCCAGTATCGCTAAAACCGTGAAGGCGGTATATTTTTTCATTGGAGTAAGGTTTTATTTTTCAGCTGTTTAACGAAAAGGTGAGCCACCCCGGTCAGCGTTCCCCACCTTTTCGTTAAACCACTACATTCACCATTTTGCCCTTTACAAAAATGATTTTTTTATGCGGCTTGCCTTCGAGCCATTTTTGAATGACGTCGTTGCTCAATACAATCTTTTCTACATCTTCCTGCGGCGTATCGAGCGCTATATGAATGGTGGTTCGCAGTTTACCATTCACTGAAACAGGATATTCCTTGCTGCTTTCGATTAAATAACTCTCGTTCAATTTCGGAAACGAAGCATCCAATATCGACGTGGTATTGCCCAGCAAATGCCATAATTCTTCGGCAATATGCGGCGCATACGGCGTAAGCAATATCAATAATGATTCAAGAATTTCTTTTTTATGGCACTTTAATTCGTTAAGCTCATTTACACAAACCATAAAAGCACTAACACCGGTATTGAAAGAAAACCGTTCGGTATCGTCTTCAATTTTCTTAATGGTTTTGTGCAACACTTTTAATTCGGCCGGCGTAGCTTTTTCTTCATTCCATAATTTCCCTTTCATTTCGTCGTAAAACAAACGCCACAATTTTTTCAGGAAGCGATGCACCCCTTCAATGCCTTTGGTTTCCCAGGGTTTGCTTTGTTCAACCGGGCCCAAAAACATTTCATACATGCGAAAGGTATCGGCGCCATACCGGTTTACCACAACATCGGGGTTTACCGTATTATATAAGCGCTTACTCATTTTTTCAACCTCGGTGCCACATATATATTTGCCATCTTCCAATACAAATTCGGCATTTTCATATTCAGCCCGCCATTCTCTGAACGACGTAATATCCAGTTCCACACCATCTACGATGTTAACGTCAACATGTATTGCGTCTATTTGATACTGATCTTTTAAACCGTACGATACAAATTTATTTGAACCATGCACGCGGTATACAAAACGGCTGCTGCCCTGTATCATTCCCTGGTTCACCAGCTTTTTATACGGCTCATCATGACCAATATACCCGAGGTCGAATAATACTTTCGTCCACATGCGGCTGTACAACAGATGCCCTACGGCATGTTCGGTGCCGCCGATGTATAAATCAACCTGGCCCCAGTAATCACTGGCCTGGCGGCTGCAAAATTCAGCCCCGTTATGGGGGTCCATATAACGGAGGAAGTACCACGAAGAACCGGCATAACCGGGCATGGTATTGGTTTCGAGGTCGCGTTCCGTCCACTCAGGAATGTTGGCCAGCGGCCCCTCTCCTTCGGGTCCCGGTTTATAACTATCAACATGCGGTAATTCCAATGGCAATTCGCTTTCGGGTAAAGGATAAGCGATGCCGTTTTTCCATTGTACCGGAAACGGTTCGCCCCAGTACCGCTGACGGCTGAAGGCCGCATCGCGCATTTTATAGTTCACCTTGCGAAAGCCAATACCCATTTCTTCGATCTTATTCACCACCACTTCAATGGCATTACGCATAACCATGCCGTTCAAAAACTCAGAGTGTTCGAGTATGGCATCTTTGGTAGGATTGGCTTCCTTACCATCATAATGCGAGCCTATAATATTGGTGATGGGAATACCAAAATGTTGTGCAAACTTATGATCGCGTTCATCGCCACAGGGCACGGCCATAATGGCGCCGGTACCATAACCGGCCAGTACATATTCACTGATCCAAATGGGAATTTTCATGCCATTGAACGGATTTAAAGCAAAGGCTCCGGTAAACACCCCGGTGATCTTTTTCTCGGCCATACGCTCGCGCTCGCTGCGACTTTTAACGTAGGTGATATATTCTTCAACCGCCTTTTTTTGTTCGGCCGTTGTGATGGTTTCAATCAATTCATGTTCGGGCGCAATAACCATAAAGTCAACCCCAAAAATGGTATCGGGCCTGGTGGTGTACACCCTTAATTTGTGCTGAACGGCAGTCGAAGCATTGGCTATGTCAAAATCAATTTCCGCCCCATAGCTTTTGCCGATCCAGTTCGTTTGCATTTCTTTCATCGCGTCACTGAATTCGATCAGCTCCAACCCTTCGAGCAAACGATCGGCGTATTCGGTAATGCGCAAATACCACTGACGCAGTTTTTTCTTTACCACAGGGTAACCGCCGCGTTCACTTACGCCGTTCACCACTTCGTCGTTGGCCAAAACGGTACCGAGCGCTTCGCACCAGTTCACTTCGCCATAACCGCAATAGCCAAGGCGGTATTCCATTAAAATATCCTGTTGTTCTTTTTCAGAAAAAGCCTTCCATTCTGCTGCAGTAAAAACCCGCTTCCCTGTTTTTGGGATTTGAAATTTGTCATTTGGAATTTCATACCCGGCATTTCCTTCCTTTTCGAAAATGGCAACCAGGTTCGAAATTTGATCGGCCTTTTTGGTTTTCCGGTTATACCATCCGTTGAATAATTGCAGGAAGATCCATTGCGTCCATTTATAGTATTTGGGGTCGCTGGTACGGAATTCCCGGTCCCAGTCGAAACAAAAACCGATATTATCGAGCTGCCGGCGAAAATTGGCAATATTCTGTTCGGTGCTAACAGCGGGGTGAACGCCATGCTCTATGGCATACTGTTCGGCCGGCAACCCAAATGCATCGATGCCCATGGGATGCAGCACGTTGAAACCTTTTAAACGTTTGAACCGGCTGTAAATATCACTGGCAATATAACCCAGCGGGTGACCTACGTGTAGTCCGGCGCCACTGGGATAGGGGAACATATCCAAAACATAATATTTCGGTTTCGGGGAGTTGTTGCTCACTTTATACGCGCCCGATTCCTTCCACTGTGCCTGCCATTTTTTTTCAATATCCCTGAAATTGTATTCCATGTTAGTTCTTAGTTCTATGTTCTTGGTTCTGAGTTTTTAGTTTCTCCTATAATCCATTTGCATCCCGCATTTGCGGAACATATTTTGCTCATTTTCACATTGAATTGACTATCAAACGTTGAGGAAACGTTAAAAGTAATTCACTTTTGAAATTTTCAGGACATTTCCATCGTTTAGGAGGATGTCAAAAATACGGATTTCAACCGTTTAACCGGGATAAAACCGTTATTTTTGCCGCTCTTTGGTGTATTATCATCCCTTCAAAAACTAAAATTACATGGCGCAATTCGGAAAAGCATCAGCAAAGCGTTCCAAACCCTCTTACTTTATGGCCATTTTAGGGGTTACCATCGTGCTATTTTTTGTAGGCGTTTTTGGGTGGCTGTTACTTAATGCAAGCCGCTATACCGAGGAACTGAAAGAAGATATCAAGATCCAGGTATACCTGCGCCGAAGTGTAACGCAGACCGACGTAGATTCCCTGATGCAGTACATAAAGTCGCGCCCCTATACCAAATCAGTAGAATACATCGACAAGGAAACCGCCAAAAAGCAATGGATGGACAAAGGCGAAACCGATTTTCAGGAGCTGCTTGAAGAAAACCCGCTGCCGGCCTCCATCGACTTCAATCTGAAGAACATGTATGTGCAAAAAGATACGATCGCAGCTATCAAGGCCGACCTTGAGCAAAGGCAGCTGGTAATAGAAAGCGTTAAGTATCCGGCTTTTGTGGTTGAAAAAATGGGATCATCGGTGCGTGCGGGGCTCATCGTATTTGCCTCCCTGGCCGCCCTGTTCTGTATATTATCTATTGTACTTATTGATAATACTATACGCCTGGCCATGTACAGCAACCGTTTTTTGATAAAAACCATGCAAATGGTAGGCGCCACCCGTGGGTTTATAGCCCGGCCATTGAATATGCGGGCCGTTTTAAACGGATTGATCGCCGCCCTGATATCTATCAGCCTTATTTACGGATTGATGCTGCTGTCGGAATATTTTCTTCCTTATCTGCGCGACCTGCGCGATAACAGCAAAGTGGTGATCCTGTTTGGCTTTTTGATATTACTGGGCATCAGTATTACTTTGTTCAGCACGTACCGCAGCGTGGTGAAATACCTGAAAATGAAGCTCGACGAACTCTATTAATATTGAATATCGAATATTGAATGTCGAGCTTCGAAATTCAAAATTCGATATTCGACATTCGATATTTCAAGTTATATTGCGCACCTAATAAATTGGTCCCATGAAGGAACAAAAAAAACAACCCGCTACTACCGCCAGCCTGTTTACGAAAGACAACTATATCTGGATGATTGCCGGTATAGTACTTGTTTTGATTGGAATTGTTTTAATGTCGGGCGGTAAAAGCGACGATCCCAATATGTTCAAAGAAAATGAAGTGTACAGCGTTCGCCGTATAACCATTGCACCTATTCTTATTTTGCTGGGACTGGGCATTGAAGTGTATGCCATTTTTAAGAAACCGAAGAATAGTTGATTAGTTGATCAGTTGAAAAGTTTATTAGTTAATACAAGCGATGCCTGCACAGTATCGCTTTCTTTGTTTTAATAAACTTATCAACCTGTTAACATGTCAACTTATTAACCAGGCAACCTATCAACTTGTCAACTTAACTGATCAACCAAATGAGCACCCTGCACGCTATCATCATCGCCATCATTGAAGGACTTACTGAATTTTTACCTATTTCTTCAACCGGACATATGGCCATTGCATCGGCCATCATGGGCGATCAAGGCGATTTTGCCAAACTGTTTGAAATAGTTATTCAGTTCGGGGCTATTTTATCGGTAGTTGTATTGTACTGGCGCAAGTTTTTCGATTTTAAAAAGATCTCATTTTATATAAAGCTTATCATAGCCATTATTCCTGCGCTGGCATTTGGCGCCCTTTTTAAAAAACACATCGATGCCATGTTGGAGAAGCCAATGATTATTGCCGTTATTATGTTACTGGGAGGCGTTGTTTTGTTGTTTGTAGATAAGTGGTTTCAAAAACCATTAATTGATAAGGAAGAAAATATTACCAACAAAACCGCATTCACCATTGGTTTGTACCAGGTATTGTCGATCGTTTTTCCCGGATTAAGCCGCAGCGCCGCCACCATTATCGGTGGTATGCAACAGAAATTAACCCGCCGGCTGGCCGCCGAATTTTCTTTTTTTCTTGCTGTGCCTACCATGCTGGCTGCTACGGTAAAAAGCCTGTATGATATGTATAAAGATAAACCTGAGGTGTTAAATACCGGCAACCTGAATACGCTGCTGCTGGGAAGCGGCATTGCATTTATTGTTGCTATCATCGCCATCAGGTTTTTTATTGGCTTTTTACAGAAGCATGGGTTTCGTTTGTTTGGCTGGTACCGTATTATAGTAGGCATAACCCTGATCATTTTGTTTGCAACCGGCGTAATTGGAAAATAAATACCGTTACAAGTTGCAGGTTACAGGTTACAAGGCCGCCCTGCAAGCTGTAATGCGTAACATGAATTATGAAACCTGAAACCTGCAACCTGTAACCTGTACCCCTGCAATTTATAACCCTCAACAAGTAACCTACAATCCACCATGAAATTAACTTCACGCAAAGTAATCAATGCCTGGTGCTTGTACGACTGGGCCAATTCGGCATATAACCTGGTTATAACCTCTACCATTTTTCCGGCCTATTATGAGGCAATTACCAAAAACCAAACGCCGAATAATGAAGTAACCTTTCTGGGCCGCAAATTTGTAAATACCGCTTTATATAATTATGCCCTGGGCACTGCATTTATTGTAGTTGCTTTTATTTCGCCCATTCTTACTTCAATCGCCGACTACCGGGGCAATAAGAAGAACTTCATGCGTTTCTTTTGCACCATGGGGTCCATAGCCTGCGCATTGCTGTATTTTTTTGCACCCGAACAGGTTGCGGGAAAAGCTGCAGGACTTACATCAACCAGTTTAAATATCGGTATAGCCTGTATGGTATTTTCGTGCATCGGCTTTTGGGGCAGCCTGGTATTTTATAACAGTTACCTGCCCGACCTGGTGCCTGAGCACCTGCGCGATCGCATCAGCGCACGCGGTTATACCTGGGGTTATATAGGCAGTGTTATTTTGCAGATATTGTGTTTTATTGTGGTGTTCTTTCCTGAAAAATTCGGTTTTCATACCACCTATGATAAAGACTATATGCCCGCCCGTGTATCGTTTGTACTGGTAGGCATATGGTGGGTTGGCTTTGCCCAGGTGCCATTCCGTTATCTTCCCATCAGCAGTATAAAAGAAAGGCATGAACGAAAAAATGTTTTCAGCAATGGCTTCCTTGAATTAAAAAAAGTATGGAGCCAGGTAAAACACAGGCCCGTTTTAAAACGGTTTCTGCTTTCGTTTTTCTGGTACAGCGCCGGTATTCAAACCGTTTTTCTGGCAGCTACCCAGTTCGGCGCCAAGGAACTGCACCTGCCTACCGATAAGCTGATCATTACCATTATGATCATACAACTGGTAGCCATACCCGGCGCCATTTTAATAAGCCGGCTGAGTGAACGGTATGGTAACATACAAACGCTTATGGGCTGTGTACTGGTTTGGATAGGCGTTTGCGTCGCTGCTTATTTTACCCATACAGATGTACAATTCTATTTTGTAGGAGCTGTTGTAGGACTGGTTATGGGGGGTATTCAATCGCTCAGCCGTTCAACCTACAGCAACCTGATGCCCGAAACAAAAGACACCGCCTCGTTCTTCAGCTTTTATGATGTAACCGAAAAATTAGCGCTTGTTTTGGGAATGTTTACATTTGCATTTATTGAGGAGCTGACCATAAAGCACGGCGGCATGCGCAATTCGGTTCTGGCCTTAATGGTATTTTTCATGATCGGATTTGTATGGCTGGCCTGGACTTTGCGGGCAATGATGAAAGAAGCAAGGTCGTGAATGGTGAATGGTCAATGGTCAATGGTGAATAGGAAACAACCTGATTAAACTAATAACCTAAATAAAGGCAAAAAGCAACTTTAAACTTTCAGTAACTTTTGCCGTTTGCCGAACTAAGAACTCAAAACTAAGAACACAGAACTAAGAACTCAGAACATGCAACTGTATTCCATAAACACCGGTTATTTTAAATTAGATGGCGGAGCTATGTTTGGCGTTGTGCCCAAAACAATCTGGAATAAACTAAACCCTTCCGATGAAAATAATTTGTGCAACTGGGCTATGCGCAGTTTATTGATACAGGAAGAAAACCGGCTGATATTAATCGATAATGGCCTGGGTGATAAACAGGATGATAAATTCTTCAGTCATTATTACCTCAATGGCGATGATTCATTAAACAAGTCATTGGCACAATATGGCTTTCACGCCAGTGACATTACCGATGTATTTCTTACCCATTTGCATTTTGATCATTGCGGCGGCAGTATCGTTCGCGAAGGCGATAAACTGGTGCCTGCTTTTAAAAATGCCACCTACTGGAGCAACCTGCGTCACTGGCAGGCAGCTACCGAACCCAATGACCGCGAAAAAGCATCTTTTTTGAAAGAAAATATTTTACCGATAGAACAAAGCGGACAACTGAAATTTGTTGAACCTACCGACGGCGTAGCTTTTTCAGATACCATGACTGTACGCTTTGCCTATGGCCATACCGAAGCCATGATGCTGCCGCAGATCAGTTATAAAGGTAATACCATTGTATATGCAGCCGATCTGATACCGGCAGTAGCCCATTTGCCCATACCGTATGTAATGGCTTACGACATGTTTCCACTTACCACCCTGCTGGAAAAAAAGGAATTTTTAACGGAGGCTGTTGAAAACAATTATATTTTATTTTTTGAGCATGATCCCGTGAACGAATGTTGCTCGCTTCAGCAAACCAATCGTGGTGTGAGGCAGAAAGAGGTGTTTAATCTGCAGGATCTGTAAGCCCTGAAGCAGGAAGCCGAGGTCCGAAGTCGGAAGTCAGAAGTACGAAGGTAGTTGCTTAAAAAGAAATGTATTTTTTATGGTAAAAGGGTTTTTATACCTCATTGCCTTTATGCCTTGTTGCCTATTCACTACTGCCTATTCACTACTCCTATTGCCTTTTTTACAAACTGAGCAACGAAGTAAGCGGATACCTTAAATTTCGGTAGCTGATCATATCGATTTTTACGCTGCCTACCGAAATAGGGCTTTCGATACGAATTGGCACATGGTTGCGGTCGTCGCTTACCCAAACAGTCATTTTTTCACCGCCTTCGAAAATGGTACCCTTAATAAGCAGCGGTTTAAACTTGCAAGCTCTGAACTTGCCGTATTTTGTTTTGATGGTTTCTTTACCAAGATACCTGATGTACATTTCGTACAACTCGTTATCGAGAAACATCGAAAACATGATCTTATCGCCCGTTTTATATTTATTAAAATCGATATTACGGGAATAATAAACCGCGCTTAACACGTCCTGTACACATTCAGGCACTTTATACACACCCTGGTTGGTAATAGCCGAGTTGGTGCTTTTATTAAAAGTTACATTCTCATATTTTTTATACCCACCCTCATATACATTGCGTATAAAACGATAAGGCTGCAGGGTAGCCGTATCGATATACGTTTCATATTTGTCACGTACTTTAAAAAAGTTATCGTAAAAACTGTATGTTTTTCCCTCGCCTGTAATATGGTACACGGGCTTACCAGCCAGCTTTTCGATCGTTGTGTTAAACGTAGCTTCGCCAGCGCCGAAATAAGCCCCTACTACTGTATAAAATACCTTCAGGGTAATTTCTTCACCATTTGAAAAGGCCGTGTTACGGATCTCACAAAAGCCGTCTCCCGCTCTCAACGGAAAACTAACAACTATAAGCAAAAGGAATACGAGTGGTCGGTATACTTTCATGTACGCTATTCAATTAATCCATTTAATAAGGTTGACGTTGGGGCCGGTGTTTTATTTTCTAT
Organism: Niastella sp. sgz303648; assembly: GCF_059587045.1. Lineage (NCBI taxonomy): Bacteria > Pseudomonadati > Bacteroidota > Chitinophagia > Chitinophagales > Chitinophagaceae > Niastella > Niastella sp. sgz303648. The sequence continues at coordinate 13,242 of NZ_JCAPSW010000006.1, read as the reverse complement.
TGTTAAAAAACCTAATACCTAAAATTAATAAACTCCCGATCAACGCAGGTATTACCAGATTAATCATCCACACTGCCAGTGATGTAGCCAGTATGCCGGTAATATTGCTATTAAAAAGTTGTACCACTTCAATGCCGATTTTCCATCGCACGCCTAATTCGGTAATCACAGCTATAGTTGGCACAATTGATAAAACCAGGAAAATAACACTTACAGAGCCGGCAACCTGTGCAGCGGTAACATGCACTTCAAAAACATCAAACAGCAGGTAATATTGCCCTATAAACACACAATATCGAAGTACTGATAAAGACAGGATCCGTAATAAGATGGTTGCGTTAAGATTATCTAAAACCCTTACATAAGCAACCGGTTTTTGGATCCGCGGTATTTTTTCAACCCATCTTACCAGCCCTGCTAATCGAAAATAAAATAATGTTAAAATTACCGCCGCTACTACGGTAGCATAAAGCACCATACTCATCCAAAGTCCCATGTGCGGGGCAAACGTATGAAGCAAATTTTTATCGCCATAATGTTGCAGGTATAAAATTCCGCCAATTCCTGCCCACCAGGTCACCAGCAGCTGCCCCATACTACATACAATAGTAAGAGAAATTGCTTTTATTCGTTTGCCTTCATCAAGATATAATATTCGGCCCATGTATTCGCCTATGCGGTTGGGCGTAAAAAAAGCGAGTGTGGTACCGGTAAAAACGGCTTTACATGATTGAAAAAACGACAGGTACTGGATTCTTTTAATAACCACCTGCCATTTACGGGACTCGAGCCCCCAGTTTACAAACATCAGCAAAATAGTAACCACCAGTTTCCATGCTTCACCACCCGCCAATGCCCGCCAGGTATGGTTCAGCGAAGCCTGCCAGTTATGCTGACGCAATAATTGGCTGTATATCGACCATGAAAGCAGGCAAAACACCAGCGGTCCAATCACATAGTTGAGAAGAATTTTGATATTTTTGTTCAGCGTCACCAAAATAAGTTCGCAAAATAACCCAATCCACCCGCTCATTGCAAACACCATCAAAAATAATTCTTGGCATCGACCCCGGAACTTTGTTCATGGGTTATGGTATTATAGTAATAAAATCGCAACAGATAGCCCTGCTCGAAATGAGTGTGTTGAAGCTGAATGCTAAAAAAGACAATTACGAAAGGCTAAAGATGATTCATCAGAAAGTAAGCGAGCTGATCACCCGGTTCAAACCGCACAGCTTTGCCATCGAGGCTCCGTTTTTTGGCAAAAACGTACAAAGTATGCTAAAACTGGGGCGCGCCCAGGGGGTAGCCATTGCCGCAGCCATGAATTCGGGTGTTGAAGTATTTGAATACTCTCCCAAAAAAGTAAAGCAATCGATAACCGGCAATGGTAATGCGGGTAAAGAACAGGTATGGCAAATGCTGCAACGAATATTATCCATTACCCACAATACCGATATAAAATACCTCGATGCTTCGGATGCACTGGCAGTGGCAGTATGCCATCACTTTCAGGATTCGGTACTGCTGAAAACCGCCGGTAAAAAATTAAATGGATGGGGAGATTTTATTGCGAAGAACCCTGGCAGAGTAAGTAATAAGTCATAAGTAATAAGTTTTAAGTTATAAGTAAAATACAGGTTAGCAGTAACCGGTTACCAGATACCGGTTACCTGTTTCCCGTTACCAGTTTTCCGGCATCTGACTTCGGGTTTCCTACTTACAACTTCCTACCTCGGTCCGCCCTTCAAATTCTTCTTTATCTTTTCCTGAACGGCTTTTAACTGCTCGGGCGTGGGTTTCAGTTTAGCCCGTGTAAAATTCAGATCATTGATGCCATTGATTGGCACCAGGTGCAGGTGGGCATGCGGAACTTCAAGCCCTACTACAGCCATACCGCAACGGTTACAATCAAATGATCTTTCAATGGCTTTGGCAATGGGTTTGGCAAACAACAGCATATCGGCCAGGTAATCATCCGGCACATCAAAAAATTTATCAACCTCAATTTTCGGAACAACCAGCACATGGCCTTCTACGAGCGGAAAAATATCGAGGAAGGCAAAGAATTTTTCATCTTCAGCAATCTTATAGGCCGGAATGTCACCGGCAATGATCTTGGAAAAAATGGTCATATCACCGTTTATTTAAAAAGTTGATTAGTTGAAAAGTTTATAAGTTAACAAGTTTACAGGTTAAACCCATTTTAAAGTTAACTATTCAACCTGCCAACTGATCAACTTGTTAACCGATCAACCTGTTAACCTATCAACTAATTAACCTGTCAACCCGCCAACTTTCAACTCGTCAAGCCAATAAAAAAAGTCGGGATTTTAGAGATAACTGATTGTTAAACAGTAATTTCTTCAATTCTGAATTTGAGCAATCCGGCAGGAACCTGTACTTCTGCCACATCGCCTACTACTTTGCCAAGGAGTCCCTGGCCTATGGGGGAGGTAAATGAAATTTTACCCTGTTTCAGATCGGCTTCTTTTTCAGAAACGATGGTGTAGGTAATTTTTTTCTTATTAGAAAGATTGGTAATAGTTACTTTGGTAAGAATAGATACTTTGCTGGTATCTACGTTTTCAGTATCAAGTATGCGAACACTGGCGATATCGCTTTCAAGTTTTTTTATTTTAGCCTCCAGAATACCCTGAGATTCTTTGGCAGCGTCATACTCTGCATTTTCTTTCAGGTCGCCTTTTTCGCGTGCTTCTGCAATAGCCCTGGCGGCAGCCGGACGATCAACCGTACGCATACGAATCAGCTCCTCTTTCATTTGCTCCAGCGTTTCCTTAGTAATATATAAAACACTTGTCATAAAAACCTCCTTATTTAAACCAGATATAATTAGCTTATATAAATAGAAAAAAAGAACAACGCCTCTGGGCTGAAGCGTTGCACTACTGTATAAAACAAAAATAAAGTTTTTTTCAGAATGTTTAATTTCCCTCCGATTGTTTTTTAAGCCAATTTTTAGATTCCTGCCTACCTGCCGAAAATACAGGGTTTAACAACAATTTAAGGGACTTTAAATCCATGGTGGACAAGCAATGGACAGGGGTTACAGCCCCAATTTATCCATTACCACACTGGCCATTTTATAAAAAGCTTCGTGGCTGTAGCCGGCAGTATGTGGCGTAATTACCACATTAGGCTGGCTCAGCAACCAGTCGATCTCCTTTTTTTCCTGTTCTGAATATGTATTTAATTTTTCATTTTCCAGCACATCGAGTCCGGCCCCGCCAATTTTGCCCTGCTCAAGCGCCCTGATAATAGCAGCCGTATCCTGTACTTTTCCACGCGAAGTATTTAAAAAGAAAGGCGCCCGTTCCAGTGCATTAAAAAAGTGGTCATTGGCATAATGAAAGGTTTCTTCGGTAAGCGGCAGATGCATACTGATCACATCGGCGTAACGGGCTATTTGTTCAATGTTGGCTTCCCGCACATAATTTTTTGCAAACCCAAATTTGTATTTATCGCAGGCCAGCACTGTTACATCGAACGATGAAAGTAATTTGGCAAAGGCGCTGCCGGTATTACCATAACCAATGATACCTACCGTTTTACCGGTTAGTTCAATACCCCGGTTGGCATCGCGTATCCATTTGCCCTCACGAACTTCCTGCATACTGCTGTTGATCTTATTCATCAGGTTCAGCAACATACCCAGCGCATGTTCGGCTACTGCATTGCGGTTGCCTTCGGGACTGCTTACACATTTAATGCCTTTACTTTCGGCATAGGGCACATCAATAAGCTCCATACCGCTGCCAAGGCGCGCGATCCATTTTAAATTCGCAGCCAGGTCGAGCAGAGGTTTATCAATTTTAATACGAGTTGTAACGATAAGCCCTTCTGCCTCCTGAATCGTATCGAGCAATTCATCATAGGTAACAGCGGGAACGTATTCAACGGTAAATCCTTTTTTCTGTAATTGTTCAATAAGCCAGTTATGTACTTTGGCGGTAATAATAACTTTCTTCATTCTCTTAAATATGGTGGGTCACCTATTTCATTTTAAAAGTAAGTTGGGCGAAATCGTTTACGGTTAATTGTTCGGCGCGTTTATCAAAGATGCTGTTTTGCAGCTCTTCTGCGGTAAACAATCCTTTAACGGCATTGCGCAGCATCTTACGGCGCTGGTTAAAGCCGGTTTTCACCAGTAAAAAAAACTGTTTTTCGCTTTTCATGTCGGGTACATGTTGAGCAGGCGTTAACCTGATCACGGCGCTCTTAACTTTAGGCGGCGGATTAAATGCATTTTCGGGCACTTCAAATAAATATTCCACATCAAAAAATGCCTGCACCAGCACACTCAATATGCCATACACTTTATTTCCTTCCCGGGCTGCAACGCGCTGTGCTACTTCTTTCTGAAACATGCCAACCACAGTTTCAACACTATCCTTCCACTCAAGCACTTTAAATAATATTTGCGAAGATATATTATACGGAAAGTTACCCACGATGGTAAAGGGATCGTTGTACGGCTTGCTGCTTGCCAAAAAATCCTGGTGAATGATTTTTGTTTGTATGGCGGGATATTGCTGCAGTAACCAGTTTACCTTTTCTTCGTCGAGCTCAATACATTTAAAATCGATATCGGGCAGGGGGAGCAAATATTTGGTGAGCGCGCCGCCACCCGGCCCTACTTCGAGTAAGCGCTGAAACGGCCGTTCCTGCAATGCTTTCACAATATTGCGGCAAATATTCTCATCTTTCAGAAAATGCTGCCCCAGGGATTTTTTTAGTGTGTACACCTTGCAAAAATAAGAAGTTACCGGTTACCAGTTACCTGATACCCGGAAACTGGCAACCGGGATCCGGGAACCGGGATCCGGCAACCCTATTCCTGTGCCGCTTTTTGCATAGCCTGTATCCCCGGCAACAGGTTCTTTACACACCATTCATACGAACGAGGTTCAACCTTAACAGAACCTGCTGTTACAGGCCTTTGTGTTAATTGTTGCTGCAATTCGGGATACCGCTGTATCAGCTGTTGCCGCACTGCTTCATACGATGTATTGTTATGGGGTTTAGTATGATTATCGCCACCCTTTAATTCCGGCTTTGCCTGAACAGGTATGTCGGGATACCTTCTTCTAAAATCGGCTATAACCGAAGCATAATCGCGTTTGGCGGGCGTTGCCCGCTGTGTACCGTGATCAGCCTGTTGCGGTTGCTTACCTGTTACCTGTGCCTTTACCTGGGCACACAGCAGAAACAGGCTTAGTAGTAATATGGGTAGTTTTTTATAGTTGAACATGATCTTTCATTTGGGGTTTGAATCTGGTACCAGTTACCGGATTCCTGTTCCCGGAAACTGGTAACCGGCAACTGGTAACCTGTAACTATTATTTTACACTTACCAACACATTTATTTTAGCAACGCCCGTACCATTAAAATCCTGCAGGGCTTTCCCGATCACCTGCCCTACCTGCACTTTACCAGCCTCGGCTTTCATGGCAACACCGGGTATTGAAGATGTTACAATCAGATCGCCTCTTTTAATAGCGCCGCCCTGCATACAAACTTTTGTAGGAATAACGCCTATAACGCCCATGGGCACACCGCCGGTGAGATCATCATGCTCACCATTTTTTTCGGTAAGCAATACGCCTGGTTTGGTGGCATACACACCCGCCACCAGTGTTGAGTAAGGGTCTGATGATTTTTCAACCGTACGGTCGCTGTTTTGCGAAATAACCAGCACATCGCCGGGTTCGTAACTGTTGCGGTTACCTTCAACATCAAAATATTCAGCCACGTCGGCGCCGCTGTTAACGGTACCGCCATTAAAATAACCAACACCTGTTTTATCGATACGGGCCATATTTACACCATCTACCCTGAACACGGCCAGGTTACCCTGTGCATCGCCCAGCATTTCACCCACTACTGCATCGCCATACATGATGTAACCATCTGTATTAACACCATCTATGCGGCCTACCACACCAGCTCCGCTCAATGTATTATCGGTATTTTTATTAACGCCTACCACACCGCCGTAGGAACCGGCATTTTCGCCTACAACAGCTGCATAGATATTACTGAATGAATTGCCGCGTATTCCTTCGCCGCCACCGTAGTTAACACCCATTACTCCTATCGCCGAAGCGTCCATGGCCACTCCCAGCGTTCCCCAGCCCCCCTGGCCAATACCAGTGTTCATGCCTGAAATGGCACTTCCCGCACCGTTGGTGGTGGATAATAAAGCATCAAAATAATTGGCTGTATTCGTGATCTCGAACCGGGCCGAGTTGCCGGCATTACTTTTTCCGTATACGCCCGATCCGTTTTTGCTGTATCCATAAACACCACGACCATTCGATGAACTTCCAAACACACCGGGACCGTTGCCGGCATGCGAACCCCATACGCCAAAGCCCCAGGCTATTTTTGACATATTGGTGCCTTTTACACCCGCCGATGAATCGCCGGGCGCTGCGCCCGAAATTTTTCCTTCAACACCCCAGGCGCCAGGGTTGGTTGAACTGTTAATGCCCGAAATGGCCATGCCAGTACCCGTATTGGTAATATTAAATAAACCGGAAGCCGAAGTGCCGGTACCGGTGTAGGGTAATGAAAAATTATTATCGGCAGCCGGATTCCATTGAGTGCCGTTATATTTTAAAACCTGTCCACTTACAGGCGCCGTTGTGCCAACTGCTACGCCCTGAATTTTATTTACAGCGGGATTGGGATAGGTACCGCTTAAATCGCCGCCTGCCGTTCCGCCGGGAGGGAGCGATGCAGGAATAACACCTGCCGCCAGCTTTGCTGCTGTTATTGAACTGTCAACAACTTTACTGGTTGAAACTGCATTATCGGCCAGTTTACTGCCATCAATAGCCGAAGTGGCTACAACAGGGTTTGGATAGGTGCCGCTTAAATCACCGCCTGCTGCACCATTAGGAGGCAGTGAGGCAGGAATTACACCCGGAGCCAGTTTGGCGGCCGTTACCGCCGCATCGGCAATTTTACTGGTTGTAATAATATCATCGGCCAGTTTATTGGTTGATACAGCGCCATCTGCAATTTTGCTGTTACCAACCGCACCTGCATTGATCGAAGGATTGGGATAGGTGCCGGTTAAATCGCCTCCGGCCGGCCCGCCGGGTGGTATGCTTGTTGGAATAACGCCGGATGCCAGTTTTGCAGCAGTAACAGATCCGTCGGCAATGGTAGTTGTTGTTACTGAACCATCGGCCAGTGAGGGGTTGGGATAGGTACCGGTAAGACTTCCGCCGGCTGCTCCTGCCGGCCGTGCGGCGCTTGCATAAAATGCATAAGGCACGGTTAACAGTTGCGCAGTACCCATATCAACAAAAGCATTCCGGCCTGCAGGATCCATTTCAACCTGCAGGTACTTCTGACTGTTAGCCCAGTCAACGGCGCTCAGCGACCCCCGCACATTATCGGCTCCAACGCTTCCTATCGCTATATTAAAAAGACCGAATAAGTTCGTTTTTATATTCCGGGTTTCCTGGTAAACAATCGTTCCTGAGGCGCCACCATCGTGAATGGTTAATCGCAATGAAATGTTTTGATTAGGTAATACATTGCCCACCACATTACGCGCCACACCCTGGTAGTTAATCTGGCCAGGCACCTGGCCTAACGAGGCGAGGGTTATAAAACCGCTCAGTACCAGAAGTAAAGTTTGTTTCATAAAAGCTTGGGTTTAGGAATAGGGGTTCTCAATCAGGTTACAGTTTAATTATTTTATAAGCCCGTTGCCTTTTCCAGGCGCCGGCATCGGAACTATTGGCAGTAACATAAAGCATATAGGTACCCGCTGCAAAAAGCGTCATGTTAATTCTTTCAATAAAACCAAAGCCATAGCTGGCACGCTGCTTTTTATACAGGGCGCGCCCTGTTGCATCGTACAGGGTAAACATAACAGGTCCGCTGGTAAGGGAGAGATAATCTATTTCGAGAATATTGCGTGTTGGGTTGGGCAGTATTTTAAGTTCCTCATCCCTTATGGTGGTGGTATAAGTAATGGAGCCCGGATGATTGGTGTATGGTTGTAACAACCCATGTGTAATGATGCTACTTCCATCCAGGGATTGCATCTGGTCAATCAGCGCCAGTTCGCCTACACTCCAGTCGATGCTGTAATACCCCTGGGTATAGTTGCCGCCGCATACATTAACAACCTGCGGACTAATTGTCTGGCACCAGGCACCACAATTAATTATGGAAATAACCAATAAAACAAGTACCGGTTTTTTCATAAATAGCTGGATATTGTATATGCTATAACGTAACAAATAAAAAAATATTGGTAAGTGTTTACCACGAATAAACACTTACCAATACATACACGAAAATTCACTTATGTAGTATATATGAATATACCTGTTATTTTGTGAGCACCATCCTGTCAACAAAAGTGTCTTTACCCGACACTATTTTCACGGCGTATACGCCTTTGGCCCACGACTGAAAACCATTTAGGGTAATGGTTGAATAGCCTCTTTGTACATGCGTATTCAATGTTTTCATCAGCTGGCCTGTAATATCGTAAATAAACACCTGCACATCTTTACCGGCATTGGCTGTAAAATTTATTTTTAATACATCACGAACCGGATTGGGCAGCAAGGCTACTTCCGAAATACCGCTTGCCATCAGCGAAACCTTCACAACTTTACTATACTGCACCTGACCATCAACGCCGGTAATTTTTAACCGGTAATATACATACGATGATGTGAGATGGCTTACATCATCGGTAGTTGCGTATACACCATATTGGGTTTGGGGGTTATGCGAATCAACTGTACCTGCCAGGGTAAAATGCTGGCCATCGGTACTTCTTTCAAGGGTAAAGCTTTTTATTTCCTGGTTTCGGGTAACCGTCCAGTCTAAATCAACCGATCGGTTGTTCAGCAAACCTTTAAAGGTAACCTGGTTATCGGCCAATACCGTACAGGTTGAACTGTACGCAATCTGTACTGTATCCTTTGCATAGGTTGGACAACCGGTTTCGAGAATCTGTGTTACTATATACGAACCAGGCTGATCTACCGTGATCGAAGATCCGCTGGTAGCGCCCACAATATGTCCGTCGGGAGTTGTCCAGGTATATGACGATGTAGGGTATGCGTTAGTAACGCTAATATTGCTCACACCGGTGCTGCCGCAAAAAACAGGAACATCAGCAGCGGCCTGTGCCGAATCGGGCATAAAGAAATCGAAAGGTCCGATAAAGTCTTTCAAATTTGCATCGAATGAAACCGAGGCACGTGTTTTTATTAAAACCTTGCTGAAAGGTATGCCACAGCTTGTTGTACCCAATAACGTTACCGGATCGAGGCCCAATGTGGTAAGGTTCACGCCAAATTCCATGAACTGGCCGGGTTGAAAGTTAGCAACTACAGAATTATCGGCACGTACCAGTTTAAAAGGACCGGCCCATGTACTGGCAGTGTTTTCGGTACCATAATAAAAATCGTCGCCATTTAGTGGCTTAATGGCAGCATATCCATACTTTGAATTATTAGTGGCTCCGTATAAAGTGTTTCCATCCCAATCAAAAGTGGCAGGGGTTATGTTGTTAAGGGTAGCTGTGTCAACCCAAATGCGGGCTACAATTGCCGAAAGCGCGGAACTGCTATATTCGGCTGAAAAAATAATATCACCAGGCTGCGTTACATTTCCTGCTGCATCAAACTTCCAGGATGTATGGCCTGCATCGGGGCCGTACCCTGTAAATTTATGTGTACTACGGGTGTAAAAAATATCTGTCTGGTACATTTCGAAATCAAAGTACCGGTCACCGTTTGTATTCTCCAATGCCAAACCTCCATACATCCACAATTCATCAGATGCGGTATAGGTGGGGCCATCTCTTCTTAAGTGAATATATGAATCCAGGATTTCGCATTTATCAGGAACCGATCCTTCGGCGCCCGTCCAGTCTGCCGGACTGTCGCCGTTTTTATTGGCAGTAGAGTATATGGTTTGGTCAGTACCGTGGTAATCGCGCACAAAAACCGCATCGATGAATGTTCTTTCATCGAGCTGGTAATAGGCGGCGTAATGCTGTTTGCGGTAAAACGGTATATTTCTGTTGGCGGCATTTGCATATCCGGCAACAATTGCGGCGGCTCCTGTGGTATCTATTACGAAGTAACTACTTCCGCCTCCGGCGCTGACTACGAATTTATAATACCAGTCGTCACAACTGGTACAGGGCGTATTACTGTTGCTGCTTCCGAACAGGTTCATCTGCGTTTCGCCATCAACCCCAAACTTGCCCACTATAGTAGGTGTGATAACCTGTGCCTTCACCCAAATGGCAGAAGTTACCATTAACAGGAAGGGTAAACATTTTTTCATAAATACGGATTTCTTACAAAAAAGTTCTAAACCATTAACCTCTCCGGTTTAAACCGGAATATATATAAATAACACAATAGATTAACAACTATTGCACGTATTGATATTAAATATATTTTTTATTGGAATGGCGCCGGAAATGGGGATCTTATCCGGCAATGCTGCTTTACCTGCATATATGCGCAGGCAAACAGGGTACAATAATATTAGTCTTTTCATAAGGTTGATTTTACGGATTAGAACAAATGTATTAAAAATATTATAAGAATCAAACGCAATATGTTTTTGTAATCAGTTTTGCTGCACGCAATTAGAAATTAAACAGAAATTATATAAGTATAAATGCTTATGTTGTGAGGGAGGGATTTATGTAATTTTTTATTTATCTGAATAGAAGTCAACTGTATATAAAGCAAGGTTTCTTACACCTGAAATGTGGAAAAAAATTTCTGATTTAGCGATTTAGCCATTTTGAGATTTAAATCCCGAAATCTATAAATCTCTAAATCTCAAAATTTAGCAACTTACCCTATCTGGTCATTATATCGTAAATTAGCCGCTTCAATAGTATATTCACAATGAACGTGCAACAACAAAAACCCATTATAGGCATATCAATAGGCGATTTGAACGGAATTGGCGCAGAGCTTATCATAAAAACGCTGAACGATCACCGCCTGCTTGAATTATGTACCCCGGTAATATTTGCATCGAACAAGGTGATCAATTTTTACCGAAAATCGGTGCCCGACATCAATTTCGCTTACCAGAGTATAAAAGAACTGAACCGGGTTAATTTCAAACAGATCAATATTTTCAATTGCTGGGAAGAAGAAGTAGGCATTACGCCCGGCCAGTTGTCTGATATCGGTGGCCGCTATGCCATTAAATCGTTGAGCACTGCGGTACAGGCCTTAAAAGAGGGCAAGATACATGGCCTTGTTACGGCCCCTATTCATAAAAAAAATACCCATAACGCCGAGTTCAATTATACCGGTCATACGCCCTATCTGAAACATGTTTTTGGCGTGCAGGATGTTGCTATGCTGATGGTGGCCGGTTCGTTCAGGGTTGGTTTGGTAAGTGAGCATGTGCCTGTAAGCGAGGCAGCCCGCTATGTTACCCGCGAAAATATTTTATCAAAGCTCAACATCATTAATAATTCGCTGATAAAAGATTTTGGTATCGATAAACCCAAAGTTGCTGTACTGGGGCTTAACCCCCACGCAGGCGACGAGGGACTTATCGGCCGCGAGGAAGAAGAAATAATAAAACCGGCCATAAAAGATGCCCGCCATTTTATGCTGGCCATGGGCCCTTACAGCGCCGATGGATTTTTTGCCCGCCGCCATTACGAAAAATTCGATGCCGTACTGGCCATGTACCACGACCAGGGACTGATTCCCTTTAAATCGCTGGCCATTGGCGAAGGGGTGAATTTTACAGCAGGTTTGCCGGTGGTTCGTACTTCGCCCGATCATGGAACCGCCTTTGATATCGCCGGTAAAAACAAAGCCGATCATTCATCTTTCTTAACCGCCATTTATGAATGTATCGATATCATTAACCGCCGCGCCGGCTATATCGAAAGCCATCGCAACCCGGTGAAAAAGGTAACTCCGGCTATTTTGGCTAATGTGGAAGATGAGAAAATAGAAGAAGACAATACAGAGGATTAGACCATCCCACTCTTACTATTGCCTTACTATTGCCTTGCTATTGTCTTACTTTTTCTATGCCGTAACCCTGCCGCAGATATACATGAGATATGCATTACATATACATTAAAGAGCCCCGCATTAGCAGGGCTCTTTCTTTTTTTGATAGGACAAGTGCACAAGGTTTGCTTAATAACAGGTAGGTTAAGGTTCAAGATAATTTACACATCAGAGCAACATACGGCTTCCATTGTTTTGACAACACAAAAAACAATGGCAACACGTCTTTATTTTAGATTTCTGAGATAGACAGATTCAGATACAGGCTTCCGGCTAAACAGCTACTTTGCCGTTAAAGGCCATACATTTTTTTGAAATCGATATAACCGGAGGGGAAAGGAACGATTGCAGATATGATGACATGGAAATAAGTTTTCATGGTGTACGTTTGATTTGCCGTACAAAAAAACGACTCTTTTTCTAAATTATTTCAGCTAATCATTCATAAATGTTTATACTTATATGTGAACACCATGATTATCACCTAAATCGATTATAACCCATTGAAATAATTTGATATAAATCAATTTTTAATATCTCCGTGCTTCTTTTTTAGAAATTTTATTATGCGAGGTGCGCATGGCTATTTGTTGTTGAAGGCTTACACAAAGAAACAAGCGAAACATTTCCGAGACATCCATGCGGTGCCCTATCAATCCCGTATCATTGCCCTGTAGTTGCTGTATCCCACTTGTATCGGCCCCGTATCCCGCCCGTATTTCATCCCTATTTCACCCGTAGATACGCCCTCCTTGCCCCCGGGTTGCCACTGGGTTGCTCCGGGGTTGCTCCGCCCCAATGCTGAATTGTTACCGTATTGTTGCCTCATCGTTGCCGTACGTTACGTTAAGTTTCAGCCCCGGATACGAGATGTCTTTTTGTCTCGTCCTGAAATCACTTTACATATTTAGGTACTAAGTATGTATAATTGATTTTCAAATATGAGTATATCAAAACAATCAGGCAAAACGCCTACTTATGAAGCCGGTCTTAAAATTGCTGTTGCAAGAGAATATCTTACCACTAATTTGGGTTATAAGAAGCTGGCCTTAAAACATGGGCTTCCAGGCCCCTGGACAGTCAAACATTTTATCAAATGGTATAAAGTCAGATACCCGGAGGAACAATGTCAACAACCGGCAGAATTGCCGCAGCATTCGGGTA
>NZ_JCAPSW010000005.1:0-635409 GCF_059587045.1 Niastella sp. sgz303648 | reverse complement strand
GCTTATACAATCGCTTCGGCAGTGTCGAGAACCGAATGGTTACGTTTCCCATCCAATACCAATTTTATAACTGCGGGATTTTCTTGATAATTACTATAGCTACTTTCATCATGCAACTTTAATGGTTCTCCTGGTGTGTGTGGTTTACCTTGAGGTTGTTTCCATATTGTAATAAGTCCAATTGGATAAGTTTTAATAAATGAGTTCACAAATTTTTTTACTTGCTCAGGTGTCCAGATATATTCTCTTTGGAATTGCGGTATTTGCCATTCCCCCTTATTTAAAAGTGCAAGTACTTCTGATATAAGTTTTCTTGTTGTTTCTAAACTCATTTTAAAATTACATTTTTCGTTTTTGGAATGTACATATCTTTCACAAGATGAGGTTTAAAGGATTATTGATTTTACTCTCCTTACGGCGGTACTTAGATATAAGAACTAAAAAATCACTTTATTAAAATGAATAACAAAACTTTAATAATGGAATTAATCTAGCTTAATTTTCATCTTTACATATGTATTAATGGTATTTAACAGAGAATAAAACACCCACTCCAATTGTTCCTGATGCTGAATTTGCTTTGTTCTTTCTTTATTGTGACGGATATTGAAGTTGTTAACTATATTAAAAAACTGCTCAGTATCACCACTAAATAGCGGCTTTAATTCTTCGCGTAACGGCTCTAAAACATAACTTAAAGTTTCACATGCTGAGCGTTTACTTTCTAGCGTAGAGTGTTTATCAAAAAACAATCTTCTAGCATGTTCAATGGTAGCGTCAGTGACTGCGTTGCCAGTAGTAATTTTTTGATTAACCAAATCAAACAACGGCATTTTGGGAAGTCCTTTTTCAATTTCCTCAATTCCACTCTTTGTTAAATGCATTCCCTGGTAAAATGTACAGGTAAACGTTGGAACTTCACCGTAATCTATCCAGCCTTCTGATTTTAAATATTTAATAATCCTATTAAACTCATCTGGGGAGGAATATGTAATAAGGTTATCCTCAATGGAATTTAAATTATGTTCTCTGTACTCTTTTCCTCCATTATTATAAAGATATTGAAGAAAATGCTGGACACGCTCTTCAAAGCCATAAGGTATTTCCTGCTCTTTTAATTTTGATAATAAAGCAGTATCAATCATTGTAGGCCCTTCTCCTTTTAAACTCCTATTCCTACAAATTCCGGCTAAAATTTGTTTTTCTTCTTCACTCAATTGACGGGCCGCCCTTAGCGCTAAATCAGTAAATATCACTTCACCAGTTAAAGGAGTTTCGTAGTGAAATTCCCTTTTACTTCCAGGTTGGAACATATTCACGGCTTTACCGGTTAAGGGGCATGTGCTCATAATTGTAAGTTCAAGTAATAATTACACATTAATTATTTAGCAATTTACTTTAATTTATGAGTTATTATATACGTGTAACTTAGTAGCCTGCCGGTATATTTAAATCATAAGGCAATTTAACGAGCTGGCATAGGTGTGCGTCAACCTCAACCAAAATCAATAGGATGAATATCAACAATTTACAAGTGTTTTATATAATTATAAATTGATGCGTAATTTGTAGATTGCAAAACGAACTTGTATAAACCATGACATATGCAGGCGCAACAATCCTTTAGCAAGCCTTCAAACTGGCAAGATCTTGAGTTATTTAGCAAAAACCTTTGGGGAGAAATATGGCAATGCCCAGAAATTAAAATGAATGGTCGAAAAGGGCAAAAGCAAAACGGAGTAGACATATATGGTATGCCAGCGGGTGAAAATGGTTATTATGGTATTCAATGTAAAGGCAGGGGTAAAGAATTTGGCCGACCATTTACTGAAAAGGAAATATTAAGGGAGATTGAAAAGGCAAAAGGATTTACACCAGCATTAAAAAAACTATATTTTGTAACCACAGCTTCTAAAGATAGCCAAATAGAAAGCTTTTTTCTTCAAAAGAACCTGGAACATAAATCCATGGGCATATTTGAGGTTC
The DNA here is from genome assembly GCF_059587045.1 of Niastella sp. sgz303648. Classification (NCBI taxonomy): domain Bacteria; kingdom Pseudomonadati; phylum Bacteroidota; class Chitinophagia; order Chitinophagales; family Chitinophagaceae; genus Niastella; species Niastella sp. sgz303648. The sequence continues at coordinate 633,423 of NZ_JCAPSW010000005.1, read as the reverse complement.
ACCTTTTTTGTTGGGAAGATATTGTTGATCTCATGGTACGAAACAAGAATACATTCGACTGGTATGTAAATGGCCAGAATTATATAGTGCGAAAATCGGCTGTACTATCCTTTGATGATGGAAGCTTTAAAGTAATTAGGAATCCCCGATTTAAAAAAACTACAATTGAATATAGAGAGGCCATTATTCCAGCGGACTATACCCCCCCATACGCTTATCTTTTAATCAAGAATCGGGAAAATAATTCTTCTAAACCTGTTTTGCCCGAATATGCTAATCATTGTACGAACCACAGTTATTTCCCATTGCAAATCAGATTAAAAAACAACGGTAATTCTCCTATACATGAATTTGTAATTCGATTAGAGACTAAAGGAAATATTTCAGGTCTTAGTGAAAGCAATATTTCCGGAGGATTACTTGCATATAGTGAGCCCAAGCCAACGAATGTAATTATTAATTTTGGTGAGCAGAGCCTTAAAGTACAACCTGGAAAGAAAATCCTTGTAGCTGGCGATGATTTTTATTCTGATATATTCTACATCAAAGCACATGCGGAAGAAACAAACATTCAAATAAAATGGACGTTGCTTTCGTCTGATTTTACCGAAAGCGGTATACTGGAAGTGGAGTTGCAACCGATAATAGAGGATGAAATATTAACTGTGTTTGTAGAAAATCGATATAAAGTGAAAACCGTACATGCAGGTTTCAGGGATTATTGTACAGGGTATTAAAGAATGAAGTGATAAGAGAAGCACGGTGAATTATTAGAAACGGTCTAATCTCTTTCAAGATGAAAAAAGTGATGCCTACTTTTAGAAAAGCATAAATTGAAACAAGATGAAATATTATCAAATAGCGTGCTTGTTTATCTTTCTTACGAGTTGCGAAAAGAAACCAGAAATTTTATTAGGATTTAATTTATTGTCTTCTCCAGAAGAATACAACGAACATTTAAATCATTTAGTTAAAGAAAATAAAATTGTAGATAATCATTATTCATTAGACTGTGGTTATAGTTTTTATACAATAACAGGCAAAAAAAATTTATACTGTAATCTCATTGAAAATTTTACTGAAAACCAATTGTCAAGCCTCAGACTTGCAGGTAGTATTAAGGAAAAAGACTCTCTTGCTTATGAAGAGATAAAGAATTGCCTCATTTCTAATTATCTTGAAAAATATGGGTATCCCGTCGATACTCTTAAAAAGCAATTCATTGCATTCCAACAACGCAAAGAATCAATGTACTGGCCCCAAGAAATGGGAACAATATTTATTTGGAAAAAAACAGATTTTTCAATTGAATTAAAAATATCTGATGAAGTTGGAAAAAAAGATGACATACTCTGGAAATATGTGAGCTATGTGAATATCACATATTTGATAGACTCTGCTCTTATCGATAATAAGTCAATTGAATTAGAGAAAAAGAAAGTAAATGAAACCCAAAAAGACATTTAATCATCTTGAAAATAACTTTAAGCCAAAGCGGTTAATCCATGAATAAACATTTTTTTTAAGCAGAAGGGGCATTCACAATTCATCAGATACAAGTTTAAAGCTTTTGATTATTTAATCCCTCATTATTGGTAAAAATATAGATTTTATGTGCGAAGTCGTTTTTAGCTAAAAACATTTAAAAATAATTGAAGATGGATTCAATAATGAATAACATAAAAACAATTTGGGGAAGGATTGATGAATGGATGAATAGGGATGTAAAATTAATTTCATCAGAGAAATCAGTAGTTTTCAACTTTGCTTGGGAGTTTCAAAAAGAGTTTAATGAAAGCATAGCATTAATGGATTTCGAAACCAGTTTGTTTCATGAATTTTCTGACGGGCAATATTTAGACTTATTTATTAAATTCATTCACGAAAATGACGAAATTAAAATAGGGATTGAATTTAAGTATCCAAATAAAAAAATAAATAATTCAAATCAAACTCAAACAAGACAAAAAATAATAAATGATATAAAAAGGCTTAATTGGCTGGTAGCAAATAAAAAAATTGACATAGGTTGTTTTTTATGTTTAACTAACGAAAATAGTTACATAAACAATGGACGTTTTACTGTTGCTACCGCATTTCTTACTCATCATGGAAAAATTTATAAACAAGGTGAATTTTTACCAGAAAGCCAATTTTCTGTTGAAAAAGTTCAAGCAATATCAGATATTAATTTTTTTTGGAAACATATTTCTTATAAAAAGAATAAACATTGTATAGAGTTAAATAGATATTCGTTCTTAGAACCAATTTTTATTAAGCTATGAAACTGAATTAGGTGATCGCAATTTATAAATAGGTTTTAAGCACACATATATATTAGGTTATAAAAAGGATATTCATGGAAAAGATGCCTAAAGTAAGTAGCACTTACATCCTTGAGAGAGCGGGTATTTTGAAGGTTGGACTGGAGATTAATAATCTTGGCTTCATTTTTAGAGAAACACACGATATACCTGAATTATTTACAGTTATGATCAAAACTAAATGTGCAAATCCAACTTTTTCAGTTTCTTTTTTTGACCTCTTTGTCCAGGGATTAACCAACATTTCTCGACAGCTCTTTTTCTCAATGTCACTTGCAATAGAAATTGCCGAGTTTAATAACGAGAGTGAATATGGTCTATCGATTGGTTATGAGGAACACCAGTTTCTTAAGGAATATGTTACCTTCTTATTTAGTCAAAGTTTAGCAACAATAGATTATTCTGATTATTTAATAGATTGGAGAGATCGTGAAATTCAATCAACTTTTTTATCGACCATTACTCCCAGAGGTCGACTTTTGATGGAATATATAGGGCAACAACAGAAAAAATTTAATCTTACCGGGGTGAACTTACTTATGGAAAGAAATTTGATAATGGATGCTTTTGGTTCAGGATGGGAAAAATTGCCAGAAGCTAAGGAGTTCCAAAAGCTATTTAATCTCAATCTGCAATAAACTTACCAACTGTATTATATAATCTTTTAAATTTGCCCAGACAGGTAGAAAGTGCGAATAAGCACGCATAACTGGCACGCCTAATTGCTCTTTAATTTTTTGCGACACAATTTTGACACACGTCGTCTATAAATAATTGATAATCAGGATGTTTAGATTCATGTCCTGGGCACATTACAAACCTTGTAAACAATTGGTTTACAAGGTTTTTTTATGCCCGTTCGCTCAGTTTTCCTCGCTTTTTTCCGCTTTTTGCCGCCCTTTTTGGCGAACAAATGGCGAACAGATTGGCGAACAGATTGGCGAACAAAGCTGCGCTTCTTTTCCCGCTTTCGCTTTCCAGATAGCAGTGATCTGGTGCAGGTCATTTTGTTGTTTGGCAAGGATCATCGCCGTGTCAAGGTTCATGCCTGCCTTATCAAACTGCTGCAACTTATTATACGCTGTTGCGAGATCGTAATAGGATTGCGCATCCAACGCATCAATGCCGCGATTGATCGCAAAAGCCTTTAACTGATACTGTAATCCTTCCTGCAGTTTATTTTGCTTTGTCAGCAAAGTGCCGAGGTTTTCATACCGGATTCCGAAATAATAAGGATTGTTCAGGCTGCTGTCTTTGTCCAGCATTTTCAGGAAATAGATCGCGGAGTCCGTTTGACCAACCTGGTCATAATAATCGGCGATATTGTTGGTAAAAACTACCTTGTGCGCAGGGGAGGTGCTGCGCCGGTAACCTTCCCGCAGGTATTTATACCGCTGCGGCTGGTCGTTGATGGCGTTGTAGATTTGGGCAAGCCGGATACAGATCAGCGGCAAGGCGATGGTATCCACTTTAACCGCAAGGTAGTAGGCTTCCCGTGCAAATTGCAGCGCGCTGTCATAGGAGTGCTGCAGCCGGAGCACTTCCGCGAACTGCAGTTTGGCAGCCATGATCTCCCTTTGCGTCGTGTCACGTCTTGTCGCAAGTGCCAGCGCCTGCCCGATAAACCATCTGGCACTATCGTTTGTACCACCTTGGTGTTCCACCGATTTGCAGCGCAGCCAGGCACCGGTCAGCCGGTAGTCTCCCAATTGATCAACGATGGGCTTGATACTGTCCAGGATCTTTTTGCCACCGGCGATTTGGTTCTGGTTAAAATAAACGTTGACCGAACTTTTCAGGTAAGCGATCAGCGAATCGGCTTTGGCTGTATTGACGGGAAGTTTGTTTGGTGGCGTGTTGCAGGCAGCAAGCAGCAACAGCCCTACAATAATGCGGTTCATAAGCTATCAGTGAAGATGGTTCATATAATGCAGGACCGTTTCTTTGCGGCGCGTGGCTACAGGTATCACTGCGCCATTGCGCAACACCAGTTCATTATCCTCTTTCCGGTACCGGTCAATAAACCGGGTATTGACCACATAAGACTGGTGTGTGCGGAGGAAAACCGATTCCGGCAAGTCGCCTTCATATTCCTTCAGGTATTTGGAAGTAAGCAGCTTCCTGCCATCAGCTAAGAAGAATGTCGTGTAACCGGCATCGCTATGACAATACATGACTTCCTGCAGTTCCACCACCTGCAGTTCTTCCTGGAATCGCAGCAGGATGCGTTGCCGGTCACTTGTCTGTGTCACTGGTTGCGCACCATTCTGTGTTGCATGCTGCACGGTGTGCGACCTTTTTGCTTTGTGTAAAGCAGCAATCAGTTCTCCCTGCTCAATGGGTTTTAATACATAGTCCAATGCGCCAAACTTGATGGCTTTAATGGCGTGTTCTTTATGTGCCGTTAGAAAAATCACACCGCAGGGGTGTAGGTCGTTTTGTTGCAGGATATCAAAACCGGTGCCATCGGTCAGCGTTATATCCAGCAACAACAGCTCGGGTTCTATGGCTGGAATGAGTACCTTGGCATCTTTCACGCTGCCGCAGGTGCCTGCAACAATAAAGTCTGGTTCATTGCTGATCATGGACTGGATGTCTTTACGGATGGCAGGCTGGTCTTCGACGATCAGTAGCTTGAGCGGAGTGGATAAGGTCATGGCGTATAATGATTAGCGGTATAAATATATTGCAAAAAGAAAATTAATGCAGGAGCAAAATTAAGGATGCAGGAATAGTATCACGCGGATAATAACCGTGCTTTGGCATAATTGACCCGCTAAGTTGTCATTTTCACACCGTATGAAATCCTGAAAGGAATGCAATCTTTGTGAAGTAACTATTTCAATTAAACAATAAATCAAAAGAAGATGAGAAAGATAACTGTTTTATCAATGATTTCACTGGATGGCGTTATGCAGGCACCGGGTGGTCCGCAGGAAGACACCTCAGGCGGCTTTAAATATGGCGGCTGGACGGCGTCTTATGGTGACGAACTTTTTGGAAGGATCATGGAAGAAGAGTTAAAACCAGCGGAATACCTCCTGGGCAGAAAGACATTTGAGATTTTTGAGCCCTACTGGCCGCAACATGCTGACTTTTGGCCGGGCATCAATGAAGGCACCAAGTACGTCCTGTCGCAGACAAGGGACAAATCAGCCTGGAAAAATACCGTTTTCCTCAAAACCGTAGCTGATATCGAAAAGCTAAAGCAATCAGCGGGCGGCGATCTCCAGGTTTGGGGGAGTAGTCAGCTCATACAGCTGTTGCTAAAGCATGACCTGGTGGATGAACTCCGGCTCAAGATCTACCCGGTAATCCTGGGTGAAGGAAAAAGGCTGTTTGACAACGGCGCGATGCCGGCCGCATTTACCTTAACAGAAAGCCATGTTACGTCGAAAGGGGTCGTCATCGCCAGTTACCAGCGGACGGGATCAATCATCACGGGTGATGTTATTGCCTGAGCCACTGCAAAACGTAATATAGGGTTGTCTGATCTGCAATTGAAATTTAGGCAACCGCGTAGCCATCACTGCTCTCGCAATAAAAAACCCGCTGCGAACAGCGGGTAATTTTCGTGATACCAACAGTTGATTCTACTTACCTGTTACAGTACTATAAACTTCATCAAAAGGTTTGCCTTTGTGGTGTAGCCACTGACCCGAAAATTTCAGCTCAACATTTTTAAGAAGCTGAATACAAAGACTAATGTCATCATCCGGCATTTCAAAAAACATCAACTCACTTACCTTATGAATTTGTGCATAGCATTGCCTTAATATTTTTTCTCCTTTTGGTGTTATGCTAACCCTTTTTGAACGTTTGTCTTCTTCATCGTTCTGTTCTTTAATATATCCTTGCTTAATAAGGCTGGTAAGGATATTCAAGCCGTTAGACAGCTCATTTACGGTATGATAGATCACCTCTGTTTTCTTGGGGAACTTGAGATTTTTAATCACCGAAAGAAAATAGAATTCTTCTGCCTGCTTAATCCCCGTTTCCTTGGTCGCCATATCTAAATAGACATTGTGTATCCTTACTATTTTCACCAGAAGCTTTGTTAAAAGCGAAGTTTTCTGGGGCGGCACAATCCCCTCAAGAAACTGCTGCTTATTTTCTTTTTCACGTTTGCGAACTAAATAATACCGGCAAAAATCTTCTATGCCGGCTTGCGGGTGTGTCTCTTCAAAAGCTGCCCATTCGTTTACCAGTTCAACTGTTTTGTTCATTCTGTTATAGCAATTGTGTTACAAATTTATCAAAAAAGGGACACTATTTATATTAATGCAACAAAAATGATGTTTAAATAATAATATTATAACAAAATTGCTATATATTTATCCTTTGTAAGCTTCCACTTTAAACAACATCATGCGCAAACAATATTTTTTTACATTATTCCTTCTAACCTGCACCGTTTGTGCAGCATTGGGACAGGCAAAAAACACAGGTGTTATAAAAGGCAAAGTGTTTGACAAAAGCACAAAACAACCTGTACCCTTTGCAACTGTTATAAACAAAGAAACAAAAGCCGGGACAGTTACTGATTCAACAGGTACTTTCATGTTAAACAATGTTGATGAAGGCATTTATTCACTAATAATGAGTGTTGCAGGATACCATGAAAAAACGATACACGACGTTCATGTTTTGAGAAACAAAACCAATTATGTTGAAATTGAAATAGAGCAAGTGGTATCTGACTTAAAAGAGGTCATTGTAAATGCCAGGAAGTATGAAAATAGCCGGTTTACTCCTGTATCATCCTTTAGCTTTTCAAGAGAGGAGATAGCAGGAAACCCTGGTGCACAGGGAGATATTTTCCGGGCAATCGGGTTGTTACCAGGTGTATTAAGCAGCGGGGGGCAATATTCTGCTATTGCAGTAAGAGGGCAAGGTACAAGAGATAATGTATATATGGTGGATGACGTTCCTGTTACAGAATTAGGGCATTTGGAAGGCGGTTCCGGCGGCTTTAACGATCCCAATGGCGGAAGGTTCAGCATTTTTGCGCCAAGAGTGGTTGACAATGCTCAATTTCAAGGCGGCGGTTTTGCTGCACAATATGGCAGACGAAGTGCGGCTTATTTAGGTTTGGGAATCAAAGAAGGCAACAAGGTTGATCCTACCATTGACGGCCAGACAGACTTGCTCGGCTTTACGCTTAATTATGACGGGCCAGGCTATCTGCATAAAAACACAGGCCTTTTTGTATCGGTCCGTTACCAGGATTTCACCGTTTTGACAAATGTGATTGGACGGGAGGATATTGGGATCCCTAAATATGCAGACTTTATTCTAAAATCGACCACGCAAATCAACAATAAAAACAAACTATCCCTCCTTGCTGTTTATAGCCCGGAAACCTATACACGGGGCGTGGGAAACGTAAAGGAAGACAAAGAACTGAACAGCCTTGATATTACCAATTCAAGTAACAACAAAGCGATCATTGGCTTAAACTTACGTACACTTACCGGTAAAAGCAGTTACTGGAAAAATGTTGTTTATTATACCAGCACGGCATCTTCAAATAAAAACGGAAAAGCCTTTCCACAAACAGATTCTGTTGGTAAATTGATTAATCCCGGGCATATTCCTTATGAAGGTGGCATAACAAATGTTCAATACAGAGAATCCAAACTGGGTTACCGTTCTGTCTATATCGTCAGTTTTAAAAACCTGTCAAGCCTTAGCGCCGGATTTGATTTTGACAGAATCGATATAAAGAATAACAGGGTACTAGGCAGGTTAGATACTTCCTTCACTTTTAATACGGATGACAACAGACCGCCTGCCCAATACTATACCATCAAAGCCCCCATTGACTTTAATGCGGATTTCAAAGATTTTGCCTATGATGTTTCGTGCTATGCCGATTACTCGTTTGTTCTGTTGAAAAAACTACAACTCAATGCCGGGTTTCGGTACGACTATACAGGATTTTGCGGACAGCATACTTTCTCTCCACGTTTAAGTGGAAGCTTCCAGATTAATGATAAAACCACCGTCAATTTTGCAACGGGCATTTATTATCAGGACCCCGTTTATTCAGAGATAGCCGACCAGCCTGTTGATAAAAAATTAAAAGAAGAAAAAACGGCACAATACATTTTGGGGTACAAAAAGTATTTCACTCCCGATCTGAAGCTTACCATTGAAGGATGGTACAAAACATTTGATCAGCTTGTCGTTCGCCCCGTCAGCAGTTCAAGAGAACAAAATAACAATGGGGACGGATGGGCGGGTGGTATAGATATCAGCCTTACAAAAAGGCTTTCAAAAAACATCCACGGGCAGATAGGCTATTCTTATATGCAAAGCAAACGGAATGACAATGATGGCCGGGGTGCATATGATTTTTTGTTCAGCCAACCACATCAGATCAATTTCCTGGTAAGCTATAAGGCTGGTAAACGCTGGATTTTGGCTTCAAAATTCAGGTACGCAACAGGCAAACCAACAAGCTCTTACATGATACATAACAATGTATTTAACGATCCAGACTACATGCGCTATTCCCGGGAAATCACCGGCATAAACAATATGCGGCTGGCTGATTTTATAAGTTGGGATGTACGGGCAGATTACAGGTTTCAGGTAAAAGGAGTCGCTTTAACAACATTTGTTGATATCGTAAACATATTGAACAGGCCTAATCAAAATGAGCAACGGTTCAATCCTTTAAAAGGAACAATCTATTACGATGGGCTTTCCATATTTCCCTCATTTGGGTTAAAAATAGAATTTTAAAAAAATACAAAAACAGGATAATGAAACTTCAACTTTCAAGAATTACTTCCCTGCTTTTAACAGGCTTAATTGCGGGCACTTTCTTTTATGGGACATTTTGCGTGTTACCAACCTTTTATGACGTGCCACCCGATATTCACTTAAGATTTAGAACGGCCCTGATGCAGCACAATAAAACCCTGGTCATGTCGCTTGTGTTGTCGGCAATCGTGACATTGGGATTTTACACCTGGCAGGCAAGAAAAATAAAGACAGCACGAACATTATGCGGCCAGGCCCTGATTTTTACAATCATTTCATTAGTAATCACCAGGATAGGCAGCGTTCCGATAAATATGCAAATGAAAACCTGGAATCCGATTGCTCCTCCTGCCGGCTGGTTAAAAACCCTGGCAACCTGGGATTTGTATAACAGCATCAGAACGATTACCTCAATTGGTAGTTTTGTTTGTTTATTGATAGCTGATTTGTGGCTGATAAAATATTGGCAAAATAAGGATCACTGATCATCTATAAATTTATAGTTAAAGTGAAACAACCAATGGTACTAACGCTACATGCCACGCGCATTTTGCTTGCAAATGCGGATTGTATTGTTTACCTTTCTGAACGACCGCTGAAATCATGAAACTGTTGATTGCTTTACTTGCCGCGCTCACGATTTCATTTTCTCCAATACAGAAGGAAGATGAAGTATTCATTTGTGTCAGTTCAACCGCGCATATGTATTATGTACGCAAAGATTGCCGCGGGCTGGATGCGTGTACGCATACCATCAAGAAAGTACCTGAGTCAGTTGCAAAGGGTGAGTACAAGCGAAGGGCTTGTAAGGTTTGTTATTAGTTATCCAATCCCTGAAAATCTGCTGTTGACCTGTGCCAAAAGTGCTGAAATCAAAACCGGCAAGGTTATGAAAAATAAGAACCTCTTCTTTTTGTTTGTTGTTATTGCATTTTCTTCCTGTGCGACCGACAAGCCGATACCGACCTGGTGGAAATACCAGAATAATATCAGGAACTGGGGACAGGCGCAGGCAAATGTACCCGCGGGCAAACCGAAATTCCCCGTTCCTTTTCCTGGCGGTGCTTACGTCGGATGCCCCGTCTTATGGTCGGATCCGAATTACGACGACGTGAGTGATGCCAGGGTAATTGTAGGCGATGGCGGAAGCGGGTTAACTTCATTAGTGCCATTAAACGGAAACCAGGACAATCATTATTCAATCGGTCACGTCGTATCGACTTGTCCCGCTATACCGGTAAACGGAGAAGGTCCGTTAGGGATCTATGGCTCGACAACCGACGGTTATGTTTTTTGCACCACGACGGCACTTCAACAGAAATGGCTGAAGAACTTCCCTGAAACACATGGCAGTGTGCTCGTATCGTCACCCACTATCTGGGATAATATCGTCTTTGTAACGATCGGCAAATCTTTTTTTGCGTTGGATGCAGCCAACGGGGACCGGTTGTGGGATCATCCAATCAACAACGGCGACCAATACGCAGGAAAGGAAAGTGCGGTGATTGATCCGGTTGATCCTGCTACTACATTTACGTATGTAGCGACAGACAAGGGAGAGGTGGTAAAATTCCGGGTATCACGCACCGATGGATATGTCTGGACCTCACCTTCCCTTGGCCGGATAACGGGGCACCTGATGATTGACGGGCACCATAATATCTACGTCCCGATGTATGATGGTTCCATCCGTGTGCTTGAGCCAACAGCAGGAAGCGAAATCGGCAGGTTCGAAAGCCATGAAGAGGGTTTCACGACCGGCGCTTCGCTTTCCTTTGATGGAAAGACTTTTTATTTTGCCAACGGTGCGGGTGTATTGTTTGCCGTTGATATTGCCACACGCAAACGGATTTGGTTTCACAAACTTGGACTACCCCCAACTACGCCAATCATCGTGACACCAGATGAGACCTTGTGGCTGGGGATCGGACGCGGTTCCGAGGATGCAAGCCTTGTTGCCTACAACGCTGCAAGAGGAGCCGTTTTTCCGCCGATCAGTCATTTTAATGATACCGTACGATACCTGGCTATCGGGCCCGATGGCGCGTTATATGTGGTTTCCGGGCACACAATTTATTTTATCAAATGACGCATCAGTTAAAAAAGGTAACGGTATGCATTACAAAAAAAGAATACAACCACAGCGCTTGTAAAGTGTGTTATTAGGACTATAATTCTATATTTTCTATCGCTTCTATTGTAAAAACATGCACCATGAAAAATGAACCGTTAACGCCGGTCTGGTTGACCTGTTGTTTTCTCATCGCATTCAGTTTCTGCAGCTGCAATGCACCCGTTCAACCGGACGATCCCAAAGCCATCCTCCAACACTATAAGGCAATACCTGTGGACCGGTTACCGGTAACCCAACTATCGTTCTTCGATGCCGCGGGGCATCGCACAAAGCCCCAGACCCTGAGCCAGCTCGGTGTATCCGCGCATGCCTTTATCCTGGTTCCTGATTCGTTCACGGTCAATGCACCAAACGGGCAGGCTTTTATCGCTGCAAATAAGGGCGATTTGAATCCTGCCGTGCTAGATAGCGTGGTTGCCAGACTCAAATGCAGGAGCAGGTGGCAATACAACGACCAGACGATTACTGTATCGGACCAGTGTGCATTTACTTTTTACGATCCTTATATGACTGCCAGAATTATTCCCCATTTTCCCACTTTCAATATTGTCCCCAATATTGTCCTTCCTGGGACGTCAAAGGACACGCTGCATTTTTACCGTTGCTCAACGACCCTCACCGGTGTGATTGTTTGCGAAAATACCTGTGGTGATGCCGCGATGCACTGCCGTTTTGAAGGTGGTGGCATTGCTGTTCCCGTTCCTATACCACCGGGAGATCCTTTGATAACGATGTATCCCTGCAACTCGCTGAATAATTGCAGCGGCGATGGTGGCGATCCTCCGGTTCCGCCGGTTGATACGGGCGGTCATACGCTTCCTCTTAAATAATTCAGGAAGGAATAACTGTTTATAGCCATGTTGGCTGCAGTGCATTTGTAGGTCACTTTTTTTGCTTACGGTTGATATTGAGCAGCTAAATTGGGCAGCAGCTTAGCGTCAATATCCGGTTGTGAACCAGACCAACAAATTTGGTGGTTGGCTTTGATGAAGGTTTGTGAAGAGAAATTGCAAATACCAATTTTTTTGAAATTGGGTTGTGCAACAGTGACCTCATATTGTACGCCGCACTTCTCCTGTTTACTTTTTTTTGTCAGCTCTTTTATTAATACTGTTTTTTAGGATACGCTTATCTGAACTATTCTTTGCCTTCATTGGTTTAGGTCTTACATGTCTTGGTTGGTAAACTCCAATTTTTCCACCTCCTGGCAATATTAGTTGAACTAACTGTCCCCAACCCTGATTTTGTATTTCACTGCAAACAATGTTTTGCTTAGACATTTGTTGAACAAACGTTTTGATATTATCACACATTAAGTAAATCTCATGTTGGTCATTAGTTGCGGATGGATGCACAGCAAGTTCGGAAGGTGGGAGTCCAAAAATCAGCCAACCATCTCCCACATCAACATTTGTTAGTTTAAGTACATCCCGAAAAAAAGCTTTGTCAGCCTCTGCGTCTTTTGAATAAATTATGAAATGTACTCCTGTTGTCATTGCATTGATTATTTTGAAGGTTCGCTATTGTGTTAGCTGCGGTTAGTGGCGAAAATTCCTCCGGCAAGGATTTTATAAAACATCCGCTGCTCATTTATCACCAAGTTGTTCTGCCAGCCCGATGAGAAGTCCTTCGGGGCCGCGGATGTAGCAGAGCCGATACGCGTTCTCGTACTGAACTACTTCGCCAACGAGCTGAGCGCCATGCTTGCTGAGCCTGGATACCATCTCGTCAATGTCTTCAACGGTGAACATGACGCGCAGATAACCGAGCGCGTTCACAGGAGCAGTCCGGTGATCTGAGATAGTAGGCGGGGTGAGAAATCGCGAAATCTCGAGCCGGCTGTGGCCGTCGGGGGTAACCATCATAGCAATCTCGACGTGCTGGGGGCCAAGTCCGGTGACACGACCAGCCCATTCTCCTTCGATCGTGCCTCGCCCTTCGAGCTTCAGGCCCATCTCCGTGAAAAAAGAGATTGCCTCATCGAGGGATTCTACCACGATTCCGACATTGTCCATTCGTATTAATTTGTTTTTTGCCATGTCATGAATTAAATGTCATAATCTCTATTTAAAACTTAACCCAACTAAGTTTATCTCTAAGCGTCTCTGTCATAAAGTTGCGCATAACGGCCAGGGCTTTCTGCTGTGCTGATATTCCGTGATTCGATGAGTATATATTCTTCAGCCAGCATAGCAGAAAAGCGATGTTAGCGGTGGTGCTTCTGTCAATTCGATAGAAGATCTACTTCCTATTTGAGTCCCCGGGTAATTAATGAAGCTTTTTGATTTACTTCATAGTCAACCGAGGAAACATTCTTTACGAATGGTCGGCTTACAACTGCTTTTACCAAGTCAGAATTCATAAAATCTTCCATTGCCGTTTTGTTTTCCCATAAATAGAAACCGCCAAAAGTGTTTTTTTCTATGTCTGCCAACCAAACTTTTGAAATAAGCCCTTTTACTTCCGCTAAAATTGGTGCATCCGGTTCCACCATTTGCTTAAGATATTCCGCTTGAGAAATATCCTTTAATTGATAAGTGATTAATTGCGCTTGCATTATTTAATTTTTTAAGTTTATAATGATGCTCAGGTAAAAGTGTTCCACCGTCTAAAAAATACACAAGGATTTTGATGCGCATTTTTTTTTGTGAATTCTATCGGACGGAAACCTGTTGACTTTTTAAAAAACCTGCTAAAGTATGCTTCATTTTCAAAACCAGGTTCGTAAGCAATAGTGTTTACTTCTTTCATTCGTATGAATAAAAAGTCTCTTTGCTTCTTGTAAATTCTTAGCCTTCTGTCGGTATTTGTGTCGTCATAGCATTACCCTAATTCAAAAATATACGAAAGTTTTTGGCAAAACAATTTTTCGTTTTATTCCTAACCAGGCACTTCACCGCCGCAAATATTGCCACAACACCCGCGCATTTCAACGCATCATCACTCGAAAACAATTTTTGCATTCGGGACCATCTCTTTAATTCGTTTCTGCTCATTGCTGTCAAACAAATTGTACGTCAACCAAAAGGTCTCTACCTGTTGAAGTTTGTCAAAACCTGACCGCATAGTTGGAAGTTTCATCGTGTACATTCCTACGCGTCTTAAGTTGGGTAGTTTTTCCAAAATTAAAAAAGCATTTGTCCAGTTTAAGGAATGCAGGTCGCCCAAACCCAATTGCTGAATTGTCCTGAGCTGCTCAAGTTCAGCCGGTAATTCCGTTAAAGGATTATCACTAATAGAAAGTCGTTCGAGCGTTTTTAGATTTTTGATCTTATTTGATAGCGTTGCGATATTGTTGCCTTCTAAGTCGAGGTCTCTTAAGTTGTAAAGTTTACAGACTATGTCCATACTTTTGTCGGACAGTTTATTACCTCTTAAGGATAGTTTCTGAATGGCTTTAAGTTGTTCAAATTGTTCAGGCAATGAAGTGAGCGCATTGTGTTCCAGATTGATTTCTTCAATTTGCTTAAAGCGTTTGATGCCGTATGGAATCTTACTGATTGAATTATACCAAATGAGGATTCTCTTAAGGCTGCGAAGAGCCGATAACTGAACAGGAAACGTTTTAAATTCGTTATAACAAAGGTCAATGTATATCAGGTTAGGCAATTCGCCTTTTTTGAAACTTAGATTTTTGATTTTGTTGCTAAACAACCTCAAGTACTTTAACTTATTTAATTGCTTAACAGGTTCGGGAAATGACGTTAGTTCGTTGTCGTCCAGCCATAGTTCTTCAAGGTTTTTCAGTTGAACAAGATTTTCAGGTATGGTTTTTATTTTTCCGTCAGTCAACCAAAGTATTTTTAGGCTTCCAATTTGTTTTAGTATATCAAATGCCTGGGCTAAATCCAGGTTTGGATTTGAGCCGATGTCAATCTTTTCAAGACTTGTTAGCCTGGCAACGTCGCCGGGGAGTTGTGCAAGGTTTTGGTCGGAAAGGTCAAGTGATTTTACGATTGCCGGGTTAACCAGGGCTTCTTTGATAGAGGTAAAAACTACTTCTGTGTCTTTCTGTCCCAAAGACCTTAAAGAGAGTAAGAAGAATACAAAAAAAAGTCGTTTCATTGTTACCTGGAGTTAGTAGGGTGGTCGTTTAAAATGTAGCACAATGGATCCTTTTGTTAGCAATACTACTGTAATTTCCTGTCTAAAATTGTGTCCCCCAAAGGCTCGGCTATTTCACCATTGATTTCTTGAACCGCAAATGGCATTTTTAAGTTTCCTTCAAACACTATTCCATAGTTATGTAAATAATAACCAATTAGCGATAGTCGACCAGTTGTTTTTTTACTCAAAATATCATTTTCGGCGTCAGCTTTAATTTGTCTATAAACATTTATTAGTGGCTGCTGATTAGTTAAAGTTTTAAAGTCCCAAATGATTGATTCAGTAGTTCTATTTTTAAATTCTTCTCGGGAATATGGAAATCCTCCAACAGAGTCCGACCTATTAGGATAAAGGTCTAGCCTATTAATATACCTGATTATATCCTCCTTTTCTTTCATTAGGTCAATTGGTTGAAATCTATATCCAATTTCAAAAGCTAAGTCATTAATTGTTTTTGTTTTTAATTCTTTTGCTTTTGAATATTCTGTGTATTTGTTATAGCCAAACGTTATTAAACCAATAAATACTGTTGAAAGTATCCACAATCCGAAGGGGGAATTTAAAAACTGAAGTTTAGTGTTATCTTTCTTTGGGGAATTTAAAGAAATGCGAACCTCATTTCGAAAAGTTTCCTCTTCTATAATCTTATTTTTCTCTTCTGGTGTAAGCATATCCAAAAGTATTACAGCCAACGGTCAGGGCTCGGGGCAGGTGGGGAAATAGAATTCCGTCCGCCCATAACCGCTGCTGATTGAAAATATTTTGTTGAAGTTAACATTCAAGGTAGAATGTAATTTATCCAGCCCGAACCACTGTCTGGCTTTGCAAATTGTCGATTGCACTTCCCGTCCAGCCACCACATTGCTAAACCGCCTGTTGGCTGCTGTTAGTTTTAAAGGTGTTTTTAAATATATTGTTTTAAAAATGATTTTACATCGCTTAATTTAAATACGTCTGACACGTAAATTTTATCCAAGGTCTCTACTATTCGAATTATTTCCTCATATTCTTTGGCAACCATTTCGGCTACATTGTCAAATTCATAATCACATTTTTCTATTTCTATAAGTATGTTAGTTATCACATTTATAAGAATGCAAGATGTGTCATAAAAAATTTTTGAAAACCAGATCCGGTTAGTGAGCACTGCCAAAAGCTCTTCATTTAAATTGTTATAATAGTTTATCAACACTTCCTTGAGTTGAGACCTATCCTTTGGTAGTATCTTAGTATCAGGTATCAAGACCTTATTGTATTTTTTTTCGTTTTTCAAAAAGCCAATTCTATAAAACTTATTAAAAATAAGGTTTGCATTTTCGTAGGCATCAATGCGTTTTTTAACAATGTATTTCTTGTAATCAAATTTAAAGTCAACACTTTTCATTAACCAGCCTACTAAACCTGAAATAATCGCAGCTATCACACCGCTTGTTAAGAAAATTGTTAGTGGAGTCTTGTCCATAAAATACAATTATTAAAAAACTATCGAGAGATGAGTTAATAGCAGCCAACTCAGAAATATACGAAAGTTTTGGCAAAACAATTTTCCGTTTTATTCCTAATCGGGCACTTATCCGTAACACGAAAAAGCGCTTTTACGATTTTTGACCGGGATCAACGCCGCAAATATTGCCACGACACCCGCGCATTTCAAAGCAATACCATCGAAAATGAACCTGGATGTTTGTGCATGCATTTGTGCTGTTATTTTGTTTCCGTTAGAGAGGCTGCCACTGCGGCGGAAAATATTTTTCAGACGGGTTAAACCTTTCGCGCGTATCCGTTCTATAAGGTATAAGCGCGGTTTCCCTTCCGCTTACCTTGCACAGCCTGATTGGTAACGTTAGCTTTTAGCGATCCACTATTTCAAAAACTTGACGGGCATCAATTTGTTGATGCTTTTGCTAACCAAAAGAAAACACACATATATGGAAGGGGGACAGTTAAGCGAAAGTTTTCGGTGAACTTTTCAATGCATTACAAAAGGAGTTAGACGGGATTGCGCGGGACGTGGAGGATGTTGTCGGGACAGCAAAACGTTCTGCGGCTGTATGCAGTACTGCATACCGGCGGCTCATGGAATCGGCTCGGGTGAATGGCTTTAGTGACACCGCCGAAGAAATTGCTTTTTTCAAAACGTTCAGACCGCAACTGGAGAGCCGTGTATTGTACTATACCGGGCTGTTTGCCATCGAAATGGGCAAACCGGTTGGTGTGGATAAACTCCAAAGGGAGTACTATGAAAAGGAACTTGGAAAGATCGCAGGCTTTTACGAAGAACACAAATTCTTGGTAAGGTATTACCGCAGCGGCGAGACGTTCCTGGATGACAAGCTCTTTGTGCGCAATGCAGCTACCGGTTCGGTCTTCGGTAGTGTTTCATCAATGAAGCCGTCATCCAGTATTTCGGATCACTGCCCTGCAGCCCTTTTACATAGGCCTGCACCATGCAGCCGTTGAAGAAAGCATCTTCACCAAAGCATTCTTCCGTTCTTCCCCAGCGCGGATCGCGACCTATGTCGGCATTGGGGGCTCGTATCACCAAAGCGCCGGTATTGTATTTGGCCGATTGAAAAATGTACCGTGCTTCATATGCTTCGGTTTCTGCTACCTTTCGTATCAATGCCGTATCCCATGTTTCGGCCAATCCATACGATTGCGGAAAGGTGGTCGTGTTCACGAATTTTCTTCTGCCCCAGCTGGCAGGAGGCCCGCCCAGGGCTACCCCATGCAAACCCTCGATATGCCCGCAACCTTTGATACCCAACCGCGGCACAGAAGGATTGGTACTTAAACAGGTTATCTTTTCATCCGGCGTGAGCAAAGAAATGATGTTATCGATCCTCTTTTCTGTTGGAAGGTGCGGGTCCTGGAAGGGATATTGCCCGGTGGTTTGTGTTCGGCCATTCATGGCCAGCAACATCACCAAAACAAGACAGCCGGCAGCCGCTTTTCCCACGGTCGTCATTTTGTTTCTTTATAAGATTGTATGTTCCATTTTATGTTGCCGTTGTACGGATCGTTGCGCAGCGCCCATTTGCCGCCCGTTCCGTTCGTATTTATTTCGTGCAATCCATTATCGGATGGCAGGCATATATACCCGGTAGCGTTATTGCCGGTAGCGTAAGTGACCAGCCTGATATGGTTCCAGTCGATGTCTTTTGTGCATTGTGCCAGTTTCACATGCGGTATCACCGCACCGTCGCGAACAAGAATAATGGCGGGAATTTTTCCGGCGGACATGTGATGCCATCCGGGTTCGTACACTTCATTGCTTTGATAGTTGATCCATTTCCCTTTTGGCAAATACACGTCGCGCTCGTAGGTACTGTCCTGGAACAAAGGGGCCACCAGCAGGTCGCCGCCAAACAGGTACTCATCATCGATCAACCAGGCGCCCGGGTCGTCGGGGAATTCTACAAACAAGGCCCGCAACATGGGCAGCCCGGTTTCGGTGCAGTGCTTTGCCTGCGCATAGATATAGGGCATTAGTTGGTAACGCATTTCATCGCTCAGCCTGAACTCGTCGAGAAAGGCCTTGCTATAGGTCCATGGTTCTTTGGGCGGGTTGCCATGATTTCTTGTGTGCGAGCTGAGAAAACCGAAGGGCGTCCACCGGCGACAAACGTCTTCGGGTGTACGCTGTACGAACCCGCCAATGTCGTGACTCCAGAACGAAAAACCCGAAAGCCCAAATGATAAACCGCCTCTTAAGGTCGACTGCATGGCCGAAGAGGTGGGCGCCGGATCTCCGCCCCAGTGAACAGGATATCGCTGGCTGCCTGCCCAGGCCGCTCTTGCCCAGATGATATTGTCGCCGGTTACCCGTTTCGTAATCTCGGCAGCCGCTTTGTTGTAACGGACGGGGTATAAATTGTGTTCATAAAAACCCGTTTTGCCCGAAGCGTATAAACCCGATGCGGGGGCCGCTTCACCAAAATCGACCTTAATAGCGCCTACACCCATGCGTAACAGGGTATCCAGTTGGTCCTGGTACCATTTTACCGCGGCCGGATTGGAAAAGTCGAGAATGGCATCTTCATAAGGCAGATTCCCTTTGGCATCCTTTACATACAACCCTTTCTGCACGATCTCAGGGAACAACCGGTTCTTTGGAACAAAATAAGGCAGTTGCCAGAGGGAAATATGGAACCCGTCTTTTTTTAGATCGCTGATCATCCTGGCCGGGTCGTTGAACCGTGAGGTCGAGAACTTGTAATCGGTGCGCCAGTCGGTTTCAAACCAGCCAACATCAAGATGTATCACATCGGCCGGTATTTTATACTGACGCAGCTTTGCGGCAATATCCCTTGTTTCGCTTTCCGACGAATACGAAATACGGCTTTGCCAGTAACCAAAGCTCCACAGCGGCGGCATAGGCGATTTACCGGTAACGTTGGTATATTCGTTCAGTATTTCTTTGGGATTGCCGATGAATACAAAAAGGTCCAGCGCATCGTCGCCGATCATCATGGTGTTCATCCCATAAAAAGAAGCGCCGAAATCGCAGGTGATGGGGGTCGATGAATGAATGAACATGCCATAGCCGTTACTACTCATGAAAAACGGCACGGGTTTGTACATGCCCGGGTTTTGTACGCCATTGGCGTCATCGGTCCACAATACCACTTTTTGTCCTCTTTTATTAAAACTCCCGTACGATTCACCACAGCCAAAAATCTTTTCTCCCGGCGACAACGAAAAGGAAGCGGCTACGCTTCTCGACAGATCGCCTGCCCGTTGCACAAACGAAAACGGCATCACCGGGGTGAACGTGCTTTCATTATCTACGGCATGATTGGTGCCGGTAAGCAGTTTACCATGGCTGTCCCTGATCTCGATATGCCAGGGCCAGGGTTTGATCAAAACCGACCCATCGAGGCTTTTAAATAAATAACCGTTGTTTGTTTTTGTATATTTCCAGGAGGCGTTATCGGTTACAGGTTCCTTTGCCAGCATCAGGGTATCTGGTTCATCGTGGGCAGCAAAACCGGTTTTGATCCTGATGCGGAACGAACGCGGTGAAATAAACTGGATGCTGAATGGCAGTACCGGGTTCTGGGCATATTCTGTTTCGGGAAAGACCACATGTTGATCGGGGCGCAGCACGGCCAGTTCATTATTAAATGCCATACGCCGCGCATAGCGGTTCCGTTGCCATTGAAGTGTGCCCGACACCGTTGCCGGATCAAATGATACAAGGCTGTCGGCCAGGAAATAGGTGTTGGCAAAATTCCTGAAATCGGGACTGATATCAACCGGTTCATTAACGAGGTAATTGTTCTCTGTTTGGGCATGCAGGTTGGTTATGGCAAATACTGCTGCAATCGTTGCGGAAAGGAATTTATTGATAAACATCACACGTTGTTTTATTAAAGGTACCGTTCACTGAAGCGAAATTAACGGCTGAATGCCGTAAAGGGAGTATCCAAATGTTTCAAATATGGTATCGGAATGTTTTAATAGCCTCCTTATAATCCCAAATCAGCCATTAACCACGCCATAAAACACGCCATAACATCAGCCACAACTCAGCTTAAACATACAAACTGAATTGTTAGTTGCCCAGGCATATGAGACAGAATATGCCCGGCACCTTTAATAATTTTCCAATTTGATTTATGCGTATCAACATCGATATA
This sequence comes from Niastella sp. sgz303648, assembly GCF_059587045.1. Lineage (NCBI taxonomy): Bacteria > Pseudomonadati > Bacteroidota > Chitinophagia > Chitinophagales > Chitinophagaceae > Niastella > Niastella sp. sgz303648. The sequence goes on along the minus strand of NZ_JCAPSW010000005.1, from coordinate 612,445 downwards.
CATCCCAAAGAATGGGTATTGATAACTATATTCATTCTTGTGGTTTTCCTTGCGTTTTCCGGTAAAACAGAGGAAGCGATAAGAGTGGTGAAATGGGCCGAAATTTTAGGTAAATTGGAATGATTAAATTTGATAGATGTTTTAGCAGGCCGTTATAATTTGAGATATTGCCTTTTATAATTTTTACCTTTTTTATTAAGAAATTGTAGATACGATTTTCTGTTTCGTCAGACCCACGATTTGTAGAATTGTAGTCAGCACCAATCGAATATATTCGTCGCCCCGCCATATTGCCAAACCGCCTGTTGCCTGATGGCGCTTTCTGTCACACGAATGCTATTTGCTATTTCTATATCTTTCTTCAAGATGTTTTTCTTTGTCAAATTTGTTGTTTGCTATTTCACTTAAAATGTCGCTGAAAGAGATTTTAATTCTTGTCACCATTGGCTTAGCATCGTGTACCAACGAATAAACTTTTAAATTTTTGTCAACTGCTAAATAATTGCCGTCCTCGAGGTCGCAAAAGGAATAAAATGTACGGTTATTAAAGTCGATGTCAAATAATTCATCAGGGTTTAGCTTGTTTTTAATTTCCTGGTCTAAAGAGTCGTACAAATTATCAATGTCGCTAGGCGGGAAAGTAAACACAGATTTTGTAACACCCTTATTGTCGATTTTGCCTAAGTCAAACTCACTTATCTGATATTGAGAGTTTTTAATTTTTAGTCCGCTAACCAAATTATCGTGAATTAAAATTTCAATGTCCTCAAACTGCTCGGTCAGATATGAATATATTTGAAGTCCTGAAATTAAAAAATTCTGTCCACGTTTTTTGTATTTAAATATAGTGTCACCTCCATAACTTAAAGAAATGAATTTGAAGTCAGGATAATGTTTCCAATTGTCAAGTCCCCAAAGACGAGCTGCAAGAGTTTGTTCTTTTATTTCAGTAAAGTCTTCGGGCAATGAATTTATTATTGCTTTAAACAGTCTGGCTTGCTTTTGTCGTAAAACACTAAACTTGTATGGCGGAAAAACAGTCCCTAATATTTTTTGAAGAATATTCATAGTTTGATGTGTCTCTATGCTTGCAGGCAACGTTTCAGGGTTTTGTGCAGTGCGGGGCATTGCTGTTGTGTCCGCCCTGGCTAACCGCTGCCCAATTGATGACTAAAGTTAATGATTTGCACCGAGGCAAAATAGTATTCCGTCCAGCCCTACCACAGCTCACCATAGCTGCGACTGTTGAAGCACGGGATTCGTCCGCCCGCATTGCACAAAACACCATGTTGGCTGTCAGGCCTTTTGAAATTATGAAATTTTTGCAATTATGAATGCATTCAAAGCTTTTGCCGATGAGTAAAAAGCCCTCAATTCATTAAACTCATCCTTTAATTCGTCAGGCTTTTCAGGTCTTGCATTTTTCTCTGGATTAATGCTTCTTAAAATCGAAGCACAGTTTTCCTCGGTGTTAACAAGCTGTCGTTCACAATATTGCTGTGTCAACAAAAGATTTTTACTAAATATATCTTGGTCTATGTCTAACATTTTGTATCGTTATGATGGTCGCAATATGGTTGCAGGCAACATTATATTTCCGCTATTCTACGCTACTTTTAGCGGGAAACAATATTTACAAGTTATTATTTTCTAGCTATTTAGCTGTTCGGGCTTTTTTCAAAGTCACTATATTTTGTTGTCAAGAAGTTGGTTTTTGTCGCTGAAAATAGAGGTATCAAACAGCTTGTTTATTCTTGGTTGTATAATCCATATGCCAATTGGGAAAAACCAAATTAAAAAAAACTCTCCCGCAAAGTCACTAAATGTTACTGGTTTCTGCCACTCAACTGTTTTTAAGGCTTTGGCGTTAAAATACAGACAGTAAAAAATGCAGAACATTGAAAATAAATGTAAGGGAATTATTAGGGCAAAAATTGCGGGATTTGGTTGTCCGCCAGATGAAACGTTAGAAAACATACCTGCTATAAATACTGAAATTAAAACCATATACACAACAGGTATAAATAAAAATATTTTGAATTTTGTCAAGTTCATTGTCGCTGTCAGTGGTAATTTTTTATGCAGGCTTGTTCCAAGTGCATAAAACCAACCAAAGAAAAGTCCAACGAATAATACCATCATTATTGGAAAGAAGTAAAACATAGTTGCCGGGTTATTACCTGAAATAACGGAACCAATAGTAATGAATTGAAATATTATTGGAAGTCCCACCATTAGTCCAAATAGTTGCCAATGTTTTAGCGTGAGAAATTTTGTCATATTGTTTGTCGTTAAATCTATTGTCTATTTGTCAAAAATGGGTCACTTTTTTACGCTACCACTATTGTTGACACATAATGGATCAAGTCAAAATCCCGGGGGATTGTAACCTACAGCCCACAAAAATGATGAGGTAATCTTTGAAAATTCTTTTGCCCGAAGTGTTATGTATCATTAAACGAAACTACGCTGGTTGTACGTAGAGCAGCTATTGTAAAGGCCATTATTGACGGTGCATACATGCGTTTATGGGCCGTGGGAATGAAATAGTATTGCCCATGGGGATGGCGTAGCGTAGCGGCCTTCTTTGTAATTGTTCGTTGCGCACCAATGACAGTAGCTTCTTCCAATCGATCAGCAGGTAACGTTGGCAGCAATTCTGCTAAAATAGCTGACTCGCTTATTTGATCCTTCAATAACTTCAGGGCCAATCCGGTCAAATATTGATAGTCACAACGGCGCCTGGATTGGCGCGGCAACCGGGCGTATAATTTCGAACCTATTTTTGATGCCCTGCCCATGAGACCGGCATAATACAACGTCTGTCGCCTGCGGGTTTTTCGCCGGTTGCTCTTAATGGTTTTATTGTTCCAGTATTCGCTGTTTTGTTTGCGATACGCCCGTTTAGGCTCACCAGGAAACAGGGCATTAATAATAGTATCTTCAGATTGATTGGAGCAGTTAATGGAAGCTTGCTGCTCTTTGCCGACCACTATTGCTACATAGCGTTGCAACAATTCCTCGTGTATTTCCTGCTGCTTTTTCCCTTTTTTCAATAGGGTAAACGCCTCCCCGGTAAAAGACCGGTACATCCACGATTGCCGCCAATAAACAGGTAACGCATTGTACACCAACGACCCAATTTTCGATGCCTGGCCCATCAGTCCGGCATAATGGCGGGTGTTTTTAAAACAAGGCGCATACAGCACTTTCCTGCGGGTCAAACTGCTTTTTTTACGCACGAAGTTCCTGCCTTCCATAACATAGAAGGTTAGTTTACCGATGGTTCGGTTAATTATGAACGGTGCAAAAGCTTCGGCCATGTAATAAAGTTACCAACTATCTTAAAACGCCCAGGTGCCGGCGCCTTGATTTTGACTTTTTTCAATATTTAGTCGTATTGCGATAGAAAGTGTGCAACCAGTATATGACTGCCACTGAACAAACTTAATGCGTTGCTGGTACGGGAACTACTATACATATACCGTACATGCGCCGTTGCAGATCCATGGCACAAGCATAGGACATCCATAGTTGAACGCCGCCAACTCCATGGATGCGCCCACGATACAGAATACTTAAAGCGCATTTTCTAAATGTGGGTGTTGCACGCAAAATCGGGCTGGTTTTATTTATTTCTACAACCAACGTTTAATGGACTCGGCTGTGTCTAGTGGATTCGTGTTAAAAATAATTTTCGAATTTTGAGCATTGTCGTGAACAGTATTCACTAATTTTTCAAACAATATAAAGTTTATAGGCGGTATTCTAACGCCAGCCCCAATAAGTATTCCGTCAAATTGCTTTGTTTTTAGAAGGTCAACAAGATTTGCCAAATTTAATACCCCAGAGTCAATTAGGTACATTTCGGAATCATACCCTAAACCTTTTAGGTTCTCCCTTTCTGCTTTAATTCCCATTTCCACTTTTTCGGCAGTCAAACCAGGTGCAAAACCAGGGCTTGAAAAGTCAATAGTATGCGGATTCATTCCTACAATTAAAATTTGTTTCATTTTCATTTTTTTTATTGTCCTACTCGTTTGGCTTTTCGGTTCCGCCGCCCCGTTTTTTAAGTGGCCGCTGGCCTCCACAATATTGTCTGTCGAGGAATAGAGTCAAAATGTGTCAGCCCGAATTGTCGGTCGATGTTTTCTTGTCCCGCAATGTCGTTTCCAAAACTTGTCCATAACACTTAAATATATGCCGTTAACCGGTCTTGACCTAAAAATATAAGCATGATAATCAAAGTAGGAGTAATCGCCTTTTTCATTGTTACGGCGCAAATACAAAATAAATATTATATCATTCAACCTTTCCGCTACGCCACAAATCATCCAAAGGACTCTCAATACTAATGAGTAATGACAATCCGTGTCCAGCACACAGTTTCGCCACATCACTTAAAAAGAAACCTCCCGATTATCTGGGAGGCTTTTGTTTTTAAACTATGTCGTTTCCTGCTTTATTAAGATCAGGTCTTGTTGAGGGATTGGGGCTCCGGTAACTCACATTGTTCCACTTAACCTATCGCACCAGGGTCAGCGTCCCTTTTTTCGAAAATGAACCTTCCGGGCAATCGATTTCAACAAAGTATACATAAGTGCCCGTTTCGGCAGGGTAACCATTTAAGGTTCCATTCCAGCATAATGACTGGTCGTCGGCGCTGAAGTTACTGCGCTCAAACACTTTTTGTCCCCAGCGGTTAAATATCATCAGATGCTTTACAATAGCAATGCCCCTGATCATAAACACATCGTTTTTCCCATCGCCGTTTGGTGTGAGGGCATTGGGTATCCTTATTCTGCTCTCACTGCATAACAGCTTTACCACTATGGTGTCGGAAGCAGCACAGCCAAATTGATTTTTTACCGTAACGGTATACGTATTATTGGTGAGCGGTGTACAAACGGGGGCAGCACAATCTGTACAACTGAGATAGGCAGCAGGTGTCCACTTCCAGTTAATTACATCATTGCTTCCGGTGGCTTGCAATTGAATGGGTTCGCCGGGCAATGGTTGTACATCCGGCCCCGCATTTACCGTGGGTAAAGGTATAACCCGGATCGTGATATCAGCTGTATCGGTAAAACAACCATGGGCGTCTGAGCCGGTAACGGTATAGGTTGTAGTAACGCCAGGCGTCGCCACCGGGTTGGGAATATCAATATTGTTCAGTCCGGCAACATCATTGATCCATTTATACATATACACTTCACGGCCGTCAGCTGTAAGGTTAACCGATTCGCCCTGGCAAATATCGCCCTTGCCGCTTACAGCTACCTGAACGGGTTGTATAACCGTAATGGTAACATTGCCCGTGTTTTTGCAACCGATATCATCTGTAACTTTTACCGTATATGAAATTGTCTGCGCCGGTGAAGCCAATGGGTTAGCTATTGCAGCATTGCTTAAATCATTAGCCGGAAGCCATTCATACGTAACGCCTCCGCTTGCCTGCAAAGATTCGGAAGCCCCTTTACATATTAACGGTTGCGCCGGCGTAATGGTCACTACGGGATCGGGCCTGATATTGATCTTATCCGGGAACGGCGTGGATCCCACACAACCATTGCCCAATTGTTTCATGATCAGGGCCGGAGTATATAAACCCGGTGTAGTATATTGATGGCTGGCAAAAGTATCTGTTGTTGCTATCACATTACCATCGCCAAAATCCCAAACGTAAGAACCGGTATTGCCGGCAAGAGCGCTCAGTGTAATGGTGGAATCTTTACAGGCGTTCAACCCGCTACTTTGAAGAACTGCCTGCGGTTGATCGATGATCACCGAATCAATATAAGTGCCTTGTAATCCGCTTGCATTCATGACATTTAACGTTATAATATACCTGCCGGCCTTTTCGTATATATGGGTGGGGTTATCTACATTTTCGATGATCGTACCATCGCCAAAATCCCATTTTATGCTGGTGTAATTTTGTGAAGTATTGGTAAAACTCACCAACACCGGCGGACAATTATTAGCAGTAATGGTCGTGTAACCAATCTTAAAGACTGCATTAAAATTATTTACTGAAATTAACTGAGTGGCTATAGAGGAACATCCGGTTACGGGGTTCGAAGCGGTTAGCGTAACGGTATAACTACCCGGTTGATCAAAGGTATAAGAAGGACTGAAATCGGTGGAAAAATCAATTCCATTCACCTGCCATTGATAAGTAGTATTACTACTGCCCGAATTGTTGGTATTGTTAGCAAAGGTAACGGTAGTACCCAGTGGTACCGTGATACCGGAAGGTGTAAACGCAGCCTGCGGTCCAAGAACAGCTACCGAATTGGCAGAGGAAGAGGTAGAGGAACCACAACCGCTGGCATCGATAATTTTTAAAGAAACATTATAGGTCCCTGGTTTACTATAGGTATGTGAAACAGTTCCATTTTGTGAACTGGTTTGTCCATCCCCAAAATCCCATTGCCAACCGGTGATGGTGCTGTTATTCGACTTTGAAGTGTCTTTGAACATGACCGCATCTTTATAACAAATGTTATTCGACAGTACTTCAAAACCGGCACTGGAACCGGTTACCTTAACAGGTACGTAATTGCTGGTATCATTACACCAATGAACGCGATCCCGTACAATGACCCGTACCTGGTCTGCATTCTTTTGAATCTTTTGTATAGTTCCGTTAAAAGGGAGGGAATATTGCGATATTATACCCCAGTCCGCATCTGTAGAACCGGTATTATAGTTATAGCCAACCAGTTCATAAGACATCATATATCCACCCCAGTTATAGTACATCAGATCGACGTTTGTAAGCTGGTAATTCAATGGTTCATTTTCACAAACACTGGTTTTGGCAGCCGTAACCTGCGGGTATTGTTTAAGCAGTACATTGACCGTGGTGGAATCAGATACCGAGCACTGCCCATTGGTGGCTGTTAATTTCACTTTGTATATACCGGTTTGGGCATAAGTGTGCGTGATGAAAGGCTGATCGGCAGTCAGCGTTTCTATAGTGCCATCCCCATAATCCCAGGTCCAGGTAACACCACCGGGGCTTGTATAATGAAATCTCACATCACCCCTGTTCCCATCACAGGTATACTTCACGCTATCGATCTTTGCAAAAGGCGGCAATACGGTTATGTAATCAGTCTTTGTAATTTTATCATAGCATCCATTCCACTCAACTGTAAGGCTTATAGTATGTTTTCCCGGCGTAGTGAACCTGTATATCATATCCTGTTTCGGGGAACTCGACCCGTTTACCAGCTTTCCATCTACAAACCACCATGACCAGCCTCCGGTTGACGTATTTTTGAAATACACCTGGTTATTGCCACAAACAGTAGTGCCATCAAGGCTTTCAAAATCTGCTTTCAACGGGTTTGTAACGGTCATCAGGTAATCGAAATCCACGCTGCTTGAACAACCGTTCTTTGTTACATATTTCAATGATAAGCGGTATTCACCCACATTGGTATAAGTATGGGTTGGCGAAGGAGCTGTTGACGTGGTATTGTCGCCAAAATGCCATTCATAAGACGCAATATCCTGTGGGTTGGCAACAAAAAAAGTAACAGTAAGAGGTTCCCCGCATGATCGCAAACCAAGGGAGCTGGAGCTGTTATACAGGATCTGTACATTTGGTTTATCAATTCTTACAGTCTGGGAAATGGTGCCTGAACAGCCGTCTGCATTAAATACTTTTGACAATACCGTGTAAGTCGTATTGGTGTTATAAACATACGTAGGCGCCTGCAGGGTAGAATGAACTACAGTTGGATTATAATTGTTTTCAAAATGCCACTCCCATTTCACTGCACCCGGCGTGGTATCTTTAAAATTCACGGTGGCGGGCGCTCCGCAAAGGGTGACTATATCGGCAATAAAGGGGCGTATATCCGGAACATCTTTTACCTGCACCTGTTTTGTAACCGAATCGAGGCAATTGCCAAAGGTATTCACCAGTTTAACAGAATAAGTTCCGGTACTTCCAAAAGAATACGCGATGGCATTATTGCTGATCGGAGACACCACCTGATCATTCACTTTCCAAACCATTTTATCTGCTACGGGATTGTTACCCGCATTAAAGGTATCTGTGGTGCCTATGCAAACAGGCGTAGGCACCAGTATATCCGAGCTGTAATTGGCTACATTCAGGTAGTTGGTTTGGGTTTTGGAAGCGGTGCAACCTTCGGAGCTGTTAACAGTGAGGGTTACCGTATAGGTGCCTTTTTTATTGAATGCATATGTAGGATCTTTTTGGGTAGAAGTATTGCCATCGCCAAAATTCCATATATAATCCAGTACGCCCAGGCCGGTACTGGAGTTGGTGAATTGCACAGGATCCGTTTCCTTACAAAGCACTGTTTTGTCTGAAGAAAATGCCGCCACGAGCGCTGGCAGTGTTTCAACCAGATCATTCTTTTTTAACGTAGCATGGCAGCCGTAATTATTGGTTACGGTAAGACTTACGGATGAGTTCTGCGGGAGATTATAGAGATGAAGCTGACTGTTGTTGTTTGCCTGTTGTGTGCTGCCATCACCAAAATCCCAATAATAGCCCGAGATGGAACCACTGCCGGGCCGGGCGTTACCCGTAAAGGTTACCTGCAGCGGAACACAACCTTTCAGCACGGAAGCAGAAAAATCAACCACCGGTTTCTTATATACCGTAATGGTCGTTGTTTTACTGGCTACCTCATTGCCATCCTGAACAGTAAGCGTAACGGTATATATTCTTTCATCGGCATAAACGGCTGCCGGGTTCACAAGTGTGGAAGTATTGCCATTTCCCAAATCCCATTTGTAGATAGCACTGGCAGATGTACCTGTTGTTTTGTTGGTAAAAGAAACAGTGAGCGGAGAACATCCTGCGGTTTTATCGACTGTGAAATTTACATTAAGCTGAGCCTGAACAGTACTGGCGTGTATGAATAAGACAAGAAATAATAGTTGTATTACTGTCCGGAAATATGCATTCATGCGGTTTAAGGATTAAGACGATGCCATAAAGGCTTTACTCAATAAGGGTTTGGAATGGAAAATTACTGGTTGAATTTCGTTTAAACAAAATGGTAGTGATAATTTTTACATACCGTTGGTGAAACAGCAGAATCGTTGATGCGGTTATAACCAGAATCTGCACACTTATTGGCAAATCTGCACGGTTATCAGCCAAATCGACGCAGTTATCGTTATGAAGAATAAAATCCTGCTTCGGCAAAACAATCCTATATTTTTTTTGATAGGTAGAAAGTGCTCAAAAGCACGCCTAACTGGCACACATCTCTGTTTATAAGGAGTTTTTGACAAATTCGCCTTTTTGTGTAGCTATCTGATTACCCCACCCAATTATTGCATCAAGTACAGGGATAAAAGACTTGCCAAAATCAGTTAAACTGTAAACAACTTTAATGGGCGGCTTTTTTCCATAAACTTGTCTTGAAATCAACTCATCTTCCTCTAATTGTTTTAACTGCAAACTCAAAGTCCTTTCAGTAACACCAGGCATTTCCTTTCTAAGCTCGCTATACCGTTTATGTGTATCCTTTAAATGGTATAGAATAACCGCTTTCCACTTTCCGCCGACCAAATCCATAGCTACACTCACAGTGCAAGGATATAATTTATTATTGACCTTTATAAAATCACTTTGACATTCTATTCCCATAACATTTATTTGATAAAGCTATCCTAATGGATAGTTATTGTAAATCTATTGCACTATAAATAGTTTTGCAACTATATTTTTTATAGTTGCAAAAATCATTTAAATAACAGAAAGCATGGTATTTAATTTAAAAGAACATGAAACAATGACACAAAAAGATAAACCACTCATTACTATCGTTGGCGTTTTGGGTAAGCAAGGGCGCAGTGCTGCACGCACTTTGTTACAGAGCGGGCGTTATCGTGTACGCGGTCTCACTCGCCGCGTTGATTCACGGGAGGCGCTTAGTTTGGCAGAGCAAGGGGCCGAATTGGTGAATTTACCTCTTGATCTGGGATATAAAAAAAACTTTGTGGAAGCATTCCGTGGCTCGGATGGTGTTTTCATGATGACACCAGGCATTGTACCACCGGCAACTCACGAGATGGAGTTGGGTAAACAGTTGGCGGATGCGGCGATTGAAGCAGGAGTACGGCATGTTATCTTCAGCAGTTTGGAAAATGTAGATAAAATTACGGAAGGAAAAATGTTTGCTCCCCATTTTACAGACAAGGCCAAAATCGAAGAATATATTCGCACGCTACCAGTCACGAGCTCGTTTATTTACATGGCTTTCTTTTACACTAATCTGATTGAATTTTATCCGCCTGATATGAAAGGCGATACGCTTGTATTTCCGATTTATTTACCAAAAGACTTCCGTGCGCCATTTGTTGATCCTCTTACAGCCACAGGTCCTGCTGTTTTGGAAATTTTTTCGAATCCAGGTCTGTATGCTGGTAAGTCCCTGCCGGTAATCGGCGATATTATCTCACCCCAGGAGATGGTCGATACTTTCATCCGGGTCACAGGTAAGAAGGCTGCATACAGTTCTGCATTCACGCGGGAGGGTTTGCTTCATCATTTCCCGGAATTTAGTTCAAATGAGATTTTAGTTCGTGAGATTTTGGGGATGGTAGAGTACGCAGTTGAATATGAATATTTCAGAAAAGATCGCGACCTGCTATGGAGCCGACAAATAAACCCGAACAGCCTCAGTTGGGAACAATTTCTGCGCACCACTGGTTGGAAAGGCCAAAAACTTTCGTATTGATTGTTACTTGAAGGCTTTTATTAATACGTTAGACATAGTTTCGGTTGATTTGGACCAGGTTTATCGAAGCACCCCGGTTGTGCAGGGTTCTTATCCGTATCCGTACGACGACCGTCCGTTTTCGTACATTTTTCCGCCGCGGTAATTCATGAATCCCTTATTCACAGAGGATTCTGTTACTGGCATGCGGGTTGAGGCCACTAAATAAACCCGAGCTGGTAAAAAACGGATAACATGATAAGAAATTATTTCAAAATTGCCTGGCGGAGTTTAATGAAGCAAAAAGTGTTTTCATTCATTAATATTATTGGCCTTGCAATTGGATTAACAAGTTTCGTTTTAATAGCACTTTATATTTTTGATGAACTGACCTTTGACGGCTTTCATAAAAATGCAGATAATATTTATCGTATTGTAGATAATAAAATATCTGCAGAAGGAAAAGAAACAAAAATTGCAGGCGCAGGTTACCAGGTTTCTGAAAGCCCGAAAGAAGATTTCCCCGAAATAAAAGATGCTGTGCGATTGGTAACTTTTGGCAGGGCTAATATTTCTACCCTGGAAAACAACAATGTTTTTTATGAAGATTTTACAATTGGCAATGACGCTTTTTTAACAGCGTTTGATTTTAAGTTGCAGCAGGGAGATCGCACCACAGCATTGGTATCTCCGCATTCTGTAATACTTACGGAAGATGAAGCAAAAAAGTTATTCAATTCAACCGATGTATTAGGCAAAACGATAAAAGCAGACAGAGATACTGTTCCGTATAAGATAACAGCTGTTTTACAAAACTTTCCTGCCAATTCAAGCATTTCATTTAATATTCTTTTCTCCGAGTCAAGTTTTGAAAATGATAAATTCAAAAAATTTACTAAAACAGATTGGACCTCCGACGCGTTCAGCACTTATGTATTGTTGAACCGCAATGTAAATGTATCTGCACTTCAGGGAAAGATCAATAAACTTGTAACAAAAAACAATAATGGACAAACAAAAGCAAAGCAAAATTTTATACTGCAGCCGTTAAAGGATATTCATTTTTATTCAGCAGGCATTGAAGGCAATCCCGGCAACACGGGCAACATAACTTATATCTATATTTTTTTGGTGGTTGCTTTTTTTGTATTATTTATTGCATGTATCAATTACATGAATTTAACTACAGCGCGTTTTGCTAACAGGGCTAAAGAAGTCGCAATACGTAAAGTGGCAGGCGCATCACAACAAAATCTTGCCGGACAGTTTCTTGCGGAAGCATTCCTGTTAACTACAATTGCAATGTTGATTGCTTTATCGATTGTAAAAATATTGTTGCCTGCTTTTAATGAATTCACACAAAAGCAACTTACGTTAGGAGGCGAAACTGATTACCGCATCTGGTTAGGAATGGCTTTTATTATTGTTTTTGTGAGTTTAATAGCCGGAATATATCCTGCCTTTTTTCAATCACGTTTAAAGCCATTGTTACTGCTTAAAAGCAAAATTAATATTGGTAAAGGAAATATTTCGCTTCGCCGTTCTTTGGTTGTTTTCCAGTTCACACTTTCCATTGTTATGATCGTTGCCACCATGATTGCTTACATGCAAATGCAATATGTAAATACAAAGGACATGGGTTTTAAAAAAGATCAGTTGGTGGTGATAGATATTAATAGCGGCAAGGTTCGCCGGGCTGCAGAAATAATAAAAAATGAATTTGCAAAATTGCCGCAGGTGCAAAATGTGTCAGTAAGTTCAAGAGTACCGGGCGAATGGAAAAATCTGCCAAAAGTAGAAGTGAAGAAACAAGGAGAAACAACTAAAAATAATGACGCATTTTTTATCGGTGTTGATGAACAGTTTTTGAAAACATATGAAGTGGCGTTGGTTAAAGGGAGAAATTTTAGAGCTGGCGATCATTCTGATTCATCATCAATATTAATAAATGAAACTGCTGCTAAGCAGCTTGGCATTACAGAAGCTGCAGGGCAGGTTATTGAAATTCCTGCTGTTAATTATGGCGGAGATTTTTCATTGCTTGATAAACCTTTTTATGCAAGCGTAATTGGTATTGTAAAAGATTTCAATTTTCAATCTTTGCACGAATCGCTTTCTCCAATGATACTTGCTTACCAAAACAATCCCATTCACAATATTGATTATTTTACCGCAAGAGTAAAAGCAGGAGATATAAGTGCGACTCTGAAAAAAATGGATGCAGTACTGCACGACATTGATCAGAACCATTTATTCGAATACCATTTTCTTGATAAGCAATGGAGCCTATTTTATAGGGAAGACCAAATTCGGCAAACGATTTTTATAGGCATGGCAATACTTGCTATTCTTATTGCCTGTTTAGGTTTATTTGGTTTGGCAACTTACGCAGCAGAACAGCGCATAAGAGAAATTGGTATTCGCAAAGTATTGGGTTCAAGTGTTCGGGCAATAGTTTTCATGCTCACAAAGGATTTTTTGAAACTCATCATTATCGCTGCTGTTATCGCTTGTCCCGTTGCATGGTTTGCTATGTACAAGTGGTTGCAGGATTTTGCTTATCGTATAGATATTCATTGGTGGATCTTTTTGATAGCTGCATTGCTGGCGGCTGTAATTGCTTTGGTTACAGTAAGTTTCCAGGCGATAAAAGCAGCGATTGCTAATCCTGTAAAGAGTTTGAGAACGGAATAGGCAATTTGATGATGCAGTGGCGGTATTATCTCCACTTAAAAGCAAAATAACTGCATGGTTTGTCAGATGCATTGCTGATGCCGTGCATCTTGCCACTTTCCATAATGTACAGATCGCCGGGACCGGCGGTATAGCTTTTTCCATCAATGATCATGGATGTATTGCCGTCAATGACTAAAATGATTTCTGTTTCTATGTGTTGGTGAGGGGCATGGCTGGGACCGATATGTGACAGTTGGGTAACATGCATTTCGAAATTTTCGCACATGGCAGTGGGACGATCAAAATATTTACGCGTACCGCCTTTTTCTGTCTTTTTAAATTCTAAAGAATCTGCATTTAATATCAATATTCCTCCTGCCTTTTTACTTCGTTCAATGTCCATTGGCTTTTTTGAACGAAAAGCAAAGACATAATAAGTAAGGGAGCCATTGCCAATATTCTCAAATGTTTGCATTTCGAGTGGCGGTATCAACAACACACTGCCAGGTCCAATTGTTTTTGTTTGATTGCCTATCGTGCACTTCATGTTCCCTTCCTTTACAATAATAAGCTCTTCCCTGTCTTTTTGGGCATGTGGTGGCCGTGGTAAAGCGCCTTTCTCCTGGGTAGAGGCATGTATCTCGAAGTAATCAAATTCGGGGGTGGTGCCTGCTGCGATTTTCCGTCCTTCGCGTTGATCGCTTTTTGTAACGGGCAGATCGTTCCAATGAAAAACGCCGGATGTAACGGGTTGCATTTGTGTAAATGCGTTTATGGCAATAATGTGAAACAAGCAGGTGAGTAAGATTTTCATATCGTAAGATTAAGGTGAGCCTGGTCACTGTTACCAATGTTACGGATATTTTTTAAGCTTGCCAGTAGCAGGCAGGTCAAACGTCAAGTTTTTCAATTCTAACAGAAGCTATTTATTGAAGCTGCCCCAAAAAAAGAAAAGCGCTTTTCTTTTTTTGGGGCAGCCCTTTAAAATCATTAATTACTCAACCCAGTACACCAACGTTACTTCAATAAATCCATCCGCTCCTTCCTGACTGGCATCAAGAGTCACTGTCTTCGACACAGCACCGTCCCAGTTGCCGGGATATGCGCCGAAAGTATACGTGCCGGCAGGTAAAGCTTCAAATTCATCTCCTTCCTGGTCGGTAGGATCATAATATACGCCGGTTTGCTCATTACGGGCCCAGAATCCGTGCAATCCTACGCTTCCGGTAACCGGGCTGCCGTCGGTGTGTACCAGCCTGATACGTACATCGTAGGCAGTGGTAATGTTGTTTAGCTTAAGGTGCCGGAACAAAAGGTTACGGGCAGGTGTAGTGGCAAAAGTTTGTGTAACAAATAACAGCGAGAGTACACTGAAAATGATTGTTTTTCTCATGGATAAAATGGTTTATTTAGTGAAGCACCGAATTTAACGATATTACCTTATATCGTCAAACAATATACGGTTATCAAATCCTGAACTAATCTTAGTGCAGGGTTCAGACCAGTCATTAATGGGAAACTAAACTTTATACGTATCTTTTTTGCCATATGTTGGCATCTGCTGTCTTCAAAAGTGAGAAGACAGCCCTTTACTTTTCCTGATATTTCAGATCAGAACTTAATATTCAGTTTTTGGGAAACAAGTTTATTGTCTTTATAACACTCAAAAAACCACTCCCCGTTCTTTCTGAAAACGATGCCGTTCGATGCGCCGTCGTCAGCTATAAAATAATCCTGCATGGAAGTTTTGAGCAGTGTCAATACTTTTTTAGGTGTAGTATCAATCAACTGATAGCCATTGGAAGTAGCCTGTGCATATAAGACGCCGGTTTCTGTAACTGCAACCGGGGTGGGAGCGGGGGCCGCTACCGGAACCGTCGATGCCACAGCAGCCTGCTGTGGTGGCATCGACGCTGCGCTATCATATTTATAGGGAATATCTTTCAATGATGAGAAAGCATCTTTTAAAGCCTCACTGTACGCAGCCGGCCATTCTTTCTCCCTGCTTTTACCCTCCTTGCTTTTGAAGATAATATTGCCATAGCAATCTTTCAACAGCAGGGTAAGGCCGGTAACGAAGAATCCTTTTTTCTCCAGCACTTCAGCTTTAAGCGCATTGCACTTGTTGGCAGCTAATTGCGGTGGCAATTCTGCGTTGCCCATAAATGCTGTAAATCCTTTATCTTCCAGCAGCATTTTTGTCAAATTATTCAATCCATACTGATTATCTGTCTTGAAAAAATCGAACCGTTCGGGTACAAGTACATATTTGTAATTGCTGATGGTGTTTTGTGACCAGGCAGTGACGGTGGTCAATAATACCGAAATAAATAATGCAAATGCTTTCATATGTTTTGCTTCGTATTGTTACGAAAATATGCAAAACTTATCAATTGAAAGCTTTCTCAATTTGGGAGAGAAGTCTTATTCCTCCTGCAGTGCAAATTCAATGATTACTTCAGATTTATTTTTCTTTCGTAATTGGGGTTTGGCTATCTGAATTCTTTCCGGGGCGATTCCCTCTTCTGATTCCAAAAAATTTTTTATAAAGCTGGATAATTTATCTGCCTTGTGTTTTGTTGTTTTATAATAAGATTTTAAAGTGATCTTTTGATCAGGGTTGTTTTTCATGAAAATTGCCAGGTCCCCTAAAAGGGATTTGGTTTTTGTATCCAGCTTGTTCGAAGATTGAAATGAAAATGTAGACAGTGGATCAGGAAAGTGAAAGGCAGGCTTTATTGCTCCCATAATAACAGGTTCCGGTACATATTGTTCGTATAAGATAACATCAAAACTGGCAGACCGCATTAGTGGGTGATAGCTTCGAACCTCACGTTTCAGATTCCCATATGAAAATTGAATGATTCCGGGGTTCTTAATTTCTGTAAGTATAAATTGAAACTTTCCATTTTTATCTGTGAGTGTTTTGTCGTGACCAAAAATGATTTCGGCATTTTCAATGGGATTACCATCTCCATTTTTTACAGTCCCTGAAATGGTTACAGAATCAGCAGGAACGTCTGGTGCCTGTTTGTTGTTGGGAAGTGGTGCCTGTAACAGGTTAACAGGAAGGGGAGCAGGGTGGGCGGCTTCTGAAGTAATCGCGGTCAGCGTCAGCAGCGTAGCTGCAACCGGAGATAAATTCCGGTTTATTTTTAATTCTGAATTAACATAGTTATGATCTCTTTGTGAGTTCAGCATTCTGCCACAAACGGGGAAAGGATGTTTCAAAAAGTATTGAAGGATCTGTTGATCTGTAAAATCCAAAAAATTAACTACTGGTTTTTGACATGTATTGCAGAATCGTCCCTGCTCTGTTGGTTCCATTCCATTCCAATTCTCATTACAGGGCGTATTCATTTGAATGGTAAGTGAAATAGCTTTGCTCATAACTCATTTTTTGTTTTGACATAACAAATTTGTCGTACTACCTTAGTAGTATACCTGTTCACTTTCTGACCATTGGTTTTCCCTGTGCAGGTAAAATAATATCTTTTTTTTGAGAAAAAAAGCATGATTCGGCCGTACCCGCGTGTGATGCTGGTTTGCAGTCTTAAATTATTGGATTTATCAAATATGTTACCCGGAATATAGCGTTTTATTCAAATCCGTGCACTTTACTGTCCGATTTCGGACACTTTATGAACTGCCGCGTTTCTAAAACCCGCTCAGGCAAAGGGTTTCAGGATTGGCATACCCGTTGATCCTGATGCAAGGCGTCTGAATTGTGTGCCGGAAATGAATTGTGGTACAACTAAAAAATGTCTTTTATGTTCAGGAATTATTTCACCATTGCGGTAAGACAAATGATGAAGCAGAAAATGTATACTGCTATAAAAGTTGGCGGGTTTGCATTGAGCATTGCAGCATGCCTGCTGATTGCATTGTACATAAAAGATGAATTGAGTTATGATAAAAACTGGTCAAATGCCAATCGCATTTATAGAATAACAGGTGAATATAACAACCATGGTAAAGTTGAAACCGGTACTGCCTGGCCGGCCCCAATGGCAAAAGCCTTGCGGGAAGATTTTCCTGAAGTGGAAAAGTCAGGACGTTTTATGGATGCACCGTCTTTTTATGGAGCAGGTAGCAACCAGGTGAGAAAGACAGATGAAACACAAAACACCTACGAACAGGGTTTCAGTTATGCCGACCAGGACATGCTCGACATACTACAGGTGCCGATGGTATATGGCGATAGGGCGCATGCATTGAGCGAACCAAACACAATGGTTATTTCAAAAACCAGGGCAGATAAATATTTTCCCAATCAAAACCCGGTTGGAAAAATAATGATCCTGAATAATGATGTAAAGACCCCCTATAAGATCGGTGGTGTGATGCAGGATTTTCCAGCCACATCACACATTCATTATGATTTTCTTTTAACCATGACAGGGCACCAGCTTTGGGATGGTGAACAGACTACCTGGATGGCAAGTAATTATCCAACCTATGTTTTGTTGAAGCCGGGCACTGATGCTGCCAGGTTTCAAAGTAAGTTGAAAAATATTCTAACAAAATATTATCTGCCGGCTTTAAAACAAAACGGAGATAAGATCGCTGACCAGCTTATACAAAACGCAAAACTGCTTATACAACCCATAACAGCTATACATCTGTATTCTGCAAACATTGATGATGGTCTTGAAAAAGGAGATATAAAATTTGTATGGCTGTTTGGCGCCATTGCCATTTTTATTCTTGTAATTGCCTGTATCAATTTCATTAATCTTTATACCGCAAAATCTGCCAACCGGGCAAAAGAAGTTGGATTAAGAAAAGTGGTCGGGTCGCTTCGCGGTAACCTGGTAAAACAATTCCTTACAGAATCTGTATTGTATAGTGTGGTGTCGTTTGTACTGGGCTTGGTGATTGCGGTGTTGTTGCTTCCCTATTTTAATACACTTGCAGCAAAACATTTAATCATGCCGTGGACTGCATGGTGGTTGCTGCCATTAATGATTGTTGCTGCAATTGTTATTGGTGTGTTTGCCGGTTTGTATCCTTCTTTTTATTTGTCTTCATTCAAGCCCATCAATGTTTTGAAAGGACAAGTGAGCAAGGGAACAAAAAATTCAATTTTACGAAACGGACTGGTGGTATTTCAATTCACTACTTCCATCATCCTCATCATAGGCACCATTGTTATTTACACGCAAACAAAATATATCCTTAATAAAAAAGTTGGTTTTGATAAAGACCAGGTGTTATTGGTGCAGGGAACAAATACACTCGAAAACAACAGACAATCTTTTAAAAATGAATTGCTGAAATCTTCCGTAATAAAAAGTGTTTCGGTTGCAGATTATTTACCTGTTTCAGGAACCAAACGTGATGGTAATACTTTTTATAACGAAGGAAAGTCAAAAGAAGAAATTGGCGTAGGCGCCCAGAAGTGGCAGGTAGATTATGATTACCTGAAAACAATGGGTATGCATCTTGTACAGGGAAGGAATTTTTCAAAAGAAATGGCTTCAGATTCAAAAGCAACTGTTATCAATAAAACAATGGCTGCAAAATTGGGCTTAAAAGATCCCATAGGAAAGCGCATAGAAAATGGGTGGCAAAAATTTACCATAATAGGTGTAATGGAAAATTTCAATTTTGAAACCATGCGGCAGGATATATCACCACTTTGTTTTGTGTTGGGTGACTATCCTTCATCGATTATTGCTGTAAAAATGAGCGGCGCCGATGCAAAGAACGTTATCGATTATGTATCCCGTATATGGAAAAACTTTTCACCCAATCAACCTTTTCGTTATACATTCCTCGATGAAAGTTTTTCTAAAATGTATGCTGATGTACAAAGAACAGGACGCATCTTCACCAGTTTTGCAGTACTTGCTATCATCATTGCCTGTCTTGGATTATTTGCACTTTCTGCATTCATGGCCGAACAACGCAATAAAGAAATCGGCGTACGAAAAGTGCTTGGCGCAAGTGTAAGTGGTATTACGGCAATGCTCTCGAAAGATTTTGTAAAACTTGTTTTCATCTCAATAGTTATTGCATCACCCATTGCTTATTGGGCAATGGTAAAATGGTTGCGGGATTTCGCATACCGCATTTCTATCACGTGGTGGATGATCGCTGTAGCAGGTATAGCCGCTGTTGTAATTGCATTGATAACAATAAGTTTTCAATCAATAAAAGCTGCAATGGCAAATCCGGTAAAGAGCCTGAGATCGGAATAATATTAAAAAACAAACATAAATCGTATGAAAAAATCGATAAGCATTTTGCTTTTGGGCCTGCTGCTTGCAACAGGCGTGGCTGCACAGCAAACAGAAACAAGAAATGTTGCTGCTTTTAGTAAACTCGAAATTGGTGGCAGCTTTAATACCGTGCTGCGCCAGGGCAATGAAACATCGGTAAAAATCATAGCCGAAAATATTGATCTGAAAAAAATTCTTACCGAAATAAACGGCAGTACTTTAAAGGTTTCTCTTGTAAAGGGCTTTTACCATAACATAAAAATAAAACTCGAGATCACCTATAAAAGTCTTGAGGGCATTTACAGGTCGGGTTCGGGCGACCTGACTTGTGAAACAGATCTTTCTGCTGCTGGTAATTTCGATCTCCATTCAAGCGGCTCCGGAAACATTATCCTGAAAGGCATGATCAAGGCAGGCAATATAACTGTTATACGAAGTGGCAGCGGGGATATGAAGCTGTTGAGTTTGCAGGCTGACCAGTTGAAAATGACTTTTTCCGGCTCTGGCAATTGTGACGTAAACGGTGGCAATGCAAAAGCGCAAAACATCCGCTTAAGTGGTTCAGGAAATGTAAACGCTTATGACCTGAATACCGAAACATGTTCAGTAACCATATCAGGTTCAGGAAATATTGGAGTGAACGTAAGCAATGCCATCGAAGCATTCATTTCGGGCTCGGGCAACATCGGTTATCGTGGCAGCGCCCGGATAACAAAAATGGAGGTGCATGGATCAGGTAAAATAAACAAAAAGGCTTAGCATCATATGAACAAACAAAACCCCGGTCATCCGGGGTTCTGTTTGTTTAAGTTCCTCTGTTTTGTTTCCTTCAGTTAGCAGCAAGATGTATTGTTATGGTATTTGATTGGGGATGTATGCGCAATACTGCGCCATTGGCGGGTTTTGAGAAACTGCCCTTTTCGGCCCTGATGCCATATTGCATGCCCTCAAAGCTGCAATCGATGTTTTTAGCAGCTATTGAGTTAAACGGAAGTTTTGCTTCTTCGGCCGTATTCAAATCAAAAAACCAGCTTACCGGTTGATCACTTTTCAATTGCATGACCATCTTTTTTTCACTCAGGTAAACCTCAAAACTTCCTGTTACCGTTTTTAAAGGCCAGCTGATATGCATGGTTGAGGCGTTTTTCCTCATGAACGTTGGATCGCCGCCCTCTAATGAAATTTCTTTGCCATCGATGAGTGCCTTTAATCGTAAGCCTGCAAGTTGTTGGGGTTTACTCCAGATATACCCATCAACAAAGGGCAATGTGAAAAAGGTACATTCATTTTCTGTTGCCGCCTGTGTTTCGTATTTCGATGTAAGGTTTTCGTTGAACAGGTGAATATCGCGTACCCGTAATGTTCCGTGTTCCCATAAAATGTTGATCCTGTAAAAGCGGCTATTGAACCATATGGTCTTCAGATCGCTTCCTTCCAGATCCTTATCAACAGAAAATGTGGTAACAGGTGTTACGGCATACTTTTTCCTGAACCAACGGCCCGAAGCTTCCAGCGTTTCTACCCTGATCTTTTGTTCATCACGCAAGCGGGCGATCAACGGCATTTGTATCTCAAACCCCTTCGACATTGCTTCCCAGGTGAACGAATTTTCCTGACCTGCCTGAGTATAGTTGAATCCAAGTGATGGATCTTTGGTGAATGATGCAAAGAACCAATTCACCCAGGCTTCGTCTCCGCCACCAAATTTATATACCGGCTCAAGCGTAATAACGCCCTGGCGCGCTGCTCCCAGTGCATGGTCGTATTGCCTGATGGGATCACTTCCCAGCATTCTGAAAATGGGTACAGGTATCTGGTTCTTCGCATTTTGAGCGGGCATATACGAATTGACCTTACTTGGATAATAGGCCTGGTTCCAGTAACCACCCCATAAAGTATAGCCATCCGTTCCATATTGGTCTTTGCAATTGGCTGAAGCCACTATGTGGTACTTTTCATACATGTAACGTAAACTGTGCGCATCGATAAACCAGGAAGCTACTGTTTTGGGATAGTAGCCAAAGATCTGTTTAAAATCACTCATGTATACGTCAATCAGTTTTTCGCGTTGTTCCGGCGTATAGCCTGTGGTAAAGCCGATATTTGCACGCCAGTCCCAGGGATACCTGCCCCGCCATTTCATTCCTGCCTTTTCTATCAGTGGCTGTGGAAGTTCCCACCAGGCGCCGATCTCAAAAGAATCTTTCGGCAGGCGCTGAAGCAACGACTGATAACGGGTATCCATCAAAGCATCATATTGTAATAAAAAAGTACCTGTGATCCTGTATTTTTTCATAATCTCTACCTGTTTCACAACCGTCTGGTATAAAACATTCTCAGTGATCATTGAGTCCCGGGGTTCGAGTAAGCGAATGAAATTTACAATGTTTACGATTTTGGGTACTTTGTCAGTGACTGGTGAAGGGTTCCGTTTCGCCGGAGGTTGGGAAATACACAGCGTGCCAATGAAAATAAAACTCAGGGCGATGTATATACGTAAATTCATACCTGTTATGTTGATCGAATCAAATTAAATATTGAAAAAGAAGTTTCGCAGAAATACAAATTTATCGCTTTCAAACTGTCCCATACTGTGCTGTAGTATCTACATAAAAAAAACCTCCGGTGACGGAGGTTTTACATTATTATTATTTTACAAATTTGAAAATTACACTAAATCAAACCTGTCTAAATTCATCACTTTATTCCAGGCTGCTACAAAGTCTTTCGCAAATTTATCCTGCGCATCGGTACTGCCATACACTTCTGCAAGAGCCCTCAGTTCTGAGTTAGAACCAAACACAAGATCAGCACGGGTGCCTGTAAATTTTATTTTACCGGTGGCACGGTCGCTGCCTTCAAAAAGTTCTCTGTCTTCAGATGCGGCTTTCCATGAAGTGCTCATGTCGAGCAGGTTTACAAAGAAATCGTTGGTAAGCAGGCCCGGTCGTTGCGTGAAAACACCATGTTTTGAACCATCAAAATTAGTGTTCAATACGCGCATACCACCCACCAATACGGTTAACTCAGGTGCTGTAAGTGTGAGCAGGTGTGCTTTATCTATCAGCAATGCTTCGGTAGATACAGGGAGTTTTGATTTGCGGTAGTTGCGAAAACCGTCGGCAACGGGTTCAAGATAGCCAACTGAATCAACATCGGTTTGCTCCTGTGAAGCATCCATACGGCCAGGTGTAAACGGAACTGTGATCGCCTGTCCTGCATCTTTCGCTGCTTTTTCAACACCGGCACAACCGGCCAGTACAATCAAATCGGCCAGCGAAACTTTTTTTCCGGAAGACTGTGTTGCGTTAAATTCTTTTTGAATGCTTTCCAGTTTATCCAGTACTTTTTGCAACTGCGCCTGATTATTGACCTTCCAGTATTTTTGAGGAGCGAGACGAATGCGGGCGCCATTAGCACCACCGCGTTTATCAGACCCCCTGAAGGTAGCAGCAGAAGCCCAGGCTGTAGAAACCAGTTCAGATACGCTCAATCCCGAAGCCAATACTTTTGCTTTTAAAGCTGCAATATCTTTTTCATCAATCAATACGTGGTTTACCGCAGGTATAGGATCCTGCCAAAGCAGTTCTTCTGCCGGCACATCCGGGCCCAGGTATCGTGCACGGGGACCCATATCGCGATGCGTTAATTTAAACCATGCCCGGGCAAATGCATCTGCAAGTGCTTCGGGGTTTTCCAAAAAACGCCTGGATATTTTTTCGTAAACCGGATCAAACCGTAAAGAGAGGTCGGTAGTAAGCATGGTTGGTACATGCTTTTTTGAACCATCATATGCATCAGGAATAATACTATCTGCATTTTTAGCTACCCACTGGTGTGCACCGCCCGGACTTTTTGAAAGCTCCCATTCAAAACCAAACAGGTTTTCGAAGAAGTTATTGCTCCATTTGGTGGGCGTTTTCGTCCAGGTAACTTCGAGACCGCTTGTTATGGTGTCGGCTCCTTTACCGGAACCATAGCTGTTGCTCCAGCCCAGGCCCTGCAACTCTATACCGGCGGCTTCAGGTTCTTTGCCTACATGGGTAGCAGGAGCGGCGCCATGGGTTTTGCCAAAGCTGTGTCCACCTGCTATCAGGGCAACTGTTTCTTCATCGTTCATTGCCATACGGCCAAACGTATCACGGATGTCTTTAGCGGCAGCAATAGGATCAGGATTACCATCAGGACCTTCAGGATTCACATAGATCAACCCCATCTGCACGGCAGCAAGCGGATTTTCAAGGTTGCGGGAGTGAATATCGCCGTTTGCATTGTCGTCAGACGAAACTACGCCATGTTCCTTTGGCACACCGTGCGAACCATTGGCATAACGAATGTCGCCACCGAGCCACGTAGTTTCTGAACCCCAATACACATCTTCATCGGGCTCCCATACATCCGGACGACCGCCGGCAAAGCCAAATGTTTTAAAACCCATTGATTCCAGCGCTATATTACCGGTAAGTATCATCAGATCGGCCCATGAAATTTTGTTGCCATATTTTTGTTTGATGGGCCAAAGCAGTCTGCGGGCTTTATCGAGGCTCACATTATCGGGCCAGCTGTTAAGCGGGGCAAAACGTTGTTGTCCCGCACCTGCACCACCACGGCCATCACCCACACGATAGGTGCCTGCACTATGCCAGGCCATGCGAATGAACAGGGGGCCATAATGCCCGAAGTCGGCCGGCCACCAGCTTTGTGAATCGGTCATGAGTGCATGAAGATCTTTTTTCAGCGCTTCGAGGTCAAGGCTTTTAAAAGCTTCGGCGTAGTTAAAATTGTCACCCATCGGATTAGATTTGGATGAGTGCTGACGCAGAATACTTATTTTTAGCTGGTTGGGCCACCAGTCGCGGTTTCTGGTACCGCCACCGCCAACATTTTGCTTCAAACTGCCATTGTGAAACGGGCATTTACTGATGTCGTTAGATACTTTTTCCATTTTAATAATTTATGGTATTGATTGAATCTATTGTTTACACCTGGTATTTGTTCAGGGGGCATAAAGTTAGGCTATTGGGAAGATAAGCATTATCGATTAATTCTATATTTTAATAGTTAAAACCTATAGGAGATAATCAAATCCAGGTTGAATACCATAAACATGGGATTGTACACCTCAACACTACTGTTACCTTTATCCATTGTACTTATTCACATCTAAATACCATTTTCATGCACCAGAATTTTACCACAACGGATCTAACGAGATGGATATTACATTTCAATCCTAATGACAAATTACCATTTATCACTAAATCAGGGCTGATCAAATTACAAGATCTGGAAGATTTTATTGCTGAGATCAAAAAGCAGCAGGCCGATAGCGTTCGCATCTATTTTCTCAGGTTCCCGTTAAACGACACGCCTACTGCAAAAAAGTTGGGAACTGATGGCGAGCTTGTCAAAGGATGCAAATGGCTCGAAGCTGCTAATGGCATTACGCAGGCAACAATTGCCATGGTACCGGCAAAGAATTTTAATATTGCAGATGATCTTGTTTTTTCTGCAGACGATATTATAGTTGATAACAATATGCTTACGTTGATGCCCGGGATAAACGATAAGGGCACCGGCCTGAATCCACCAGCCCCATCTACAGAAACTATAATGATTTGATGAAATGACAGGCAGAGAATTGTTATCGACCTTTCCTTTACTCGTTGTTGCACTGGCTGCTGTGATCAGCCTTATCAGCTTTCGGAATAATTACCCTAATACACTCAAAAAGTTGTCTGTATTATGGGTAATTAACTTTTGTGTTGACCTTGGCGGGCATATTACCAAGCATTATGGCATAAAAAATCACTGGTTGTATAATATCTTTTTTTGGATAATGTATATGACCCTGGCGCATTTATATGATCAGGAAATTCAAAACAAATATGTTCACAGCAGTATCCGGTGGTTCCATATGTTATTTCCATTGCTGGTAATAGTTGAATCCATCGTATTTGGTATTAATGACCTTCAAACAATCATTATAGTTAGCGGCGGCATTTTCATGATTTTTCTTTCAGCCTGTTATTTCAGACAATTATACCTTAGTGAAGAAAGCGATCAAATCACCCGGGATCCATGGTTCTGGTTCAGTTTTGGTTTTATTATTCATTTCGGCGGCACGGTGCCCTTTCTGGGGATGCTTAACTATTTATGGAGTCACTACAAGGAATTTACCGGTTTCTACTATTTGTATTTTTGTAATTCCTACACTATCTTACTGAACATACTTTTAATAACCGGCTTTTTATGCAGGAGAAATTATCAGAAGTCACGCTGATCCTATTTGGAAGTACTGCGATCATCCTGCTGCTCACTGGTTTGATAGTACTTTCTCTTTTTATTAATCAAAAGAGAAAATACCGGTTTCGCCAGGAAACGTTTGAAATGAAAAATAATTTCGACCGGGAACTCCTGCGTTCACATTTGGAAATTCAATCGCAGGCTTTTGAAACCATTTCCCGCGAACTGCACGATAATGTTGGTACGCTTATCTCTATTGCAATGGTACATATAAGATCCCTGGCCATTGGTGAAGCGGGGAATAAACAACAGAAGCTAACAGAGGTGGATAGTTTATTAAATGAAGCGATGGATACACTCAGGGATATTTCAAGAAGTATAAATCCCGAAAATATCAACCGTCTTGGCTGGCAAAAGTCTTTTATTGCCGAAATAGACAGAATCCGTAAAACGAATTTATTCAATGTGCATTATTCAGAAGAAGGAAATCCCTTTACTATTGAACTGCAAAAGCAAATAATCATATTCCGCATTTTACAGGAAACGCTCAATAACATTGTAAAGCATTCAAACGGGCGCCACATCAATATTCATATTTGTTTTTCAAATGGTGAGGTAATTATTACCATTAAAGATGATGGAAAAGGGTTTCAGCAGCAGTTGACTGATTTGCCTGCACAGGGATCCGGAATAAAAAATATGCGTGCGCGTGCAGCCATGTTGCCTGCAGTACTTGACATTGAAAGCCGGGCGGAAGCAGGAACGTTGGTCACGCTTTCTTATAAAGAAGCATTTATTTAAAAATTCATTCCAATGATCAGGACCGCCATTGTAGAAGATCAAAGCAGGTACAGGGATTTGTTGCGACTGATCCTTACCGGAGCCGATAACATACAACTGCTATTTGAAAGGGAGCATTGCCGCAATATTATTGATGATGTAGTAAAAGAAATGCCGGATGTATTGATCATGGATATTGATCTTCCGGGCAAAAGCGGTATAGATGCAGTTATTGAGTTAAAAGCCGTATTCCCTGAAATAAAAATTTTAATGCTGACCGTTTTTGAAGAAGATGAGAAAATATTCGCAGCTATTAAAGCCGGTGCCAATGGATATCTTTTGAAAAAAGACTCGCCGCAGAAAATTCTTGATGCTATCAGAGAACTCAGTGAGGGGAAGGCATCTATGAATGGATTGATAGCAAAAAAAGTAATGGAATACTTTCATAAAAAAAAGACCACGAATGTGGAGGAATTTAATTTAACAAAGCGCGAACATGAAATACTGGAACTGCTTATACAGGGATTAAGTTATAAAGAAATTGCCTCGAAATGTTTTATATCGCCTGAAACGATGAACTCGCACATCAAGAATATCTACCAGAAACTCAATGTGCACTCCCGCGCACAAATCAATGCACGTTTTGGTAATAAATAATAACCTTTCTGCCAGCAACTTATAGTAGCCAATGCTCTCCGCATAATAACGGTAATAGTCACCTATAATTTCTGTTGTAATTAAGTGTATGCCATATTCATGGCATAGAACTATTGAATACTATAAATATTTGCCATGTATATGGGATGGTTTGCGCCTGCAAGCCGATATATATTTATACAGGATTTAATGAAAACGTCTTCGGAAGTATTTCAAAAAGTAAACAACCTATAAATAATAGTATTTAAAATTAAAATTATGAAAAGACATGCATTCATGATCACAGCCAGCATCCTGCTTATAGCTTTTTGTTTTACCGGATGTAAAAAAGAAGATACTAAAAAAGATTACAGTTCTTTATTCAAAAACACTGTATGGACCGGTGAGTTTAAATATTCCGGCGCCCTTGCACAACCTGTAAGCATAGAGTTCAAAGAAAGCGGTGCATTAACCTGGTACGAATTATCAGGTGAGTATTCCGGCACCTGGAAGATGGAGAATAGCAGCATCAGCGTAGACATAACGAACGGAAATGGTTTCAAAGCCGATATATCCGACGATAATAAATTAACAAACATTCAGAATTTGCCTGCAAACAAGTGGGCTATTGTTAATGCGGCATTGAATACCGTTGCTGAGGAGTCATTAGATCAAACCATGTGGACTGCAACAAATCTTAAATTAAGTTTCAAAGCGGGCAACAAAGTTGATATGGCGCTTGGGCCTGCCGGAGCAACAAAGTATAATGATATAAGTTATATATACAAAGCTAAAACGCTGCGCTATGCTGTTGTGAATGGTGATTATAAATGGTTTTTTGTATGCAGTAGTAAGTTGGCCTTTAAAGGGGTTAACATGTTTGCACCTGACCTTACTATATATCCATTTGATCTCTTAAAGAATTAAGTTTTATCAATCCTAATTATTGCATAAAAATATACTATATGTTTAAAAACGTAGCAATTCTAATTGTAATGATGATTACTGTATTATCATTTGGTTGCACGAACCAAAAACCGATAGGTTCAATAACAGCAACCACAAAAAAGAATCAATTTGGAGGCGAAGTTACTATTACAGGAAAAGGCTTTTCGGCAGGGCATACTATACGATTTAAGTATAGAGGCATTCCGGGAAGATCAGACGAGTTTAGTCCGGGCATCTTCGTCATAGCAGATGCACAGGGTAATTTTAAAGTGACTGATTTTTCAGTCAGGTGCAACACACACGATCATGACTCAAACTTTACGAATGTTATGATTGTAGCAGAAGACTCCCAAAGTAAAGCAACAGAAAACCCGGTCACAATGGTGAGCCCTTTTATCTGGATTTGTTCTTAAGCCGAGTGGTGTTTTAAAATCAACAATTTTTCATTGATTCATAGTTGGCATTGAATAGAACCGCATAAGCAATGCCCAACTTTTTAATAATTGCGGCTAAAAATAATTAAAATGGCTACAGATGTAAAGCTCGATCAGGTTGATGGTAGTTTTTTATTACTGGAAGGACGTGTTGTTAAGGCGACCGCTTCCGATTTCATGCTCGACTCGGCAGAACGCCACAAGGGTGGGGGACCCTTCAGAAGGGCGCTGGTGCACAATCAGAATGATGGTTTGACAATTAACTTTAATGGGGACTACCCCGGCGGTGTTACTATTACAGGGTTAACCGAAATTACACCTAAGCGGGAACAAGGACAATTGTTGCCTGTTCTTAAAGTTCATGGTGGAATTTCTTATGAGGTGCAAGGTATAAAAGTTGACGGCGGTAAGGCTCCGGTCACCGTATTTCTTGACAATGAGTTAAGCAATCTTCAATCACAAATATCAGCACTCAACGCAAGGGTAGCTGCCCTGGAGGCAAAACTTAAATAACTTCTTTAATAAGTTTAAGTAAACTAAACAGGAGGAAAAAAGCATGAATAACATCAGCATTCGTACGGTTCTCGCCCCGCTGAACCTTACTTCGGTAAGGGCTCTTGAGAACGTAACCCACTCTGTGGATTTTACCGGTGAACCGGACGCAAGTATTCAACGACAGACAGGCAGAGCGCTCTTCATCCGCCATCAGGCACGTACAGGAGGAGCAACAGGCCGGATCGGTATTCCAATGGGCGATTTACGCCAAATGGATAGCCGGTTTGTCAAAACGTATTCCGGCGGTCTGGTCGAGTTGCTCGATTTTACGGATGGTCCGCAGGGATTTCATAAGTTTCGTGGAGAAGTACGTTGCGTGGGCTTTCGTTGCCACCAACAGTCTGAAAAAGAAGATGGTGATGGTGATGAACCATATTTCATAATAAGCGTAATAGGGTCGAATGAAGAAGAGAATGTTACAAAGACTTTCGGCCCTTTTAAAGGCGTGAGCTCTCTCAACAACACTTTCCTTGAAACTATTGTCACAACAACTGCTCAGCCACCATTCACCATTGTTGTTATAGCGATGGAGAACGACTCCGGGTCTCCGGATGAGGCATCAGCCAAAGTCGAAAAGTCGTTGAATGCCACAGCTGCCAAATTGCAGCTGACTCTTCCTTTACTCGGAGTCAATCCGATAATCGGATCTACTATACAATCGATATTAAATATTTTTGGAGGCACCATTGGCGACGCTACCAGTGCAGTATTTGGTATGGGTGACGACCTGATCGGACAAAATGCAAAACATCTCATCGAATTCGACTCGGATCTTCAGGAGTGGAAGTCGCCGCCGAAACTTACTGCTCCGGATTTTGATAGGCCGTTTAACATTGAATTGGTGCTTGATAACGGTGATGGGGGGAGATATAGCATATTCTTTCAGGTAGACCTCTTCAAGGATACAGTTGCCAGGATTTAACAGCTTAAATAACTAACAGGAAAGCCTTCCCGGCAAATCGGGAAGGCTTTTTTATACTGTATCACTTGAATTTTTAATTACTGAACTGATAAGCCATTGCAAATTCTTTGGCAAAATCCTGCAAGGTTGTTCCACCTTTTGCTTCGGCTTTGTGTTTGCTGTAGTCTTCCATCATACTGCCATCGCGCAGTGCGGCGCCAACTTCAAGCATATAAACCTTTACCATTGTTTCTGAAAAACCGTTTTGAACCATGGCACCCAAAAGCTGTTCATCAGGAAAGGCAATCCAGTTAACATCAGGTTTGCCTACAGCATTGCCTAATGTTTTGGCAATTTCTGACCCGTTTTTTTCGTCGCTTACAATGTATTGAATTTGCTTACCTGAAAACGACAGGTCATTCAAAGCATGAAATGCAGCATTGGCGATATCCTTCGGGTGTGTAAGCGGAAGATTTACCGTTCCGTCGAAATTGTTTCCCAGCATGTTCTGATACTTTATCAGTGAGATGGCGCCATAAAAATTAGTCATAAACATGCCCGGGCGCAGGTGCAGCACGTTTACATTTTCCAAAGCGTTCAACTGCTGTTCTCCATAAGATCGTGCGCCTGCAGCACCTGCACCATTCAGAATATGCGCCCCAATGCTGCTCAGGTTAATTACATACTTTATTCCGTTTTCGCTAACAGCTTTTGCATACTGTTCGCCAATGGTTTTAACGTATTGTTTTTCCTGTTGTTCGTCGGTTGCTGCGGTACCCGGTGGTATCATCAGGTAAACGGCATCGCTGCCCTGAAACGACTTTTTGATAAATGCATAATCTTCTAACGAACCAATCAATGGGATGGCGTTCAGTTTTTCAATTTCCTGAATCCTTTCGGCATTAGAGCTTATGACTTTTACTTCGTGACCATTTGCCACTAATTTTTCGATGAGAACACGACTGATATTTCCCAAAGAACCTGTTACTGTAACTTTCATGTGTTTATTTTTATTCTTTTTAAAAGTTCGTACACAAAAGTAGGGGTGTACTTACTTTTATACAAGTACTTACTCAGGAGTAAGTGTCCGTAACAGGGGAGTGGTTCTAAAGCAGTGGAAGAGGGTAGAATACAGCTGTCGCAAAACATTAAGCATTTTTTCCAACAATACCGGCTAAGATTAAATAATAGGTGAAAAACTTTTCTTTTCGGTGATTTTGCGGGATAGTTCGCTTGCTTTTTTGTAAGTTTTGGTGAAATGAAATGGCCCCATGCTTGCCCGCTTTACTCCCAGCTTATTCAATGTGTCAAAGTCGGGTAGCCCGGGTATGCACATTACATTAACGGGCAATTTTGTATTGGTAACTGCTTCAGCAATATCAGCTTCGTCACTGATGCAGGGAAGGAATATTCCGTCGGCTCCGGTTGTTTCATATATTTTTAAACGATTGAGGGTTTCTTTTTGCTTCTCTTTTACATGAAGAATATAGGTATCGCATCGAATATTAACAAAGAGCGATAAATTTTTTGATGATAGTTTTTGCTTAATGTATTCAATTGTTTTCGCAAATTCTTTTGCATCTTTCAATGAACGTTTTGAATTGCTTATTGATGAGTCTTCAATGTTTATCCCTACTACTCCCAACTCAATCAATTGCTGAATGTTGTCAAATATTTCAGTATCGGTTTTCCCATAACCCATTTCCAAATCAACGGTCACCGGAATTTTTACAGAAGCCAGTATTCTTCTAATGACAAACAGGTAATCAGAGAATGGCATACCTTCGCCATCTTCATAGCCAATACTTGCTGCTACTGCTGCACTGGAAGTGCCAATAGCAGGATATTCATTTTCTTCAAAAACCAAAGCACTTTTTGCATCCCAGGCGTTTGGGAGAATAAATAAATTTTTTGCCAGGTGCAGGTTCCTGAATTTTTCAAAATTTGCTGACATGATTTATAATTTATGCACAAAGTTCAGCCAGCAGAAAAAAGAAAAATTGTATAAAACGGAACAGGTTAAAAAAGATGTAAAGAAATTTTAAATAATCCGTTTATTCCGGGTTGGTCATTAACAGTTGGATAAAAATTTCCATCTGCTGATCTGATGCCCGGATCATAATAAGTTTGATCGAACAGGTTGCGGATATTCAAACCTGCACTTACCCGGTTGTTAAATAATTTATTTGTACTAATAACAAATTGGGTGATGAAATATTCATTCACCTTTCCCAGCGGATTGGTTGCAGGCACTGAACGTTTACCCACCCAATTTTCTATTATGCTTATATTAACCAGGGTTGCAATATGAATGGAAAGGCCAATATTGCCTTTTATATTCGCAATGTTGGGAATATCTGATTGTTTAGTTCCGTTATTTTGTTTCCCCTTCTGGTAAGTAAAATTCACAAATCCTGAAAATGATTTTGAAGGAATAATATCAACCCTCGTTTCAAGTCCTTTGATAGATGCAGTTCCCACATTTTGATTTTGCAATATACTACCCCCCACAGGCACAGTCTGAATAATAACATCCTCAAGTTCATTTTGGAATATATTGGCTTGAACGGATAAAATTTTTACAGGAGCATAAATTATGTTTGCTTCATAGGTTTTAATTTTTTCGGGCTTCAAATCGGGGTTTGGCATTAATGTAGCACCAAACGTGTAAAGCTCAAAGTTGGTCGGAGCACGAAATGCGCTGCCGAAAAGTAATTTAATGGTTATTTTTTCGTGTGGCTGGTTAATTAACCCGATCCTGGGATTGATGGTGGCGCCATAAACATTATTGTTATCATATCTTACGCCAAGGGTAAGATTGGTTTTTCTCAAAAAGGTTGTATTCAACACATATTGCAGGTAAGAGCCCACATTATTTTGAATGGTATATTCCCGTGGCTTAAATGTTGCGTGAATATTTGTTACCCGGATATGTTCAACGGTGTCAAATTTAGTATCGGGGATTACTCCTCTTAATCCGCGTTCAAGGTTATCCTGCGAAAATTGAAATCCTGCTGAAAGCGTGTGATGTTGAGAAATTATATAGTTTGCTGAAATTTCACCCTTGATACGATTGGCGTCATAGGCATATATGCCCCTGGATAAAAAATTTTGCCCCGGCGGATTACTATAGAAATACGATTTGTCCGACACTCCTGTTTCCTTGTATTGCGCTCTTACTGCAAGGCTCAATTTTTCATTGGGTAAATATTCAATATTCAGGAATGCGGTACGTGAAAATCTGTCTATTAAGGATGCTTTTTCTCCATTGAAATCAGCAGGCATGATACCGCCTTTTCCCGTATTTCCATTTCCCTGTGATGGAAGCTCCAGAAGAATCGTAGGTGAACCGGTGAGCTCTCCCTGTCCGCAGGGAGTTTGATAGGCGCTGGCGCCCAATGTAGTTTTAATTTTTTTCAGCGTGAAAGAAATAGCCCCATTGAACGACCATGCATGATCTACATACGAATTAGAATATTTTGGATGATGGTTGGTAAAGCGCGGTCCGTTTGTATTGAAAAGAGAACCGGAAAGCGCTACGTCAATATTAGATTTTTTAATTCCCAACATTACATTATCAATCGAAGTATTAAAAGCGCCATATCCTTTCTGATATTGCAGCCCGTTTATATCTGCGCCTTTTTTTGTAATCATATTGATAACCGCGCCGAAAGCATTCGCGCCATAAAGAGCCGAGCCGGGACCCCAGAGTATTTCTATTCGTTTTACATTATGCAAACTGTATGCAGGGCCGGCTATTTCATAAGTGCCGATAATATTGTTTTCTACAATTCCGTCGATCATAAAAAGCAATCTGCGGTTTTCATCGCCATACATTCCGCGGAAAGTTATAAGGCTGGGGGCTAATCCATATATATGTATCAAATCAACGCCGGGAATGTCGCGCAACACATCTTCCAACTGTTCATACCCTCTTTCGGCAATTTGCTGATCGGTAATCACCATCATTGTTGAAGGAGCCTCGCTTATTTTCTGTTCAAATTTTGCAGCTGTAATAACCTGAATATTCAGCAATTGTTCGAGGGGGAGATTTGTAAGTTTTGCGATGTATTGCAGGGAATCGTTCTGCCCCTGCAACAAATAAGGTATCAGGGATAGAATGATTATAATAAAAACGCTGGTTCTCATAGAAACAATGCTTTTCGTAAATAAGAAATAATGATGAATGATTTAAAATAACCACTATCATAACCTTAACGGAGAGCATTAACCTTTGGATAGGGAGGAAATCGGCGGAAACTCAAAATGTAACCTTATGAAAGGTATTGTATTCGATCTGTTCTAAAAACCGTTTTTTCACTGTTTTTTAAAGTATGTACTCAGAAGTAAGTACTTGTATAGCAGGGATAAAAAAAGAGCCCCGGTTACCCGGGGCCCTGTTTTTAGTTAAGACTTTCCCGCACATTGCTCTGGCAGGCTAACATAATTGTAAATACAGCCTGTAATGACCTTAATTCATCCGGTAATGACCAAAATACAGCGAACAATATGCCGGTTACAACATCTTTACCACACATTTCGAGGACAAGTATCCCCATAACGGTTGCCGATCAAAAAGCCGATCATTAATTCATGCGTGCCTTTGCTATATGTTTGAAGATCGGTTTTTGTAAAATCATAGGCATACCCTATGTTGAACGTATTAGCTACATTAATACCCAACATGGCCGCATATCCGTCGAACTGCCGGTAACTTCCGCCAATCCATAACAGGTCGTGGTATTGCAGTTTTACATTCAATTCGGCCTGGTAATCGTTTTTAAATGCCCCGCTGATATATTTCACCATTACCGAGGGAAGGGCATTGATATCTTCATTCAGCAAAAACCGGTAGCCGGCCGTAAGAAAAATATGCGGTATCAGTTTGCCGGTGGTTTTAAAAGTAGCATCATCTGTAAACGCTAATTTTTGAGGAATGATCTGTTGGCCCGACAAGCCGATAAAATAATTGGCAGAATATAACCACAGTCCGGCAGAAAAATCAGGTTTTATTTTTCGCAGGTTGCCGGCCACTGCACCTCCAACGCTGGGATCTGAAGGGTCAGATCCAAAAAAAGCTTTGCCGTTTGCATTTAAACCTATCGAAGATATACCTGCTGCAAAACCGGCAGCCAAACTTGTTCGTGCACTTAACCCAAGATGATATGCATAACTTACATTGGCCGTAAACCGGTTGAAATTGCCCGTTCTGTCATTGATGATGCTCATGCCTATACCATGATGCGGCTCTGCTGCTGTATAGGATTCCCAGTAAGCATTGCCTCTTGGATTTTCACCGGGAACATCATAGGAGGTGGCGGTAGTTCTAAAATCTTTTTTACCGATCGGGCCATGTATGGTTGCATAAACGGTGCGCGGTGCGCCGTTAATACCCACCCATTGATCCCTGGCGCTGATCTTAACATCAGTATAGTTTTCAATACCGCTCAGGGCCGGATTAAGTATATAGTTATTGAGAATGTATTGGGTATAGTGTGACCTTTGCTGCGCAAAAACAACATGGCATACATACATGCCCGCAAACAACAACAGGAACTTTTTCATTTTAGTGCTATTTATTCTGAATTGATTATCTGATTATGTCAATAAACCCGGTTACCGGTTTTTGTCCGTTTTTCATATCGATGATGTAGTAATAGGTTCCTACGGGCATATCCTTGCCATTTACCTTTCCATCCCAGGGCATATAATTAACCATCTTATATACGGCCTGTCCGTACCGGTTATAGATCTGCACTACATTGCCCGGATAATTTTCGAGGTTTTCAATAACCCATTTATCATGAATACCATCGCCATTTGGTGAAAAAATATTGGGGATGATGAGCGTTAGCTGTTTTACAGCTGTATTGAATGTTGCAGCGCAACCATCAGTGTTGGTAATCGTTACCCAATAGTTGCCGGATGATTGCACCACTATCGAAGATCCGGCTTCGCCGGTGCTCCATGTATACCTGTAACTCAAACCCATTGGTGCGTACAATTGCATGCCGCTGGTTACATTGGGCGTGGTTATTATTCCCGGCCCTATCGGCACCTGTGCAATATTGCCGGTTGGTATGGGTAATACGGTTAACTCACCATTCACGTAATTGAAAGTGTAGTTATTGGCCAAACCACCGGAAGGTGTGAGCGTGTAAGTTCCTGCCGTAGTATAAGAAGGAATGTTCACTACAGGCGATCTTCTTATAGAAGTGGCATTATCACTGAATTTAAACCCGGTATAGCTAACAGGTACGGATGTAAGCGTTCCATTCAAACAAACCGTTTTATCGGCTGCTGTAACTGTAAGCACTGCTTTATCGATAATCAGGTTGGCCGGTACATAATTTATCAGGTAATTATTGCTTAATGCCAGCGTATTTTGCGTAATGGCATAGATGCCTGCATTTTCACCGGGCATTCTGCCTAATGCTCCGGTAAATACATCGCTGCCAACCAACGCCGGTGAATAAGTATAAGTGAATGCCGGATCAGCATCGCCATATATTTTTGATTTGGCGCCGGCGATAACCGTTATTGTTTTCGTTGTAATAGTTAAGTTGTCGCTATTATACGTGATCGTATAGTTGCTGCTTAATGTCAATGTACCCTGGTTAATAGCATACGAACCAATATTTTCACCGGGTATTCTATCCAAAGAACCGGTGAAAGCATCACCTGCCACCAATGCCGGGGTGAACGTGTAGGTTAACAGGGGATCAACATTTCCATAGCCTTTTGTTTTGGCATCGGCAGTTATGGTGATCATTTTGGGTGTAATGGTGAGGTTACCGGTACTGTAAGTAATGGCATAATTACTGCCGGGGGTAAGCGTACCCTGGTTAATGGCATACGAACCAATATTTTCACCGGGAGTTCGAACCAGCGAACCGGTAAATGCGTCGCCGCTGATCAGGGCCGGCGTGAAGGTGTATGTTAATGCCGGATCAACATCGCCATAAACTTTCGATTGCACGTTGGCCGTTATTGTAATGGCAAACGGCGTTATTATGCCTGTAGCTGAGCTGATATCAATTGTATTGGAAATAATATAATTGGGGGCAGTAGATCCGGTTAAACTAATATTGGCCAGGGGTACGGTTACCGTTTTGCCGGTGCCCACATTTTTTGTATCGTAAAAAGCCAAAGGGCTGCTTAAGGCAATCGCTACATCATCGGTTCCAACCACATCACCGGGTGCAAACTGTAAATTGCCTGTACTGATGGTGGCGTTTGTATTACCATCATACACTTTACTGACTGTTGTTGACGTAAGGCTTACTGTTACCGGTTTGGGATTTACAGTAAGGGTTACTGTTACATCGGGTGCACCGTTTATTGTATGGGCTGTAATGGTGGTTGTGCCTGCTTTTATTACATGCAGGTTACCGCTGACAATAGTGGCAATACTATTATCGGCAATAGTGAATGTTAACGGCAAACCAGAGCAGTTCAATACATTTGGCACAGCGGCATCAGCATCGCCATAGGTTTTAACCACATTGGTGAAACTGATGGTGGCAATGGCGCTTTGAAACTCATATGCACCCATGTCAACCGCCGGGCCAAAAATGCGGGCATTGCCTGCCTGATCGGTAGTAATGCTTCCGGG
This sequence comes from Niastella sp. sgz303648, assembly GCF_059587045.1. Classification (NCBI taxonomy): domain Bacteria; kingdom Pseudomonadati; phylum Bacteroidota; class Chitinophagia; order Chitinophagales; family Chitinophagaceae; genus Niastella; species Niastella sp. sgz303648. The sequence goes on along the minus strand of NZ_JCAPSW010000005.1, from coordinate 574,712 downwards.
AACGAGCGCATTGCTGCCCATATTCACTGCAGGGCTGCAATTGGTAAGGTGCAGGCCGTCATCGGTTGTACCCCAAATACCATCTGCACCAACCGGGTTGCCGGCATTTACAAATTGCGGGTCGATGCTCAGGTTAGGCAGGGTAGCTGTTATGCCCTGTACAAGTGAATAATTATAATTAATCGTACCAAGATTATGCACCTGCTGTGCCGCATTGCCCCAGGCGATACTGTTGCTGAAATTACAGGTAGCGCCTGCCACAACGCTGATGCCATTGCTATTGGGCTTTATGACGCTTTGTGTTGTATTACCCGCCAACGTCACGTTAACGCAATTGAATGTACCGCTATACACCATTATACCGCCGCCGCCGTCGTCAGCGGTGCCACCGGCAATATTGTTGACCAGCACGCTGTTGGTGACGTTGAAAGTTCCGCCAACACCACTTATTTGCAGAGCGCCCCCGGAGCCAATAGTGCCCACAGCATTTAAACAGATATTACTGTCAAATACACTATACGTAATAGTAGTAACGGCGCCGTTGTCGCTGCAAATGGCACCACCACCACCGGTAGACCTGTTTGCCGTAAAAATGCAATTAGTAATTGTTGTATTTGATCCGGTATTATTAAACAGTGCTCCACCGAACGTATAATTGCTGTTGGGAGGAAGTGGTATCGCATTGTTTCCTGTAAAACTACAATTGATAAATGAAGGGGTCGACGTATTGTTTTGAGTAAAGACTACACCGCCGAGGTTGTTTGCCGTATTACCGGTAAAGCTGCATCCGGTAACGTAAGGGCTGGCCTGGTTATCGTTTGCCATAGCGCCTCCATAGTTAATGCAATGGTTATTCGTAAATGAGCAATTCTGTATGTAGGGAGAAGCGATGTTAATTTCCAATCCGCCGGCCAGTATGTTTGCCGTATTAAAGGTGATGGTGAGGTTACGCAAGGCTGTTTTTTGACCGGTGGCATTGTCTTTTACATACATGCCGCCGCCGTGGCCCTGATAAATTTGCGAAGATCCATAGTAAGGAGAGCCGGAGCTATTGGCATTCCCTTTTGTAATTGTAAACCCATCTACCACGATACTATCGGCTGTGGCGGCAATATTACCGGCTATCACCATTACATGGTAGCTGTTATCGGTAGTGTCGTTCAATACGCCGATGTCGCCACTTAATATCGTGGAGTTATTGGCAATATCCCGGGGTCCGCCGCCGTTGGGGTAACCGCCATACAATTTTAATTTGCCACGTACAATTACAAAGCTGCTATCTCTGTTTGTTCCGTTTTGTACACCGGTAGGGTAGTAGGTGCCTTTTGCAACAAGTATGCTGTCGACAGCACTATTTAACCTGGCTGTGTTCAGCGCCATAGAAACTGTTTTCAGCGCATTGGTCCAGGAAATTCCGGTATTGGCATCATTACCATTTACATCATCTACATACAATACCACCTGTGCTGATCCTGCATAAAACCGAAGCAACAGTAAAAGAATGAATACCGGCCGTAAACAAATGGGCAGGCCGTTTTTTTGTTTAAATAAAGGTTTTGAAGGGTGTAGAATTTGCTTCATGGTTCGGGTTATGTTGAACAAAATAAAAATCAATAGCCGGTCAGGATTAATACCTGATCGTACTTCAGCCGCAGAAAGCGGCTGCTAATTTGCCGTTGATCTTTGATAGGAAAGTGAATAGGGGTATATAGCAGGCTAAAAATGCTTGTTCATTCAGTGTAGAGCGGGGCGAAAGTACAACCAAATTATATATAATGCAATAGTTGTATGTGAACGTAGGAAATTTGTATGTGAGTGAGTCTCAGGTTGCTGGTTTAAAAATCACTGTTTTTTTAGCCTGCTGAAACCTGCATTTAACATCCAGCCAATATTCAGTTGCAATTTGAGGCCTGTATAGGATTTCAGCCCCCCGATCTCAGGCGAATAGGCAGTGGAAACAATATACTTACAGGCGAGGTCAAAGCAAATATGTTTACCGGTACGGCTAAAAAAGCCAAACCCTGCTTCGGCTGCGTAAGGGGTTTGGTTATATATTTTCACATTAATGTTGTCGGGGCCTCCGCTGCCTTTGACTTTCAGAAGATTGGTGCTAACAATACCTGCTCCCAATAATGCATAGAACCGGGGTATTGCATTTACTTTTCTGCCCACCCTGTTTAACTCATGTAGGGCGGTTTCATTCAGGGAATCTGTTTTCAGCAAACGAATTTTGTTTTCCATTCTGTTCCGTGAAAACAGATTGCCAAGAGTTTGTTTGCAATAGCCAAACAGGAGGATGCTGCTGCCCCCGCCACCACTGATAGATACGGCCGTACCATCGGTCGTCATACTGAATTTTTGAGGCGCCTTATGCCATTGCAGTTCAATGCCTATCCTGCTTTTGGGGCCAACAAAGAATTCACAGTTCATTCCCAATACTTTTTTTACGGCAGCCATATCTACACCCGTGTTCCTGTCTGCTTGCCCTTTTGCATAACCAGGGATAAAAAAGGAGCCCATCGAAAACCCAATAATGAACCTGTTTTTTAATCTCCTTCTCAGCGAATCGGTCTCAGATGCTAACAACTTCGTATATACTTTCTGCCAACGGTTGTATTTGTCGATTTCCCATTCGTAGGCCAAGCTGTCTTTTTTTGCAGGCAGTGTCTGACTATGCGATTTTTGCGCGAAGGCAAATAGCAGCATCACCATGATTGTTTGACGGATTGGCTTATAGCAGTAGTTTTTTTGTATGACCATGACCAGTTTTTTACTTTAACACGAATCAAATTAGTGGGAGGGCCGGCACCCCTCACCTTCAATCCGGTTTGCCGGCACACTCCGCACTATATGTACCCATGTATGAACCTACCAATAACTTCCCCACAATAACTTCAACATGTGTTATAGCTGGTTTCTCAATGTTAATTATGGAATAACGATCGTTTTACTGGTTACACTATGGGCACTAAAATATCCCATGGCGTCTCCGCTGATATTGCTAACGGGGTTAGCCGGTGTAACACTGCTGTTGCCTGTGGCAGCCTGATCTAAACTATACCAGTATTTATAAACATCTTTATCTATACATAGCATTTCCACCTTTACAACATCGCCTGTTTTTAACTTTCCGTCTACATTAATAAGCGGCGATGTGATCCGGAGGCCGTCGCTCACTTCATCATCCTGAACAAAAACATGTTTCACCTGCACACCATTGGCATATTCAATAAAGCGGTAATTGTTTCCCAAACCCAATGGGTCCTTATAGTCGGGTTGAATGGTTTTCTTAATCTCGCCAAATGATAAATCTTCAACGGTGAGCGTATCCAACGGCACTATCTGAGTTGGCATTTGGGAGGTAGCAGTAAAAACAGTACCATTTATAGATACAATAAGTTTGTATACAGAACCCGGTGTGCCGGTAAAAGCAGTTGTTGTATATATGCCTTTTGTTGTTTCGGGCAATGCATACATTGTTCCGTTATTTACCTGTATATTAACGATGGCGCCGCTTATTCCTGAAAAGGTATTTTCTTCTTCGAATTTCTTTGTTTGTGAAATTTTCACTGTATTTGCGGCAGAAGGTATATTCGACACTTCTCCCTCGATCACATATTTTTTTTCTGCTTCATCGAGGTTAACGTGTATCACTTTTTCGCATGAACTGCACAATACTATTACTGCCAGAGCTGAATATATAATCCTCATTGTAAGCAATTAAAATTTAAAGTTGTAGGAAATAGAGGGCACCCACCGGAAAAGAGATGTTTGTACGGCCTCCGTTTTATTTGAGTTGTCTTTATTATCTCTGAATGTAATAGAGTATGCGTTTTCCCTGCCATACACATTGTACAGACTATAAGCAATTTCGCTACTCCACTTCTTATGTTGTTTTAGCTGTTTGGTGGCGCCAAAATCAAGCCGGTGATAAGCAGGCATACGGTAACCATTCCTGTTTGTATAGTAATACACCGTTTGACCACCAACGGTGTATTTACCATTAGGGAAAGTAACGGCATTGCCGGTATAATAAATCCAGTTGGCCGACAATGTCCATTTTTTGTTCAATTGGTAAATACCAACAATGGCAATATCATGTGTCCTGTCCTGCCTGGCGTTATACCACTGGTTGTTATTGATGCCGTCGATTTTGCGTTCCGTTTTCGACAGGGTATAACTTACCCAGCCTGTGAGCTTTCCCGCTTTTTTTCTTAGCAACCATTCTATGCCATAGGCTCTTCCTTTGCCATACAATAACTGTGTTTCAATAGCCTCGTTGGTATATACATTTGCCCCATCGCGGTAATCGATTTGGTTTTGCATGTTTTTATAGTATGCTTCAACCGTCAGTTCATATTTATTCGCTGCCAGGTTTTTGTAATAGCCAAGGGATACCTGGTCAGATATTTCAGGTTTGATGATATTGGTGCTGCTCACCCATTTGTCGGTAGGCGTACTGCTGGTACTGTTCGTGATGAGGTGCATATTTTGTGTGTTGCGCACATACGAAGCTTTTACCGATGTACTGGCGTTAAACTGATAGCCAATGGCCAGCCGGGGTTCAAGGTTCCAGTAGGTTTTTACTACTTCTCCGTCTTTGTAGCTGATCGTATCAATGATCTGTCCCTTGTTATCCAGGTTATAGAAATCGCCCTTGCCCAATACCACAAAATTTGTTAAGCGGAGGCCATAAGTAATATCTATTTTATCTGAAGCTTTCCAGGTATTAGTGACATACAGGCCATTTTCAAGCGAATACTTTTTTTGTTGGGTTTTGCTGTTGATGCTTGATGTCGCAGAGGCGGTTATTTCTCCGGGCCTTACTGTGTGATAAATACTGCTCCAGCCAAACCGTACATTGTTCCTGGCGCCGGCATTCAGTTGATAATCCTGTTTCAGGTTCCAGTCCCTGATCTGGGAAAAAATTTTGAAATCATTGGAGCCTGTTTTTAATCGCAGATCGTAATCATAGTTGCTGTATATTAAAGAAGTGTTGGAAAAAAGCCTTTTGCTGAAAATATGATTCCATCTTACGGTACCGGTAGCGTTGCCCCAGTTAATGGAAAACTGGTCTCCCACGCCTAATTTATCCTGGCCAAAATAGCCGCTGAAATACAGCCTGTCTTTACTGCCCAGGTCATAACTCATTTTTGCATTCAGGTCGTAGAAATATAGTTTGCTGTCTTTTACCGTAGAGTCATTCGAAGCCTTTAAAAAAATATCGGCATAGGTACGCCGCCCGGTAACGAGGAACGATGATTTGTCTTTTTGTATAGGCCCTTCTACATTAAGCTTTGCCGATATAAGACCAATACCGCCGCTCACACTATAATCCTGGTTATTACCATCATTCATTTTTATGTCTAATACCGATGATAACCTGCCACCGTACTGCGCCGGCATTCCGCCTTTATAAACAGTTACGTCTTTTATTGCATCCGAGTTAAAAGTGGAGAAAAACCCTAAAAGGTGTGATGCATTGTACACATTTGCTTCATCCAATAAAATCTGGTTTTGGTCAGAAGAACCGCCCCGTACAAAAAAGCCGGAATTGCCCTCGCCGGCCGACTTGATACCTGGCAATAACTGGATGGTTTTTAAAACATCTTTTTCACCCAGCAACACAGGAATATTTTTTATTTCCCTTGTACTTAATTTTTCAACGCCGGTTTGTGTGCCGCTTATAGTTCTTCCTCCGCGGGTACTTGCAGTTACGATCACTTCTCCCAATCCTTTTGGCTCGTCGAATAAATAAATGTTCTGTACAATGTCTTTAGTCATCGATACAAACAGCGTGTCGCTTTTTTTACCTACGGCACTTATTTCTATATTATAAGTACCGGGAGACAGTGTGATTGAATAAAAGCCATATTCATTGGATGCAACACCACCCGGTTTATTCAGCAGTTTTATGGAAGCCCCGATAATTGTTTCTCCCGTTTTTTTACTTTTTACAGTGCCGCTTAAAACAAACCTTTGTTGGGCTTGAATTTTTGCGGTACATAAAAGACCCGCCAATACTAATATTGAAAACAGGTTAATTTTCTTTTTTAATTTCATGGAGGTGCGTTTTCTAAATGATGCTCAAAAGTGCGGCATAAACAGAAAACAACATATGTAAGCTTTACTGTACTGGACAAAATGCAAACTCAAAGGGCAAATGATCATAAAACAGAGGACAAATGCCCGGTTAAGCGGCATTTATGTCGCCAATTGTTTAATTTATAATAATTTAATTTTGTGGTGATATGGATAGAGGCCTATATACAAGACTCATTAGGATTGCCCTTATTTCATCGCCAATAATTGCTTTATATGGCGCAACTCCTTTTTACGTTTTTAGTAAAGTGCCGCCCAAATATGTATTGTTTGCGGTTTTGGCCATTACAGTTAATGTACTCATTTTCTGGTTCATTAATATTTGCATCATCCGCTACGCAGGAACAGAAAAAAAGTGGAAATGGTATGTTTTCAGTTATACTTCTGTAGTTACTTTTCATCTTCTGCTTATTTTTCTAAGACAATTATGGCCACCACCATCTTTTATTTCCGAAGGTGAATTGTCTTTTAGAAGGAATATTTTAATTGTATATCCTTTTGTTACAATGCTTGCCATCAACACCATCATTTTAATAATCTGTAACTCCATATTGGTAATTCAAAAAAATAAGGATGCTGAAATTGAGATACAGGAACTTAAAGTAAGTAATCTGGAAGCACAGAAACAGGTGTTACTACAACAACTTCAGCCACATTTTCTATTCAATACATTGAGTGTACTAAAATCTTTAATAAAAGATGATCCTGATGAGGCTGAGGAGTATTCAATAAAGCTGTCGGAATTTCTTCGCTATTCTATAGAAGTGCATAAAAGCGACCTGGTATCGGTAGAGCAGGAATTAAAATTCACCAATGATTATATCGATCTGCAAAAAGTGCGTTTTGAAAACTCGGTGATCTTTGATGTGAACATTCCGCATAATGTATATAATATGCAGATACCGGCCTATGCCCTTCAGGCGCTGGTGGAAAATGCTATTAAACATAACTCATTCACAGAAAAAAGACCTTTGCGCATCAGCATTCATTATATATATGGGGATGCTATTTTGGTCAGCAACAATAAAATGCCTGCAAAGCCTGTAGAAACTACCGGCACCGGACTAAAAAACCTGAATCAGCGTTATCAGATTATTGCAAATAAAGGAATAGAGATCACAGACTCCGGCAATGAGTTTTGTGTTAAAGTATACCTGTTAAATGGCCATCAAGTATGAAATGAACCATAAAAATTTTCGAGCATCCCGATAGCTATCGGGACCATTTGGCCAAAAAACAATAAGAAATATACAAATGAAAATTGTAATTATTGAGGATGAGAAAGTCACTGCAAAGGATTTAAAAAGGACCCTTCTTGCAGCAGAGCCCGATGCAGAAATTGTCGCCTTATTGCATTCTGTAGAAGAAGCTATTGAATACTTTAAAAGCCACCAGGATACTGACCTTATTTTTTCTGATATTCAACTGGGGGATGGACTCAGTTTTGAAATTTTCAAGAAAATGGAGAACCAGGTGCCGATCATTTTCTGCACAGCCTACAATACTTATTTTTCAGAGGCTTTTGAGGCAACGGGCATTGATTACATACTGAAACCCTTTAACAAAGCAACTATAGAAAAAGCGCTGGCAAAATATGGTACGCTTGAGAAAACTTTTACAAAAAATAAGGAAAATTACAAAGAACAGCTTAACCTGCTGGAAACAAGGATCACCCCACAAAAAAATGCAGTGATCATCAGGCAGGGAGATAAGATCATTCCGCTGGAAGCGAGTGCTATAGCCCTTTTTTTTGTTGACAATAAATACACATTTGCCTACACCTTTAGCCAGAAAAAATTTATCGTAAACGAAAACCTCGAAGACCTTGAAGCTTCCTTTGCACCTTCTTTTTTCAGGGCCAACCGGCAATATCTTGTGAACCGGAAAGCAATAAAAGACGCCACTCATTATTTTAACCGCAAGATCATTGTGAACCTTACTGTACCCTTTAAAGAACAGATATTGGTAGGTAAACTAAAAACCACCTTATTTGTAGAATGGCTTTCGCAACACTAAAATCCCGTTAGGGATGACAATGTCGGTAGAAGGGTTACGTGGATTTAATATCGTCCCGTAGGGACGAAACGTAGGTACCATGTTTCGTGCCTAACGGCACGGTATCTGCAATTAATGATCTTCTACTACCAACATTATGTCCCTAACGGGACAAAGCCCTCGCCAAAATCGATTGTATTACTTTCCCTTTCAGCTCCCAATTTGTCCATCCTAACTTATAACCAATTGCCATAAACACGATTTGTTTAAATCTTTGTGTCATAATAAAAGAATATGACTCTATCAGGCATTCGCACAGGCGTTTTGATTGGCTTCCTTTTTTTGAGCACGTCAGCTTTTTGCCAAACGGCAGGGGGCATTACCGGCAACTGGAAATTTGAGAAAAAGGATAATCCACTTGAGATGGAAATTTATCTGGCTAAAGATAGTACGTACTACGGTAAAATAATAAACGACACCAGTAAGCCTTCAAAAAACGGAACAATTATCCTGAAGAAACTTAAATACAATAAAGAATCTAAAAATTTTAAAGGCATCATGCATCCGCATGATGCAGCTATTGAATTAGACCTGACTATTATTGTTATAGATAAAGACCGTATGAAGGCAATAGCCAAAAAATTACTAATGAGCAGAACCGTATACCTGACAAGAATTAAATAAAAACCGACAGATGAAGAGTAAAATCCTGTTAATAATTATTTCCTTTTTTCTTTCAGTCACCGGCCAATCGCAGAAGGTTTTTACATCTGTTGATTCCTTTTTGAATTATTCGGCATCAAAAAGCATATCTGTTCAATCTGGTTACATCCGGTTAGACCAGGCAAAAAAGGCAAAGCTGGCTGCCCTGCTTAGCATTCCTGATCCAACTGGAAATACCTCTTTCAGTTATACACACAATACCAAACTGCCTGTAAACCTTTTCCCCGGGGAGGCATTCGGTGGTCAACCCGGCACATTTAAAGAGGTGCAAACAGGCGTTCCTTATGTTACCAATTTTAACCAGAATATCGACATAAAGCTTTTAAACCTGAAAGGATGGGAAAATTTAAAAATGTCTAAACTTAATATTAAAAGCAATGTGTTAGAGAATCAGATCACACTAAAAGAACTTTGGGAAAATATTGCCGCCACTTATTATAATATCGTAACCCTGCAGGAACAATTGGCCAGTACCAATGAAAATGTAACTGCTTCCAATAGCTTATTGGAAATTACTCAAAACAAATTTAATGCTGGCCTCATTAAGCAACAGGATGTAAATGATGCAAACATCAACTATCTTACAACTAAAGCAAATAAAGACCAGATCGGGCATACTATAAAACAACAATACCTGGCGTTAAAAATCCTGTGCGATATTCCGGAACAGGAAGAAATACAGATCGTGAATAAAACTTTACTGACAGCGTTCGACATTAACCCGGCTGTTGAATCCAATAACCTTGCTTTTAACAGTAGCCTGATTAAAGAAAAGATAGCTTTATCCACCTGGAGACAGCAAAAGTATTCCCAGCTTCCATCGCTTTCCTTTTTTCAGAGTAAATCTTCCCAGCAAAATAATACCCGCAGCAAATTTTTGGACAACAGTGTAAAATGGATACCCAGCAGCTATATTGGCCTGAAGCTTACTATCCCATTTCCTTCGTCGGGTTCCATTAGCGAGATATCAAAAGCTAAATATGATTATTTGCTTGCCAAAAAAAATACGGAGCAGCAAAAAATACAAACTGATTTAACAGCAAAGCAACTCTATACAGACTATGATAAAGCAATAAGCCAGGCTGCCGCCAACAAGGAAATATTTTTATTGAGAAAAGAAAATTATGAAAAGAACCTGAACCTGTACAAAGAAGGTTTAACAAGTCTTGAACAAACCCTTGATAGTTTTAATGCAATGGTAAACAGCCATTATAACCTTGTTTCATCGCAGGTAAATGTATTGGCTGCCAAAACAAAAATCGATATTAATAACAGAATAAGATGAATCAGAAACTAATTCGAACAATACCGCTTATACTTTCTGTTTTGTTTTTTAATTCCTGCGGTAAAAAAACAGAAGAGACTAAACCAATCAGAAAAGATGTAACTGAAACGGTATTTGCTTCCGGCGTATTGGAAGCAGACGATACTTATAATCTTGCAGCACAGACGGATGGTTATCTTACACAGATAAATTTTGAAGAAGGAGATATGGTGGGCCCGGGCCGGATATTGATTGTGGTAAGTAACAAAGAAGCCATTTTTAATGAACAAAGCGCAAAAGACCTATATAATATTGCACGTAGTAATACACTAAGCAGCGCGCCGGCTTTGCAGCAAGCTCAAAATACCATCATCATCAACAAACAAAAGATGGATCTGGACCAGGTTAATCTGCAACGGTATCAAAAATTATGGGAGAACAACAGTGTTGCCAAAGTAGATGTGGAAAATGCGGAACTGCAATACAAAACATCAAAATTAAATTATGAAAGTGCTTTGGAGAATTATAAGCAGTTGCAACAGCAGGCCAACCAGCAGGCTATCAGCACAGCCGCTACAAAAAATATCAATGAAGTGATCACCGGCAAAAACAAAGTAAGCGCTTCTGTATCAGGAAAAGTGCTTAAGGTATATAAACAAAAGGGTGATTTTGTAAAACAGGGAGAAACCATTGCCTTAATTGGTAATCCACAAAATATATACGCCAAAGTAAACATTGATGAGAGCAATATAGGAAAAGTGAAAGTTGGCCAGGAGGCATTCATGCAATTAAACATCAATAAGGAAAAATTTTATAAAGGCAGCGTGAAGGAAATCTACCCTTCTTTCGATGATGAAACACAATCATTCATTTGTAAACTGGCCTTTGACGACAGCCTGGATTTTACTATTGTAAACACGCAATTACAAAGCAATATAGTAGTGGCAACAACAAAAAACGCATTGATTATACCGAGAAACTACCTTGACTTTGGAGGATATGTACAAATAAAAGGACAAAAAGAAAAAGTAAAAATTGTAACGAAGTTTGTAAGCAATGATTGGGTGCAGGTATTAAGTGGTATCGACGATAATACGGTACTGGTTACTGATAACCTTGCAGCCAATAAAACAACTACATCAGAGACAGGAGCACAAATGCGATAATTTATGAAACGAAGCATCAATACAGACATTGCTTTCACCCATATTATTACCCGAAAAAAGCAAACGCTGGTAGCTGCATTAGGCGTTACGCTTGGTGTGGGGGTATATTTGTTTATGAATTCGCTTTCATCGGGCTTTACAGCCTTTGCGACAGATGAAATGTTTAAAAGCAGCTCCCACATTAAAATTTATAAAGACGATGAGTTGAGCCAGCCCCTGATACCTTCCACAGATTCAGGGCACGTAGTTGCTATCGTAAATCCCCAAATTACTACACTCTCAAAAAAGATCATTGATCCCGAAGACTTGCTATCAAAGATCAGGCAGGAGCCGTATGTTGTAAATGCTCTTGCACAGGTAAGCTTTGACGCATTTTATAACCGGGGTAAAGCACAGATCAGAGGAAGTGGCAACGGCGTGAATATATTTGAATACGATGCCATGTTCAAAACCGGTAAATACATGGTGGCAGGTAACCTGAACGGGCTCCAGGGCAATTTAAACGGTATCATCATCGGAAGCGGTATTGCAGAGAAATTAAACCTTGGAGTTGATGACAATATTACGGTAACCTCTTCTTACAATGTAGTAAAAGTAATGAAGATAGTGGGCATTTATACAAGTGGCAACAGCATGACTGATAATGCCAAATCTTATGTAAACATCCCCACTGCACAGCAATTTATAAAAGAAGGCCCCTCCTATGTAAGCGATATTTTCGTGAACATCCCTGATCCTAACGAGAGTGAAAAATACGCAGCACAACTGCAGCAATTAACACCCTATAAGGTAGAAGACTGGAAAACTACCAATGCAGATGTGCTGGCGAGCGGTAAAACAAGGGACACTTTGATGGGAGCCATCTCTCTTTCTATTTTAGTAGTGGCGGCTTTTGGGATATACAACATACTTAGTTCAACAATAGCACAAAAAATAAATGACATTGCGATATTAAAAGCTACCGGTTTCGCAGGCAAAGATGTGATCAGGATCTTCCTGATGGAAGCAGCTATCATGGGACTCATTGGCACATTAATGGGCCTGGTGGTTGGCAGTGTGTTGATTGGAATCATGTCTACCATTTACATGGGCGGCCCGGTGGGCTATTTCCCCATACATTTTGAGCCCGGGCTTTTTGCCAAAAGCACGGTGCTGGGATTGTTTATTACCATATGCGCCGGGTATTTTCCTGCAAGGAAAGCAGCCAGCGTTGACCCGGTTGAAATTTTTAGAAAATAACCTGACTATGGAAAAAAGAGAAGTTATTCTAAGCACCCAATCTTTGGGGAAGTATTTTTACGACCCTGTTCAATTTAAGGTGTTACACGACATCAGTTTTGAAGCATACAAAGGAGAATTTCTAACATTAGTGGGCAAAAGCGGGTCTGGTAAATCAACTTTATTGTATTGCCTTAGTACGATGGATACTTCTTACGAAGGAGATTTATTTATCAATAATGAAAGAATAACAGGAAAGAAAATAAATGAATTAGCAGCGTTGCGAAACAGGAGTATCGGATTTATATTCCAGTTTCATTACCTGTTGCCTGAATTTACGTGCCTGAAAAATGTAATGATCCCGGCATTGAAGCTGGGGAAATACCCGTATAAAGAAGTGGAAGAAAGAGCATACAATAAACTGGATGTTTTAGGCATCAAAGAACAGGCATTAAAGCCGGCCGCAAAACTCAGTGGCGGTCAGCAGCAACGGGTAGCTATTGCCAGGGCATTGATTAATGACCCTGCTATCATAATGTGCGACGAACCAACCGGCAACTTAGACAGTAAGAATACCCAAATTGTATTTGACATTTTTAAACAGATAACCCGTGAGTTTGGACAAACCATTATTGCGGTAACTCATGATAATGATTTTGCCGAAGCCAGCGATCGTACGATTGAGCTGGCTGATGGTAAAATAATCAGTCATAATAAGAGTTTTAATGAAACGGCTTCTGATTAATGTGATGGCCATTATTGGGGTGGCCTGTATCATTAACCAAAGTATGTTCAGTTTTGAACCTGTTTTTGTTTGTATTGAAGCCATACCTGAAAACGGGAAAATGGCGAAAATTTACAACGACTTACAGGCACTGCTGCTGCTCCATGAAATACAGGATGTAAGTTCTATCGATACAACTGAGAACAGCATTACGCTTGATTGTTTTGTTTATAATGATATGATATTGGAGCGTTGGAAAAGAGTGTTATACTCTATGATGCAAAATAGAGATTACAACAGGATAAATTATTGTATTGTGTATTAGCTCCGGCACCGCTATTTTATACCCTAACCAGAGGAGCCCCCTGCAAATGCAGGAGGCTCCCGGCAGGGTAGGATTTGCCTTTATTATAACTGAACGAGTTTCCATTGCTGGTTATAACTTGAACCACTATACCATTGTTGCATAGATGATCCATTGGTGGTTTGTCCACCTGTATCAAGACACTTACCCGTGGTGAGGTTTACTACTTTATAATAACCGCTCCCAACGGAAACAAGTGTCCAGCGCTGGTTGGTGCTCGAGCCTAAAGCCCATTGTTGAACAACAGAGCCGTCGGTAGTATTGGTACCCACGTCAAGACATTTCTTTCCGGTAGCACAACTTAATGTATAATAGCCGGCTGTATAGCTTACATTCCATTGCTGATTGGTGCTCGTGCCATCCTGCCATTGTGCAACAGCTGCACCGTCGGTTGTGCTGCCGAGGTTATCGAGATAAAGACCGCTGGCCCGGTTCTGCAGTTTATATTTTCCATCGGTAATGGGCCCCTGCCATTTTGTGGTTGAAAGTCCCCATGCCCACCTGAACATGTTAGCGCAACCCGGGTTTACTTCAACCAGGTTATTGTTTGCTACATACCAGCGATAAGTGTCGATATCGTTTACGCCCGACCAGGCAATAGTTCCCATGCTTTTGTCTTTTGAATAGGCTAAACCGCCTGTTAAGAATGCCTGATCTTCATATACACCCGTATCCCATTGCCACCAGAAACTAACATTACGATATGTTTCAACGCCTATTTCGGTAACAACAGTTCTTGAAGCGTATGAACCCACTTTACCCGATATTATATTATAGTAACTCGACCATACATTATACGACCCGTAAAACCACCAATAGCAATGAATTCCGAGATATTGGCTGCTTAACCGGCTATCATTCCCTACTGTTACTACTTCTCCGGCATATCCTGTACCATCTAAAATGCATTTCCACGACGTAGCGTTCAACGTATTTAGAAAATTGGTATACAAATTACATAAATCAGTGCCGGAATAATCTACAGGTTCGTTGATGGGTTCATAATATACCGAGGTGTTGTTTTTATAAACAGTATTCACCGTTTTCCACATCGTGTACCATTGCGTAGAGTCGGGCACATGATGCACTCCGATGGGCCAATAACAAAGGATCACCTTGCACCCGTTCGCAACAATTGCGTTTATGGCCGACTGATACACCGGCCAATAAGATGAGCTGGAGGCAGTCAACGGAGTAATTGGCATTCGAATGGTAGTACCACCTGCTGCCTTTACAGAATCAGAGATCCGTTTTCCTACCGTGGCCGCATCCGTTGCCGATATGCCAGATGACAAACCACTGGGGGTAACAACCCGTGAGGGCGCCTCGTTGCCGTTAGGGTCGGCCCAATTTATTCCCCGCAAATTATTCGTATTTGCAGGCGTGTCATTGGACTGCGCTGCAGGAGCGGAAAGCGATTCGTCTGCATTTTTTTCTTTTTTTGAACAGCCGGCTATAACAGCCAGCAAACAAATTACCTGAATAAGGATGATTTTTTTCATATGACTGTATTTATATGTTGGTTTAATACATACAAAACGGAAGCAATCTTTTTATTAATAGCCCGGATTATTGGGAAGCAGATTTTTATTGATATCTATATCGGCCTGTGGAACGGGCCACAGCCATCCTTTTGCGGCATCGAAACTCCTCGTTTCCATTTTGATCTGCTTAAATGTCCATGTCGCCGAACCGGAAGGGTTCGACAGTAACGATTTATCGTAGCCATATACATCATGCACGAGGGTAGCATCCTGCCATCTTAACATATCGGCATAGCGTGTTCCTTCGTTATAAAATTCTACCCTTCTTTCATGGCGCACGATAGCTCTTAACTGAGCCTGACTCAGTCCTGTTCCTTCAACCGATTCAACGGTTGGCATATTTACCCTGGCCCGAACTTTATCGATCAAAGTATAAATTTCCTGCGCCGTACTTCCTGATTCGATGAGCGCTTCTGCACGCATGAGATAAATATCCGCATAGCGCATCAGGATGGTGTTAAGAGAACAATTATTAACGTCTGCAATACCGATGCTGGCATTTTTACGGGGCCGTGCACCACAAGGCACCTGGTCAAGCGCCGGTATAAAAGTGGTTGAACCGGATTTAGAACCAGGCAGTACAACCGATGCCGCTAATCGTGGATCACGATTTGTAAAAGGATCCTGCGCATTATAACCCGAGGCTGCGTTGGTAATAGGCAAGCCATTCGTCATGTAATAAGAATTGATCAGGTCAGCGGTAACATTTGCGGTGGGCCAGCTGGTAAGCGACAGGGCAGCTGAAGGCCATGGCTGGGCCTGTGTGGTGGGAATGTATTGAATATCAAAAATAACCTCTGAGTTATTTTCATGGGCTTCATCGAACAGGGCTGCGTAGTCGGTATATAAACTGTACTTGCTCAGATTTATTACATCCAGGGCTGCCTGTGCAGCATCTGCCCATTTCTGGTTATAAAGTAACACTTTTGCTTTATAAGCAAGCGCAGCTCCTTTTGTAGCACGGCCTGCATCTGTTCCTGACCAGGAAGCAGGAAGTGCTTCAGCGGCTGCATTTAAGTCTAAGAGAATCTGTGTGAGCACTTCGCTTTTGGCAGTTCTGGATACATACGCATCTGACAAAGCCTGAACGCTCGTAATAAGTGGTACGTTTCCGAAATAAGTGATCAGGTCGGAATAAGCATAGCCTCTCAAAAATTTAGCTTCGGCAGTCATTTGCGCTTTTATATCATCACTTACAGTTGCTTTGCTGATGTCCTGAAGAAATTCGTTGGCCCTTGCAATAATGGTATAATCCTGCGTCCATTTGGCGTACGGCGCCCAGCTGCTTGAGTTGGTAAGCCATTCACCCACTTCCTTCGATCCCTGCCACGAATCCTGGCAATAACCATTGTCACTCATAAATTCGAACTGATAAAAATGGGAGGGGGTTGCATTGGGTTGAATAGCATTATAGATCCCTATCAGCGCCATTTTGCATTGCGTTTCATTCTGATAAAATGTAGACGGAGAAAGCCGGTCTTTTGGCGTTTTATCTAAAAGACCTTTTGAGCAACCGGTAAAAGCCAATATTGAAATGGAAAGAATGATTTTATTTATATTTTTCATATCCTGCTCGTTTAAAAGTTAACATTTACACCCATCGTCATTACGCGAACCTGCGGGAAGGCCTGCGCCCTGGTTTGACTAACTGTTTGCTCCGGATCAAAACCTTTGAACTTTGTAATGGTAAAGGCGTTTTGAACGTTTCCGTACAACCTGAGCGATTTGATGCCTGCTTTGGAAAGGATATCCGGGCTTATAGAGTAACCCAGTTCAATATTTTTCAAACGTAAATACGAAGCATTTTCCATGTAGAAAGACGAATGAATGTTATTCCGAACACCGTCAAGGGTCAGCCGGGGATATTTATTCGATGGGTTTTCCGGTGTCCATCTTCCCTGCCACCAGGAGCCCATATTGGCAAAACCACTGAATGGGGTAGCGATCTCATAGTAGGTATATCCCTTAATACCCTGAACGCCCTGAAAGAATACACCCAGATCAAACCCTTTCCACTCTGCATTGAAATTGAAGGCATAGGTGAGGTCGGGAAACTGGTTGCCTATTATTTGCCGGTCATTGTTCATGTCAACTATACCGTCACCATTCAGGTCCTTATATTTGATATCGCCCGGTTGTGCGGTGTAGTTAGCTACCTGAACTACGCCTGATTTAAGGGTGTAGGTACGGTTGGCATATGGTATGGAGGCATCGCTGTTATTTTGCCAGGTGAAATCCGAGATCTGGTAAATGCCGTCCATTTTGTATCCGTAAAATGAATTGATTGCCGCGCCTACTTTAATAGCCTTGGGAGAAGTAAGCTGCTCTGCTACATTCATTTTGGTTATTTTATTTATTATGTGAGAGGCATTAACGGATGTTCTTATTTTGAGCCCGTTTGAAAATTCTGTTCTGTAGGCCACAGATAGTTCAATACCCTTGTTCTGTACTTCGCCGGCATTTGCATAGGGTGCTGATTCGGCCATCGTAAGCGGTATTGGTTGAACCAGCAATAAGTTTTTGGTCCTTTTGTCGAAAAAGTCGGCAGTGATCTCCAGGTTATTTTTCAAAACCAGGTCTGCACCAAAGTCAAGCTGCTGTGCGGTTTCCCAGGTCAACTGTTTATTGGTCATAGCAGTAACAGCCACCCCGGAATATAAAGTACCGCCAAGCGAATAGTTCTGTCCCGATGATAAAATATCGCTTCCGTTGTAATAGTTGTTTATATTCTGATTGCCTAATCTGCCCCATGAAGCACGCAGTTTAAGATGGTTCAGCCAGCTCAGGTTTTCCATGAATTTTTCTTTTGATATTATCCAGCCTCCTGAAAAAGAGGGGAAGGTGCCCCATTGATTGTTCTGGGAGAACCGGGATGAACCGTCTCTTCTGATATTGGCTTCAAATAAATATTTCCCGTTGAAGGCATAATTAATGCGTCCAAAGAAGGAGCGCAATCCAAGATCGTAGCTTCCTGAATTATTGGTTTGTGTAGAAGCATCGCCCAGGTTAAGCACCCGCTGTGTGTTGTTTACAAAGTTGCCGCGGTAGCCGCTTTCCCAGTCATACGTGAACTCTTCTTCAGAATAACCGCCGAGAATGCTAACATCATGTTTGCCGATGGTTTTGTTGTACTTCAGGAGAGCCGTCGTTAGTGTTTGCACATCTGTTTCATTGGTAACATTCAAATTTGAAGCTAAATTGGTGGTAGTGCCGCTTTCATTATATAAGGTTACGTTTGCGTGAAAAGCATTCGCTTTTGAAGTGGTCACATTATAACCATACGTGATCTGGGCGCTTAAACCGTTCAGTATTCTGTATTCAGCTTCCACCTGTCCGCTGAAATTATAGCGTTTTGTCAGGTTGGTGCTACCTTCTTTAATTTCACCGTAGAAGTTTCGTTCCCCGTTAACAGACACCCATTTTCCAGCTGCATTTTGCAGGGGATGAATAGGCGCCAACGTGGCGTACCATTCTGCGCTCCACAAATCAGTAGGTTCATTTTTCACGCCCAGATTACCGGCTAATTTTGCTGAAATTCTCAGCCGCTTGTTCTTTAAGAAATAAGCATCAATGTTTGAGCGGAAGTCTGATTTCTTATAACTGGTTCCCACCAGAATGCCATCCTGGTTCAAATGGCCGAACATCAATGCATAGTTGATATTATCAGTTCCGCCAGAAAGGCTCAACCGGTGATTTTGAATATTCGCATTTCCATAGTATACCTTAAAATAATCGATGTCGGGGTACATTACATCGTTATGTGCTGCATATTTCGCAATGATAGAGTCAGGATATTTTATGGCGCTGCCTGAATTCACAGAGGCTTCATTATAAAGTGTTGTATAATCTACTGAGTTTAAAACATGCGGCAACCGGGTTGGGCTTTGCCTGCCGATATAGGCGCTGTAATTAATATTTATTTTTCCGGCAGCGCCTTTTTTGGTAGTGATCAATATTACGCCATTGGCAGCCCTGCTACCATAGATAGAAGAAGATGCGGCATCTTTCAGCACAGACATGGATTGAACATCGATTGCATTGACATCGGTAATATTTCCCGGAACACCATCAATTAATACCAGGGGTGAATTGTCGCCAAATGTACCTACGCCACGGATATCAATAACAGCGCCGTCATCTCCGGGCTTTCCGGCACTTTGCAGCGCATATACGCCCGAAACGGTGCCTTGCAAAGCCAGGCTTGAATTGGTTAATGGCCGGGTTGCCATGTCATCCATTTTAACTACCCCAACAGAACCTGTTAAATTTGTTTTCTTTTGCGTGCCATAACCAACCACCACTACATCGTTCAACGTGGTTTTAATTTCAGCCAGCGTTACTGTAATATCAGAAGTATTCGTAACCTTTACTTCAACATCCTGATAGCCAACATAGCTGATCACAAGTACATCGCCGGGCTTCGCATCAATTTTGAAGTTGCCCTTTTCGTCGGTTGTTGTTCCCGCGTTGGTGCCTTTTATTACAACCGCTGCTCTGGAAACAGGTTGTCCGTTTTTGTCAACCACTTTTCCGCGCACCTCCGTTCCCAGGTCGCTCATTCCGGGAATATTTGTTGGAGCTGTTGTGGTTATATTAGGTGTTGTGGTGTTTGTTGTGGTGGTATTGATAGCGCTGGGTGGGGTGGTGGAAGTGCTCTTCCTGGGCGGCGGCACTACCGTAACTGTATTTTTCGACCACTCAAAAGCTGTTCCTGATTGCTTGCTTATTTCGGTCAGCAATTGTTTTAACCTGAGTTTCCTGGTCGATACTTCCACTGACTCTTTTACATTTAACTCTGTAGCGTCATAAGCAAACTTCACACTGGCCTGCATTTCTACAATAGTAAAAAGCTCAACTAATAAAAATTTCTTTTTATTGAGTTTAATAATAGTGTTGTTGTAATCCTGATCACTCTTATCAGGCCCGGCCTTCGCATTGTTGTAAAGGCAAATGGCAATCATTAGGGATAGTGCATAGAATACCTTCCCTCTGAGTAAGCTACATGTACTCATGGTTTTTGTAGTTTAAACGGTTTAATTTTTAGTGAATCGTAATTACATTTCCATTGGTGCTATAGGAAAGCTGTTTTGACAGGCAAATACTTTTTACTATTTCTTCAGGGGAATTACATGTAAAGGAACCATTAAATCTGAACGCCGACTTATTACTTAGATTTATCAGCCGGATATTGTAAACTTTATCAAAGCGGTCGGCTATCTCATTGAAATCTGCATTCTTAAATACAACGATACCCACCCGCCAACCTGTTTCTTCATCCATATCGTACTTCGTTTTCGCAAGCGTTAGATCAAACTTATTTAAAACGCCCATTTCAGCGGGCACCAGTTCTACAGGTTTACCTAATATATGTTTACTTAATGGATCACTGATCCTGTCGAGCTTAACCTTGCCGGTAACCAATGCCACCTTTGCCTGTTCTTTATTCGGGTAACACTGCATGTTGAACGAAGTGCCCAGTACTGTGATCGCCAGGTTTGAGGTAACTACATGAAAAGGATGCTTCGAATCGTGTGTCACCCTGAAAAAAGCTTCACCGGTAAGCTGCAGCTCCCGGGTGGGCCCCGTAAATTTTGATGGATACGTTAACTTGCTGTCTGCATTCAACTCTACTTCCGAACCATCGGGAAGCGTAATTTTTGCGCGCTCGCCTTTGGGTACATATTTTTCTACCATTTTCACACTGGCCAACTCCGGTGAAACAGACATTTTATTCTTCAACGCTACAAATACAATAACGCCTGCTGCTATAAAGAGCAACACCGCGGCGCCGGTTAATCTTTTGCTGAGTTTTCGCCTTTTATACCTGTTCTCGATAAAGGTTATCTCCGGTTCTTCTTTGTTGACTTTATCCCGGGAAAGATCATTCAGTGCCTGAACAAAACGCTGTTGTTCTTTCTGAAATTCAGATTCAGAAATTCGCACGGAAAAGGCATCAATATAATTGTTGGCTGATATAACAACATCCAGTTTCTCCGGATGAAGTTTTATCCATTCTGTCCAAAATGTAATATCCGCTTCATTTTCCCTGAAATAATATCGCAGATACGACTCATCTGTAATAAAATCCTCAACACCGTATGATAAATAATCCTTCATGGGTCACTACTTAATCATATGACGGAAGAACAGGAATTTTTTACCGTAAAATTTTCAGATTTTTTTAAGAAGTATGCCTGGCTGAAAAATAATGTCTGAGGCGTTGAACGGCTTCATGTATGCGGTTGTAGATTGTACGTTGCTCGCAGCCAACCATTTGTGCAATTTCTTCGTAATTTTTGTTTTCAAAAAAACGTAAGCGGATCGCCTCTTTTTGTTTATTGGTTAAATGCGAAAGCGCTTCCTGAAGGGTTTTACTGGTTGCTTCCTGCTCCTGAAAAGCAATAATAACCTCCTCGTATGAATATTCATGTACATCATCCATACTTAAGAGGGTGGTTTCGAGGTTCGCCTCTTTCTTTAACGCATCGATCAGCTTTCTTCGAACACAGGTATTAAGATAGCCTCCAACGGAAGTTACGGGGGGAAGTTTTTCGCGATTTACCCAAATAGTAAGGAATGCTTCGTGAATACTGTCTTTTACTATGTCACGGTGTAAACAAATAGCGAAGTTTGAAGAAAAGAGGTAGTGATAAAAAGAATTATACAACTCTTTCAATGCATTAGGGTCTCCTGCACGCATGCAGTTCCAAAGCTCATTAATTCCTGATGGTTGCAATTTTATGATATGGCAAGCTGAATGAAATAATTGTCAAATTACCATTTATTTTATTTTCGCCAAATTTTTTTATCGGTTGGCTGATCTCCCTTGCTACCCATTTGTAGCTTAATAGTGAATTCAAAGACTGAAAAAAATGATAATTGTCAATCGTTTATTCACCATATTAATGTAACCGGCAAATAAATAAAGATTAACTTTAATGCATCTTTTACATTATTCTTTCAAACCTGTCGGGGACTCGTTGTGATTTTCGTTCACTAAAAGAAAACGTATAAAAGTTTATACCCGGGAATTGAAGAACTGAAATTTATCGTCATAACCCCTCTGAATTCAAATTTTTCAGTGCTGTGAAATCACAGGAATTACGTAAGCAATTTGCCTGTGCAGGGTACTTACATACTTCCTGAAAAAACTTCATTCACCTTCAATTTTTCTATTATGGCAAAGTCAATTGAACTTTCTGCAACGAAATGGCTGCTGTCGTTTAGCGTGCTTCTGTTTATCATTGGTTCCTGCCAAAAACAAATGAATCAACTTCAGCAACCGGAACAGGTTACTTCTCTTGTTAATAATTCCAATGCCGAAATTCCTCCATTCAATTTAGAGGTCATTCTCCGTGGCCTGAATGGAGAATTTGGACTAATTAAGTTCCGGCAAAGTGTTGACCCTGCTAAAATCATTACACTCAACACCTCGATACGTGGTCTTGAACCTAACCATCCATATCTTTTACAGCGGGCAGTTGATGTTACTATCGATGGCAATTGCACAGGCACTGCATGGCTCACACTCGGCAAAGGACTTACACCTCAATCTATTTTGACTGATGCCCGTGGTACGGGTACGGAAGAATTATGGCGTGATGTTACGGCTATACCAACAGGATCTGAATTTGACATTCACTTTCAGATTATAGATGCGGTAACCATGTTTGTTGTGTTAACCAGCGATTGTTATCATTATGTAGTTAGGTAGGACTTTTGCAATTTTTAACTTCAGTTCCGTTAGAACTCAACGCCGTTACATTGCATATGTATACGAAGAAGCAATAATTGTAATATTGCCTGCCTCTTTCGTTGTTTCATATTTATTTATTTTTTCTGTTTGTCTTCTTATTAAATCATCTGATTAAGTAAGCTTATTCAATAATGCGATTTGATCAACAGCACTTTCGCTATAAGTCAAATATTTTATAGCTCATGGTGTGTGGGTAATTGTGAGCCCGTACAATTGAAATCGTAGAAAATTAAGCTAAATTTATCCTGTACCATTTTTTACCGTTAAATCTAACTACACATGAGAAAAATTTTGCTCTTCGCAACAGCATTGTTGTGCAGTAAAATATTGCTTGCACAGGATTACTGGAGGCCACACGCAGATGCCGCCAGGATTATTACCGACAAAGCCGTAGCCCGGCTTGCATTTCCGACCGACTTCAAATTATTTGATCTGAATTTTACTCCTTTGCGGAATGACGTATTCAAAACTGTTGGTAATAAGTCAGCACATTCAACGATCATCTCTTTGCCTAATGCTGACGGACAAATTGAACAGTTCGAAATTATAGAAGCTTCCAATTTCGAACCTGCATTACAGGTTCAATTTCCTGAAATAAGGGCATTTTCAGGAAAAGGTATTACCGATAAATCTGCCACATTAAAGTTGAGTATTTCTCCGCAGGGGATACAAACTGTAGTCTTCCGTACGGAAAAGGAAAATGAATTTATTGAACCTTATTCTGCTGACCACACTGTTTACACTGTATTCAAAAAACAACTGAAGGCTTCGCCATGGAAGTGTTCTACGCCGGAGCAACAATTGGCAACTAATATAGGTAACCAGTTACCTAACGTTACTGCCAGGTCAACCGGTGATGTGAAAACATTGCGACTGGCTCAATCTGTTACTGCCGAATACTCCAATTATTTTGGGGCCACAAGCGCTTCACAGGTTTCATTGGTGCTGGCGGCTGTTAATGCTACGCTTACCCGTTGCAATGGTGTTTATGAAAAGGACCTGGCTATCCATCTTAATCTGATCGCGGCCACTACCAATGTATTCTATTATAACGCTTCAACAGATCCGTATTCCGATGCCAGCACTGGCGCCGGCGGAGCATGGAACAGCGAGTTACAAAGTACATTGACCTCTGTGATTGGTGCAGCGAATTATGATATCGGCCACCTGTTCGGTGCATCCGGTGGTGGCGGTAACGCCGGTTGTATCGGTTGCATTTGTGTCGACAATTCAAAAGGAAGTGGTTTTACTTCTCCGGCTGATGGTATTCCGCAGGGAGATAATTTCGATATCGATTATGTTGTGCATGAAGTAGGGCACCAGTTGGGTGCTAACCATACCTTCTCTATGAGCAATGAAGGCACAGGCGTTAATGTGGAACCTGGTTCAGGTATTACCATTATGGGTTATGCCGGTATTACCAGCCAGGACCTTGCTCCACATTCTATCGATATTTATCATGCCGCTTCCATTGCACAAATCCAGTCTAATCTTTCAAGTAAGACGTGCCCGATAACTACCAGTATAACCAGCAATAACGCAACACCTGTTGCCAATGCCGGCAGTAATTATACGATTCCTATCAGCACCCCGTTTGCATTGACTGGTTCAGCTACCGATGCCAATGCCGGCGACGTGCTCACGTATTGCTGGGAGCAAAATGATAATGCCTCATCATCACAAACAGGAACCAGTAGTGTGGCCAGCGCTACCAAAGCATCAGGCCCCAACTGGATATCATTTTCGCCTTCCACATCACCAATAAGATATTTTCCCAAAATGGCGACTATTCTTGCCGGTGGTTTAGTGTCGGGCCCGTTGACAGGTGGTGATGCGGGGGCCAATACCGAAGCATTAAGTTCCGTTTCAAGAACGTTGCACTTCCGGTTAACTGTAAGGGATAATGTTCCTTATAGTTCTACAGCACCGGTAACTATCGGGCAAACCAATTTTGCAGATATGACGGTAACCGTCAGCAATTCATCAGGACCTTTTGCCGTGACTGCTCCCAATACGGCTGTATCATGGGCAGGCAATTCATCACAAACTATAACATGGAATGTAGCGAGTACAACAGCATCACCTGTTAGTTGTGCCAACGTAAAAATATCCATCTCTACCGACGGAGGTACTACATTCAGCACATTAGTAGCCAGCACACCTAATGACGGCACTGAGGCTGTAACAATTCCTAATACACCCACTACAACAGCAAGAATAAAAATAGAAGCCGTAGGAAATATTTTCTTTGATATTTCCAATACCAATTTCACTATTACAGCCGGCTCAGGCTGCGCTTCTCCGGCAGGGTTAACGGCTTCTGCTATTACCACTACATCGGCTACAGTAGGATGGACGGCAGTAAGCGGCGCTACGTCATATGATGTGGATTATAAGGCCACCTCATCCTCTACATGGATCAATGCTGCAACAGCAACAACTGCTACTTCTGTTGGCTTAACAGGTCTTACAACAGGAACTACTTATGATTACAGGGTAAGAACCAATTGCTCCAGCGGCAGCAGTGCTTATTCAGCTGCACAGTTTACTACCACAGGAACAGTCACCTGTGCTGCGCCCACTGGTTTAACCAGTTCTGTAACATCTACCGGCGCTACCGTTAGCTGGACAGCCGTAAGCGGCGCCTCGAGTTATGCTGTAGATTATAAAGCTAATTCATCGGCTACATGGATCAGCGCTGCAACCGCAACCACTGCCACTTCTGTTAGCTTAAGCGGATTAACTTCGACCACATTATATGACTGGAGAGTAAGTACAACCTGTTCAGGTGGCAGCAGTGCCTATACTACCGCACAGTTCACAACAGCCTCAACAACCTGTGCAAGTACATTGGATACTTCAACCAATGGAACAATTGCCGGTGCTGCAACCATTCCGTTTAATACCAATGTCACCGGTCTCATCAGTCCAAGTGCTGATGTTGATAATTATAAATTTGTGATCACTACCAGCGGTACTATCACTATTACATTGACCACGTTACCTGGCGATTATGATCTTAAACTGCTGAACAGCTCAGGTTCACAGGTCGCTATTTCACAGGCAGGCAGCACCACCAGTGAAAGTATAAGCAGAACCGTTAGTGCGGGCACCTATTATGCACAGGTATATGGTTACAATGGGGCCAATAGTGCTACCACTTGTTATACATTACGGGTACAATTAGGTACTGCCAGCCGCGGAACCGATCTTATTACCAGCGATGTGCAGAAAGTGGATGTATTCCCGAACCCTGCCAATAATGTAGTGAACATTAACCTTACAGGTTTCACCGGAAAATCAGATGTGAGTATGTTCGACGTGAATGGCCGCGTGGTATTGCATCGTGAAGTGAGCGCGGTTAACTCGCAGCTTGATATTTCTGCATTGCCTTCAGGTGTTTATATGATAAGGATTAAAAATGGAGCAAAGGAAGTGAATATGACGAAGATCATTAAACAATAAAGACAAATAAAGAAGCCGATACAAAAAAGCCATCCCGGCTCAACCGGGGTGGCTTTTTTATTTGTGTCAGGCATAGAAGCCCTTTGCGTTATATCGAATCAGCGTTTTTCGTTACTGCTCCATAGCCACCGATTGCCACCAGTCGCCTTTTGCATTGTAAAAGTTCACTGCTTTTGTGGCTTCATCTATCACGAGGTAATTGCCTTCATCATCATCGGGGAAGTAATATCTTGTTTGATAACCCACTTTCTTCATCGGATACCATTCAACAATTTTGCCGCCATCAATAAAGAGCTGTGCTATGAGTAGCTTGTTGGGTTGCTTATCTACGCGGTATAAAACCGTTTTACATTTCGCAACGTCTTCTAAATAACTTGTGACTATTGTTTTATTGGGTATGCTGTCCATCTTCAATGAGCGTAAATTGTCGGCCATTTCGGGTGTCATTCCGATCAAACGATACTCTATGGGATTGCCATCGCTGTCTTTATCGGTGGCGCAGTTGTCGCATTGAGGCAGGTAGCCGCACGATGCCCAGGCAAACGTATGAGATGGCACTTTGATGTCGAAGAAGCACACCAGTTTTTCTGTCCAGTCCCGTTCCTCTTTCAGTTTCCGGGCAATCTCAATCAATTGCGCCCTGTCGTTCGTACGGTCACTGATGGTGATCCTGAATGTCAGTTGCTGGTTGCGGCTGGTGCTGTCTGTATGCGCGATCTGCCAGGTCAGCGGTTTTTTATCGGCAATTACTTGTGCCGTATCCGGGGCTGATGAGGAAGCTGTTTCTTCAGATGAAGCGGCATTGTTTTTTTTAGGAGGATCGCCCGCTATGGCGGCAATCACGAGCAGCGAATAGAAAGCGGTTACGCCTATCTTCCAACCCCTCTTAATACGGTTCGATTTCCATAGTGCATAAAGTCCGATTGGAAAAAATAGAAAACAAAGTAAAATCACCAGCCAGGTTTTATCATACCATTGGGTGGCAGTTGAGGCAGAATTTGTCATAAATGTTTTTTTTAGGTTTAATGGCCTAAGCAAAATGAAATAAAACAATGGTTGAAAAGATGGGAATTCAACAACGCTGGTTGGGTGAGAAAGGGAAGATACAAAACAGTTTTAAAATCAACACAATTTTAGGCCATGTCTCTTGTGGGTTTAAAACTTGATGAAAATCAATCATTCGCAACATTTCATACCCTTGTCTGAAACATTTGAATCCTTATTTTAAATGGCAGAGGCATAGTTTTGCCATTTCTAAGGAGATCATTACTGTGAAAGGCGGAATTCCTTTTTCAAAAGAACTGGAGATCCGTGAAAACGATGTTTTCCTGCTGAATCTGATAAAGATGTAAAGTTGTACAGAATATGAAGAAATTAATATTAGTTACGCTGCTTATTCAATTATCTTTTTTTGTAAAAGCCCAATACCAAACAACTGCCGGTGAAAAAAATATTGGTTTTTACACGAACCCAATTTTTGCAGGCGATTATCCCGACCCGAGTATATTACGGGATGGCGATGATTATTACATGGTGCATTCATCATTCGAATACTATCCCGGCCTGTTAATCTGGCATTCGAAAGATTTAATGAACTGGAAGCCCGTAACCAATGCATTGTATAAATACGTAGGCTCGGTGTGGGCTCCGGATCTGGTAAAATATAAGAATAAGTATTACATCTATTTCCCGGCAAATAATACAAACTATGTTGTAACAGCCGATTCAATAAATGGCAAATGGAGTGACCCTGTTGACCTGAAAGTTGGCAACATAGACCCCGGCCATGTTGCAGATGAAAATGGAAAAAGATATTTATTTTTTAGCAATGGCGGATTTGTTCCTTTATCCGACGACGGACTTTCTGTTTCCGGAGAATATAAGCGTTCATACAGTGGATGGCCGATACCCCGGGAATGGTCGATTGAGTGTTTTTGTATGGAAGGCCCCAAACTGGTAAAGCGAGGTGAATATTATTACCTTACAGTTGCAGAAGGTGGAACAGCTGGCCCCTCCACAGGCCACATGGTAATTTCTGCACGTTCAAAATCGCTGTTTGGTCCCTGGGAAAATTCTCCTTATAATCCAATTATCCGAACTACCAGGAACACTGAAAGGTGGTGTTCGAAAGGTCATGGTACTATATTCGAAGATGCAAAAGGAAAATGGTGGATGGTGTTTCATGCTTATGAAAAAGGATTTTATAATATGGGCCGGCAAACTTTACTTCAACCTATTGAATGGACAAAAGATGGCTGGTACAAAGTACCGGGAGAAATAAAAACAGATGAACCAATTAAAAGGCCCGCAAGCGCACCATTCAATTCAACGTATACATTAAGCGATCATTTTGACGGTGATCGATTAAAACCGCATTGGAAATTCTTTGGAGAGTATGATACAGACAGGTTTCAATTAGTTGATAATAGTATAGTGATTAAGGCAAAAGGAAATAATGCTGGTAATGCTGCACCCTTACTTTGTATTCCGCACGACCATTCCTATACAGCCGAAGTGGAGTTATTTATAGAAGGCAAAGCAACCGGAGGCCTGGTGCTTTTTTACAACAATATCGCGTTTTCAGGTATTCTGGCCGATAATGAGAACATATTGGCAAATATTCATGGCTGGCAGTTTCAAACTGAAAAGAAAGTAATAAAAGATCACGTATTCCTTCGCCTGAAAAATATCAACAACACGGTTGATATGTATTATAGCACAGATGGTGTTACATGGAATAAAATTGAAAACTCACTGGAAGTTTCTGCAATGCATCATAATGTGCTAAGCGGGTTTTTAAGTTTACGAATAGGGCTTTGTTCAATAGGAGAGGGGCGAATCAAATTTAAAAACTTTGTTTATAAAGCAATCAGGTAGTGAATGCGAATAGCTTTTCGTTTTTAAGAAAATCAATCTAAAAGCTTCTTCTTCAAAAATTCAGAGAGATGATTAGTTTGTACTGCGTGCTGCCCGGCCACGCCGTGGCTGATCAAACGGGTTTATTAATACCCAAATTTTCGCGCACATGTTTTTCGGGCGATTCAATAATTTTTGTAATGAACGTGGCTAAACTTTTTTCAGAAATTACGGAACCTCTTTCCGGCTCACTTTTTTGGGTTAGTTCATAATCGACTTCGTCGACATTGGTAAACCATGCGGGTCTTACAATCGTGTAATCAGGATTTGCTCCTTCTATTACATCAGCCAATTTTCTGTAAGGTTTCAATACAGATTTGAGTGGCGTATCATAGATACCTATTGAGCTGATCGCAATAATTCTTTGTACATCTGTTTCGTTCATTGCCTTTACAATATTCTTTGCCATTGCTTCAAGGTCGCCTGCAAGGTTTGCATAAACAATGTGTTGCCCTTTAATAGCTTCTTTAAGCTGATCATAGTTTAAAACATTGCCTTCGATAATACGGCACTTAGAAACGTCTTTATTTTTTAACCTGCTCTTACTGCGAAGAAACAACGTTAGCTGAATATCATCCTTTGTTGACAATATATCAATAACATGCCTTGCAATGTTTCCGCTTGCACCAAGAATGACTATATTTTTCATGCTTTACTTCTTTTATTTATTTTGAAGCCAGTTCACCGAACCACCAGGCAGCTGTTACGCCGCCATCCATAAGAAAATCACTGCCGGTGATAAATGCACCTTCAGGCCCCATAAGGAGTGCGCCTACAGAGCCTACTTCATCCGGGGTGCCGGCCCGGCCTGCCGCAGATACTTCTATCATGCGCCGGTAGCCCTCTCCGCGTGCGCCTTTCAGTTCATCATTAGCAAGTGGGGTAATAATTATACCAGGGCTGATGGTATTAACCCGTGCCCCACGTTTTCCCCAACGAACCGCCTCAGCCATTACACGCAGCGAGTTGCCTCGCTTTGAAAGCTGATAGGCGTGAAGAGAGTCCTTCACCTGGTCGGGTTGAAGCATCGGAAGTTTTAATAGCTCTTCGACCGGCGTTGTTGCGAGAGCCCTGTTTTGCTCAATGGAGAGTGGCGGCAACCGATGACCTGATTGTGAAGCAATAACAACACCCGCCCCGCCATCAGCGATAACATTCCCAAATTCTTCCAGCACAAGTGCAGTGCCGTAGAGGTCAACTTTAAGGATTGTTTCAGGCGAAGCCTGAGAAGGAGAAACGCCAGCGGCGTGGATGACACCAAAGACTTCGCCGGGAGATGTTGCTTTCTCAACAAGAGCCTGAACAGACGTACGTGACGACACATCGACTGTTGCCGTGGTTACGTTGAAGCCTGCATCGCTTAGCGTTTTAGCAGCGGCATCGGCGTTTTCCTGACGCAGATCAGCCATCAATACCTGCCTGCCTGCGCTAACCCGCCGTGCAATTGCCTGACCGATTGATCCGGCTCCTATTACAACAATCACTTTTGTCATAGTGTTTTTTTTATCGTGTTTTGTTTTGTCTGTTCCTGCTTGCTATTGCCCTACCACTGCAAGCAATGTAATGTTGTTTAACAGGATGGCAGTATTAGCAATTATATTCACTGAAACTGAGTGGATATCCGCTTTCTTATAATGAATTCCTCCACTTTTAATTACATTGAGTTCCGGAGTCTTTCCCCAACTTCCTCCCATATGAACGAAAACAGATTTTTCATCGAATAGTGCATTTAATGAATCTACATTTTTGTCTGCCATCCAAAGCCATTTCTTTTTTGAAAGGCGAACAGCAAGGATGCAGAACAGCAAATCATTAACCTATGATAGGCAATAACTTTTAACGGCCAACCATTTTTTGCAACTGTTCGGGATAACGGGCGCCCTGCACTTCAATTTTTGCAACTGCCTCGTTAATTTCTTTTAGATCATCAGTACTAAGCGTAATCTCTGTTGATCCAACATTTTCTTTCAACCGGTGCAATTTTGTGGTGCCCGGAATAGGAACAATCCACGGCTTTTGTGCTAACAGCCATGCAAGCGCTATTTGTGCAGAAGTTGCATCTCTTTCTTTGGCAATCTTGCCAAGCAAATCAACCAAAGCCTGGTTTGCTTTCCGGTTCTCCTCAGAAAAACGGGGAACAATGTTGCGAAAATCATTTTTATCGAATGTCGTATTCTCGTCAATTTTGCCTGTAAGAAAACCTTTTCCTAAAGGACTAAAGGGCACAAAACCAATGCCCAATTCTTCGAGTGTTGGTATTACTTCTTTCTCCGGCTCCCGCCACCAAAGTGAGTATTCACTTTGCAGGGCTGTTACCGGTTGAACAGCATGTGCTTTTCGAATGGTTTGCGCGCCGGCTTCAGAAAGACCAAAGTGTTTCACTTTTCCCTCTTTAATTAACTCTTTCACCGTGCCTGCTACATCTTCAATGGGAACATTAGGGTCTACACGATGCTGATAAAATAAGTGGATAACATCTGTTCTCAACCGTTTAAGCGCTGCTTCTGCAACTGCCCTTATGTTTTCTGGCCGGCTATCCGTGCCTAAGGCTGTTTTACCTTCTTTGAAACCAAATTTTGTGGCAATTACTACCTGGTTACGAAACGGCTCCAACGCTTCGCCAAGCAGTTCTTCGTTTGCAAACGGTCCGTATGCTTCAGCGGTATCAAAGAATGTGACACCTTGTTCAAAAGCCGTTTGAATTAGTTTAATCGCATCTTGTTTGTCTGTTGCAGGACCATAACCAAAACTCAGTCCCATGCAACCAAGACCAAGTGCAGATACTTCCAGGCCGCTTTTGCCTAATATTCGTTTTTGCATAATTTTCTTTTTTTTAAATGAGTTAAACATTCAATTTTCTTTCTCCCAGCCATTTTACCATGGCAGGGTCACGGTGGTCGAAGAAGCTGCTCGCCTTTGTGTTCAATGTTTTGATGGCTTCCATATCCTCAGCGCTTAGTTCAAAATCGAAGATGTTGAGGTTCTCTTCCATTCTTTCTTTGCGAACCGATTTGGGGATTGCAATTACCCCCCTTTGCGTAAGCCAGCGAAGAATAACCTGTGCAATGGATTTGTTGTATTTATTTCCGATTGAAAGCAGCAACTCATTATGAAAGATGTTGTTTTTGCCTTCGGCAAATGGTCCCCAGGATTCTATCTGTACTTTATTTTCCTGTAAGAATTTCTGCGTTTCAATTTGCTGGTGGAACGGATGGGTTTCAATTTGATTAACTGCCGGAACAATTTCGTTGTGAATTATTAAGTCCATAAGCCTGTCGGGATGAAAGTTACTTACGCCAATTGCTCTGACCCTTCCTTGCCTGTACAATTCCTGCATTGCCCTCCATTCACCATACACATCCCCATAGGGTTGATGCATAAGATATAAGTCCAGATAATCTAATTGCAATCGTTTTAAGGAATTTTCAAAAGCCTTTTTTGTTCCTTCATAGCCATTTGACTGTATCCAAAGTTTGGTTGTTATAAACAGATCTTCTCTTGGCGCACCACTTCTTTTGATAGCTTTACCAACGGCATCCTCATTCATATAAGAGGCTGCGGTGTCAATCAAACGGTAGCCTGTGGCAATGGCATCCGATACGCTTCTTTCACATTCTGCCAAATCTGTTATCTGAAAAACTCCGAATCCTAAGATGGGCATTTCAACTCCGTTGTTCAATGTAACCTTTTGCATGGTATATCTTTTTGTTAGTGCAAAAGTCATTGCATTTTTTGGCCTGAAGGGTATACAGATTACGGATTTATGTACCAATATTCCTGATCAGGGGATGTTCGTCAATGCAGGTGTGAATAAAGCAGTAAATTTGAATTAGTAAAAAATAGTGATATGGATAACATGCGTCGATTTGAGACTGTTAGCGATTACAACGCATTCAACAATAATGAAACGCGGCATCCGCTGGTAAGTGTTGTAGATTTGTCGAAGGCAAGCCCCAGGCATGCCTCCAATATGTATTTTGGTTTTTATACCATCTTTCTAAAAGAAGTGAAATGTGGTGATCTGCGATATGGGAAAAAAACTTATGACTACCAGGAAGGAACGCTGGTATTCATTGCACCGGGACAAGTGGTTCGTGTTGAAAACAGCGGAGAGATTTATCAACCGAAAGGTTACGCTGTTGTCTTTCATCCTGATTTAATACATGGTATGTCGCTTGGACGCCATATTCAGGACTACACTTTCTTCGGTTACCAATCTAACGAAGCACTTCATGTATCAGAACGTGAAAGGAAAATTATTTTGGATTGTTTTTCAAAAATTGAATATGAATTAGAACATGCCATTGATAAGCACAGTAAAAGACTAATTGTATCTAACATTGAACTGCTCCTGAATTATTGCGTTCGTTTTTACGATCGCCAGTTCGTTACCCGTGATAATGTACATAAAGGCATTTTAGAAGGGTTCGAACGTATACTCAATGACTATTTTCAATCAGACAAACCGCAAACGATAGGGCTGCCATCTGTAGCATATTGCGCCGGTGAATTGAATTTATCAGCAAACTATTTTGGCGACCTGGTTAAAAAGGAAACCGGCAAATCTGCACAGGAATATATCCAAACAAAAATAATCGACATAGCTAAAGGGAAAATATTTGAAAATAGTAAATCGGTAAGCGAAATCGCCTATGAATTAGGGTTTAAATATCCTCAGCATTTCAGCAGGTTATTTAAGCAACGGGTGGGCCATTCACCTCAGGAATACCGGCTGCTTAATTAGTGTGATATTTCATCGCAATAATAACAAGGTACCTCTTTCTACCTGCTCTTTTTCACCCCTAAACCGGTAATAGCATAACCACACATATTGATTTGAATCCTGCTGTTGGCCATTAAATAATCCGTTCCAGCCTTGCAGGTAGTTGGTTGTTTCAAATACCTTTTCGCCATAACGGTTATAGATAAGAAGCCTGTATCTATCTAACAGGCCCTGAACCACCGGGCGGTAGGTATCATTTTTTCCGTTGTTATCGGGCGTAAATGCGTTCGGAAAATAAACTCCTTTTTTGCAATCCTTCGTTGCTACTGCGATCGTGTCCCTTGCTGTACAACCTGCTTCATTTGTTATTTCAAGCCAATAGTTTCCCGGTTCCATTATTGTAATAGCAGGCGTATTAGAGTGGTTGTTCCACAGGTACGACGTGTAAACACCCACCGTTTTTAATTCAAGCGGCTTTCCCGGGCAAATAGCGGTATCAGACGGCGCAAAGTTGAAAGGAGAAGGTTTTATCCCGGTAATGGTTATGGTATCAGAATTGACACAGTT
Source organism: Niastella sp. sgz303648 (assembly GCF_059587045.1). NCBI lineage: Bacteria > Pseudomonadati > Bacteroidota > Chitinophagia > Chitinophagales > Chitinophagaceae > Niastella > Niastella sp. sgz303648. The sequence continues at coordinate 540,185 of NZ_JCAPSW010000005.1, read as the reverse complement.
ATTAAAATCGGTCACCTGTACCCAATAGAGCCCGGGCTGATGAGCAGTAAAAGTGGGTTGCGCTGAACCATCTTGCCATAGCCATGATTGAAAACTATTGCCTGCGTTGAATGTATGTGTTTCATTTGTACAAATGTCAAAGTCGTTCCCCAGATCAATTACCGGCAACGGGTACACATTTTTTATTTCCAGTGTATCTTTTGATGTGCATCCGTTTGAATAGGAAGCAAGCACCCGGTAAAAGCCCTGTTGATAAGCCAGATAGGTTTGGCCTGTTGAGCCATCCTGCCAGCTATAACTGTTAAATCCATTCGGTGCTTTTAATAAAATACTGCCACCCGCACAAAAGCTGGTATCATTACCAAGATAAACAGGAGGGGAGTTTTTGACTGTAACACTGATTGTATCAAATACAGTACAACCTCTCGCTACTTCGGCTATTACGCTGTAACTGGTATCAATCGCCGGCCATACATTTACCTGGCTGCCCGAGGTGGTACTAATAGCATAAGCCGGGCTCCAGGTGTAGGTTAAAAAATTGCCGGGTGCATGAATGGCCAGTGTGTCATTGTTGCATTTATCGAGGCCGGGCCCCAGGTCGAATGGTACCGACTTTGCAGTGACCTGAATGGTATCGCTATAGGTATTGCTGCAATAATCTTCGGCTGTTACAAAATATTTTCCGGGATTGAATACTGTAAGCGTGGAATCGGTTGAGCCATCATTCCATTGATACGATTTGAACCCGGCGCCGGCGTTGAATGTTAGCTCACTCTGCTTACAGATGCCGATGTCGGGGCCCAGATCGATGATGCCGTGCGATTCAAGGCCGGTAATGGTAACGCTATCTTCCAGCACTTTACAGGCGCTTATCAATTTTGCAAAAAGTTTTGTAACCCCTGCTTTCCTGAAAAGCAGTTGAATGGTTGAATCTGTAATTCCGGTAATCTTAACAACAGTAGTATCAACCGTCCAGATAACCGGCTGGCTGCATCCTGTGTTTCTTTGAATGGAATATTGCAGGGTATCTTTCAGGTTACAGATACTGTCTACTCCATCCGCGATCTTTAACTGGTTGCAATAAAAGACTTTGCTACATTCATCTGTAAGCGCGGGAGCTTCATTGCCGGATGCCGCATTGATAAGAACATTAACGGGGGTAATATATCCGAATCGTTGCCATGCAAGATTGGATACCGATAAATTGCCGCTGCCAACGGTGGCGCCGGTAAACGGATAATTAAGGCAAGTGCTGCCCGGAATATCTCCGTTTTTATCTGTTTTGAATAAAAAATTATAGAATGGAGAACCCGATTGAGGGGCAACCTCGTAACCAGTTACAAAAATATCGTTGTTCGAATTAACAAATGTGCCAAAAGTATGTTGTGATTTGAGTGTCGTATATGCTTTTGACCACGCCAGGTTTCCATCCGCATCAACTTTTACTATGCTTAAAACATATTCATTATTCAAAAAATGACTCGCGGCAGATATAAAACCATCGTCTGCTGTAGGGTATTCAGCCGAGTAGGTATTGCTCGACAGCGTTGCAGTCGCCAGCCTTCTTGTTTTCAATACATTCCCATCATAATCCATATTGATCATCCAGTATTGGTAGGGGTCATTATTTCTTGACAACATGTTGATGCGTAACTGTCCGTTGTGGATATATATATTATTAAACAGGTTGTCGGTAGAGACAATATTACCGGTAGTGCCGTTGGTTGTTTGATAGTCATAATGTTTTGTCCAGTAAATTTCGCCGGTATTGGCATTTATTTTAATTAACATACCGTCTTTGTGATAAATGTTCATAAACCAGCCTGTTACATACGCAGTATCATTGTTCAGCACAACACCGGTTACATTTGACGGACCATAAGAGCTGATCATGCCCAGCTGTTTAAACCAAAGCAGATTGCCATTGGCATCTGTTTTCATCACCATGCTTTCGCCATTCTGACCTCCGCCGAAGGAGGTGGCGCAAATAAAATATCCTTCGTCGTTTGTTTCTGCTACGTCCATTCCTTCCAGCGAAGCACTGTTGGTATTTGGATCTTCGATCTTCCTTGCCCATAAAAGGTTTCCATTGGAATCTAATTTAGACATAAACATATTTCTGCCCTGAAACCTTGAAATGTTGGTGGTGCCAACCGCAATAATAGTTTTATCCCTGTTTTCTTTTGCACGGTTAAAGCGATCGAAATAAGCATCCCCAATAAACTTCGACCAAATAACAGTTCCGTTATTTCTTAATTTGGCAATTACAGCATCCCCGTCGGAACCATCAGTATTGTATAAAGATGCGTATCCGCACCAAAGTAACTTTTTATCGTGGGTTTCAGTTATGGAGGGCGTAAGGGATATTTCACGGTATCTGTACAGCCTGTGAAAATAAGCATCAAGGCAGGTATCTGCCGGCTGTAATTGCGCAGAAGTAAATAAATAGCAGGCTAAAAAAACGGGCAACAGGACAAGTGTTCGCTTCATACCATGGGTGCGTTTTTCTCTCGCGGGGTTTTAACCGGCAAAATAATAATTCGGGGGCTAACCTGCTACTTTATTCGATTGTTTATTTGTTCAACATTAGGCCGTATAGCAGCATTCAAAACGTTCTGGCAACGTTTGCATAAATAAAAGATCATTCGCTTTTCCTACAAGATAAATGTGGTACTAAGCTTGCATGTTAAACGGTCAACAAATGTTTCTATGAAAAAAAGTAAATTCGTACCATGGGTTATGGGCGCAGCCCTGTGCCTTACCGGTTTATCTGCAAAAAGTCAATGTGCCGTTGTTGGCTGGGCCAGCGAAAATGGTGGTGTAACCGGAGGCGGAACGGCAACTGCTACAACAGTTACCACTTACACAGAACTTAAAGCAGCTATTACCTCTTCTTCAGTAAACGTTGTGTACGTTTCAGGATCCATCACTATTCCTTCAGGTGGACGTATCAGCTTTCAGGACCAGAGTGCCAAAACCATATTCGGCTTGCCAGGTTCTAAATTAGTATCAACCGATCTTACAAAAGACAATTCAGGCATCATTTACGTTAAGAGATGTACGAATATCATTATCCGAAACCTCATATTCGAAGGCCCTGGTGCATATGATACCGACGGCTGGGATAACATAACCTTAGACAATTGCCAAAACGTATGGGTAGATCATTGTGAATTTCAGGACGGACTGGATGGCAACTTCGATATTAAAAACATGTCGGATTATGTTAGCGTTACCTGGTGCAAATTCATTTACAACAAAGCGCCCATACCGGGTGGACCCGGTGGCTCAGATGATCACCGGTTTAGTGACCTGTTGGGCTCCAGCGATGGCGCTACCGCCGACAGGGGGCACCTGCGCATCACTTTTCAGAATTGCTGGTGGGCAGAGGGATGCGTAGCCCGCATGCCGAGGGTGCGATTCGGACAGGTGCATGTGGTAAACAACCTGTTTAATAGTACAGTTGCGAAGCAATGCGTTATGGCAGGTTTTGAAGCTGATTTACTGGTTGAAAGCAACGTGTTTGAAAATGTTACCAAACCCATTGATAAAATGGCGGGTGATTATACCGCCATTACTGCACAGAATAATATTTTTACCAGTACTACCGGCAACACAACCGGTGATGGCACCGCATTTACGCCTCCTTATTCATTAACCATAACACCTGTTGCCAATGTAAAAAGCACGGTTATGGCCGGTGCAGGCGCCACTTTAACGGCCGATTGTCTGGGTGTGCTTGATCTCACGGATACACAAAATGGATCCAACCGGCCGGGTGACGGGCTTCCTTCAAATAGCAGTTACATTTATCCCAATCCCGCCAAAGGCAAAGCCACAATAGCAGTAGCATTGAAAAAGAATGAACAGGCTGTTATTAAGGTATATGATGCGCAGGGCCGTTTGGTAGATAATCTGCCTGCTTTTACCGCTGCTACAACAGGCACACAAAAGGTTCCCTTAAATCTGAGTAGAAATACACCAGGCATATATAATGTTGTTGTAACTACGGGCAAAGGAGTAAAATCAACTTACAAGCTGATTGTGCAATAATTATTTGAGTTATCGCTGATTTCCTGATAAACACAGGCGTTGCCTTTCATGAGCAACCCTGTGTTTTTATTTAGGGTTACCACATTCTGCGCAGCATGTATTATATTTAATGACCATGTGATTGTCTGTCTTTTTAATACAGGCCCTCTCTGAATTTCACTAAAATTTTGCAATTCCGAAACCGGGAGACTATTATATTGTGATAATTTTTAGTATTCAATTGGTTTTGATGACAATCCCCAAAATTCATATCGTTATTTTGCTTCTTACCCTGCTTGTTGCCTGTTATACAAAATCAGATAAGAAAATAAGAAGTAGTGTTTCCGACCGAATGTGCGATTGCTTTAAATTATTACAGCGGCATGAACGGGGTTTTTATTTAAGTTATTTAAATGGCGAAGACACGTTATACACAGGCAAGTGCAGATTGACAAGAGAAAATGGTAATGAAATTATTTATAGATATCTAAAGGGGCATTTAATAGAGGAAGTAGAGCGTTATCCGGGAGGACCATTAAATGAAGAACTCTATTATGACACAACAGGATTAATAACTAAGAGAGTTCGATACTATACAAATGGACATGTTTCATATATAAGAATTTACGGTGCTAACGTTTATGAAACATTTTATGAAAATGGAAAAATTGAAAGAAAAGGAGGTTTTAGTTTAGGTAAAAAAGAATACGTTGCTGGTGACAAAGAGTTTTATCAAAATATTTTGTTTGACAGTATTTGGAAAGCAAACGGAGTATTTGATTCTGTTTACCACTATTCACCAGCAAGTACTCGTTATTGAACAAACCGGGATGAGAGTTACTTTATTCTTCATAACATTTCTTCTATATAATTCTGCTTTTTCGCAGACTATAGCTGGTATTGACACTTTAGTTCAACGAATTGATAATACAACTTACAATGACTCAATTGTAATAGTTCGCAATACGAAGAGCTTAACTGGCTGACAGATACTGCACCAAATGAAAAAGCTCCGAACTTTCGGGGCTTTTTTCGTTTTTATTGATAAAAATCATTCTGTCCAAATCACCCCACTATAAAGTCCATTTTGAACCCCGGCCAGGTAATATTTAGACAATACCTTTGTAATGCTCAAACACAAAACATAAAAAACAAAAAAATGAAGTTATGACAACAACAGATTTTACCACCACGATTTTGGTTGACCAAACTCCAAACGAGGTATTCAATGCCATCACTAATGTTCGTGGATGGTGGTCAGAGGAAATCGAAGGCGGTACAAAAAAATTGAATGATGAGTTCATGTATCACTTTAAAGATGTTCACGTGTGCAAAATAAAATTGATAGAAGTTGTTCCTGATAAAAAAGTTGTATGGCTGGTGATGGACAACTATTTTAATTTTATTAAAGACACCACCGAATGGAAGGGCACAAAAGTAATTTTTGAAATTTCCCAAAAGGCTAATAAAACACAACTTCATTTCACGCACCAGGGTTTGGTTCCCGAATACGAATGTTACGATATATGCAGAAGCGGCTGGACCAATTATATAAACAATAGTTTACGAAACCTGATAACTACAGGTAAAGGTCAGCCGAACCCTAAAGAAGGAGGTTTTAATCAGGAGCTACTTGAAAGACATTTTGATACTAAAAATCAATAAAGAAAATTGTGCATTATGAAGGCAATACAGTTAGAACAATTCGGCATCGATCATTTACAGCTTAAGAAGATACCTGTACCTGCCATTGGTGAAAATGAAGTACTGGTAAAAACTACTGCCGTATCACTTGAGTTTCATGACCTGATTGTAGTAGAGAACAGGATGCCTTTTGGCATCAGGCTTCCGCACATTCCGGGTTCCGAAGGAGTGGGCATAGTGCAAAACGTTGGCAGTAAAGTGACCCGCTGGAAAAAGGGCGACCGTGTTATCATTCCGTTTATTTCCCGTTGGGAAGCAGGGAAAAATACGCCGCATAACAACCAGTTGAGGACCGGCTTTTCAGTTCCGGGGATTTTGGCAGAATACACCGCGCAGCCCGAAAACACCTTAGTCAGAACGCCCAACAATCTTACTGATGAAGAAGCGGCTCCATTATCGATTGCCGGACTAACGGTTTGGACATGCCTCGTTGAACAGGCTAACATCCGTGCAGGACAAAGTATTTTGGTGCAGGGTAGTGGCGGCGTTTCTCTGTTTGCTTTGCAAATAGCCAAAGCGTTTGGACTAAAAGTGATTGCTACAACCGGCAGTAAGGAAAAAGAGCAGAAACTGAAAGATCTGGGCGCAGATGAAGTGATTAATTATAAAGAGTTCCCTGAATGGAGTAACGAAGTAAAGCGCCTGAATGGTGGGACCGGGGTTGATGTAACGCTGGATGTGGCCGGAACGGATACCATTGAACAAAGCATCCTCTCGGTAAAACAGCACGGCTTTGTTGGATTGATTGGCCTGATGACAGGCACCCGGCTGACTATTGATCTGGTTCCCCTTATCACGAACTATATCCGATTGCAGGCGTATTCGGTTGGTAATGCACAGGAATTAAATGACCTCGTAAACGCCATTGAAAAGAATAACATCAGACCAGTTGTTGACAGTGTTTTCCCTATAGAAAAAGTTCAGGATGCTTTTCACAGATTTAAATCAGGCAAGGCATTTGGCAGGGTGATCGTTACGTTCTAAATTGCCTCCACGTATGAAACCACTTATCCTCACCCGATCTCAGGCCCGGAAAATCATCCTCCACGCGGCAGGACTTTCTAAACGTGCGCCTTTTGGAAAAGGCCGCGAGGCCGTTTACAAACTCATCGACCATCTTGGATATGTTCAGATCGATGCAAATTATGTTGTTGAGCGTGCACATCATCACGCTATCGCAACACGCGTACCTGACTATAAACAGGAGTGGCTCAGCGAACTGCAGGCAGATGGAAGGATCTTTGAATTCTTCACCTCTGACTCGGGGTATATGCCCATGCACGACTTTCGCTTTTCCCTGCCTGTGAAGGAAGGATTTTTAGCATACAGAAACAGTAAGCCCCTGTCGCAGGCCGAGATCAATCTTATGGATAAGGTGCTTGACCGGGTTGGCCGTGAAGGGCCGTTAACAGTAAAAGATTTTGAAAACGATCGCCAGGTGGCAAGCTCAGGCTGGTGGGATTGGCGGCCATCCAAGATAGCGCTCGAGCGATTGTACCACGACGGAAGATTGATGGTTACCCGAAAAAAAGATTTCCAGAAATTATATGATCTGCCCAGGAATTTAATTCCCGATGACATTGATACAACCAATCCAACGCCGAAGGAATTTGCAAGACATGTGATCAGGCGCACATTAAAGTGTATGGGCATCGCCTATGCAAAAGAAATAGCCTGGCGTGCCCGTTACGTAAAGAATAATTTAGTAAAAAAAGAATTGGAAAAGCTTGTAGAGGAAGGCGAAATTTGTCATGTTTCCATTGAAGGGCTTACAAATTCCCCGATCTACATGTTACCCGCTTATAAAAACAAAAAGATCGAACTCTCTAATGACGCATATATCCTTTCACCCTTCGACACATTGAATGTTTTCAGGCATCGCTTAAGGGATTTCTTTGATTTCGACTACCAGATAGAATGTTTTGTTCCGCAGCCAAAGCGGAAATACGGCTATTTCTCATTACCCGTATTGGTGGGTGATACATTTGTGGCCAGGATGGATTCAAAAGCCGATAGAAAGCAACGGGTATTAACCGTGCACAATCTTCATTTCGAACCGGTGAAACTAACCAAACCGATGATCGGCAAAATCACTGAAGCCATTAAAACATTTGCCACATTCAATCAGTGTGAGGATATTGTTATAAAAAAATCGAATAATAAGCAATACGTTAAAGCAATAAAGGATAGCCTTTGAAAAATATTAGTTTCTGTTTTTATTAAAAATTATCTATATCTTACGCTACCCATTCAGGTTATCATCTTACCCCCTCTGAAACATTTCTCTCTCTGATTAGTAAGCCAAGCGCCAATATTGGCTTAACTAATAAAAATACTCCTCAACATGTTGCTGTTACCTTTTAACAGGCAAGCCGTAATTAAAAGCAGGTATAAATGCCTGTTTTTTAATACAGGCAGTCATGCGCTGTTTTGGTCAGGTTCTCATCATCAACTTTGAATCCTGAACTTTTTAAAATGTGGAGACCAGAACCCACTAAAAAAACGGGGCGAAACCGAAAAGCCTAATGAGTAGGGAAAAATCAATTTATTATGAAAACAGTAAAATACAGAATTGGCAAGTGGTTACCATCCGACAGAGATTTTTTAAACAAGTGGATCAAGAAAAAAATGCAGCTTGCCGAGAGCAACAATGCACCATTGAATCCCGTAATTCAGGATTTGGCCAACGCCATATATAGCGACCCGATCCTGTATATGTGTTTTACAAGCATGTATGATGAAATTCCCCAGGGATATGATGAACCGGTGAAAAATTTTGATACCATGCTTTCGATCATGAACCAGATTTTAACCGAGGCTCCCTGCTATAGTGTTATTGAAGATCAGATAGGACTGGTCGGATTTCCGATCAATGCTATTCTTGATTGGGCAATGGGAACAAGCGGCGGTTACCTGGCATTTACAAATGAAATCGTAAATGAAAAGTTAGCGGCTATTTTAAATACATGGAAAACCTTTCTGGAATCCGGCAACTCCAAATATGTTTTGGTCGACGGGCCAATTGATCAACCGCAACCCGACTATACCAATCCGGTAGGATGGTTTTCGCCCGAGGCGCTGGAAGCCATTGCAGCCATGGATCCGTTAAGAGGGCAGGGGTATGATCCTTATGAAGCCAAAGCCAATTTCATTTACAATTATAAGTGCGATCCAACACAACTGTATTATGGTTACACAAGCTGGGACGACTTTTTTACCCGTGAATTTAATCCAGGAGTTCGGGAAGTTAGTTATGAAGACAGTGGACCTGATGTGATTGTGAATGCCTGTGAATCGGCTCCATATAACTGTGTTACCAATGCTAAAATGAGAGATAAGTTCTGGATGAAAGGCCAGCCTTATTCTATATACGATATCATGGCTGGCAACCCTTTAACCGAAAAGTTTGGAGATGGGAGTACCGTATATCAGGCATTCCTATGCGCAAAAACCTATCATAGATGGAACAGTCCTGTCGACGGCACCATCGTAGATATTCAGAATGTGCCGGGAACCTATTATGCCGAAGCGCCTGTTGAAGGATACGATCCGGCCGGCCCTAACGATTCGCAGGGATATATTGCAGAGATAGCAGCAAGGGCCTTGATATTTATTCAATCAGATAACCCAAAGATCGGTCTTATGTGTTTTGTAGCTATAGGAATGGCAGAAGTATCGAGTTGCGAAATTACCGTTAAGACAGGGCAGACTGTGAGAAAGGGCGACCCCATAGGAACTTTCCATTTCGGAGGTTCAACACACTGCCTGATTTTCAGACCCGGCGTAAATATTGATTTTGATTTTCATAATCAAACGCCCAGCCTGAATACGATTAATATACCGGTTAAAGCAAGAATTGGGGTGGTTCAATAACAAACAGATAATTAATAAATGTTCGTTTTTGCCGATGAGCCGGAGCCTTTTAATATGCTGAAAGGTTCCGGCTCATCAATATTAAAAAACACAAATGTGCAGCTCAAAGCTTTTACTCCATTATCGACAACTCAATATGCGAAGGTGCGTTGGCACACCGGTATATCTTCTGGGTGGTTGATCGGAAGTCAGTTTCCTTTGCCTCAAAAATATTCGGTACAAATGTTTGCGGGTTACGGTCGATGATTGGGAACCAGGTGCTTTGAACCTGCACCATGATTTTATGTCCTTTCCGGAATACATGATCCTGGGTATGCAAATCGATCGTATATACTTCTACTTTACCTGGTGTTATAGGTTCCGGCTTTTCGAAGCTCTTCCTGAAACGGCCCCTGAATACATCATTGGCGATCATGAACTGGTAGCCTGCCATCTTCGGTTCTTTCGGGTACTGCTGCGGATAAACATCTATCAGCTTCACCACCCAATCGGCATCACTGCCGCTGGTAGCTGCAAACAACTTCGCCAAAAGGCTACCTGTAACCGTAATATCTTTCTGTAGGGTGTCTGTTTCCCAGCTTAATACATCAGGACGGTTGTGCACAAAACGCTGATCTTCGGTAAGCCAGGTATACCACCGCGAACCAGGCCCATATGTTTCCTCGATCGGCCTGGTACGATAAGGCACGGGATGAGCGGGGTCAGATACATAGCTGTCATATGCTTCATTTTGTGCATCAGGTTTTTCAAAAGAAAGTTTTCCTCCTGCGTGGAAGTAAAGGTTCTTTTGTTTTGATTGCCTGGGAGGCCAGCTATCATAGGACTTCCACACATTGCTTCCTGTTTGAAAGCTGATCGCTTCTGCAAAATTCCCGTCACCTTTCCCCTTCAGATACCACGCAAACCAACGCGCCTGAATGTTCTTCCTGAAATGCTCACCGGTGGCAGAGTCAAAACTGATATTACCTAACTTGTTCCCCGGCCCCCAGGCCCAACCGCCATGGTTCCACGGACCTATTACCAAATGGTTATATTGATGCACATCGTTTTTTTCCCAGGCTTCATAAGCTTTCAGGGGGCCATAGAAGTCCTCCTGGTCCCACCAGCCTGCTACGTTCAGAATGGGTACCCGGGGCGAATCGAGCAATAATTGTACGGCCCGATCCTTCCAATACGTATCGTAATTCGGATGAAGCACAAAATTGTTCCAGGATGGCAGATTGCCATGGAAATAGTTTTTGTTCACATTCGACAATGGTCCAAGCTTCAGGAACCATTCGTATGTATCATAATCAGAGAAAGGGAACAGGGAATCTGTTTTGGTCATTTCTTCCATGAATGCATATTCGAAAGAATAACATAACCTGAAAGCGCCATTATGATGAAAGTCATCGCCCAGGAACATATCGGCATGAGCGGCCTGCTCTGAAACAGCTTTCAGCGCCGGATGCGGATCAATGGCGCCCATTTCCGTGGTCCATCCGTCGTACGAAATGCCAAGCATACCGGCCTTCCCATTGTTATTGGGAACATTTTTCAGCAGCCAGTCGAAGGTGTCGTAGGTATCCGTGCTTTCGTCAATGGTTTTCGGGTCTTTCCTGTTGCGGGGCAATCGTTGCATCACATAAATACCTTCCGATCCATAACGTCCGCGAATGTCCTGAAAAACAAAAATATACCCATCATCCGCCAAATCTTTCACATACGGAAGCTTTTCGGGACTGGGATAATTCTTTGCGCCATACGGTGTTCGCGACATCAAAAAAGGCAGCAATGCCGCCCTTTCTTTTGGGGTGAAGATCACCGTATGAAGCAGGATCCCATCCCGCATCGGGATCATCACCTCTTTCCGTTCATATTTGTCATCAGCAGCTTTTTGCTCCTGCGAATAGCAGATAAAGGAAATGGCCGTTAGCAGATAAACTGTAACCAATTTCGTTGCAAAAAAATTCATGTAAGGAATTTTGTAATTAAAGTGCTACCCAAATTCCTTATTAATTTACAACCTATTTAACGATGATTACAAATACAAAAAATCGTAATGCGAGTTATGCGTTTATTGCCTGCTAACTATATGGTTACTGCAATAAACCTTCCGGGATTAATATTGTTTCTGTTTCATGAGTAGCGGGTGCAATACCGCGGATTATCTGGCCGTCGTCTTCAAACAATTTTAGCACCCAGTCAGGAGGTGTCTTTTTGGTATTTGAAAAACCGGCCGACTGCACAATCTCTTCTAACGTATTCAGTTTATCTTTTCGCCAGAACAGGCCCCTGGTTACACCAATAGCTTTTATTTCATTTTGCTGCATAAAAGTATGTACATGATAAAACCAGCGGTTATCCCAGCCCGCAATTTCAACATGCATCGAAACCCTTGTGCCGCGTTTAATCGGTTTGCGGTAAATAATTTTTTGCGAACCAAGGGAGGGGGCTAACTTCCTCGTCATTACAGCATGAAACAAATCTGTTCGGGCAAACTGTTCCCACCGGGCATAATCCATATATAGTAAGTATTTATAAGCAGCCATTACCCGAAGTCCATCGCAATCAAATGTTTTTACCCTGAAGTTTTTTATAAAAGGTTTATTAACATCAAGTCTCTTTTTAAGATATCGCAGCAGGAAAAGTCTAACGATATTGTACCAGTAAAACAGCATAAAATTTTATTTTATATGATCTGACTGGGAAATTAATTTTGCGTGCTTCTTCTGTATACCGGGGCAATAGCGGTTATAGAATAACCTGCCGGTTATAAACCGGCAAACAATCCCAGGGCAAAGAGGGATTGGTTCTGTTATCAGAATATTTATCTAATAGGGGTATGGTAGGGCAAAGAAGAAGGCCTCGTAAAATTGAATTATTATGGGCAACGGATCTGTAGTAATAATTGGATTTTTGATTGCAATATTTACATTTACTTCCGGAGAACATCACAAATGACCACAGAAATAAAAAAATACCACTTTAAAGAAGGGCTTCCGCAGGAATTTGAAATTGTGGACCTGTCTAAATTATACAAACGAAACTTTGACAAATTAACTACCGTACACCGCACCGGCTTTTATCAGATTATTTGGTTTCAACGTGGCAACCCAACACTTTGGGTCGACTTTGAACCTGTTCATGTACAGCCCAACACGGTATTGTTTTTAAATAAAGATGTGGTAAAACGGTTTGCCGGCAAAACGCCTTTTGAGGGTATTTCTATCCTGTTTACCGATAGCTTTTTCTGCCAAACGGAAACAGACACAAAGTATTTACGGAATACTATTTTGTTTAACGACCTGCTTTCGGTGTCGCAAATACAGGTGAAAAAAGAAATAAAACTGTTCACTGATTTATTGCAGCAGATGACTGACGAAGTAAACAGAACAAAAGACAATTTCCAGGCCGATATTTTACAAAATTTGCTCCACAACTTCCTGTTAAATGCAGAAAGGATCAGGCGAACGCAGGATTATTTCACTGAAATCAAAAAAGGCGCTGACCTTGATTATGTGATGTTATTCAGAGACATGCTCGAAGCGAATTATAGACATCAAAAACAGGTAAGTTATTATGCAGGGCAAATACTTATTACTGAAAAACGCCTCAATCAGGCTACAACAAAGGTGTTGGGTAAAACACCCAAAGAAATAATTGACGACAGAATATTGCTGGAAGCTAAAAGACTATTGGCGCATACAAACGAAAGCATAAAAGAAATTGGCTTTAGCCTCGGTTTTGATGAACCCACCAACTTCATCAAATACTTCAAAAAACACAGCCTTACAACTCCTGCCGAATTTCGCGAAAAAATAACTTCAGACTAAAAGTATCATTCAAAGGACTATTTCAACCTTTTCCATCTTTACTGCCTGCAGCACCTTTGCATTGAATTTAAACTTTTGATAAAATGCAAAAAACGATAACAGGTGCAGCGATAATTTTAGCAGTTTGTATATCTGCCTACACCACCACAAGCAAAACTGTTTCATCAACAAAAAATTATATTAAGATGGAAAACAAACAAAAAGTAGTTGATCTTTTAAAGTCAATTGAAACGGGCGCCACAGAGCCTGTAGGCTACATCAATGCCAACAAATACATTCAGCACAATTTAGCGGTGGAAGATGGCCTGGCAGGATTTGGCAAATTGTTACAGCAATTGCCTCCAAAATCGGCAAAGGTAAATACAGTAAGGGTTTTTGAAGACGGCCCGTTTGTTTTTGCTCATACTGAATATAATTTCTTTGGCCCTAAGATCGGCTTTGATATTTTCAGATTTGAAGATGGAAAGATCGTGGAGCATTGGGATAATCTGCAAACAACCGCAAAACCTAATCCCAGCGGACATACGATGATTGATGGCGCGTCAAAGGCGACCGACCTTGATAAAACAGAAGCAAACAAAACTTTAGTTAGAAGTTTTGTTGACGACATTTTAGTAAACGGCAAAATGGAAAAGCTGGCAGGGTATTTTGATGGCGACAATTACATTCAACATAATCCCTTAATCCCTGACCAGCTTTCGGGATTGGGAAAAGCGTTAGGCGAGTGGGCAAAACAAGGCATCACTATGAAGTATGACAAAATTCATAAAGTACTTGGCGAAGGGAATTTTGTTTTGGTTGTTAGCGAAGGGCACCTTGCAGGAAAACACAACTCCTTTTACGATTTGTTCAGAGTTGAGAATGGAAAAATTGCCGAACACTGGGATACGATTGAAGAGATCCCGGCAAAGGAAAACTGGAAAAATAGTAATGGAAAGTTCTAATAAATCGAATGTATTTGGAAAGCCCCGGATTTTCGGGGCTTTTTTTATTTTTTCCTGATTCATTAAAATCCGATTGGTAAAATCAGGAAAGTAACAAGTAATATTTTTTGTACGAGACGGGAAATTTTTTAAACAAAATAGCAGAAACATTCTGATTTTTCTAATATAATATATCTTGCGCCTTATCGTTATTCGTCGTTCCCTAAAAGAACAACCTGCGTTAACCAAACCTTTATATAAATGAGAAATTTAAGGCCATTGCTTGTCTTTGGCGCTCTTGTCATGCCCTTTGCAGGCAATTCACAATACTCACGTGCTGCATCACCTCCATCCGGCAAAACAATTTCGTACCGGCTCGAAAGAAATGAACCCGCCAAATCGGGATTATTTGGGCTTGTAGTAAACCCGGTTTATGTTGATGGAAGCACACCCAACCTTAACATTGGCGGCGGGCTTGAATTCTTTTACACCCTCAGGAGCCAGCTGCGCATCAGCGGTGGTTACCATTTCGCTTACCTCGACAACCTAACCGGCGACGATCGTAAAGGCGAGCCCGTTGGCGACTGGGAAAGCTATGGCACCCCTGTAAAAAGAAAAAGATCATCCCGTTTTGGTATCATGGTAAGTCCAACCATTTTGTCGTGGGAAAAAGAAGAAAATTACCATATCACCTTAGGCAGTGCCGGCTACCGCACCGTTGCAGTGACCCGCGTACGGGGTAACGTAGTAAGGGCCCTTACCGGCCGGCTGGGCTACCAGGTCGATTACAGGGTCATTCAATCAAAAGATGGCCTTCCCTTCAAAACAACAACGCCCGGATACATATATAACTATCAGGGTGACGAATACCTGCTTGCACCCACCAGCCTGAGTACCTCTTCAACCATGATGCAATCGAACATAGCCGTCATTGGTATTGGTTACACCACTTTCCGGGATATCAGAATCACACTCGACGATGAAAAATATACCGGCCGGCGCGAAGAAAAAGCGCAGACCGATCTCTTTATCGATTTGCTGTATGCACACAAACTCAGTTTGCAGGACATGATCTATTACCATTCATTAAACAACGTGACGCAGGAATACGGTCACCTGCCGCAACGGCTCAACCTCTCTGCCACCAACTTCTACAAAACAGGTGTGCGTATCGGGTACCAGGTTATTAGCATGTACCATCCGCATTTTGGTACTAAAATAGTGCTGGAAGGCGGCATGCGGCCCGGCCTTAGAGACGAGGAGACGAAAAGCCTGAACCTGTACGCGCAATTTACATTCGGTATCATTTTCGGAGGAAGAATGGCAGGCGAATAAATCACAAACTAATTCAACCATGCGATCAATCAAAATATTAATACCGGCATTAGCCGTAATTGCATGCATGCAGGCATGCAGCTCAAAAGACTTTGAACATTGCGACGAATCATTAGTTCCAACAGCCACTGCCGATGCAAAGGTAGTTGCCGGCGGAACCATCAATTTATCAGTAACAGGAATCGATAATGTACATATGTACAATTGGCGGGGCCCTAACAAATTTTTCTCCCACGATGAAAATGCACAGGTTACTAACGTATCGGCTGTCAATGCCGGCAGGTACGCTGTAGAAGTGATCACTGAAGATGGTTGCATTTATACCGCAACCACCGATTCGGTTGTGGTAACATCGGCCACGCCTCCCTGTACATTAGCCAACAATTATGCAACGTTCTCGAACTTACCTGATCTTTCATTTTATAGTATAAGCGGATCCGTAAGCGGAGGTTCGTATTTCGTAACAGCCAGTGCAACGGGCGGCTCCCTCAGTATGGAATTTGCAGGCACGAACCGCCCGGTTACCGGTATATACGACATACAGTCGTGGGGAGGTACCTGGGTACAAGGCAATGTAAGAGTAATTGTATGGAATTCGGGCTGGTCATGGAATACAGGCAGCGGCAAGGTATATGTAAATGCCGCCAACGGCAAACTGATCGTGAGTTTTTGCAACGTCGACTTTTCGTCGAACGGCTATAACACAAGGGCCAATTGCCAGGTTACAGTACCATAAAGAAAGTAAAGTATAATGCACTAAGCTCCGATATATCATCGGGGCTTTTTTATTTTTAATTCCCAATCGCCATACACCTGGCGCCAACTTCCGAAGCAGATCCTAATGTTTTAAATACATTGCCGTTTTTCCAAACTATAACTTTATTATTACCATCAATCCCCAACACATATATGTCGGCGCCATCAACAGCAATGGCAGTGGCATTAGTGCCGTTGAGATTAATGAGGCTGCCATTTGCCCAATAAGCTGCGTGATGTGTATACGGTGGGTTTGGTTCAAATGTGGAGCCTGGAATATACACCGTGCTGCCTGATGAAGTTATAGAAGAGGGCATAAAGGTTCCGTTGTTAATGCTGTTCCAGTTACCGTTTTTCCAATAGCCACCGGTATATGCCGCCGTATCGGGAAACCGGCCGGCCAAATAAACGTCGCTACCTGAAACAGCAATGCCAACAGTAGAAATATATTTTGCGATTGTTATTACTCTGCCACTAAAAAGTTCAAAAGAACCATTAGTCCATAATAACCCAAAATTACCTTCAACAGCGCCGGCCGGAGCACCCGTGTTCCTGAAAAATAAACTGCCGCCAACTAATACATTAGAGCCCGACAGGGCAATGCCGCTGATTTCAACCATCGATACTCCCTGATATGGAAATTTTGGTGTATTCGATGGGTTTTCAAGACTGATCTCTGTATTGCCATTCCACGAAGCAGGTGTGGTCATATTATCCCAACCCGTTGCATAAATGGTGTTACCCGATTGGGCTAAATGCTCTATATAGGAAGCTCCCGGTAGTGCAACAAAAGTATCATTTTTCCAGTAGCCTCCACGCTGTGCGGCCATATACACATCACTACCCGAAGTAATTATTTCGGTAATGGTTCCGGCGTTAGATAATGTATGCTGCATTACAGCTGCCCCTTCCTGTGATAAACCCATTTTCCAATAAGCCCCTTTTGATGAGGTAGTAGTTCCGCCAACATATAAAAAAGGACCTTTTGGTGAATTAGAGTCATCAGTGTGCTTTCTGCATGATACAAGCGAAATGCCTGCAATAGTTATTGATAACAGCGATAACAGCAGTGTAAAATTTTTCATTGGTAAAGTTTAGTGGGATCAGTGCACAATAGCTGTACTAAGTTAAAATTCTCATGATATATAATTTTGTTAAACAACTGATTAAATAAACTACTATATAATTGATATTGATAATCAGAAATCCTTCCGGAGGTTAACACACAATTAACGTTGTGTTGCAGGTGTAAAAAGTAACTTTAGGTATATAGCTTCTTATGAGAACAGCCGCAATTTGCCTTATCATTTGTTTATCCTTAACTTTCTGTAAAAAGCAAAAGGATGGCAATTCTTCATCATCCGCCACCAACTCTGCGGGCAATACTCCTTCGTCATCCAATCCTTCTTTTATTAATGTAACTGTAAATGAGCTTCCCATGGAAGTAAAGGCCATTCATTATAGCAGGGGAGGATCTGTATTCAATTTTTCGGCTGAGAATCCATTACAAAAAGTGGATGTATATTGTTTTTGGTTTTATGGGCAAAGCGGTTTTAACTTTCAGTACAGCGATTCTATCAATTATTCAACCCGCCCCGATACTTTAACAACATGGTATACCAGAAGGGCTGCAAATTGGGGTGATGTTTACTTTGACTGCTGCGCTTTTCCACTTACCGATGCCGTTATCAGTGGCAACTTCTCAGGAACTTTTCCTGATACCAAAAATGTAACAACGGTAAAAGGCAATTTTCATTTAAAATTTTGATTGCCGGGGTCTTGCCGCTAAAACTACTTCATGCACAGGCAAGTATTATTTGTAAAATAATTAATGTTTTTCGGCAACATGTTTTTGTAATAATGCTGCTATGGGAGATAAAGCCATGGATTACACAAAAAATAGTATGTGCAATGCACCCGGCCTGCTGCCAAATGAATATGATACTTAGTCCTTTCCTTTCCGAATTACTTTTACTGAATCGGGAATCACAAACCATTTGTCCGGCGCCCGGCGAATAATTGCGGAAAGATGAGTTCCCTTTTGTAGTTCATGCATCTCCTCAATATCTTTAGCTATATAAATATTCAGAATCTCTTTAGATTGTGCATCTGCTAAACTAACTGCATCCTCTACTGTTCCGATTTTGTAAGGCAGCACTTCGATGATATCAAAATCCGCCAGGTCAGGACTTGTTATTATGGAAATAATTTCCCCTTCAATCGTGGAACGATTTGGAACAATTTGTACCATTAAAGGAATTTACAGCAAAGTTATATATCCACCCTGGATTTAATTTTTCTTTTCCTTTTTAAAGTCGCCTCACCCGATATAAATAAATCAGCCAAAATCACTGAATCCCTGATATTGATTTCGTTTACCCGTACATTGCTGTCCAGGCCACCATAAGATAGTGAAGCCGGATTACTATCTTTATTAAAACTTGTATTGTTGGAACTTCCGGGCCAGGCATCCCCTACATCTCCCGGGTTATTTCCTTTTTCAAGATCCTTCTTTCCATCTGCCTGCATTAGCGCTACCTGAAAATGTCTTTCATTATCATTGTTATCTATATTATCATCAATATGCCAAATCAGAAGGCCGCTGCCGGGTAGATAGGCATCAAAGTTTTTTTGTTGCCGGTTTTCCAGCAGAAAATATTCATTACCAGGCCCACCATCCTTCCACAAGCGATAAATTTTCCGGCTTTCCTTCACATCTTCTATCTGAACCGCCGGTTCATTACTCGTTTGGTTGACTGTACTAACCCATTGTTGCTGACTTTTGCACCAGGCGCAGGGATGGGAAGGAGTAAGACCTTTGTTATTCCAACTGCCGGCCGCCATGAGGCACCAGTTGCCGATCCCTTCACTGCTGTAATCAGTATCATATAGATCGGGAAAACCGAAAAGCAAATGTCCCAGTTCATGGGCACAGACCCCCAGTTTGCAATCCTCGGGAACTGTAAGATAAGCGTATACTTTTGTGCCGTCTGAGTCAAACTCCTGCGGCAAAAGCCATTTATGGCTCCAGATGTCCGATTTACCGCCAGTTTCTTCGGCGCCCCGTCCTGCGTGGATAACGATAAAGGCGTCCACAAAACCATTAAGGTCATTATCATATTTTGAAAAATCAACCATAGGATCGGCCTCTTTTGCAGCATCTGCTGCCATAGTCCGGGCATTGGGTTCATTGTCGCCCATGCCGCTTTTACCATCCGCATAAGCGGCAAGATTTTGGGGCAGGAGGAAGGGGCCAACCACTTCTCCCTGGATATCTACCAGCCCCCCTGAAACTTCATTATAATACTCATTTACACTTCCGGTAGGCACTGCTCCCTTTGAAAAGAAAAGGTCCTCGTAATGTTTTTTATTACCTGAAAGTTTTTTATCGGGGAATTCAACCAATACCACGATAACCCGAAGAACTCCTCTGGCAGGTTCTCTTTCTGTAGCATGCGAACGAACAGCCGCAGCAGAAGTACCTAACGGGAATACTTTTCCCGGGTAGATAACCGCGTCGTTTAAACCTAACCTTGCCTGCTGTTTGGGAGTGAGTAAATTCGCTACCAGTTCATTTGTCGAAAGCTCCTTTAATCTATTTAGTTCCCTTTTCATTTGTTCACGAATTTCGGGACTCGGAGCTATCATGCATCGTTGTCCATCATTGCTTGCTGCAGCGGCATTATAAATGTGTAGCAGATCATTTATAATGCCTTCATTCTTTTTTCTTTTCATAATGTTATTTTTAAATATTTATCTTTCTCTGAATTCCTTTAAGCACAATACACTGCCACCAGGGTTTTATTTTCTTTTTTGTTTCTGCATCCTCATTAGCCGGAAGCAAAAAAGTTTACCAGTCCACCCGGCAGACCTGCGGCGGGCATGATCAATGATGATGGGAAAGGACATACAGTAGAGTTTAAGTTGAGGGGGGTAATTTCTATCTAAAGGTTCGAAATAAAAACAAGTCGGGCAACCGTCTAAACACCCATTTTACTCAGGTAAGAAAAAAAAGGTGTTTTAACGGGTATTATTTTGATTTGTTTGTTGATAAATAATTTTCACAACCTCTTTAGGGATGGTTCCACTTTTCCAGTCATTAATAAACTGATGCCGGGCTGTTTCCGGTATGAGTGATGTTAAAACTTTATCTATACAAAAAATCTGTCTCATGAAAATTACACATTATTGCAAAACATGTTTTTGCCAGTTATTCATGCCTGTTATATTGTTAATGTTCACATTTGTTTCCTGTTCAAAAAAGAGTATAAGCCATGAAAATGCTACTGCTGTAACAGCCAGCGATGCTGCGGCCGACAGCGCCGTGCCGCCCACAAAAGCCGAAGCCATGCTGGCTATGCAATGCTATAACAACGCCTTCTATAATCAGTATGGCACCTATGGGCCAAATTATAAGGCCTATTATTATTCTGATGTAACCCATACAGGCCGCATGGATTTCTGGAAGCAGGCAGAGGCAATTGAAACACTCATCGACGCATACACCGTCAATAACAGTACCGACCTGCTCAATAAAATAGTATATCTGTACAACGGTATGCGCGATGGTTTTGGATTGTTATGGTCGAATAATATTTATAACGACGATGTGATCTGGGGTGCACTCATGTGCATCAGGGCTTTTCAACTCACCAATGATGGTGGTATGAAAGATATGGCTAAAAATAATTTCGATATGGTGTGGGCGCGTGCATGGGATACAAACCTCGGTGGCGGTTTGTGGTGGACCACCGCCAATACCACCAAAAATGCCTGCGTAAATGCACCGGCTGCCATTTGCGCTATGTACCTGTATCAGGCAACCGGCGATGCCGGGTACCGCGATAAGGCAAAACTGATTCAGGACTGGATGATCAGTAAATTATATGCATCCGGTACGGGTGAGGTAAGAGGCGCCATCAATGCGGCCGGTACCATCACCGAAGGCGCCCGCACCTATACCCAGGGTACTTTTATTGGAGCTTGTAACCTGCTGCACAACTACTACCCATCAAATAATTATGCAGCAATGGGAGCTAAAGCCATGGATTACACGAAAAACAATATGTGCAATGCCCAGGGACTATTACCTGATGAATATGATACCGAAGACTGCCAGGGCTTTAAAGCCATTTTTGCACGCTGGGCCTGTATGTTTGTGCGCGACCGGGGACTACAATCCACCTATTCACAATGGCTGAAATACAACGCGCAGGAAGCCTGGAAATACAGAAACTCAAGCGGCCTGATGTGGGGGCAATGGTGGCGCAGAACTCCTGACAGTTATGTGAATTCTTTTGAAACAACCTGTGGCATTTCCATGATGAACGGGGTATGGTTCTGATAACCGTTTCTATAAGTAATAAGCTCTTACATAAACAGCATCGGCGCCAATTGGTGAGTAAAATCGTGTGGTGCCGGCAGTGGCGCCCGCGGGAATATTGATCGTAGCCCTCAGGTTGGTTGAACCCATATTGTACACATAGGCTACTTTGGCGCGGGGAGAGGGTGCACTAAAGGTAATTGTGATGGTAACAGCATCTGAAACATCGTCAAACTGAAGTACTCCGCCAATTGAATTGTTGGGTCCTGGTGCGATGTTGTAAAGCGATACGTTGTCAAGACTGGTAACAAAATTAGCTTCAGCAAGATTTTCATCGGTGTTGTTTTGAACGAACAGATCACAGGCAGAGGGATCCATTTGCTGGCGGGCTGTTGGGGCCGGTAAAAAACTGCAGAAAAGAATGAGCGATACAACGATCATCGATAAGGTTTTTGTTTGCATGGTAAAAAATTTAATTTGAATAGAATACTATAAATATAAAACACGTATCTATAACCGCAAACAGCGGGTTACATGCTATTGTAGTTTAGCCGAAAAAAAATGTGAAACCGGACAACTGGAAAACTTTACGGAGCACTTTTGCATTACGTCAAAACTACTTCACAGGTACTTCTGCTTCGTTTAGCAGCCTGCTTTTGTAAATATGGTTCTATGTTTGGTGTTACCCGGCAAAACTTTGTTTATGCAAGTAATCCGCCTATGTAAACACCGGCGCACCAAATGGTGTCTTTTAGTAATTTTTGTACTGGCCCTGCAGTTCCCCGCTTTTTCGCAGAACTGGAGATTGATCAATTCAACGTACGCAACAACCGACGCACCTGTTATCGCCTATTCTGTGGCAGATTATGGCGCCATGGGCGACAGCAGTACAGATGTTACTGCTGTTTTTCAAAACCTGCTCAATTCATTGGGTAATATGGGCGGGGGAACCCTGTTCGTTCCCAAAGGGAAGTATGCCATCAAAGGCAGCCTGCTTATTCCGAAAGGCGTTACGCTGCGGGGCGAATGGCAACAGCCGGTAAAAGGCCAGCCTGTTGACGGTACTATTCTGATGGCCTATGCGGGGCGGGGTAATGCCAATGCAGCGGCCTTTATTACCATGCAAACTTCTGCTGCCGTTCAGGATATGGCGATCTGGTATCCGCAACAAACGCCCGATAACATTACCCCTTATCCGCCAACTATTCTGTTCGGTCAAACCGGGTACTTTGGCAATGAATTCTGCAATGCCAAAAACATTACGCTTGTTAATGCTTACGACGGCATTATATTTTCTACCGCCAACGGAGGCACCTGTCCGGTTATTTTTAATATATATGGAACCCCGCTGCATACCGGAATACAGATCGACAATATTGTAGATGTTGGCCGGCTTGAACAGATCAGTTTCTCGCCTGCGTATTGGCAGGGATCGGCATTGGCCAATGCTCCCGCCACGGCGGGAAGCTCTTATGCCAGCTTTATCTATCAGAACGGTACTGGTATTATGATGAAACGCAACGACTGGACGTACACCAGCTTTGTGAATATCGAAGGATATAATGTAGGATTCAGGGCCGCACAGTCGGCCACCAGCCCCGGCAATTATCCTAACGGGCATAATTATGCCATGACTTTCACCAATTGTAATGCGGCCGTAGTGGCAGATGGACTGCCTGATGTGGGCATCATGTTTTCGCGGGTTACGGTTACCGGCTGTGCATCGGGGTTTGTGCTATCGCCGGGTGTAAGAGGCGGCGCCATACAATTACATACCTGCAACATTTCTGCAACGGGCAATGCCATTGC
The DNA here is from genome assembly GCF_059587045.1 of Niastella sp. sgz303648. Taxonomy (NCBI): domain Bacteria; kingdom Pseudomonadati; phylum Bacteroidota; class Chitinophagia; order Chitinophagales; family Chitinophagaceae; genus Niastella; species Niastella sp. sgz303648. The sequence continues at coordinate 516,615 of NZ_JCAPSW010000005.1, read as the reverse complement.
TATCGATTCCGGTGTTACCGGTACCTTTATGATGCAGCATACGACAATCGCCGGCGGCAGCGTGAATGCGGCAGGAGGCACGTTTACCGCATCCGACTGCGATTTCAATAACGGCGGCAACCAGGTTACGATCGGCCGGCGTGCGCGGGCTGTGCTCACCGGTAACCGTTTCAGTGGTGGCATGAATATTCGCAACAATTCATTGTATGTAAATTCCATCGACAGCACACCGGTGTCGTTAAGCCAGATGCCTGATATTGCTAATATTACTACCGAAACACATAAGCCAGGCCGGCTGGTATTGTACCTGGCAACTGCTGCTCCGTATAATGCAAAAGGCGATGGCGCAACAGATAATACAACGGCCATTCAAAATGCGCTAAACCAGGCCGGCGCCGATGGCGGTGGTATTGTATTTCTTCCGCCGGGCAAATACAAAGTGCTGGGGCATCTTACAGTTCCAACCAATGTAGAGTTAAAAGGCGCCAATGATGTAAGCACGGCCCCAACCGGTCCCGGCAGTGTGCTCGAAGCATATGCCGATCAGGGAAATGCCGCCGGTACGCCGTTTCTGCGATTGAGTGCAGGCAGCGGCATTCGCGGACTTGTTATCAATTATCCGCAGCAGGTGGGCAGTCTTGTCCCCAATTTTTACGCATACCCATATGCGATCCAGGGGCTTGGCAGCAATGTATATATTATCAATACCGGCATTCGCGCCTGCTACAATGGCGTTGATCTTTTCACCAACAAATGCGACAACCATTACGTTGATTTTGTGGCAGGACAGGTATTTCATACTGCAGTACGGGCAGGCGGTGGTTCAACAGGCGGAAAAATATATAACCTGCACTTCAACACCATCTATTATTCAAACGGTTCAGAAAGCAAGTTCGGTTCATGGCCCAATTCACCCACCAATAACGGCGACCCACAGGTATATGCATACGATTATAATAATGTAAGCTGGATGGAACTGGGCAACTGCCAGAATGAAACCCTGTACAACGATTTCATATATGGCGCTAATTACGGACTGCGGCTGCTTGCTGAAGGCGCCGGCGCTACCGGTGTGAGTTTGGGCATAGGCCTCGATGGCACCCGCCATGGCATTAGCGTTGAAGGAATGGGCGCCGCCGGTTTTCATTTCATTAATTCGCAGATCGTATCCCTGAACGACAGCGCAAATAACTACATCGTTACGAAACCCGGCTTTTCAGGAACGGCAAATTTTTACAGCTCCGATTTCTGGGGCAATCCGTACAACGGACTTTCCCTGAACGGCGGCACTCTGCATTTTCAAACTGCTAATTTCAATCAGCCGGGGCAACAGCGTTGGGCCAATGCACAGTCGGGATCTGTGAACCTGCACAATTCATGGGTGTGGCCTGTGGGTGGTATTCTTAATACTGGAGCAGAAGGCAGGCTTTCGGCGCGGTCATCCATTATTGATAGTTCAGGTATTCATCCGGCCAATGCCGCTTTATGGCTGAATAACCAGGGCAACAGCTGGCAGGTATCTATCGCAGGCGCTATGGACCGCAAAGGATGGACAGCCTCGGCATCGGCCAACAGCAGCAATGCCCGGAATGCGCTCGACAGCAATGCTGCTACCCGCTGGTCAACGAACACATCGCAATCAGCCGGTCAATACTTCATTATTGATATGAAAACAATGAATACGATACATCAGCTGGTGCTGGATGCCGCGCAAAGCCCCGGTGATGATCCTGCAGGGTACAATGTATATGTTTCAACCGACAGCACTACGTGGACAGGACCGGTAGCTAACGGCGCCGGCATGGCGGGCATGACGCTGATATTGTTCCCCGACCAGGTTGCCCGGTATGTGAAGATTGTTCAAACAGGTTCAAAAGGCAACTATTGGTCTGTTCATGAATGCTATGTATGGGGAACGGTTAATCTGGCCTATGGCGGCAAGCCTGCTGCGATTCCCGGAATTATAGAAGCAGAGAACTACGACAACGGGGGACCGGGTTTGGCGTATTCCGATTCTGACCCTGCAAACAATGGAGCACAGTATCGTGCAGCCGAAGGGGTAGATGTTGAAAATTGCGGCGAAGGAGGGTATGATGTTGGCTGGACTTACCCCAATGAATGGATGAAATATACCGTTAATGTTACCACGCCTGGTGTATATACCATACAGGCCCGCGTGTCGTCACCCGGAGGCGGTAAGCAATTTTATATTGAAATGAATGGCGTTAATATTTCCGGCACTATTACGGTTCCTGCTACCGGCGACTGGCAGGCATACCAAACCGCTAGTGTAACATCGCCGGCCCTGCAGGCAGGTGTGCAAACGATGCGAATTGTTGAATTAACCGATGGGTTTAACATCAATTATATTGAGTTCGTTGGGGCAGGAGGGATCGTTGCAGCTAAAGCAACTACCGACCCTGTAACTACAGTTTCCCGGATGATCGTTTTCCCCAACCCCGTTGTTGGTCAGCAGATCAATGTGCAACTGGTTGATCAAACTGCCGGCAGATACCATGTGCGCCTGGTGAATCATGCAGGCCAGTTGGTATACACAACCGATATAACGGTTTGCAGCAATAACCAAACGTTTGTTATTAACCTGAAACGCAAACTAACACCGGGAAATTATATACTGGAGTTTGGCGGCCCTAAAGGAAAACCGGCTATTAGTAAGATAGTGATACCCTGATGTGTGCATAGTTTAAGATGCCGCCTTCATTGATTTGGAGGTGGCATTTTTATTTGTGCTATAACTATAACCATTCCCGTTCGTGGCTAACATTTTCCTGGCTGCTCAGCTATTTAATCAATCTTATTGTCATGGGATAGCGGTATAACTTATTTTCACTGGCTTTTATAGTAGCAATAATCACAAACACGAGCATTATTATCCAGAGCACCCATATCAGCAAAACACCGATAGGCGTCAGGAACAGAACAATGGCGATGATGCTAAGAGTGAGCTGAAAATTTAAAGATTCCCTTGCATGCGCTGCTACAAATTCAGATTCATTTTTTTTGATGAGGTAGATGATCAGGGGTGGAAAGATCCAGAAAAACAGCGTAAGTATATGACAGAGAATGGCTAAAGTTCTTTCTTCGCTGGTTGGTGTGGAAGCCGGTAATTGCTCAGACCCCCAAATTGGATTGGCAGGGTTGGTCATAAAATGGGTGTTTTTATAAATTTACCAATTAAATTGTAACAGAAGATCCGGCTGGTGCCGCCTCCCCGTTTTATTTTTCAATTGGAGAAAACGGGATGTATGACATAAGTTTCTGTGAAAAATGGAAACCGGTCGGAGTTTTCGAATTAATGAAGAAAACGCGTAGGAATATATATAAAAAGAAAAACTGAATACCAGGATTATATAAAAAAAGAAAAAGCCAAATACAAAACGCTATAATTAATTAATAGCGGTGTATCTCAGCTTTATAATCATTCGGCTGGTAGTCCCGACTTCACAGCCGGGGCTCATCCCAAACTTCCATTTGAATATTGTAACCTATATCAAAGTATCTGACGATTTTTTTTGAAGAATGGCTTTGAAGGGAATCAATTTCTTCTACAACAGGAAGAATTTCAAAATAATGCTCGTCGGTTTTTACTACCTGAAATAAAGTTTCTGATTTTTTTACAATAGAAGGGCGAAGATATCTTAATTTATCTCCCCGGTTAACCCTTTGAGTTGAGGTAAGATGTTTCCACATGGGATTACGGATTTTAAATGTGAAATATAAAATGAATAAGTGAATTATGCAAAAATGAAGCCAATATAAGTGAAAAGTTCAAAGGTAAGTGTAACCTCTTAGGGTAGCCGGGACACTCTTTTACAACGGATTTGTTTTTCCATTTTGAAATAGTTACGTTTCCTGCTTTTCCCGAAACGTTACCAAGAGGTCCTTGTTTGATTCGTCCCATAAAACATGATTTTGAAAGTGAAAAAATTGGTTTACTAACTGAAACAAGCCTTTGAAGTAACCGGTATATTCATTGGCCGATTTCCATCACAAACATAAAGCGGTAAAAAAAGGGGCTATTCGCAATTACTCACATTCGCTCACTTTTACTCATTAATACTCGTTTATATTCACATTTGTCCGCTTTTGGCGTATTTGTCGCCTGATTATAGTCTGTTATGTACTGTATTGATTATAGCTGATAGCCTGCTCCCTGTCGTTTGCTTTGGGGAAATACTTTGTACGTGTAAGCGCTGAAGATAGAATTGCGATGCGTGGATTTTGATGATTTGGTGCCTTGTTGTTGCCCCCGGCTTGCCCTTTTGGTGCCCTCGGCTTGCCCTCGTGGTGCCCTTTTGGTGCCCTCCGCTTGCCCTTTTGGTGCCTCCCTAATGCCCTCCGCGTGCCCCCGGCTTGCCCTCCTGTTCGTATTTGCGTGCTGTTGCCGTGCCCTTTTGTTGCCCTTTTCGTGCCCTAAGGGGGCACGGAAAGGGCACGGCAATACGACCACAATACGACCACAAACCCACGGAAGTGGCAACCGTGTGCTTCAAAACGGCATGTATCCCAAAAGCCTGAAATTTTTGTTTGTTATGACCAATAAAACCGGAAGACTAAAAAGAGGGGGAGTTGTGGGCCTTTGATATATCGCATTTAACAATATCCTGACCCCGAAAAACAACATATAGAAATAACAATTTAAGCTGTTCCCATTTGCACTAAATTAGCGTACCAACCAAACACTTGCTTCTATGAAAAATAATATCAGGCGCCGGTCATTTGTGAAAACCATGATGGCCACTCCGGCATTGGCCTTTACGCCGGGCATTTTACAGGCCGGCAATAGTTCCTTTCAAAGTTCGCCATTACAAAAACTTAAGATAAGTCTGAATGCCTACTCGTTTAATGTTCCGTTACGTGATGGAAGTATGAGCATAAACGATATGCTTGAGTTTTGCGCTGGTACTGCAATCGAGGCGGTTGATATTACCGGGTATTATTTTCCCGGTTATCCGGCTGTTCCTAAAGATGAATACCTTTATCATATTAAGCGAAATGCTTTCAGGCTTGGCCTGGATATCAGCGGTACCGGTGTTCGTAACGATTTCACCAATCCCGATAAAAATAAAAGAAAAGAAGATGTGCAACTGGTGAAAAACTGGATTGAATGTGCCGCCAAACTGGGCGCCCCGGTGATCAGAATTTTTGCCGGTACCCAAATGCCTGCCGGATACAGCTGGGACCAGGTGGCTGCGTGGATGATGGAAGATGTGAATACCTGTGTTGAATATGCGCAAAAGTATGGCGTAATGGTGGGCATACAGAACCACAATGATTTTATTAAAACAGCCGATCATGTTCATACAATCACGGGCATGATCAAATCTGAATGGTTCGGTATTATTCTCGATACAGGCAGCTATAAAACCGGCGATCCCTACCGGCAAATTGCCGACACAGCCAAATATGCCATCAACTGGCAACTGAAAGAAAATGTATTCAACAATGGGGTAGAAGAACCGGCTGATCTGAACAGGATCATCAGCGCTATTAAAGCATCAGGATACCGTGGATATCTGCCCATTGAAACACTGGGTGCGGGTGATCCTAAATTAAAAGTACCTGTGTTTGTTGAAAAAGTCAAAAAGGCGTTGGGGTGATCAAATCGGGGTTTATGAAAGTATTTGTTATTGCTAACAAAATATAACCTACCTTTGTGTGGTAATAGAGCCTTTGCATCAGTAAATCGTTAATTATCCTGCTTAGTAATCTGCATCTTAATTAGTTTCTTACTTTTTGCTTCCTCTCATTTTTATTAAATTTTAATTATTCAGAATGAACATTTATGTTTCAAACCTGAGCTTCAACGTGCAGGATGAAGACTTAAGGGAATTTTTTGCTCCTTATGGAGAAGTAACCTCAGCTAAAATTATCAATGACAGAGAATCAGGAAACTCCCGTGGTTTCGGATTTGTTGAAATGTCTGATGAAGCTGCTTCTAAAAAAGCTATTGCCGAATTGGATGGCGCTATGGTAGAAGGCAGAAATATCATGGTAACTGAAGCGAGACCAAAAGAAGAAAGATCTTCACGCGGTAACAATGGTTACAATAATTCGAACAGTTATAATAAAAACAGATATTAATACTTTCGTCTTTATAAAAAAAGCCTTCCGGTATTATCGGGAGGCTTTTTTTATGCCGTATAGGTGCGCCAGGTGCTGGTTTCTCCCTTTCAAATTCAAATAAGCTATTTGCTCTGTAATAGGACGTGATGTTTTAAATCCGATTGCTTTCATAGTTTTTACTATCGTATTGCAAATGAATATCGGGGTTATATATTTCCAGGATATAAGAAGGATTTGCAAGATCCTTAAACTGAAACCGGCGATATAATCCATGCGCATCGCTTGTGTTCAGCATCTTTCTTCTCAAACGCTTCGACCAGGGCTGCTCCAGTATATAAGATAACATTTTTGCTCCCGGAAGGATGTATACCTTGCAAAATCAATTTGAAAACTGCATGAGGCTTTCTATAGGCTTACACTGGTCTGAAGATGTGCCGCGCAAATTAAAACTGCTGGGGCGGTTGATTGCCTCAATGCTATAACGCTGTAAAATTATACAACGCAATCTTAAATTTTTTTCACAAAAATTTGAGGCATAAAAATTGTACGCTCAATACTGAATTTTCACCCTGTTCTTCTTTACCGTATATATTCATCAATACCGCACTTTATTTTAACGGTATTTTTACAATCCGTGCGTACACAGACCTGATTCGAAGCGTTATGTTAACGAATTTGCTGCGCCCTGAAAAAAAACTCATAAAGATCTATTATCTGAATGTACGGAGGAGCATGAACCTATTTACCTAAAAACGTTTTATGGATACTCATACCGGTCAGCATCGACGGTTCCCCGCAATGACTATTGCAGTTGTGTTGTTTGTGCTTTGTATTGTTCCCGGACAATCATTGATAACTAAGCTGCTACCCGCAATCTCAGGGCTGGTGCAGATCAATCCAACGCTGGTTTTCCTCGAAATTCCTACGCAACTGCCGGTAGCCATCGACCTGATCGTGGCGCCAGGGCTTTTTCTGCTGATTTATCCATTGGTGATTTTATTGTATCCGTCCCGGCCGGGCATAACATACCGGCGCCGGCCCCTGCAAAGAGTTAAAGCAGCATTCTCAGGATTATTTATTTTACTGTGCTGCATGCTGTTGGGAGCATTTATTTACTTTCTGGTGCAGGACCATCTCACTACACAAATACGAAACGGCATAAACTCAATGGGCATCAATGCGGATATTCATCTTTCTTTTCCCGGCCATGAAATCATTGCTCTGCGGGGAAGTTTGGTAATACTGGTATGCTTTTTCATTGGCCTGTTTATTTTCATTCGCAAAATAAGAAAGGAACCGGCGGCCGGTTTAACACGCGAACAGCGTATGACGCCTTACGAAAGAATGGTGCAGGAAAGGCGCATGAATCAAAAGCAAACAATGCAGGAACCGCAAATAATACAACAGGAGGAAATAAAAGGGCAGGGGTACAAAGCTGATAACAGCTGGAGGCCTGTTCACCTCGTACAGGCAACCATGCAACCTGATAACAATGGCCGGTCAGGCTTATGCTGCAGTCAACCGGTTATGCGGCTAAGGCCCGAAGCGATGTATTATATACCGGTCAGATAATTAAATCTCCTTCTTTCGGGCGATTTCTACTGAGCACTTTGCATGTAATGCTACCGACTGGGATACTGAGCCAAGCAAAAAGCGTCCTACCGCTCCGCGGCCATGCGAACCGACTACAATCAAATCGGCCCCAAATTCATCAGCTTCCTGTAGAATTGCATGTTTGGGCGATCCTTCAACCACTACATTTGTTATGAACAATTTTGGATTTTTCTCTTCCAGAATTTTAGTGGCATTATTCACGGCTTCTTCTGCCAGCTTTTTTGCAACAGCATCGGCTTCTTCCCAGGAGCCTGCCAAACCACCCATTGGCGCCGGAACCGCTGTTATTAAAGCATTGCTTTGAAAAATCGAAATAATACGCACTTCAGCATTGGAAGGAAGTGGCCGCGCCGCAAGTTCTTTAGCCGCTGCATTACTGTATTCGGAACCATCAGTTGCTAATAAAATTTTCATAATTTAAGTTATTTAGGTATTTCCAGGATTATTGCACGCTCTGTTAAGCCAAACTGAAACAATTGCTGCAATACCAATACCTGATTTAACTATCTTTTGAGGAAAAATATCAACACCCCCATCGAGGCTACCTGCATGAAACGCATTGACAAATGGATCGTTACCCCGGCAATTGATGTAACTTTGCCTTTGAGGAAATTAGTTTATGAATAATAAACTAATATATTGGATACCCATAGTTGGGGTGTTTGTCAGTCTGGTGAATTATGATAAAGATAATGACATGGGTACTTTCTGGTGTTATTATCAGGCAGTAATGATCATTGCATCTATTTGGATCGTAACATATATTTCGTTTTATATGCGGGGGTGAGAGCCGTTCGAATACACTGGCTCAACTTCAAAAACTCATAATTTTGCTCTGTTATCAAGCGCATATTTCAGTAATATGTCAAAATGCCTATTGTCAATTTCAGGACAGTCAGGCTTCCTGTCAGTATCGGGCCGGGTAAAATTCATTGGCGCTGATGTTATATAGGGGGTAAATATGGCGCCAACGGTTTTGTAATACATCGACTCCAGTTCATTTAAGTCATTCGCCGGCTGGTGACTAACCTGCTCCATTCCTTCCATATTGATGGCTTTGGTCATAGCCGGGATATAAACATTGTGTTTTGTTTCTCCGGCGCTTGCCAAATGAAAACTGTTGTGGTTTGTATTATTTATTGTTAACCTGTACATGGCCTTTGCCACATAATCAGCGGGTACTATGTTTAACCCGCTATCTGAACTATAGGCTACCCGACATTTCATGAAAGCAGTTTTGTTCAGATCGGTTTGTTTAAACATCTTTTCCTTGCATCGCAGAAAGAAAAACATCCATGCATAGAACACATCGAATTTACTGATGGCGCCTATCTTTTGTTCTATTAAACGGCCACATATAGTAGATGGCCTGAAAAATTTTGTTTTCATCCAGGGATTCTCCTGCGAAAACTTTCTCACCAATACTTCTGCTTCAAGCTTTGATAATTCGTAAGGGTTTCTGAAGTTTTGATTAAAATTAATATAGTCGGGAGCAATGTTGCCAACTGTTTCGCCGCAGGCATATGCTGAACCGGTATAAATAAAATGACCCACTTTAATTTTTTTTGCCAGCTGAAGCACCCGCATAGTTCCATCTACATTAACCGACCATAATTTCTTTTTAACAATCTCCGAACTTCTGAAATCGGTATAGGATGCAATATGAAAGAAGTAATCTATGCCATGGCTTTTTAATGCTTCTTCGTCGGTATGTGACAACGGCTCATTAATACCTTCTAATTCGAAATTAATACAATAGATAGTTGAGTGTAGGGTGCTTCGAAGATCGTTATATGCGTTTTTGTCAATAGATAAATAATCGATCCCGTCGTTTTCAATAATGTCGAAAACCCGGGTAGTGAGGTCATTTTCTTTATCCGACCTGCCCAACAGAAAGATCTTTATGCCGGTAAGATCATTTAAATGCTGCTTTATTATTTCGAATAAGAGGTTTCTTCCCAAAAGACCTGTTACGCCCGTCAATAGGTAATTTGTTGTTGCTTTCATTGAAAGTGCTTTATTTAAAAAAACATATAATTGTTTTTCCTGGCAATTTTGGCCTGGTGGGCGAGGGGTAGGAAATTCACAATTTACACCTGAAGAATTTAGAATAGCATCGTATTAATTGGATTTTTTGGAACTATCTATGCGTAACAGAAGATATTTTGGCCTGATATGCAGCGCCTTTTACTCACGCATTTTAACCAGTTGTCATCTTAAACCTGCATAGTGCTCGATCTGACTCAAAAAATCGCTGAACAAACAAGAGATTTAAGAAATAAATGCTGTTCTTAAATATTAAAATCGGATTACCTTTAGATTCACATAATCTCATCCCAAAGAACAATAAAAAAACAAAGAGTTAAAATGGTAGCCCTATGTGAATAAGGATATAAGCAAAAGGAATCAATAAAATGAAATCTTTGCGATTAAATTTTATCTTATGAGCATTAGCCTGCACAATCCCGAAAATCTTTTTCCTCCTTATCGCAATTACAGTCACGCAGTAGAAGTAAAAAGTAATTCAAACCTTTTATTTATCAGTGGCCTTAATGGTTATCTTTCAAATGGCATTGATATGCCTGAAAGTTTTGAAGAGCAGGCGGAACTTATCTGGAAATATATGGGGATATTACTAAAATCAGCCGGTATGGACTATCAAAATATTGTTTCTCTTCGTTTCTATCTGGCCGACCCGTGTTATGATGAGGCAAATGTAAATATATTGACGAAATATCTGGGAAGCCACGCACCTACCCGTACTGTATTTTGTTGCCAGTTACTTGAAAAAAAATGGAAACTGGAAATTGAGGCGGTTGCTGCAAAATAGATTTACGTTGAGGTCCTGTATGCAAGGAGAAGCCACATTCGTTTGACTAATGCCGTTAAAAGCTAACAAACAAATATCTTTTTGATATATATTATTTTGCCATAATGCAATTGTTGGCTTGTAAACGTTTGCATATGTGGGATATCTTCATTTCGCACTCAATACAAAATTTATTTTTGTAATCGGTTACATTAATGAGCCGACTTCCCTAAATTTATAGTCAAACTAACAATTAATTGCCATTATGAAATCAAACTCATTCCTAACGGAAGTGACCAGGATGGTTACTTTCGGTGCAACGGCTATTATGCTCGTTGCCGGTTCTTCCCTTTCAACAGGTTGTAATAAACACACTACTTCAGCGCCGGCAACCACAGGCGAACGCCGTACCGGCTATGTTAACGACAATGCCCAGCCCGAATCGCAGGGCACCAATAACGGTTACTTCTGGTCGTTATATACTGAGGGTGGGTCTTCAGGCATCACTTTTGGCTCGGGTGGCAACTTCGCCATCAGCTACAGCAATGTTACCGATGTGGTGGGCGGTAAAGGCTGGAATCCCGGATCGGCCCGAACCATTGGCTACAATGTAGGCGCCCTGAGCGGCAGCTATAATTTTGTAGGTATCTATGGCTGGACGACAAGTCCGCTTATAGAATATTACGTTGCCGAAATGGGCTCTGTAACGGGTGGAACGCATGTGAACTCTGTAAGCAGCGACGGACATACTTACAGCTTTTATAAACAGCAACGCGTGAATGCACCATCCATTATTGGCACCGCAACCTTCTGGCAGTACAAAGATACCTGGGGCGGGTCATCTACCGGGTCGAACCGCTCTGTAAACATGGCCAACCACATTAACAACTGGAGGAATAACGGCGGTCAGGGTTTTGGTAGTTACAATTACCAGATATTGGCGTTAGAGGCCTGGGGTGGTAAAAGCGGCTATATAAACGCAACGTGTTGGTAAATGGTTGAAGGCACAAGGCACAAGCAGGAATACAAGGCACAAGACATTGAATGTTGAACCGGCTTTATGTAGTTATACAGCCCAAATCGCAAGACTTGTGTCTTGTACCTTGAGCCTTGTGCCTTATAAATATATTCGATGAGCAAATTATTTATTTTAATAACAGCCATAATGGTTGTTACAAGCTCCTGTTCGCATAAATCGCCTGATAACTTTGTATTGGTTAAAGGCGGAACTTTTATAAACACAAAATCGGGCTACTACGGAAAAAGTATAACTATTCCCGACTTTTATATTGGTAAATATGAAATAACGCAAAAGGAGTGGATGCAGGTAATGGGAAGTAATCCTTCTGCATTCCAGGGCAATAATTTGCCGGTAGAAACAGTAAGCTGGTATGACTGTATAGAATACTGTAACAAAAGAAGTATAAAAGAGGGCTTGCGGCCGTATTACAATATAAACAAGGATAAAAAAGACCCGCTTAATACAAATGATCTTGATGATATAAAATGGACGGTAACGATCAATGAGAAAGCGAATGGGTACCGGTTGCCTGCGGAAGCGGAGTGGGAATATGCTGCAGGTGGAGGCAGGTTGAGCAAAAGTTACACCTACAGCGGAAGTAATAATGTAGATGAAATAGCATGGTATTGGAAAAATTCAGGAAATAAATACTTAACAGGGAATTGGGCCTGGGCTGTGTTGGAAAAAAACAATAATAAAACAAAACCAACCGGTAGCAGGCAGCCGAACGAGTTAGGACTTTACGATATGTCGGGCAATGTAAGGGAATGGTGCTGGGATTGGCTCCGCGCAGGCGCGGAGCGTAGTGGCGCTGATGCACCTCCCGGACGGATCTGGAAGGGCGGGGGATGGATGGGTGGCGACTTCTGCTGCGAGCCCTCCTTCAGGGCCGGCTACGAAGCGAATGGCAAGGGCGCCGATCAGGGTTTTCGCGTGTGCCGTAGTGAGTAAAACAAATAATTGCATAAATGAAAAGAGGCTATCAAATAATTGGTAGCCTCTTTTTTAATTTCACACCTTTTCGCACAGTAAGTATATTGGCTGATTATGAAAGCACAATTCCGTCGGCATCGGCGCTTTCCTCAACAGCTTCAAGAACCAGGTCAATGATGCCATCATCAATTTTTGTTTGGGTTTTAATCGCTGCGTCTTTTAATAATGAAAAGCTTGAATATACGCCCTGCAATGTGTTATGATAAATTTCCGGTGTATTATGCATTTTAATGCCCGAAAGCACCTCTTTCATTTCTATTATTCCTACCGCTTTAACAATTGGAAAAACAGTTGAAGCAATTATTTCATTAAATTTTGACATAAAAATTTGTATTAATGACTAATAACTAATGTTTGGGTTTATGAATAAGTAATTACCTGGTTTTCGTTATGAAATCTCATAGTGTACAATGATGACCATGTTTTTTATCAATATGTCGCTATTCTGCGGATTGCTGTCTGTTAACCGTGCATTACCTGCCAGGTTGGTGATGGTCCATATACCGGGATTTTTCTTACTGCTATTGTAGTCAATAGTAGCATTAAACCCACTGCCATACGTACCTGTAGCCGTAAGGTTAATGGAGGCTACGGGGCCGGCCGGTGTACAGCGCAGATCGTTGATGGCGGTAGTACTGTCGGCTACCAGTTCTATTGATTTTATTTTGATGTTTTTGCCCTGTGTAAATAAAGGGAACCTGCTTTCATCTAAGTTCAACGTTAATACCTGATCGCCGTTAGCAGTAGCCGGGTGCAGAAAGCGGTACCATTCTGTGGGCAGATCGTTTTTGGCGCTGAAAATGCGCATGAGGCCCGTGTCCTGCAGGGAAACCAGCATGTTGTTCATCTGTGTTTTCAGGCTGTCTGTAGCGCTTTTTTTCAAAGCGGCTCCGCCATCGCGGGCTGTATATTTCAGGTGAATGATTACATCGGAGATTGAATTGTAATCAAACTGTTTTACAGCAGCAGGTAGCTGCAGATGCCACTGGCTGATAGCGCCGGCTCCTTCAAAAGGCAGATAGCGGTCGTCGCGGAAATTCAGCTCAAACAAACCACTGTCATTTTGCGCGGTGCTGGTGGCAATAGATTGCAGGGCGCCTGTTGAATCGCGGAAACGCGGGTCATCGGCCGGCAATCCGTTGTTTTGTTTGCGAATATATTCGCTGCCCGGTATGCTATTGGTACGCATGGAATTTTTGGTCATTGTGAGCGTACAGCTTACGGTGGTGTACGGACCGGTTATACAGGGTATGCTAACAGATACCGATTTTACCCTGCGCATATAGTGTCCGGGATAGTCCATGTCGAACAGCTCTTCGGGCAGGTTGATCCAGCACTCGCCGTTTGTTTTCAGCTTTAGTAAAGCTACCGGGTCTAACTGCGACAGCGATATGGGTTTGGAGAGTTCCAGTTCCCGCTTGTTCAAATCCAAATAAGCCACTTCCATTTTATGCAGGTCGTAAGCCAGCTGCTCACCGGAAAGCAATCCTTTCTTTAAGCTGTCCCAATAACCGAAGTTGATGTACGAGCTATCGGCAAGGCCCAGTTCGTGGCGCAGGCAACGTTCTGCTTTTTTAGCCAGTTCATAGGCCAACTGGTAACTTTTGAAATAGGTGTTGGATACCTGCGTGCTCATCCAGCTATACAATTCTTCATTGGTGAATTTGCCGGTCATAAAATCATTGGCTTCTTTGGCCTGGTCGATCTGCAATTGCTGGTTATCATAATCCTTTTGGGCGATTTCGAGGCGAATCTGCGCGCCTTTTATCTGCACCTCTGTTTGCTCCAGTTCTTTATTGGCAAGGTTTACCTGGAATTTCCATTCCTGGGCCCGCCGGTCGTATCCCGACTGGGTACTGATTACCGAAGCTCGTTTATCCAAAGCCGTTCCAATGGCAGTCATGGCCTTCACGCCTGCTTCAACAGAATTGGCAAATGGACCTCCTCCTGTTTCAACGGTGGTATGGGGTGAGCCGCCAAAACCCGAAACGCCCAATATGAAGTTGGGGATCAGGTGCAATCCGCCGGCCAATACATAGCTTGCTGCAATAACAGCATCGAGGTCGAATGAAATTTTGTTTAATGTAAGCGCGGTGGCTTCACTGTTGTTTACACCAACCCTAATTAATTCATTATAGTAATTACGGCGAATGGTGATCAGCTCTTTCTGCTTATTCAGATTATCAATGGCTGTTTGTGCATCATCCATCTGCTTTTGTTTTACCAGCAATACTGCATTGAGCATTTTAATTTCATGACCCGAACGAAGCAGGGCCAGGGCTTCCGCATCTTTCTTTTCCAATACCGACAGCAGCATTCCACCTAATGATTTTACTTCATTGCATAACTCGGTAGCTTTTTGCATCATCGTCATAAAACGGTATAGCGGCAACGGTGCATTCACATCATTTAAAATGCTGCTGATATTCAAACCAGCTGCTGAAGCACGCACCAACATACCGGGATCAATAGGCGCTGAAAACAGCGATACAGGCGCAAGGTTGCCATCTATATCCAGGCAATGCCTGATCTTGAACAGGCGGTCGGCCACTACATCCCAGTAACCAGTGGGGCCGGCCAGTTTTTCATTCATGGGTACACCGAAATACAGCGTTTGCAGAGGCGGCAGACCGGCGCCGGGTGTAACACCTGTATATCCCGAAACTGAATGCTGGGGCAGCAGGTTCTCGATATTTACGAGGGTATCCGACAAGGCATCGAGCTTTGTTTCGAGCTGGTAATAATTATCTACTGCCGTTTTACCAACATAAGGAATGTTCTCTGGTTTTGGGCCCAGTATCTGTGACGCAAGAATATACAACTGCGTAGCTTCGTTCACCGATTCCATGGTATGCTGACTGAACAAAAAATCGCCATTACGAATAAGATGGCCAACATATTTCATTACCGCTACTTTCTGATAAGCCACGGTACGGTATTGCGCAATATAATGAGGCTGAAAAGGATTGAGGCGCCAGTCGTCTACATTCTTTATCAGGGGATCTCCGGTTTGGCTTTTATTAACACCCGTCAGAATACTGTCTATACGCTCACTAGTATAATCGGTACCGGTAGTAAGAAAGAATGGCCGGGTATTCCAGTATTTGTTAGGCACACTATTGTCAGAAGTATCCATGGGGTTGAAGATAAACCTGTACCAGCGTTCGGCATCAGCAAACTGCTGGTTTTGGCTCAGGCGTTCGGCAATCATTAGGGGAGCATGAAAAAACAATTCCCAGTTGTAAAGGCCGTAGCCTGATTGCAGGTTAAAATCAACATCGTCTTTGGGATAACCCGGAGTTTTGTCGGGTGTTGTATTTGCTATAACAGCCGGTAGTTGGGCGCCGCTGTATATAGTGTCGAAATTAAAAAGCACCGGTTGAAAATAATTCTTAAAATCAAAATTGCCTGCGCTTTTGTCGTAAATGATATCGCCTTTTAGTTGTGTGGCACGGTCCATCAATCCGTCAATGCCATTGGCAAACAATTGCTGTATAAAATAATCTACCAGCGGGTGGTGAAAATTATGATAACGGCTGGTAAACGGCGGTTTAATCGGATTATTGCTGGGATGCTGCACTCCCATCTTGTCATCTATCGATATAATCTCTGCATTATAAGCTGCCGCGCCAGACTTTAGTAGTAT
The DNA here is from genome assembly GCF_059587045.1 of Niastella sp. sgz303648. NCBI lineage: Bacteria > Pseudomonadati > Bacteroidota > Chitinophagia > Chitinophagales > Chitinophagaceae > Niastella > Niastella sp. sgz303648. The sequence goes on along the minus strand of NZ_JCAPSW010000005.1, from coordinate 500,445 downwards.
AATTGTCAGATCATAGGTTTTGGAATACCGGTATTCATATAACCCGTTATCGGTCCACTCGGGTACTATATAATAGGTGCGGCGCTGATCCTGGTAAAAATAGGGAAGCGTTGTTCCCAGTTTAACCTCCATAGTAGCACTGGTGCCGTTACTGTATATATTATTCAGAAAGTTATACCGGTCGGTTAAATCAAGTTGAAGCGGTATCAGGTTGCTGAAAATACCACCTGCCTGGTCTGCGACTAACACCTTAGGGTTTGTTCCGGTTCCCGATCCGGGGATGCCGTTTTCGGGTGGTGAAATGGAAAGACCTTCAAAGGTTTCAACATCCAGCATATTTACCATAAAACTTTTACGGGTATTTCGCTCAATGTGAGAATTTGATTGCTGCAACGTTAACCCGTATTTGACCGTTAAAGTAGTTGGATAACCTTTTACCGGGTCCAATTGAAAACTACCTATATAGGTGCTGTTGGCAGTGATATTATCACCGATGTATTTATAATAATAACAACTGATCACCAGTTTACCGTTCCTCTGTACAGCTTTCAACGCTTTTTCGTTGAATGCATCCACTGTTATTTTTTGACTGCCTGTAGTGAATATTTTGTCATATTCAAAAGCGGGTATGTCTAATGGAGTAAAAAAGAAACTTTCCTTAGCCGGGAATTCACCCTTTGTATCACTGGTTTGTTTCACAACAATTTTTCCGGTATCGTTATTCTCTGAAATAATCTTAGGTGTCCACTTTCCGTTTTTGTATTCGCTGAAGGCCAGTTGAATCTGCCAGCTCTTTTTGGGTGGTGCAACGGGAATGTTGTAGGTGCCATCTGTACCGATTTTAGGTATTACAATAGCGCCTGTTGTATCCTGGGCCTGTTCTGCAATAATAGCCCAGAACAGGTAAAGACGGTTATTGTATACAGCCGTTATGATGTGATCGCCTGAAATATCCAGATCTATCTTTTCCCAGGGTGTCCATCGCAGGTCATTAATAAGACGCCGATGGTAATATTTTCTTGGATTGCCACCATATGTACGCGCAATTACATGCAGTGTTTTTGCCGGCTGGTCGTACCACATAGCCTTTACTTCAAGCCGTGCCACAGCCTCTAACTTTTCAAGGTAGTTATGAAAAGCGTCTTCTACAACAGTTGCGGTGACTTCGTTTTGCAGCAGGTCATTTTCCAGCTCTTTCAGAAAAGATGATTTGATTTCATCGGGAAGCAATTCGGGTTCTATATAATTTTCAGGATAAAGGAACACTTTCATATTAGCCTGCCATACCCTGAAATTCTTCATCCATTGCCACTGCAGCCAGTTTGCATCGGTTGTTGCGGTATCTCCTTTAGTGATCACCCCTACATTCTGCTCAAGGTTTAAAAAGCAGCGTTGTACAAACAATTGTACTGAGTTGGTGGCCTGCACAATGCGCGAAGTGGGCTGGCAACTGCACATTTCCACATCGAGCAGAAAATAACTGTACAGGTCGTTATCGGTTGCCCAGTTTTGTGAGCCGGGATTGGCCAGCAGGTAAGCGACCAATGCATCCCGCTTCTTTTCGCGCAGGGTATTTTGCAGTGGAGTGGTTACAACCGTCCAATCGGCATTGCTGTATTTCGATTTAAGTGTTTGCTTAATCTTCTGGCTGTCGGCATAGGTTATGGAAGGGGCGCTCCAGCTTACGGCATCGACTACGGGTATGCCCGACTGATTTAACATCGTAAAACATTTATGAATACGATGCAGCACACGAACCGATTTATAATCTGTTGGAAAGGTCAGCCCCAGGTAGTTGGGCGACACAAGTAGCTGGTTCAGCACAGCGGTGTTCCAGCCGGTCAATACCGATAGCTCAGTGATCAGTGCCGCCAACGTAGTACCTGCCAGCAGATTGTTAAGCACGCTGTATATTGATACGGTACTATTAGTGCTGCTGTTGGTAACGCGGGGCGGATAGTATTGCTGAAAGGTAAGCAGGTTGATAAGGTTGGCAAAGCTGCTGAATGTAGTAACACCCCCTGTTACTGCACTTACCGGTAAAGCATTAAAGTCTAAACTGCTTACGTCTGCTGCACGTGCCATAAAAAAAGACATATCTATTGGCCTTAGTTTCAATTTGCCAATAATAAAACAGGTTTTGGCCAGCAACAGGTAACGGTTGGTTTGTACCGGGTAAGGCGTACTGCCGGTGCCCGGTATTTTATTAACAAAACCATCGGCAGTAAAATCATTGAAGATGCCGGGAGCAGACAATAACAGTTGACTCACCACTGACTTATCGGTATTGAACCAGGCGCTGATGGTATTCACCAGCTGGTTTTGTTGCTGCCCTTTCGTATAAACAGGCGCCAGCTTATTCAGGAACCAGGCAAACCGGTTCTCTATTCCATTGGCAAATAAAATACCGCCAATATTATTGGTAATATCGGTAGTTGTGTTAAAGAACCTGTTGGCAGCGCTGCTGTCTGTTTGCTGTGCCGCCGTGTACAACAGGTTGATGGCATTTTGATAAGCCACGTCGCTGCTTAATGCCAATAAGGCGGTACGGTCATCAGCACTCATATAACCAGTCAGTATTAGCTGTTTTTTATTGGTATCATACGATAATTGTGCGGCTATGGAGCCCGGGAATTGAATAGACGGTAGTGATGGCAGATCAGCCTTTAACAGGGTGTCGTGATATACCATACGCAGGTTGATGAGGAAACCGGCATTATCCTGCAGCTTCTGGGTATACTCGGCATCGTTGGTTGTATTGCAAATAGTAATCAGCCTTTGCAGCAAACCTGTATTCCAGTTGAATAACGGATCAGACAACCATTTATTCAGCAGATCTCCGTTCGGGTCAGCTGCAGATTGGGTAGATGCCCTAACAGCCAGCAGCGCATCCTGCAACCCGGTTAACGCAGCAGCTACCACATCACCGGAAGGCACCAACGTTTTACTACTGTTGTTCTGGTGCCGCAAAATGTAATTCAGTTCATCAATGCTGCAACCCGATGTTTGCAGCACCTTGTATTTTTCAAGGAACTCAAAGGTGGTAATAACACTGGTGAAAGGGCCGGGGCCAAATAATTGAAGCAGATTAATGAGATCGGAAATTGAGATGCCCAGTGAGCGCGCCAGCCGGGCATGCCGGTAAAGATGGGAGAGGTTAACGCCGGTTATACTATTAAGGTTAGGTATATAGGAAAACAGCTGGTCGAGGTCGCTCATAGATATCTGTAATACGGCCGCTATAACAGCTTTTGAGCTGGTGGTGAATGCACCATTGCCTGTAGAAGTATACACTTTATCGTAAGCAAAAACAGGATCAACCGGATTGGTGATGGCGCTGTTTTGAAATAACTGGTTATAGGTATCTTTTTCCAGTACATCGTAAAACGCCAGCAGTTCGAATGCACTTAACTGAAGACGTTGCTGCAGCGAAATAAAATATTGCAACCCCCATATCAGGTGGGCATCTATGTTACCCTGGCCAATGGCAGACGACTGCCGGATGGCATTCAGTTCTTTAAAGGTAAAGCTGGTTTTACGCCATAAGCGCAGGAACCGGTGAATAGCATCGAGCGAACCGGCTGTGAGGTTGGTGATGTGCTGTTTACTGGTATCGGCCGTAAGATCGTCGTGCACAATAGTTACGGCGGGTGAAACAACACTTTGGTTCAGCAGATCCATAGCCTGCTGATAATTCAGCCCGGTAAGTTTTTCGAAAGTGTTTACCGCCAGGGAGGTGGTTGAGGAAGTAACATCAGGCCCCCAGTAAAGTGTTTGGTTGGCAGTATCGGCAGTAGTGATCAAAGCTCTTTCGGCCTGGTTAATGCCAAGGCTGGCAAAAGCTATTGATTTTTCGGTGTCGGTAGTCCCTGTTAATGTTTTAAAATCGGCGCCAAAGGTTTCAATCAGCGTCGCTTTGGTAACACCCAATTTTTCGAGGTACATTTCACCTTCTGTTTCAAAAAGGTCAAACGGAAGCGTAAACGGCCGTTTGGCTGTTTTCAAAAAGTTATTATAGGTAATGAGGTTCACATATTCAGGGCCAGTGCTCACAGCCTCTGGGGACAGCAATGTTTGGTGAAGTACCCTGCATTCGATGCCGCCTGTGCCCAAATCTGTAGCCCTGAGCACTATCATGCTATCGCGTATCACCCAGTGGTCTTCATTAACATACGTATTGTCGGTTTTTAGCCGGCCGTTGGTGTATTTATCCGAAACGGTGGCATTGTTGGTTAGCAGGGTATTGATGTTCGTTAAGCCTGAAGCGGTTAATTGGGTATTGATGGCCGTTACCAGCGATGCATCGATAGTGCCTTTAACCAGTTTAGGCAGCAGGCTTGCGGCAATGGTTACTGCAGGCGCTGCAATATAGTCTTCCATAATCTCGCAGGCAATATCAATATATGGTATTTCTGTATCGGTATTGCTGCCATTCAGGTCGATATCGCCTATATCGGGTCTGCGTTGCAGCAGCAGGTCTTTTACCGAAGCTTTTGTTCTGTTGGCTTTAGTGCTAACGGCCAAAGTGCTGTTTCTGTTTTCCAGAAAATGCAAAATATCTGTAAGATAGGCAGGTGCCCCATAAACAGAATTACTTTCGGCAGTGTTGAAATAATCAGTATGGCCAAACAGGGTTTCGAGGTTAGGCAATACCGTTATAAGCGAGGTGGTGATTGTTTGTTTCAGGTTAGGGAAGGCATTCAGCGCCGAGGCATCGGCCATTGCCCTGAGGTTGCCTGCAAGCGCCAAAGCAGTAGCATGCGCCGTGCTTGCTTTTTGAAATATATCGTTTGCCTGTTGTTCGCCCAGTTCACCGGCGTAGGTGTGTACAAAATTGTCTTTACCCATTTTGTAGATCTGTTGCGCCGAATGAATATTATTGTTCAGCAGGGTAGAGGTGGTCTTGTAGTCGGGGCTAAGTCTGAATATTCGCTGCATGCGTAACAGCTGACTGGCTACTTCCGTGGCTTCTTTTTCGGGCAATGCTTTTGGGTTATCGCGCAGAAATACATTCACATGGTTTTTTAGCAAATCGAAGTGTTCGTTATCACGCAGGAATTGAACAACCGCATCCCGATGCTTAACCTTACTGCCGGTATCTTTTGCCAGCCGGGCCGAAAAAGCAGCTGTAGGAAACAAACCTGCAAAGATTGCTTCGAGTTGACCGGCCGTTTGTTGGGTATCTGCTGCTTCCTGGATATTCGCTGCTGTTTTGCTGTGGGTGCCAGCCGTTTTAATTTCCTTTTTGTGCAGCAAGGCTTCCCAGTCGTTTTTATCATAGGCAGCCAGGGCCGACAGATCGGCTTTTGATTTAATTTTTCCCGACCCGATCAGCTCTTCTATCAATGGCAGATTGTTACCGGTGTATTTCGACAGGCTGAACACGGCCTGCAACTGATCGAGGTGTATATTATTTTGAAGCAGCGGATGGTTATGTACCTGCTCCCAGAAATTATCTTTGGCACCTGCCGAATTATTATATACTTCGAGGAAGGTTTCCAGCTCCTTTTCTTTTAATCCGCCCAGTTGCGCCAGTTTCGATACTTCATTTAACGCTGATGTGGTGAGATAACCTTTATGGGATTCGCTCTTTTTAGCAGATGTTGACTTTTTTTTCATTGAAAGATAGGTTTGAATATTTATTGTTACTGTAAGTTGATCTTATAAAGTATTTATGGCAAAAGCATGCGAACCCAGCTAATGCTGTTTTGATTATTTCCAATGCCTAATACGCCACCCGGGTTATTGCCCACTGCCCATACGGTATTCACTGGTTTTACTATGAGTGTATAGTATGAGCCTGCCGAAACCGATATTACATTGTCCATCACTTTTACCGGTGAGTACTTATGGCTGGTAGTTCCATCGCCCAGCTCTCCGTGATTGTTGTAACCGGTTGCCCATAATGTATTATCCATTTTAAGGATAGCGCTGTGTTCGTAACCCGCCGACATGGCTCTTACATTATCCATTATTTTTACAGGTTTGTTTTTATTAACATTGGTTCCATCACCAAGTTGCCCATAAACATTAGACCCGGTAGCCCAAAGCGAGTTGTCTGTTTTAAGCATGAAACTATGATAACCTCCTGCCGATATGGCTTTTACATTATCCATTATTTTTACTGGTGTGTATTTATGAGCATTGGTACCGTCGCCTAATTCTCCATCTGTATTAATGCCGGTAGCCCACAGGGTATTATCTGTTTTAAGTATGAGGCTATGCCAGCTGCCTGCTGAAGCAATAGCTTTTACGTTATCCATTATTTTTACCGGTGTGTATTTATCAACGTTGGTGCCATCGCCTAACTGTCCTGTATAATTTGATCCTGTACCCCAGAGGGAGTTATCTGTTTTAAGTATGAGACTATGCCAGGTTCCCGGCGCAACAGCTTTTACGTTATCCATTATTTTTACCGGTGCATTTTTAGCAACAACGGTGCCGTCTCCAAATGCTCCGTAACGGTTTTCACCGGTGGCCCAGAGCGAATTATCTTCTTTAATGACAAGTGTGTGAAAACTGCCGGCAAAGACCATCGTAAAAGGTCTGATTTGCCGGATGCGGTTATTGCCGGCATCGGCAATATATATACTACCGTTAGCATCAATAACTACGCCTGAAGGGAGTTTAAACGACGCATCAGAGAGGAATCCATCTGAAAATGTTGCTATGCCATTGCCTGCAACTGTGCTTGCAACGCCGGTTGTTGTAACAAGCCGGATGCGATGATTACCCGCGTCGGCCACATATATATTACCGGTAGCATCGGTTGTTAATCCTGTAACCCCGTTAAATTGTGCTGCAGAGCCGGCGCCTTCGGCAAAACCAGCGGCATCGCTGCCTGCCAGGGTACTTACCTGCCCGCCGGCGATTTGACGAATGCTGTTTGAGTCAGCCACGAACACATTACCGGCTGCATCCAACGTAATGCCTGCGGGTTTTCTGAACTGGGCCGAATTGGTTACTCCGTTGGAGCTTCCCGGCGAACGGGGAATGCCTGCCAGTACAAAAACCTGGTTGTTCCCCGAAGGGAGGATCAACCGGATACAATAATTTTTAGAATCGGCTACATACAGGTTACAGGAACCGTCTATAGCAATGCCGGAAGGCTCATTGAATTTCGCAACCGAACCTGGCCCTTCGGCAAAGTCGGGCACAGAACCTGCAATGGTGATAACCCTGCCAGCCGTTGTGATCTTTCGAATACGGTGATTTCCTTTATCGGCCACAAATACATTGCCTGAATCGTCTACGGCTACCCCGGAAGGTTTGTTAAACGAAGCGACTGCGGCGATACTATCAAGGGAACCTGCTGCGCCGCTTCCTGCCAGAGTGGTGATGCTTCCTGCCGGCGTAATTTTGCGAATGCGATTATTGGCGGCGTCTGCCACATAAATATTATTGTTCTTATCTATCGCAATACCCGATGGGGAATTAAACAGGGTAGTGGTGCCATCTCCCGCCAGTGAATATACCTGCAGGTTGCCGGCATCACTGCCTGCAATCGCAGATAAGCTTTTGGCACTATCCGTTGCCGTTAATGCGAGGTTGTCCATCTTTTTACAGGCGCCGGATAGTAATGCAGTTGTTATTAATAAAAGAGCAGGAAAGGAAATTGTACATTTCATAGATCTGTTATTTTGTATTTCTGTTTTGGCAATCGGAAAGCTTTTTTTACAGTGGTTTAAATTTGCTTTGTAAACGCTTTAAGGCAACGGAACAGTAAGCCAGGAAACTTTGTCCTGGGTTGTTCCATCTCCCAGTTGACCAACAACGTTATACCCTACAGACCAGGGCGTATTATTGGCTTTTACAATCAGGCTATGCCAATGCCCTATGGCTATAGCCTGTACATTTTCCATGACTTTAGCTGGTTTGTTTCTGATAGTACCGAAGCCATCTCCCAACTGTCCAAAGGAGCCGGCACCGGTAGACCAAAGTGTATTGTCTGTTTTAAGAATGAAACTAAATCCGCCACCTGCTGCCATGGTTTTTGCATTGTCCATTATTTTTACCGGTGTTTGTTTTGCCTGGTAAGTGCCATCACCTAATTCCCCACTGAAGTTTTCCCCCGTACCCCAGAGACTATTATCCGTTTTAAGAATGAGACTATGAAAATAACCGGCCGTAACAGCTTTTACATTATCCATCATTCTTACCAGCGTAGTCCGGTTATTAATAGTGCCATCTCCTAATTCGCCATGGATATTATATCCTACTCCCCACAGAGAATTATCAGTTTTAAGGATCAGGCTATGATATTCACCTGCTGATACAGCTTTTACATTATCCATTACTTTTATTGGTGTGCTTCTCAAAGTAATACTGGCACCATCAGCCAATTGTCCATAATAGCCGGCCCCGGTGGCCCAGAGACTATTGTCTGTTTTGATGATGAGGCTATGGTATCCCCCTGTTGCCATGGTTTTTACATTGTCCATTATTTTTACAGGGATATTCTTATTATCGGTAGTACCATCTCCCAGCTGTCCATAGTTATTCAATCCGGTAACCCAGAGGCTGTTATCTGTTTTGAGTATAAGCGTATGGTAATCGCCGGTTGCAACAGCTTTTACATTGTCCATTATTTTTACCGGAAAATATTTATCTGTATTGGAACCGTCTCCTAACTGTCCGTAATTATTATATCCGGCAGCCCAGAGGCTATTATCTGTTTTAATGAAAAAACTGGTCAAAGGGCCTGCTGTTATCTTAATAAAGGCTTTTACTTCACGGATGCGGTTATTGCCGGCATCGGCGACATATACAGTGCCGCCGGCATCAAAAGCTACGCCGGAAGGAAGTTTAAACGACGCCTCTGACAGCAATCCGTCCTCAAACGACGCATTGCCATTGCCGGCAAATGTGGCTACTTCACCGCTCCCGTTTGCAAGCGGGATAACCAGGCGAATGCGATGATTACCCGCGTCGGCCACATATAGATTACCGGTAGCATCTGTTATCAATCCTGTTGGCCCGTTAAATTTTGCCGCCGAACCGGTTCCTTCGGCAAAACCAGCTGCATCGCTGCCGGCCAGGGTGCTTACCTGCCCCGCAGTGATTTCCCGGATGCTGTTCGAGTCGCCCACGAACACATTACCGGCTGTATCTAATGTAATGCCCACTGGTTTTCTGAACTGGGCCGAATTGGTTGCTCCGTTGGAGCTTCCCGGCGAGCGCGGAATACCTGCCAGTACAAATACCTGGTGGTTGCCCGAAGGGCTGATTAACCGGATACAATAATTTTTAGAATCGGCTACATACAGGTTGCCGGCGCCATCTATAGCAATGCCGGTAGGTTCGTTGAATTTTGCTACAGAGCCGGGGCCCTCGGCAAAGTCGGGCACAGAGCCTGCAATGGTGGTAACCTTACCGGCCGGTGTGATCTTTCGAATACGGTGATTTCCTTTATCAGCCACGAAAACATTACCAGAATCGTCTACAGCTACTCCTGAAGGTTGGTTAAAGGAAGCGGCGGCGCCTATGTCATCAGCACTCCCAACTGCACCGCTGCCGGCCAGGGTAGTTATGTTTCCATCAGGAGAAACTTTTCTAATGCGGTTATTGCCGGCATCCGCCACATATATGTTGTTGTTTTTTTTATCAACTGCAATACCGGTTGGTGAACTAACAATGGCAGTGCCTCCATCTCCGGCCAGTGAATACACCTGCAGGTTTCCCGCATCAATGCCAGCAATCGCAGATAAGCCTTTGGCATTATCCGTTGCAGTTACTGCGAGGCTGTTCATCTTTTTACAGGCGTTAAACAGCAGCCCTGCTGTTAATACTAACAGTACAGGGAAGGAAATTGTATATTTCATTGTTGTGATGTTTTGGGTGTTATAGTTTTGGTATGACAAACCTTTATAGATTAAGGCAGGTGAAGATTAACCCACGAAAAGGCATCCTGGGTTGTTCCGATTCCCAGTTGACCGTATTGATTAAACCCGGCTACCCAAATGGTATGATCGGCTTTCATAACTATGTTATGGTAACCACCCGCCGCTAATGTGAGTACATGGTCCATCACTATTTTCGGTGTTTTCCTTACTGTAAGCGCAGGAGAACCATCAGACAGCTGGCCTTCGGCATTATAGCCCATTGTCCACAGGGTGTTATCAGTTTTGAGAAAGATGCTATGCTGTTCACCGGCTACCATATCTTTTACATTATCGGTTATATGCGCCGGAACGCGTCTATTAATGGTATCACCCACGCCCAGGCCGCCAAAGTAATTGTATCCGGCCCCCCAGAGCGAATTATCCAATTTGAGAATGAGGGTATGGGAACCACCGCCCGACATGGCTTTTACATTGTCCGTTATTTTTACCCATGCACTCCTGGCAATCGAATCGCCTCCCGCTATTTGTCCGAAGTAGTTATCACCAACACCCCACAGCGTATTATCCGTTTTAAGTATTAGTGAAAAGTTGGAACCAGCCGCGATAGCTTTTACCATATCCATTGTTTTTACCGGGATAAGCTGGTTGCTAAACTTTGGTCCTATACCTAATTGTCCATAATTATTGTTGCCGGTAACCCAAAGACTATTATCCATTTTCAGGATCATGGTATGAGTGACACCAGATGACACGGCTTTTACATTGTCTGTTATATATACCGGCATATTTTTATTATTGGTGGTGCCATCGCCCAATTGCCCGCTGGTGTTAAAGCCGGTACCCCACAAACTATTATCCATTTTAATGATCATGGTATTACCAAAACCAGCCGAAACAGCTTTTACATCATCCATTATTTTTACCGGTGTATTTTTGTTATTGAATGAGCCATCGCCCAATTGTCCATATGGGTTATACCCTGTGCCCCAAAGGCTGTGATCCGGCTTAATAAAAACACTGTGTCCAAAACCACCTGCTGCTATTACATAAGCCCCGATACCCCTGGCCCGGTTGTTTCCTGCATCGGCTACAAGCAGGTTGCCATTGCCATCTATCCCCATTCCCGCAGGTGCATTGAATTGGGCTACATCAAAAGACTCATCTAAAAAACCGGCATTGCCGGTTCCGGCCCAGGTGCTTACCACACCGTTGGGTGTAACCCTGCGAATACGATGGTTTCCCTTGTCTGCAACATATACATTACCGGTAGCATCTGCCACCACGCCTGTAGGACTGTTAAATTGCGCCGCTGCACCGGTTCCTTCGGAAAAACCGGCTATATCGCTGCCTGCGAGGGTGCTTACCAGTCCGGAAGCGATTTCCCGGATGCAGTTCGAATCGGCCACGAGCACATTACCGGATGGATCCAGTGCAACGCCCACCGGTTTTCTGAACTGGGCCGAATTGGTTGCTCCGTTGGTAGTACCCTGCGACCGTGGAACGCCTGCCAGTACAAAAACCTGGTTGTTCGAAAGGCTGATCAACCGGATACAATAGTTTTTAGAATCGGCTACATACAGGTTACCGGAGCCATCGATAGCAATGCCGCAAGGTTCGTTGAATTTTGCAACCGAGCCGGGCCCCTCAGCAAAGTCAGGTACAGAACCCGCAATGGTGGTAACCCTGCCGGCAGGAGTGATTTTGCGAATACGATGATTGCCTTTGTCGGCTACGAATACATTGCCGGATCCATCTACGGCTACTCCTGAAGGTTGATTAAATGAAGCGGCTATGCCTATACTGTCAACAGACCCCACTGAGCCACCGCCTGCCAATGTGGTTATATTTCCATCCGGAGTAACTTTTCTTATACGGTTATTGGCAGCATCTGCCACATAGGTATTGCCATCTTTGTCTGCAGCTATTCCCGATGGCGCATTCAATAAGCTGGTACCACCGTCGCCGGCAACGGAATATACCTGCACTGCCTGGGGCTCTTTACCGTTGAACAGGTTAGACGTAATATCGAAGCCGGTAATAGCAGATTGTGAGTCGGTATTAAATTTACGGCATGCGTTTATGCATACTATGCATGATATTAATAATGTAATAACTACAAATGATTTGAGTTGAATGTGTTTGATTTTCATTTTTTGACCTATACTTTTAATGGTTAAATTGATTAGGTTTATTTGTGTTTTGGCAAAGAGGGCCCTGCCGCAGCATTTTTGCGCTGCGGACATATGTAGCATATGTGTGTCCTGTTTTTTAAGGCTAATTATACCGCTGCGTGAGGCAATGCATTCATCCTGCATTGGTATAGGAAGCGTATTTTCGATTTATGTATTTTTTGAGTAGCTATTTATTTTTTTTAAGTACAAATTGTACCATTCTGCCAGCAAATTTTTGCTGGAATTCAGCTTTCCGCATATGCTCTATGGTGCCCCCGGAAGGATCTCTTAATGTGACCTCTCCATTTTTAATTGAATCAACAACAATCGCGTGAAAACCAGTACCCTTTTTAATGGATGCAATTACTTTGTTACCATTGTTAAGCGCTCTTTCTATGTGCTCAACTTTTGCATGGGCATTTTCAGCAACATCAATAATGAAGTTGTTTCTGCCTGTTGGAATGTCAAGCCTTTTTACTGCATCGGGGATGTGCAAAATGCTTGCGCCTTCTGGTGTAGTATTGAGTACCTGCGCAATTTGATTTTCAGAAAAGTTTTTCCATCCAAGGTCATTTAAAACCATACGCAATGATGCGGATGCACAGGTGTAATCCTTAGATTGTTCTATTGGCGCTGTGCGTGGCCTGAATGTGTTACTGTTCCCTTTGCTACCTGCACCTTCTCCCGAAGGAGCGTGACTGCCGGCTCCTTCCACTTTGGGTACTGATCTCACATTTTTACCTGCAGGCTCCAGCGGCGCCCCATGGGCGGTTTCCCTGAACCCTCCTCCGCCCTCGCCAGGCGCTTCTCCGGCCTCGCCTCCCATACTGTTAATAATATTAAATACCAGCATGGGTGCAAGGATCTGTGCAGATGCCCTGGCTTCGGCACTCGCTTTGCGGTCGCGATTAGTACCTACTTCGGGATAGAAAACGGTTCCTTCTAATACACTTCCCCGATTAGTCGTATAACCTACTGTTGGTCCGTACCCTAAAAGGTTTCCCTCATCCGTTTGTCTATCTGCATTTCCCATCATCGCAGCATATCGAAATTCATTCATCAACTCTTCCGATTTAAATACTTTTAATGCAACGGCCCTCATGCCCTCATCAAAGGCAGTCAGGTTATCGACCTTTTTGCATACCGTACTTTTGGGATCATCTGAAAATGATAAAATAAAATTGAGTATGGCCTTTTGATAGCCTGCCTCTTGTTCATCTGTACTGTATCGCAACTGCCCGTTTCCGTAATGATAGTTGTAAATTATATTCTCCATATCCTGTAACAGAGATCCTATATCAGTTTTTGAATCGGTACCCGTGCGGTCTGTAAAAGATATCGGGTTACATTGTGCATACTGATAAACATTGAGATCATCTTTTAAAAAGGTGGGGTCAGGGCTTAGCCAGCGTCCAAGCCAGGGTATGTAATACCTGGCGCCGCAATATTGTAACCCACTTTCCTCATCGCGTTCCATGCCTGTGTATCGATATCGTTTCGCGGCAGCATTAATGGCAGCGTTCGTTAACTCATAAGCCGTGGTTCCGAATGGATGGTATTCTTCATATGAAATGACGGTGGCGGTTTCATCCAGTTCGAGGGAAGATGAGTCCAGATGATTGCCATACTGGTACCTTGTCAGTTGCTCTGCAGCCGGTACCCCTTCTTTAAGGGTTTTGGTTTCTATCATCGCTATCCGCCGTTTGTTATCCATTACGTGCAGCGTTTCCGTTTCTTCCCCGATGCTTCCGGTGCTGTTGAATTTTCGGTACAATTCAACACTGCCGAGGTAAATTCTTTCTTCTCTGCTACCATCGGGCCGCTCAATTACTTTACGAATTCGAATACCTGATGAATTATAAACATAATAAGCTATGCCGTCGCCACCAATGTTTATTTGCTTTAGCTCTTCTTTTGAATTCCATGTCAAACCCTGAAGATGGGGCTGGTTAAGCATGTTTCCATGTACGTCGTATTGATAACGGGTTGTATCGGCGCCGATGGTCGTAGCCAGCAACTGGTTGTTTTTTATAAGCGTTGCCCCTATGCCCAGCGCATTTCTGTCGGCATCATTATTATTGTATTGATAATTGCGTGTATAGCTTCCTGTACCCGCCATGTGCTGCAGTTGCCGCATATTGTTTACCGCATCATACACGTATTTTTGGGTATAATTTCGCAGGGCTTGTGTATCTGTAGCCGTAACATTTTTGGCAAAAGGGAAATTGCGGAAATTGTTGTTGGCCGGCAATTCATTTATGCTATTCTGTCCTATATGTTCCCGTCCGGTAGCCTGAATTAAGCGGTAAAGCGGATCATAGGTATAATCATTTTCTGCCTTAACGATTGCGTTATTAAAAAAAACATCCGCCTGTGCTGCATCTTTTATAAAGCTGATATTGCCAACAGCGTCGTATGTGTACTTCAGTTGTTGCAACAGATCGGTGCCATTTTTTCCTGTAGTAAGTAGTTGGGTGAGCCGGATTGTTACCGGATCATACTGGTAATGGGTTGAGGTATCATTTCCGTATACTATCAATTGCCGTTTGCCTTTTGCATCATATTCAATCGACTTAACAAAATTTGTTTGCGTGCCTGCACCTCTGATCCGCAGGTTTATGCTTTTTAGCAAACCGGTTTTATTATAAACCGGGCTGTAAACACTCTGATCGGGATATGTTATACTGAGTGGCCTGTTAAGGGCATCAAATACCGAGGAAGAGGCAAATGTGGTTGCATTCAGTGCAGGGTTGTTGTTCCAGTCGATGTCGTTTTTGTAATCATTGCATAGCTGTTGCGAAGACTGTAATGGGTTACCTTTAAAATCGCAGGCGATTGTGGTTAAAACACCGGATGTATCAAAATGCTGGTAAGCTTTGCCGCGTAAGTTATTGGCTGAAGCATTGGGAATAGTTTCGCCGTACACTATTTTTTCTGTATTTATCTCTGTAGCATTGCCGGCCTTTACAAATATTTTAAGCGGTCGGTGTAAAGCATCGGTTTCATAACGAAACACATTGCCCCGGTTATCCCAGTTTCGCAAGGGTTTACCCATCATATCATTGATGATCCATTGCTCGCCGGTATCCATGCCGGATTGATATAACTGCGCGCCCTGTATATCATATTTAAAGGTCATCACCACATTGCCGAGTGCATCTGTTACAGCAAGTGTATTCCCTTTGATATCCTGCCTGTTGGTGATTTTATGCAGATCGCCCTGTCCGTTATCCGCTACGGCGAGGAAGGGCCTGCCAAGTGAATTAAAATACCCGGTAAGCGGGGTATTGGCATGTGCCGCGGCCTTATTGGCAGCGGCTATTTCTTCCGGCGTAATAACGGAAGAAACAGGCGCTGTTTTGCGGTCGGCATACCATTGGCTTTCGAGCACAGTATCATTCTGGTCAAACGACTTTTGCATCCAGGCACTGTAGATTACTTTGATAAAAGTGCCATCCGGCAGGTCGGTTCGTATCGCTCTTCCCGCCGAATCATAGGTGATTATTGGAGAAACGCCGCGCTCTACCAGCTGCCTCGCATCTTCAAATTCAAAGGAAGTGCTGAAGTAAGGCTCGTACTGTTTTACCGGTTTGCCTTTGTTATTGAATATAGTTCTACCGTTTCCGATCCAGCGCAGATTGGGTGTTGTATCTATCTCTGTTACTGTGCCGTCTTCATTTTCCTGTAAAGCAATGCCTGGTTCAGCCTGCATTTTGTGCATCAAAATCTGTCCGCTGCCATCTGAATAAGTATAGCTGGTTTGCCAGATCTCAGGTTGACCGGTGCCGGGACTATCAAAATAATGTGTTTCCCGGAGGGCTGTTTTTGAAAAATTGGGTCGACCGGTGTTCAGGTAGTTAAACAGATCATATTCTATTTTACCCGTGGGTTGGTCGTTTATCGAGGCCTCAACAGAACCGGTATCGAGGTAATCGCCCTTTGTTTCATTTTCCTTACCCATTGCAAAGCTGCGGATTACCATACCCAGTTCATCTGTGCGAACGCCGCTGCGATTATCATTGGCATCCTGCAACAGGTAAGGTGATAAGGTGCGGAAATTGAAACCTGCTACTTTATTGATATTGCCTGCTGCATCGGTGGTTTGCTGAACAAAAAAGCGATAGGCGTTATCATATGCAATTTGTGTTGTAAATCCAAAGGGGTCGCTCATAGCGGTTACCTGGTAAAAATTGGCGGCATCGTATGTCGAAGTGCCGGAGGCGATCCAGTAATTGGCATCATTCAGGTGAACATATTTTCCCTCATTCAGCAAAAGGGCATCACTGACCTTATTTCCAAATATAAAATCGCGTAAACCCGGTGTTAAAGAAAGTTTATACGATTGCCATGGTAAAACCAGCGATTCGATGACACCAGCGTTTAATGGACTGCTTAAATCATTTTTCAGAAATACAGCCTGCGTTTGATCAATCAGCCGTTTTTGCTTTACCCCTTCGGCAGGCAACGCTTCATAGGCAAGAAGGGTGGCTTGCTCAAAATCGCTTTTTATGGCATCCATGAAAAAATAATCCCCGTTGCCGGGTGTACAACCGGTAAGCTCGTAGGTACTTGTTTCATACATAACCGGTAAACGATAATCTGCATTGGTATCGATCTTATTGGTTATCTTATTGGTTGTAAAAACAAGATGTGTTTTGCTTTGTTCTGCCTGTTCAGTGGCTGTTAAAGCCGTATCGGTTATTTTTCTTCCATAGTTGATTACTGCAGCCATTAATACATTGCCCAATTCATCGGTTTCAAGGGTCATACTGTGGGCAATACGCGGATCAGCCGGATTTCGTTCATAGTTGTAGGTAAGCGATTCGCTTTGCATTGTCAGGAATACGGCGTACTGGTTGGCCAACCTGGGTTGCAATAATTGAATATGATAACTGTTATAAGTAATGCTGTAGGGTTGTTCCTGTTTATCACTGCCGTCTTTTGAATATATTTCCGCCCGTAGGGCCTGGCCTTTGCAGGCCCGCAAGGCTTCGCGCCATTCCTCTATGGTAAGGCCGGCCGGGAGTGCCGGCTCCCTCAATGCCTGTTCCTGTATGCTATTATTCTGGTAATATTCATGTGCAAACTGGTTCAGCACTTTTTCCTTATCAACAAAAGCACCGGTATGATACCATGTTTTTGTAAGCATGGGAGGTTGATGAAATACTTCATCGATCAGGTGTACAGAACCATTCGGATTGGATAACTTTTTAAATTGTTCAAAGTCTTCCGTATCCGTTTGTTCAACCCTTCCAAAGCCACGAAACTCCCGTTCTGCCTGATCGTAATAGCCATGATGATAACTGTACTGGTTGGTGAATCTTGATTGCCTGATATGATCAATCATGATCACTTTACTTACGCACTGCACCGGAAAGGGCAGCCGGGTGACCCAGGGTGTGCCTGCTTTTTTATCCTGCAGGTAAAAGAAAGTGGATGGTGTATGTTCAATGAAAACCTCTTTGCCCATATTGTTTTTAAAAGAGGTCATCACGTGTGGTTTTTTGCCACCCATCAAATCGATGTATTGAAGCTGGCTGCCGATATAACGGGGCAGGGGAGATGACCATACGATACAACCAGTGCCGTTGCCCAACAGATCAATAACACTTGTATTACTGTAATTATCAATCGCAGCAAAGGGAAGCGGGTTTATACCCTGCACTAAATTCTCTGCACTCCAGCTGTTCCCTGCCTGGTTAAAATATATTTTACAGGTATTGTTGCCGAGGTAAACAAGATCGGTAGTGCCGGAACCATCCAGGTCGGCCGGCTTTAAATACAATGGGTTAAAATCTTCGGGCCGGTCAAATACCGGGGCATTGCTCATATGTACTTTTGCACCGAATTTTCCATAGCCCAGGTTGGGCCAGTATGCGACTTCGCTATAACGGATACGAACAATGTCCATCAGACCATCGCCGCTCATATCGGCCAGCAACAGGGCTTCGTTGCTATTGGCAAATAAGGTTACAGGTCCTTTTTCTTCATCCAATGCTTTGTGAAGTTGCCGGTAATCGTCAAAACCTTCTTTTCCTTTAGATGCATACCAGGTAAATACTTCTTCTTCCGAAATAAGCAGGTCGGCAATACCGTCGCCATTCAGGTCAAGCATTTTTAATTGGGGATCATACCAGTTGATATTGGGTATATTTTCAAAATTTTTGAACGGTCGCCAGTTCTTGTCATCATCCAACTCGTAATACCCCTGCAGGTCATTACTCACCAAAAACTGTTGTCCTTTGGCTTCCAGGTCCTGGAGATGTAAACTTCCAGCTGTTATACCGGTAAGCGAAGGTTTAACGGCTACCAGATGCGTGCCTTCAAATTTTCCTTCGCCGGCGTTGCTTTTATAATACCAGGCGCCTGCCTGTTCGGTAAGTATACCCGAAACGCCTTCGTTATACAGATCGATCCATTGATAGTTGTTATTGTCAATGCCGTCGGGTAAATTATCAAGACTTTCGGCCGGCAGTGTTTTTACTTCGGTGTTCCAGCCCAATGGTTCATACGTAAATGCAACAGGGGGCATTGCTTTTTGGGTGTACGAACCGGCTGTTTTACGTATATAACCTTTTTGTGTTGCCGTTTGCAAAAAGCTAAAGGCAGTACCTGCTGCATAATCTAAATCTGTTGAACAAACGAGGCAGGGTGTATTACCCAGTTCGTTAAAACGATGAAACATTAGTAACCGGCGGCATAAACGATAGGTTCGGATCTCAAATCCCGGCCGGTAATCCGAAAAGGGATCAGTTCGGCATAACCAGCCTGTATTATCATCCGGTTGCGGGTTGGCGGTATTGTGTTCGCCATAGTCTAATACCAGCTCCAGCAGGTATTCTATGTTCTGCAGAAAATTTTCCCAGTTGGTAATATCTATGGCTGTTCTGTTAAAATGAAATTTGTTGCCATATTTGATCTTTTTCAGATACACATTTGTAAATCCGGCCATATTATTGAGCCGGTTTTTTTCGTACAGTTGTTGCTGTACATTTATTGTGTCTTCTTTTTTGTATTCATACTGGTAACAATTGCCTTTGTCGTCGTAACTGAATTCAAATAGCCATTTAAAGACCCGGCGAGGATCGTTCGGGTCTGCCAGTTGCGCTGTTTGGCTTTTACCGAACACCGATACCATATTATTACCATCGATGACCTTCCAGTATGTATTTCCATTTGCCTCTGTTATTTTTTCGATGTGGGCAAAACCGCCTTCCATACGTGGCCGGTAGCGTACAATGGTATTGCCATTTTCAGACCGGCTGTATTTTACCCAGTTACCTGAGTTGTCTTTTTCAAATACAGGTACCAGGTCTTCAGCACCGGAGAAAATAAAGGTATCCGATTCTCCGGCATCGTTATACTGTGGTAGTTTTTTATCGGTTCTTCGTGCAATGGATGCAGGTTCGGCACTCCACCCCAGTCCAAAAACACCGTTGCCACTACCTGAGTTGTAGCTCAACGTCATAGATGGCATAAACCCATTGCGGGAAGGCGAAAAGGGGAAGGGGATACTGAAACCGGCGGTGCCGTTAGCAGCGTTCACTGAAAATTTTTCAGCGATCGATTGTATGGCGCCTCCTCCTTTGGGCAAATTGATTTGTGGTATAGATAATTTGGTATATCCATCAGATGGCAGCGCATCATTGGTATTGGCACCGGTAGCCGGCTGGGCCGGATTAGAATAAGGTTTAACTTTCTCCATTTACAGGAAATTTAACGGGATGAGTTAGGAAAATATCGGGGGCGAAACTAAACCTAATTCAAATATCTGTTACCGGTAGTTATCGAACTGTGTTATTGAGGGATGATGAATGGCGTCTTTGGTTGAATGAATGGTGGTAAAATAAAACCCTTTTGAGGAAGTGTAACATTTATATCATATGAAGAAGTTTGGCATAATTAACGTTAGCGCAAATAATATTAAAAAGAGAAGAAAGAACTGTTGATATTAATTAAAATATTTTCTTTTTTCTCTTTTTAATATTATATCCCTTAGTATTTATTTCGTTAATATCATTTGCCTGGTATCTATTCGCTGGCCGTCTACAGTTAGGGTATAAAAATAGCTGCCTGCTGCAAGTTCTCCGGCATGAATAGTAACCTGTCCTTCGCCATAACTTTTCAGGGGAATGGTTTTTAATAATTGTCCGTTTACAGTGCTTACTACCAGTTGCGCACTCTTTGTGGTTTGGGGAAGATAATAACTGATTACCGTATTATTGTTAAATGGGTTGGGACTGTTTTGTTTTAAAACAGGCAAGGCTCCGCTTATCGAAGTTGAAATAATGCTGTTTTTCAGATTATTTACCTGTTGCAGTAAATCACTGAGTTGCGTTTGCAGATTGCTGATTTGTGCTTTCAGGCTATCATTCGCATTGCTCAATTCCTGCACCGACTGCACCAATGGCGTTACAAATTCTGCATACCGGAGCCCATAAAGATCATTTTCGTTTTTGGGCTTATCAATACCATCAAAATCATATCCTGCTTTTTCAGCGGCGGCGGCTACATCCTGCGCAATAAAACCGGTATGTACAATTTTTTCACTGGCAGCTGTGCCGGCATCACCCTTACCATCAGGATGTAAAAATTTATTAAGCGCCGAAATGTTGAGTGTATAGGTCACCGGTTTCAGTTGTTTAATAAAAGCCAGGCCCGGAACATTGGATTGTATATTTGATTTAAATCTTCCATCTGAAAGTGTTGTCCAGTCAACTATACCGCCTATACTGGTAACATTCGAATTGCCAATCCGTATTTGGTTAGATGCTAAAATGGTGGCCGCATAACCGATAGCCGTTGAATTTGAATAGGAAGTCCAGGTATTAAAATCTGCCTGATATCCAATAGACGTGTTATAATTACCTCCCTGGTTATGGGCGAGTGACGAAGCGCCCAGGGCCGAGTTGTATGAACCACTGTTGATGCTGGCAAGTGATCCGTCACCGACTCCGGTATTAAGGTTACCTGTTAAATTTTCCTGTAATGTCTGTCCACCGATCGCTGTGTTTCTTTCGCCGGTTGTGGTAAGATACAATGCAAATGAGCCCAGGGCTGTATTCCAGGAAGCTTTGTTATTCTCCAACGCATCAGAACCAATGGCTGTATTATAAGTGCCGGCGCCATTCCAAAACAGGGTGTAGGTGCCAAAAGCTGTATTATACGTTCCTGTAGTATTATATTCGAAAGATCGCCAGCCGATAGCGGCGTTATATTTGTTAGGATCAAGAATGCCCGAATACCAGTTATTGGTTTTAAATACCAGGGGTTGTGCATCGGTAGTTCCAATGAAGTTCACTGCAGGGTTTGTTCCTGCATTTCCTGTAAGGCTCCATTGTGCCTGGCCGGCAGCGGCAATTAATAAAACAGCAAAGAGTGTAGTAATTTTCTTCTTCATACTTAAGTGAGTTAATAATTAAGGTTTAGGATAATACCTTTCTGTATTCCTATTGTTAGAAGTGAGTTTAACAGTATGCCCTGTTTTGGATCGGGGAAGTGCCAGGCAGAAGTGTGTGCCTGGTAAGCGGGCTTTTATTACCGCTGCAAGTTATGCTAAAATGTGAATAATTCACCTGCTCATTGTAGTTACTATCCAACGTATTACTATTTTTGCTGGCATGTATTCATCAAACCAAAAACCATTATAATGAAGTACATAATAATTATCGGAATGCTTTTAACAGCTGTTGGTGTAAAAGCACAAACATGCGACTGTGAAAAGGAATTCCTGCATATAAAGAACATTGTTGAGCAAAATTGTGCCGGATATCAGGACAGAGTAAAAGCGCTTTCAGAAGCAGCGTATAAAAACAAGACCAATGAATTATTGAAGCTTACCCGTAACAAATTTTCCTACGACAATTGCCCTCTTATCATTTCACAATATCTTGATATATTTAAAAGTCATCACCTTGGCTTCTCTCCAAATTTTGACCCTTCTAAAATCGATACCAATTACGTTAATAACCGTCCGGTTTTCAACATAAGTGATGAGCTGATAGCGAAATTGAAGCAATCGAAATCATGGGAGGGTATTTATTATTTCGTACATGATTCATCTTACAAAATTGCTGTAGTAAAAGATCCTACGACACTGCATGACTATGTTGGCGTAACATTGGAATCTACAAGACCATTCTGGAGAAAAGGCATCATCAAGTTTGAAGGTAAACTGGTAAATGACAGTTTGCTCAAGGGGCTGCTGTACATACGCAATCACCGGCCAAAATTTGAATATTTTAACCTGTGGAATGATAATAATATGATAAGCGGCGACTGGCGGCGTGAGGGAACGCCGGTTAAGCAAAGTGTTGCGGTTTCTTCTTCATCGGGTGAGCGAACTCCGACAGTATATGCCAAAAGCCTTACGCCAAATACATTTTATATTAAACTGGGCAGTTGTGCTCCTAACTATAAACCCGCAATAGATTCTATACTGAAAGCAAATGAGCAATTGTTAAATTCAACGCCAAACCTCGTGCTCGATGTGCGCGACAATGGCGGGGGAGGTGATAACACCTGGGAGCCGTTGATTCCCTATTTCTACACAAATCCAATAAAAATGATTGGGGCCGACATATTAGCAACAGAAATGACTATTTCAGGGTATAAAAAATATCTTGAATTCAAAAATTTGCCTAAGGAAAACATTGATCAGATCAATAATATAATTGCCAGAATGGAAAAGGCAAAAGGACAATGGATAACACATGACAATGATAGAATAGATTCCTCCTTTAAACCAAGGCCATTTCCTGAAAAGGTTGTAATTCTCATTAACAGAGAGTGTGGCAGCGCTACAGAGGAATTATTACTGGCAGCACGGCAAAGCTCAAAGGTTATTTTGATGGGTGAAAATACCATTGGCAACCTCGATTATTCAAATGTTGTACAGGTTCCGTTTTCGTGCTACCCTTATACACTGGTATATCCCGCCACCCGCAGCCGGCGTTTAAATATTGGTCAGGGTATTGATAATGTAGGAATTGCCCCAACATATCACCTGACAGAAAAAGCAGACTGGATAAAGGAGGCATTGAAAATAGCAGAACCGGAAGGGAAATAAATTTTTTTTACTGTTATGTAATCCCCTCTTTTTTATCATCTCATACCAAAACCTGCGTATGAGATTTTTTTATGTACTGGCAGTATTGCTGCTTGCCGGCCATGGTATTTCTTTTTCACAAACCGTAGTGATCAGAGGCAAAGTAAAAAACAATGTTGATAGTGTTCTGCAGGGAGTAACTGTTGCAATAAAAGGCACATCAAAAGCCACCGTAACGAATTATAAGGGCGAGTTTTCTGTTGCAGTATCAAAACTTCCTGCCACCTTAACTTTTTCATCAGTAGGATTTAAATCAAAGGAATTTGTTTTAAAGAGAACAGATAGTTCGATGTACATTTCCATCAATCTGTATCCGTCGGAAGTTACATTGGATGACGTTATCGTAATTGGGGAAGGACCGGCCAAAAAAAGAAGTGTAGTAGGTTCTGTTGCAACAATTAAAGCCGAAAGTTATTCCCCTTCAGCACCCCTTGCGGGAAGAGTTGCAGGAATAAGTATCGGTTCAGCCGATAAATCAATCAGCATTCGGGGAACAGCTTCTCGTAAGGCACTTAGAAATGACTCGGAAATCGATGCCGGACGACCATCAACAGTTAAGTTATCTGAGGGTCACTCAAAAGTCCTGACCGCCGGTGAACTAAGCGATTTTAAAAAATGGAAATTATGGGAAAGCTATACAAAAGCGGAATTTAAACAATGGAGCGAACACTGGGGCATATCACCGATGAACCGTTACTGTGTGCAGGTACAAAATGAAGACCATAGAGTAATTGCCGGTGAGAAAGTTTATTTGATTGATCTTAATACAAACGATACTGCATGGCGTGCTGTTACCGACAATACCGGCAAAGCCGAATTATGGGCAAACTTCGATACGGAAGATAGTGACCAAAGCACTTATGCCATTGTATGCGGTACTCAAACCAATCGTTTTTCCACCACTTTTGAAAATGGAATTAACCGCATCACCATTAAAAGGAATTGTGCAAATGCAAACATCGCGAATATTGCATTTGTTGTGGATGCTACCGGCAGTATGGGCGACGAAATAAAATACCTGCAGGAAGAATTGCAGGATGTAATCGCCAACACATCCGACAAAAATAAAAGCATCGACCTTCGCCTCGGCTCAGTATTTTACCGCGATCACAGCGATGAATATCTTACCCGTTCAATAGATTTTCAACACGATCCTTCACCTTTAATTCAATTTATTAAAGATCAATCTGCCGCCGGCGGAGGTGATTTCCCCGAAGCAGTGGAAGATGCTTTAACTACCGCACTGGATAGCCTGCATTGGGACAATGGCGCCGGAGCAAAAATCCTTTTTCTTGTACTGGACGCACCACCACACGATGAGGCAAAAGACAAAATGAAAAAATTAATGATACAGGCAGCTTCAATGGGTGTTCGCATAGTGCCTGTAGTGTGCAGCGGCATCGATAAAAGCACCGAATACCTGATGCGCTCGATTGCATTAACAACCAATGGCAGCTATGTTTTTTTAACCGACGATAGCGGGGTAGGTGATAAACACATCAAACCCACTACCGATAATTTTAAAGTAGAATTGCTCAACGATCTTTTGCAACGCCTGATCGCAGAAATGATTTTCATGGCCCCCTGCAATGAGAAAGACAAATTTACCGAGCCTGTAAGTGCAGATACGAACAGTGCAAAGGTTATTGTTTATCCCAACCCTTCTTCAGGAAGGATCCGGATCAAATCTTCGGAAGAAATAAAGGAACTATACCTCACTGATTTTACAGGAAAAGTTTTAGAAAAAATAAACACCAGCGGTAAAATTCAAACCTGGCAAACCGATTTAAGCAACTATCCTTCCGGCACCTATCTGATCAGGTATTTCACCGAACAAAAAGGGTGGGGGGCCGAAAAGGTGCTGTTGATAAAATGAGTTTGTGTAAATGAAAAGGTCCGCACACGCGGACCTCTTCTATCTTACAAAATGTCATCGTTCCTAAAATTTATAACTCAACGTTGCCGAAAACTGTGTGGGGGCAATGGGGTTAACACTGTAGTTTTCGTGTATAGTAACGTTGTAGGTATTGGTGATGTTCGAAATCTTTGCCATTAAAGATACTTTTCTGAAAGTATAACCGGCCGAAATATCGATGGTTGTATAACCGCTTACATTAATTAAGCGATCGCGATAGGTAACAGGATTGGTTTTGGTAACATCCGTATTCCATCCGGCATAGCGGTCGCCAAGGTAAACAATGGTGGTTCCTATTTTTAAACCATGCAGGCGGCCACTTTCAAAAGAATAGAAAATGCTGCCGTTGGCTGTATGAGCAGGATTATTTACCAAACGTTCGCCGGTTTTAAAACTACCTACCGTAGTGTCGGTTTTGGTATAGCGCATATAATTATAGCTGTAACCGGCTGTAATGCTTAGTCCGCTCACCGGATATGCAGCCAGATCTACCTCAACACCATCGCTGGTGGTTTCTCCGCTCAGTATTTTGATATTGGTGTTGTTGTTAGGCGTACCGTTTAACAAATAGGGAGCTGTTTGCGCCAGGTTGTTATTTTTAATGCGGTACAGGGTTACATTGGCCAACAGCATGCCATTCAGGAATTCGTTTTTAACACCCAGTTCATATTGATCGATAAGCGAAGGCTTAATTGCATTGCCGTTCACGTCCTGACCGGTATTGGTGGTGAATGAATTGGAGTAGCTTACAAATATGGATGTTGTATTGAAGGGTTTATACACCAGGCCAAAACGGGGTGAAAAGGCCTTGTCGTATCTGTTGACTCCTGATGTTTTTGCACCGTTGGTGAGGTTGGTACTGTCGATGCCCTTTGGTTCAACATAAGCCCATCTGATACCAGCCAGTATATTGAACTTCGGAGAGATTTTTATCAGGTCCTGCACATAAACGCCAAAGCGGTTCACCGGGGCCAATCTTTCTCTGATACCAGTAGCTACAGGTATATCAGTTCGCTGTTTATATTTTCCCATATCCAGGATATTGATGGTATCATAAATCAAACCATTAATATCATAATCTTTATTGTAAGTAACAGTACGGTCAGCATCTATACCGGCAAGCAGGTTATGCTCCATTTGTGCTGTATTGAATTTACCAAGCAGGTTAATCTGGCCTGCATAGAATTTTTCGGTTGTAAAAATTCTGCCCAGTGGTCTGGCCCATTTTCCTGTTGAGTCGGCCTGTATGCGTTCTACTGCATAGTAATCTCGTTTGTAATACTGGTCCGAAAAAGAAGTATTGATCTTCCAGTTGTTCGAAAGCTGATGTCTTATAGTAAGCGTTGAAGTTGCTTGTGTTGTTTTATTGTACTGCCAGGGCGTGCCCATAAAGCGTGAACGGGGAACATTGGGAATTGTTTTTCCATTAAGTGTTCCTATACCGAAATCGGGCGTAAAGTTATTATACAGGTAATCGCCTTCGGCCACCACTTCGGTGCGCTTGCCTAATTTGAACAGCAGGGCAGGGTTTACATAATACTTTTTAGAGGTTACCTGATCACGGAAACTGCCGGCGCTTTCATAAGTACCGTTTACGCGATAGGCAATAGAAGAAGATATCGGTCCGTATATATCAAAAACGGGTTTGTAGAAATCATAGCTGCCAACGCGCATGGATATTTCGCCGCCCTGAGTGAATTTTGGTTGTTTGGTGATCATATTCACAATGCCACCGGGCGCTACCTGTCCATACAGGATGGCGGCGCTGCCTTTCAGTATTTCCACTTTTTCAAGCGAGGTCATTTCGGGTAATACACCTGAGTTGATGCGAAAACCGTTCTTGAACAAATTGGTACTTCCCAGGCTATAACCTCTGGCGCCAAAGGTTTCCTGCACACTGCCCCGGGTGGTAGTCATGTATACACCATTTACATTTCTGATCACATCGCTCAGGCGAAGGGCCTGCTGGTCGCGGATCAAACCTTGTCCGATAACGGTCACGCTCTGCGGAAGGTCTTTCGGGTCGATGGCAATTTTGCCAACGGTTACCGGTTGATTGATTAAATTTTTATGGAGAATTACAACAACTTCTTCGAGTTGTTTATGATTTTCAGACAGTGTAAAATTTACTTCAGTCGATTCATTGGCCTTAACCGTAACGGTTTGTTCCTTTGACTGAAGGCCTGCCATAGTAACCAGCAGTGTATATTGACCGGGTTTAATTTTCCTTAAAACGTAAACTCCGTTTTCAGAGGTGATGGTGGTGCGAATGGCTTCTTTTAGCGTAACGGAAACATAAGCAGCAGGTTGATTATCATTAGTTTGTATAAGGCCTTGTATAGTTCCGGTTTCCTTGTCTTCGGGTAGTTCAATGGCATTGTTTGCTGATGTGATCAGCACAGCTGTTTGTGCATAGGCACCATTAAAAGCGGCAAGAACTACAAAAAATAGGGTGTAAAATCGGCTCACGGTCAGTATAATTTTTTGCAAAGAAAGCCCCTGTTAAGCAGAGCCTTGTGCCCTATAGGGAAAACTCTTTACGCGATCGGGAAAAAGGGGTGTTTAGGGTTACATGTAGTACATATTTGTAGAATTATTTTCGCTTTTAATGAACTTTTAAACACGGATGTTTTTATAAATATCGTTATAGTAATGGAATGCTGCCTTATGCATTCATTCATTGCAATGGTATATGCTTTGAATATACTCATCTTAGCTTATCTGCACACCCTCCTGATAACATCATCCTTCTGATCAATCAACTTAAAAAGCATAAACTATGAATAGTAAAGTTAAAATATTGGGTCATCCGGTGCACCCGATGCTGGTTGCATTTCCGGTTGCTTTTTATACAGCCGCTCTTGCCTGTTACATGAGCTACAACTCGAACAATGATATTTTCTGGTATAAAGCAGGCTATGTTGCCAATGTAGCGGGAATAATTACGGCACTGGCGGCAGCCATTCCTGGCTTTATTGACTGGTTGAGCATTCCTTCAGTTTCAAGCGCCAAAAAAACGGGTCTTATTCACCTGATCGCCAATGTAACGGCATTAGTGCTTTTTGCTATTTCCTGGTTTATTCAAAAAGATAAATGGGATGATCTCCATCCGACTGTTGGAAATTCTATTACTTTAACAACGGCAGGCTTTGTGATTACCATTGTTGCCGGTTTTTTGGGCTGGACCTTAGTGCAAAAACATCATGTTGGGGTAGATGAAACTACTGTTGACGAAAAGGTAGATAGTGTTGTGAAGCATGCGTAGCTTATGCAGTTGTGTTTGGATTTCTGCAATCTTATACTATTATTTCTCTATTTTTATCGATTGTAAAGATCCCCAACTATGGAAAATGAATTTACGCAGCAGGAATGGGATGCCTGCATCAAAGTATTACAGGTATTATCGAGAGATCCCGAAAAATCGTTGGATACCCTTCGTTTAAAAGGCCTGGTTACCAAGCTGTATAAACGGGCTAAAAAAGATAATAAGCAAAATAACGCCGAACTGCAGATCGGCCAGCTTATTGATTCTACCCAATTGTTATCACTGCAAAAAGTACAGAAATTATCGCAGCAGCAGGATTTGCTGAAACAATACGACAAAAAAATAATTTTGCCGCAAACCATCATGCACATGAAGTACGATTTGCGGGATGAAGAAAGGGCATGGGATGCAAACGACACGCTGGAACTGAATAAATACCAGAAATGCTATACCTGTAAAACACCTTACAAAAAAATACACTTTTTTTATCACCTGCTTTGCCCTTCCTGTGCCGACCTGAATTATACCCGCCGGCAACAAAGGGCCGATCTTACTAACCGGGTAGCCCTGATAACCGGAGGAAGAATTAAGATCGGATACCTCACCGCCCTGCGTATGTTACGCGACGGCGCTAAAGTTTGGGTAACAACCCGGTTTGCGAATGACTGCGCCCTGCGTTTCAGCGAAGAAAAAGATTTTGGGGAATGGGGCGATCGCCTGAAAATTGTTGCACTGGACCTGCGAAACCTGGCTCAGGTAAATAGTTTTATTCAATACCTGAAAGAGCAGGAGCCGCATCTCGATATTCTTATCAACAATGCCGCACAAACTATTAAACGACCGGCAGAATTTTACCGGCACCTGTTTGATGTTGAACAGCGTTCTGAATCCCTGCCAGCGCCCTTACAGCAATGTATAGTTGCTTCACAGCATTTTCAATTTCAGCCGGGCGCCTGGGAACCACAATTACTGCCTTATGAAGCCGCAGCCTGTTTTCCTCCAGATCAATACGATAAAGATCGTCAGCAAATTGATTTGAGGACCAGCAACAGCTGGACGATGCTGCTCGAAGAAGTACCTCCGGTAGAAATGCTGGAAACGCAACTGGTGAATGTAACGGCGCCTTTTATGCTGAACAGTCAGTTGAAGGAGCTCATGATCAAATCGCCTTTTAAAAGAAAGTTCATCATCAATGTGTCGGCTATGGAAGGACAGTTCAACCGTTCGTCTAAAACGCCTTACCATCCGCATACCAATATGGCCAAGGCCGCACTCAATATGATGACGAGAACTGCCGCTCAGGAATATGCCATGAGTGAAATATATATGAATAGTGTCGACACCGGCTGGATCACCCAGGAAAATCCTTATCCCGATAAAGAAAGAATATACGAGGAGGGATTTGTGCCTCCGTTAGATGAAACCGATGGTATGGCAAGAATTTATGATCCGGTTGTAACCGGCATTACACAACCCGGTTTGCCCTTATTCGGTCATTTTTTGAAAGACTATATGCCACACGCCTGGTAAACAATAACCTTAACTATCATAACCATTCAATATGCAATCAGCTCAGTTTCTTTGTCCTGTTGACCACGTAAAAACAACTTTTCCTTTTCATCCACATCACCTGCAACCCGTTATTGACTTTATCATCAATAACAACCCATTGCCTGCTGAAGACATTCCTTTTCCTGTAGGAACCGTTACCGCAGACGGACGCCTGGACATGTGCAAACAACAACTGGGCGTACAGGGTATTGAGCTGGTAGCAACCGCATTGAAAAGTAATCGCGTTATTAAACACCTGCTGTTGGGCACCAACGCTTTCGGTAATCCGGGCAGCATTGCTGTGGCAAACCTGATAACGGCTAACAATACTATTGAAACCGTATATCTCGGATGCAATTATATTGAACATGATGGGTGTAAGATTATTTGCGAAGCGCTGGAAGAAAACCAGTCGGTTAAAAGCATATGGTTTAAAAGAAATCCGGTGGGGGCCGAAAGCATGGCTTCAATTATAAAACTGTTATCGAAAAACAAACAGATTCGCACGCTCGACCTGGTTAATACCTGTGCAGGAAATGGTTTTCATTCGCTGCTTGAATACATGGAACAAAATGATACTATCGAAAGATTGTATCTCAGCGGTAACTACCTCACTGCCGATACCATGAAATATGTAAACAAAATGCTGATCAGGAACCAGCACCTGAAGTCATTGTATTTAAGCGTGAATGATATCGGAGATGATGGGGTAGAAGTGCTGATACCGGGTTTAACGCAGAATACATCTCTCGAAGAGTTAAGTCTGGCAAGCTGTGGCATTGCCGATAAAGGAATGCAGTTGCTGTTTGCATCATTAAAAACAAACAATCGAATTAAAAGCCTTGATTTAGGCTATGCGCCGAGTACAAGGGTGCTGGGTGCAACGGCCAATCAGCTGTCGCAGGATGCGGCCAGGCTATTGATAGAATATGTTGAGCAAACCCGCCTCATGCACCTGAACCTGTGCAAAATGAATATTGCCGAAGCCGACAAACATATACTGAAAGAAGAAATTGAAAAAAGAATTGGCGGTAGTGTGATCATGAACGGTTATCAATCAAAGCGTATGCATTCTGTTCATCCTGATAGTAAGGCGATAAAAAGTGTTTATAGGTAGTTGGGTGAAGTTCGCAGGCAGATTTAGTTGCATTCAATATTTGAAGTGGAATTAAAAAAATAATGGCACAATATGAATTTGTTTTCATTTAAAAAGTTTTTTTGTATTGCGGCTTCCTGCTTGTTTATTGTAGCTGCTAATTCACAGGATACACTCTCAAAATACATACTCACACCGAAAGAAAGTCCGCAACCAAAAATCAACGGACCAAAAATATTGAGTGTTCGGCCTAATCATCCGATATTGTTTACTATCCCGGCTACAGGAACAAGGCCAATGAGCTTTTCTGTTGACAATCTTCCAAAAGGTATAATGGTTGATACAAACACCGGAAAAATTTCCGGTTCTATTTCAACGCCCGGAGAATATATTCTTACGCTTCATGCAAAAAATAAATTAGGAGAAGACAAACGTTCATTAAAAATTGTAGGGGGTGAAACTATTGCATTAACACCACCAATGGGATGGAATAGTTGGAACGTTTATGCAACAAAGGTTACACAGGAATTGGTGTTGGCAAATGCAAAAGCGATGGTGAGAAGTGGGTTGATAAATCATGGGTGGAGCTACGTGAACATTGATGATGTATGGCAGGGCAAAAGAGGGGGAGAGTTTGATGGAATACTTCCTGATTCAACTACATTTCCCAACATGCAGGCTTTGGTTGATGAAATTCACAATATAGGGCTGAAAGCAGGAATTTATTCTACTCCATGGGTTGAATCATATGGTCATCACATTGGTGGTTCTTCAACAAATCCTGAAGGAACTTTTGTTCGAACCAGTGAGAAAATTCCACGCAATAAAAAACAATTGCCTTATGCCATTGGCCAATATGTTTTCTGGGATAGGGATGTAAAGCAATGGGCCAAATGGGGTTTCGATTATTTAAAGTATGACTGGAACCCGATTGAAGTTCCTGAAACGAAAGCCATGTACGATCTGTTGCGCAACAGCGGACGTGATATTGTTTTCAGCCTTTCTAACAGTACGCCGTTTGTCAATATTCCGGATCTCTCAAAAATTGCAAATGCATGGAGAACCGGTGGCGATATAAGAGACAACTGGAGAAGTTTAAAGAGCCGTTTACTCACTCAGGATAAATGGTCGCCGTATGCATCACCTGGTCACTGGAATGATCCCGATATGATGATTGTTGGCTGTGTTGGCTGGGGTAAAGGCCCTTATCCAACTCACCTTACAACTGATGAACAATACGCTCACATGAGTGCCTGGTGTTTGCTATCCGTTCCTTTGTTGTTAGGTTGTGATCTTACCAGGCTTGATGACTTTACATTGAACCTTTTGACTAATGATGAAGTGCTTGCAGTAAACCAGGATCCTTTAGGTAAGCAGGCAACCGTCGTTAGTAAAATAGATTCCTGTGGTGTATTAGCAAAGGATCTGGAAGATGGAAGCAAGGCCGCAGGATTGTTTAATGTTACCGACAACATTACGAGAAAGCTTTCGGTAAAATGGAGCGATCTTGGCATTAAAGGAAAATATATTGTTCGTGATTTGTGGAGACAGAAAGACCTCGGGATTTTTGAGGAAGAATTTTCTTCCGAAGTGTCATCTCATGGTGTAGTGATGATCAGCCTTCGCAAAGCAAAATAAAGGCTATGCCAATTATTTGATTTGATCCCAATGGTTCGATCATCCGGCAGACATAAAAAAAAGAGGGTGTATTCTACATAGAAGACAGCCTCTTTTATTTGTGGAGGAGGAAGGACTCGAACCTCCATCTTCAGCTTAGCAAGCCGCTATTTTTCCATTTAAATTATCCTCCATAACAACGGCAGCGATAAGATTCGAACTTATACCTCATACATGAAGTGTATACGTACTTCCATTATACTACATGCCGTTGCAGTGCAAATGTAATAATTATACAATACAATTTTAATTGTGTTGTATCAGTTGCGCTGTTGTATCGACAGAATTGAATAAGGAGGCGTCGTATAATCATCGTACATTGTATTAAAAAACAGGAACTACACTATGCGGTTAGTACTTCTCACCATAATGATTTATTGCCTTACAAACTCCTGTACTGCTTTCGCACAAAATGAAGCAAATATATTTACGTCAGATATTAATAATTTCTGGACTGCGTTTGATAGCGTTCAAACAATAAAAGAAAAGAACAGGCAGGTTGAAGTAATGCAATCGTTATACATTGACAGGGGTACCTATGGTCTGAAGTTTTTAATGCAACTCAGAAAATTTGATGCAGACAAACTGATTGAGAGTATCAACAAATATCCAAAATTCTGGAAATCGATAAGAGGTAACACATTGACCATACAACCCCGGGTACCGGTTATTGCTACCTACCTGGCAAAATTCAAGGTACTATATCCGGAATTTAAACCGGCAAAAGTCTATTTCACCATTAGCTCTGTCAGGGCCGCCGGCGTTACACAGGATTCAGTGATCATGATTGGCTCAGAGATTACCATGGGCAATCAATATACCGATGTGTCGGAGTTTCCCGATAAAAGACTGGCAAATTTCTTTAAATCGAAGAAGACAGATAATATCGTTCCTGTTACTATACACGAATTCGTACATGCGCAACAAACTACAGAAGGTAAAACACTGTTGGGAGAATGCATTTATGAAGGGGCCTGCGATTTTATAACCGAATTGGTTCTTAAAGAGCCGTTAACCCATTCCTATCTTATCTATGGAAGGGAGCATGAAAAGCAATTGAAAGAACAATTTAAAAAAGAAATGTTTGGGGAAGATTATTCCAACTGGCTGTACAATGGAACCACATCTGCAACCATGGGCGATCTGGGTTATTTTATGGGGTATGCTATCTGCAGGTCGTATTACCGCCATGCAGAGGATAAGCAAATGGCTGTAAAACGCATTATTGGATTGAATTATGCAGACCTTGAGGCCGTAAAACAATTTTTGAACGAATCTGAATATTATAAATGATATCAATATAGGCAAAGCGGGCCGGTTTATCAGAAGCCCGTGTTTGTGATGTAGTACAATTGTTATGTTCGACAATAAAATTATATAACTTAAATTATTGATGTTACCACAATGAATGCCATGAAAATGTTTATCATTGATGCATGAACAACATTGCTAATGTGAAATGGGCCTTGTTTATTTCATTGCTATTGCAACAGCAGCTGAACGCACAGTCTGCAAATATACCCCACCTGCGGCGCATGATGCTGCAAATGCAAACCCAAAAGAATTTTATTAAAGACACAGCCTATATTGATATACTCGATAGCCTGGCATTTGCCTATTACAGGATCAGTGCCGATAGCGTATTCTTTTACAGCAATAAAGCGCTTGCGTATGCTGAGCAGGCGGGTTATGGCAAAGGGGCCTCTGTAAGTTTGCGACTGAAGGGAAACGCGTATATATTGATTGGTGATTACACAAAAATGCTTTCCTGCTACCAGCAGGCCCTTACCATTGCTGAAAAAATCAATGATCCTATATGCATAGCCAAGGCGACCATAAATATGGCTACTATGTATTATGCTGATTTAGGGAAATATGATGAAGCGCTGGTGCTATTGAAGAAGGCGGGCGGCATGTTTGAAAAAATGCGGGATAGCCTGAACTGGCATAAAGCTTTAACTGCAACCGGGGCGATATGGGCAAGCCGAAAGCAATATGAAAAGACCTTGCAATATTATCAGCAGGCATTAGCCATTGCCACAGCTATGAAGGACGAATATTCGGTAATAGTGACAAACGATAATATTGGTCTTGTTTTATTAGATAAAGGTCAGTACAAAGAAGCACTGGGCTATTTATTGCACACCATGGAATATTTTAGCCACACCGATGATAAGATGCGGCAAATGCGAACCGCCATCGAGCTGGCCCAAACTTATTTACTGCTGAAAGATTACTCAAAGGCATTACAATACGCACAGCTAAGTTTGAAAGCCTCAACAAACATAAAAGGGAAAATTTTTGTCAAGGATGCCGACAAAATACTTGCAGATATTTACGAAGCAAAAGGCGATACCCGAAGCGCTCTGAAATATTTCAGGTTGTATAAAGATGTTTCTGATAGCCTGTTAAATGAAACCATGCTGAAAAAGACCGGCGAACTTGAAACGAGGTATGAATACGAAAAGAAGGAAACCCTGATGAAGGAAGAGCAGGAGAAAAAAGATGCGCTGCATAAGCATATTGTCAGGAACAAAGAGCTGCAGATTTTTTTGGCTGTTTTAGTGATCCTTTTTTTAAGCGTGTTAACCTTTTTGTTGTTCCGTAGCAGGGCGGCCAAACAAAAAAACAACCAACTGCTGGCGGCCAGCAAGGAGGAAATAGAGCAGCAGGCGGTACTATTGCTGTTAAACAACCAGCAAAAAGATAAATTGTTCTCTATCATTGCCCACGATCTCAAAATGCCCATGCATTCCTTAAAAAACATGTTTGCCTTATTGAAGACAAATGAGCTGCCTGAAGAAGAGATCAACGGGTTTATGGAAGAGCTGGGGCGGGATGTTAATTATTCCGCTGAGCTGGTCAGCAATTTGCTTTCATGGGCCGGCAGTCAGCTCGATGGCAGGGTAGTTTTGCCGGTTGCGCTGCCTGTACATCAACTGGTGAACGATGTTATCGGTTTTTTTATAAAACAGGCATCCGATAAAAATATCGGGTTGAAAAATGACATTCATCCTGCTTTAATAGTTTGGGCCGATAAAAATATGGTACAGGTAATGATCCGCAACCTGATCGGGAATGCCATAAAATTTTGCAATGCGGGAGATTCAATTACTATAAAAGGCAGAACAGAAGGCGCTTTTGTTGAGATCTGTGTAGCTGATACCGGCATAGGCATAGCACAAAACGTATTGCGGAAAATTAACCGTAAAGAAAGTGTTACTACTTTCGGTACTGCCAATGAAAAAGGAACAGGCCTGGGCTTGCTGATGTGCCATGAATTTGCCGAAGCGAACAAAGGCCACTTTCGTGTTGAAAGTGAACAAGGTAAAGGAAGCTATTTCTATTTTACCCTGCCGGCTATTTCAGACCCCCGGTAACAGAGCCATCTTACATGTGTTTTTCTTTTATTTATCCAATTATTACTACCCGCTTTGCGAAAAAAAATCGCCTACTTGCACTTATAACATAGGATAAGTATTGTAATTATACTTATTTGTTAATTACGCTTTTACAGGTTACATATATTGTTTGCAACTTTAGCATTCCGGTATTTGGAGTATAGTCATTAAAAAACAAGTTCAAGCTCTGGTGTGATTTAATAAGAAACAAAGGCCCGTTCAGCAGAGCGGGTTTTTGCTTACCGGTTCTTCATAGCAATGCCAGGCAGTCATTGTAATAAACCCCGAATGCAGGATTTCACGATTAACCGGAGGTAATGAATGAACAAGCTTTACGCGATAAATAATGCGGATGCTGCACCAAAAGAAGAGCAAACGGCTATTCACGAAAGATTACTCCAAATGCTCGAAAGTGAACGGTTGCTGATAGCGCAGGAATTGCACGACAATGTTAACCAGTTATTGTGCACCGCAAAAATATACCTTGGTCTGTTGCCGGCATACAATGAGGAGCATCTTGAAGTAAAGCAAATAACCCAACAGCTTCTTTCAGAAGCCATAAAAGAGATCAGGAATTTGTCAGGGGGGCTGGTACTGAAGCGACTTAAAAAAGAAACGTTGGTGGAAAGCCTGCAAGCATTTATTGAAGAACAGGAAGCCCTGTATAAATTAAATATCAATTTTAGTTTTTCACAATTCAACGAAGAACTATTAATACAAAATACCAGGTTCAATATTTATAGAATCATACAACAACAGCTGCAGAATATTCTTGAACACAGTGAAGCTAAATCAGTATTAATAGAACTTCAAACTAATAACAACAATATTGAGCTGATTATTCACGACGATGGGATAGGGTTTGATCCGGAACAAAAGGTAACCGGTATCGGACTTATTAATATTAAGGAAAGGGTTAAATTGCTCAATGGCCATTGTCATATCAGCTCAGCCTTCGGCAAGGGCAGCCGGCTTCACATCGTAATTCCCGTTTTAGAAACAGGTTCCGTCACACCCCGGGCTTAAGCATTAAAAACGGGATCGTTTATCCGACCCCGTTTTTTTGAAGTAATATTTACATGCGCCAATTTCTTTAGAAACCCGGGTTCTGCGGAAGCAGATTGGTATTTACCTGTATTTCTGATTGCGGAATAGGGAATAGCAAATGGTTGTCGTCGATCGTAATGCCCAGCGTGGCCATGGCCTGTTTAAATCTTCCGAGCCGTATCAGGTCCCATCTCCGTTCTCCTTCAACACATAATTCGCGGGCGCGGTCTTTTACCAGGCTATCGATAAAGGCGCCTGATGTTGGCGTGTTCAATAAATTCAACTGCTGTGTAGGATCGGTTAATCCTGCTCTTGCCCTTACAGCGTTCAATCCATCAAACTTGGCAGGATTCGTGGCGTCGATATTATTCATTGCCTCCGATTGCATCATCAGCACATCGGCATATCGCAACACGATCCAGTCCATCTGCGAGTTATTTCCGCCGCCATTGGCCAGCCAATAGGGATCGCGGTACTTATAAAAGAAGGGTGTTGACACTGTTTGTGTAACTCCGGTAGTTACATTAAGCGCCTGTTTGGTTACGTTATAATTCTTTCTGATAGAATCAGCGGAGGTATATCCGTTGTTATAGAAATTATTCTGACAGAAAAAAGACGCAGAGCCGTTCATGATATTCGGGGTAAACATTCTCAATGTAATGTTTCCCGTGGCAGGTGGCAATGCAAACTGCACGCAGAAAATATGCTCGGGGCCATATTTCTTGCTAATATCAAATATATCGGCATAATTGGGCAACAATTTATAGATGCCCGAATTGATCACCTTATTGCATTCTGCCAGCGCATTCTGGTTATCTGAAGGATCGGCATAAGAAGTATTGGCCCTGGTGAGATATACGCGCGCCAGCATGGCTGATGCAGCGCCCGATGAAACCATTCCCTTGCCGGATGATGGAATTTTATTCTCGGCCAAACAATTGGTTTCGGCATATTGCAGATCGCTGATGATCTGCTGGTATACTGTTGACGCAGGCGACCGGTGCGGGTATAACGTAGAGTCGGTACTACCTACCACCGGCGCGGTGATCAGGGGTATATTGCCGAAACTTCTTACCAGATCGAAATAGGCCATGGCCCGCAAAAAGCGGGCATTGCCAACTATGTTGTTCCTCGCAGTTACATTCATATTAATAGCAGGCACATGTGCAATTACATCGTTGGCTGCTTTGATCATTTTATAACCGTTTATCCACCAGTTGCTGATCTCGCCATTGGTGGCGGTATAATTGTTTTGATACAGCGTTGTGCGGTCGGTGTTACCGGAAGCGGGGTACAACAGATCGGCTGAATTTTCTGAAATGATCCAAACCGTTCTTCCGTAATATGGCTGGGGTGTCAGTACGCTGAACACACCGTTCAGTGCTGCTGTTGCATCTGCCGCCGAAGTGTAAAAGTTATCGGGCGTTAAAAAGCTCTGTGGTTTTTCTGTCAGAAACTTTTTGCAGGAAGTAATCAATAACGCCAAACAACCGCAAAGTATGAATAGTGTTGACTTTTTCACTGGCAATAAAATTTAAAATGTCATTTTAATGCCCGCAATAAATGTTCTGGCGGGTGGATAAGGGTTGAGGTCGATACCTGTACTCAGATTATCCAGTCCGTAAGAGCCTACTTCGGGATTGTAACCTGAATAATTTGTGAAGGTGTATAAATTCTGCACGGTGCCATAGATCAATGCGTTTTTAAACACATGTGAAATCTTTGGCAACGGCATATTATACGACAGCGTTACTGTTTGAATGCGCAGGTAGCTTCCGCTTTCGAGGTAATTGCTGACCACACCGGTACCCTTTTCCAGATTGCTGTTTATTCGCGGAACCGTATTGCTGCTACCTTCTCCATGCCAGGCGTTGGCTACATCATCAAACTGGTTATTGGTACCGCCCACATGCGAGTATTTGGTAACATTCAAAATATCATTACCGTATACGCCCTGCAAAAAGACCGACAGGTTGAATCGTCCGTAGGTAAAGTCGTTGGTAACGCCAAAGATGAATTTCGGCAATGCATGACCGATGATGGTGCGGTCATCGCCGGTGATCAAACTATCGCCGGTGAGGTCGGCAAAAATGGGATCACCCGGTGTTACTTTCATTTTAGTACCGCTCTTGGTGATCTGGTCTTTGCTTTGCCAGATACCGTTAAATATGTATCCGTAAAAAGATCCGATGGGTTGACCAACACGCAGTATAGATGGCGCCAGGCCATTGGTAAGAATATAAGGCCCTGTTTGACCAACAAGAATATTATTGGTGCCATTCAGATCCAATACTTTGTTTTTGTTGGTTGAATAGTTAATGGTGGTCGACCATTTGAACTGCGAACTTTCGATGTTTTTAGATGTAACAGACACCTCAAAACCCTGGTTGCGTACTTTACCGGCGTTGAGCAAAATGCTTCCGTAGCCCGACGATGTGGGAATAGAAACATACAACAGCAGGTTGCTGGTAGTTTTGTAATAATAATCCGCTGTCATCGTAATACGGTTATTGAAAAGCCCAAGGTCAAAACCAACATCGGCCGAAGCGGTGCTTTCCCAGGTTAAATTGGGGTTGGCAATATTATTGGGCGAAACGCCTACCACCCTTGTTGGGTTAGCGCCTAAC
Source organism: Niastella sp. sgz303648 (assembly GCF_059587045.1). Lineage (NCBI taxonomy): Bacteria > Pseudomonadati > Bacteroidota > Chitinophagia > Chitinophagales > Chitinophagaceae > Niastella > Niastella sp. sgz303648. Next base: position 460,746 of record NZ_JCAPSW010000005.1, on the reverse strand, counting down.
GCATAGCCGTTGGCGGTGTATTGTGAAAGGGATTGATACGAACCGATTTCCTGGTTACCGGTTATGCCATAGCTGGCCCTGAATTTAAGATCGCTGATGGCTGCGATATCTTTAACAAAGTCTTCATCCGATACACGCCATGCAAAAGCGCCCGAAGGGAAATAGCCCCATTTGTGGGCTGATCCAAACCGTGATGAACCATCTGCGCGCATGGTGAAAGTAAACAGGTATTTGTCTTTTAACCGGTAGTTGGCCCTGGCAAAATAAGAGGCCAGCGTATTGAGGGTACCGCTTGAAGTAGGCGACAGCGGCGAGCTGCCAATACCGAGGTTATTAGCTCCCAGTGTATTGGTAAAATAATTGTTGCTCGATGTGGAATAGTTGCTGGTATCGAATTTCTGTACCGAAAAACCACCCACGACCTCAATAGCATGAATTTTATTGAATGTTTTGCTGTACGTCAGTGTATTTTCATTCAGCCAGCTATAGCGGTTGCTGGTGCCTTCGTATCCTGAGCCAACGGTTTGTGCACCGAGGAAAGTGGTAGAAGGGATGAACCGTTTTTCGGTGGCGCTGCTGTAGTCAACGCCAACGCTCACTTTAAACTTCAGGTCGGGAATGATCTCGTATTCACCATAAATATTGGCGAGCCCTCTGAATGTGGCAATGCGGTCGTTCGACATAACGATGCCGGCTACGGGATTACCGGCACCCGATACATAGGGCAGGGGCGTGTTCTGATACGAATAAGCGCCGGTGCTGTCGTACAGCGGAACGGCTGGGCTCATTACGAGGGCAGCACCGGCTGCGCCGTATCCTACGCCGGTTTTTGTAGCGTCTATGCGCTGAGAACTATACGAGAGTTGCGAGGTGAATCCTGTTTTTAATTTTTTACTGATCTTATGATCGAGGTTCATACGCACCGTACCGCGTTTAAAGCCGGTATTTTGCATAATACCATCCTGCCCGAGGTAATTCATGCTCAGGTAGTAACGGGTATCGGCATTACCTCCGCTAAAACCAAGCTGGTAGCTTTGCATGGGCGCGTTGCGGTATAAAGCATCCTGCCAGTCGGTTCCGGCGCCCAGCTTACTGATCTGGTCCTGTGTATAGGGCAGGGGAAGGGCCGTAGCGGGATTCGCCAGGTTGTTTAATACCTGAAGCGAGTCGAGATAAGTAGCAAATTGCGGGGCGTTCATCAGCTTCAGCTTTTTGGCAATTTTCTGAACACCATAGTAGGCGTCGAACGTAATGGTGTGTTGTCCGGCGGCTCCTTTTTTGGTGGTGATGAGAATAACGCCATTAGCACCGCGGCTTCCGTAAATAGCAGTGGCGGAGGCATCTTTCAATACTTCTATCGATTGAATATCGCCCGGGTTGATGCTGGCAAGGTCGCCAACGCCGGCAAAGCCGTCTATCACATACAATGGTTCATTGCCTGAGTTGATAGAATTGGTACCCCGTATACGGATCGAGGTTACACTGCCTGGCTGGCCGTCGGTTTGCGTAAACTGCAAACCGCTTACACGGCCCTGCAACATCTGGTCGGCTCGTATGAGGGGTGTTTTTTCAAGTTCTTTGGTGCTTACAGAGGCCACAGAACCCGTAAGGTCTCTTTTGCGGGCTGTTCCGTAACCTACCACCACCACATCATTCATTTCGCTAACTTTTTCTTTCAAAACAACATTTACAGTTGTTGTACGCGTAATATCCACTTCCACCTGCTGAAGACCAACGTACGAAAAAACAAGAGTGGCTGCTCCCTGGGGTACAGATATAGCGAAACCTCCCTCTGCATCGGTTGTGGTTGACTGAGAGGTTCCCTTTACCTGTACAGTAACACCCTCGAGCGCCGAATTGGCAGAAGATGTTACTTTCCCTGTAATTTTTCTTGTTTGGGCCTTAACGATCGTGAAAGAGAATAATACGAATAGGACAATAAGCAATCTTTTCATTGTCATAAAGTATTATTTGGTTGAGTTTTAAACATCAGGCAAATTACTTATGCAATGAAATTTTTATGTAGGGAAAATTTGCCCTTTATTCAACCATTTTGGCATTACAGGTAATATGGTTGTTTTATCGTTAAGCGATGTTAATTTTGTGTTATTTGATATGTATGACAAAAGTCTATTTTGCTTACATAGTATTGCAGCCGGAATAAATGGGTAATTGTCGTTGAATATTGTTTACTGGTCGATTGAAACAGTGTCATCATCATTTCTTTGTTAAAATAAAAAGCCGCACCGATGACGATCGATACGGCTTTTCACATTTCTTACTTTATTTACTTCTTCACGAATTTTATTTGTTTTTTAGAGTTATCACGACCTTCAATAAGAGCGATATATACACCAGGCGTTAATGTTTGTACCGAAATTGTACTGCCAGGATTTTTAATTGTCATTATTACATGTCCGCTTATATCATAAATGCGCATTGTTTTAACATTTTCATAGCCGCGCAGGAATAACTGGCTGGATACCGGATTGGGCGATAATGACAAAATATTGTTTTCAGCTATTGGTTCATTCCGTGTTATGATTGCTTGTCTTGCCGATAAATTGTCGGTGATCGTTAAATAATTAAGATTGAAACCACCGGTTGATGTGGCAATGCCAATAGAGTAAGTGCCTGCAGGTAGGGTTACGTTATGTGCAACGTCGGTCCAGTTTTGCCATCCGCCGGTGTTGGGTATGGTCACTGATCCTAATTGTGTGGCGCCTGCATCTTTTTCCAAACGCAGTGTTGTATTGGAATTGGGGCTTGCCACCCGGTAAATAACACGGTATGTACCTGTAACCGGTATGGTAACCTGGTACGACATCCAGTCTCCGGCATCTATATAGCCTACATTCAATCCGCCACCGGCATCTGTGGTGGTCTCTGTTTGTATGCCTGCCATGTACGTATAATCCTCTGCCTGTATCACACTGGAGAATGTGGCGGCATTTGTTTCTACTTTCAATGAAGACGCTGAATCATTGAACACGTCGTCAACAAAACATGCATCATCGGCAGTCTTCACCAGTGTGGGCCCGGTGAAATTATCATCGCGGTATAAAGTGACCTTGTAGCCTGAATTTACTTTAATGGAAGAAATATCATCATTTGATACACCCAGTGCGATCAATTGACTAAGCGTATAGGTGCCCGCGTTCAGTCCCACTGCATACCCAGCGTAATTACAATCCTTATATACTGTTGCCACGCCAGTTGATGTTAGTCCTGCAAAACCGCCTACAGTAATAGTAGCTCTTATCGGTGATGGTGCATTGATAGTAGATGATTTATCGAATACATCGTCGTAGCAGAAAGCGTACGTTAAACTGTTGTAGCTGATATCGGGCTGATGCCAGAACTGGCAATACCAGTTGTAGGGCGATGTTGTATAATATTTCGACGCATCAGAAAAATCCTGTGTAACGCCTGTAGCAACGTTCAGATCGATGGCATGCCTGTTAATAGCTGCACATATCTGCGCCTGAACAACTTTATCCAATGAACTGCCCGATGCCAATACACCGCTTCCTTCCATTACTTCGGTATTGGTAGGTTTGCGCGAAATAGTAGCTACTGCTCCGTCAGATGCTCTTGTGAAAGTAAATACATCGCCTGATACACGTCCGCTAAAAGTACCGGCATTACCTGCATTAAATACGAGCGCACCACTGCTGTACTTCGACCAGATGGCATCTATATAAGAACCAAAATAATTCGCCTGCGCCCCGCCACTTTGAAATGCGGCTGTTTTTGATGGAAATTGAATGATACCACTGGTAGCATTATAACAACCGGCAAATGCTGCAGGCACTGTTGATTGCCATTTCGAAAGAATTTCAGCATGTGTTTTCAATTCACCCACTTTTTTATAAAAGCCTGAGTTGCCCCATACTTCAAGTCCCATGGGATATTGATACGAATCAACACGTGTGGTGTTGGCCCACAAACCCGCGGCTGCATTGGTTAATTCGATCATTTCGTACCGGATGCCCTGATTGGGATCGGTAGGATTGGCAAGGTTGGGAGCTGCATAACCACTGGGTGCTCCTGAAGCGCCGAAAAAATACAGATACAACTGCGAGTTGAACGAAATCAAAATACGGCATCCTGCAATGCCCGGAATGTTGATCACCTTATTGGGTATTTCGCTGAGCCGCGCAAAACAGTTTGCATACAGTCCGTTGCCACCGGGACCCTGATTACCGCCGATCACCGGGCCCGCCACTGTATTATCTGATGCGCTCATTAAATGAACCACACTTGTTTTAGTGTCGATCCAAACATGATTGTCATTGATAATACCTACAACAGCCACATACACATTGGCATCGGTATAGGCTGAGTTGTTGTTTAGGGTGAAGGGAACTGTAGTTTGACTGAATGCCTTACTGTTTGTAAGCAGTGTTAAGGCAAGTGCGAATGCAATAGGAATGCATTTTGTGAAATTTCGAATAAGTACAGGTTTACATCTCATTTTCATAAAGTTTAAACAGTAATTAACGGATTGTATATGCGAATATAAACCATTAGCAAGCCAAGTATTTTTTTGTGGAAAAAGGGAACGAACATTATGGAGTTTAATATAAAAACCGTTGAAAGCAGCTTATATATGCATAGCAATTATTATCTTTCGGCTTCAAAATCCAATTAAGACTAAACTAAACACTGAACTTTGAAACTAATTGCATTTCCGGTTAAAGTTGATAAAAGCCAGATAGACGGTAAAGGAGTTTACGCATTACAATTTATTCCGGCACGAAAAAAGATCGGGGAGTTGGGAGGTACTATCATTCCATTAAAGACCGCACAAAAAATTATAAAAAGCACCAAACGAATTGCCATGGTTGAGCTCGACAACGGACTGGCATTAAATGGCATGATAAACGGGAACGAGCTCCGCTATATAAACCACTCGTGCGATCCCAACGCTTATATGCGCATCTTCAACAACCGGGTTGAATTTTATGCGAAACACGACATTAAGGAAAATGAAGAAATAACCTGCGATTACGGCGAAACGCATCACGACGGAAAATTGAAATGCCGTTGCAATAGCCCGAAGTGTAAAAGATTCTTATAAGCAGTTTATAGTTTGACGTTTATGGTTTTTGGTTCTTTAGGTGAATCTTCCTGTGTAATTATACTCCTGTTGTACGTTTAAGGTGCCGGGAAGTAATAATAACTTTACAAAGCGCGGCAGCAACCACAAACCATAAACCTCAAACCAGAAACCCAATTTAGCGCGGCAGCAACTTCAAACCCCGTCCGACCGGGTCATCCGGGCGGGCACAAACCTCAAACCACAAACAGATTCAGGCTTCGTGCATTATTTTTTCGCGGATCTTAAATTCTTCCATATCAACCAGGGCAAAATATTTTCTGATCAGTTCTTCATCGAACTCAGACTTGTGGTTCATTTGATTCAGTAATTGTCGCTGATGTTCCAGCATTTCAAGATAAATGTGTTGAAAGCTGCTAAGGGCGTTGTCTTTTGAATTGATTATTGCTGAAGGCGAACGGTCGAAATACCTGAGATCCGTTGTTAGTTTTGCATGTAAATTACTTACGTGTTCATTTGTATGGCGATGGTCGCCATAATTTTCTTCCAGAAACTTAAGCGAGTATAGTGCGATCTTCTTTTGAATGATTATTTCCTGCTCATGATCCGGTATAATTGTTTCAGGGCTGGTGGGTTTTATTTTTTTGATCACCCAGGGAAGGGTTAATCCCTGAAAAACGAGCGTAACCAGAATTACAATAAATGTAATAAACAGGATCAGGTTGCGGTATGGAAACGGTTGTCCGTTTTCAAGAAGCAAGGGTACTGAAAGAGCAGCTGCCAGCGATACCACACCACGCATGCCAGACCAGCCCAACACTATAGGCGATCTCCATCCGGGATTATTATCTGCTACGGTAATAAAATGGCTCATAAACCGGGTGAAAACCGAAGCGCCTAAGGTGCAAAGCAGCCGAGCAATGATCAGCACGAAAGATATAGCCAACCCATACCAGATTGCTGTTCCCAAACTGATATCGCCCAATTGCCGTGTGATGGAGGGTAACTGCAAACCAATTAGTAAAAACACTATTCCATTCAGTACAAAGCCCAAAGTTGCCCATACATTTACGCCCTCAAGACGGCTCCGGTAGGTAAGCATACGCTGGCGCTTACCCGATAACAACAATCCGCCGCTCACGACTGCCAGTACACCTGAAAAATGAAAGTGCTCTGCAAAATAGTACATGCAATAAGGCGTAACCAACGATAAAACGATCTCGATGCTGGGCGTTACCGGCAACCAACGATGGATGCCGTAGAAAATATAACCAATAGCAACACCTATTAACGTTCCCATTATAATCACCAGCGCAAAACTGGTGGCTGCATCCTGAAAATGAAACTGCCCGGTGATTACGGCAACCAGTGCAAAACGAAATACGATTAAAGATGAAGCATCGTTGAGCAAACTTTCGCCTTCGGCTATACTTACCAGCGCTTTTGGCACTTTAACCTGTCGCATGATAGTGGTGGCCGAAATGGCATCGGGCGGAGAAATGATGCCGCCTAACAAAAATCCCAGCGCCAGCGTGAATCCGGGAATGAGCATAGTAGATATATAGGCAATTACACAGGAAGTAATGACCACTATAGGAAAAGCGAAACTGATGATCACCCGCCTCCATTTCCAGAACTCTTTCCATGAAACCTGCCAGGCTGCTTCGTACAACAGGGGAGGAAGAAAAATAAAAAATACCAGATCGGGGTCGATGGTGACGGTTGAAAATTTACCAATGAAGCTCAGCGCCAGTCCCCCGCATACCAATACAATGGGGTAAGCGAGGTGCAGCTTATTGGCAACCATTACCAGCGCCAGTATGATTAAAATAATATAAATATATTCTATAAATATGCCTTGCATGGGTGTAGTTTGAAACGGAGGTAAGTTATTAAAATTGATCCGAAACGAGTGCGCCGGGTAAAAAACAGATAAAAAATCCCGCCTTATGTGGCGGGATCACTATTCTCCTGCAGAAAAAACGACCTGTTTGCTATTAGTTTTTCAACGATGCCATTTCGATCACAAAACGATAGCGCACATCGCCTTTTAACAGGCGTTCCCAGGCCTCGTTGATCTGCTGAATATTGATCAGTTCAATATCTGATACGATATTATGCTTTGAACAAAAGTCGAGCATTTCCTGTGTTTCGGCAATTCCACCAATGGCAGAACCTGTAAAGTTTCTTCTGGGAAGAACCACGTTAAACGCCTGTACCGAAAGCGGCTTATCGGGCAATCCAACAAGCGCCAGTGTGCCATCGAGTTTAAGCAATTGAAGATATGCATTGATGTCGTGCGGTGCAGATACGGCATCCAGAATAAAATGAAGGCTTTTGGCATATTTGTTCATTTGCTCTTTATCTGTAGACAACACCACTTCATCGGCGCCGAGGCGTTTGGCGTCGGCTGTTTTGGAAACGGAGGTGGTGAATACCACTACAAAAGCGCCCATGGCTTTGGCGAGTTTGATGCCCATATGTCCCAGACCGCCGATACCCACCACGCCCACTTTTTTACCGGGGCCAACGTTCCAGTGTTTCAATGGTGAATAAGTGGTAATGCCGGCGCACAATAACGGGGCCGTTGCAGCGGGATCAAGATTTTCGGGAACGCGCAATACAAAGTGATCTTTCACCACAATGCTCTCTGAATAGCCTCCATAAGTGCGTGTGCCGAGGTGTTCGTCGGGAGCGTTATAAGTGCCTGTAAAGCCGGGGTCGCAATATTGTTCCAATCCATCTTTACAATATTCGCATTCCATGCACGAATCAACCATGCAACCTACCGCAACAAGATCACCCGTTTTGAATTTGGCAACATGATTGCCTGCTTTAACTACTCTGCCTACAATTTCATGGCCGGGAACAACCGGGTAAACGGCATTTTGCCATTCGTTGCGTGCCGTATGTAAATCGGAGTGACAAACACCGCAATAAAGAATTTCTATTTCCACATCGTGTGCAGTTACTTGTCTGCGTTGAATGGTGAGTGATTTGAGCGGCGCTTCAGCTGCTTCTGTACCGAATGCTTTTATGTTTTTGACGTTCATACTTTTTTATTAATAAGCAGCAAACTTAAAAAAGCAACGGATCACGTCAATAACACAAATCAAACAAATGCTTTCGAAATTCAAACAATTGGTTGACAAGTTGATCAGTTTACAAGTTGATAAGTTGACAGGTTGAAAAGTTGATGAGTTGCTTCTACCTGTTAACTTATCAACTTGTAAACTGGTTAACCTGTCAACTACAATGTACTGATCATGTCCACATCTTCTTCCTCAACCGCTTCTGCAGTAGCCCGTTGTGTAATAATTTTTCGTCCCAGTAGAAAAACACCAAAAGCCATTGTTGCACAGCAGGCCATTACACCCGTCATAGGTATGGCCGTGTGGTTTTGTAAAAAACTAACGAGGGCCGATGCACAAGCGCCTATGCACATTTGAATGGCTCCCATGAGCGCTGAAGCGCTGCCTGCATTATGACCAAAAGGCGCTAAGGAAAGCGCCGATGCGTTGGGAAAAGTAAATCCCTGGCAACACAGGAAAATAAAAATCAAAAAGATGGTTATAAACAATTCACTCCATCCTAAAGCGGTAATAACAGCCAGCACCAGGCCGGTAATGCTCTGGCAGCACAAGGCTGCTTTGATGATCTGCTCGCTGGTATAATTTTTTAATAACACACTGTTGATCTGGCTGGCGCCGATGAGCCCCATGGCTATCAGCGCAAATATCCATCCGTATTGTTTTTCGCTTACGTGAAATATTTCCATAAACACATAGGGCGATCCGCCGATGTAGGCGTACAGTCCGGCTGCTGATATGGCTGCCGTTAAAGCGTATGTATAAAATTGCGGATGCCTGATAATGCCTGCAAAGTTGTTGAGAATAGGCGCCGGCTTTAATGAAAAATTGGGATCGGGCTTTTTTGTTTCGGGCAATAAAAAATATATGCCTGTCAATATGATGATGTTTATTACAATAAGGACCACAAAAACATAGCGCCAACCCAATACAGCCGTAATATAACCCCCTAATGTAGGCGCAATAATAGGAGATACGGCCACCACCAGCATGAGCAGGGAAAATATTCTGGCATTTTCTTTTACATCGAACAGATCGCGTACCATAGCCCTTGCGGCCACCATGCCTACACAACCGCCCAATGCCTGCAATAACCGCAATGCGATCAATGCATTTACCGAAGCGGCCAGTGCACAACCTACTGAAGCGATAAGGTATATCGACAACCCGTAGTACAATGGTTTTTTACGGCCAAAACGCTCCAGCAGCGGGCCATACACTAATTGCCCGGCCGAAATGCCAATGAAAAAGCTGGATAACGACAGCATAACCTGCGCTACCGTAGTATGAAGTCCCTTTGCAATTTCAGGAAATGCCGGCAGGTACATATCAATTGAAAAAGGTCCGATGGCCGATAACGAGCCCAGGATCAGAATGAGGTATACATCTTTTTTGCGGTTATTGGTATTCATTGTTGCAAAGCTAACGAAAACAACAGGCAATGGGCAATAGGCAGTAAGCAGTAGCTCTCCTCCGCAGCCAGTCCTACTGCCCACTGCCTACTCACTATTCACCATTGACCATTCACCATAAAAGTTTTTAATAACAAAGTGTAATAATTGCGTAATCCAGGTTGCCAGCAATTCTTTTTTAAACCGGTAATCTGACAGTATTTCGCTGCATATTTTACCAAATAAATTATTCAACTCCTGTACCTGTTGTTTGTTAAGGGTAAAGGGCCCGCAGCCCTGCTGAAAGAAAAGCGGTAGTTTATGCAGTTTTTCGTAAAGGCGTTGTGGCAGAAAATGGTGATTGAATAGTACCAGGTATCCCTGTCGTTTTTTAGCTGAATGATGGGTAACAAAACCGAAATCGGCATTCAGCAACACAATGGAAGGATCGCTGTATTCATTGATGAAATATATGCCATACCAAAAACGTTGATCAAAGCCTGCCGGAAAGCATTCTGCCAAATTCAGCTTATCGAGGCTAAAAGCCTTCAGATTTTCCATATTGTATCATTTCAATGGCAAATGTAACACGGTGGTAACTGAAGGGTTTACGTATATCAAACCATTCTTTGTATAAATCAAACAGTTTTGATGGTGAACAAAAAAAACAAGGCCTGGTTGCAATTTGCAACCAGGCTCATTGTTACCCTTAATCACTACTTTTATATACTGCCGTTAGAAAATATAAAAAATACTTGCCTGAGCTACATCATTCCTGAAATCGGTTTTGATGTTGGCATAATCAAAATCGCCCACCTTCGATAGTCCGGCAACATACCTTACGCCAATGCCCAATCCGTTTGGAAGCTGAAATCCTAATCCGGCGGCAGCACCCAGATCGAGCTTTTTGGCAAATTCCTTTACCGGCACACCGTCGATATCTTCATTGATGCGCATACCAACCTGCGGACCTGCTTCAAAGTATAATCCCATATTGGTACGGTACTTCAACAGAAAGGGAACCGTCATGTAGTATATTTTTATATTGTCTTTGCCGAACACGTCTTTGTCGACTTTTGCTCCCTGCGACGAAAACAAAAATTCTTCCTGTATCGATAACTTGTTTGTTATTTTAAAATTGATCAATCCGCCTGCGTGAAAGCCCATGATTCCATCGGTATTGAAATCGGCATTGGAGAAATTACTGTAATTCGCTCCGGCTTTAAGCCCGGGATGAAATCTTGAAAAAAAACTTTGGCTGAAACCATTAACAGATGCCAGAATAAAACCAATAACAACTAACTTTTTCATAATACTATTTTTTTTGAGTTTACTGCCTTTTTTACGCTAAACGCATAATGCTTAATGCGAAATGCTAAAACCCCGTATTTGAATTTTTCAGCGTTCAGCTTTATGCGTTTAGCGTAAGCAAAGGTCATGGCGTTTGCAGCAACCCGAAAACGGGAGTTAAATGAAACGGACAAAATCGGGTCGGAAACGGATATAAGCGTAATAGCTGCGCGGGCGTTTCGCAGCCGGTTTTGTCCGTTTCGCAACGGTGCTGTACCGGAGCCGGGTAACAAATACTGTAACTTTGTTTTATGAAACGAACTGCCCTGGTAAAGGAGCTGATAAGGTATAGTTGCCTGGTTACGCTGATCATTACAGCTTACACTCTTGTTTTTTTGTACATCTCCCAGAGTAAAACCAGTATGCCTGTTTATTACTCGGTATTTATCGGCATCCGTTTTTTGCTGGTAGCTCTGATAAATATTATGATACTGTTGATGCTCGGTATGGCCGGCCAGTCGTTATCTGTAAAACAAAAAAGATGGATCCGGTATATAACCGGTTATATCCTGTCGTTTATACTGGTTTTTAGTACCGAATCCCTGGAAGTATATTTAACAAGAAATAACTCGACCTGGACGTATGCCGGGTCGATGCCTACTATTTTGCTGGAGGGCGTGATGAACAATACGCTTGTTATCATTTTTCATAACCTCGTTATTCTGCGATATGAAAAGGCAAATGCCGAGCTCGAGAACTCAAGGCTACGGGCGGCTCATCTTGAATCAATCAACCTGTTACTGAAGCAGCAGATACATCCGCATTTTCTTTTCAATGCCTTAAGCATGCTGAAAAGCCTGTATAAAACAGATGTTACCGCCGGGGAAGCATACCTCACGCACCTCGTCAGTTTCTTGCGGGCTTCCTTCTCAGATCCCCAGTCGAGGGTGTCGCGCGTGGCCGATGAGATCAGTCTTTGTAATGATTATCTTGAAATGCAACAAATCAGGTTCGAAAATGCGCTTGTTTGTAAAATAGCTATTCCTGCGCCTGTGCTATCAAATGGTTCGGTACCTTCGTTTGCGATACAATCGTTAATTGAAAATGCCATTAAGCATAATGAAGTAACAGAGTCGTCGCCATTGATCATTAACATATTTTATCGCGATGGCCGTATAATAACGGAGAATAATCTGCAGGTTAGAACGCATACCGACGCTTCGAGCGGCAAAGGCCTGGTGAACCTGATGGAGCGATATAAAATTTTATCGGGCGATGAAGTGATCATTCATCAAACCGGCAATGTATTTTCTGTAAGCATTAAAGTAATATAACATGAAGGTAGTGATCATAGAAGATGAGAAAGTAACTGCGAGAGACCTGGCGCAAACCATTGAACAATTATTTCCGCAAGTGCATATCGAAAAGATATTAGGCACGGTGAAAGAAAGCATTGCCTGGTTCAATAGCGGAACCGGCGCCGATCTGATCTTTTCCGATATTCAGTTAGGTGATGGACTGAGCTTTGAAATTTTTTCAAAAACAGATATAAAGGTTCCGGTAATATTTTGCACGGCTTATGACGAATATTCGCTGCAGGCGTTCAGGGCCAATGGCATCGATTATATTCTGAAACCTTTTACTGAGGCTACCGTAGCGGCGGCTATAAACAAATACCTTGCTTTCAGGGGAAAAATAACAGAGAATGCACTCAGCTATAAAGCACTGGAACAATTGTTTGTTACTATGAAACCGGTTAACACCGGCGCCGTTCTCGTATACCAGAAAGACAAGATTTTACCGGTACCCATAACCGATATCGCTTTCTTTTACCTGAAGAACGGCGTGGTACAACTAACCACATTCGATAAAAAAACATACCTGATCAATAAAAGTCTCGACGACCTGACTCAAACAACAGAACCACTTTTCTTCAGGGCCAACAGGCAGTTTCTCGTGAACCGGAAAGCAGTGCAGGACGCATCGAGCTATCTTTCGCGTAAGTTATCGGTAACTTTGATTGTGCCTACACAGGAAACCATTACCGTAAGCAAAGAAAAAATATCCCAGTTCCTTGAATGGTTAACGCAATAGCCTATTCTTTCGCAAACCTGATCACAAATTCAACCACCTGAAAACGGTATATATCTACCAACAAAAAACGGAAGCGCATTTGTTTTGCGCTTCCGTTTGGGAAAGCTAAACGCCCGGAGTTTGAGCGTAAATATATTGGGTTAGAATACTATACTATTGCTCACCGAAAATTTTTGCTGCAGGTTACTGATCTGAATATTGAAATCGCCGGCTTCAAGATGTTTTTTAAGATCTGTTCCTGTAAAAGCCAGTTGCTTTAATGGAATGTTGAAAGTAACCGTTTTTGATTCGCCCGGTTTCAGATCAATCTTCTCAAAACCTCTTAACCGTTTTACATCGGGCGTTAAAGAAGCGATGAGATCAGATATAAACAACTGCACTGCTTCTTTGCCGGCTTTATTGCCTGTATTGGTAACTGTTACAACAATGGAAGCTGTTTCGGTGGCGCTAAAACTGTTTTTATTGATGGTGAGATTGCTGTATGAAAAACCGGTGTACGACAATCCAAATCCGAATGGATACTGTGGATTGCTTTCACCACCCTGCGGATTACCTGTTCCTTCGGATGGTTTATGAATATAGCCGGCCAGATCATTGGTGTATCGCGGATAGGTGATGGGCAGCTTACCACTGGGGTTCACAGCGCCGGTTAAAATATCTGCCAGCGCATCGCCGCCAAAATTACCCGGCAACAACACATCTACAATGGCTGCAGCGCCTGGTTCTATTTTACTGATGATGCGGGGGCGTCCTTCATTCAAAATAAATACCACAGGCTTGCCGGTTTTTATCAATGCGTTGGCTAAAGCGATCTGGTTCTCAGAGAAACTAATATCATTGGTATTACCCGGTGTTTCGGTGTAGCTGTTTTCGCCAATGCACAGCAACACATAATCAACATTGGCGGCTGCATTAACGGCTGCATCGATATTGACTACAGTATCTTCAAAATATTTTCCCTGCATTTTATAGGCAACCCCCTGTTCGTATACAACATTAGCAGCGCCCAGTTTCTTTTGCAATGCTTCGAGAATGGTATTGTATTTAGCGGCATATTCGTCTGTTCTTTCGCCCTGCCATGAGTAGGTCCAGCCACCGTTCAACGTGCGCATTGAATTGGCATTCGGGCCGGTTACCAGCACTTTGGTATTGGCGCGAAGCGGCAACGTATTGTTGTTGTTTTTTAACAGCGTGATCGATTCGGCAGCTGTGTTATAAGCCGCAGCTTCAAATTCGGCACTACCGAATTTTGGATAGTCTTTTAAATAGGTAACAGGTGTTTCGAATATACCTGTTTCATATTTCACGCGCAGGATTCTTCTTACTGCATCATCGATGCGTGTCTGTGTTACTTTTCCTTCTTTCACCAGAGCGATCAGGTCGGTACAAAATGCTTTATAATCGTATGGGATCATCGACATATCAATACCGGCGTTGATGGCCAAACCGATCGCTTCTTTAACATTGTTCGTCATTTTATCGCGACGATATACATTTTCAATATCCTGCCAGTCGGTAACAATAAAGCCTGTAAAGCCCAGTTCGTTTTTAAGAATATCGGTAAGAATATGTTTGTTGATATGGGTTGGAATGCCATTGATCAGGGCCGAGTTTACCATTACATTTCTTGCATTGGCATTGATGGCGGCTGCAAAAGAAGGCAAATGGTATTCACGCAAATAATGTTCAGGTATCCATGCATCGGTTCTGTCTTTACCTGATTTAGGATCAGAATAAGCCATGTAGTGCTTCAGGCTTACGATCAGTTTTTCTTTACTGCCCAATGGTTCCTGTACGGCTTTTACAAACTGAAGGCCCAGTTCGGCACTCAAAAAAGGATCTTCACCATATCCTTCCCAAATACGCGGCCAAACAGGATTGGTGCCCAGGTCGAGCACCGGCGAAAACGTCCAGGGAACGCCGGCCGCTCTTGATTCGTAAGCAGTAATTACACCTGCATTAAAGATCAGTTGGCGGTTCCATGTGGCGGCCTGGCCAATTTGCTGGGGGAATAATGTTGAACCTGCCACATAATTTACCCCGTGTATATCATCGAGGCCATATAGTACCGGTATCTTTAGTTTTGTTTGTTGTGCGGCTGTATGAATATCGGTAATGATGCGGTTCCAGTCGGCTGCGGTTTGCAAGCCGGGTGTGTTTAATATGGAGCCGATCTTATAATTCACTACGGCGTCTTTCATTTTGTCGGAAAAAGTAAACACATTGTCTTTGGTGTTGCCTAATGATTCAATAGACACCTGGGCCATTTGCCCTACTTTTTCTTCAAGGCTCATTTGTTTTAGTAATGCATCTACTTTTTTCTCAATAGCAGGATTGATTTTTTGTTGCGCCTGCATTGAATAACAAATTATAGAGAGGCTACATACGAGGCTAAAAAACTTAAATATTTTCATACAGCTTTTTTGATCAAACATTTTTCAGTACAGGGCAAGATAATACATTCAACTGTACCTGACATAACCTGCAAAATAATGCGTAGAAAGTGCAAAAATGCACGAAGCATATCACCATTTGTTATGATATGAATCAGCCTTCAATAGTTGGTTTTATGGCAGCCATTTCTGGCCTTTTAAAAAATTGATCAGCCGCGGATCGCCGGCCGACAGGGGAGGAATCCATTCGCCGAGCCGGGTACGATGCCACCATTCATGCTGCGGGTTGCCGGGCTTTGCAAACTGGTAGCTGTATAAAACAGCCCGCACATAGCGTGGCGGTTTTTGCGGAAATGGATTGCTGGCAAACAAACTAATGGCAAGTGGATCGTTGTGCAATAACTTGTAAACAAGGTGTACCGTCCATGGATATTCGTCGGGTGTTGACATGGCGGCAAACCACATTTGCCAGTCTAACCGTAACTGGTAGGGCGCTATCTGCGGTGGCCGCTGACCGGTTACATCAGGCAATCCCTTGTATATATAAGGTTGCCACCTGGCGTTGCCGGTTGAATCGTTATCCATGGTTCCTTCAAACACCACATTCAGCCGTTCCTGGCCAACCGTGCCAAAGGCGCCATAGGTATTTACAAGATCGAACGGATCGAAAGAACTGTTCATAACCTGACCCGGTGATAATAAATTAAATGCCGGCCTGATGCTAAGCAGCCCGATAACAACAGTTACCACCCAGGCTGTAATGGTCATGGGCCTTGATACAATTGCGTTTTCGGCAGCTATTGCTGCTTTGCGCACCAGCCGTTTGGGAAGTATGCGACGCCACCAGTCGTCATCAAAGCAGGCGAGGGCAGGTACAATGGTGAGCCAGTTTAAAAACGACAGGTTACCACTAACAATAAGGGTTAACTGAAATAAAATAATCACAACACCGGCAATTTGCCGGCCCATCCGGGGCCAGAACACAAATAACGGTGCTACAAGTTCAGCCAGCCAGTTGAACCATACACCCATTTTCAAAACAGAATGCGGCAGAAAATGAAACCAGCGGCTCAACGGACCGGGAATGGGTTGTGTTTCGAAATGATAATACAGGGCGGTTCCGTTGCGCCAGATGGCATCGCCACGCAGCTTGATCAGGCCAGCGCCCAGCATAAGGCGGAATATCAGCCAGCGAAATAAAACAATGATGGGCAGGGGTGGCGGTTGCCGGGGAAATGGGCGCGGGTCAATCAAAGGACAAAGAAATATAGCCAGAAAACCGGTTTCGGTAAGCTGTATTTCCCAGCCATAGCCATACCATTCCTGCCCGATGTGAACAAAGCTCATGTACAACAGCCACAATACTGCAAGCAGAGGCACATTGGCAAAGCCTGCTATTACAAGGCAGGAAAGTACAAAGCCGATCCAGGCGCTGGTGATCAGGGCTGTATCGGAATGCCAGAACCAGAAAAGCGAAGGCAGTCGCAAAAAGCCGGCGCCTGTTGAACCAAGCGCATCACTGATGCGCTTCAGATAAAGATCTAATGGAAGCAACCCGTGCGAGCCGATCAAAGGGATGATCTGATTGATTGCTACCAGAAAGGCAATAGCATAGATCGCTCCCAGCAAACGCAGGATCATGAACCGGGTGAGCCAGTAGGTTCGAACCGTATCTGTTCCATTATCCATGAAAAATGTTTTTCACCCAACAGAAAATTAATACTTCTGGTGTAATAAACAATAAAAGTGGCGTCCCGAATTGTCGGGACGCCTATGATACCGATGAAGACCAATTATTTTTTACAGCATAACTTTTGAGCTTTCTTTAATGTCGGTGCCATCGCTTACCTGTACAATGTACATTCCGGGCTGGCAATTTGCGGCATCGAGGGTAATTCTGTAAGCTGCTTTTTGCACCTGCAGTTGATTGATGAGCTGACCGTTTGTATTAAAGAGGCGAATGGTAACCGCATTTTTTATTTCCTGGTTGAATTCAACATTTACCGATTTGTTGTTTGCATAAATTTTGGTAACCGGTATGGCGCCATTGGTGCGGATGATCTTTACAGCAGAATAAACCACTTTCCCGTTTACATCGGTTTGGACAATGCGGTAATAAGCAACAGGGGCAGTCATGTTTTTATCAATGAAACGGTATTGTTGTATGGTGCCTGAATTACCGGTACCCAATGCTAAGGCTACAGTAGAGTAGTTGCGGCCATCAAAACTTCTTTGCACTTCAAAACCTTTATTATTCATTTCTTCGGAAGTGCTCCAGTCGAGTACGATATTGCTGTTGCTTTTGCTTACAAAAAAACTATTAAAGGTCACCGGTAGTATCATCGGAATGCTGAAGCCTGCAGGAGAAACCCCTGAATTAAGCGCAGCGTAAGCAGGGCCTGTAATATTCAACGGGGCGTTTTCATCATACTTGTTTACATTATTCAATGATATCTGTTCCAGATGGCGGTTGGTTCCCAAAGCACTGATTGTACCGGTAGAAGTGATTTCAATTAAAGAGCCTGCGTTTAAACGCAACTTCTTTTTAATAATTAAGGTGCCCGATACTTTAATAAATACATTGGCAAGACTATCGTTTTTATCGAACAGCACCGAATTTCCCTTCGGAATTATTATTGAGTCGCCATTGGCAGGAACGCGGTTCAGGCTCCAGTTCGAGGCTTCTGACCAATCGCCCGATGTGGCAGAAAAAGTAATAGTGTTGGCAAAGCTAAAAGTTGAAGTCAGTAAACAAATTGCGATCAGGGTGTAAATGTGTTTCATAAAGGTAAACGTTCAGTATGACCGATATAATCCAATTGGCATACCACGCTTTTTTGGCACGGGAGCAAACCCTCAAAATCTGATTGAAGAAATGCTTTGTTATGTGCTGATTTTCAATAAACTGGTGAGCGAAGAAAATATCGGGCTGATGAAAATGAACGCTTCAAAAACGGCATTGGAAAAGCGGAAAATATTCCGTTTTCGGGAGTATGGTAATGTTTTGGGAAAAACAACCAATGCAGGAAGTAAACAAATAAGTAGATATGCTTATTAAAAAGTAAAACCCCGCTGAAAGCGAGGTTTTCTGGTTAATGGTACTGTTATATGACACTCCTTACCTGATGACTGTCCAGATATAAAGACACCAATGTGTAAAGAATGACAAAAGGATTTTGCATTTATTTTTTATCTGCTTCGATATTCTGTGTTATTTCACGGCCATGTTCGTTCTGTTGCTTGAGCGTAAAGTTTTCGGTAATTGTAGTTTTCAGCCACATATTACCCGAACGGCGGTAAACCCGGGCCGTTAAACCAAAATTGTCGAGGATAGAATTTTCGAGGTCCGAAACGGTCATGGTGTCGCAAATTTTCAAAACCCATTTGTCTTTTTGTTGCATCCAGGCATTTAACGGATATTTAAGTTGAGTTCTGTAGGCCGATTTATGAAATTCAATTTTTAAATACGGGTATAATGCGGTGAAGTTCTTCTGTATTTCACCGGCAACTTCTTCTCTATTTAAATTCAGATACATACAGAGTGTTTTACAATTAAAGTATTTTTCACCTTGAGGGGGGGCCTGTATTATAAAGCATGCTACCCTCTTAACAAAGCTACTCCGTTAAATAGCGAAAAAATATGATATTTCAGGTAGCACCGGATGACTTTGATCATTCCACTGGCTTTAATTCGATTTCCACATGAATCTTTGCCAGGTATTCGTTCATATGCAGTGTAATTTCACGGCCACTATCGTCCTGCTGTTTTAAGGTCCAGTTGTCTGTCATAGTTGTTTTCAGCCATCCGTTGCCCGAGCGGCGAAATACATGAGCAGTGAGTCCGAACTCTTCTTGGAAGGCGTATTCAAGATCAGCCACGGTCATGCAATCGCATACTTTTAACAGGCCCTTGTCTTTTTTCAGGTGCCATGCTTCTCTTAATTGCCAGGATGATGGAATTGTTTTGAAAGGAGGATAATGTTCTCCGCATTTAAAAAATTCAATTTTTAAATAGGGAAACAAAGTGGTGAAATTCTTCTGTACTTCGCTAACGAGATGTTCACCATTTATTTGCAGGTACATACAGAAATATTTAATGATTAAATAGTTGTTTTAATAAGGATGCAGATCAATATCAAAATTTAACTGCACCTGTTGCATAACAAATCTACCTGTATAAAGCTTTGAATAAACTGATCTTATAAGTCATAAAGGCTGATCGTGATCAGCAAATCAGGCAGATATGATGATGTGTTGCAGAAAGCAGGGGTAAAGAAGTATGCGTTAGTTGAGCCCCTTTGTGAGTGTTATAAAACAGATAGTAGTACAATTTTGCTGCACAACTTTGCTTTAAATAGTAATTGCAAGTTGATTAAAGTCAAATAATTACAATTAATAGTCCCGCTGAAGCAATAACACCAAAAAATTTTACCCCACAAGTTTGGATAATTGAAAAAAGTGTTACCTTTCTTTCATAGGATAAGGTTTAATGGTTATTGGTATTTGATTAGTGCAGCCTCCCCTCCGGGAGGCTTTTTTTACAAATAAAATTCACCCCTATACCTGATCTGAGATAGTTGATTTTGATTTTGTTCAGGTATAAATGAATTGGCATGATATATATTTTTGTTATTGCAAAGAACGACTATTTTATAAAGACCATTCAGACGCCCTTGCTTTCGAACCACCAGATAAAAATTGTGAAGATTTGCCGGCAGATTGAACATGCAGTGACCATGTACCGTGAGCATGAACACGAAACAGGGATCGTACTAATGGATATTAACTGGAACAGGCACACGCTTTCGGGTATACAATTGCTGCAACAGTTGCTGCAGTGTAATCCGGCATTGCGGGTAATTGGTTTTACCAACTCATATGAATGGGATATTGCTCAAAAATGGAAAGATGCAGGCGGCTGGGCCTATGTATACCGCACTATAGAAGATGTAAATGAAATAGGGGCCTGTATAAAAAAGGTGCACAATGGCGAACATTATTTTGCAGAAAAGAAATCTGCCGCCAATAGCTAAGCTGCAGTTATACAAATCTTTTTCTTGCGGCTTTTTTCTGATAAGCCAAAGCGTAAATTTTTCGCCGAAATATTTTCACCAACCTGTTTGAGATTCTTCCTATGCTTTATACTTACCGAGTCCCCGTTATACATTTAAAGCCTGTTAATCTTCTTTTGAATCGTTTGCCTGTCGGTTGGTGTTTTTGCCAGCGACAGGGCGGCTGAGAAATGTTGTTTAGCTTTTTTGTTGTTTATACCGGTGTATAATTCGCCCAGCAGGGTATAGTAAAAGTGGTTTCCGGTGAGTTGAAGTTTTTCCGCTTCAATAATGGCTTCCTGTTTTCCGTTGGCTTTTGAAAGCGCATAGGTTCTGTTAAGCGCTGCAACGGGCGAGTATTCAATTTGCAGCAACCGGTTATAGAGTTGTAAAATGGCTTCCCATTTTTCGGGTGTATCGGCCTTTTCTGTGCTCCAGTATGCAATGGCTGCTTCGAGATGGTATTTCGACAACTGATCGCCGCTGGCGGAGCAATTTAAAAAATACCCGCCTTTACTGATCAGATCGGCATCCCATAGATTGGTATCCTGTTCGTCGTATAAGATCAGTTCACCGTTCTTGTCAAAGCGCGCCTCGAATCGCGAAGCATGAAAACACATCAGCGACAGCAATGCATTTACGGCGGGCTTACTGGTATATTTATTTTCAACCAGCATATAACACAAACGCATGGCTTCGAAGCAAAGCTCTTTGCGCAGTGTTTTGTTGTTGCTGATGGAATAATACCCTTCGCTAAATAGCAGGTAAATGGTAGTTAAAACCGTTTCGAGCCGTTTGTCGATGGCCGATAAGGGCGGCCATTCGATGCTGATTTTTTCTTCGCGCAGTTTTTCTTTTGCCCTGAACAGGCGTTTATTGATGGTTTCTTTGCTGGTAAGAAAAGCATCGGCAATTTCTTCTATACCAAAACCGCAAAGTATACGCAGCGACAATCCTATTTGCGCTTCAACAGCAATGGCCGGATGGCAAATGGCAAACATCATCTGTAACTGGCTGTCGTTGATGTTTTGGGGCGACAGGTCGATGTCGTTATCATTATCGGCAGTTGCTTCGTATTGTGCTGATAGTTCGGGTGAAATTTTTTGTTTAAAGGTAGCCTGCCGTTGCAGGTAATTTTTTGCTTTGTTTTTGGCAACATGGTACAGCCAGGCTGTTGGGTTTTGCGGAATACCCTGCAGGCCCCAGGTTTGGGCGGCTGTCATAAAGGTGTCGCTGGCTATATCCTCGGCAATCTCCATTTCATCGAAACCGAAGCGTTTGCAAAGAACAGACACAATTTTCCGGTATTCTGTTCTGAATAAATTGGGTATCAGTTCCTGTTGCTGCATAGGTTTCGCGCAAAGGCGCAATTAATTTCGCGCAATACGCTAAGCCGCAAAGATAACCTGTCAGATACTTAGCCTTCCTTTCAATTATCTCAATAATATTCAGGCTGCATTAAAGGTTTTGGTCTGACAGGTTTTAGGCTTCATTGCTTTGCGGCTTCGCGCCTTCGCGAGAACTATTATAACGGGCTTATTTCTCTCACTTCAACATTGCCGCCCATGATTAATATAGGACAGGCTTTTGCCAGTTCAATGGCAGCTTCGTATGATTCTGCCTTTATTAGAGAATATCCTCCTATCGATTCTTTGATCTCGGCATACGGTCCGTTTGTAATAACCTGATCGCTTTTTACCACTCTGCCCGAATTTTCCAAACGGTTTCCGCGATCGATCAGTTTATTCTGAGCGGCAATGCTGCCGATCCAGTCCATCCACCGTTTTGTAGCGGCCTGAATTTGTTCGGGATTGCGTTGGGACATGCTGCCGTAATCGGCCCTGAATACCAACAGGAAGTCTTTCATTTAGTTCTGTTTATTCGTTTTGTAAGGATAATTTGCAAAGATTATTATTTGTGAACGCCATCGCCTTTGGCAATTTTACGTACCTCTACGCTATTGCCTTCGCCCTGTAAAACGGGGCAGCCTTTGGCAAATTCTACGGCTTCGTCAACAGAATCGGCTTTAACTATGATGTAGCCGCCAATTGTTTCCTTTATTTCACCAAAAGGCCCGTCGGTAACAATATTATGAGCATGCACCACTTTGCTATCTTCAAAAGGCAATCCGTTACCACCGCTGAATTTGTTTTTGGCAGCAATGGTGCCGATCCAGTCCATGGTTTGTTTCATCCATATTTGCATTTGCTCCGGTGAAGCGATTTTTTTTCCGTCCTGATGCCGGAATATTAACATGTATTCATCCATTTTGATAAGTTTTACGATTATTAAATTAGTACAGTTTTTAACAATTATTCGAATAAGTGTTTAGATATATAACAAATGAACCGGCAGCAATTGGACAAGGCAGGAAAAGATTTTTTTTAGCAGAAAAAAATAAGCTCCTGATTGCTGACAGGAGCTTACTCATTTAAATCTACCGACCGTTTAGATACTTCGGTTTCAAAAATCGTGGTACTAAACGGGCTTAATGCATGGCTGAAAAAAATATGCCATGAATAAGTCCGAAAGTCCGTGAGTCGGAAAGTCCGAAAGTATTATACCTCCATGATAGCTTCTTCCGGTGTTTCGGACTTCCGATCTTATTAATCATCATCTTTATTTTTCTTCTCTTTTACAGCTACCAGCTTAAATACTTTACCGGTGTTGCCTGAAGGGCCAGGCATAAATGAAACCGTGAGGTATCTCAGGTGTGATGCGCTAAAAATCGCGGGTGGGTACCGTTCGGAAACAGATATAAGGGTTATACAGCGAAAGACGGGGATAATTGTTTTACGAAAAATTTGTAAGTAAAGGTTGTTTCTGTTTTCAAAAAAAATGCGAGGGTAAAGGGGCGCTTTTTTTCTTTCCGCTAAAACAATGAATTATAAAAAAATGCATTCATAAAACTGCCACTCATGTATAAATAAAACTGTTTTGCTGAAAATGATGTAACTTATTAGATATCAAAAAAACTAAAGCTATGAGAAAAGCAGCGTTAACCGGCGTGGTATTCGTTGCCTGTGGGTTAGCAACGTATGCCCAATTATCAGTTACACCAAAAGTGGGTATTGAACAAGCTTTTACTTCGGTACAGTATAATAGCATGGGGAGCTTTTTGCCCATGGGATCTGATGTTTCGCCGCAGGTAGGCCTGCGAATGGATTACCTGTTTAATAAAGTTCATGGACCGTTTTTAGGTGTAGCTACCAATCGTTCTTTGGTTACTTATCAATTCACCAATCCCGAAACGGGCGATAAAGAATTCATGGCTTCACGGGGCGACTGGCAACTTCGTTTTGAAGGCGGCTACCAGGTAAGCAGCAAGCCGATTTTTTTAAGCAAATCATCAAACCAATCATCCGAAAAAGCAATGCCGTCTGTTCAAAGTCCCTGCGGGGCCCGGTTAGCGCAGATGAAGGCAAATGCTGCAGCTGTTAAAAAAGCTACTGCGATGAACGTTCGCATACAACCGTATGCAGGCATGGCATATATCCCCAATACACCAACGGCTTTGAACAGCGTTTATAAAAACAATCAAACCGTTTATCAATACAATGCGGGCAACTGGAACACTGCATTTATCGCCGGCACTCAATTCGCCTTTGCCAAAGGCAGTGATAAAAAATTTGTAGTTGGGTTGCAATACCTCAAAGGCATTGGTAATATGAATACCGAAACATTGAGCACAGCAGGGGATAATAAACAAATTACTACGCGGCTTAAGTCAACGGCATCGGCCTGGAACCTGACTGTTGGCATGCCGCTTACGTTCAGCAAAAGCAAACCAGCTGATAAACCGAAAGTAGAAGTCCCACCACCAGCACCTGTAAAGGCACCGGTTAAAAAATCATGTTCGTATTACAGAAGCAGGTGTTCGCACTGGCAGTGACGGTAGAGAGTTGACTTGTTTACACATTGATAAGTTAACAGGTTGACTGAGAGGTGTGGCGATTGCCTGGTGCCATTTGCCTGTTGTTTAACATGGTCCTAACGGGCACAGGTGTTATAAACAAAACGCTTTGTAAAGCTATTTTACAAGGCGTTTTTTTCAGGTGCCTGTTGCCTGTTCCCGGTTTTCCGGTAACTGGTAACCGGTAACCAGCTATTTTCTTCTCCATCCGATTAAAATAACACCGATGATCACCAGCAGTGTACCGGCGATCTGCGCGGGAAAAATTTTTTCTCCTAAAACAAAGTGGGCCTGAATAATGGTCGAAACCGGTCCGATAGCCGAAATAATGGCAACATTATTACTGCCAATGCGCTTCATGCCGTTCGACAACATAAAGGTTGGCAATACGGTTGCTATTACAGCGAGCATAATGCCGTACAACCAGTAATTGGAAGCTGCCTGTAATTTCTGAATGGTGCCGGCAAAGGCAAAATGAACAAACACGCCGGCTGTAGAGGCTAACATGGCATAAGCAGTAAAGCGGGTAACGCCTACTGCAGGAATGAGCCGGCCGCTGCCAACGATATAAATGGAGTAGGTGATAGAACAAAGAAATATAAGAAAGCTTCCCCAGATAAAATGCGGGTTGCCGATATCGAAACGCAATTCGCCAATATAAGCTATGGCAATTCCGGTATAGGTAAGCAGCAGTGCAATTTTTTGCGTTCGTACAACAGGTTGTTTAAAAACAACTGCATTAAAAAAAACAGCAAAGGTAGGATACAGAAAAAGGATCAGTCGCTCCAAACCAGCCGTAACATATTGCAATCCTATAAAATCAAACAGGCTGCTGAGATAATAACCAAAAACGCCAAGTCCCAGAACAATCAGCCACTGGCGACCGGTAAGTTTTGCCGGCTGTTGTTGTTTTACCAGAAACACAGCTCCTACATAAAAAGGCAGTGAAAAGGCCATGCGCAACATCAGCAGGGTAAGGGCATCCATGGTTGTATTGGCAAAAGCTACTTTTACAATAATGGCTTTTGTTGAAAACAATATGGCGCCAATCAGCGTGATGGCAAAACCAGCGAATGTTACATGGTATTTTTTTTCTTCAGTCATGTGTAAAAAAAGCAGGTTACATGCTGCAGGGATGGTGCTACCTGAAACCTGTAACATGTAACCTGAAACTATGTAATTACAATTTAAACAGAAACATTAAAGTCTCTCAACGCATCATTCAAACTCGTTTTCAAATCCGTACTTGGTTTACGCTGTCCGATGATGAGTGCACAGCTTACATGATATTCGCCGGCGGGGAATTTTTTGGCATAGGTGCCGGGTATAACCACACTGCGTGACGGAACACGGCCTTTATATTCAACCGGCTGGCTTTGGCTTACGTCAATGATTTTTGTGCTTTGCGTTAATACTACGTTGGCGCCCAATACCGCTTCTTTTTCAACTACCACGCCTTCTACCACAATACAACGGCTGCCGATAAAACAACCATCTTCAACAATAACCGGACTTGCCTGCAGGGGTTCAAGCACACCGCCAATCCCAACACCGCCGCTTAAATGCACGCCTTTACCAATTTGTGCGCAGCTGCCTACTGTAGCCCAGGTATCAACCATGGTGCCTTCATCAACATAAGCCCCGATATTTACATATGAAGGCATCAATACCACATTTTTGGCAACATAGGCGCCGTATCTTGCTACTGCGTGGGGTACAGCGCGTACGCCCAGTTCTTTATAATTTTTCTTCAGCAGCATTTTATCGTAAAATTCAAAAGGCTCCAGGTTCCAGGTTTGCATTGGCTGAATACCGAAATACATCAATATGGCCTGTTTTACCCACTCGTTCACCGTCCACTTGCCATCACCGGGCGAAGCCACGCGTAAGCGGCCTTTATCTACTTCTTCAATAACTGCTTTTACTGCATCGGTATATTTTTTTTCCTTTAATAACTCGCGGTTGTTCCAGGCTTCGAGTATCAGATCTTGCATTTCGTTAATTTTTTGCAAACATAATGCAAAAGCAAGAAGAATCAAGGCACAAGGAGCAAGGCACGGGTCCCTGAAATTTTCAAATTGTTCATCATCGCAAACTTGCTCCCGTTTGTACCTTGTACCTTGTATCTTGTTCCTTGTTGCCTTATTTCTTTATTTTGCAGCCTCAAACCATTATGTCAGAATTTCAACACGATATTGATCATTGCCTGAAGGTGCTGCAGGGTGGGGGATTGCTACTTTATCCCACCGATACCATCTGGGGAATTGGCTGCGATGCCACCAATGCGGCAGCTGTTGACCGTATTTACAAATTAAAACAACGGTCCGAGGCCAAAAGCATGATCATACTACTGGCCGATGAAAAAGAGCTGATGCAATATGTTGCGCATATCGATCTGCAGGTATTTGATTATCTTAAAAAAGCCAAAAAGCCTACAACGGTGATTTATGAAGGCGCCATAGGATTGGCCGATAATGTAATAAACGCCGATGGCACTGTTGCCATTCGTATTGTAAAAGATGCTTTTTGCAAACATCTTATCAAACGGTTTCGAAAACCTATTGTATCAACATCGGCGAATATATCGGGCGATTTACCGCCTGCATGGTTTGGTGAGGTATCGCCGGCGATATGGCAGGGTGTGGATTATATTGTGCACCACAGGCAGGAGGATAAAACGCAGCATGCACCATCTTCTATTATAAAATGGAATAAAGATGGAACGGCTACAACTATAAGAGAATAGTTTATGGTTTGTGGTTGCTGCCGCGCTTTAAAGTTCATTATTAAAATCAAACACTTTAAAATGTAACAGTACCAAAATTACACGGCCTGATTCGCCGAAAGAACCACAAACCCCGTCCGACCGTGTCATCCGGGCGGGCACAAACTTCAAACCACAAACAAGAATGAAATTTCTCGTAATACAAACAGCGTTTATTGGCGATGTGGTGCTGGCAACCGGTATCCTGGAAAAACTGCATCTGCATTTTCCGGATGCCCAAATTGATTTTCTGGTACGAAAAGGAAATGAAGGGTTGTTATTGAACCATCCGTATTTGCATGAGGTATTGATATGGGATAAAAAGAGCGGCAAACAGAAAAACTTATTTAAATTATTATGGCAGATACGGAAACGCCAATACGATAAAGTGATCAATGTTCAGCGGTTTGCCGCCACCGGTTTTTTGACTGCTTTTTCGGGTGGCAGCGAAACGATCGGGTTCGATAAAAATCCCTTCAGCTTTTTATTTGATAAAAAAATCAAACATATTATCAGCGATGCTGCCCATGCAATTCATGAGGTAGACAGAAATAATGAACTGATCCGTTATTTTACCGATGATGCGGTGATGAAGCCCCGGCTGTATCCGTCGGCTGCGGATGAAGCGGCGGTTCAATCATTGATAAAAAAACCTTATATAACCATTTCACCGGCATCGGTGTGGTTTACCAAGCAATATCCGAAAGATAAATGGATCAGTTTTGTAAAACAGGTGCCGGCTAACTATACTGTTTATTTGCTGGGAGCGCCCGGCGATGCGGCGCTTGCCGACGAAATAAAGCAGGGGGCGACTGCTGTCACGGTGGTGAATGCGTGCGGCAAACTGAGCTTTTTGCAATCGGCCGCGCTGATGAAAGAGTCGGTGATGAATTATGTGAACGATTCGGCCCCCATGCACTTTGCTTCGGCGGTTAATGCTCCTGTAACGGCGGTATATTGTTCAACACTCCCTTCGTTTGGATTTGGCCCTTTGTCAGACAAGCGGTTTATCGTAGAAATACAACATCCGCTATCGTGTCGTCCCTGTGGCTTGCACGGACGGCCTGCCTGTCCGCTGGGCCATTTTAAGTGTGCCTATGAAATACAGGATGCTCAGTTGTTAAGCTCATTATAGTCTTTGAATAACCCGAATTTCTGATGGTTCGATGGTTTGATAGTTCGATGGTTGGGTACCCGAAATTTCGGCTTGCTAACTATTTGTCAACAGCCAGATATTGAAAACCAACAATCAAAAAATCCAGCCATCAAACAATTCAAAAGGTCTAAATTTGCGTCATGGATATCCGTTGCACCGAAAAGGAATCATTCGTATTTAAGAAAATCGCACATGCTGCCGA
Source organism: Niastella sp. sgz303648 (assembly GCF_059587045.1). Classification (NCBI taxonomy): domain Bacteria; kingdom Pseudomonadati; phylum Bacteroidota; class Chitinophagia; order Chitinophagales; family Chitinophagaceae; genus Niastella; species Niastella sp. sgz303648. The sequence continues at coordinate 432,341 of NZ_JCAPSW010000005.1, read as the reverse complement.
AGAACTGGGCGTTCCTGCCTATGTAATTGGTGGCTTTGTACGCGATAAATTGCTGGGACGTGTAACGAAGGATGCAGATATTGTTTGTGTGGGCGACGGCATTCAGCTGGCACATAAAGTAGCCGAACGTTTTCAACCCAAACCAACCGTTGCTTTTTTTAAGAATTTCGGCACTGCGCAAATAAAATTAAAAGGATTTTATCACGAAGACCATCATTCCGATGCGGGCCATGTAGTTACTGCAGATGAAATGGCTGAAAGTGATAAGCCGGATGAGCGGCAGGGCAACGGTGATCTGGAAATTGAATTTGTTGGCGCCCGTAAAGAAAGCTACCGCTATCACAGCCGTAACCCCGAAGTGGTGCCGGGCACATTAAAAGACGATCAGGACAGGCGCGATTTTACCATCAATGCAATGGCCGTGAGTTTGAACACTGCCGATTACGGAAAACTGATCGATCCCTTTAATGGTTTGATCGACCTCGAAAAGAAGATCATTCAAACACCCCTCGATCCCGGGCAAACCTTTAGCGACGACCCGCTGCGTATGATGCGCGCCGTTCGGTTTGCCAGTCAACTGAATTTTACCATTGCACCGGCTACTTTTCAAAGCATAAAAGATCAGGTAGAACGTATTCGCATTATTTCGCAGGAACGTATTACCGAAGAGCTGAATAAAATTTTATTAAGTTCAAAACCCTCAGTGGGGCTCGACCTGTTGTATCAAAGCGGTTTATTGCATATTATTTTTCCTCAGCTGGTTGATCTTGCAGGCGCTGAGTACATCGACGGTCATGGCCATAAAGATAATTTTTACCACACATTGCAGGTGGTTGATAATATTGCCCAACACACCAATGACCTTTGGTTGCGCTGGGCCGCTTTGCTGCACGATATTGGCAAACCTGCCACCAAAAAATTTGAGCGCGGTCATGGATGGACGTTTCATGGTCACGAAGTAGTGGGCGGCCGCATGGTACCCAAATTATTTACCCGGTTAAAATTGCCGCAAAACGAAAAAATGCGTTTTGTGCGCAAACTGGTTGAGCTGCATCTGCGCCCGATTAGTTTAACCAAAGAAAATATCACTGACTCAGCTATACGCAGATTGTTATTCGATGCCGGCGATGATATCGATGCCCTGATGCTGTTGTGTGGCGCCGACATTACCTCTAAAAATAAACAAAAGGTAATCCGCTACCTCGAGAATTTTGAACTGGTACGCAAACGGTTAAAGGAGGTAGAGGAAAAAGACCGCATCCGCAACTGGCAACCGCCCATTACCGGTGAAATTATCATGGATATTTTTGGGCTCGAACCCTGTAAAATAGTGGGGGATTTGAAAAACAGCATCCGCGAGGCGATCCTCGATGGCGAAATTGAAAATACCTACGACGCTGCATACGATTTTATGATGAAAAAAGCAACAGAAATGGGCTTGCATCTGGTCAATAAAAAAACTGCTGAAAATTAATTTCCACGCATCCGATGGGTTAGCCGCGGAGGCTTGCCTGTTGATAAGTATCCATCGTATGCGTACATTGTGCATCCGGATAAGGTTTCGCACGGGGTTTCCTGTTGCGATTTTGCACCGGATGAGCGGTTTGATATATTTTTCTTTTTTTAGTATAAAATGATATTGCCCTGTTTGTTGGCACATTTTGTTACTATGCAAATGCACCTTAAATTGCGTACTTTGATAGTTGGGGAATTGTCTTACTTTTGGAGTTGGGCCGGAAAAACCGGAGGTCTGAAATCGGAAGTCAGCAATCGGAAAGTAAGATAACCTAACAATATAACGGCTGGCACGATTATAGAGAACAAATAAACCCAGGCTCAGCACAGATACTGAGTTCAAAACTTAAAACCAGAAATCAGAAACGATTTATATGGCTGTTTTAAAATTCAGAATATATTTTGAGGAAGATGATAGTATTTACCGTGATGTGGCAATAAAGCATACACAAACTTTTTTGCAGCTACAACAGGTAATATTAAAGGCTTACGAGTTTGATAACAAACACCAGGCTACCTTTTATCGCAGTAATGATAACTGGCAACGAGGCCGTGAGATCAGTCTTGCCAAATACGATAAACCATATAAAGTGCCGCCGCTTTTAATGGAAAACACACCGATAGGTTCTGAAATTAAAGATCCTAATCAGAAATTTATTTTTGTTTATGATTTTGTAAAGAACTGGTCGTTCCTGGTTGAATTGATCAATGTGTCGAAAGAAGAAAGCAGTAAGATTGATTACCCCGCGGTGATCAAATCTGAAGGTATTGCTCCCTCTCAATATGGCACTAAAGGCATTGCAGGCGATAAGCTCACCGAAATGGAAGAAAAATACGATCTGAAAGCCGGCACTGAAGGATTTGGCACCGAAGGGGCAGAAGGCGACGAAGATGATGAGGACCTGGGACTTGGTGAAGAAGAAGCGCAGGAAGGAGCACAGGACGAAGAAGTATAATTGTTGATTTCCGGATTTCGTGATTTAGAGATTTTGAGATTTAAAGGGAAATTCTGAATGGATGAAATCGCAAAATCCCGAAATCCCAAAATCTCAAAATAAAAATTTGTTTTGGGTTCTATACAAGCCCAACAAATAGCATGAACAAAAAAACGTGTTTTGTAATTGCCGGCCCTACGGCTGTGGGTAAAACAGCCGTGGCCATTGATATAGCCCGCCATTTTGCAACAGATATCATATCTGCCGACTCGCGGCAATGTTTTAAAGAAATGTCCATTGGCGTTGCAAAACCTTCGCCCGAAGAATTGCAACTGGTACATCACTATTTTATCAATTCCCATTCCATACACGATGAAGTAAATGCAGTTGTATTTGAGCAATATGCTTTACAGGCTGTACAGGAAATTTTTAAGCAGCATGATATTGCCGTGGTTACCGGCGGCACCGGCTTATATATAAAAGCTTTTTGCGAAGGGCTCGACGATATGCCGCCCATATCGCCATTGATCCGCCTGCAAATTACACTGCAATACGAACAGCACGGTCTTGTATGGTTGCAGCAACAGGTACAGCAACAGGATCCCTTGTATTTTGCCACCGGCGAAATACAAAATCCGCAGCGGCTCATCAGGGCGCTTGAAGTAAAACAGGCCACGGGTGAGTCAATACGCACCTACCAGCAGGGGCGAAAGGCAACCCGCCCTTTCAACATTATTAAATATGGTATTGAATTGCCTAAACCCGAATTACACGCCCGCATCAATGGCCGGGTAGATATGATGATCGAAGAGGGACTGGTGAAAGAAGTTGAAAGTTTATTACCATATAAACAGGTAAATGCGTTGCAAACAGTTGGCTATACCGAAATATTTGAATACCTCGAAGGTCATATTTCATTACCACTGGCCATTGAAAAAATCAAAACCAATACCCGTCAATACGCCAAACGCCAGATGACCTGGTTTAAAAAAGACGCATCTATACAATGGTTTTCTGCTGAAGCTTTAAAGGCGCAATTGTGCCATTAGGTATTAAATCACAACAACAACTGTACATTCATTTGTCTTTTAGAGGCATCTTCGCCCCAGTTTTTCATCAGATCTTTTACTTTTTCGCGATAACCAGGGCCGGTTAATTTTTTCCCTCTTTTAGGGGCCAGCAGGTCTTTATCAGTTACATCTAATAGTTGCAGTTTGGTGGCATACCAGGTGGTATGCAACCGTGGAATGGCAAGGCCTAATATCATTCCCGGTAAACCCGAAAAAGATTCAGGTCCACCTGTAGTTAAAATTTCATCGGTATAAAAAGCAATCACTATCACTGAGTCCATCATTCTGCCTACTGCTTTGCGGCAATCAAAACCGGCTATTTTTCTAAATTCTGTGGTAACCTTCCAGTCTATATTTTTTACTGAATCACTGATCAGAAATACATCGCCAAATATGCTTCGCTGGGTAAGTGCCGTACTGCTGTCGAGTTTGGTAAGAATAGTATTATCCGAATCAAAAACACCCCAGATTTTGAACTGCTTTGTTTCAGGATCGCGGCCCTGTTTATATAAAGTTTGTTTGTCGCTGAAAAAAAGGTCGTAATAGTAGGTAACAAATTTCGATGTGTTATTCTTAGCCATGTTGTCCCATATGCTGTTTTCATCCATAAAAGCATACTGGTTGGTCTTTCGTTCATATTCGATTTTACCCTTCGTTATAAATTTCTGTTGCGCCCACACGCCCACAGGGAGGATTATTGCTATTAGATAAATTGTAATTTTAAGAGGCATAAAATATTTTTTTGAAAATTTCTGATTTTGAGATTTAGAGATTTTGAGATTTAATCGGAATGCATCATTAAAAGAAATCTCAAAATCCCTAAATCCCCAAACCTCAAAATCAATTGCTTACCAATCGAGCGGTTTACCATTTTTACTAAAATTCCAAATGAACGACAGCAGAAAATATCTTCTCATGGTATCGTAGGTGCGTTCAGAAATAAAATTGCTGTTGATGCTGCGATAAAATCCAATATTCTGATCAAGTATATCAAAAGCCGCAAAACGCAATCTGGCGACATCATTTTTTAATATTTTTCTGTCGAGCCGGGCATTCCAGCGATAAACATTGTTGTTCTTATCAAACGTGCTTGTTTTCTGGCGCAGGTTCATTTCGAGTGAAGTATTAATTTCAAATTTCCAGGGCAGCGTTACGTTTATACCTGCATAATGTTCCTGTGTCCAGTAACGGGTAACCAGCTGAGGGCGCAACGATGATTTGGTGCTATTGTAATAAAAACCGGTACCTATCCATATATCCAGTTTTTTATCTATTTCATATCCTAAGTTAGGACCGCCCCCGGCCATATAACTATTGTTTACGTTAGGGAGATTGTCGAGAAAGTTATTGTTATGATTATAGTTAAAACGGCCGTTAAAGCCCAACCTCGTATTCAGCTTTTTGATCTTTCTTCCATACCAAAACCATCCATTCGCATAATAATTGCCGTTCACATTCACCGGCATGGATGTTTTGCGGCCGGTGGCAGAATCAAAAGTATTGATGGTGCTAAAATCGTTCTGTGCTGTTGAAAAATTAATGTTTGAATAAATATTCTGTTCCGACAGCGGTTTAAAACTATTGAATGTAACAGCGAAATTATTGCGGAAAGCCTGTTTCAGATCGGGGTTCCCTTTTCGGATATTCAACTGGTTGGTATTATCCTGTATAGGTTGAATCTGGTCGATCGAAGGCGCCTGCGTGCTGCCGTTATAGCTGACCTTCAGATTGCCGTTTGAGCCCATGTTGAACGACATACTGGCCTGCGGATAAAAATTGGTGAAGCCATACTTCGCTATGGTATCGGTTCTTAAATCTTTGCGGGTGTAATCGGCATGCGATACATTTACCCCAAACGACAGTGATAAGCGTTTGGGTTTTGAATACCGGTAAGCAATGCCGCTGTTATGCGTTAATACATTAAAGCTATATTCATTGCTTAAAGAGTCGATCTGGTTTTCGTATTTCAAAATACCGGCAGGCTTTTCGAGTGTGCTGATGCGTGATTGACGATGGTTATTATCAATGCTGTAATTAATTTCGATCAATGACCTTTTCGAAAGCGGTTCGGTATAGGCAATGCGCGAGTTAATCATAGCCGTAATATTGCCGTTCAGTTTTTGCTGATCGATGCGTTGTGTGCTGTCCTGTACACTGTTGTGATAAAAATAGTTGTTCGAGAATAAAAATCCTGTTGAGGCGTTTTCGGTATATACCTGGCGGGCCGACAGCGACAAGGTTCTTCCGGTTTTTCTGAATTTTTGTTTCCACAACAGGGTCGAATTAAAGTTTTTGTTATCTGCATCCGACGTAGTGGTGCGATCAATTATACTCAGGGTATCGCCTGAATTGTTGAACGACTCTGAATGATAAAAATTATGGCTGAGGCTGTTTCCTCTTGAGCCTTGTGCTGTTATTTTTATCGTTGAAAAGGAGTCGATCTTATATTCATAAATTCCTTCAAGCCTGTTGCGGAGGCGACTGGTATAACTGTTGCCGGTTTCGTTTGAATACAAAGTATAAGTCGACAAATTATTCTGGCTTTGAGTAGTGCCACGCGCTTCGGTCGTTATTTTATTGAACTGGTAATTCGAGTTCAGGGATATTTTATCGTCGTTCCATTTGTTTGAATAATGCATACCGCCGGCCCATCCTTTGGGAAGTCCTTCGCCCCAAAAATTGCTGCCAAACTCATCATTTCCGCCTCCGCTCATATAAATAACACCATCGTCATTATCGGTATTCATGGTTGTGTTGTTAGTGCCATAATTCATACCCTCTTTCCAGTCGAGCCCTGTTTTACCGGTGGTTGACATAATACCGTAGGCGGAGAATTTTCGCTTTCCCTTAAAGGCATTCAACATCAGGTTATTATTCCAGTAGCGGCCACCATTTGAACCAAGTTCCAGTTTGCCAAAATAGCCCTTCTTCCTGTCTTCCTTCAGTTTCAGGTTCAGTGTTTTTGTTTTCTGACCATCATCGATACCGGTAAATTCAGCCTGGTCGCTTTTTTTATCAAAAGTTTGCACCTTGTCTATGGCATCGGCAGTAAAACCGCGGGTAACAATGGTAGGATCATCGCTAAAAAATTCTTCACCATCGACCAGCACTTTCTGAACCGTTTCGCCCTGTGCGGTAATTTTCCCATCTTTATCAACCTGTATACCGGGTAATTTTTTAAGCAGGTCTTCTACCGTAGCGCCGGCCGCCAGTTTAAAACTATCAGCTACGTATTCGGTGGTATCGCCCTTGATGCGAATGGCGCCCAGTTTGTGTTGTACCACAATTTCTGCCAGCAACTGGCTTTTCAGCGTCATGGAAATTTTACCCAAATTAACCGGAGCATCGGTTATTTCAACCCGGTCGAAGTAATCGGCATAACCCGGGTACGTAACCATAATAATAAATTTACCCGGAGATAATTTTTGCAGTGTAAAATTGCCGAGTTTATCGCTGCGCGTGAACGACACCAGTACCGAATCGGAAGGTCGTAACAACGCTACCACCGAATTATAAAGGTTTCTTTTTTCCGATGTGTCAATTACTGTACCTTTAATATCAGCGCGTTGAGAAAAACTGTGAAAACAAACCGAGAGCAAAAAGACAAGAAGAGCAGTTCGTTTTTTGGCTAATACAAGTAAAGGATAAAGGCGTATACCCATATCAATGGTTAATATTTTTTGGAATCTCTCCCTTAACGCCTTCTGGAGGAGCGAATTTCTATAATCAGATCGGGATAAGTGAAGAGTAATATCTTAATTAAACGTTAAAAGGACATAAAAAAGGCACAAGACACAAGATACAAGGCACAAAAAAAGAAAACAAGGCACAACTAATCAGATACAAGAAACAAGGGCGCAAATGGAAACAATGAAAAAATACGAAGAAATACACTTTGTAGATAGCACTAAACCAGTGTGGAATTACTCATTTTTTACCGAAGAACACGTTCGCAATTTTCAACAGGGTACCCATTACCGGTTGTATGAACTGTTTGGGTCGCACGAAATTGAAGTATTGGGGAACAGAGGGTATTATTTTGCCGTATGGGCGCCCAATGCCACTTACGTATCGGTGATCGGTAATTTTAACGACTGGAACCCCGATAGTCACCCGTTGTTTGTTCGGCTCGATAAATCGGGTATCTGGGAAGGTTTTATTCCCCACCTGGTAAAAGGAGAAGTATATAAATATCATATCGACGGCTTCAGAGGCGCCAAAACCGACAAAGGCGACCCCTATGCCAATTTCTGGGAAAAACGACCCAACACGGCCTCCATTACCTGGAACCTCGACTATACCTGGAAAGATGATGAATGGATGAACAACCGCAAGAGGCCCAACTCGCTTGAAGCGCCCTGCAGTGTTTATGAAGTTCATCTTGCCAGCTGGATGCGCCCGAATAAATACGATGAGGAATCGTATAATACGTATGACCAGATCCGTGAACAGCTGGTGCCTTATGTAAAGGAAATGGGTTTTACGCATGTTGAATTTATGCCGGTGATGGAACATCCGTTCGACGGCAGCTGGGGCTACCAGGGAACCGGCTATTTTGCACCTACCTCGCGCTTTGGCGATCCGCAGGGGTTTATGGAGCTGGTCAATGCATTTCACCAGGCAGGTATTGGTGTTATTCTCGATTGGGTGCCTTCGCATTTTCCATATGATGCACACGGCCTTTTTATGTTCGATGGGGCCAATACCTACGAATATGCCGATATGCGCAAAGGGTTTCATCCCGACTGGAACAGTTATGTATTTAATTACCGCAGAGGTGAAGTAAAATCTTTTCTGATCAGCAGCGCCCGCTTCTGGTTCGAAAAATTTCATATCGATGGCTTCAGAGTAGATGCAGTGAGCTCGATGCTGAAACTGAATTATTCGCGTACTCACGGTCAGTGGGAGCCGAATGAATATGGCGGCGATGGCAATATCGAAGCCATATCGTTTATCAAGGATTTGAACGAAACCATTTACCGCGATTTTCACGATGTGCAAACCATTGCTGAAGAAGCTACCGACTGGCCCGGCGTTTCGCGGCCGACTTTTCAGAACGGTCTTGGTTTTGGTATGAAATGGATGATGGGCTGGATGCACGATACGCTGGATTATTTTAAAATGGACCCCATATACCGCCGGCATTACCAGAATAAGTTTTCTTTCAGCATGATGTATTATTACGACGAAAACTTTTTACTGCCGCTGAGCCATGATGAAGTAGTGCACGGAAAAAGTCCGATGATATTTAAAATGCCGGGTGATGAATGGCAGAAGTTTGCCAATTTGCGCACCCTGTATACGTATATGTTTACGCATCCCGGAGGTAAATTGTTATTTATGGGATGCGAGTTTGGCGATACCAACGAATGGAATTATAAAAGTGAACTGCAGTGGCATTTGTTGCAATTCGATCCGCACCGGATGCTGAAAGATTGTGTACGCGACCTGAACCTGTTGTTGCGCAACGAACCGGCGATGTATGAAAATCAGTTTAATATTTATGGATTTGAGTGGGTTGATTTGAATCATCCGGCTGAGTGTGTAGTGGCCTACCGGCGTAAGGGTAAAAATCCTGAAGATGATTTGTTGGTCATTTTAAATCTTACACCGGTGGTGCGGCACGACTGGAAAGTATATACGTACGGCAAAACCCAATGGCGCGAAATATTTAACTCAGACGATAAAAAATACTGGGGATCGGGCGATGTTTTTAATCCCGAAATATTAACAACACCTGTTAACAAAAACGATAACATGTATGAAATAAATGTTCACCTGCCCCCGTTGGGAGCTATAGTATTAAAATAAGTAAGAAGCCACTAAGGAGAAACCATTACAAAGAAACCATTAAAAGATATATCCACATGAAGAACATGAGCCTATTAATCATGAGTGGATTGATTTCCACTGCTGCATGGTCCCAAACCGATAGTGCTACGTTTTACTATCAAAAAGGCATGGCCGAAAAACAGGCCCGCCGGTTTCATGAAGCCGAAAAACATTTTGCAAAAGCCAGTCAGTTTTCACCCTCCAATACCAATGTGCTGATAGAATGGGGGCAATCCCTGTTTGAGCAAAACCGGTATATCGATGCTAAGGATAAGTTTACCAAAGCTTATCAGGCCGATAATAAAAATCCGGCGGTGATCGAAAACCTGGCCATGTTGTCGCTCAATACCCGTCAATGGAATGATGCCATTACCTACGCAAAGAAAATGCAGGAAGCAAAGATTGGTAAATCGGCCAATTACATCATTGCCAAAAGTAATTACGAGCTGGAGAATTACGGGGAGTGCATCAAATACTGCGAACTGGCTTTTAAAGATGATCCTACACGCCCTGAAACGCCTTATATCGCCGCCAGAAGTTTGGTTGAGATGAGCAATTACAAAAAAGCGGCAGGATGCTACGAGCAGGCCATAGCCCTTGACAGCAGCAAAGTGAACTGGATGTATGAAGCGGGCCTGGTGTATTATGCCATCCCCGACGATAAAAAGGCCATTTACTGGTTAGAAAAAGCAGGCGCCAAAGGCTATCCGCGCAGTAACGATTATCTCGAAAACCTGGCCAACGCATATCTTAACCTGAAAAATTACGAAAAAGGAATTGTGCTGATGCAGGAAGTGCTGAAAAAAAAGCCGGCAGACCAGGAGTTGTTATACAACATTGCCGATGCCTATTATCAAACCGGAAAATATCAGGAAGCGATCGACTACTGGGATAAAATATTACAGACCGATAAACAAAATGCCAATGCATTGTATATGATCGGCTTGTCGTATCAAAAGAAAGGGGAGAAAGAAAAAGGCGAACAGTTGTGCGAAAAGGCCATTCAAATGGATCCTTCGCTGAAGAATTTAAAGCAGGAGAAGAAGCAACCTGGAGGCATTTAAAAATATTGAATATCGAATGATGAATAATGAATGTCGAAGTAAAAACACTTCGACATTTGCCAAAAATAACGAATATCGAATGACGAATTATGAATGTCGAGGAGCCTTTACTTCGACATTCATAATTTAATATTTATTATTCGATATTTAATATTTTCTACCCTTTCTTCTTAGGCGGAGTGCTTTTCTTTGGGGTTGTGCCGCCCTGTTCTTTTTCCATGTTTCGGCGGGAGGCTTCTTCGAGTTGTTTTTCATTGGCATTGCCCGCATCGTCGAGAATGGTAGATTCTTTGGGGAAATCTCCGTCTTTCAGCTTCAGATCGAACTCGAGCCGCTCCACATGCACCCACTGGCCGTTCTGCCATTTGAAGGCTTCAAAATCACCATCAGGAATATAAGTCGATTTTCTTTCGGGCTCATTGCTTTCAGAAATGAGGTGGTCGAAAACGATGATGTCTTTTTCGGGATCGTAATTGAAAAATGTTTTGGCCTCTTTTTTATATTCAATATTGAACCTGTACTGTACCGGTTTTTTTACTGAATCTTCTTTAAACGAAACCACCGGGCCGCCAAACAGCGGTTCGCCGTTTTCGTTAAAGTGCAATACTTCGAGCCATTTTTTATTGCTGCTGATGCTGAAGTCATCAAAACCCAACAGGGTATAATATTTCTGACCGTTGTATTCTTTTTCAATGATGCGGTAATAGATGGCGCCTATCCATGTTCTGTTGGTACGAACCGAATCGAGCACTTTGGCCGTAAACATCGAATAATCGAACAGCGGAAACAGCTTTAAAGAGCCATCGGGAGTATTCATTTGAATGGCGCCTTTTTGCAGGTACACATATTCATCTTTTTTTAATTGCCAGGTGAAAATGCGAAACGTGCTGTCGGGTGCATACAGCCGGGAGATATTCAACGAATCGAATGGAAAATAAAACGAGTTCTTTACTTTCAATGCCCGTACAAAAGTGCGGGTAAAATTACTGTCGCTCCTGAAACGGTCTGAAGCCTGCTCGCTGAACACCATATTGGCTGATAACTTTTTTAAGGAATCTTCTTTTTTCAGTAATTCCTTTCTGTCGGCTGCAGGGATCTTTTGCGCAAAAACAGGTGATATAACCAGTATGCTGATGAGCAATAACCAACCGGCGATAAAATATTTATGATTACAATTCATAGATGCATTATAGGTAAAATGGTCAAATGTGTTGCTCTTGTTGCCTCATTGCCTTTTTTGACTTCACCGAAAACGGGTAAAGTTACAAAGATGGCTACCGTCATTCCCTTCAGGAACGTGAAAGGGTTGATAAAATTTTATACCTGTTGCAAAGCTTTTGCAAAATCGGGTAATGAATTAAAAGCCAGATCAATAGCCGGGTGGGGAAGAGGTTGTTCGGGATTGGTTGTTTTTACAAAAACGGTATGAATACCGGCATTGCGGCCAAATGCCATATCACTCATATTGTTGCCTACGATCAGTGATTTGTTCAGGTCGATGGCCGGAAAATCCTGTTTGGCCTTAAAGATCATTCCGGGATTGGGTTTGCGATAGGGATCGGAGGGGTCATCGGCAACGCAGTAATAAATTTCGTCGATGCGTCCGCCGGCTGCTTCAATATCGCTGATCATGTTGGTATGAATATCCAGCAAGTCGGCTTCTGTCATTAATCCCCGCCCTACGCCCCGCTGATTGGTGGTGATGATCACCGGTCCGAATTTTTCGGCCAGTATTTTTAATGCTTCGGGCACCCCATCATAAAAAACAAACTCATGGTAGAAGTATACATAATCCTTGTACTTCTCGTGATTGATAACACCGTCACGGTCAAGGAATAGTGTCCAGGACTTGTCTATTTTATTTAGGTTTAACATCTTTGTTTGATGGTTTCATTGTTTAATGGTTTGATTGCCGGAACCTGAAATTTTGAGTTGTTGAATATCAATAAACAGGGTTAATGGTGAAACGAAAACAATCAAACAATTTAACAATCTGACAATTCTTTATTTGCTTTTTCAAAATCTTCAGGAATACCGATATCTATAAAATATTCATCCTGCACAACACCATACATGGGGCGTTGGGTATAGAATTTTTCAAGATAGTCTTTTTCGAATGAGAATTTCGCGGGCAGCTGTTCCTGTAAAAAGGCAGCTGTGTTCAATGCGTAAATGCCGCCGTTGATGAGTCCGCTTTCGTAAAACTGTTTTTCTTTAAAACTTTTTACAGCACCGTTTGCATTCAGTTCCACCACACCGTACCGGTCGAAATGCTGCATGGGTTTTAACGCCAGCGTACAATGCGCATTGTGCCGGTGATGAAAATCAGCCAGCGCAGCTACTTTTATTGAGAACAAGGTATCGCCATTTAATATCAGCACATTTTTTTCGGTTGCCTGCCGGCAGGCGAGTTGAATGGCGCCGCCGGTGCCCAGTGGTTCTTTTTCGATCACATATTGTTTATCAACAGATGCATATTCCTTATCAAGAAATGCTTCTATCACCTCGTGTTTATATCCCAGCGAAAAAATAAATTTATCAATGCCTTCGCGTTGGCAATGATCGATCACATACGACAAAAAGGGCCTGCCTGCCACCGGCGCCATGCACTTGGGCAAATCGGGTACTGCGCTGCGTAAGCGGGTTCCCAGGCCCCCGGCAAGAATTATGCACTCTCTCATTAGCATAGTTTAAAAAAGAAAGAAGCATTATAAATTCTAACAACAGTTGCAGGTTTCAAGTTACAGGTTACATGTTACAATAGGGTTTCCCTGAAACCTGTAACCTGGAACTTGTAACTATGAATTAAAATATTGCTCTTCTACCAGCTGACATATAATATGTCCCAGCATAATATGGCTTTCCTGTATGCGGGGAGTATCTTTCGAAGGAACATTTACGAGGTAATCGCTCAGCGGTTTCATTTTGCCACCTGCCTCACCGGTAAAACCAACGGTGATGATGCCTTTTTCACGGGCAGTTTCAAAGGCTTTTACAATATTGGCCGAATTGCCCGAGGTTGATAAACCTACCAGCACATCGCCTTTGAGACCGATGCCTTTTATTAAGCGGGCATACACCACATCGTAGCTGTAATCGTTGGCTACGGCGGTTAAATACGAAGTATTGCAATGGAGTGCCTCGGCAGGTAGTGCATCGCGATCGGTATAAAAACGTCCTGAAAATTCTGCTGCGAGGTGCTGGGCGTCTGCTGCACTGCCTCCGTTGCCACAAAAATATACGCGGTTACCCTTTTGTAAGGCTGCTGTGATAACCGTTGTCAACTGATCGATGGTTCCCAATAACACCGGATCTTTTAAAATGCTTTCCTTGGTACTGATCGAGGCTTTGATAATATCGGTGATCTTGTTATTCATAGAAATTAATTAGTAAATGTGATAATTTGATAATGTGCTAATTTGATAATGTTGATAGTGCAATTTGAAAAGTAGGTTCATTAGCACATTAGCATATTGGCTCATTGGCTCATTGGCACATTGGTTTTAAATCGTCCATGTTGTTAATCCGTGATCAACAAACTGGTAAGGTTTTACATAACCGCCAAACTGCGATAAGGCTTCAATAACCTTGTACTTGCTATTAGCGGGGCAATAGAACGTCATAAAACCGCCGCCGCCGGCGCCTGAAATTTTACCACCGGTGGCGCCGCTTTTTTTGGCGGCTTCATAAATTTCATCCACCAGCGAATTGCTGATGCCTTCGGCCATTTGTTTTTTATGCTGAAAACCAAAATCAAGTATCTCGCCAATTTCATGCAGACGGCCCTTTAGTAGCGCTTCTTTCATTAACTGTGCCTGCAGTTTTAACTGGTGCATGGCATCGATTGATTTTTCCTGTTTCGTTACCACATTCTGGCTTTGCTTTTCAATGATCTTTGCCGATTCGCGGCTGGTAGCCGTATAATATAACACCAGGTTGTTTTCGAGCTCAAATAAATATTGCTGCTTTATTCGTAACGGGTTTACAATCACTTTGTCGCCATAAAACTCCATATAATTTACTCCGCCAAAAGTGGCTGCGTACTGGTCCTGCTTACCACCTGCCATTTTCAGATCGTCGCGTTCAATTTCATAAGCCAGATGGGCAATATCATATTCACCCAGCGGTAAGCGTAGCATTTCGGCAAAAGCGCCTACAATAGCCACCACAAGGGTTGAAGAGGTGCCCAATCCCGAACCTGCCGGCGCATCAACAAAGGTTGATAATTTAAAACCGGTAGCAGGCATGCCATATTGTTTGTGAATACGGTTGTAAACGCCTTTCAGCAAATCGAGGTTACCATCGATGGGTAATTCATGGTTCCATTCAAACCGCTGCTCCTCCTGCCTGTCCATCGCCTGTATTATAATGGCGTTTTCGGTTAAAGGTTCAATATTGGCATAGGCAAATAATGATACGGTAGCATTCAAAATGGCGCCACCGTACAGGTCGCTATACGGACTAACATCAGTACCGCCACCAGCTAAACCAATACGTAAGGGAGCTTTACTTCGGTAGATCATTTGTTAGATTGCTTGATGGTTTGATTGTTTGATTGTTGCGACCCCTCGGTTTATACCAATTTTTCCGGCTTCCGGCTTTTTAATAATTTAATCTTCTAAAATAAACCGGTTCGATGATTGTGAATCTCTCAGTTACTCAGCCTCCCAACCATCAAACAATTCAACAATCAAACCATCATTTAAAGAGTTAATATGGCATCAACCAGGCTATGCCACGAATATTTTTGTTTTTCGATGCGAAGATGCGGTATAAAAAATTGTTCTCCAAGTTCAAAATAGCGGTGAATGGCGGTAGCCAGAGAGGCTGGTTCGGGCTCGCAAACCAGGCCAACTTTTTCATGTGGTACAAGGGTTGGCAGGCTGCCAACATTGGTTACGATCATCGGTTTTTCGAAATGATAAGCTAAGGGCGTAACGCCGCTTTGGGTAGCGTTGCGGTAGGGTTGTATTACGCCATCTGCTGCGCACAGGTAATATTTTACTTCTTCGTCAGGAATAAAATCTGTTTTCAGTATCAGACTATCCTGTATACCCAGTCGCTTTATTTGTTCCTGATAAACCTTTGCATCTTCATAAAATTCACCCGCCACAAGCAATTTTATAGTTTGTGGTTTCGCTTCGGGCATGTCGTTCAATAATTTCATGGCCTCCAGCAAAATATCAAGCCCTTTATATTTACGAATGAAACCGAAGAACAGCAGGATATTATCGTTACTGTTAATGTTTAATTTTTTTCGCGCTTCATCTTTTGATACGGGTTCACCAAAATTATCGTACAAAGGATGCGGTATAAGTTTTGCCGGTTTGGTTTTTTCGAATTGGCGAAGATCGTTCATCACTTTTTCGCTCATGGTTATAAACGCATCGCAGCTTTTGAGAAAGTAACGGGTGAATAGTTCATCACCCGGCCGCTTTTCATGTGGAATTACATTGTCGGTAATAGCAACAATGCGTGTATGTTTGTTTTTGCGCGCCCATCGTAAAATGGTACCCAGCGCAGGGCCGATCAACGGCAACCAGTAACGCACCACAATAATATCGGGCTTTATTCTTTTCAATGCATTGCCTACCTGCAGCCAGTTTACCGGATACATGGAATTGATCACCGAATAAATTTCGATATTCTCCGGCGCCGGTTCATTGGTATAGGGCGATGTGCCCGGAAACATAAACCGGGGATATAACAGGGAAAATGAATAGATGCAGCATTCGTGCCCCTCATCACTAAACTGCTTACACAGGCGGTGATTGAAGGTGGTAATGCCTCCTCCGCGATAAGGATGGCCGGGACCTAAAATGACGATTTTTTTGGCCATTATTTCCAGAACATTTTATGATAGGTGTCGTGCTTACTACGCCGCCGCAGGCCATGCAAAAATTAACACCATGCAGCATGATATAGCATATTTGAGCGGTTTATTTATCACTAATACCCAGTTTCTTCTCGATCAGGTAATGATTTCTTCCCGGCGAATTACGCGATATCAATTCACCCAAAAATCCGGCGATGAACAACAGCGTACCAATGATCATGGCCGTTAATGAAATATAAAACACCGGCCGGTTGGTAATGGCATTTTCAGGTTCTATGAACTTTGAAATGCCCAGGTACAATACCATGGCAAAACCAGCCATCATAAATAAGGTGCCCAATAAACCAAAAAAGTGCATGGGCCTTTTGCCGTATTTGCCAACGAAGGTGATGGAAGCGAGGTCGAGAAAGCCATTTACAAAACGTTCCCAGCCGAATTTGGTGGTGCCGTATTTGCGTTTGCGGTGCTCAACTACTTTTTCACCGATCTTTTTAAATCCCGCCCATTTTGCCAGTACCGGTATATAGCGATGCATTTCGCCATACACTTCAATACTTTTAATTACTTTCTGTTTATAGGCTTTCAATCCGCAGTTAAAATCGTGTAAATGAATTTTTGATATGCGCCGGGTGGCCCAGTTAAAGAATTTCGATGGAATATTTTTCGTGAGCGTATTATCGTACCGCTTCTTTTTCCAGCCGCTCACGAGGTCGAACCCTTCTTCAACGATCATTTTGCGTAATCCGGGAATTTCATCGGGGCTATCCTGCAAATCGGCATCCATGGTTATTACCACATTGCCCAATGCTGCTTTAAAGCCTTCATTCAAAGCAGCTGATTTACCGTAATTACGTTGAAAGCGGATACCTTTTATATTAGGATTGTTCGAGCGCAACTGTTCAATAACGTACCATGAACCGTCGTCGCTGCCATCATCAATAAGTATGATCTCGTAGGAGAAATTATTGGCTGCAACCACGCGTTCAATCCATGCACACAATTCAGGAAGCGATTCTTCTTCATTCAATAATGGCACTACAATGGAAATATCCATAGTTTATTGGTTAAATGAATTTTCAAACGGCGGTCTTTTTCTTTTGATGATCGCCGATACTATTAAGGAAACAATGAACCATCCAATGCAACCAATTCCAAATCCCAGGAGCAGTTTTCCAATGGTGTAATTGTTGCGGTTTAAGGTATCTTGTACAGCTTTGTCGATCTGCTCTTCCGACGCTCCGAACCTTCGCATCAGTTGTTCTGCTTTTTCGGCCGTTACCTGGGCAAGCGCCTCCCTGAAGGGCACATCGATATAATTAAACAAAATGTATTGAAATAAAGTAGCGATCAGGGACCCGATTACCAGTATCGTAAAAGTAACTTTTAAAGCCTCTGAAAATTCGAGGAAACCGCCCTGTTGTTTTCTTATCTGTATACTGCCTATAACACATACAATAATTGGCAATGCCATACCCAAATAAGCAATCGGGCTCACGAACATTTTTGCACCACCCAGATATAGAATTACTGTAAATACAATGGCTACACCTGCGTTGATAAGTCCATATAGAACCTCTGAATTTTTTTTAGAGGATGATTCAATGGTCATACAAAATGGTATTAGTTTAGAATTAAGGTTTGTTTATTGATTATGCCTTTAACGCTTCCCTGCAGGGTTTTGCCGGTGAAAGCCGAATTCTTTGATTTGGAGCGGAAGCCGGCTGCCGTAATGTTCACCGGTACGCCGGGTTCAAAAACGGTAATACAGGCCGGTGCATCTTTT
This sequence comes from Niastella sp. sgz303648, assembly GCF_059587045.1. Taxonomy (NCBI): domain Bacteria; kingdom Pseudomonadati; phylum Bacteroidota; class Chitinophagia; order Chitinophagales; family Chitinophagaceae; genus Niastella; species Niastella sp. sgz303648. The sequence continues at coordinate 414,306 of NZ_JCAPSW010000005.1, read as the reverse complement.
TGAATAACCGGGTATGGCAAACCGAATATTTTACGCGGATTAACGCTTACCAGTTCAACCCAGCGGCTTTCGGTCAGCGCAGGCAACACCGTTTTTATGGCGGCATAGCTTGTTTCGAGGCCGGTCATACCGTATTTGGCATACTCAAATTCAAGCACTTTGCTGTCGTATTCATGCGGAAGGTGGTGCGATGCAATGCAGTCGATAGTGCCATCCATAACGGCTTCGCGTAATATTTCAACATCGCTTATAGTTCGCAGGGGAGGATATACTTTCAGATTGGTATCGTATTGCATCAGATCTTCGTCGGTAAAGAACAGGTGATAGGGGGTAACCGAACAGGTTACAGCCAAACCCGCCGCTTTGGCGCGACGAATGTATTCGATCGATTTAGGCGAAGTTACGCCGGTAAAATGTAGTTTCGAATCGGCATAACGAACCAGTTTAATATCTCTGGCCACCTGCAGCTCTTCGGCCATCATGGGTTTGCCGGGCAAGCCCAAACGGGTTGAGATAATACCCTCATGCATCAATCCGCCTGAGCCTACACTTTTATCGTCGGGTATTTGTATGATGGTTCCTTCAAAAGCTTTTACATACTGCAGCGCTTTGAGCAAAATGCCGGCCGACTGAACAGGGTTCAATCCATCGCTGAAAGCCACGGCTCCGCTGGCGCGCATGTCGTACATTTCGGCCAGGTCTTTACCTTCGGCGCCCTTTGAAATGGCCCCGATGGGGTGAATGGTTACCGGCAGCGTTTTCGATTTTTGACTGATATATTCAGCCTGCGATTTACTGTCGATCACCGGTTTGGTATTGGGGATCACAAACACATCGGTATAACCGCCTGCGGCCGCTGCCCGTGAGCCCGACTCCAGGGTTTCTTTATACTCATAACCGGGGTCGGCAAAATGCGCAAATACATCGACCCAGCCGGGCGACAAATGTAACCGGTTGCCTGAGATGGTTTTATCGGCTTCAATTGAAATAGAAGGCTGAATATCCCTGATTATTCCTGATTCAATAAGGATATCCTGCTTTGTACCGTTAAAAGGGGATGATGGGTCAGTAATTGTGACCTGTTGTATTAGAATCTTCATTCTCAAAAAGTTGAGCGAAGATAAGACTTTTACCTTTTCTCAGTTCTGAGTTCTGCGTTGTAAGTTTTGAGACGTTGAAATTCAGGTTGCAGGTCGCAAGTTCCAGGTTTCAGGGCTTTATTCCTGGTCATTGGTTTCAATGGATGCTTCCTGGTTCCCTCAGTTTCGGGAACCTTACTCCCCAGACCTTGCAACCTGTAACCTGTAACTATTGTTTATTGCTCACTACATTTACCGGTTTACCACTCAAAAAAGCCTCAATGTTTTGCGCCGTCACATCCATCACCCGCTGCCGGGCCTCTTTGCTGAGCCAGGCATTATGTGGAGTAATAATGCAATTGAGAGCTGTAAGCAACGGGTTATCAGGTATTGGCGGTTCTGTAGATAGCACGTCGAGCGCTGCTCCGGCTATCCGGGTATTGTTCAGAGCATCGGCCAGATGGGCTTCATTGATCAGTTGTCCGCGGGATGTATTGATGAGATAAGCAGACTGTTTCATCAGCTGTAACAGGTCGTTATTCACGAATGCCGCATTATCGGGTTTTAGCGGACAGTGTAAAGAAACGATGTCGCTTTGGGCGAACAGCATTGGCAGATCGGCCCAGGTGGCAAACGCCCCTGGTTTGGGAGAAGGATTATAATACAATACCTGCATACCGAATGCCTGCGCTATACGGGCGGTTTGCTGACCGATATTTCCCCAGCCAACAATGCCCAACGTTTTTCCGGCCAGTTCGGAGATGGATGCTTTTTGATAGCACCAGTCGGGCGCTTTGACCCAGTCGCCATTGGCCACCGAAGCAGCATGCAGACCCACGTGGTTAGTTAATTCAAGTATCAAGGCAAAAGTGTGCTGCGCCACGGAGGCCGTACCGTAGGCCGGAACATTGCTTACCGCGATACCTTTTTCGCGGGCCGCCTGCACATCGATCACATTGTACCCGGTGGCCGTTACACTGATCATCTTTAAGCGGGGCAGCTGTGCCAGTGCTGTTGCATCAAGGGAAACTTTATTGGTGATTACAATAGCTGCATCGCGGCATCTGTCAATGATCATACCGGCAGGTGTGCGTTCGTATATTGTGAGTTTGCCCAACGATTCAATTTGATTCCAGCTTAGATCGCCGGGATTTAAAGTATAGCCGTCGGTTACCACGATTTGTGTCATGAGAAAAAATAATTTTCGTATAGCCCGGTGTCTTCTGACCCGGGTTGGCAAAAATAGCGAACCTGCAAGGTTAATAATTCGTTGTGATTATGCAATTATTCAAAAGATTTCAGGGTTTTCTAACTTAAAACTTAGAACTAAAAATTTAGAACTTTACTAAATATCTTCGTACAAATTTTTTCATGGCATGGCGGAATACATCATTTATGTTGCACAGATAGAAGAATTTCAAATGCTTAACGACAAACAGTCGCTCGATGCCATTTTTCGAAAGGCGCAAAGCGCGGTAGTGGGCGGCGAAGTAGTGGCGCTTGTTCGACAAATGGCTAACGGACAATCGTACCGCTTTGAAGAAATATCAACCCTCGAAGATCTGAACGCGTATAAAAAGAATGTTTTAAAATATGTAAAAGACGAGTAGTAAATAAAATTTCAAACGTAAGTCGTAAACACTTAACTATGAAAGTACTGGTAACAGGAAGCGCAGGGCATTTGGGTGAAGCACTGGTTCGTACATTACAAAACCTTAATTACGAAGTGGTAGGGGTAGATATTTTGCCATCTCCCTTTACTACATACACCGGTTCCATAACCGATCGCGCATTTGTAAAGCAATGCATGCAGGGCGTTAAAATAGTTTTTCATTCAGCCACATTACATAAACCGCATGTGGTTACCCATAGTCAGCAGTTATTTGTTGACACGAATATCACCGGTACGCTTAATTTGTTGCAGGAAGCAGTTGCCGCAGGTGTTGAATCATTTATTTTTACCAGCACCACCAGCGTTTTTGGCGATGCATTAATACCACCTGTAGGCGCACCTGCTGCCTGGATTACCGAAGATGTGGTACCGGTACCGAAAAATATTTATGGTGTTACCAAAGCGGCGGCGGAAAATCTTTGTCAGTTGTATTATCGGAATCACGGATTGGCCTGTATCGTGCTCAGGACCTCGCGTTTTTTCCCTGAAGAAGATGACAATAAAAAAATGCGGCACATTTATGCCGATATGAATTTAAAGGCAAACGAATTTCTTTTTCGCCGGGTTGAAATTGCCGATGCTGTAACCGCGCACCTTGCTGCTGCCGAACGCGCCCACGCCATTGGTTTTGGCACTTATATAATCAGTGCTACTACGCCATTTTCAAAGGCCGACCTGTGGCAATTGCGCGTGAATACGCCCGAAGTGGTACAACATCATATACCCGCATATGCAGAGATATATGAAAATCTGGGCTGGAAAATGTTACCGTCGATCGACCGGGTTTATGTAAACGAACGGGCCCGCAACGAGTTGGGCTGGCAGCCGCAGTACGATTTCAGGCATATACTTGAACGTTTAAAAGCCGGTGATGATATCCGCAGTACTCTCGCCCTTGAAATAGGCGCCAAAGGATATCATACCGAAACATTTTCAGAGGGGCCGTTTCCGGTGGAATAGCGCGGTGCTTACTATTGGCCAGTGCATCGGCGCCGGGGCGGTGAATAATATTAAAAAATTTGTTTTATGCCGGATAATGAAACCAACAAAACACAAAACTCAATCCCGGTATCCATAGCGCCCTGGCTATCGGTCACCAACGCTGCAAAAGCCGTTAAATTTTACAAAGAAGCTTTTGGCGCCATTGAAACTTACCGGCTTGATGCGCCTGATGGCGGCCTGGTAGTAAAGTTATCGGTTAATGGCGCAGCATTTTGGGTTAGTGGTGAAGCGGCAGATGATAATATCGAACCCCCGATACTGGGCGGCAACTCTGTTCGAATGATACTTACAGTGACTGATCCGGAAATGTTCTTTGAACAGGCATTACAGACAGGAGCTAAAGAAATATTTCCGGTTACCGAAGCGCATGGATGGAGACTCGGTCGACTGGTTGATCCTTTTGGATTGCATTGGGAGATTGGGAGGGAGGTGTAAAATGGCGTGGCAATCTTATGTGCTAATAGACCAATCTTAAAAAATGAAGCCACCTTGTAATGGCGGCTTCATTTTATATACTTAATAATGTAATTTTTATACCCATTTTAAATTGGCAAATACCTTATTGGCAATTGCCAGCTTTTCAGGAAACAATACCTTTCCTGAAAGTTTATCAAGGGATTTATCCCTTATAACTTTAATGCCTAAAGCTTCGGCGCCTTTTAATTTTTTCTTTGGCTTCATAATTCAAATTTAAATATTTTTTCTTTTAATAAGAAATCCATAATATTCTTTTCCTTTTTCAAATTTTTCTACCAAAAAAGCAAATTTGCCTGTATTTATTCCAAATATCTCAAAATCAACACTTAATTCATTAAAGTTAAGTGTTAAAGCCATCCGGTATAACCTTGTTCGGGCCGGTGTACTGCCGATGAAGCCAACAAGTATTCCAGGATATCTGGAAGTAAATTCAAAAACAGAACCGGCAACTGTGGCTAAAACTTTATTTCTGTCATGATTCCCATTTCTTATACAATCGTCAATACTACCATCTTCTAATAGAGTTCCAAAAGATAAATTATATATACCGGAATCAGTTTTATTAAATTGCACAACTATTGCTATCTCTCCTTTGGGCCCAATACTGTTAAATCTAAATTCAAGCGCATCGTTCGAAGAAAACAACAGTTCATATCTTTCATACTTCGTCATTACAATAATTTCCTTACAATATCATATAGCCGATTTTGCTAATTTAAGGCATGATTTGAATATTAAAAGCTCTAAATAATAATTATTGCCCCTTTCTTAATATTGATCAACTTTTTAATGTCAGAGCAAGGTTATTTTCTAACCATTGATGTATGAAAATAAGGTTTGGGAGGGTGCATTCAGTTTTCCAGAGGTTTTTCAGCAATCTATCAATGCAAATATCAATGCATTAAATGCCAACAAATCTTAATATTCCTTTATCAAAAGCATTTACTTTTAATGGGCGGATTGCCATCCCAATAATTCCAGGGAGCCGATTCGCATTTGCCGTTTCACGATTCACATTTTACTATGATCTCACTGCAAAAAACAATGCTGCCGGTTATTGCCTGCCTTCTGTGTATTACAATAAATACAGTAGCCCAAAAACCAACCTCATTTACTACCGAAATTCAACCGTCGCCCAATGCAACGCATATCGGCGGTATAATAAAAGATACAGTGGTTGTTATTAACGGCAGTACTTACCGGTTTACCGTTGATATACCCGAAGACCAGGGACTGTTTTCAATAAAAACCGGTGTGCAGCAAATGCTGCAACAGATCACTTCAAAAAACGGAACGGTCCAACAATATAAAATCACCGATAAGGAAGGGAACCTGAAAAACGACGGCGAAATTGTTTCAGGCGATCGTTTGATCGTAACAACACAAAATGGCAAAGTTTCGAAAACATATCAGCTGCTTGTTAAGCCCATGGCTGTAAGCGGTGCACTTACCATACAACAACCTCATATTACGGCCGATACCGAAAAAGACCTCGTACTGTATTTTACCGCAGGTCAGCGTAGTCCCGATGCAACGGTTACGATTAACCTGCCCACGGGCATTAACGTTACCATGGATAATACCACTGTAAATGTTATCGGCCGGGGCGATGTGGCGCTGAAAGACCTCGCCACTCAATCAATCGGACGAACAGGCTCTAAATATTCTTATACAAGGGTGGGAGAGGTTGCTATTACTAAAGCAGCTAATGGTGGTTCGGTACTTACCTTTCGTCACCTTGATCTGCGACCCGCCAATGGCGCCGATCTGAAAATAGTGATCGGCAAAGTAAGGCTGGCAAAGAAGGGCGATTATCTTATTAATGCTACCTATACCACATCGCAACCCAAAGTACTGACGAGTGCAGGCATAGGCGCAGAAACAACAAAGCTTTCAGTTACGCAGGCAATATCAGATTTTGAACGAATTGCTGAAAAGGCGATGCAATACAGGGAATCGCCGGCTACCTATACAACGGCCCGCTTTACCTGGGGCGCTATACCAGCTGCAGGCATTCAGTTACAGCAATCAACCGACAAAGGCAAAACCTGGAAATCTGCACCGGCTGCTATCGACACAAAAAATGCAACAGTTACCGTTAGTGGGTTGCAATCTGATAAACTGTATACTTTCAAACTGCTGATTAAAGACGGAACACATAAAGGCTTTTCGAATACGGCGCAATTCTATTCAGGAAAAATCGATATCAAAAGTTTCGGCGTAACCGGCGACAGCAGTAAAGATTATACCCGCGAAGTCAACGAAGCTATCGAATATATAACCGGGTTAGGAGGAGGCACGCTGTTGTTCGGTAAAGGCATTTACTCAGTTCGCACCGTTCATTTAAAAAGCAATGTATACCTGTATGTAGATAAAGACGCAGTTATTAAGGCGATCAAAGGCGCCGATGCTCCTGATGCAACCTGGTTCAGTGATAAAAAATATCGTTCGGGATTATCACCAACCGATGCCGGGCCCTATGCTGATCCGGAAAACTATTTAACCAAACAGGATGTTGGTCATCACTATTTCAGGAACACCATGTTCTTTGCCGAACGGCAGGATAATATTAAGATCATCGGCAACGGATACATAACTGGCGGTGGCAACCTTGTTACCGGTGATGGTGTAATGAACAATACGCCCGACAACCGGGCCGATAAAATGTTCACTTTTAAACTATGCACCAATATTGAAATAGGGGGTATTTACCGGGAAGACGATCTTTGGTATGATGCTGATAAAGATCAGCCGTATTATATAAAGAAAGACGGTTCAAAAGATTTCGATACCTGTAACATGCTGCATATCGATCGCGCCGGTCATTTTGTTTTGCTGGCCACCGGTACCGATCATATCAACGTGCACAACACGTATTTTGCATGGAAAAGCAATTCCAGCGTACGTGATATATATGATTTTATGGCCTGTAACCATGTTACGGTTACCAATATCTATTCAAAAGTAAGTTCCGATGATATTGTAAAACCAGGTTCTGATTGTTCGCTGGGCTTTACACGACCTGCTGCTGATTATAAAGTGCGCAACATCATTGGCGATACCAATTGCAATTTGTTTCAGATTGGTTCCGAAACGGCCGACGACATCATGGATATTTGCGTGGACAATATTTTTGTACTGGGCTCAAACAAAGCCGGCTTTTCTATTTCTACCAATGATGGCGGATCTGTAAAGAACATTCACCTGAACTGCGGACATACAGGATCACTACATTCGCGATCGAAAATGTACCGCACGTTTGCTCCCTTTTTTATTTCTATCTCAAACCGCGGACGAATCATTGGCGCCGATGCCGGTAAGTATGCATTTACCGATAATGGCGAAAACCACAATGAGCTGCTGGTGAAAAACGTAAACATTGGGCAGGTTGAAAATATTATACTCAATGGCATAGATGTGTATGAAGTATATGCAGGCAGTTCGTTCAATGGTAAAAGATGGGCGCCTTATGACGGCAAACAGCGAAGAGCAACACCTATTGTTGCAGGTTATAGTTTGCCCGCCGCTGCAGATGTAAAAGGCGGCCTTGATTTTACATTGCCCAACGGTAAACATACCGGTTATATCAAAAATATTGAATTCAACGATGTGCATGTGCTGGTAAAAGGCGGTAATAATTTGTCAGACACAGCCGCGGCACCGCCCGAATTAGGAGTGGGCCAATACAATGCGGCCAATCTCAAAGTGCAGCCCTCATACGGCTTGTGGGCGCGGCATGTAACAGGGCTTACCATTAAAGAAAGCTCCTTTAATTATGAAAACCGCGACAGCCGGTATGCGGTATTTTTAGATGATGTGATCGGCGCCATCATATCGAACGTAAAAATGGTTCGGCCCAGCAACAATGAATTTGTGATAAAATGTAAAAACGCATCCGGCGTTAATATTAACAACGTTGCTTACTACAACGACCAGTGGAACAACGCGCCTGTTGAGTTGCCGCATACTGTTGGAACATCTGCTAACAACAACGCTGGTTTTCCTGATAAAACCGGAAAATAAGGCCTCGCCGGCACAACGAGAGGCTCTAATGCCTTTGGTGTTTTTCCGGTAGTTTATTACTGATAACGGTAAGCATTTTTACCTAACCAATGCTAAGTTTTGCTAATACCAGGGAACAATAGCCGGTAATTAGCTTTTATCTGTGGTAGTTTATTGGCATTTTTACAATGCAATCGTTATTACAGTTGATCCGTAGTCAGTTAAATTTTTGTCCGTTTCGAATTGTCCGTTTTTCATTTGTCCGTAACATAATCCGTAGAACAAGCCCATGAAAACTGTGAAGGGTTAAAAGGTAACGATTGCAACCTTTAAGCAGGAACCCCGGTCCAACAGGCCGGGGTTTATTTTTTGAGCTAAGGTTTATAAGTTGACAAGTTAATTAGTTGACTTGTTGACTTGTTAACCTGTTAACTTGTTAACTTGTCAACTGGTTAACAAGTTAACTCTTAGCCTATATTTTAAATCCGATAGTAAGCAATATACTTCCGGCTTTACTTTTTACATTGGCAAAGGTGTTGGCTTTGTCGCTTAAGCGATACGGAAAGTTTGTATCTGTAATAAGGCTACGCACATAGGTGAGGTCGATAAAGATGCCTTTGTTGCGATACCCAAGCCCGCCGCTCACATTCACTTTTTTTGCTTTTAGGGCAGCATCTTCGTATGGGTTGCCATAATAAGCGAATCCCAGTCGTGTCATAAGCGTATTAAACTTCAGCTCGCCGCCTACACGAAAATTAAATGCGCCTTTGTAAGCTGCTTTTACGGCTTTGTTTACATTGTTGAAATAGGTTTCATCATCACCTTGTTCGGCAGGGCTGAAACGCGATGATCCGTAAGTAACATATTCAATATCGGCTGTTATAAAACCTCGTTGTTTGGTAACATCTTCCACCTCGCTAAAAACAAATGCACCGCTTACTAAAAATTTCCAGGGCGTTACCAGATCATATTTATAAATGGCGCCCTGACTGCCGTAATAATAGTCCGAGGTAACGCTGTCTACACCGGGATCATTGGGGCCGAATAGCTTTTCTACATCCGTAACCATTTTGCCACTTATTTTATCTTTCAGTCCGTATATGGTAGGAGTATGTATGGCAATACCAAAACGCATCGTTTGCGCCGGTTTAAATATCACGCCCAGTTTGGCATTCAGGCCGGCTCCCCGTGAAATGTATTTTTCTTCAAAACGCGAAAACCCAAAATTGTTATTGGTGCTTTTATCGGGGTCTGATTCAATAAAGGTTGTGCTTCTTTCATAGCTTACAATGGGCACGCCGATACTTCCGCCGATGTACAATTTATCTTCCATGTTCGATGCAAAGCCGATCGCTACTTCGGTAATGCCGCCGCGGGTAGTGACTTTATTTTCCTGGTTAACCGAATTCAGGTATTCGGGCCGGCCAACTACCTGTAATTGTCCGTTAACAGTGGCAGTATCGATGAGGTAAGTATAAATAGCCATTTTGGTGCCCATCGATAAAGAACTGTTTCTTACTTCGTCAATCGATAGTCCTGAACGTGAAAATTCTTCTGAAAAAGCTTCGGAGTAGGAGCTGTAATCGTTACTTCCCTTATAATAGATGGTGTTATTAAAATTGGCCATCCGGTTAACGGCAATGCTGAAAGCCTTGCTTGTCCATTTACTGCCGGGATCATTGGAGGCAACAACAAATCCTGATGCGTTCATATTAAAGCGGGTCAGCCTGTCGCTCATTGCATCTGTTTCGCGGTAATTGCTGTTGCTTTTCGCCAGGCTTAAGCCCGGTGTAAGCACTATTTCACTTACTTTAAAAAAACCTAAGCCGGCAGGGTTTACGAACATCGAAGTAATTTCTCCACCCAGCGAACCCATGGCGCCTCCGATAGCCTGCTGACGTGCAGAGCCTGATGGCGCGTTCCAGCTCATACGAAGTGCATCTTCGGGTAACTGGGTCATTGCCTGTTGACCAGTTAGTAATATAAAAGCGATTAAAAAGGTGTTTTTCATCATTTCGTATTATACACAACAATATTCAAATAAGCAGTTGGCGCCTATCCGGCCGTGACCAACTGCTTATTAAGGTTATAGCAATATATAAATGAGTTTGAATTTGCATTAATGCCCGCCTCTGCTTGGTCTGCTACCACCACCGCTGCTGCCGCCACTGCTTCCACCGCTGCTGCTGCGTGCGCCGGGTGAATAGCTGCCGCCCGACGATGACGAAGAGGGCGAATACGTTCTCACAGGTGAAGAAGGCGTATATGATGAGGATGAAGACGATGGGTTATAATAACTTCCGTTATTGCTGTTCGAAAATACTCTGCGAAGCGAACCACCCAAACCGTTGTTATTGCTGTTGCTGTTTGTATTGCTGTAACGGGCGCCTGGCGCTGTTCCGTACATCACTCTGTTGACTGAGTTTTTGTTGTTATAGGTGTTATTGGTATAACTGCTCATATTAAAATTGCGAACAGTATTATACACCACCGGGTTGTTTTTGGGGCTTACCACTATAATACCGGGGCAATACGGATTGTAATAGCTGTTCCAGTAATAATAGTTGCTCCAGTATGAATTAAACCCATAGGGGCTGTAAAATGAATACGGTGAATATGGACTATAGAACGATGAATAAGGACTATAATATCCATTATAACCGCCATTGTACTGCCAGTCGTTCATATAAGCGTAGTCGTCGAAGCTGCTCCAGCGGTAACGGTTGCTTACCCGCATGCGCAGGTAATTATCATCGGGATTGGTATAATAGGAATCATTGCGCCCATAGCTACGACGGTTGTCTTGATTTACCGTTACGTAGGAATCTTCAGAGCGGCCGGGTGAATAATATACATCATCAGGGGTTTGGCCTGAACGATATACCGAACAACCGGATAAGGCAACGATCGCCAAAACTGCAGGGAGTATATTTGGGAGCCTCATAGTAATGGTTTTAACGTTTTACAGTGTGAAGTGCTACTTTTGCGTTTTTCCGAATTAAAGTTACGATAAAAAGACAGGCGCGTATAAGAATTTGTTGCAAGGCGATTGTTAAAGTTTATCGATGAACCGGTTGATAATGAGGACAGAAGCGCTTTAAAGTCGGAAAAGTCCGAAAGTCGGAAAGACCGAAAGTCCGAAAGAAAGATACATTCTCAGCAAAATTCTTTCGGACTTTACTGACTTCCTGACTTTCGGACTATAATATCCGCATCTTAAAACAGGCCGGAATTGTAATATGAAGAAAGAATTATATAAGTCATCTTTCTGACTTTACTGACTTCCGGACTTTCGGACTATAAAATACATATACATGAGCAAAGAGATCACCAGCCGAAGCGCAGACTATTCGCAATGGTATAACGATTTGGTAATTAAAGGCGAACTGGCCGATTATTCGGCCGTAAGGGGTTGTATGGTTATTAAACCCTACGGATTTGCCCTGTGGGAAAATATGCGCGATGCGCTCGATAAAATGTTTAAAGATACCGGGCACGTGAATGCTTATTTTCCGCTGTTCGTGCCTAAAAGTTTGTTCGAAGCCGAAGAAAAAAATGCCGAAGGATTTGCCAAGGAGTGTGCTGTAGTAACGCATTACCGGTTAAAATCCGATCCTTCACGAAAAGGTGGCCTGATGGTTGACCCCGAAGCAAAGCTCGAAGAAGAACTGGTGGTTCGTCCAACCAGTGAAGCGATCATCTGGAACACTTACAAAAACTGGATCCAGTCTTACCGCGATCTGCCTTTGCTCATTAACCAGTGGGCGAACGTTGTGCGCTGGGAAATGCGTACCCGTTTGTTTTTGCGTACAGCCGAATTTTTGTGGCAGGAAGGTCATACCGCACACGCCACCGCCAAAGAAGCGGTTGATGAAACGGTTCAGATGCTGAACGTATATGCCGATTTTGTTGAGAACTGGATGGCCTTACCGGTTATTAAAGGAGTGAAAACCGAAAGCGAACGTTTTGCCGGTGCAGTAGATACCTATTGCATTGAAGCCCTGATGCAGGACGGCAAAGCGCTGCAGGCCGGTACTTCGCATTTTCTGGGTCAGAATTTTGCCAAAGCATTCGATGTAAAGTTTTCCGATAAAGAAAACAAGCTCGATTATGTATGGGCCACCAGCTGGGGTATGAGCACCCGCCTTATCGGCGCACTGGTAATGGCGCATAGTGATGATGATGGTCTGATACTGCCGCCCCGGATTGCTCCGCACCAGGTGGTGATCGTTCCTATTTATAAAGGCGAAGAACAAAAAGCCAAAATAGATGTAAAAGCGAAGGAACTGGTGAAAGAGCTGAAGGCGTTAGGCGTTCGGGTAAAATATGATGATAATGATAATGCACGTCCCGGCTGGAAATTTGCCGAATATGAACTGAAAGGCGTTCCTGTTCGAATGGCCATCGGTATGCGCGACCTCGAAAACAATACGGTTGAACTGGCCCGTCGTGATACCAAAGAAAAGCAAAGCGTATCAATGGATGGCTTGCCTGAGCGCATCGTTCAGTTACTGGCCGATATTCAGCAATCTATTTACAACAAGGCGCTGGCCTATCGCGATGAGCATATAACCGAAGTGAACAGCTGGGATGAGTTTGTAAAAACGCTCAATGAAAAAACGGGTTTTATTTCTGCCTTCTGGGATGGCACACCCGAAACCGAAGAAGCGATCAAAGAAAAAACCAAAGCCACCATCCGTTGCATTCCGCTGAACAATAAGCAGGAAGACGGTGTGTGCGTTTTCTCGGGCAAACCGGCCAAACAACGGGTACTGTTTGCACAGGCATATTAATAAATTGTTTCAGGTTACAGGTTGCAGGTTACAGGGGCTTTCGTAATGGAGGGTTACCTTGTAACCTGCAACATTTTTCTCCCATTGCTTTATTGCTGCTATTGTTATATTTTTCGGGAATGAACCAATTACCCGATACCGATCTGTTTGAAATTACACTTTCGCCACAGGGTGCCGGCTGGTTATTACGTGTGGGCAGGTTAATGCGATGGGTATTTATTTTAAGCATATTGCTTTCAATTATTCTTCTGATCTGTAGCGTATTCAGATACCGGATATCTAATCATTATGAAGTAGACGCATTGGGAAGCTGGCTTTCATTTACTGAAGCGAAGATCATTCCCGTTTATCTGGCTGTTTCAACTGTTTTAGGTTGCATTCAGGTTTATTTTTATTATTATTTCAGCAGACTTTGTAAAAAAGGTATTGAATTGCAGCAGGCCGATCTTTTTAATGAGTCGTTTAAATGGCTTTTCCGGAACAGCTTCACAGCAGCAATTTTGTTGGTAATACATTTAATATTTACCCTGATAGGTGGATATGGTCAATATCTTTTGCTTCAAAAAATAGGGTGAGGCTGGAAATACGATTAATTGTATCTTACCATAAAACCAACAATTCATGGAAACTTACAAAAATGAATCCGTTAACACCGATCAGCATTTATTTGAATTGCAAATCGATCAGCAAAGTATCAGCTTCTTAAGCGAAACCGCCAAATGGGGTAGGTTTTTGTCGATCGTAGGGTTTGTGCTATGCGGATTAATGATCGTTGCCGCCCTGTTTGCCGGCACATTAATGGCGACCTTTTCGCGACTGGGCGGTAGTAACGATGCTGTAGGGAGCGCCATGGGTATGGGCGGTGTTTTTATTTCTATTTATTATATTGTAATTGCTTTATTATACTTTTTTCCCTGTTTGTACCTGTTCAATTTCGCAGGCAAAATGCAGGTGGCCCTGGCCAATAACGATCAAACAAATTTGAATACTGCATTCAGTAATCTTAAATCCTGCTTCAAGTTTGTAGGCATTTTAACCATCGTGTTTTTGTCGTTTTGTTTGCTGGCGATTGTTGCATTAGTAGTGGGAGCATCGTTGGTGAGATAATTATCAAAAGGCAGTAGTCAATAGGCAATAGGCAGAAGGTAATAAGCAAAGATTCAATCGCGGCAATCCATTCACCATTGACCATTGACCATTCACCATTCACTTAATTCGTAGCGTAATAATTATAATCCTTCAGCAGTGTTTGTAAAAACTCAAGTGAATCCTGATCGCTTTGCATTTTGAGCTTCGATTTAATGCGGTCGGCGATTTTGAGCGACAGGTCGTAATCGTTTCGTTTTTTTACCGTTTCGATAATATTCTTGAGGGTATTGATATCGCGGTCGCTCAATTGCATTACCTGCGGATATTTGGGCTGATAAGTAGATTCTACCTCGGTAAAAACCGTATCCTGCCATGAGGTGCGGTTCTTTAGGTCGATTAAGATAGTGCCGGCTACCAGATCGCCCACGCGTTGCGATTTCGCTGTAACGATGGTACTGATCAACCCGGCAAATACAAACAAAATCATCCACCACTGCATAGACCCGCCCAGGATACCTAAAAACAGCAACACCGGAAAATCAATAATGCGAAACAGCCAGCGAATGAGGTATTGACTTAACGAAGGTTGTCCGCCCTGCAGCGTCATAACTTTTATACTCATGGCCATTTTGCCAACACTTTGGCCGTTCATGATAATCTCCGACAGCAGGTGATAACTGATAAAAGGAAGTAAAAACAATATTACCGGCCACATATCGCCATTCCACGAAAAATCAGTCAGCGCATCCAGCAGTTTTGATCCCATCCACAGGTAGGCCAGCTGAATCACGAGGTCAATTACCCAGGCAAAAAAGCGGCGGTGAAAGGGACTGAGGGCAAATTCCACTTCAATATTAAAACCGGTATCTAATTTTACTAATAGCATTCTGAAAGTTTCAGGTTACAGGTTTCAAGTTTCAGGTTACAAGTTAACCGGCCCGGGTTTTCCCTGCGACCTGAAACCTGTAACTTGTAACTATATTGTTTAATAATAATGCGTTATACCCGCAATTTCTGCCTATACAACAAGATTATTGTATAATATACGTTATAACGTGTAAATTTTAACCATTATATTTATTTACCAAAATAATTTGGCCCTGAATATTTAGATTTGAAACAATAAAAATACGTCTGAGTGAGAGAAGGACTATTTATAAAGAAAAATATTGATAAGTGGAAAAAGTACCAATATGAAAACACCACCGACCCTGATGAAATGGCTCAACAGTTTACTGAACTTGTTAATGATCTGGGGTATTCGAAAACATTTTACCCGCATAGCAAAGTTACCCAGTATCTGAACGATCTTGCATCGCGCATTTACCTGAATATTTATCGCAACAAAAGGGAGGAAACCTCGCGCATCGGTCGGTTCTGGAAAACAGAATTACCGCTGACCGTTCGCAAACATCATCGCGAAATATTGATCGCTTTCCTCGTTTTTGTTGGTTTTGCTGTTATGGCGGCATTTTCTTCGGCACACGACGAAACCTTTGTACGGGGTGTACTGGGTGATAATTATGTTGAAATGACCGAAGAAAATATTGCCAAAGGCGATCCTTTTGGCGTGTATAAACATACCAACGCGTTAAATATGTTTTTTTCCATTGCGCTTAACAACATTTATATATCCTTCCAGGTTTTTGTATGGGGATTTTTTCTGGGGTTAGGCAGTATTTGGGAATTATTTACCAATGGCGTTATGGTAGGGTCGTTTCAATACTATTTTTTTGCAAAAAACCTGGGCTTTGATTCTGTGCTCGTGATCTGGATACATGGCACCCTCGAAATTTCGGCCATTATTCTGTCGGGCGCAGCAGGCATAATTGTTGGCAACAGCATCTTATTTCCCGGATCGCATAAACGGTTGCATTCGCTGATGCAGGGAGCAAAAGACGGGTTGAAAATAATGGTGGCCATGGTTCCCATATTATTAACGGCCGCTTTTCTGGAAGGATTTGTTACCCGGTATTCCTATGGCGATATGCCACGCTGGCTGAGTATTTTCATTCTTGCCGCTTCTTTTACTTTTATTATGTGGTATTTTGTATGGTATCCCATACAGGTACAACGTAAAATGAAAGCTACAAAAACTGCCCTGTAAATTTTTTACCCGACCAATGAACCAATATGCTTCATATAAATTAAGGCAACCGAATGTAAAGGTGTTGCTGCTGTCGGTGCTGATGCTGTTTGCTATCGTACCCTGGCAAACCCTGCATGCACAGGACGTTGAAGACAGCGAATCGGTGGTGGCGCCTCCGGAGGAAGAACCTGTTGCCGGCAACACATCAACCGCTATACCTGAGCCATTTGTTTTCAGGCATGTGCCCGACTCAGTAGCTAAAAAAATACAAAAGCAAAAAGATTTTGCGTACGCCAACGACGCAAGCTATTGGGTAAACGAACCCCAGGTGGTTGAAGAACGAAAAGATTTCTGGGATTATTTCTATGGTTTTTTCAGCAATGTTGCTGTAAGAACAATAGTATATAGTTTACTCATTGCATTTTTTCTGTTCGTTATTTACCGCATCGTTGTGGTAAATAACCTGTTTTTATTTTATCGGTCGAAGAAGATAAAGCATAATGATGATGATGAACCGATGAATATTGAAGATGAAACCCTCGACGAAAAGATTCAAAAAGCCATTGATCAAAACGATCACCGCACGGCTGTTCGTTTTATGTATCTGAAAGCTTTACAAGTGTTGAACCAGCGGCAATGGATCCGTTTTCATGCCGAGGCTACCAATTATGAATATGTGAATCAGATGAGGGGGCGTAAGCTGGCCAATGAGTTTGATTTTCTTACCCGGGTATATGATTATGTGTGGTATGGCGAGTTTGCCTTAACCAGTGAACAATTTGAAATAGTATACAATAATTTCAGGCATTTTTACAACGCAGTGAATTCTTGAAACAAACAGCACGATACCGTTTATTAATATGGCTGGTAGCAATAGCCGGTCTGATAGGCAGTTGCGGCCAATCGAAACGCATGAACAAGCGGGTAACCCTGTGGCGGAACGATAAAATTCCCTATGGTACCTGGTATGCCTATGAAAATCTGCAAAATATTTTTCCCAATGCCAGCGTGCTCATCAGCAAAAAGTCACCCGACCGGTACAAAACATTTAGTTTAAAAGAAAAAACGGATGATGATTATTCGACCGATAATCAAAAAACAAGCTATATCATCATTTCGAATCATGTAATACCCGACGACAATGAAGTAACGGCTTTATTGCGCATGGTGTCGCAGGGGCAGCATGTGTTTATTTCGGCATTAAGCATCGGCGAAACATTGTTAGATAGCCTGCGGTTAAAAACAGCGTTTTACACCAGCTATTATAACAATAAAGATTCGCTTACGGTGAGCGTCAACAATCCCATTACCAATGATTCGCTGTCATATACCTATCCGGGCATAGCACTGGATAATTATATCGAATCGATGGATTCATCGATCACCACAATCCTGGGAAAAGATAAGTTGGGTCGGGCGAATTTTGTTCGTTTCTCCTACGAGGGCGGCGGATCGCTGTATATTCATCTGGCTCCCATGGCGTTTACCAATTTCTTTTTGCTGCACAAGGAAAATAAATCGTATTACGATAACGTACTGAGCTACCTGCCCAAAAGTACCGAGGTGGTAAAGTGGGATGAATATTTCAGGTATCACGAAAGGGGTAGTGAAAACAGCGGATCGGCTAACAGTGGAAAAGGATTCAGTGCATTTGGATGGGCTTCGGGGCAAACCGGTTTAAAGCAGGCTTTACCACTGTTGTTAATATTGTTACTTATTCTTTATCTTTTTGAGTCGAAAAGAAAGCAGCGTATTATACCGGTGATACCGCCATTAAAAAACGCATCGCTCGATTTTGTCAAAACAATCGGCCGGTTGTATTTTCAGCGTCATGACAATAAAAACCTGGCGCAAAAAATGACCGTGCATTTTCAGGACCATGTACGTGGCCGCTATAGTATAAGATTATCGCTCCGCGATCCCGAATTTGCAAAGAGGCTTGCCTGGAAAACCGGTTATGATACCGATGCCATCAGCGAATTGTTATATTACATGAATATGTTGCAGGATGAGCCTTCTGTTTCGGATGAAGGACTACTGGAACTGAACCGTAAATTGGAGCATTTTTATAAATACGCATAATACATGGAAAACTTTTTCGATGTTCGAACCGATCTGAGCGCGCTGCAGCAATCGGTAGATAATTTAAAGCAGGAGATTGGTAAAGTGATAGTAGGACAGGAGCAAATGGTTGAATTATTGCTGGCAGCTATACTGGCCGACGGACATGTACTGATTGAAGGAGTGCCCGGAGTGGCTAAAACGCTTACCGCCAAATTGCTGAGCAAAAGCATATCGGTGGGCTTTTCGCGTATTCAGTTCACGCCCGACCTGATGCCCAGTGATGTGATCGGTACATCGATCTTCAATCCTAAAGACACCAGTTTTCAGTTCAATAAAGGACCTATATTCAGCAACATTGTACTGATCGATGAAATCAACCGCGCCCCGGCCAAAACACAGGCCGCTTTGTTTGAAGTGATGGAAGAGCGGCAGATAACGGTAGATGGTCATTCGTACCTGCTGTCGACACCGTTTATGGTGGTGGCCACACAGAATCCCATTGAACAGGAGGGAACCTATCATTTGCCCGAAGCGCAGTTAGACCGGTTTTTGTTCAAGATAAATGTAACCTATCCTACGGCCGAGCAGGAGTTTCGCATTGTGTTGCAGCATCATCAATCGAACCTTGAAGATATGCTCACACAGGTAACGCCCGCTTTAACTGCCACACAGATACACGAGTTGCGGCGGCAGGTTCGCACCATACATGTTGAAGAAAAGCTGATCACCTTTATTACAAGTATCGTTGCAAATACACGTAACCATAAGTCGATATACCTCGGCGCTTCGCCCCGTGCATCGATCGGTATTTTAAACGGCGCCAAGGCGCTGGCGGCTATGCGTGGTCGAGATTTTGTTACACCCGATGATATTATTTACATCATACCCGCTGTATTGCGCCACCGTATTGTATTAACACCTGAAAAGGAAATGGAAGGCGCAAGTACCGATGATGTGATACAGCAGATTATTACGAGTATTGAAGTACCACGGTAAAGGTTACAAGGTACAAGGCTTTCCGGTGAAACCGGTTCCCTGTAACCTTGTACCTTGCAACTGCACCTCAAGTGTAAACTCATGAATTAATTTAATGGGATTCTATAATAGATACATAAGGCCTCTATTTTTCGCACGGCGGTTTTACTGGACGTTTGTGGGGGTTATATTGCTTTTTGTGCTGTCGTACAACTGGGTGGTGCTATACAGGGTAGCGCAAATAGCACTGGCCTTTTTTGTTTTAATGGTGCTGTTTGATTATATACTGCTGTTTTCGCGCAGGAACGGGTTGAAAATTGAACGTATCATGGCCGAACGGTTTAGTAACGGCGATAGTAATAAAGTAGAATTGTCTGTTACCAACCGGTATCATTTTCGCATTTCAGTAAAAGTGATCGATGAAATACCCATACAATTTCAGCAACGCGATTTTCTGGTTGATGGCGTACTGAACAGCGACGAACAGAAAAACATAGTGTACATGCTGCGTCCGGTTGAACGGGGCGAATATGTGTTTCACGATACCAATGTATTTGTAAAAAGCCCGCTGCAGTTAGTGGTGCGCCGTATAAAGAACGAAGGGCATCAGGTGGTGAAAGTGTTGCCTTCGTATCTGGCGCTGCGGCAGTTTGAATTGTTGGCTTATTCAAATAACCTGGCCGAAGCAGGCAGCCGTAAGATTAGAAAGATCGGCCACAGTCTTGAGTTTGAGCAAATCAAGGAATATGTTACCGGCGATGATATTCGCAGTATAAACTGGAAGGCCACAGCCCGCAAAGGCGGTCAGCTGATGGTTAATAATTATACCGATGAACGCAGTCAGCAGGTATATTGTGTGATCGACAAAGGCCGCGTGATGAAAATGCCTTTTGAGGGCATGACGCTGCTCGATTATGCCATTAATGCCACGCTCATTTTGTCGAGGGTTGCTTTAATTAAGCAGGATAGGGCAGGGCTGATCACCTTTGCTGAAAATATAGGCCATTATTTGCCGGCTGATCGTAAAGCCGCGCAAATGGGTTCTATTCTTGAAACCTTGTATAATCAGCAAACTAAATTCCTCGAAAGCGATTTTGAGAAATTGTATGCGCATATACGCATGCGTATAACCCAGCGCAGCCTGATCGTATTATTCACCAATTTCGAATCGTTATCGGGCCTGCAGCGGCAGTTGCCCTATATTCGTCATATTGCACGCAATCACCTGGTGCTGGTGGTGTTTTTTGAAAATACCGAATTGCGCCAGCTTACCAGCGACCGGGCCGAGGACATTGAATCGCTGTACACAAAAACCATTGCCGAAAAGTTTGTGTATGAAAAGCGGCTGATCGTAAAAGAGCTACAGCAGCACGGCATTTTCACGATTCTCACTGCACCGCAAAATCTCACCGTTAATACCGTTAATAAATATCTTGAGCTGAAGGCCCGCCAGGCGATTTAAATTACATCTGTAAACAGGAGTTAATAACAACCGAACACTTTAGTTTGATAAAAGAATGAAAAAAATTATACTATTATTTTCCATTATTATAAGTGCCTCGTTGTACGCACAATCACAAACGAATGCAGCCAATAAGCTTCCCGATGATTTCATTAATTTTTTTACAGGTAACTGGTCGGGCGACGGATCGTTTGCAAACGGGAAAAAAATAGCTGCCGATTGTGTTTTCAAACTTTCATTAGATAGCAGCTGGATAACATATGAACATACCGATAAATTGCCTAACAGGTATAAAGCTGTTTCGATGTGGGGGGTGGATGCGAATACCGGCCAATTCGTAGCGTATATTTTTGATAATTTCAGGGGCCACCGGAAATTTGTAAGTGATGGCTTTAAAGAAGGCAAATTGATTTTGACCACCAATGAATTTTATTCGCAAAGCGGACTTGTTTTTCAACATTTTATATACGAAAAATTATCGGCCACCTCTTTTAAAATGAGCTACGAAACCAGTAAAGATGGCATAAACTGGATATTAAAGGATGCTTTGGTTTTTAATAAAAATTGAATCGCTGTAACAACGGTACCGCCATTTTCAAATTTTCAAATTGTCACATTTTCAAATTAGCTTCGCGCCTAAATGCAACAGACGCCTAATAATACATTTGAAGATGGACAGGTTTTACTGATCAATAAGCCACTTGAATGGACATCGTTCGATGTAGTTCGAAAAATACGCTCGCTTATTAAAATAAAAAAGGTGGGGCATGCCGGAACGCTCGATCCGCTGGCCACCGGCTTGCTGATTTTGTGTACCGGTAAATTTACCAAGCGCATCAACGAATATATGGCGCAGGAAAAAGAATATACAGGCACGTTTACCTTCGGCGCTACCACGCCCACATACGACCTCGAAAGCGAACCCATAAATTTTAAAGATTATAGCGCCGTAACGCCCGCACAATTACAGGCAATCGCGCAACAGTTCACAGGCGAAATATTACAGGTGCCGCCCATGCATTCGGCCATTAAAAAAGATGGCAAACGCGTGTATGAACTGGCGCGCAAAGGACAAACTATTGAACTGGAGCCACGGAAAATAACCATCAAAGAATTTGAAATTACCGCTGTTGAATTACCCGTGGTGCACTTCAGGGTAGTATGTTCAACCGGCACCTATATTCGCAGTCTGGCCAATGATGTAGGCGCAATGGCCGGTTGCGGGGCGCATCTCAGCAGTCTTTGCCGCACCCGTATAGGTTCTTTTACCCTCGATAAATCGATGACGATGGAGCAGGCGGAGAGCTGGATCAGGGAAGTAGTAAGTAATAAGTAAGAAATACAGGTTCTTCATACTTCGTACTTCGGATTTTCTAAAACGGATGTCCGATGCCGAGCTGAAACTGACCATCGAACAGGCGTATATCATGCAGCCATCCATCATTTTGTGATGCATACAACGGGTCCTTTATGCGGTAGGCCCAGTCTAATCTTATTAAAAAGAAGTCGAAATCGAATCGTAAGCTGGTCCCGGCGCCTATGGCAAGGTCTTTATACAGTCGGCCGAGGTTAAAAGATGCTTCAGGAACTTTGGTGCTGGTTCCCGGGTATAGTTCCGTACTCCATATATTCCCCATATCTACAAATAGGGCGCTGTTCACTTTAATACCTGCAATGGTGGTTATATTAAAACGAAACTCGGTATTAAACTCTAATTGCATGTTGCCGAACCGTTCTGCCGTTGTATCGCCATGGTCGTATAAATTTGATGAACCCGGGCCCAGTTTGCGAATGGGCCAGGCGCGCATGCTGTATGGGCCTCCGGCAAAAAATGCCTTAAAGAAGGGGAGGGTGTTTTCATTTACTATTTTTCCGTCGCCGGTATCTTTTTTACCATATACAAAACCGTAACCGGCATAGGTCCTGAATGCCCAGGACGAATGCTTGTAATTAATATAATGTTTCATTTCCCCGTCGATCTTAATGAAACGGGCTAAAGGACCCAGTTCAAGCTTTTTAATAAAGCCCCACAAGCCCCCGCTTTCTTCAACACGGGCGCGCAACAGGGTTAGTTTGCCACCCTTCTCAAAACCGGTTGTAATACTTCCGATGGTACTAATGATCAATCCGCTGTTAAATGCAAATTTGTAGGAGGGAATCAACCGCTCCAGGTCTCTAAGACTGTCGGTTTTCTGTACATCGGTATATTCATAATTGAAGGGAATGAACTGCCAGGTTTTTCTCCATTTTTGTCCCGGCTGGTCCTGGTCCTCGCGCCGTCTGCCCTTGGTCCATTCATATCCCCACGACGTGTTGAACGAACGCGATTGGAACAGGTCTTTCCGGTCGGTGTAGGCGCTATTTAAGTTTAACAGTGTATGCGGATTGATGAGGCTGTCGGGTTTTATCCATCGTAACAAACCCGTTTTCGGTAGTATGAACTTTGGAAAGTTAATGGTATGCGACAGGCTTACCTGCAGTGTTTGAATAAGATGGGTACCCAATTCAATCCCGAACCGGGCGCTGGTTAAGGTTTGAATGGCTTCGCGAAACGCATTACGATTCAGCAATCGCCCGTTTAATCCTATACCAAATAACTGGCCGGTGGTATAAATATCGCTTACGTTGCGGCTGGTTTCGAACGAAAGGTTCAGGTTTTGTTTAGGCGCCGGGTATAGCTTTATGGTGGCATCCAGTATTGGCCGCGACGTATCAAAGCGTTCCTGCAGGTCAATATCTACGTTTTGCCAGGCCCCCAGCGATGTAAAGTTGTTGATGGTTCGGTAATATCGTCGCTGGTTGTATAACGAGCCGGGCCTTATGGTAATATTATCGGCAATAAAAGGCAGTTTAAACTTTCGGGTGCCGTATATAAATTTATAGTTCTTTATTTGAGTGGTATCTTTTTGGGTCATCAGCGAATCTTCGAGATAGCTGGCTTCGGGGTAAACGGTAACATTGCCTATATAAAACTTTTTCAGCCGGCTGCTGTCTTTCACCGGTTGTTGTTTGATCACTACATTAATGGTCGGGTTCTCTCTTTTTTTACGTAATGAATCGAGCAACCTGTACTGTTCAAACGGGTCAAGGGTAGGGTCGATCAGGGCCGCCACTACCGTATCTACCTCAGCAAAAAGGTCTTCTTTATTGAATTTATAATATCCGCTGTTTTTGAAGATGATTAAAAGCCGGTCTATTTCGTCCGACACATTTTGCAGCGAATAAGGATCGTTCTTTTTTAACACCGATTTATCGCGGTTGCGCAGGGCCAGCTGCTGCAGCTCGGGTTGGTTGAGCGCATAACCAACTGAATCGAGCCGTAATACTTTGCCGGGAATGATCGTAAAATTAATATGTACCCGGTATTGGTCGCGTACCGTATCAATTCTGAACGTATCGCGAATATCAGGATGAAAGTAACCGAGCGAATGCAACAGGCTTGTCATGAAGATGCGGGAACGCCCGATATTGGTAGTATCAAAAACAGGGGGCTTATACAATTTCCGATAGATACCTGCATAGGAAATGATGCGGGTTTTTAAACTGTCGTCGAGCTGGTTTTGCAGCCGTTCGTTCAGTTGAAGTTTATCGGGCACATTGCCGTTTACATTAATATTGGTTTTGTATACAAAGGGCTTACCTGGCTGAAATTTTCTGGGTACCGTGCAGGATGCAAACAACGCCACCACGAATGCGAAGCAGGTAATATATCGAACAACTTTAAATACAGTAACTTGCCGGGCTAATAACATATTTAGTTTAAACAGAATGCAATGTTGATTAAATCACAGGTCAAATATATTCAAAGTTTAAGCCACAAAAAATTGAGAGATAGTGAAGATGTGTTTGTAGCCGAAGGACCTAAGCTAATTAACGATTTATTAAGTGCCAATATACCGGTTCAGCAACTGTTTGCCGTAAAAGAATGGATACAGGAACAAAACTGGATGGCCATACCTGTGAACGAAGTAAGCAATTCGGAGCTTGAACGCATATCACTGTTACAAACCCCTAACCAGGTATTGGGTGTTTTTAAAAAACCTGTATTTCCGGCGCACAGGCCTTTACGAAATACTATTAGTCTGATGCTCGATACCATACAGGACCCGGGCAACCTGGGCACCATTATCCGTTGTGCCGACTGGTTTGGTATTTCGCGTATATTTTGCAGCCCCGATTGCGCCGATGCTTTTAACCCCAAAGTGGTGCAGTCGTCGATGGGCAGCATTGCCCGGGTGCAGGTAATCTATACGCCGTTGCACGAATTGCTTGCCGGGGAACCCGAACTGCCTACATATGCGGCGGTTCTCGACGGAACCGATCTGAGGCAGTTGCCGCCGGTAAAAGAAGGTATTATTATTATCGGCAATGAGTCGAAAGGCATCAGCGACCAGGTACTTGCTGTAAGCCGTCACCGCATCACCATCGCACGTAAAGGGCAGGCTGAATCGCTGAATGCGGCTGTTGCAACGGGGATTATATTATCACATATACTCTGAAAACGTTTCAGGTTACAGGTTACAAGTTACAAGGGAAAGCCGGCAACAAGTCCCTGAAACCTGAAACCTGCAACCTGTAACTTACTCTTTCTTCACCACTATTCTTTGCGTATCATCCAGCAACACATCATCAAAAAACTTCTTTACTTCGGCATATTTAGCAGCGGGAATTTTATGCTGTTTTAAAACCAGCGATGCGGTTGAATACACCGATTTTTCTGTTTCGTTATACCAGTATTTTGTAGTGTAGGTAGCATAGGCGCACGACAATTCTTTGGGTTTTGGCAATGCGTCTACCGAACATTTGGCCGGTAATTTTAATACGGTTGTATCGGTTTTGTAAAGAGGAAAGTCGAAATAAAAATCCTGCGTTCTGTTCGGATAGTCGGGCATTTTATGTTGCCATAGTTTGTATATACGCGAACATAAAAACATTTTATTGCCGGCTATAAATTCAGGCACTTTTTCAACCGCCATTTCGAGGGTGGCAACGCGGTAGTTATCATCTTTTTTAGTCAGAATAAAATCATCCGGTTGTTTAAAGCCCCACGTTTGCACGATATGTTCTTTCTGGTCGTCGGTTTTTGCATTCAGCACATTGCGTACATCATCTTTATACACACCGGCAGTGGTAAAGGTGGTAACACTTTTGCCTTCGCCGCTTTCCTGCAGTTCAATAACGGTGTGGGCTGCAAACCTGTTTTCATCGGCATGGGTTACGGGGGTAGGCACCAGCACACCGCCCTGGTCGGTGATCACCAGCGCATTTCTGTTTTCGGTACTGATATCAAGCATGCCAAAATCGAGCGTATTGCTGGTACACTCAAGCCATACCGTATCTGTTTTAAGAGGCGCCATTACAATGGCATGGTTGAATTCGTTACACGGAAAAGCGGGGTCAACAGGCACGCCATCCGATTCGCGGTTAATAAGCGCCAGATAGCTTTTAATGCCCACGGCATCCAGCGCGGCATGTATATAATTGCTTAATCCTTTACAATCGCCATATTTTTTATCATCGGTAAAAGCGGCGGGGAAGGGTTTGTAACCTCCGATGCCCAGCTGTATACTTACATACCTGAAGTTCTTCTGAAGGTATTCATATATGATCCTTATTTTTTCGCGCTCATCCGGAACATTGGCTACCAGTTTTCGGAAAAATTCTTTTTTGGCATCGGGAAAAACATCAATGCCCTTAACCAGGGAAGTATACCATATGCCAAAATTCTTCCAGGTGCTCATATCGCCCTGGTAATCGTCCATCTGAAATTTATTGGGCGCCAGCCGTATGCTGGGGTACCGTTCGCTGTAAGTTACGGCCCGCGATTCGTATTTAATAGGAGCCAGGTTTTTTACCGACCACTTATAAAATTTGTATTTGTCATCTTCGGTTATTACCGGTTTCAGAAAAATGTTCTTTTCTTTATACCGCATATCGAGCTCTTTGGGAATTTTAGCGGTAAAGCTTGAGTTTTCAACACCCTCGCCGGGGTACAGTATTCGATAGGTGGGGTAGTTCAAAGTTCCTTTATAACGCAGGTCGTATTCAAATTCAACCGTAACCGGGTATGAACCTGCCGGAATTGAAACATACCAGGTTTTTCCGTCATCAACCAATCCTTCTCCCAGGGCAATACTGGCAAGGTCTTTTTTCTTATACTTCAAAACCTGTTTGCCAAAGGCGTCGTACACTTTAATCTCCACATCGCCCAAAACGGTAAATTTATAGGTATGCTGATAAAAGTTTAAAATATACTTTCCATCTTCATTAAGAATGGTATAAATCTGGTGCACTTTTAATGATGCCCGGTCGATATCGGTTACTTCGAAAAAGATATCTTCGAACCGTTTTATCACATCTGCGTCTTTTTTAACGGCTTCCGGCACCGTCGACAGATCACCAATCTGTGCAGTAACGCTACAGGTTATAAGGGCGAGGGCTGTAATCAATAAACACTTTTTCATTCGTGTCACTTTTTTATTTTGAGATTTCGGGATTTAGAGATTTTGTGATTTAACTCCAGAAATCCCAAAATCTCTAAATCAGAAATTGCATTTTAGCTTTTCTTCTTTATGGCGATCTGTTCGCTTAACAGGGTAAATAATTGTTTATAAAATTCTTTAAAATCGGGGTATTCCTGCACAGAGAACAGGGGTTTATTAAAGTCAAGCGACATTCGAACCGATACCTGGTTGCCTTCTGAAGCCACCCGCCTGATAATGGAAATGCTTGTATCGGGCATAATCATGCGCATGCTTTTGGGCAGGGTTTCGAACTGGTATCCTTCCGGAATAGTAATATTGGCTATGATGCTGTACGACTGGTTAACGCCAAAAAATACATCCGAAAAGCGGTTGTCGGCTACGAACTGGTTTTTTTCTAACCCGCTGAACATATTAACTGAAAAGTATTCATAATCGCCCGACGAGTTTACGGGCATACTGAACTGAACTTTTTGCACCAGCGGCAAAGAATCGGCGTCGAGGTTTTCAAATTCAAGGCTGTCGATTTTAGCGCCGGGGTTATCGGCTGTAAAGTACTTCTCGAGGAATTTGCTTTTTTCTTTTTTGGCGTCGGGTATGCGTTCAAGCCGCGCATAGTCGTAGCTGTTGAGCGAAACGTGGCCTTTCATAATGCCGGCATCATCGATAGCAGCCTGCAGGATCAAAATATTTTTCTCCAGCTTTTTATCGTCCCACAATGGCTTCCATCCCCATTCAAAGGTTTCGGGTTTTTCTATCACCAGCCCTTCGCTATACATCACATTGCGTGGAATTAAATGGGACGGTGTGAATTTTTCGGTGGCGTCGAGCACATATACGTGATTGCCTATTTCAACATAGGCCAATACTTTGTCGAACTGTTTAACATCGGCCACAGCGCTCGAAACCACGCCGTGTTCGCGGGTACTTACCAGCACCGCATGCGCTTTCAGGTCGGCATCCTTGAGCAGGTTAACCAGTATCAGGTTAATTTCGCCGCTGGTGCCTTTCTTATCTTTCCAGGCTGCACGAACGCCGTTCATCGCCCAGATATTTTTATACCCGTTCCACTCCATGTTCTTACGTACATATTCATGAATGGTTACCATTTTGCGGTAAGGATCGCTTATGTTTTTCAACTGCTCATCGAGGTCGGTGGTGCGGGGAATATTTCTTTTCAGCTGAATGCCAAAATCTTCATCTTCCATTAATTCTTTGATCCTTTCGGGCCAGCTTTTTACCAGGCTTTGGCGATG
Organism: Niastella sp. sgz303648; assembly: GCF_059587045.1. Taxonomy (NCBI): domain Bacteria; kingdom Pseudomonadati; phylum Bacteroidota; class Chitinophagia; order Chitinophagales; family Chitinophagaceae; genus Niastella; species Niastella sp. sgz303648. Next base: position 385,864 of record NZ_JCAPSW010000005.1, on the reverse strand, counting down.
GGTAGGGTAGTTCACGGCCAGAAAACGTAAATCGATGCGTTGCAGATAATCTTTGTCGCAGCTCATATAAGGCTCATCACGCAGGGCCGGTATATCTTTCATGGAATAGATCTGTATGGCCCGGTTGCTTTTTAATTCTTTTTTGGCCTCATAGGGCAATGCACAAAGCGGGTTGGAGTAGATCTCGATCTCGTTCGGAAAATCAACCCGGTACCTGCTGTATTTTACGGGTATCGACCGCTGAAAATACCAGTTTTCAAGGCTGATGCCGCTCCATATCTGGGTATATTTGTATTCAATGATGCTGCCTGCCTTTGCTTCGGGAAAAGTGAATATCTCTTCTGAATAATATTTATCGACCGGCTTTTCGTAAATAAGTTTCTTTTCAACCTTTGTGGTAATGATGTTGCCCGAAGCATCGAGATTATAGGTTTGGGCCGTAAGGTTCTTTATATATTCCACATTGCGGTAGCTCATGTAGGGAATGTGTATGTCGGCGTTTTTTAATCCTTTGTCTTTAAGGATCTTTATCCGGATATGCCTTTCCAGTTGCATATTGGCTGCCATACCGCCCACGTCGCAATACAGCTCGCCGGCATCGAACAGCACAATGGCTTCGGCCTTTTTATCAAATTCACACTCCTTCATTTCGAGCTCGGCTTTTTCAACTTTTCCAAATGACGGCACATCGCTGTTCCGTTGCGCCTGTATGGTTGCGGCAAACAACAGGCTGCTGATAAGGGTTAATAGTTTGTGGTTCATGGTGTTTTTGGTTAATTATCGTGAATGGTGAATGGTCAATGGTCAATCGCTAACCGGTTAACTTATTAACCTGTTAACCTGTCAACTTTCTATTCTTTCTTCAACACAATCTGCTCGTTCATAATATCCGCCATTTTTTTATAAAAATCTTTTACGTATGGATAGTCATCGGCTGTAAATACACTGCGGGTGGTTGTTATGGTAAACCGAACGTACAGGGTGTGGTTTTTAACTTCCATCATGCGGCTAAGCGTGATGCTGGTATCGGGCATGATCATTCGTACATTTTTAGGCAGGCTTTCGATTTTTAATGTGGGCGGCAGCTCAATATCTTCTATTATCGTATGGTTTTGCAAACTGCCGTAATCGATATTGGTAAACCGGATGTCGGATATGAATGGATTTTTGGCAATGCCGCTGAACAGGTTCAGGTTAATCAGTTTGTAATCGCCGCTAACAGTGGGCGGAATATTAAAGTTGAACTGTTGCTCCAACGGCATGCTATCGTTTTCGATATTGAGCATGTTCAAACTGTCGATATGCATGCCCTCCTGATATTTTGTATAATAGGTTTCCGAAAAGCGTCCTTTATCGCGCTCCCAGGCTTTGATGCGGGTGAGGCGTGCATATTCACTGCTTTGAATAGAGGCCTCGCCGGCCATGGCGCCCGATTCATTAACCTTTGCATTAATGATCACCAGGTTTTTATCTTTTTTGTCTGTTTCGGTTAAGTCAATAATGCCGCCTTTCTTACGGTTTACAATAAATGCTTTGGTGTTAATTACAGGAAATGGTGTCATGAACGGAGGGGTATAGGAACCGGCAGCATCCAGTACATATTTGCGGTTATCGATCAGCACATAAGCCATTACCTTATTAAACTGGTCGATAAACGGATAATCGGCATTCACCTTGCCATGCCCGCGTTCGCTCACCAGCAGGGGATATACTTCCAGGCCGGCTTCTTTCAGCAGGTTGATCATCATCAGGTTTATTTCAGCTGAACTGCCTTTCTTCTTTTCCCAGGCTTCTTTTACACCGTCAACTACGCCAATGCCGTTCATTCCGTTCCATTCAATATTTTTATACACATAGTTGTAAATCGCCGACATTTTATCAAATGGCGAAGCCATCAGCTTTACGGTGTTCAGCAATGCGTCGGAGCCCGACAGGTTTTTATATAACTGTGAGCCAAACGACTGGTTTTGCATCAGCTCGCGGGTAAGCTCATCCCAGGTGGTCATGTATTTGTTGGTGCCGCCAAAATTGCTCTGGTAGCCCGATAGCTGAAACTCCACATGCTGCAGGTAATCTTTTTCGGCATCCATGAACGGTTCATCGCGCAGGCCGGCGATGTCGTTCATTTCGAAATATATTTTGCCCGATCCTTTTTCCTGTTTAACAACTATAGGCAGGTGGTCGCTTTTATGTATGCGATAGGCAAATTCATAATTTGGCAAAACCACCAGCGAAAAATGGCTATGCATTACGGGCAGCTCGCCCTGAAAATACCAGTCGTTGAGGTAATTGTAATTTTTGGAAGTAGTGGTGTATTTATACTCAATGATGCTGCCCACCTTAACGTCGGGCATAGCGATTTTAACCTGCGACCACCTTTCATTTACTTTTTGCCGGTAAATAGAGGATGAGGTAACTTTTTTAATATCGGCAACGCCGTTATTGATATTGCAGGTGTAGGCCTGAATATCGCTGATGTACTCAGCATCGTCTTTGCTATAATAACGTATTTCAATATCGCCATGACGGATGCCTTTTTGCCTGAGTATTTTCAGACGAATGCGGCGGATAGTAATGAGGTTGTATTGGTCGTTATGATCTGCAGAAGCTTCATCAAAGATCACAATGGCATCGGCCTCTTTATCGAACGGACATTCGGTTAGTTTTTTATCGGCCTCGGTAATGTCTTCGAATTCGGGCAGGGTTGTTTGTGCCACGCACAGATTTACTATTGCAAGCAACAACCAGCTACAAACAAAGGGTTTCATGAACAGTAATTTAAAGTATCGAATTTTGAATGTTGAATTTTGAATGTCGAAGGGAAAACCAAACCGGGGGTTCTTACTTCAACATTCATCACTTTAAATTCGATATTTAATTAAGGTATAAACGGGTGTCTGATTCGTTTATTCCCCCTGTCGCGCTTTCGTCAATAATTTATTCGTTCATATCAAACAGCCGTTTTAGCTTTGTTGATAGTGACGAATACACCCCGCCCTAGCGGGGCCGAATGATATTGAAAATGGGATGGAATTGCTCAGGTGTTAAGGACTGGTCGGGTTTCATAAGGGTTAATTTATGCAATTATAATAAAAAATTGAACCAGAAACATCAGGTTGCGTAAAAGCACGTGAATATGATAGTGAAAAAAACTAATATGTTAATCGTTTATATGGCCATTGCCATGGCAGGGTTTGGCCAGTTTTCGCACAAACCGGGTAAAAAGGAAAATGCAACAACCCCTAAACCGGCGTATAACCACTTAGATAACACTCTTTTATGGAAGATAAGCGGCAACGGGTTAACCCACCCTTCGTACCTGTTTGGCACCATGCACGTTTTGTGCGCCGAAGACGCCACCCTGAGCGATACCCTGAAACTGGCCATAAAATATTGCGACCGCATTTACTTTGAGCTCGACATGGATAACCTGATGGAAATGGTGGGCTCCATGAAATACCTGCGCATGAATGATGGCAAAAAGCTGAACGAACTGCTTACCAAAGAAGAATATGAGAAGGTAGAAAACTATTTTAAAAACAATTCGGTTCCTCTGCCTTTAAGCATGATGGTTCGTTTTAAGCCCTATTTTATCAGCAGCCTGATCGGCGAATCAATGATGGACTGTTCGCAGAAAAACGGCATGGAAGAACTGATCATGCGCGAAAGCAAACAATACCACAAAGAAATCAGGGGCCTTGAAACAACCGAGTTTCAGGCGTCGATTTTCGACAGCATTCCTTATGAAAAGCAGGCAAAAGACCTGGTGAATTATATCGATAGCATCGACAGCTACAAACAGGTAACGCTTGAAATGGTAGAAGTGTACCGCCAGCAAAACCTCGACCGCATGGATACGCTGATGCACAAAAGCGATCCCGGTATGGATGAATATATGGACCTGTTACTGTACGGCCGTAACCGTCACTGGGTTGAACAGATGCCCGACATAATGAAACAACATTGCACCTTATTTGCCGTTGGCGCCGGCCATTTACCGGGCGAACAGGGCGTAATTAATTTGCTGCGTAAAAAAGGATACCGTGTTACGCCTATGAAAAATGAGAACCGGATTACGGAATCTCAATAAATCAATATCGAATGTCGAATGTTAAATAAATGAATGTAGAAGTTAGAATCCGCGTTGGGTTGTTTCCTTCGAAATTCAAAATTCTACATTCAATATTCAATATTTCCTGTGATATTTCTCTCCCTGCTGCGAATAATTAATAAACACCAGTTTGGAACCGAACATCAGCCAGCAGCAATTCACCGGCATTATTGAAAAGCATAAAAGCCTTTTGTTTAAGGTGGCAAATATGTATTGCCGCAATGCCGAAGATCGTAAAGACCTGTTGCAGGAAATTGTGCTGCAGTTATGGCGTTCGTTCAACAACTACAATGATGTATACCAACTTTCTACCTGGATGTACCGGGTGGCGCTTAACGTATCTATTTCGTATTATCGCAAACAAAGTAAACGCCGTGCGCATGTATCGCCATGGCACGAAGCGATTATTGAATGGCCCGATGAGCCGGTTAAAACCGATACCGAAACCCATATAAAACTACTGCATCAGTTCATCATGGAGTTGAATGAGCTCGACAGGGCACTGATGCTGCTATACCTCGAAGAAAAAACGTATAAGGAAATGGCAGCGATTCTGGGAATTACCGAAACAAATGTGGCAACGAAGATCGGGCGCGTAAAGGGGAAGTTACGGGAAAGGTTTGCGCAGGTTGACAAGTTGGTAAGTTAATAAGTTGACAAGTTAATAAGTTAAAAAGTTAATTATATGGAAGAAAAAGATATACTGAATTTATGGAAGGCGCAGGAAGCGCAATTACAGCAGTCACTGGCCGTTAACAACCGGCTGATACAGGAACTGCAAACGCAAAAAGTGAGATCGGTATTACGGGGGCTGACAATTAAAAAAGCAGCCGGTATACTGGGCTTTTTGATATGGTTGTTGATTTTAGGTTCGGTTGTATTTATTGCCATCAGCAGTTACCAGCCATCGGCCATTTATTTTATTGTTTCCATGATCGGCATCATGGTGATTAACATAAAAGGATTATCAGATCATATAAGGCATATCGTTATGATCAATTCCATTAATTACGATTCACCGGTAACCGGTATGCAACAACGCTTATCGCAATTACAGGCATCGTTTGTAAATAATGTGCGGATAATGTTTTTGCAATTTCCATTGTGGAGTACCTGGTTTTTGCCGCTAACGCTGTTTGGCACAGCAGGGTGGTGGGGCTGGTTGTTGCAGTTTGTGCTTACGGGATCGTTTGTATATATTAGCTACTGGGTATACAAAAATCTCAGCATGGAAAACAGAAACAAAAAATGGTTTCGTGGTTTGGTAGAAGGTTCCGGCGCACAATCGGTGGCAAAGGCGATGGCGTTTTATGAGGAGGTGGAGGCGTTTAGAAGGTAACCTTTTTATCCTTATCCAAGATTCCAGAAAGGCTACATGTAGTAAATGGCAATATTGAACGGCGGGCTTGACAAAGTATTAATTTGGAAAAATTGTACCTTTAGATGGTATCTTTTTAATATGTAATTACAAATGACAAGAGAAGAAATTTACCAATTTGTAAAATCTTATCTCAAACAATCAGCAGATGGATTAGAAATTGAAAACCCAAAATGTGATTTCAAATCACAGTGGTATGATTTATCCAGCAATAAAGGAGTAAATGAGTTTTTGAAGGACACGTCGGCAATTGCAAATACATTTGGATTGGATGGGTTTATTATTATAGGCTATGATAATAGGACAAATACCTATAATAATATGACGTTTAGAGACAGTAAGTTATCAGATACTTCAAAAATTACGGATATAGTTAATAAGAAGATTGATAGGTTGTTTGATCTCAATATTTTTGATTTTGAGATTGATGGAAATACTTTGAGTGTTATCCATATCCCACCTTCTATCGATAAACCTCATGTAATAACTAATTATCAAACTTTTGATCAAAACGATAAGGTGAAAAAGGAGGAACAACAAAGAGTATTTGTTCGGAAAGGTACTTCAACTTATCCAGCAACAAAAAACGATTTCGAATTAATGTACTATGACAGAAAGAATATAATTCCGGAGTATAAAATTATTACCAGTTATCACAGTGATACATTAACTCTTTCTTTACAGGGCCCCACAATAGGTGGAGATAAACAATATAAAAGTATAGGTGCAAGCATTTACTTAACTTTTGAAAATATAGGCAGAAGGCCAGTTGCAATAAGCGAAATTCATATTGACATTTCAATATTTGAAAACCCGAGTGATCATGAAAAAATAGAATTCACATCTGTAAATGATTATAAAATGCTAAATATAATAGTTCATCCAAATGAAATCAAAAACCAAATAATAAATTTTTTCAATAGTGATGATCACTCGTTGGACAATGCTGCGCCCCTTGTAAAAAAAATAATGAACCACAAACAGGTTATAAAAGCGAAGTTTTTAAGATTGCGATTGTCTGATGGACGTGAAATTCAAAGTGAATTAATACAAACCAACTATTAATTGATGTTTAAAAAACTCATGGATTACCAGATTTCACCGATAACTCTTTAATAAAATATTGTAGCCATAGTACGGAACCCATCAGCTGGTTTACCGGAATCTTTAACAAAGACAAAAAAATAATCTGCAACAATCTTGTTTTCATTATACATTTTATTTTGCTCCAGGGTTTCTCCGGATCAAATCAAAATCCTGGGGGATTGTAACCTACAGCCTCTTTTTCACGAAGTATTTATGTATCATTAAACGAAACGACGCTGGTTGTTCCGCGCGCGCGGAAAGGAAGTTATTCTAAAGGCCATTATTGACGGTGCATACATGCGTTTATGGGCCGTGGGAATGAAATAGTATTGCCCATGGGGATGACGTAGCGTAGCGGCCTTCTTTGTAATTGTTCGTTGTCCACCAATGACAGTAGCTTCTTCCAATCGATCAGCAGGTAACGTTGGCAGCAATTCTGCTAAAATATCATCCTCGCTTATTTGATCCTTCAATAACTTCAGGGCCAACCCGGTCAAATATTGATAGTCACAACGGCGCTTGTATTGGCGCGGCAACCGGGCGTATAATTTCGAACCTATTTTTGATGCCCGGCCCATGAGGCCGGCATAATACAACGTCTGTCGCCTGCGGGCTTTTCGCCGGTTGCTCTTAATGGTTTTATGCTTCCAATATTCGCTGTTTTGTTTTCGATACACCCGCTTAGGCTTAACAGGCAACAGGGCATTAATAGTATCTTCAGATTGATTGGAGCAATTAATGGTAGCCTTCTGTTGTTTGCTGATCACTATTGCTACATAGCGTTGCAACAATTCCTGTTGTATTTCCTGCTCCTTTTTACCTTTTTTCAATAGGGTAAACGCCTCGCCGGTAAAAGACCGGTACATCCACGATTGCCGCCAATAAACAGGTAACGCATTGTACACCAGCGACCCGATTTTCGATGCCTGGCCCATCAGCCCTGCATAATGGCGGGTGTTTTTAAAACAAGACGCATACAGCACTTTCCTGCGGGTCAGACTGCTTTTTTTACGCACGAAGTTCCTGCCTTCCATAACATAGAAGGTAAGGTTGTGCATGGTTCCTTTAACAATAAATGGTGCAAAAGCTTCGGCCATGTAATAAAGTTACCAACTATTTTAAAACGCCCTGGTGCCGGCACCAGGATTTTGACGTTTTTCAATATTTAGTCTTATTGCGGTAGAAAGTCTGCAACCAGCATATGACCGCCACTGAACAAACTTAATGCGTTGCCGGTACGGGAACTACTATGCATGTACCGTACATGCACCGTTGCAGATCCGTGGCATAAGCATAGGACATCCGTAGTTGAACGCCTCCAACTCCATGGATGCGCCCACCATTCAGAATACTTAAAGCGCATTTTCTAAATGTGGGTGTTGCATGCAAAATCGGGTTCTATACTACAATCCCTCAGCTTTTCAACATGATCCGTTTTTCCAAAAGAACGGTTACCTAAAGCAACGACTTTAAAAACAAAAAAGGACTACCCGCTTTCACCGGTAATCCTTTAATAATATTGCGGAACCTTGTCAGGTACTGACAGGGTTTATTCCTGAGCCTTGTTCCCTGTACTTTGTACCTTCTCCTTAAAACTGCTCCAGTCCGCTGAAGAAAAAGTTTCCTTCAATGGCTGCGTTTTCATCGCTGTCGCTGCCATGAACGGCGTTTTCGCCAACAGAAGTAGCATATAATTTACGAATGGTACCGGCTTCGGCCTGAGCGGGGTTGGTAGCGCCGATCAGGGTACGAAATGCTGATACTGCATTGGGTTTTTCTAAAATGGCGGCAATAATTACCCCGCTGCTCATAAACTCAACCAATTCGCCATAAAAAGGACGCTCCTTGTGTACAGCATAAAACTCACCGGCTTTTTCCTTGCTCAGTTTGGTCAGTTTCAGCGATACAACACGGAAACCTTCTTTAATGATCCGATCAATAATCGCTCCTGCATGCCCGTTTTTCATAGCATCGGGCTTAATCATTGTAAACGTGCGGTTACTCATAACATTCTTCGATTTTGGCCGCAAAAGTAAAGGAAATGTGCTAATGTGATAATTTACTTACTGGCTAATTTAAAATGATTCTGGTCAGGTTGATGTTTGAGGTTTGTGGTTTATGCCCGCCCGGATGACCCGGTCGGACGGGGTTTGTGGTTCCTTTGGTGTAATCACCTGTGTAATATGTGAATTTTACAAGTTGTTTAACCATAAACTCCCTGAAATCCGGGACTTATGTATTACTTTTCAAAGCCGCGGCAAGCCATCTTAAACAAAGCATTTGTGAATGAAACAACCACAAATTTCAAACTACAAACCATAAACTGCTTTTGGTGTTTGACTTTTATTTCTGCAACTTTGCTGCCGCTCAATGAAATCTATACAGGAAATATACCCGTTATTAGCAACCCCACGTAATGTGGTGATTACCACGCATCAGAAACCCGATGCCGATGCCATGGGCAGCTCCCTGGCTATGTACCATTTTTTGAAATCCTTTGGTCATACCGTAACCGTGATTTCGCCTACCAACTGGGCCAAATGGCTCGACTGGATGCCCGGCGCCAATACGGTGATCGATTATGAACTGCAGCGCGACAGAGGAGAAGCAGCCCTGAAACAGGCCCAATGGGTGTTTTGCCTCGATTTTAATGTGCTGCTGCGTGCCAAACACATGGCCCCTTCGTTACGACAGGGCGCCTATGACCGTATTTTGATCGACCACCACCAGCAGCCCGAAGCCAATACCTTTACCTGGGGAATCAGCGATACCGGTAAAAGCTCAACCTGCGAAATGGTGTACGATTTTATCGTAAAGGGCGGCTTTAGCGACCGGATTACCCCCGATATGGCCGAATGCCTGTACGCCGGAGTAATGACCGATACCGGTTCTTTCCGTTTTCCTTCGGCCAGCGCCAACGTGCACCGTATGGTGGCCGACCTGAAAGACCGCGGTCTGCAGCATACCATTGTACACGAGAATATTTACGATAACTTCCTCGAAAACAGGCTGCGCTTTATAGGACATATCCTGCTGCATCGCATGGATCTGTTTTATGAATACAATACAGCTCTGATTTCCATTCCAAAAAGAGATTTATTGCGATATGAAGTTAAAACCGGCGATACCGAAGGGCTGGTGAATTTTCCGCTGAGCATCCAGGGCATAAAACTGGCTGCGCTGGTGATCGATCGCGATGAAGAACGGAAATGGAGCTTCCGCAGCAAAGGCGATTTCGATGTAAATACCTTTGCCCGCAAATATTTTGAGGGAGGTGGCCATTATAATGCCGCCGGTGGACGCAGCAGCGAATCGCTCGACACTACCGTTCAGCATTTTATTGAGGCCATGAAACAAAACGCTTTGCAATTGCAATAATATTATCACTCATAGGGTGATATTTTGCCCGTTAAATCGGGCTTTTGAAAAAAACACAAAATATTCAGATGAAAAAAACAACTTTCTTATTAAGTGCCCTTACACTGCTGTTACTGGGAACAGCCTGTAAAAACAGCGGGTTCAAAAAAACAAAAAGCGGCCTGCTGTATAAAATTATTCCCTCAGGCAGCGGCCCGGTTGTAAAACGTGGAGATATTATTAAAATTCACTTTGTACATAAATTAAGAGATTCTATACTCGCCAATTCGTACGAACAAATGCCTTTTTATGCAAAGGTCGATAGCATTGGCCCTGTATATGATCCCCAGGAAATTTTCCCTTTATTGCGTAAAGGTGATAGCGCCGTTGTAATTCGTTTGGCCGACAGCCTCCAAAAAAAGCAAGGCATGTTGCCCGAGTTCATTAAGCCCAAAGACAAACTGGTTCTTTCTTTTAAAGTGGTAGATGTATTTACTGCAGATAGCGTAGCTCAGAAAGATCAGATGGCCGAAATGCAAAAGGCTCAGGAAAAACAACAGAAAAAGCTCGAAAGCCTGAAAGGCCCCAAAGCAAAAGAAATAGAAGATTACCTGGCTAAAAATAAAATTCAATACCAAAAGGGCCCTCAGGGTACTTATGTTGAAATAAAAGACCCCGGTAATGGTGCTCAGGTTGATTCAGGAAAACATGTATCGGTTCGTTATACCGGTAAAGTATTCCCTTCGATGAAAGTGTTCGAAAGCAATATGGAACCCGGCAAACAACCTTTTGATGTGGTAGTTGGCACCCATGCAGTAATTGCTGGTTGGGACGAAGGTTTGAAATACTTCAAAAAAGGCGGAAAAGGAACTTTATACATTCCGTTCTTCCTGGCATATGGCCCGCAACAAGGCCCCGGTGGCAGCCAGTTCGAAAACCTGGTATTTGATATTGAAGTGGCTGATGTTAGCGATTCTGCTAAAAAACAAGCTATGCCTCCTATGCCTATGCAACAAATGCCGCATGGTCAACCACAAGGCCAGCCGAAAAAATAAACTTTACTGACAAAGTCAGGATTGTATAAAAGAGGGTTGCATTACGTGCAGCCCTCTTTTAATTTGAACCTTATTTCTTTTTTCCAACTACCATATCTCCATTAGTCAGCTCAAGTCTTATTGATATTATTGCCCCGGCATCATTGCGGATAAACCATGCTTCGAACAGCGTTCCCGGGAAATAATCATTTCCCTCAGCATACAATTTTCCTTTGGCCCGGTTATTCCACTGGCAATACAAGGCATTCTGTTCAAAAGTAATCAGTATGCTTTTTTTGTCGTTCGTTTCATATTCACCGGTATAAGGTTGTAAGTTAACAGCCACGGATTGGGGTAATGCTGCATTGCGTAAACTATCGATATCCTTTTTTATAATCTGTATCAGCCCTGCGGTTAGCACTTTTCCTTTTTCTTTGGTAGCCAGCGTGGCATCGCCATAAATTCCGCTGGGAGTAAACATGCCCGGTTGCATGCTGTCGCGAACCATTATGCCAAAACCTGATCGTTTGCCATATTCCTCCTTTGCTTTCTGCATATCTACTTTATTAGGGTACATGTACAGCATTATAGATGTTTCGGCCTCATCGGCATGTGTGCCTTCTTTTTCCTGTAAAATTTTTTTATTCAAAGCAGTTAATTCCGGCCCCACTAAATCGGTAAATGTCATTAGTATTCCTTCTTCGGCCAATTGGGCAGAGGCCGGTTTCAGCGCTGCATTGGTACTAACCCCGTAATTGATCACGTAAAACCGCTTTGGCCCATATCCGGCAAGGCTTCGACATATATCCACAATCGAATTTTTTGTCGTTGATTGACGGAAGGTTGTAGATCCCGGAAAGTTGAGGAAGAATGGATAATATGAATAATTGATAGTAGGCGCTATAATTACCGGTTCCGTTCTGGCAATTTCATTTTTCAAAAATTCAACCTGTAAAAAATCAGCATCAAGCGGCAAATGCGGACCATGCTCTTTGGAGCCGGCCCCCAATGGTATCACTATTACCGTTTCGGGTGTTAATAGTGACTCAGCTTTTGTCCAGGGAATATCTTCTAAAAAAATGGCTTTGTAACCGGGCCGGCTAACCTGTGCTATTGCCATTACCGGCAATAGATAGCATAACAGAAAAAAGAATTTTCTCATGGTAGTTGATTAATGGATGAAAGGAATAATCGAAATGTGGAGATTTCCTTAAGATAATGGGATATGCAGATACCTTGTCAAAACATGCTGTTTTGAAAGATAATAAAAAAAATAAATTAAAGAAAACGTTGATTTTACACAGATGTGAAAGGCTGAACCCGCCCAACTAATTCAATCGCTTCTTTCGCTTCCTTTACATCATGCACCCGTAATATATGCGCGCCGTTCATGAGTGCGATCGTATTTAAAACCGTGGTTCCGTTCAATGCTTCGCCGGCGGTTATGCCCAGTGTTTTATAGATGGTCGATTTGCGGGAAAGTCCGATGAGTATAGGTTTTTCAAGCACTTTAAATACGGCCAGATCTTTCAGCAACGTAAAATTGTGAACAGGTGTTTTGGCAAAGCCAAACCCGGGATCGATTATAATATCGGTTATACCTGCCTTATGGCATTCGGCTATTTTTTGTATAAAGAAATCAAGCACCTCTCGTGTTACATTTTCATAATTGGTAAACTGTTGCATGGTAGCCGGCGTTCCTCTCATATGAGTACATACATAGGGAACATTCAATCGGCCAACCGCAGGTAACATTTGCGTATCGATGGCGCCTGCACTGATATCATTTACGATCGATGCACCGGCTGCCACCGCTTCGGTGGCTACGCGGGCGTAATAAGTATCGATTGAAATAATAGCTTCGGGAAAATTAAAATGCAGCGATTCAATGGCGCCGGCCACCCGGCTCAGTTCTTCTTCTTCCGAAACGGTGGCGCTGTTCGGCCTTGTGCTTTGTCCGCCGATATCGAGTATCGCGGCCCCTTCTTTAAGCATTTGTTCGGCCTGGTGCAAAATGCCCGTTTTGCCCATAAACCGGCTTCCTTCGTAAAAAGAATCCGGCGTGGTGTTAATAATACCCATTACCACCGGTTTATCCACAGTTAGTAAACGTCCCTTACAATTCAGCGTATACATTTATTGTTTGTTCATTACATTTGATGCGAAGATAAGGAAGTCGGAAGTTTGAAGCCGGAAGTCGGAAATTGACAGGTTTACAGGTTGAAAAGTTGATAAGTTAATCCCTGCGGACCCATTGCCGATTGCCGTTTCACGATTCACCATTGACTATTCACAATATCGCATGAAAATTATATTAAACATATCCCGTATTATCGTTGGCGTTCTGTTTATTTTTTCAGGACTGGTTAAGGCCAATGACCCCCTTGGACTAAGTTATAAAATGCAGGAATTTTTTGAAGTGTGGGGGTGGACCTTCCTTGATAACTTTACCCTTGCGTTTTCGGTAGCAATGATCGCTTTTGAAATCATTGCCGGTGTGGCTGTGCTGGTTGGCTGGCAAATGAAACTGTTCAGCTGGTTGTTGCTGCTGCTGATCCTGTTCTTCACCTTTCTTACCGGATACGCCCTGTTCAGTGGTAAAATTCGCGAATGTGGTTGCTTTGGCGATTGTATTCCCTTAACCGCCGATCAGTCGTTTATGAAAGATCTGATTTTGCTGGTGCTGATCGGTTTTATTTTCTGGAAGCGAAATCAAATAACTCCTGCATTGAATGCCATGTACAGCATGGTGTCGCTTTTCTTTGCAGCGATTTTTTCATTTGCCTTTCAATGGTACGTGCTGATACATTTGCCGGTAAAAGATTGTTTGCCCTATAAGATCGGTAATAATATTGTAGAAAAGATGAAGGCGCCGCCCGGCTCCATTCCCGATAGCACCGTCATTAGCTTTGTATATGAAAAAGCCGGCAAACAGGTGGAATTTACAGCAGATAACTTTCCGGAAGATTATAACGAATCGACCTATAAATTCGTAAAACGGTACGATAAAGTGGTGCGCAAAGGCAATGCGTCGCCGGCTATTAAAGATTTTTCGCTGCAAACGTTTTTTGAGAACGATAGCACCCAGGCATTGCTGAATGAAGACCAGTACCAGTTGTATTTATTTTTGAAGAACGGCTACTCAACAGATGGCGAATGGACCAATTTATTAAGCATGGTAATGCGCAGTGCTGAAAAAAAGCATATTAAAGGATTTATGGTTACCAATGTGCCCATTGAAACGTTGCGCAAAAATCCGCCCGATGTGTTTTATGCGTTTACGCCGCTCCGTTGCGATGCCACCGCTATCAAAACAGCCGCACGTACCAATCCCGCTTTGTTTTTGATTAAAAAAGGAACTATTTTAAATAAATGGAGCTACGCCGATCTGGAACAGGCATTGCTTGTAGTGAATAATTTGCCGGGCAATGCACCTGCTGAACAAATTGGTGAAGTGCCAAAGTGAGTTGGCAACTACGAACTGAATTTTAACATGTTAAAATAAACACAACTTGATAAAATACCTGGCAAAACGTATCCTCTACGGCATATTGGTTATGCTGGGTGTTGTTGTACTTGTATTTTTATTATTTCAGGGTTTTGCCGATCCTTCGCGCCTTGTGATGGGGCAGCGGGCAGATGCCGCAACACAGGAAAACATTCGCCGTGAATTATACCTCGATCAGCCTAAGTGGAAGCAGTTTGTATTATACATAAACGATCTGTCGCCCGTTGGCATACATTCCGACAGCGAAATAGTAAAAAAACAACTGAAAGGTTTTTTTGTGGGCAGCGGCATCAATATTGGCATTAAGCTGCCTTATCTGCGACGTTCGTATCAAACCAAAAAAAATGTAGGAGAAGTATTGCTCGAGGCGCTGCCCGGCACCCTGTTGCTGGCGATTGCCGCTATGTGCATTGCTGTTGTGATAGGCATCCCGCTGGGGGTGCTGGCTGCTGTGAAAAAAGATACATGGATGGATACAGGGGCTATATTTACAAGCATATTGGGTATTTCGGCGCCTTCGTTCTTCATGGGTATTGTTATCGCATACCTGTTTGGATTTGTATGGAGCCATTTCACCGGTTTGCATATGACCGGAAGCTGGCGCGATATGGATGAAGTTACCGGACAACCATACTGGTCGTTACAAAACCTGTGGTTGCCTGCACTAACACTGGGCATTCGTCCGCTGGCTATCATAACCCAGCTAACACGCAGCGCCATGCTCGATGTATTGAACCAGGATTATATTCGAACCGCTTATGCAAAAGGGTTATCAAAACGGGTCGTTGTGTGGAAGCATGCATTGCGCAATGCCCTGAACCCGGTAATTACGGCCATCACCGGATGGTTTGCCGAATTGCTGGCCGGAGCTTTTTTTGTAGAATATATTTTTGGCTGGAAGGGAATCGGAAAAGTTACCGTAGATGCACTCGAAAAGCTCGATTTTCCGGTGGTTATGGGCTCGGTGCTGATCACCTCTTTCTTTTTTATACTGGTGAATATACTGGCCGATGTGTTATATGCGGTGGTTGACCCCAGGGTGAGGCTGGAATAAAGTAATAAGTTGTAAGTAATAAGTGGTAAGTAGAGCAGTACAGAAGGTGCTTTCGGGAAACTTATAACATAAAACTTATAACTTACAACTTTCAAGAACTATATTATGAAAAAAATTATCATAGCAATCGGCGCCCTTGTTATTGTTGCCGCATGTCATCGTAAGTTGAGTCCGCAGCAGGAGTTTAATAAAACGCTGTTCAAAGCTTTTGACCAAACGGCCGAAAACCTGTTTACCAATAACTGCGAAGGCCCGGCAGTAGATAAAGAAGGTCGTTTATTTGTAGTGAATTTTCAAAAAGACGGCACCATTGGCCTGGTTCAGCCCGATGGTAAAGTTGAATTGTTTTTAACCCTTCCCAATAAAAGCGTAGGCAACAGCATTCAGTTTAATGCCAAAGGCAATATGCTGGTGGCCGATTTTGTAGAGCATAATGTATTGGAAGTTGATCCTGTAACCAAAGAAGTTTCGGTGTATTGTCACGAAGACCGCTTTAACCAGCCCAATGATATCTGCATCAGTAAAAAAGGGATCGTGTATGCTTCTGATCCCAACTGGCAACAGCAAACCGGACAAATCTGGAAAATAGGCGCTGATCGCAAAGCCGTTTTGCTGAAAGGTGCCATGGGCACTACCAATGGTATTTGTTTAAGTCCAGATGAAAAGATTTTATATGTGAATGAAAGCATTCAGCGCCGCATCTGGGCTTTTGATCTGGATGAAAGCGGAAATATAAAAAGCCAGCGCACTTTTGCTTCGTTCAACGATTTTGGAATGGATGGCATGAAATGCGACAGCAAAGGCAATTTATATGTATGCCGTCATGGTAAAGGCACTGTTGCCATCTTCAATTCCGATGGCCGCCAGATACAGGAAGTTGAGTTAAAAGGAAAATCGGTAAGCAATATCACTTTCGGTGGTAAAGATGATAAAACCTGTTTTTGTACGTTGCAGGACAGAAAATGTATTGAGAAGTTTAGAACGGATATAGCAGGGAAATAAAAATCAATAGGCAAGAAGCAATAGGCAATTAGCAATAAACAATTGGCGAAGTAAGGGCATTGTCAATTGCCTGTTGTCAATTGCTTATTGTATTACCACTTCCTTAATCACATTCTCACCCAGCGCTTCATTCACCCGCTTAATAATATTATCCTTCTGATACAGCAGTTCCTGTTTCAGGGGGGCCATGGTGGTGGTGATGTACAGGGTTTTGCCGTGTATTTGTATTTTGTCGGTGTATTTGGCAATCGTTTTGCCCATGATCTTTTCCCACACATCTTCAATCTGCAAGGCCTGAATAGAGCCTTTCAGCCGGCTGTGATTCAGAAAATACTTCAGGGCATCGCCTAATGAATATTCTCCCATGAGTGCAAGGTAGGAAAAAACATGAAGTCTGATGTCAGATGTCTGAAGTCAGAAGACTCTGTAATTTGAAATTGCTGAGAAGAATCGAACCGCGGGTTCTTCTGACTTCTGACTTCCGACTTCCGACTTCTTATTTCAGACACAAAAGTTGGTATTTCATTCCCAAACTATCAAAATGAAATTGAATGCGATCAGCATGCGTGTCGGTAATAAACACCTGACCCGCATTTTGTATACATACATGATCGAGCAGATTGTGCATACGATCGGCGTCGAGTTTTTCAAACACATCATCCAGCAACAACAGGGGAGGGAAGCCCTTCGATTGCTTCAGCGTTTCAAATTCGGCCAGCTTCATGGCAAACAGCAAACTTTTGCGTTGCCCTTGTGAAGCAAGCGCTTTAAAAGGCTGACTGTTCAACTGTATGCTGATATCATCGCGGTGAATACCACCGCTGGTGCGTTGCAGTTGCAGGTCTTTGGGGCGAAGGCGGTTCAGTAACTGGCCAAAACCAGTGTCGTGCAGCTGGCTGTCGTAATGTAGGGTTACCGGTTCAGTGGCGCCGGCTATCTGGTTATAAAACCGGTTCACCAGCGGCAGAAATTCGTTTACAAATTGGGTTCTTTTCCGGTATACATAATCGCCGTAGCGCGTTAGTTGTTCATCGTAAACATCGAGTAATTTATGGTCGGTGCTGTTTTTTTCGGCCAGCGATTTTAAAAATCCATTCCGTTGCTGCAGCACCCTGTTATAATCCATCAGGTGCAGAATATAGGCGCTGTCGAGCTGGCACAGCATAACATCAAGCAACCGGCGCCGTTCCTCACTTCCGCCGGTGATGATCTGCACATCATCGGGCGCAATAATTACGCAGGGCAGGCGGCCTATATGGGTGGCCAGTTTTTCAACCGGTTCGTTTTGTACAATAAATTCCTTGCGACCGGTTTCGCGTAAAATGCAAACCACTTTCAGCGGTTCATTTTGCAGGGTAAAATTGCCTTCGATGCGAAATCCGGCGGCGCCGTGCAACACATTCTGACTGTCGCTTCGGGTGAAATAACTTTTTGTAAAACAGCAATAATGCACCGCATCCAGCAGATTGGTTTTGCCAACTCCGTTCGAACCGCAAATACCCACAATCCGTTCGGTGAACGGAAATTGCGCATTGTTATAATTCTTAAACTGGGTGAGCGATATGTTGTTTAAAAAAAGCAAATTCCAGACTCCGGATTTTTAAAATTAAGGGTGCAATATAGCGTTTATGGTTTGTGGTTTATGGTTTGTGGTTTGAAGTTGCTGCCGCGCTTTGGAATTTCATTATCGAATCAGGCACTTTAAAAGTGTAACAGGGCAAAATTGCATGGTAAGTTTCATTAAAAGAACCATAAACCCCGTCCGACCGGGTCATCCGGGCGGGCACAAACTTCAAACCTCAAATCCTATGTTTGAACGCAGAGGTGCTTTGCAGTGAACAAGTCACAAAAAAGTGATGAGTCGCCTGCCATGTTGCAAACAAATCATTTCTGTTTAATGGCAACCCGGGATTGTTTGAATGCAAGTTTGCTTTGCAGCATTCTTTTTGGGTGATATAGCGCACAGCGACCTTCATATAGCGCACAGCGTTCTATAACCTGAGCACAAATCGAAAAAGTAAGCACACAATTTTCAAAAATCTGCAATCAAAGTAAAAAAATTGCGAATAAATACGGCACAGTGGGTTATTTCAATGGTATTGTGTGCTATTTCAATTTAAAAGTGCACTATTTCCACTGTGGTTTGCTCTATATTGGTCTTTATGTTCACTACTTTTAAAAATTGTGTGCTAAATGCAGCCGGGAGACGCTAAAAATCACCAACCACTTCAAAAATCAGGGTTGGGAGGGCAAAATTGGGGTCCTTAACACACAAACCATCAAACAATTCTGCACTTTATTACCTAACCCTCAAGCAATCAAACCATTTAACGGGCGTAAAATCTAAAATCTGTAGTCGAAATTCCCTTGTTACCCTTATCTTTGCCCCTCAAATTTTTATACTGTGGCGTCTAAATTCTCCAAAGAAACGTATTTGTACTGGTACGAATTAATGCAGGTAATCCGTCAATTTGAACTCGCAGCTGAAGAAAAATACAAGATGGAAGGCAAGATCCGTGGCTTTTTCCACGCTTATGTAGGGCAGGAAGCCATTGCCGCCGGCTGTATGACCGCTACCCGTCAGGAAGATCCTTTTGTAACCGCATACCGCGATCACGGTCTGGCCCTGGCTAAAGGCATGAGCCCCGAGTCGTGTATGGCCGAATTATATGGTAAAGCCACCGGTTGTGCCAAAGGAAAGGGCGGAAGTATGCACTTTTTCGGAAAAAAAGAATATTTCTTTGGTGGTCATGGAATTGTAGGCGCTCAGATAGGAACAGGGGCCGGACTGGCCTTTGCTGAAAAATACAAAGGAACCGACAACGTGTCGCTTACCTTTTTTGGCGACGGCGCTGCCCGCCAGGGTATGTTGCACGAAGTTTTTAATATGGCCATGACCTGGAAATTACCGGCTATATTCATTTGCGAAAATAACAACTACGCCATGGGTACTTCGGTAGAGCGTACCAGCAACGTGGTAGATATTTATAAACTGGCCGATGCTTACGAAATGCCCGCCGATTCGATCGATGGTATGAGTGCCGAAGCTGTACATGAAGGCGTAGCCCGTGCCGTGAAAAGAGCCCGTGACGGCGGTGGCCCAACTTTACTGGAAATTAAAACTTACCGGTATAAAGGTCACTCTATCTCTGACCCGCAGAAATACCGCACCAAAGAAGAAGTAGAAGAATACAAACAACGCGACCCCATTCAACTGGTGCTGAACACCATTTTGAAGAACAAGTACGCTACCAAAGATGAAATTGAACAGATCAATAAACGGGTGAACGATAAAGTTGCAGCTGCAGTGAAATTTGCCGAAGAGTCGCCATGGCCGTCAGACGATGAAGTATTAAAAGATATCGTAATGGAGCCCAACTATCCGTTTATTGTTGACTAAAAAATATATAAGTCCCTAAACAACATCTTGTAACTAAAACAATATCATTCATGGCAACTGAAGTTAAACAAGTGCCTGAACAAACTACCGAAAAATCAGCCGAAGAAAAAGTTGTGGATTCTGCCCGCGATTTCTGGGCTAAGAATAATAAAGTAATTACCTATGTAATTGCCGGTTTGGTAGTGGTGATCGGAGGCTATTTTGTATATAACAACTTCTTCAAAGGCCCTCAGGAAACAAAGGCCGCTGAAGCTATCTGGAAAGCCGAAGACTATTTCAGACAGGATTCTTTTAACCTCGCTTTAAACGGCGACGGTGTTAACCAGGGTTTTTTGAAAGCCATTTCAAAACATGGCGGTACAAAAGCCGGTAACCTGGCAAAATTATATGCCGGTGCCTGCTATTTAAAATTGGGCGATTTTAATAACGCCATTAAATACCTGAAAGATTTTTCAACCGATCAGGTAGAAGTAAAACTGCGTGCAACCGGTTTACTGGGCGATGCCTATTCAGAGCTGGGCAAAAAACAGGAAGCCATTGACAATTATAAAAAGGCAGGAACTTTATTCGAAGAAGACGATGTTAATTCACCCGAATACCTGTTCCGCGCAGCCATGCTGAACCAGGAACTGGGCAAAAGCAAGGATGCCATTGAGCTGCTGCACATGATCAAAGATAAATATCCCAATAGCCAACGTGCTTTTGAAGCTGATAAGTACTTAGGAAAGTTGGGAGACTTAAATTAAGGATAACGAATTAATGTTACAAGTTACAGGTTACACGTTACAAGGAGTGTACGAATCGGAATCCCTGAAACCTGCAACTTGCAACCTGAAACCTTAACAAGATGGCTGACGTTAGCAATAGCAAATTATTAGATATAAATACAGGCATTCCGGATACGAATGCCTGTATTGTTATAGTACGTACCGATTGGAATGCAGCAATTATAGATGAACTGGAAAAAGGCTGCCTGAAGATATTTAAGCGCGAAGGGTTGAATAACATTCGTGTTATTACTGTGCCCGGCGCCTTCGAAATTCCCTTTGGTATAAAAAGTTACTGGGACGCGAATAAGTATAAAGATGATCGTCCGGTAGCATTTATTGCATTGGGCTGCGTGCTGCGTGGCGATACGCCACATTTTGAATATGTATGCCGCGGCGTTACCGACGGCGTTATGCAATTGAATTTAACTTTGCCCATACCGGTTATTTTTGGTGTGTTGACTGTTGATACCGACCAGCAGGCGCAGGAGCGCATTGGCGGTAAGCACGGTCACAAGGGCGAAGAAGCCGCCATTACTGCGCTGAAGATGATAGCAGTTATGAATTCGTATAAGCGATGAGTTGATGATTAGTTGAAAAGTTGACCAGTTAATCAGTCAACATATCAACTTGTTAACTTGTAAACTTGCTAACTGATGAACGTTCAACTATTTATACCCTGCTTTGTTGACCAACTGTATGCGCAAACGGCCTTTAATATGGTAAAAGTGCTGGAAAAAGCAGGGTGCACTGTACATTATAATACCAATCAAACCTGTTGCGGACAACCTGCCTATAACGCCGGATTCTGGGACGACGCCCGCGATGTGTGCTCGAAATTCATAAAAGACTTCAGCGGCAACAGCGATTATATAGTTGCGCCCAGTGCTTCCTGTACTGGTTTTGTAAAAAATTACTACGCTTCACTTTTCGAAAATACAACTCAGCTCAATGAAGTAAAACGGCTGGGTGCGCGTGCATACGAGTTTACCGATTTTATGGTAAATGTTTTGAAAATAGAAGATGTAGGCGCTTCGTTTCATGCCAAAGCCACTTACCACGATTCGTGCGCAGGATTGCGTGAATGTAAGATCAAACAGGAACCCCGCAAATTACTGGCCAACGTAAAAGGATTGGAACTCGTTGAAATGAACGATGTGGAAACCTGTTGCGGATTTGGCGGTACATTTGCCGTTAAGTTTGATCCTATTTCAATTGGTATGGCCGATCAAAAAAGCACGAATGCCAAAGCTACCGGCGCCGAATGCATCATCTCTACCGATTTATCGTGCCTCATGCACCTCGATGGCTATATTCGCCGCAAAGGCATGGGATTGCAAACAATGCATATTGCCGATGTGCTGGCGAGCGGATGGTGATTTCGGTTTGAGGTTTGTAGTTTATGGTTTGTGGTTGCTGCCGCACTTTGGAAATTCATTAGTAAATCCGATACATTAAAAGTGCAACAGGAACAAATTTGCACAGTATGATTCACCTAAGAACCACAAACTTTAAACCAGAAACCGTAAACCTTAAATTGGTTTTTTACTTCGACATTCAATATTTAAAATTCATTATTCAATATTTCGTTATGGGTATCGCTGATAAACTCTTTCAGGCAAAAAAAGAAAAAGCAGCCGCAAATCTGAAAGCCGGACAAGACTTTCTTGAAGCCAATAAACAAAAACCCGGTGTGGTAGCATTACCCAGCGGATTGCAATATGAGATCATTACCGAAGGTACCGGCTCAATGCCAAAAGCCACCAGTAATGTAACCTGTCATTACCATGGTACCCTCATCGATGGAACCGTATTCGACAGTTCGGTAAAACGCGGTCAGCCCGCTACTTTTCCGTTAAACAGAGTGATCAAAGGCTGGACGGAAGGTTTACAACTAATGCCTGCCGGTAGTAAATGGCGTTTTTTCATTCCTCCCCAATTGGCTTATGGCGAACAACAGGTAAGTGCTCAGATAGGCCCTAACAGTACGTTGATATTTGAGGTTGAGTTGTTGAGCTTTAGCTAAGCGTTTAATAATATGAATAGCTGGCGCCTATAGTGAACAGTTGTCCGGCCATGTTCCCACTGGTGAATAACAACTCTCCTGTTTTTGAAACGGGTGTTTTGTTTGGGTTATACGTGTATGTATAAGTTGCCGTATAGTTATCCCCGTCGCCCGTAAGCATTTCCTTTAAAGGGTTGTTTTTCATTAAATGTAATTTCGGAAGCACTAATAAATGATCATGAATGCCATCGTGAATGAGGGTAAAGTCGTCTACATTCATTTTGTCGTCGTATTGATCATAGTGAATAGTATAATTAATTTCAGGTGAACCCGAAATGGCCGGCCGGTATTCATTCATTTCCTTTAGGTTACCATCCTGGTGATAAACGAAGGAAACGGAGCGGTCGATGATAAAGTTATTACCTGTTTTATGGTCCCATTCTACTTTTGTTACATGGGTGCCGCTGTAAGTAAAGTTTACATGTCTGTATAACTCATTGTTTTCCCTTATAAAATGAATGGTAGACACATTACCTTCATTGTCGTAGAAGTAGCGAAGCGTATCGTGATTTACAATAATGTTATTCCTCATTTCACTAATTCTTCCATTACTATAAAATACATTGTACATATTGAATCCTGAAGCAAAATCGGCTTTGGTAACCAAACTATCAGGGCCGTATTCAAAATGATAATAGGGCGAAGGAAGGTTGGGTATTATAATATCTTTCAGTAATATTTTAGGAGTATGTTCAGGAGGCGGTGAGGGGTCAGGATCAACAGAATGCTCTTTTTTGCAGCATATCAGTGTTGCAGCAAAAAACATTGTAAACAAAATAGGTACGACCTTCATGTGATAAGATTTACCAGGAGTACGGTACTATTTAGTCGATGGTTGTTGCTGTTTCAAAAGATTTTTTTCAAATTCGGTTTATAAAATCATTGGTATGTTGTTATCATGAAAAGAACAATCATTTTTGCACTCCCGGATTTATTTTATTTTAATAACAACTTTACCTTTTGCACGGCCAGTTTCTACATATGCCATGGCTTCATTGGTTTGTTCAAATGGAAATACCTTGTCCATAACTGGTTTTATAACACCAGAATCAATAAGTGAAGTAATTTGGCTTAATTGATTACCCTGTGCCCTCATAAAAAGAAATGAAAAGCCTACATGAAGACGTTTTGCTTTTTTTCTCACTCCGGCGCTCAAAAGGCGCATTATTAATTTCACGAACCAGGGCGCTCTGATTTCTTCTGCAAAACCGGGATCAGGTGGACCAGAGATAGAAATAAGTTTTCCACCAGGCTTTAATATGCGCAGGGATTTTTCAAGTGTCTTTGCATCCTGACTGTTCAACACTACATCGTAATCTTTAAGTATTGTTTCAAAATTATCCTTCTTATAATCAATTACAATATCTGCACCGAGACTTTTTACTAAATCAATATTAGCAGTACTTGTTGTGGTAGCTACAACAGCTCCCAAATGTTTCGCTAATTGAATTGCAAATGTGCCCACGCCACCCGAGCCTGCCTGGATGAAAACTTTTTGCCCTTTCTTCAGATTCGCTTTTTCAATGAGTGCCTGCCATGCAGTTAAACCAACCAATGGAATAGAAGCTGCTTCTTCCATAGAAAGATTTTTTGGTTTTAGAGCAACATCATTTTCATTAATTGCAATTTGTTCTGCAAAAGTGCCAATTCTATGGTCTGCCGGTCGGGCATACACTTCGTCGCCAGGTTTGAATTGCTTTACACCTGAACCTGCTTTAACTACAATTCCTGCTACGTCGTGCCCCAAAGTAAAAGGTGGTTTATAGGGAAGAATTAACTTAAACTCACCGTTTCTTATTTTGGAATCCAGGAGGTTTACGCCGGTAGCATGAACCTGAACCAATACCTCATTTTGACCTGCAGCAGGTGTTGCTACATCGCTAAGTTGTAACGTTTCTTTTTTGCCGTAGCGTTTCAATACAAATGCTTTCATGTTAGTTGTTATTATTTTCAATTATTTTAGTTCGTTTTCCTGGGTAAAGATTTCCAAATCCAGCATCACTTACTTCGCTAAAAACGCTAATGCACTTTTAACAAACTCTTCATGATACTGAAATATTCCTCCGTGCCCGGCATCTTTATACACTATTATTTCAGAATTAGTAATACGCTTTGCTAAATCAGTAGTATTACTGCTCGGCACCATTCTGTCATTTTCGCCATTTGCTACTAATACGGGTTGTTTAATTACTGATAAATTCTGTGGCGCTTGTAGTCCCCAGGCATGAATTGCTTTGAGTTGTCTTTGAAAGTTGCCAATTCGCATCCTTTTATCCCGATTTTCTTTTCGTTCGTTTAGCCGTGTTAAAAATTCCTTCGCTGATTTCTTTCCATTTTCATTTCTATTGAAAAAAAGATAAGTTTTTGCATCTTTAAAACTTAATAAGCCTCTGAGAATATCCTGATAGGTAATCTTTGTAACATTTTTTATGCCCTCACCGCCGGCAGGGCCGGTACCTGCTATTATAGCATTACGAACAAGTTGTGGTTCCTGAAGTAATATTTCCTGCGAAATGAAACCGCCTAACGAAAAGCCAACCAAATCAACCTTTTCATAGCCTAACGCATGAATAAAAGCTCTTGCATCTTTTGCCATTTCAGTAATAGTTTTTGGCGTTTTACCTTTCGTAGCACCTACGCCACGATTATCAAAGCAAATTATTTGATGTTTTGACGCTATGCCATCCATAATTCGGGGGTCGCAATTATCCATTGTAGCGGCTAAGTGGTTAAGAAAGATTATTGGTATACCGGGATTATTCTCACCAAGTTTTCGATAATAAAAATCTGTTCCACCTACATTGATAGTTTTTGTTTTCACATTTTGAAACGTGATATCTGAGCCAGTTTTGGGAACATAATTTGCTACATTATTTTGTGCAAATGGGGTGTTTGCTTTTGCCATGATTAGTAATGTTATTAGAATTATTTTTTTCATTTTTTGACTAAATTTTATTTACTAATCAACTATTTCGCAGCATTCACATTTTTCAGGATAGTACTTTCAAGTACATTATATGCAAAACGTTGCAGTGTAAGAATCGTAGAAGAGCCTTTGCCAACAGGATAACTGTATTTTGGAGCTTTTTCATTTATAATTTTCAAGACCGTATTTATAACGGGTTCCGGCCCCGGGGCATTCTTAAATTGGGTTTTAGTATAAGCCGAAATTTTTTGCCGGAATACATCATAATCTTTGATATCGCCTGTTGCGGCAGTTGCACTATTACCAATATTTGTTTTGAAACTTGAAGGTTCAACCATGCTTACCATTATATTGAATTGGTTTAATTCAAGGCGCAAGGCTTTGAAATATCCTTCCAAAGCATGCTTTGAAGCTGCGTAATAAGCGACATTTGGAAGACTAACCAAACCGAGCAAAGAGCCAACGGTAATTATTTTGCCTTGTTTTTGCTTTCTGAAATAGGGCAGCAACTCGTTTGTAAGTTTAATAGTTCCCCAAAAATTGGTTTCAAATTGCTGTTTTCCTATTTCAATAGAGGTTTCTTCTGCAAGCCCTGTTACTAAGTATCCTGCATTATTTATCAGCACATCCAACTTATTGATTTGACTGAACAGTTGCTTGCCAAAAGATTTGATAGAACTGTCATCAGCAATATCCAACGCTAATAATTTAAAAGGCAGTTTAGCCTGATATTTTTCCGGGTTACGGCTTGTTCCGATTACATGGAAGCCACTTTCATAAAGCTTTTGGGCGATCAGGAGTCCAAAACCTGAAGAAGCCCCTGTTATTAAGATTGTTTGTTTCATTTCCCGATGTTTTGTAATTTTACTTGCAAATTGCAAGTGCAAATATATATATTACTTGCAAAATGCAAGTGTTTTTTAAAATATTTTTATGGCCAAATCAAAAAAAAGATCAGATTGCCCTGTTAGTTGTTCCCTTGATATTTGGGGCGACAAGTGGTCGCTGTTGATTATCAGGGATTTAATGTTTGCAAAAGAGTGCACTTATGGTGACTTTCTAAAATCTCCGGAAGGTATAGCCACGAATATTCTGGCTTCAAGGTTAGAAGTACTTGAAGAAAACAAGCTTATTGAAAAATTAGAACACCCGGATAGTAAAGCCAAAGTGTTGTATAAGTTAACCCGAAAAGGAATTGACTTGCTTCCGATCATGATTGAAATAAACTTATGGGCTGAAAAATATTTTACTATTCCGGAAGACAGAAAAGCAATGTTAAAAGAGGTGAAGAAGGATAAGGCCGGATTTATTAAAGCAATGACAAAAGAATTGACGGTTTGAAGATTTCTGCTTACACAAAATTTATTTGAACCACATTGGAGAATTATCGATCTCCAGCTATTCTTTTATATTGAAATGTTTAATAACTATGTATTATAATTTTAGTTTTAGCCCCCCATTTACCACAAATCCATCCAAAGGCGCATATATGTCTCTGAATACCGGATGGGTAACAGTGCCGGTGTAAATACTGTCAAACCTTGTTTGTCGGGTATCGGTAAAGTTTTCAAAATTCACAAACAATGAAAACCGTTCCCATATTTTTTCGGCCATAAACCCGCATGTCCAGTAAGACTTTCCGGTAGTGCCATCATTCAGGGCTTGCTTGCTGTAATAATATGCTTCCAGTCCAATCTTCCATTTATCCTCTATTTCGTACATCAATACATTGTTAAGGCGATGCTTCGCTGTCAATGGATTTTCTTTTTTCACGCCGCCTTCATGCAACCAGGCATCTGTAAAAGTGTAACCAATAAACAATTTGAAGTCTTCGTATGCTAATTTAACATTGGTTTCCCATCCTTTGGTATCAACATAACCATCTGCATTTACCAGTTGGTACTGGTTAGCCGGTGCATTTTGTAATAATAATGGATGATTGATGCGTGTATAAAAGAAAAGCTGGTTTATACTTACACTTAATTTACCAAACAGGGAAGTGCGGTAATTCATATCAAAGTTAGCACCGTATGACTTTTCCAGTTTATTATTGTTCGGGTTAACAGGCAGCACCGATCTGAACTGTATTCGCTCCGTTTCTTCGGTGAATATACCAGGCGTTTTGTATCCAAAGCCACCACCTGCACGGGAGGTAAGTTTTGGAGAGATTTTAAAAAGTGCAGAAACACGCGGTAAAAACACAAAACCGTAATCAATAATATAATCCCCCCGAACACCGGTTTCTAATTGCAGCCAATCTGTAGCTTTCCAGGTATTTTGAATAAAGCCACCCATGGTGTTCTGATCATAATTCCGTTTAGGGAAACCATCCTTAGAATATTCTTTGAAATTATCAGTATACAGGTTTAAACCCGCAACCCAATCAGCTTTTTCCTGATTATTATTGTAGGTAATTTCCGAATAGGTAGACTTCTGAACCCCATCAAAAGTATAGCCGGGTATAGTAATGGTTCTATTAAAGTTATTGAAAGAGTTTTTTACAAACACGCTACTGTTTTTGTTAAACTGATGCTCCAGCGAAAACTGAGTGGCAAAACGGCTGCTTTTATTTTTTTCAAAGTAACTATGTGTACTATCGCCTTTTCCTTTAATGTACTGAATATCCCCGCCAGTGCGATCTTCAAAGGTGGTATTTACCCCAATATTCATTTTTGTTTTCGGGCTGAAATAAATAAACAGTTTAGGGTTGAACACATATCTTTCTGTTTTGGGAATAGCTGTAAATTCTGTATTGGATGGGTCATAGGGTTTATTACTGTTGCGGGATGCAAATACAGTTAAACCTACCTTTTCAAATTTTTGACCATAGAATCCGTTAATATCGAGCCCTCCGGCTGAAGTGCCATTGACTAAAAAACGTAGCTCTCTATCTTCCGTTGGCACTTTCGGAATAAGATTAACTAACCCGGCAATAGCCCCGCCGCCATATAAAGTAGAGGAAGCGCCCTTTATAACTTCTACCTGTTTAAGGTCTAAAGGTGGTGTTTGAAGCAGGCCCAGGCCGCCGGAAAAACCGGCATACAAAGGAAAACCATCTTTCAGTATTTGGGTATATCGGCCATCCAGCCCTTGAATGCGAATACTTGAATTTGCAGAAGTAGCTGATACCTGCTGCGTTTGTATGCCAGTGCTTTCATTCAGCATCATGCGTATATCACCTGGTTTCATATTTCCTTTTTCTTCCAGTTCTTCACCACCTATAAATTCAACGCGGGTAGGTATATTCTGTATAGTCCGCGTGCTACGTGTAGAAGATATTACCACTTCTCCCATTTGTTCTCCTGCTGCTTCCAATAATATTAGCAGCGTATCATTGGCACGAGGGAAAGTCAATATTTCTGTTTGTTCCTTATAGCCAACAAAACGGAAAGAAAACACCTGCTTGCCGTTGGGTATATTAGAAATAATAACAACCCCGTTATCATCCGCTTGCGTTCCTTTGTTTGTTCCTGCTAATAATACAGTAGCGCCTGAAAGCCTTCCTTTTGTATCTGCATCTTTTATAATGGCTGTTAATATGTTTTGAGCTATGCACAGATTGTTTATGCAAAGCAATAGCATTAAGCCTGCAACTTTTCTCATTTTAAAACGAAATATATTATAGAATGAACCAATCATACTACCTGGCTGAAGGTAGCAGCATTAAATACAATGAGGGAGTTTTTAAACCATTTTAGGAGGTTGCCAAACGGAAGATGGGAAATCAACAATTGGCTGCACAGCATGGCAATATTGCAACCTGGTAACCGGGGGCAAGGTTTTTGAAAATTCAATTACGATGTTTGGTATTACAACGCCGCCATGACAGGCGCCGCAGGCAAAGAAAGGGGAACAAGGACAAGCTGGCTTGCGGTCTGAATGTTCGGTTTGTTTGTTAGATGTGGTTGTTTGGGATATCTCATCATTGCAGCAGTCATCATTGGCATTACAGGGAATGCCTGATAATAACAGTACATATAATGAAAATAAACAAACCAACCATTTCATAGTGTAAATATACACCAGGTTACCGAATCGGTCCCGCATTATATACTACAGTCTTTTCAGCAATGAGGTGTGTCAGTTAACAAAATTCCCGGATTAGTGATTGTGAAGGTTAAAGGGCGTCACATGTCTTCCAATAATTCATCATAATTAAATGCCCGAAAGATTAACGACTTCGGAAGTAAAGATTTAAAGCAGGCATAAAACATAGCTAAAAGATTTCTCCCAGGTTCACGAAAAATCCTCTTGAACCATTTTGGCCGAAGCCATAGTCAACGCATAAATTGGCGCCGGAGTGTTTGTTGAGCTTTAGTCGAAAGCCAACGCCGTAGCCGGGAAAGATCTTATTATAGGAGGGTGATATTTCACTTGAAAAATGCTGCAGGTTTACAAAGGCAACACCGCCAAACAACCCGTTGGCTGAGATGCCAAACCGGTATTCGCTTTCGAAATACAGCATGTTATAACCTCTGAAGCGGCCCTGAATATAACCCCGGCCGGTATTGTAATTATCGTCCCAGCCCGTGCTGGGCAACAGCAAATAAGGTGGTGTGCCGCTGGCCGTAAGCCATTCCATCATCCAAAATGCAAGTACATTGTGCGATTGCTGTGGGAAATGAAGATAGAACCGGCTGTCGATTAATAATGAATTCCAGTTGCTGTCGCTGCCCAGCGCCCGCATGCTGTTGCGGTAGGTAATATTCAAATACAGGCCCTGTTGCGGGCTGATCTGGTTAAGCCGCGAATCGTATAAAAAACGCAGTACCATCGACGATGCCGTTTCTTCCTTGCCAAGCTTTCTGGTGATCTGTCTGTTAAGCATACGCGCCGAGTCAATGGCTTTTATATTCCAGAATTTATCGAAATAGTAACCCACGCCGAGGTAAAAATTGCCCGACAGCGCCTTCATGACCGTCTGGTGTAATTTGATGCCTGAAAAGTCAATGGTATGTCCCTGGTTAGGGTCTGTTCGTCCGCCAAGACCGTAAATAGCAGATGGGTAATTGATATACCTGAAATCGGAAATGATATTGTAGCGGTTCCTTTTCGTCCATATATTCACCTGAAAAGGAATGATCGTTTGGCGGTATTGCGAATAGGTAACATTGGTATTTACGCTCGATATCTTGCTGTCGGCTGCAGTATCGGTGTGCCATGCCATGTTACCACTGATGATACCGGCAAAACCGGTTTGCAGCGTATAACCAACTGCCGGAAGAAATGAAAAATGTTTGCGGATATCTATAACTTCTGCCGTGTCGGGCGGTGGTGGTTTATGGTGATGAAAAAGAGGGTATACCACATCGCCCATATCTTTTTCAGAAACTTTTTTAGGGCCGGTGCTGTCGGCGGGCAATACCTCACTGTTTTCGGCCGGAGATTGCGCATAATCCCCGATAAAAACCAATAATAAAACAGCTGTCAATAAACTTACCTTCGGTATCAATAATGAGGGTTTTCGTTACAAATAAAACAAATGCTATAAGAATGTTTGATATATAAGTTGTGAATTAACCGGTACTTAACCAAATACAAATGTTTCGCTTCGCTCAGTATAATGCAGTTGCGCTAAGAGCTATAGGAGAAAAAAGAGAAAAAAAGAGACTTTTCAGTTTGCATTAGGATATCTTTTTTTTCTCTTTCTACTCTTTTAATCTCTTAGCCTAAAAGAAAACAGCCAATTTCGCTCTCGCAAAAAACGGTGTGCCGGGTGTAAAATGAATTTCCGAAACAGGGGCCGGTTCGTTTTTCAATCGCGATTCGGTATCAAACTGTGTTTCGTTCCATTGCACGTTGAACAAATTTTCAATGGCCAACCCGAATTCGTACTTCTTTTTGGTGTAGTTCACCGAAAGATCGGTAACTGAATATCCTTTTGCTACTACAGAGTTATCTTCATTGGCCGCACGATCGTGCATATATCGGTACCTGATACTACCATTGATCCCGTTTTTCAATTGCCAGTTTATACCGCCGGTGCTGGTGAAAGTGGGCGCCAGCGGAATATAGTTTTGTCCTTTGGCGGCTTCCATACTGCGTGGTTTGGCCAGATTCACATTCACATCCGCAAACAGCCAGCTGTTGAACTGGTAACGCCCGCTTAAATCGATCCCGATGCGTCGTGTTTTACCGCTTGGTTCCACCACACCTTCATCGCCTACATATACAAATTCCTGCTTCAGGTACAAATACCAGGCCGTGATGTTGATCAGCAGGTTATGAGTTGGTTTTAGCAATACACCGAAATCGGCACCATATGCAGCCGGTAAAATATCGTACCCTCTGTTAAATACCACTACACGGGCATCGTTTGAGTGAAATCCTTTACCTGTTTTTAAATACAATTGCGTTTTTGTGTTCAGCGTGTATTGAATATTCAGTTTGGGGCTTGCAATTAATTTATGCTGATCGGGCAATTGACCGGCAACCAGTTTATCATAGTAGTGAAAATCTAAATAATCGAGCCGGGTACCGATATTGAACCGCCATCTGTTTTTTTCGAAGCTTTCCTCTGCATAGGCAAATGCATTGGTTTCGTGTATATCGCCCAGCTGTTTATATTGAAGTACTATATTGCGGTTAATGGTGTGCGATAATTCACTGTTCCTCGTTTGATCGGTCCTGAAACCTGTTCCATAAACCGATTGCACGGCCCATGAGCCCAAATAAGTTTCATGTGAAAGTTTAGAGTTGTAGCCTATGATATTCCTCGATTCGCGCTGGCGTATCTGATCGCCATTCACCGGGTCGTTTAAAAAGTAGGTGAAATTCGAATGCAAACTAAAGTTGTAATGCGTATAGTACAGCTGATTTTCCCAGGTAGTATTTTGCGTAAGATAACTGCTCAGTTTGGCGCTGGCATTGGTTCGGGTGGTATAACCGCCTTCGGTATTATCAATGTAACCAAACCGGCTGATCAGTCCGCTTTTTACAGCGCGCTCAGGAATTTGTCCCGATGCATCCCAGTCGCTGCTGAGCGTAGAGCCTATGAGGGTAAGTTTGTTGCCGTTGCCAACTGTAGTATTCAGCTTCCCAAACAAATTAAAGCGGTTAAAATGCTGGGGCGATTCAAAAGGGCCATCCGAATACAACATTTCACTGGCAATGTAAGCATTGGTACCTTTTTGTTTTTGGCGGTTGCCCAGCAGGTCAATCATGGCGAGTCCCCGAATGGTATTGAACTGTCCGCCTTCAATCTTTACGGTACTTTTATCTAAACTGTTTACTGTATTCATGCTTACATAACCGGCGGTGCCAAGGTTGCCATATTGCGTGTAGTATGGGCCTTTTCCATAATCAACATTGCCGGTTAATTCAGGAATCAAAAAATGCAAATCGGCATAACCCTGTCCGTGTGCATGCGATACCATATTAACCGGTAATCCATCTACGGTTACATTGATATCTGTTCCGTGATCGATATCAAATCCGCGTAAAAATATTTGTTCTGCTTTGCCACCTCCCTGGTGCTGACCAATAAAAAGCCCGGGCACTGTTCGCAAAATATCCTGGGCCGACCGTACCGGCTGCAGGTTGAGATCGATTTTACTAAGCGTATGAAAAGACGAAGCCGCCGTTTGCGGAGTGATCACGATCTCTTTTAAATTCACCGGTCCTTTTTCCATTTCAACCAGTAATGATGAAGTTTTGACTGCCTGTACCTGTTGTGTGCTATACCCTATAAATGAAATGATGAGTTCTGCAGTATCGGTTTGAGCTGTGTTTTTATTTATGGTGAAATACCCCTGTTTATTGGTGGTTACGCCCTGTTGATTATTGCTCCATCTTACATAAGCCAGCTCCAGCGGTTCTTTCCCCGATTTATCAATTACGCGTCCTTTGATAACCTGTTGCGCCCCGGCGAAATAACCACAGCCAATTAATGAGATGATTAAAAATATCTTTTTCATGGCGGTTACAGGTCATTTAATGCTTCGCGAATATCATTGCTCATCGTTGGCCCCAGTTCATATGAACTGTTGTAAGCTTTTTGTAAAAGTTGCCGCGCCATTGACTTTTTTCCGGCGGCCTGGTAAATTTTACCCATGTAAAATAGCGCATCGGGTTCAAAACATTTATTCAGTACATATAAACGGGCGGTTTTTATCGCCGAATCAACCTGACCGTTTTTGTATTGTGCAAAGGCAAGCCAGCTGAATGCCTCTGGTGTAGGCCGGTTCTGTACTTCCTGCCTGGCAATTTGTAAACTTTGCGCGGCATCTTTCAACTCATTGGCTGCTATTGTAAAAAGATATTTATTGTACATACCGCCATACAAAGGATTATGCGTGGTAGTCATAAAATTTTCAATATGCTTTTTTTCAGCGGCCTTATCCTGCTTATAAGCTGCCATTTGCGAAAGTAATAATTCATAATCGGGAACCGGATGCATTTGCTGTAAATACGCCACAATTTTCCCGGCATTCGCCACATCTTTATCGTGCGAAAACGCAAGCCAGGCAATGCCTTTGAGGGCATGGTAATAGTGAGGATCTTTTTTCAGCACATCGAGATAGCATGCATACGATTCGCGATAACGGTTTGCATGACCGTATAAATCGCCCAGGTTCGATTTGAGCCATAAATACAGGGCAGGAGCGGGGTTGTCTTTTATTTTGGTATAAGCCTGTTCCATCAGTTTAATGGCTTCATCCTGTTTTCCTTCAACATGATCTTTATATTTTGCTTCGCGAATAAGATATTCAAAGGCTGTTTTATCGGCCAAACTATTCAATGCTTTCCGTGCCCGGTAACGATTGCCTAATTCCATAGCCACATCGAATGCCATCAGCACGGTAACGTATTTGTCGTCGCCTAATACCAGCGCTGAATCAATATATTTTTGCGCCTGCAAAAAGCGGTGTTGCGTAATGCAGTTGGCAGCCAGCGATCTGTAAGTGCCTGAGCTGTTTATATGGTTTACGATATTTACCTGCCGGTATAAGCTGTCGGCCTCATGCACTTCTGTTATATTACCCGAATAGCCAAACCGTTTGGTAAGCAAACCGGCGATTTTTGATTCAGAAATGATATCGCCTGGCGTGTTAGATAATCTTTTTGTCCAGAAGTTTAATTCTTCATTAATCTGTTGCAGGTGCGTATTGGGCTTTTCCTGCAGATAGATAGCATAATCTTTTGGGTTAGTAACCGGTTGCCGGCGGCAACTGAATAGTATTACGCTGATGATGAAGGGAAAAAATATTTTTTTCATGGTGAATTATTTGAAGTATGCCACGCTTTCAAAGCGTGGCATACTGTGTTTTTCCTCGCCCTTCAGGAGGCCGGGGGGAATTAATTCGGATTGGCCAGATAAGGAAATGAAGAAAGTAAAGGTTTGTCGTTTGCATTTACATGATCGCTGGTTAAGCCGGGATTTGAAGTGCCCGATGGACCGCCAAAGATGAGGGTAAGCTCTACATCGATCACGTCATCTGTCAGTGCACGGCCGGTAAGTACGTTGGTGCCGTCGTAAAAGGTAGTAGGAGCGGTGGTTGATACGTTCAGCACATCGGTTACCAGGGCGCCGCTGAACTGATCGGCATTTAAGCCAAGCAAATTGGTTGTATATCCCGGATTTAAGGCCAGCAATCTCGATTTGAATTTACTGCCGAACACACCGGCCATCATAGAAGGTATTGTGGTATTAAACACATCTTTATCAGGTGCTGAAACAAATACGGTGTTTATTGCAGGACGCCCCATCTGGTCCTGCATTTGATAATAAGCAGGTGTATTGTTGTCTTTATCTTTTTTGCAGGCTGCAAAAGTGATTACCCCTGCAATGATCAGTAAGTACCTGCCGATAGAATATATTTTCATGATTGTTTTTTGTAAGAATTAAGTAATGAATGATTATTGCCCTGAGCGGAGTCGAAGGGAGCCCATTGCCTATTGTTTCTTCTTCGTTTCTAACCACACATTCAGCGTACCGTTCTTGGCGTTCAGCATCGATTTGGGTAATTCAATTACAAGGCTCAGTACATTGGTGCCTGCGAATGCATCGGTACCGGGATTATTAAAGCTGGTAGCTGTACCTGCAAGGATCTTTTTAAACTGGGTAAGGTCAAAAAAGAATGGATCATCACGCGGACCGGCAAATACTTTCATGCCACTGCCTGTGCCGATCGTAGGTGAGCCGGCTCCATAAGGTGTTATGGCTACTTCAGCAGTTACATCACCTTCGATCTTACTACGGGAGCCTGTTTCAGATGGTTTTACGGGGCCATAGATCTTCATTTTTCCATTGCTGTAAATACCCTGAATTACGAAGTCTTCAATAAAGTCGTTGTTGTTATCGATGTTGAATTCGATGAGGGTATTGGCGTCAAACTGTGCGGCGCCTGTTGCAGAAGGCGCGAGCAAGCCCTGTGTATTGGCAACTAATACGAGGTTGTTGGCATCCTGTGCTCTGAAGGCATACAGATCGGTAATGTCGGTAGTTTGGTTGGTAACAGCAGGTGAATCGATGTGATCCGCTGCCAACACCAGTCCGCCTGCCGTAATGCCTATCGCAGCCACAACAGCGAACAACACTTTTTTCTTTTTCATGTTTAATTTTTTTGTGATGATGAATGTTTAGATGATACATCACTTACGGTCGTTTGGCACAGTTAGATTTCAAAGAGGAATATTTTTTTACAATCCCGAATAATAATCATAGCCACGTTCGGCCCAGTAATCATCTGGCTTATCATTATCGAAATACATAGTGCCGATACGCTTTAGGCTTTTTATGCCATATTTTACAGGAATGATCAATCTAAGGGGGGAGCCATGTTCGGGCGTTAATGGTTGGCCATTGTGCTCATAACATAAAATGGTTTGCGGATGCAGAGCCGAGGGCATATCGATACCAACATAATATTCCTCATCGGGTGTAATAAGGCCAACATACTTTAATTGCTTTTCTTCTGCCAGACTATAATATTGCATAAAGTCTGATAACCGAACGCCGCCCCACCAGGTAACCTGGCTCCATCCTTCAATGCATTTGAAATTATAAATTACTTCGGTTTTGGGTAATTGCTTTATATCGGCGAGTGTTAGTTCCAGCACAGCACCATTCTTACGTTGTACATTTAATTTCCAGCCGGCTGCTTCAAAGTCTTCATTTAAACCGATGTCGCCATTTACTCTTGACTCAGCTACGGCCTGTTGTTTTGAATATACTTTAGCCAGATGATCATCGCTAAAGGTTGTACCAAATATTTTTTCATTGGCATTCAGTACATCGCGCAATGGTTGCTGAATGCCGCCACGCAGGCCGCCGTCTAACGGCTGGTTTCGCAACCACTTCCAGCCTGCAATGCCTGAGCCCACCGCCACTGCAGACAGGAAAAACGAGATCATTGTTCTTCTGCTGATCTGTTCATCAACAGTAAGCTGGTCCTTTTTTTTAAACAGTTGTTGTATCAGGCGTTTCATGATCATTTGTTTTTGGTGTTGTTGGGGGCGCATCTTTTGCCGAAGGAGTTTGTATTACTTCAAACCCGGTTATCATTCCGCGGAAATTGTTCCAGCCTGTCCCGCGCCGGCGCGGGATCACCTGCACGATATGAACTAAAAAAAATAAACAGTACCCGATGGTAAGTGTGAAGTGTATCAGCCGCGCCGTTTCGTAGCCGCCACATAAGGCGCATAACCAGCCAAACTGAACAGGCTTGTATATGGCCAGGCCGGAAATAACAGAACCAAAACCCATAATTATGATGCTGGTATAGGCAATTTGCTGGGCGCCGTTATATTTTTTTACGGGTAGCGGTTGTTTGCGAATGTGCAGATCGTGCAGCAGCACTAACCATGCTTCTTTAAAGGAATGGCGGTTGGGCAGCAGGTACTTCCATTGACCTGAAAAAATGGTAAACAAAACATACAGCAATCCGTTGATGCCGAACAGCCACATGAATACAAAATGAAAAGCCATGCCTTCTGCCAGTCGTGAAGGAATATGCAGGGCTGCATAAAAGCTTTGCGGAAAAAAATGAATGAGCTTTTTACCGGCAATGGTAATGGCATAAATATCGTTGGCCCAGTAAATAAGCATGCCGCTCCAGATCATTATAGCAAGAATGGGAAAGTTGATCCAGTGGAACCAGCGAATTGCCAGCGGGTGTTTTTGTACAATCTGTTTCATAACATAATGAGATACGAAACCGGCCAGACTGCAGATTTAAAAAGAACCAAAAAACAAAGCCAAATAAAAAAGTTACAGGTTACAGGTTTCTGGTTTCAGGGATAATCCCTTGCAACCTCAGACCTGTATCCTGTAACTAAAAAAGAAAGCCGGTAAAAACCAGCTTTCGAATCAGTGAGCCTTAGCTCCTGGGTAACACCACATGATCAATTACATGAATAACCCCATTGCTTTGGTAAACATTTTTGATGGTCACGGTAGCCATGCCACCTTTTTCGTCTGTAAGCATAATTTTATTACCCTTCATAGAGGCCCATAAAGTTCCTCCCGCTACGGTTTTCAATGCGGCCTTTCCATTTCCTGCTTTGATCAAACGGCTCAGTTCTTTTGTGTCGAGTTTGCCGGCTACAACATGGTAGGTAAGAATAGTGGTAAGGGTACCTTTGTTTTCGGGTTTTAATAAATTTTCAACAGTGCCTTTCGGTAACATGTCGAAGGCTTCGTTCGTAGGTGCGAATACGGTAAACGGACCAGGCGTTTGCAACGTTTCAACCAAACCGGCTGCTTTTACGGCAGCTACCAACGTAGTATGATCTTTTGAGTTCACTGCATTTTGTACAATGTTTTTGGAAGGATACATGGGAGCGCCGCCTACAGCTACGGTTTTTTCCATTTTTTGTGCAAAGGAGGCATTCATAAATAAGGCCGCAGCCATCAACAAAACAAAACTTTTAACCGATTTCATAACAATGCTTTTTTTAAGAGTTGAGTGTAAATAATAAATAATGTTTTTATGGTGTTTGTCGTACGCGTAACGATTATGAACCACATTATGTACGCAGGATGAAAGTGTCTGGATTTTAGAATGTGAAAAAAAAAATTGAAGAGTATGTATTTGTTACCTGTTACCGTTACCGGTCGCCGGGTTCTCCACTGCCTACTGCCCTGCAAACTATCTGCACATATTCATCGTATAAAAACTTGTAGTACATTCGCCCCCTAATATTTATTCTATGGCATACTGGCTGGTTAAATCAGAACCTTCTGTTTATTCGTGGGAACAGTTTGAAAAAGACAAACAAACCATGTGGGATGGAGTGCGCAATTATGCCGCGCGCAATCATTTAAAAGCAATGAAAAAAGGCGATGAGGTATTATACTACCACAGTAACGAAGGACTTGCCATTGTAGGTATTGCCAAAGTAATAAAGGAACATTACCAGGACCCCACCACCGATAATGAAGCCTGGGTGGCGGTTGACCTGAAGCCCTTTAAGAAATTAAAACACCCCGTTTCGCTGAGCACTATAAAAAAAGACAAACGTCTTTCGCAAATGGCCCTGGTTCGCATCAGCCAGTTATCGGTTCAGCCCGTGACCGACGAAGAATACCATGCCATCATGGAATTAAGTAATAAGTCGTAAGTTATAAGTAGTAAGAATAGATACAACACAAAAAACTGAACCTTGCAACTTAAACGACTTAAAATTTATTACTTATCACTTACAACTTCTTTAACGTTTCCTTCAGGTTACTTTTTCAGATAACCGGTAATTAATAGTTGCTGATTATCTTAACCGGGATTTATACGATTTATGGATTTACAGGAACAGGCTACGCTGACCTGTAGGGTCTTAGTGTTTATTATTGTACCGGAGCTTTATCAGAGCAATCGGCTAAATCGCATAAAATCCCGGCCCAGACTTCGTATGATTCCGATAACCATCATTTCAAAATTCAGATATTCAGCAGCGCGCATCATAAAGGTTCCCGGGAAAAATGCTGATTCAGACAATATGTAATTTTCAAATCATTGCATCTTATCATCACACACAAGTAAAAAGTATAGCCATGAAAATTTTATTTCAGATTATGGCAGTATTACTGCTATGGATTTTTATTGCCTGCAAAAGCCAAAAAGGCCAGTCATCTGCTGACGAAAAAAATAAAGTAGTTAATGTGCAAGACATGAAATTAGAAGAAGTTACCTCACAGGGGGTGAAAGAGATTCCCCCGCCTAAGGCGCAAATGTTTACCCCCCCGGTAACTGTACGTGACGGTGAAGCAATACCGGGCGACAAAAAACCTTTAAACACCGAAGACTACGACCATATAGTAGACAACCGGTTCCTTACCGCCACGCAAAATCCGTTATCTACTTTCTCTATTGATGTTGATGAAGCAGCCTACAGTAATATCCGCCGGTTTATTAATGAAGGAAGCATACCGCCTGCAGGCGCGGTGCGCATCGAGGAAATGATCAACTATTTTGATTACAACT
The DNA here is from genome assembly GCF_059587045.1 of Niastella sp. sgz303648. NCBI lineage: Bacteria > Pseudomonadati > Bacteroidota > Chitinophagia > Chitinophagales > Chitinophagaceae > Niastella > Niastella sp. sgz303648. The sequence goes on along the minus strand of NZ_JCAPSW010000005.1, from coordinate 345,756 downwards.
ACCCACAACCGCAAAGTGATGATCCGTTCAGTGTAAATACCGAGATTTCAGAATGCCCGTGGAGCCCGCAACACCGGCTGGTGCACATCGGATTACAGGGCAAAGAAATACCCATGCAGAACCTGCCCAATGCCAACCTTGTTTTTCTGATAGATGTGTCGGGATCAATGGAAGATGAAAATAAACTCCCGTTGGTAAAGGCTTCCATGAATTTATTAATCGACAAAATGCGTTCCGATGATAAGGTGGCTATTGTAGTGTATGCGGGTAATGCCGGCCTGGTATTGCCATCAACCAGCGGCACCAATAAAGAAGCTATTAAAAAAGCCCTCAACAATCTGGAAGCCGGTGGTTCAACTGCCGGTGGCGAAGGCATTCAGTTAGCGTATAAAGTAGCCACAGAAAATTTTATAAAAGGCGGTAATAACCGCATCATACTGGCAACCGATGGCGATTTTAACGTAGGCCCCAGCAGCGACGACGACCTGGTTCGTTTAATTGAAAAAGAAAGAACGAGCGGCATCTACCTCAGTGTGCTTGGTTATGGTATGGGCAATTATAAAGATAATAAAATGCAGCAGCTGGCCGATAAAGGAAATGGCAATCATTCCTATATCGATAATATCAATGAGGCAAGAAAAGTATTGGTGAATGAATTTGCCAGCACCTTATTCACCATTGCCAAAGATGTGAAAATACAGGTTGAATTTAATCCGGCTAAAGTGCAGGCCTACCGCCTGATCGGTTACGAGAATCGCGTAATGGCTACCGAAGATTTTAACGACGATAAAAAAGATGCCGGTGAACTGGGTTCAGGACATACTGTAACCGCCCTGTATGAAATTATTCCCATAGGTGTAAAAAGCGATTTTATCGGCAACGTTGATTCTTTAAAATATCAGTCTGCTAAAACGAGGCCTGCTACTGATGGCGGCAATGAAATAATGACCATCAAGCTTCGCTACAAAAAGCCTGATGAAGATGTAAGTAAGCTGATCGTGCATCCGGTTATCGACAGTCATGTGGCTTTGGCAAACACCTCCAATAACTTTCGCTTCTCGGCTGCCGTAGCTGCATTCGGCATGCTGCTGCGCAATTCGGAGTATAAACAAAACGCATCTTTTGAACAGGTGATTTCATTGGCCAAAAATGCCAAAGGTGATGACGCCAATGGCTATCGCAGCGAGTTTATCAATCTCGTAAAATCTGCCGGTTCCCTGATTGCGAAAAAATAAGATGATACAGAGTACGCTACCCTAAAGGTTAACACAGGGTGAGCCACCCTTTAGAGGGTGACTCACCCTATATCAAAAAACTTCTAAACTAATCAATATGTTTTCCACTTTTAAACCGGTGGTATTGATGACATCAATACTGCTGATGACCCTTATTGCCTGTAATGATAAAAGCGCCAGCGAAGAAAAAACAGTAGCGATTGCTGAAACTCATAATAATATGGCGGCGGCTGACTCCGCCAGTGCCTATTATGGAGTTGTAGACACAACTGCGCCTGCTCCCGCTGCCGGTAATGAAGTGCCACCAAAACAACCGGGCACATCAGCATCCACTCCTAATGTCGATTGGGACAAAAAGATCATCAAAAATGCCACGTTAACCATTGAAGCAAAAAGTCATAAATCGTTCAATGATTATATTCACGAACAGGTAAAACGAAGCGGCGGCTACGTTGCCGAAGAAGAACAAAATAAATCAAATTATAAGATTGAAAACACCGTTACCATTAAAGTGCCTGTTGATCAGTTCGACAACCTGGTAAAATCAATAACATCTACAAAAGACGATAATGTGGTTTCGCAAAAAATTACTTCGCAGGATGTAACCGGTGAAGTAATAGACACCCGTGCGAGAACAGAGGCCAAACGGCAGATACGGCTACGTTACCTCGATTTACTGAAGCAGGCAAAAAATATGGAAGATATCCTGAAGGTGCAGGATGAAATCAACAACATACAGGAAGAAATTGAAGCCGGCGCCGGCAGGGTAAGCTATCTTACACATGCCGCAGCCTTCAGCACCATACAACTTACATTCTATGAAATATTGAATGCAGCGGCAGAAGAGGGTGATAAACCGGGCTTCGGACAAAAAGTATTGAATGCCTTAAGTAATGGAATGGATTGGGTAGGAGAGATGCTGGTAGTAATTCTTACCCTTTGGCCTTTGTGGTTATTATTAGGGGGAGTCTGGTGGGGGTATAGAAGATGGAAAGCAAAGCCCAAAGTGAGCTAAAGTCCGGAAGTCCGCAAGTCGGAAAGTCGGAAAGAATCACGCTGATAATGTATTTTTCTTTCGGACTTCCGGTCTTTCCGTCTTTCGGACTTAAGTATTAAATTTGAGCATGAGCAAAAAGAAAATTGTGGTATTAACCGGTGCGGGTATCAGCGCCGAAAGTGGCTTAAAAACATTTCGCGACAGCGATGGTTTATGGGAAGGCTATGATGTAACTGAAGTGGCTACCCCGCGGGGATGGAAAAAGAACCCGGCCCTGGTGCTGGAATTTTATAACCAGCGTCGTAAAAATGTGCTGGACGCACAACCCAATGCGGCTCATACCGGTCTTGCCGAATTGCAACAGGACTTCGATGTGCATATCATCACCCAGAATATCGACGACCTGCACGAACGTGCCGGTTCTCAAAAAGTATTGCATTTGCATGGTGAAATATTTAAAATGCGCAGTGAGCTCGATGAATCACTTATTTACGATATAAAGGATGATATAAGCCTGGGCGATAAAGCACCGGATGGCGCGCAGTTACGACCGGCCATTGTATGGTTCGAGGAACCGGTACCTATGATCGAAGCAGCCGTTCCTCTTGTTCGAAGCGCCGACATATTTGTTGTAGTTGGCACATCACTGGTAGTGTATCCTGCCGCGGGATTGGTTAATTATGCCGCCTGGCATATTCCTAAATACATTATCGATAAACAAATTCCCAATGCCTCCTCGGTATATAATGTAACCGGTATTGAAAAGCCAGCTACACAGGGGGTGCAGGAGCTGATTTCTATTCTCAGAGGCTAAAAGCAGTTGATAAGTTGACAAGTTGATCAGTTAACAAGTTAACCAGTTAACCAGTTAACTTGTCAACTAATTAACTGATTAACCTGTTAACCGCTTCTTCACATAATTTTGATATTACTGGTTAAGTATTTGCATAGTTTTAAATAAATAAGCCTAAGCGGTTGTATTTAATTAAAACCTTATGCAATGATCATCCCATCCGTAACTGCATCGTTAAAACGATATAAAGGAAAATGGGGCCGGCCCGAAGTAAAACACCTGTTGAAACGAACCTTATTCGGTGCGAAAAAAGAGGATATCGACTTTTTTGCATCGGGGTCGTTGCGGCATGCCATTAAACATTTACTGCAAACAGAAGAATCGCTTCCCCTTCCTCCGGTCAATAATTACAACGACGATAAATATACCGATGAAGAAATTCAGCCCGGCCAAACATGGGTAACCGCCACCAAAATCAGCGGAATGAATACCGGCCGGCGAAGAAATAGCTTTAAAGCGTGGTGGATGGGTTGTATGATCAACCAGCAAAGAACGTTACGCGAAAAAATGGTGCTGTTCTGGCACAATCATTTTGCCACCGAAGCCAATAACGTAGACAACCCTACGATGGTGTATAAACACAACCTGCTGTTACGCCAATACGCTTTGGGTAACTTCAGGGAAATGGCGCGGGCTGTTACCATCGACCCGGCTATGCTGAAATACCTGAACGGAAATGCCAATACCAAAAAAGCGCCCGATGAAAATTATGGACGCGAGCTGCAGGAACTGTTTACTGTAGGAAAAGGGCCGGGATCGCATTATACCGAGGCCGATGTAAAAGCGGCAGCCAGAATATTAACTGGTTTTCGCATCGAAAATAAATCGCTGCCCGATATTCATGGCATTTTCGAAACCGGCCGGCACGATGATACCGATAAACAGTTTTCAGATTTTTATCAAAACACCCTTATCACAGGTCGTAAAGGAAAAGAAGGCGAAACAGAACTCGATGAGCTGCTAAACCTTATTTTTCAGCAGCCTGAAGTGGCCCGTTTCATCTGCAGAAAATTATATCGCTTTTTTGTATACCACCAGATAGATGATACCACCGAAAAAACGATCATTGAACCATTGGCCAATACCTTCCGCCACAGCAATTATGAAATAAAACCGGTGTTGGAGAAATTGTTCAGCAGCAGGCATTTTTACGATGTAGCCAATCGCGGCGCTATTATAAAAAGTCCGGTTGATTTTACGGTTGGCCTTTGCCGCGAATACGGCATCACTTTTCCGGGGCCTGAGAATTACACAGATCAGTATGGGTTCTGGAGCAATATGCAAAATACAGCGGCTCAAATGCAACAGAACATTGGCGACCCGCCCAACGTGGCAGGCTGGCCTGCTTATTACCAGGAACCGCTGTTCGATAAAACCTGGATCAACTCCGATACATTGCCCAAACGCACCGCTTTTACCGATCGCATGATGAACAATGGTTTTGCACGTACCGATAAAAAAGTGGTTATTGATGCGGTACAGTTTGCGAAGCAATTGACATCGCCTGCCGAACCCGATCAACTGATCGATGAACTGGCCGCATTACTGTATGCAATAGAAATTCCTGCCGAAGAAAAGCAGTATATGAAAACCGGTATTTTGTTACAGGGATTGCAGGGTATGGCCAGCGACCATTACTGGACGGATGCCTGGAATAAATTACAAACTAACCCCACAGATGCGGCCAATACAAAGATCGTTACTACTAAGCTGAAGAACCTGTTGAAATATATGATGAGCCTGCCGCAGTACCAGTTAATGTAAAAAATAACAAACCATGAAACGCAGACAATTCCTTAGAAATACGATCACCGGTGTGGTGCTACCAACATTTTTGCAGGGCATTTCGTTGAAAGCATTGGCGGGCGCGCCAAATATGCATGCCCTGCACCCGTATATGAACGACGACCGGGTGCTGGTGCTGGTGCAGTTGGCCGGTGGCAATGATGGTATCAATACCGTTATTCCGTTCGACCAGTACCCTGCGTATACAGCTGCCCGTTCGAACATTTATATACCTCAGGAAAAGGTTTTGCGGCTGAATGGATTTGACGCCACGGCTTTTAATCCTGCCCTGACACAACTGCAGCAACTATTCAATGATGGAAAACTGGGCGTGGTACAGGCGGTGAGTTATCCAAAACCGAATTTCTCACACTTCAGGGCAACCGATATCTGGATGACAGCTTCCGACAGCGATAAAGTAGTTTCTTCGGGCTGGGCAGGCAGGTTTTTGAATGATGTGTATCCGCAGTTTCCTGAAAACTATCCCAACAGCGCTATGCCCGATCCGCTGGCCATACAGGTAGGCTCGGTAGTGTCGACCGCTTTGCAGGGGCCGCTGTTTACCATGGGTATGGCCATCAGTAATCCTTCGGTATTTTATAACCTGGTTGAAGGAAAAGTAAATGTAAATTCAAACAGCCGCTGGGGCGAGCAGCTCGATTATATTGAACTGATGAGCCAGAAAACCGATCAATATGCCAGCGTAATAAAGCAGGCAGCACAGAAAGTAACTAAACAATCGCCCGATTATCCCGCGCCCGGCAAGAACCCGCTGGCCGATCAGTTGAAAATAGTGGCCCGGTTAATCGCCGGTGGATTGAAAACAAAAGTGTACATGGTTAGTACGGGTAGCTTTGATACCCATGCCAAACAAACCGAGGCCGATACTACCACCGGTAATCATGCCAAACTATTACAAAGGGTATCAGAAGCGATTGGCGTGTTTATGAACGACCTGCAGTTTCTGCAAATTGAGAGCAAAGTAATGGGAATGACCTTTTCAGAGTTCGGCCGCAGAATTAAAAGCAATGCCAGCGGAGGTACCGATCATGGCGCTGCCGCACCGGTGTTTTATTTCGGGCATGCGGTTAAAGGAGGTATTACCGGCGCCAATCCGGTTATTCCGGCCAATGTTACGGTAAATGATAATGTGCCGATGCAATATGATTTCAGGTCGGTATACGCTTCGGTACTGCAAAACTGGTTTAATTTATCGCCGCAGGATGTGCAGCAGGTGCTGATGGGGAATTATCAGCTTTTGCCGATTGTATAAAATTTCGCGCAGGTATAGTATTAATTGTTACAAGTTGCAGGTTTCATGTTACATGGCTTGAATGTGTTGGTTTCCCTGTACCTTGTAACCTGTGACTTGTAACCGTACTTTGCGCAGAGCTTTTTAAATCTTATTCCTCTTCAAACTTAATACTGTGCTTCTCCAATTCCTCCAGCACCGGCGTATAAATAGAAGGTATAACGGGAATGTGTAATCCGGTTTCTTTGATCTTGCCCTGCAGTATCAGGCGGGTGGCAATGCCCAAAGGCAGACCAACCGTTTTTGACATAGCCGTGTGAATGCTGTCTTCACCCTTAACGATCAAACGGCTTTGGGTGGTGTATGGGCGGCCACTCAGTTCGTATTCTATTTCATGCTGCATCACTACCATGTCTTTATCGGCCGGTTGCAGCATCAGCTTTTTTTCGAGGGCAAACTGCAATACATCGGCAGCACTGCACTGGCCTTTATTGATGTAGGTATTATCGTCATCCATTCCCAGAAAGAACAGTTGCTTCATCGACAGATTGGCCTCATGCATTTGTCCGGCTACAGTAGCGGCTGCCTGTGTTTTTATGCTGTCGAGATTTACATCCATCAGCTGGCCCTGGTTATCTACCATCATAAACTCCTGCAAGGCCTTTTTTTCATCTTCATCGGCTTCCTGTTCGGCTTCGAGCAGTTGCTGTAGTTTTTCGAGCAGTTGTTTGGTTTGGGCAAAACGGGCGGTTAGTTGTTTTTCGATCCATTCACTGAAGCCATGTTTGGCAAAATGCTCCTGAAAAAACTGTTGCAGCGTTATTCCATCTGTGTTATACTGAATGGTATCATCGGTAAGCTTTAATTCAATCACGTTCTTCCAGCCGAAACAAAATTCAGGGTAGCGAAGCGTGGTGCGTATAAACGTATGCGTTTGTTGCAGGTTGTATTGTGAAATATAATTGAGCGAATCGCGGTTTGGGTACCAGGCAAGATAACCCAGCTCGGGAACATTAATAACGCGGTTGGCATCGAACAGCTGTTCGTAGGGCACGCGTTGTATTTCTCCGTTCTCTTTAAATACAGCACCATCTTTTCCTGCCAGCACTACATTACGTGGGTTCCAGCTTATTTTGTAATGCCAGGGATTATCGTCGCTTTCGGGCGAAATCAGTCCGCCGCAATGTGATTTAAAAGAAGTAATGATGCCGCCTTTTGCCTGTATACGATGAACGAGCTGCATGGCGCTCATGTGGTCGATACCCGGATCGAGCCCCATTTCGCAAAGGAATAATAAGTCCTGTTGTTTGATCTGTGGCTGCAGGGCGGCTATCTTTTCATCGACATATGAAGCTGTGAGCAAATGTTTTTTATGTTTCAGGCAATCCTGCGCAACCAGAAAGTGAAGGGCAGGGGGTAACAGTGAAATAACTATATCGGCTGAAGCAATTAATGTACTGCGGTCGGTTTCCTGTTCAACCTGCACAGCCACTGCTTTGGCATATGGTGAGTCACCTGCTTTTGACCGGGCCGATAAAAGATCAGCATCTGCAATGGTTACCTGCCAGTTACCAGTGGCCGCTTCTTTAAGAAGATAATCTATCAGCGCCCCGGAACTCTTTCCTGCTCCAAACAGTAGAATATGCTTCATGAAATTGTAATATGTAACGCAATATACTAAAAAGCAATTGGCAGTGGGCACCAGGCAGCAGGCAGTTATTGTTTGTGGTTTATGGTTTGTGGTTCTTTAGGTGAATCCTGTCGCGCAGTTTTTATCCTTATAATTGTAAGGCGCCTGAGTTATTTAAAGAATTTAAGCGCGGCAGCAACTACAAACTATAAACTTTAAACCCCGTCCGACCGGGTCATCCGGGCGGGCACAACCTAATAAAAAAAGCCGGTGATAAACACCAGCTCTTTTGGTTTTGAACCGTCCCTTATTTAATGCGTTTTAATTTGGTTTTAAGGTGCCGAGGTCAAGCGTGCTTCCTTCCCGTACTTCTACCGTCATTCCTTCCTCCTGAAACAGATGGCTGTTGGCCACCAGCACTTTCCATGAACCCGGTTTAACAGTCAGCCTGAACTTTCCATTGCTGACCATCGTTTTTAAAGAGTCTTTGCCATTTACTGCATAAATCCATACGTTTTTACCGGGTGTTGCTATTTTCCCTGTTATATTAGATTCGTGCATGGCGCGAAAAGCATGTAATACAATAACTACAGAAATAACCCCGATAAAGGTGGCTACAGTTTTACTCATAACAACTCAATTTTTCTAAATCGCTAAACAATCGTCTGAAGGAAACAAATTTTAAAAAAACTGTGCCAGGTACGATAGATGTCTAAAAACTATGCCAGACGCGGAAAATGTGGAAAAACGAATCTACTATTGTAGAACGTTCCTCAATAACCAGCCTGTGCAAGTCCCAGCACTTTTGAATTGATGCTAATAACCGAATAATCGATAGAAATACCGCGATTGGTACGGGGTGCTTCAAGTGTTCGTCTTTTACCTGCGGGAACATTATTGAACACGAGTGTTTGTGTTTTTACCAGTTTCTTTTCGGGTCCGAAGTATTTGATTTCAACAGCTACCTGGTCAAGCGGATACAGGCTGCTGTTTAAAACTGTAATATCAAGGTCTGATACACCGCCCAGTAAACCTACATGAAAAGCGCTGGCCTCAACATGCACCAGGTCGTAAATATTTTTACGGGCTTTTTCAAGCATTTCCTGGCTGATAGTTTTTTCTTTCGGCTGCTCTGAAACAACGACCGGTGTGGTTTCAACCGGTTCGGTATTGGTGTTCGACACCGGTACCGCAACAGATTGTTGTTTATTTTGTGAGTTGTTGTTCGTGTTGTTATTTTCTTTTTTCATCAGTGCCTGCCGTACCACCGATTGTTCGGGTTGGGCGGGTGACCGGTAACCAGCCGGTGGTGGCGCCGGTTCGTTGGCTGAATTTGAATTTTCGTTATTGGCACCGCCTTCTTCCTGCTGCCGGTTGTTATTCCGGGCAGTTTCTGTAGCCTGTTCCGATGTGGCAGCTGTTTTTTCGTTTTGCTGTTCCCTGATCTCTTTCACCAGGCTTTCGAGCGCTTTGGTATCGGGTTCGCGGTGACCTGAGTTAATTACAAGTCCTATAACAACGCCTCCCAATATCAGCACAGCGGCTACAAGGGAGCGGGTGAGGTTTTTATTATCCTGCAGATAACGTCCTGAACCGGCGAGCAGCGCTTTTAAATCAAAACCAATATCCCGTTTTTGGGCTTGCTTCGGTTCTTTTTTGGGAGCTGCTATGGTACTGGCCTGTTTGGCTACAGGCATGGTACCGCCCGATTTCTTTGATTCGAAGGCCGCTTTGCGTGATTCGTAGTCAGATAAGTAGCTGTCGCTTATCTCATCGTCTTCTTTTTTCCTTGCCTGATGCCCGGCCAGTAAACTGCTGTTCAGCTCATCATCTTCCTTTGAAACGATATATGAAGAAGCCGCTACCGCCTTTTTTTCCTGCGTTTTGGCTGTAGTGGATGAACCACCTGAATTGTACTGATTGTATTGTTGCGATTGTGTGGTATTGTACTGTGTAACCGGCTTTGGTTCTTCTTTTTTGACAACCTGGGTAGCCGTGTTGCCTGTTGAACCCTTCGATACCGGCATGGTAACATAAATGTGTTTGACTGTATGTTCGGTTTGACTTACCGTACCGGCAACTGCCTGTTCTTCGGCGATGGCGGTTTCAGCAACTGCCTGAACGGTCTTTTGAGTTGCAGTCTGCGTTGCCTGAACAGCCTGGTTATTGCCCTGTTGTTCGGATGGTTTTTTATAGAAACGATCGTACGGTTGTTCTTCCACGACAGGTGCAAATGATTTCAGCTCTTCAATTTCACTGGGATAACGCCATGCTGCGCTTCTGCCTTCAACCCATACCAGATCATAGGCCTTAAGACCTTTGGCCGCTAACTCCTCTGCTGAGAACGGCCCTTGTTGCTTGTTGTCGCGTAATAAAAGGTACTTGTTCATAATCTATAAAAATACTCGTAATGTTATGCAAGCAGGTAGCTTAAGGCTTAACGCTTATGCTGAATGCTTAACGCTCAGTAGCGTTCAGTAAGGCACCTTGCGTTTACGTGTTTTGCATTCTGCGTTCAGCGTATTGCGTTTCGCGTTCAGCGTAATTGCGGGTCTCGGGCTAAGTAGGTTAACGGGATATTTTTATATAGGATACCGGGAAGGTAAATATGTGTTGTGCAAGTTAACAGATGGCATTTATTGTACCAAATACTCTTACCAAAAAGTTATAAAAACCACGTTAAAAATAACACTTTGTTTTCCACCATGGTGAATAAGCTTTGAAACAATACCAACTAACCCTAAGTAAATACCACTAACTGTAGTTAAAACCTTTCTGTAAAGCCGTTATATTAAACATATGGCGATTGTTTATAAGATGATTGATTTACATTTTTATGGCAGTTATCATCCTAAACCCTAATGACTGATTGATGAAAGCAGCTATACCTGTTAATGAAAACTTAAGATTGGCCGATTTGTACCGATATCATATACTCGATACATCGGCTGAATATGAATTTGATGATATTGTTAAACTCGCTTCCCGTATATGCAATGCACCTGTTTCGCTGATATCGCTGCTCGATACCGAACGGCAGTGGTTCAAGGCAAAAGTGGGAATTGATTTTGATGAAACACCCCGCGATGTTTCTTTTTGTAGTCATGGAATACATAACAACACCCTGTTAATTGTACCTGATGCTACCAAAGACCAACGATTTGTTGATAACCCCATGGTAACAGGCAGCGATGGCATTCGGTTTTATGCCGGTGTACCGCTTACTTCGCACGACGGTAATAATCTCGGTATGCTGTGTGTAAAGGATACTGTTCCGCGAAATTTAACAAATGAACAACAGGATGCTTTGAAGATCTTAGGTAAGCAGGTGATTCAACTAATGGATCTGAGGGTAAAGAATAAAGAGCTGGAACGTATATCTGAAGCCCAGCGCCGCATCATATCCATCATTGCCCATGACGTACGAAGTCCTTTATCGTCGATCGTAAGCCTGTTTAATTTGCATCAGAACAGAGTTATAGATCCCGAACGGTTCGATGATTTTTTACAGATAAGCACTACCCAGCTGCATGGCACTATAACTTTGCTCGAAAACCTGATAGAGTGGGGAAGAATACAGTTGCAACAGGCTCCGCTTATACCCGATTCGCTGTTGCTGAAAGATGAAGCTGCAAAGGTGTTCACCGAACTTACCGTACAGGCCAACCTAAAGGCCAACCGGCTCATCAACCAGGTTAACGAAGGGGTTGTTATAGGTATGGATGAAAATATCATACGGTTTATTTTGCGCAACCTCGTTACCAATGCCAATAAATTCACCGAAGCAGGCAGCATTACCGTAGATGGATTTTCGTTGCAGAAAAAGGTGGTGATCCGCGTAATCGACACCGGTATAGGCATGCCCGCTGCCATGTGCGAAAGACTGCTGCTAAGCAAAGAAAGATACAGCCGCCGCGGCACCAAAAACGAGTCGGGCAGCGGTTTAGGGCTTGTACTGATAAAAGAATTTATCGAAAAAGCCGGCGGCAGCATTAAGGTTGAAAGTGCTGAAGGGAAGGGGAGTTGCTTCATCATTGAGTTGCCACATACTTAGTCTGTTTCAGGTTACAGGTTACAAGGAATCAGTGTTTGCCAGTCCCTGTAACTTGGAACCTGTAACTTGTAACAAAAGCCCAATCTTAACATATCCTTCATTGCTCACTGCCCATTGCCTACTGCCTACTGCCCTTCTTTTAATCCACATTCGTGGATAAATATAACCCCGAAAAAACCCGAAATATAAACGGGTTTTCCCGCTTAAATAGGGTAAATTTGCCCCCCATCCAATGACCCATTAAACGGATGTAAATCATATCTGTAAACAAGTATGGAAGAGAACTTCACACCACAGGAAACAAACGATCAGAATCGTATTATCCCTGTTAATATCGAAGAGCAAATGAAAACGGCTTACATCGATTATTCGATGTCGGTAATCGTAAGCCGTGCCCTGCCCGATGTACGTGATGGATTAAAACCTGTTCACCGTCGTATTCTTTTTGCGATGAACGAGCTGGGTTTAAATTTCAACAGAGCGTATAAGAAATCGGCCCGTGTTGTAGGGGAAGTGTTGGGTAAATACCACCCGCATGGCGATAGTTCGGTGTACGACGCCATGGTGCGTATGGCACAGGAATGGAGCATGCGATACACACTTGTAGATGGCCAGGGTAACTATGGCAACCAGGACGGCGACGGCCCGGCCGCCATGCGTTATACAGAAGCAAGGCTTGAGCGTATGGCTGAATACATGCTCGAGGATATAGATAAAGATACCATCGACTTTCAGCCCAACTTCGACGATTCGGAAAAAGAACCGTCAATTCTTCCTACGCGTATTCCCAATCTGCTTATTAACGGCTCAAGTGGTATTGCGGTTGGTATGGCTACCAACATGATGCCGCATAACCTCAGTGAAGTTATTGATGGCTGTATTGCCTACATTGATAACCGCGAAATCACTATCGATGAGCTGATGCAACATATTAAAGCCCCTGATTTCCCTACCGGCGGTATCATTTACGGTATGGAAGGCATACGGGCCGGTATGCATTTTGGACGAGGCCGGGTAGTGCTGCGCGGCAAACTGCATGTTGATACAAAGCCAAGCGGCCGCGAAACGATCATTGTTACCGAAGTGCCTTACCAGGTAAACCGTGATGCATTGTGCGATAAAATAGGGCAGCTGGTAAATGAAAAGATAATTGAAGGCATTGCGCATGTTAACAACGAATCGAACCAGAAAGAAGGCACCCGTATTGTGGTTGATCTGAAACGCGATGCTATTGCCAACGTTGTGATCAACCAGTTGTACAAGTTCACCGAGCTGCAAACTTCATACGGTATCAACAACGTGGCCCTTTCTAAAGGACGCCCGAAAACACTGAACGTAAAAGATATGCTCAGTGAGTTCGTTGAGTTCCGTCACGAAGTGGTGGTACGCCGCGCCCGTTACGAATTGCGCGAAGCCGAAAAGAAAGCCCATATTTTACAGGGTTATCTCATTGCACTGGATCACCTCGATGAAGTGATTGCGTTGATCCGCGCTTCGGCCACACCCGAAATTGCAAGGGAAAGCCTTATCAATGCGGGCTGGGGGCTCGATGAAATTCAGGCAAGGGCCATCCTCGAACTGCGTTTGCAACGGTTAACCGGTATGGAACGCGAAAAGATCAGGGAAGAATATGATGAGCTGCAAAAGATCATTGCCGACCTGAGAGAGTTGTTAAGCAATGAAGGCATGCGCTACGATCTGATCAAAAAAGAATTATTCGAAGTAAAGGAGAAGTTCGGTGATGCCCGTAAAACCGAAATAACCTATCTCGATAACGAAGTGCGTATTAAAGATCTGATCAAGGAAGAAGATGTGGTGATCACCATTTCACACCTCGGTTATATCAAACGTACTTCTGCCACAGAATACCGCGCCCAGCGGCGTGGCGGCCGTGGCGCCAAAGGCGGCCGCACCCGTGATGAAGATTTTATCGAGCACCTGTTCGTGGCTTCTTCACACCATACGATGCTGTTCTTTACCGAAAAAGGACGTTGTTTCTGGCTGAATGTTTATGAAATTCCCGAAGGTGATAAAAACAGTAAGGGACGTGCTATTCAGAACCTGATTCAGCTGCCTTCCGACGATAAAATCAGGGCCATTATCGATATCAAAGACCTCGAGGATAAAGATTTTGTTAGCCAGCACAACATCGTACTGTGCACGAAGAAAGGTATTATCAAAAAAACAGCCCTCGAAGACTTCAGCCGCCCCAGAACAACCGGCGTAAATGCCATTACCATTGTTGATGGCGATGAACTGCTGGTGGCCCGGTTAACCGATGGCAACAGTGAAATTATGATGGCCGTAAAAAGCGGTCGCGCCATCCGGTTCAAAGAAGAAAAAGTGCGTGCTACCGGCCGTGGTGCCATTGGCGTATCGGGAATTGATGTGGATGATGATAACGACGCGGTGATTGGCATGATATGTGTCAGCAAGGATGACAAATCGCGCAGTGTATTGGTTGTGAGTGAAAAAGGATACGGAAAAAGAACTCCATTTGATGAATATCCCATTACCAACCGCGGTGGAAAGGGCGTAAAAACCCTGAATGTAACCGAAAAAACGGGTTCGCTGGTCGACATGCTCGATGTGGCCGAAAAAGAAGACCTGATGATCACCTGTAAAAGCGGTATGACCATTCGTATGCCGGCCGACGGCATCAGCGAACTGGGCCGTAACACACAGGGTGTGAAGCTGATTCGCCTCGAAGACGGGGACGAAATTGCCGCCATCACCAAACTCGATGACAACGGCGATGAAAATAACGGAGAAAATGGCGAGAACGGTGAAAACGGCGAATTAACCGATATCATTACAAATACCGATGCACAGGCAACCGATACCGGTCTGATTGCATCTTCTGAGGAGAATACAGATGCTTTGGATGAACCAACAGATGAGCCGGGCGATGAAGACGAAGAAGGTGGTTCAACGGGGAATCATGTGAGCGAATAAGCCAGGAGCTGTTATCGAAGAATGAATTCAGATGAATCGTCCATTAGTTATGTAACCCGTCGGGGCGTAGCATCTGGTCTAAATAAAATAAAAAATACACAGATGAAAAAAATGATTCTGACAGCATTGCTCGCTGTTATTGGGTTCTTGTCACATGCGCAAAAAATAGATAAGGCAAAAGACCTTCTCACCAGAAAGAAGCTACCCGAGGCCAAAACCGAGATTGATAACGTAATGGCCGTTGAAAAAAACAAAACCAGTTCAGATGCCTGGTATGCAAAGGCAAAAATATATGGCGCCATTGCCAATGATTCTACTTTAAAATCTACTGTTCCCGACGCACGCAATACGGCTTTTGAAGCTATGAAGCAATACCTCGAACTGGAGAGCAAGGAAAAAGATGCTTCAAAAAAGAACATTCAGTTAACGCTCGATAACAACCAGCCGCTGGTTGAACTGTATTCGGGTTATTCAAAAGATGCTGCATCTTTTTATAATGCCGGTAACTACAACGATGCGTTCACCAATTTCAAAAACTCACTGGCAGTATTTGACCTTATGTCGAGCCGTGGTTTGATCCCTTTAAAGCTCGATACCACAACTACATTATATGCCGGTATTTCGGCCGAAAAAGCGCAGAAACCCGATGATGCAGCTGTGTATTATTCAAAGATTGCCGAAAACAAAGCCAAAGGCGACGGATTTGTTGAAATTTATAAATGGCTGGCTGATTATTATCGTCGTAAAGAAGATGCAGTGAATGCTGCTAAATTCTCTGCACTGGGCAAGGAAGTATATCCCAACGATCCTTTCTGGACCGGTTTTGATCTTGACCTGGCACGCGAAAAAGGAACCAAAGAAGACCTGTTTAAAAAATATGAGCAGGTGATCAAGGAAAATCCCGATAACTTCCTGTTCCTGTTCAACTATGGTGTTGAATTGTATCAGGCAGGATATGATCCGGATATTACTAAACGTCCGGCCAATTCAAAAGAGCTGATCGCAAAAGCGGCTGAAGTAATGACCAAAACCCTCGAAAAGAAACCTGATTATCCAAATGCCAACATGGTATTAGGACAAATTTATTATAATCAGGGGGTTGAGATCAATAACGAAAATAAGGCCATCAAACCGCAGGGAGGTGTTAAATTAACGCCTGAGCAGTTAAAGAAAAAAGAAGATCTGCGTGGCGAAGTGATTAAGAAATTTGATACGGCGTTACCTTATCTTACCAAAGTAGATGAAGTGCTGGATGCACAGGCTAAACTGAAAATGGAAGATAAAGACAACCTGAAAAATGCGCTTGATCTGCTCATTATCATCAACGAAGAAAAAGCTAATCAGCTTGAGCAAAAGAAAAGAGCTGCAGAAGCTAAAAAAGATGTAGCAGGTGTAAAACAGATCGATGCAGATATTAAAAAAGTGCAGGAAAGCATTACGAAGTATACCGATAAATACAATAATATCGACAGAAAGCACTAATACGTATATACGAAATTAATATAACGGTGCCACGGTTCAAAACCGTGGCACCGTTTTTTTATTAGTTATACCACATATCAGTTCTGTAGCGCACTCATGTATTTGTGATATGTGCAACATGTATTTTAATAGTCTTTTAATTAGTCACTCTGATAAGAATGAGTGTTCAAAACTATCTTTAGGCGTGCGCAGAACAAATGTGCGCATGGGTTTAAGGGTTTAATTTTTCAATCAATTGACGCGGCCTTTCCAGGCTGCGTTTTTTTTTAATATGTAGGGCCGCCACTGGTTCATCCAAACGATCTGTGTAATCGTTTATCGGCTTTTTGCAATGCTACCTGCAATGCTGTTTCACGAACGGTTGCACTGGCCCTTGCAATCGTAGCGCCTGCATCGGCATTAAAAATATGGCAATGGAATTCACCGCTTATTTTATACACGGTTATTCGCACGGGAATGCCATCCAGCTCACGAACCTCTTCGAAATATTCTTCTGCTTTTATCATGCCATTTGTTTTACAGCGTTGGGTGCTAATTCTTTTTCAACGGGCGCACCAACGAGGTTGCCCCATTCTGTCCACGAACCATCGTAATTGGTTACTGTATCATATCCCAGCAGGTATTTCAATACAAACCAGGTATGGCTGCTCCGTTCGCCGATACGGCAATAAGCGATCACATTTTTATCGGGTATAATGCCTTTGCTCTGGTACAATGCTTCCAGGTCTTCCCTCGATTTAAAGGTGCCGTCTTCATTGCAGGCTTGTGCCCACGGAATATTAATTGCTCCCGGAATATGTCCGCCCCGCTGGCAGGTTTCGGCAAGACCAGCAGGCGACAAAATTTTGCCTGTATATTCATCGTTCGACCGCACATCTACCATTACATAATCAGCCGATTTCATGGCCTGCTGCACTTCGTTCAGATAACTACGCAGCGATTCATCGCGTTCGGCTGCTTTATAGGTTGCCGGTTCGGGTTTTCGAACTTCTTTGGTCAGCACTCTTCCTTCGGCCAGCCATTTTTTGCGGCCACCATTCATGATGCGCACATCGGGATGACCATACATTTTTAGTTGCCACAGGGCCCAGGCCGCAAACCAGTTATTATTGTCGCCATACAGTATGATGGTTGTATCATTGCTAATGCCGCTGTCGCCAAGCAGTTTTTCGAGTTCAGCTTTGCCGATCACAT
The DNA here is from genome assembly GCF_059587045.1 of Niastella sp. sgz303648. NCBI lineage: Bacteria > Pseudomonadati > Bacteroidota > Chitinophagia > Chitinophagales > Chitinophagaceae > Niastella > Niastella sp. sgz303648. Next base: position 328,319 of record NZ_JCAPSW010000005.1, on the reverse strand, counting down.
CACGACGCACCGTATCGCACAGTTCTTTTTGCCAGTTCCAGGCAAGGGAGCCGGGAATATGGCCTTCTTCATACGCCTGTGTGTCTACATCAACTTCTACAATTACTACATGAGGATCGAATTGATGCTGATCTACCCACTCCGTGGAAACCAGCATTTCCGGACGAGCATAGTTCATCATGGCTGTAAGTTTTGTTGTTATAAAATAGTGAGGATATACAAGGTACAACATTTACACCCCGGTTACCAAGTATTAGTTTTTGAAAGAAGAATCGCTGAAACCCGCATTGGGTAATGGTTTCAGCTGATAGAATGCGGTGTCAGGCTGGTTGCTATGCAAATTTTTTGATGTATGTCAAAATATAAAGCCGTGCCACGGTTCCCAGCACGGCTTCGCAGAAAAGAATCTTATTTTAATGTGGTAGCTCCTGTTCCTTCAATTTCACTGAGTGCCGATGTTTTGGTGAGCAGTACGTTTTTCTGTGATCTTGCTTTTGTCCACTTACCTAATACAGAATTATATTCACCGCCAAGCATATTGTAATAACCAAGGTCAGAGGTATTATAAACAAAGCACAGTGTATTGGTGCCGCTTTTGTAGTAGGGCTGATCAACAAGGGTAATAGGATTTCTTACATCATAAAAATCTGTATTACCTATACGATATCCCAGCATCGGTGGTCCCGGCGTGTATAAACTACCGCCGCCGGAAATAAAAATTACATCTATGGGCTTTGAGGTTACAGTTACTACTGTATCCTTAAATACAGCCATTCCAAATGCATTACCGCTATTGGCCAGCAAACCGCCGGTTTTTGTACCAAAGCCATCGCCATCGGTAGTTACATAATTGAATGCCCTGACCCAATTGCTGGTGGCCATGCTGGTTGAACCGGAACCATTGATCATTTTACCCGTTCCGCCTACATAAAAGAAACTGCCTTTTGCAGCCGTGCCGGATGACAAATTAAATTTATACGTACGCATTTCACCGGTAGCCCATCCTTTTGCCGGAAAGCCTGAAGGTGTTGATGTTCCGGCATTGTTGGTGGTAACCACCGAATACGGGGTAAGGGAGAAATCAATATCCTGCGTAGCCATCAGTTGTATATATTCATAGTTGCCATCACTTCCTTTTACGTCGCTCATAAACCCGCTGATAACAATAGGAGTTACTTCAATCGTTGAACTAAGTACTACAATGTCGCTGCCTGTACGTAAACGCAGGTGGGGTACCAGCTGACCGTCTTTTCCAACGGTATTGAAAACAATGCCATAATAATTGGCGCTAAATGTTACGGGGTCGTTGGCAAAAGTGGCTTTTACTTCGGTATGCAGGGGAAGATCGCCAAATCCATCGTTCAGCATTTTATCGCCGGCCAGTACTTCCGAAGGGTCGGGCAGGGGATTAAAGCTGCCTTTAACAATAACGCTTAACGTGCTTTCGTACTTTTCGGGGTTTGCCAGTATCAGGTTTATCGGAACGCGGTTAGGCGGTATCGTATTATTCGAAGAAACTTTTTTAATAGCGCCTTCGGGCAGTTGGGTGATCTGCATCATACCATCGGCTTTTGTTAATACGGCCCCTTCAATATGAATGATCACCGAATCGCCTGTTTTGTAATCAGCGGCAGCTTCGCCTATAGGAAAGGCAATGCCGCGAAGCTGCGACAGGCGGCGATTATCCTGCACGATCAGTAAACCGGCGGGCAAGTTGCCTCCCGAATGATCGCTCACTACTATGCCTGTTATAGCGGTGGAGCCAAACATATTATCTTTTGTTAGCGTTACAGCTTCTCCTTTATAAATATTACGTATATCGTAAATGGCTATAAAGGAACTTATGCTGCCACCGGGATAATTATCCTTTTTACAGCCCCACAGGAAAGCCAGCAGTAATAAACAAACAAAGCAGCTAATATTTTTCATTGTAATATTATTAAGACTATTCTTGTTTAATTTCTGATTTTTGGATTTTGAGATTGCTTTTACTGTGACACCCAAACAAAATCTCAAAATCCCGAAATCCCGAAATCTCAAAATCCGATTAGGGTTTCTGCCACCACACCTGCGTTGATATCAGATCGGGCCCCTGGGCGTCGACAGCTTTTTTATAATTTGTTGGGTTGGTACTTTGTATATAAACAGGATAGGCCATGCGCGCCGGCATTACCCCATTGTTTTTTAGTCCGCTGCCTTTTGGCAAAATGGGATGCCCTGTACGGCGGTATTCGAACCATTGCTGCAGGTCGGTGCAGAATAAGGCGTAATACTTTTGCAGATGTATCTTTTCCATCTTTTCATCAAAACTTTCGCTTTCGTTCCATAGCATGTCGGCCTTATCGAGGTAATCAACTACGTTGTATATTTTGGTGCTGGTATCGGGCCATGAGGGCAGCCAGAGTTTGATACCGTTTAATACGCCGTCGTTATAATAAGTATTGGCGCTGCCGCTGATCCATCCTTTTACGGCGGCTTCGGCCAGAATGAATTTAACCTCGGCAAAATTCATCATCATACCGGTTAAGGGTTCTGCCATTAAGTTGGCAGCCGCTATTTTATTAACCGTATCGGTAGTGGCATAGAAGTATGATTTTCTTATGGCAGGTTCTCCCGGCGAATAACCGCTTGGTGTGCCTACAAAGGAGCCGCTGTAAGGTGCAATGCGGTACCTGTTTACGCCGTTGGTGCCATAGTTGGCATAATTAATACGCGGATCATTCCACGAAGTAAGATGGTCGATAAAGAAACTGCAAACGCCGGGCGTTCTGAAATCCTGTGCCCGTACTGCATTCATAAACGGTGAAATATAGGGCGGGTAACCGGTCCATCTTAAAATGGCAGATTCATCGTTGTTCGACATGATGGGATAGGTAGAAGGCTTTAGCTCTACTATTTCCTTGATCTTCGTTTTACAAAAGTCTGCCACTTCGGCCTTGCCCGAAATGCGCAGCAATAAACGCAGGTATAACGAATTGCCGAACCTGCGCCATGAAGCGATTCTGCCACCATATACGGGATCGCTGGATGGATAAATAGGAACAGTATCGACCAGTAATGTATTTGCCTGCTCCAGCTTTTTGAAAATATCGAGGTAAATCACTTTTTGTGAATCAATGGCAGGTTCTGAAATGCCGCCTTCTTCTTCCTTTACTTTGTTCGATTCAAAATAAGGTACATCGCCATAGGTATCGGTGAGCAGGGAGTATATCCACGACTGACAGATGAGCGAAATGCCCATATACGATTTGTTATAGGTGAGGTCCTGACTGGCTACCTTGTATATGTCTTTAAAATTGGTGAGCTGCGCATACCAGCCATTGTACAGGTAGTCTGACCATGTACTGCGGTAATCGTACCTGAACACTTTTCCATCGCCATCGCCAATATCAACACTCACCTGCATCAGCTCATTATTAAAGCCGCGGTTGCGCACCATATTATAGGATAATGTATTTACAAGGGCAGGCGCCAGCAACTGCTGGGCGGCCGCATTTTTCGAATTGTTGGGATCGGTATTGATCTCCTGAAAGTTTTTTGTACAGGAAGAAACCGCTGTACCAAACAGCCAAAAAACAGGTAAGTACTTATATATTATCTTGTTCATAGTTTGAGATTAAAGTGCAACAACTAAATTGAATCCATAGGAGCGGGAAGAAGGGAATTGCCCGATCTCAAAACCCTGTACTATATCGGAGTCCTGAAGCGTACCAAACTCCGGATCGAACATGGGCCATTTCGACCATATGAACAGGTTACGTCCGTATACGCCGAATACCACTTTCTGCAGGTGCAGTTTTTTTGTAAGACCTGGTTTCAATGTATAATCAAGACGGGCTTCTCTGAATTTTATAAAGTCGGTGCTGAACGTACTACCTTCGGCATTGTCCTGACCATAATGCGAGCGGTAATATTCGTCGATGTCCATAGCAATTACATCGTTCTGTCTGAATTTGCCATCGGCTTCCTGCACAACGCCATTACCAATGATGCCGTTATACCTTCCCGGCAATGTTTTGGTGAGCTTGCCCTGTTCACTTAATTTATAATGCATGAGCGAATGCGCTACGGCGCCAAACTGAGCATCAAACAGCAGGTTTAACCTGAATTGCTTATAGATAAATTCATTGGCAAACCCGATCTTTCCTTTGGGAATTGTATTGCCGAGATAGGTTACATCTTCTGATATTAAAGCAACACCTGTTTTGGAGTCGTATATTACCTGTCCGTCGGGCGCTCTTTTATAACCTCTGCCATATAAATCGCCCATGCTGCCGCCCACTTTGGCAACGATCTGGCCACCGCCAACCGGGCCTGTTCGCAATACCACGCTGCTGTCGGCCAGTTCTTTTACCACATTGGTGTTTGCCGAGAATACAATGCTGGTGTTCCATTTGAAATCATTTGACTGGTTTACCGGTGTGCCGTATAAGGCAAGTTCAATACCCTTGTTATTTACCCGGCCGATATTGATCAGCTGCCTGGCATAACCCGAGGCGCGGTCCATAATACGTTCGTAGATCTGGTCTTTTGTATTGCCGGTATAAACAGCTACATCAATGCCCAGTCTGTTCTTTAACAGCTTCATGGCAAGGCCCGCTTCGTAAGTTATTGTTCGCAGCGGTTTCAGGTTCCTGTTAGCCAGCAGGGAAGAATTTTCGAGGCCGCCGTTGTATAAACTTCCGGCCGAATTATAATAATAATCAGTTCGGTATGGTATTGTTCCGCCACTACCTACACCTGATGCTGAAAAGCGTAGTTTGGCAAAGTTGATGGTGGCAGGTAATTTGAATGCTTCCGATACTATGAAACTCAGGTTGGCGCTCGGATAAAAGAAGCCTGTATTGGCTGTGCGTTCGGGCGTGGCCAGTACGCTGCTCCAGTCTTGCCGGCCTGTTAAATCGAGGTACAAAAATTCCTTGTAACCGGCTGTAACGATGCCATAAAAGCTGTTAATGGCATACCGGCTTTTAAAGGGAATGGTTACCAGCGGGCCGGCGTTGTTCGACATAGCATATATTCCGGGATACATCAGCGAATCGGCGCGTGTTTCATCGCGGTTGTAATAATTTTTAAGTGCACTACCGCCACCGGTTATAGAAAAATCAAAATCATTATTTATTTTTTTTGTGTATTTCAGCAGGAAATCGGTGCTTGCTTCCTGTGAAAAAATATTTTGCGTACGAAAGCTTCCGCGCGGATATTTTGTTCCTGCATCAAAGGGCCGTTCCTGTGCACGCTGCTCGTACGAAAAATCGATCGAGGTTCTTAACTGCAGACTTAACTCCTTAGTGAAATTATAGGTTGCCTGTATATTTCCCGTAACCGCATGCCTGTTCGATTTGTTGATGAATTCATAGGCAACAGCATAGGGATTTTCAGGGTAAGTGCTGTACGGATAAAATATTTGCTTGCCTTCTTTGTTATTCATCCAGTAATGTTTTAACCAGTCGGGGTCGGCATTCGGTTGCCAGAATATGAACCAGTACATGATCGACTGGTTGCCATAACCTGCACCGGGCAAATTATCGCTCCATTTATTGGTATAATTTACTTTTGAAGATATCTGCAGTTTATCGTTCACTTTTGAGTTTACCGAAAGCGATACGGTATTGCGTTTATACCCGGTGTTGGGTATGATCCACTTGTTATATACATTGGTAACTGAAAAACGGGCTGAGGTTTTATCGGTACCGCCATCGGCGCTTATGGTATTGGTAATAGTATTGCCGGTACTGAAGTAATTGCGTATTTTATTTTTGTAGGCAACCCAGGGTGTTCTTTCGGTGCCCTGTCCCTGAGTTACCGGATCGAGCTGGTAAAATTTTTGCCCTTCAAAGCGCGGTCCGTAAGCCGAACTGGTGCCGGCTGTATTGGCTCCATCGGCCGAGGTGCCATAGGAATAATAGGCGGCGCCATCCAATCCCTGTCCGTATTCATATTGCAGATCGGGCCAGCGGTTTACCTGCTCCATGTTTGCATTGGAGTTGAAAGTAATGCCCAGACCTTTTCGTTTATTGCTGCCCGATTTTGTGGTGATAATGATGGCCCCGTTGGCAGCACGCTGACCGTATAATGCAGCCGCGCCGGGTCCTTTTAATACGGTGATCGATTCAATGTCTTCGGGATTGATATCGTTTATACCGCTTCCGTAATCGGCAGGCATATTATCGCTGCCGGTGCCATAGGTTTGCTCGCCTGCAACGGCGGTACGGCGGCCGCTGCTGTTGTTGATCACCACACCATCAACAACAATCAATGCTTCGTTTTCACCGGTAAGGTTGTTTTCGCCGCGAAGAATGATTTTATTGGAACCGGTTGGTCCGGCGTTTGAACGTACGAGATTTAAGCCGGCCACCTTTCCTGAGAGGGCATCCGTCCAGTTGCCGGCCATAGCGTCGGTGAGTTTATCTCCGTCTAACGTGGCCACTGCATAGCCAAGCGATCTTTCATTGCGTTTAATGTTCAATGCTGTGACCACCACGTTCTGCATCTGCGTTTCATCTTTTACCAGTTCAATATTCAGCGATTGCATGCTGCCGGCGCTGAAACTTTTTTTCACGGGCAGATAACCTACTGCTGATATTTCTATGGTGCCATCCTGCACAGGAATGCTTTTACTAAAATGTCCTTTATCGTCGGCAATTACCACCAGCATCTTTTGTCCTTCCTGTTTAACGATCACCGAAGCGCTGGCAACAGGGGTGGTTCCTTCCTGAATTTTACCCTGCAAAACCATAGTGGCTTGTTTCTTTTTAGGCGCGTCAGATTTTTTTATTATCCAGCTGTTACCAGCTGCAATAGCTGAAAAGCCGCCGGGCTCCAGCACTTTATTTAGTAATTCGCCCATATTCGATGCTTCATAGCTTGCAGCCGGCACTTTAACAGTAGCCAGTTCGTCGCTTACATAGGCGAGCTGCACTTTGAAACGGCGTCCGAAGTCTTCGGCGATGCCGGCCATATTACCGGCCGCATGCCGGTAATGCAGCGAGCCTGTTTGTGCATACCCGTTTAGCATACCTGCCGTAAGCAACAGTACCAGTACAGTGAATGTTCTTGTTAGTTTTGTGTTGTCCATATATATCATACATTATATGCAATAGGTTAGCCCTTCCGCTTTTCAGCAGAATAATCTTAGGCATCCAATGGGCAAACCTGCGAGGGCTTATCTGTTTTGGAAACCCAACGGATACATGGCGTTATTCGGTTAGTGGATATTGTAGCCTGTTAGTGAATTGAGCACCATTAAATTTTTTTGTAATGAAATGCTCATATCCCAGGTGAGCGATACTTTTAATTTTCTGTTGATAAGTCCGTGCGATAGTTTCACCTGATAATATGCTTCGATCCGGTTTATTAATTCTTCCAGTGATATATTTTGTAAACGCACCTGTTGCTGTAACCACCAGTCGGCTGCAGTTTGATCAGCTTTTTCAATCGCTCCGGTTATTCCGGCGCTGGTGCGTACCTGCTGGCCTGCTGTTAAAAAGCGGCGGCCGCCGTTGTTATCGAGCGCCACCTTGCCTTCCTTTACGGTTAAATGCAGGTCGGTGGTATCTGTTTTACGGATCGTGAAAGCGGTTCCTACCACGGTGATCTGTTGCCGGTTCACCGAAATGGTAAAAGGATGTGTTGTATCTTTTGCCACACTGAAAAAAACAGTTCCTTTTGCCAGTACAGTACGGCGTTGCTGTGTAAAATTGCTGTTTACCTGTAAAACCGAGTGAGGCGCCAGCCATATTGCAGAGCCATCTTTCAGTATTATTTTTTTGGTACTATCGTTACTGGCCAGCTCCTGCCATTTGATTTCGGGTGTGCCTGAATCACCGGCCGGTAATTTTATGTATAATGCAATCAATATGGCCGCAGCAGCGCTTATAGCAATAAAGAACAACTGCTTTTTACGGCGCCGGCGGGTATCCATACGCTGGTGAATAGTGTTCAGCATTGCATTTTTGCGGGCAGCATCAATCGTGTCGGGTTCATTCCATGCCTGTTGCCAATGCTCGTCGTGGTTCATGTCCTGTTGTTTAAATCGCCTTGATTTGCGGGGCATGTAATATGCTTTGGATAATAGACGTACGTGGTACTAAAATAGTACTATAGTAATTTTAAGAAAATTAGGGAGTTAACAATTTGGAAATATAGCAGGATGTTGGAAATCTGAAGTCAGAAGTAGGAAGTAAGAAAGAAGGCAATGGGAAGTTTGTAGTTTGAGGTTTGTGGTTCTTTAGGTGAATCTTGCTGTGTAATTATAATCCTGTTGCAGGTTTAAGGTGCGGAGAGGAATAATGAATTTCCAAAGCGCGGCAGCAACCACAAACTACAAACTAAAAACTAAAAAAACAGCTGAACCTGCCTCATAAACTTCACAATGCGCTGACCGGCGGTATGCAGCTGATTTTTTACCGTTTGTTCGCTGAGATGCAGTTCTGAGGCAATTTCTTTTACAGATAATTCTTCTTCATTTTTCATGGCGTAGATGCGGCGCATTTGCCCGGGCAGTTTGTTCATAGCGCCTTTCCACATATGGTACACCTGTTTGTATTGATATTGTTCGTCGGGTTGTTGTCTTTCTTCAAAGTGATCGGGCATATCGTCGGGCAGGGTGTATCTTTTTCTTTTTATGGCGCGAAGATGATCACAGATGCAATGTTGAACAATGGTATATAAATAATTACGGAAAGAAGAATGAATGGTAATGGAGTTTCGTTTATGCCACAGCCGTACAAATACTTCCTGTAACACATCGTCGGCTTCCTGCGAATTGTTTAAACGCAAACGTATGTACGTGTGTACAGGATCGGCGAACCGGTTAAAAATTTCATCAAAAGCAGTCTGGTTCCCTTCTTTTAACTGCAGCAACAATTCGCCGTCATCGGGAACGATTGGCTGGTAATTCATATGGCGCAAACTTACCATTCAAATGTACTACATGTATTAGACGTAGTTTTATCAAATGTTTAAGTTTTTTTGTGCGGGTTTGTGCAAACCCGTTATGCAAACGATTGCGTGGGTTATTGCATAAATAGAAGTAACTTCAGTAACTGCAAAATAATACTACCATGAACCCAATTCCATCAAAATTCAGTCGCAGGAATTTTATTAAAACAACTGCTGCTATTACTACAGGTGTATCAGGCCTGGCCGTTTTTCCACATATTGCAAGTGCACATGAAGTATATGGCGATGAAGGTTTNTTTTATTAAAACAACTGCTGCTATTACTACAGGTGTATCAGGCCTGGCCGTTTTTCCACATATTGCAAGTGCACATGAAGTATATGGCGATGAAGGTGTTCATATTATAGGGCCAAGAGAAGGATTTTCACCGCAGATCGGCACCCTGGTGTCGATGATGAACTGGATGCGCGCTACTGTTTTGCGCTCGGTGCAGGGAATGAAACAGGAGGATCTGGATTATTTACACGATCCCAAATCCAATACCATCGGCGCTATGTTGCTGCACCTTGCAGCCACCGAAGTGTTTTATCAGGGCAATACTTTTGAAGGACTTTCTGATTTTAAAGAAAAAGAAAAATGGAATGCAGCAATGACCCTCGGTGATGCCGGAAGAAATAGCATAAAAGGTAATAACCTCGACTACTATCTGAACATTCTTAAAGAAACAAGAGAAAAAACATTGACCGAATTTCGCAAACGCGACGATAAGTGGCTTATGACGGTTGATCCAAAATTCTTCGGCGGACAACCTACCAACAACTATTGCAAATGGTTTCATGTTTGTGAACATGAATCGAATCACAATGGACAAATAAAATGGATAAAAGGCCGCTTACCCGGTGCAAAGGCTGGTGAGTAACAAGTAATAGTGGTATTAAGCTGGTAATACCTGTTTAAATTTTTCGATCTGGCGCCGGTGCCTGAGTATATGCACAATGGCATGTTCCATCATTTGCTCTACATCGTAAATCTGGCCCCAGCCGGCTTTTATTTTTAAAGAGTTGTCTTTTTGTTCCACTTCATCTTCTTTAAAATGGCTGAGCACCATTTCGGTGAAGGTAAAAACGCCGGTGAGGTCCTGCTCATATTCCTTTGCTGTGAAACGCGGTGTTTTTGCCGGTCTTACGGCGTTATGTCCTTTCAGGTTATGAATAGATGTAGCGTAACCATAACCTGCATACACTACGTGCGCTAATATGGTTTGCACCGACCGGCAATCTTCGTCCTGTGTTTGCGCATCTACGATAATTGCGAGTGCCTTGTCGGGTATAGTGGCAATAACCTGTTTCAGATCGTTCAGCGCACGTTCATATTCATCAAGCAAGGCGCCAATGGCGCCTGTTCTGTATGTTTTTGTCATGTATCAAAAGTAAAGTATTGTAATTTTAAATTAATGCTAAACGTAAAACGCTTAACGCTAAACGCAAAATGCTTAATGCTTAACGCTTAATGCTTAACGCTTGACACAAAATGCTTAATGCAAAACGCGTAAAGCCGACCTGGGATTTGCGTTAGGCTTATGGCGCTCTGCGTTCAGCATTATTTTTCCAATCATAAACCATTATCATGAGTAATATACCTTTTCAAACGATTGACTGGACCAATATTCAAAAAACAGAACATATCGGTGAAACCGGCACGGCCTGGCGGCAAACCATTCAGTTCAATGGCCTCAGAATAAGGCTGGTGGAATACTCCAAAGGATATATGGCCGATCACTGGTGCGAAAAAGGACACATTGTGCATTGCCTTGAGGGGGCCTTTGTTAGTGAATTAAAGAACGGCGCTACATTTCATTTAAGTAAAGGCATGACCTATGTTGTTTCAGACGATCTGAGCTCACATCGCTCCCTATCGGAAAGCGGGGTCAAGCTGCTTATTATTGACGGTGATTTTTTAAAATATCAGTCCAACCTGTGATACAGGCACGTCAAATTACTTTATTTTTATATAACTCATTACTGTTATATATTGCATAACAACTCCTTAAAGCCGGCCAAACTGCTTCATTAACAATCCCTGCAACAGGGTATTATTAAAAAATCCTTTAATCTGCAGGAATAATTAAATAGAAAAATCTTACCTTATAAATTCAAACGGGTATTGCTCATTAATCAATTTCCTGAAAATGGAATAAGGTATGAATGATTATGAAAAGCATCCCGGCGATGTCATTTTAGTATCAATTGGTAAGAAATCTGGTTTGATAAATGCCATCTGGCCGGAAGAGTCAAGGCTTCATGGAGTAGCGGGCAAAAAGTGTATAGGTAAAAAAATTACTTCCTTTTTAACGCCTGATTCCAAAAAGACTTTTAAAGCCATTGTTTCGCATAAGCACAAATTCAAAGAAAGAATTTTTCAACTGGAGTTTCTTACCAAAAAAAATCCGGTTGAAACATATTCCTGTTCGCTATGGCTTACCGGGCGCGGGCCGCTTACGCTGGTGATACGTTCGCTGCCGGTAGGCGATAAAATCACCCATGATGAAGAAATAGCGAATAAAGAAAAATACCGTATCATCGAAATATTGCCCATGGCCATCAGTGTAAGCGACCAGCATGGCCATATCTTTTATACCAATCCTGCCTTTACCCGGCTTTTCGGTTTTACAGCTCAGAATATTCCTGGTCTCGATGTATGGTTGCGGGCAGCCGGGGAGCAAACGGATTCGCTTTCTGTAACGGAAATGTTTACAGGCGATGCCAGCGGTATATACAGCATACCGGGTATGGAAGCCGCCAATAAAGAGTTTATGCGACAGGAACGTCAGGTGCCATGCTTAAGCGGTACCATAAAAGAAGTGGAAATTTTCAGCCATTTGTGTAACGGTAGCCTGTACCTGATATTTAACGATCTTACCGGAAGAAAAAAAGCCGAACACCTGAAAGTTGAGGCCGAAGAAAAGTTCAGGCGCATGATTGAAAAAATACCTATGCCCATATCGGCCTATGAAATGAAAAGTCCCAAGCGGTTTCATTTCATCAACCCCAAGTTTACTGAGTGGTTTGGTTATACCATGGAAGATATGCCTGATATCGCTCACTGGCGAAAACTGGCGTTCAGGGATGACGACTATTATAAAGAAAAAGAAAAAGAATGGTATACTGAATTGGAAAAGATAAAGCAAGGGGAGATCAGCGAATCGCGTCCCATTGAATTCAGCATCTATTGTAAAAACGGAAGCGTAAAAGACCTGGAGATATCATTTACAGTAGATGAAAACCTGTTTTACACAACATACAACGATATAACGATCAGGAAGAAGGCCGAAAAAGCGCTGCAGGAAAATGAAAAGAAGTTCAGGAATATATCTGAACAATTACCTATGCCTATTGTGGTATTCGGTGAAGATGGAGAAACCCGGTTCCTGAACCAGGCCTTTACCGATACCTTCGGGTACAGCCGGGAAGATATTCCCACCAGTACTGAATGGATCAAAGTCGCATATCCCGATAAAACAGTGCGCGACCAGGTAAATGTGAAATGGGAGAAAGATTATTTACAAAATGCATTTGGTACTCAAAGCATACGCGTAAGTCAGTATGAGGTAACCTGCAAAAACGGCGAACAGAAAATAGTAGAATTTTATATTTCAATAGGTAACAGGAATATATATGTGGTATTTAATGATATTTCGGGAAAGGTGAAAGCCGAAATGGAGCTGAAACAATCGCACAGGCAATTGCGGGAGCTTAGCTCGCACCTCGAAAATATCAGGGAAGAAGAACGTAAGCATATTTCGCGCGAGATACATGATGAGCTGGGACAGCAACTGACCCTGCTGAAGCTCGACTTGTTGCAGATTGGTAAAAAACTGCATCCCGAAGCACTGGAGCTGATCGACAAAATGAAACAGGCCGATCAGTTGCTGGCCGGTATTATGCGATCGGTACGAAAGATCGCTACACAGCTCAGGCCCAGCATACTCGATAATCTGGGACTGGTAAGCGCCCTTGAATGGCAAAGCCGCGAGTTTGAAAGGAACTTCGGCATCAGGTGCGTATTTGAAAGTTTGCTTACCGACCCGTTGTTTTCAGAAAAACAGTCAAACGCCCTTTTTCGCATATACCAGGAAGCGTTAACAAACATTGCACGCCATTCCGGTGCTACCCGGGTTGATGCGGTATTGTCGGAAGACAATAATAATAATATTATACTCGAAGTACGTGATAACGGAAAAGGGTTTGTACAGAACGAGCTGAGTGGTAAAAAAACATTGGGGCTCGAAGGTATGCACGAACGGGCCCTGATGATCGATGGAGAATTCAATATCAATAGCGTGCCCGGCAAGGGTACCTACATAAATATATCTATACCCATTATAACCGATGTAGAAACAAATAAGTAACTGCCCGTGATGAAATTTTTAATTGCCGATGATCACAGCCTTATCCGGAAAGGCCTCACCACCGTATTGCGTGAGGAATTTCCCGGGGCTGAAGTAGCCGAAGTAACTGATTCATTTGCCCTGATCAATAAAGCCGTTGACCAAAAATGGGACCTGATCATCTCCGACATTTCCATGCCCGGTCGCAGCATTCTCGAAACCCTTCGCCAACTGAAAAAATTATTGCCTGCCACGCCGGTGCTCATACTCAGCGTTCACCCCGAAGACCAGTATGTAGTAAGGGCATTAAAGGCCGGCGCTTCGGGTTACCTGAATAAAGACAGCCATCCTCATGAACTGATAAAGGCTGTAAGACAGTTGCTGCAGGGCAAAAAATACATCAGTGCCGAAGGCGCCGAAAAGCTGGCTGCTTCGTTTGGAGATGATCCTAATAAATTGCCGCACGAAAAATTATCTGAAAGGGAGTTTGATGTGTTAAAGCGACTGGCTTCGGGCAAAACCGTATCGGACATTGCCACTGCGCTTTCGCTCAGTGTTAATACCATCAGCACCTACCGGGCCCGCATACTTGAAAAAATGAATATGCAAAACAATGCCGAACTAACGCTGTATGCTGTAGAAAACAAGCTCATTTAAATAGCAGTTGCCAGTTGCCTGCTTCCGGTTGCCTGTTACTGCTTACTCTTATGTCCACGCCTGCGGTTTTGTAGTACAAACAACTACATGAAGTAACCCGCACCCTTACAATAAAACGACATTCATTCCTATTTACCGGCAATTTTACTCTCCGTTACTTTGCAGTCCAAACACACCATGAATGAACAGACATCTAAGTATCCTGTTAATCGACGACTCGTCGTTATTCATTCATCGTATCAGAAAACTGCTAAATGAGCAATACGACAACCTGTCTATTGCGGTTGCTGGCTGCTTTGAAGAAGGGTTACAGCTTTTCAACAGGAAAACGCCGGACCTGATTTTTCTTGATATAAATCTGCCCGACAGAAGCGGGATCGACCTGCTGGTTTGCTTCAGGAAAATGAACAAGCATGTAAAAATCGTAATGCTTACCAATAACGACCCTAATGAATATTATGAAATATGTATGCGCCTGGGAGCAGATTACTACCTCGATAAATCAACGGGTTACGACATGATCACAGGCATAACAGATGAGGCTGTAAAGGCCTTGTAAAAACCTAAATTGTTATGAACACATGTGAAGAGCGGTCTGCCAACGACCATCATACACAACACGATTCTGTTTATTATGCTGTAATCGACAGGAACGGACGGATACTGTCTATGAACGGAGCCATGAATAAGGAATATGGTTCAGGCCAGGCTAACCGTCAGCTTGAATTTTTTCAATCGCTGCTTGGCGAAAACGACAGACTGTTGTTCTCGACCCTGATCACAAAAGAAGATACCATTCCTTCATCGGTACCGGTTAACTTTTATTCCTATTCGGGTGTTAACCGCGAAGTAGCCATAAAATGGATGGTTTTTAAACTCATAGCGTTTGCCGGAAATAATGTACATTTTTTATGCGCCGGGTATCTTAACCATAACGCTGCCAACACCGAAGATATTACCGGTGCATTACAGCAGGAGCTGGCCGAAAGAGAAGAGCAGGTAGCCTGTAATGAAATGCTGCTGAAAATGTTGGAGAACGAACGATTGATGATAGGGCAGGAGCTGCACGATAACGTAACTCAGTTGCTGTGCACGGCCAAGCTGCACCTCGATGTGCTGGAAGTTTTTAAAGATGATAATGTACAGGCTAAAAAGATAACGGTAGAGCTGATCCTGGAAGCCATTGATGAAATGAAAAAATTATCGCGGGGGCTGATGTTGCAGCGATTAAAAAAAGAAACCTTGCTCGAAAGCATAAAAGCGTTCGTGGATGACCTGCGAACCATTCATAAAATGAACATCATATTTGGTGTTCACCAGTTCAACGAAGAACGGCTTACCGAAAACCAGAAGATTCATATATACAGAATATTGCAGGAACAATTCCGCAATATTACCCAGCACAGCAGGGCGAAAAATGTTGTAATGACGCTCGAAACCGATGAAAAAAATATTGAACTGATTATTGACGACGACGGCATTGGGTTCGACCCGAATGCGCAGGTAAAGGGTGTGGGCCTCCTCAGCATCCGTGAAAGGGTGAAGTTACTCGATGGTCAATGCGACATTGCCACCTCGCCCGGAAAGGGTTGCCGGCTGAATATAATTATTCCTATATAAAACCAGTTATGTTCAAGTGCGTTCATGTGTTGATTTGATTCTCCTATGGAAAACTATCACAGAAGAAGCAAGGATCTGATACCTCAAAAAAGGCTTAGGCACATGCACCTAAAGCCTTTTTTGCTTTTTGTATGTTATCGTGTGCTGTTCGCTCATATAGCCGGTTTGCGAAATCTCGATTTAAAGGTTTTGGTCATATTGTGTTTGGTATTAAAGATTGGTCAGATATGAGGTCAGTTTTGACCTGTAGCAGCGATGATGCAATCAATTACCTTGTCGGCATTGCAGTTGTTCAGCCCTGCACCCCAACATGCATTAAATTCAAGTACAAACCAACCGGAAGATTCGCTATATGCAAGATCAATAACCACTACCCGGGGTAACCGATTTTTATTGTATTGAAGAAAATCGGTTAAAAAATCAATGGCGGCTCGGGTGTCGGCCGAACCTTCGTACAATGCTATATCCTTTATTGTTCCATCGAGAACAAAGCTTCTTGCTTCGGCTGTTATATCGGGAACTATAGTAGAAACCAGTATAGCTTCACTGGCTTCAAGACCTTGTGTTGTATTGTGAAAATCGGGTAGAGTATTGAATATACCTGCCAGAAACATTTTTGGAACAACAGGTTTTATAAAAGCAGACAAATCATTTTCTGTAATATGGGTAATCTGCTTCAGTTGAATATTTCTTTTGGTCCATTCGTTTTCCAATTCGGTGATCAGCGTATCATCGGGAGAAACTAATTGAAGATCGTATATCTGAGCCAGCACCAGGGCAAATGCCTGGCCTCCGTAAATCGCAACAGGCTGATTTGTGAGTTGTTCATCCCTGATCCAATATTTTCCCGGTCTTTTAATATGCCCGCCTTTATTTGCCCATGCGGCTGCAACCTGTTCAAATTCTACATCCTTTTTTTCGGGGATTAATAATATGGGCATATGGTTCATGAGGGAAAAAGATTTGTAAGGTTACAGCGGTTAACAACCAAATATACACAACAAAGGGTATAGGAATAAATCCTGCGCGTTGTTGCAGGGCATTTCATGCTATAAGCCTTCCACATGTTTGCAGGTGTGTTTTGTAAAAGCCCCTGTTTATAAAGTAACCTGCCGCAAAAAACTGCAAACCTGAAAATTCTTCTTTAAAAACCTTAAATAAAATAAAACCGGCAGGAAATTTATATTATAATTATTGCGTCCTCATAATTTATATCATTAACTATTAGTTGCACAATTAATCATGGTTAACTGGTGGTAGGATGTTGTTTTTCCGTATTAAATAATATTTATTTTATTGTTTTTTGTGTGTTTAATTTTATTAAATAGTGTGGTGTTGATACTTTTTAAACCTTAACTTTATTGCCAATTCATTTTAACATATACATGTGAACGTTAGGTATCGATCAAAGAACATATGTTAAAAACCGCCCTCTCTGGTTCATTAGTCTTCCTTTGAACAATTTGGCCCCCTGACCAAAATGGAAATCATTTAAACCAATCAATATGAAAAAAACATCCCTGATGTTTGCCGTTGCTCTATGTTTTGCAGCGTGCAGAAAAGAACAATCGGTTAATTCGTTTCAACCACCCAATGAAAAGACTGCCAACGCATCCATAAGCGCTAATGCAGTGGCCGACCTGAATCCCTTTAAGGTAATGTCGTTTAACATGCGCAACACCGATCCTGATGATCAGTTTACGCAGGATCAACGAAAGACCTATATCTTACAGGTGATCCTCGATAACAACGTTGATATTATAGGCGCACAGGAACTGGCCGATAATACCATGGAAGCCTGGTTCAACACGCAGATGGCCAATGCGGGTTATGGGATATACAAAGGCGGATTTGATTTTTATTCACCCAAAACCATCTGGTTCAAAAATTCAAGATTTTCATTGGTTAAAGGTGGTTCATTCACTATGACAACACCGGATACCCGTAGCGGTAAGTGGGCTGTTTTGCAGGATAAATTAGTTCCTGCCAACAGTTATTTTGTTTGTAACAGCCATTGGAGCACCGTAAGCTCAGCGCAACGAACCATGGATGCCGATACGGTACTCAATGCCATTAAAACAAATAACACACAAAATTTGCCGGTGATCTGTTTCGGCGATTTAAATGCAGAACCCGGTACGCCGGAAATAACTGAATTAAAGGACGCGAGCGGACTTAATATGGTTGATGCGCTTTTCGACAGCCAGGGCGATCCTACCTTTCACCGCTGGGAAGCAACGGGTGTTAAAAAGATCGACTATATATTCAGTACACGGGATCTTGCTTTTACCTATTCCGATGTAATTACCACCAGCTTTACTGTGAACGGACAAACGCTGTGGCCATCTGACCACTTTCCTGTAGTGGCAACCTATGTGCCTTCGATATTCGGCGGTCCGCATGCCGATGTAAACGGCAAAAGCACCAGTACAATTACCAGCTTTTATTTTGCCGATGTAAACGGCGATGGTTTGAAAGATAAAATTTACCAGAACCGCACCTACGACAGTGGCAAACCACAGGTGTTTTTATCAAATGGCGATGGCACTTTTGCTGCAACAGCTGTTGCTCAT
The DNA here is from genome assembly GCF_059587045.1 of Niastella sp. sgz303648. Lineage (NCBI taxonomy): Bacteria > Pseudomonadati > Bacteroidota > Chitinophagia > Chitinophagales > Chitinophagaceae > Niastella > Niastella sp. sgz303648. Next base: position 310,179 of record NZ_JCAPSW010000005.1, on the reverse strand, counting down.
AGTGCGGGTGCTTCTACTTTGTCTACTACCCGGTATCATTATGCCGATGTGAATGGCGATGGAAAAGATGATGAAATTTTGTGGGACCCTACCACCAATTCAGGACGTACCCGTGTATACCTTGCTACCTCCAATGGTAATTTCAATTCAACTGTGATCGAAAACACCGAAGGCACCAGTGCGGGTACTACCACTGTTTTCAATTTTGCCGATGTGAACGACGATGGCAAAGCCGATAAAATTTACTGGAACGCTACTTTTGATGATGGCCATACAAGGGTGTACCTCGCAACTTCCGGTGGCAGCTTCAGCGGATCTGTAGTGTCGGGTGCCGAAGGGGCCAGCACAACAGGCGGCACCATATTTTATTATGCCGATGTAAATGGCGATGGTAAATCAGATAAAATAGTATGGCATCCAACACTGAATTCAGGAAGGCCATCGGTTTTTTTGAGTGATGGTGATGGCACCTTTACCGCTTCTTCAACATTTACCAATACAGGGGCCAGCAGCGCATCTGCCGCCACACAATTCAGTTTTGCCGATGTGAATGGCGATGGACGTGCCGATAAAATATACTGGAACCCGGGCAATTACCTGGGCGAACCTAAAGTTTATTTTTCCGAAACAAGTGGCTATAACGGTCCTGTGTATTCACTCAGAGGCTCTTCGCAAAGTGAAAACACCAGTTTTTATTATTACGATATCAATGGCGATGGTAAAGCCGATCAAAACAGGTGGAACTATGCAGAGAACAATGGTGAACTAAGAAATTATTTCGCCAGATAAGTTAAGAAAACTTCCACGCAAAGCCGTGCCACGATTCAAAACCGTGACACGGCTTTGAGCCGTGGCATGGCTCCTTTACAAAATTTTTTGATAAACCTTCATTACACTTTCAGCGCATTTTTGCCGTGTGAAATTCAATACATGCCGGGCGGCGTTTTGAATACACTGCTGCCGCGTTTCATCATCATATACAATTCTCAGCATACAATCGCATAAGCCCGCCAGATCATTGGATTCAAAATACAATGTCGCATCGCCGCCAACTTCGGGCAGGCTCGATGAATTAGCTGCTATTACCGGTATGCCACTGGTTAACGCTTCAAGCACCGGAATACCAAATCCTTCATAGATGCTGGGATAAATAAGCGCGCGGGCGTTTTGGTAAATGGCAGCAAAATGAGCGCCGTTCTGGTATTCAGGTGTCTGTTTTGCAGCGACCGTATCTGATAAAAAAATGACCTCGTTTAACAGATCATGCTGCGCCAGCCACTGCTTAACTTTTTCTTTATACGCTTTTCCTTCACCAACTACCACCAGTGGTATGGGTAATTTGTCTTTCAGGAGTTTCAGCGCCCTGCATATCAGCAACAGGTTTTTTCGTTCAATAACAGAACCTACATACAGGAAATAGGTTTCGGGAAGATTGTATTGTTTTTGTATCTGTGATAATTGGGCAGATGATAGTTTTTGTGTGTATGCCTGGTTGCAGCTCTGATAACAAACATGAATTTTATCGGGCGATATGTTGTATATATCGACGATGTCTTTTTTTGTATGCAGGCTGGTGGCAATAATGGCATCTGCCTGTTTACAGGCGTACCTGAATTTTTTGCGGTATACCAGCACTTCGCCTTTATCGTATTGCTGCGGATAATGCTCAAATATAAGATCATGAATGGTAACCACCGACGGGATACCGGTTTTTTGAATGCCGGCAGGTATTTCGTTGCTTAACCCGTGGTATACATGAAGACCTGCTTTTTTTAGGTCATGTGTTATCCATTTACTTCTCCATACCGACGATAATAATTTAGCGGGTTGCCATGCCGGCGTTATCACTTTGGCCGAAGGCATTTCATTGGTATTGAATAGCGGGGTTTGCCTGGGTGTAAATAAAACGTACTGATGTTGTTCAAAATATTCATTCAGCGATGTAAGCAGGGTGCGGCTATAATTGCCCAACCCTGTTTTGTTTTGAAACACTCTTTTGGCATCGAATCCTATAATCATAGCTATTGTTTTTTATATCGGCGAACAGGTTTTGGTCATGTATGGGCACACGATGGCCACGACGCTGCCAAAGCTGTTTCTTGCTTTGTAGCATCAAAACCTGTAATGCTTTAGTATTTACTGTAAGGGATAGCCGGTGATCCTGTTTATGGCATCACCGCATCAGGGTAATATCAGTTTGTATGAAACCTCGGTGGCATAAAATAATCCCAAAGCGCCATTGCTGATATTGCCGGCGGCGCTGGCAGGTACGGGCTTGTATATGCTGCCGTCGTCTTCGAGCTGCTTTCGCAACACATCGAAATAATTGTAGGTTTCTTTGGTTAATGACGACAGCCGAACCTGCAGCGGCTGTTGATCATAAATGGAAGGGTAGGAGCCTCCATACAGATAATGCGCTGAAATGTATACCCGAACGGCCAGTCCGTTTACATAAGGCGGCAGTATTTTATCGTCTGTTACATAAAACGGATAGACGTTGGATGAACCGTATGGTGCATATATATTATCGTAAGGATAGTCTGACAGATCGTTGAACTGCAACAGGTAATAATTTTTTTCATTTTGCGGTTCTGCAAAATAAGCGAACGGCAAAAGTCCTTTACTGCCGTCGGCATTAACAACGGTTTCCTGTATACGGGCCGAATCGAGTGCTGGTACATAAGGCATGTACGCAGAGGATTTAAAGACCGAGTCGCCGATCGTAACGCGCAGGTGATAAGTATGTCCGGGCTGACCGGTAATTTTTGTTGTTTGATAAAATCCCTGTTCAGCTGAGAAGAAATTACCGTAGGGTTGCCCTGGTACCGAATCTATCGCTCCGTTTTTATAATAGTAAGTAAACCGGGGAGCTGCAGTTGGGTTAGCTGGTATAAGAGTATCTGAAATGCCTGTATCGTCAGAAATAATAACCTGTGCGCCTGTTACCACTTCTGCAGAGCCGGTATGATCAGGATCATACCGCTTACCCATGCCTAACAGGTTTGTGCTTTTGGTTATTCTAATATAATAGGGGCCCTGCAAATTGCTGATCCTTCCCTGTATCACAAACAAGGGTTCGGTTTTATTAAGGTTGAGATCAAAATCTTTTGTACATCCCGATGTTATGATCACAATTATAAAAGCTGTAAATAAGAGTTTGCTATACATAGGAAAGTGTTAAAAGGTAAAATTGTAGGTGGCGGTTGGCAAAAAACCAACCAGGTAAACCTGCGATGCTTTTGCAAAAGAAAAATCGTATGGGTCCTGGCTTACATAAATGGCAAATACATTTTTGCGGCTGTACACGTTGTATATGCTGAAATTCCATTCGCCCTGCCATTTTCTTTTCTTTTTAAATTTTTCTTTCCATACAACGCTCATGTCGAGCCGGTGGCTGGCAGGTAATGTATATCCGTTTCTTTTGCCATAGTACAAAAAACGGGCGCCATTGAACATATAAGTGCCTTCGGGCAGGGTAGTGTGCCCGCCGCTGCGGAATGTCCAGTTAGCCTCAACATGTAACCGTGGGCTTATGGTGAGGTTATAAACGAGCGACAGGTTGTGCCGGTGATCGTAAGCAGGCAGGTACCACTCGTTATTGTTAACACCATTGACCTGCTTTAGTGATTTTGAATACGTATAGCTTATCCATCCGTTCGAGGCGCCTTTGTTTTTTTTCAGCAACAGTTCAAGTCCGTATCCTTTTGCGCGGCCCGTTAATATCTGTGTTTCGATTTTATCGTTCAGAAATACTTCTGCATTGTCTTTGAAGTCGACAATATTGTACGATTTTCTGTAATAGCCTTCCATGCTGCATTCGTATACATCGTTGCCGAATGTTTTGTACAGGCCGGCTGAAAACTGATCGGCATATTGCGGTTGAAACCAGGTATCGGAGGGCATCCAGATATCTGTTGGTAATCCTACTGCCGAATTGGCCAGCAGGTGTTGAAACTGGTAATTTCTTCCGTATGAAAGTTTGAAAGAAGCATCAGAAGATAATAACATTCTTACAGTAATGCGAGGCTCTGCCCCAAAATACGATTTAACAATTTTTCCTTTTGCATACCAGGTGCTGTCGATCACTTCTGTTTTATCGTCATTATACCGGTACACCATGGCATCGCCGAGGGCGGCAAAGGCGGTTGCCCGAAGTCCGTAAGAGATGCTTAGGCGGTTGCTTATTTTTTGTTCATTCGATGCATAGGCAAACAACTGGGCCGAACTGCGGTTGTTTAACGAAACTGTTTGTGCGGTTGAATTTGCTCCATCGGGTGTAACCTTGCCCGGCAATACATTTTGCCAGGTGATGCCTGTGCCAAACTTTACCTGGTTGTTCGCATTCAACATCCAGTCAAAATCTGTTTTGCACGTAATTTCCTGCAAATTGGCGTGCCAGGTAAAATTGCGACTTTCGGCTAATGGCGTATAATTATAATCGTAATAACTATACAACAATGAGGTGTTGGCAAATAAATCAGCATGAAAAATATGGTTCCATCGGGTAGTGATGGTGCTGTTGCCCCATTTCATCAGCGATGAATTGTCTAATATATTCAGAAAGAACTTGTCGTGCCCGGTATAAGCCGATACATACAAGCGATCTTTATTTCCTAAGATGGTATTGAATTTGGCATTGAGGTCGTAAAATGAAACATGGCTTTTGGTAACGCGAAACTTAATGATATTCGATATGTGATATAAATTCAGCAGGTTGCCGATATTGCTGTACCTGCCCGAAACCATAAAAGAAGATTTTTCTTTTTTTACCGGTCCTTCCCAGGTTAAGCGGCTTGCCAGCAAACCGATGCCACCGGTTACAGTTTGCTGCTTTTTATTGCCTTCTTTCATTCTTATATCAACTACCGAAGATAACCGGCTGCCATATTGAGCAGGAAATACGCCTTTGTAAATAGACACATCTTTTAATGCATCGGTATTGAATGCCGAAAAGAATCCCAGTGTGTGTGTGGGGTTATATACAGGGGCTTCATCGAGCAGCATAAGGTTTTGATCGTACGATCCGCCGCGTACCGAAAGGTTGGTAGTGCCTTCGGCCGAGGACTGAATACCCGGAAACAGCTGCAGGCTTTTTAATACATCGGGCTCGCCGCCGGCCATCGCTATTTTTTTTATAGCGCCGGCTGTTAACCGGTGATTGCCTGTTGTAACCTTATTTATTATATTTTTTTTACTGTTTGATGTTACGGTAACAGCCTGCATGAAAAAGCTGTCTTTAGGGGCCAGCTGAATATTATTTTGGTGCGTTTGCTCTAAGATTGTTGTTGTATCAAAATCTTCAAAACCAATGTAGGAGCAGTTGATGGCATATTCGTCTGCCGGAACTGTTATCGAATAAAACCCATATGAATTGGTTACTGAAAAATAATTATGATTACCCGAAATATAAACAGTAGCACCGGCGAGGGATTCGCCCGAATTAACCGTTGTAACAAAGCCGTATAAGGTAACCTTTGGGGCAGCAGGTGTTTTACTCTTTTTTATCAGAATATAATTTTGAACCTGTTCAAACTGCAATGATGTATTGGATAGAATATCAGTCAGCACTTTTTTTACAGATACATTTTGTTGTTTAAAGTATATGCCTTTTATGCCTGCTATATCATTGGTTTTATAATTGAATTTGAAGGGTGTACGGCTTTCGATCCTTGAAAATGCTTCTTCGAGCGAAGCATTTTTCAGTTCAATGCTAATGATCACCTTGCTTATATCCTGCGCCTGAACAGCACCGGTTACAAATAGCATACAGCCTATGAATACCATAACCGGTATCATTTTTTTCATACGATGTGATTATTGTAGGTTGCTTATTCTATTATATATATACCGTTCTTTTTCGATAGGTTAGCATCCGTTATACGGCAAAGTATTTCAAGGGCTTTTTGAATGCCAATATCTTTTTTGAAAGAAGCCGTAGTGCTTACCTCTTTCAATGAAGCGCGTTGAATTTGTATAGGGCTGTTGAACACTCTTTGCAAATCGGCAATAATGTCGGCGAGTATTTCATCTTTATAATACAGGTTGCCCTGCTTCCAGGCTGCTACTGCCGCCGTATCGATATTTCTTTGTGTGATGGAAGCGTCACTGTTTATTCTTACCTGACGTCCTTTCTGCAACATGGCCAAAATTTTATTGCCTGTTTGCACCTTCACTTTACCCCGTTGTACCGATACCATCATGCTTTTTTGCGCGGGATATGCCCTGATGTCAAATGCAGTGCCCATAACTGAAGTGGTTACGGCGCCTGATTGAATAGTAAAAGGAATTTTATCGGCATGTTGTACATCAAACCAGGCTTCGCCACTCAGTTCAACCGCCCGTTCGTTGCCTGTAAAAGCAGCGGGGAAGCGAACCGACGAGGCTGCATTTAACCAAACATGACTGCCATCTTGCAATAACAGTTCATAGTTGCTGCCGGGTGCGGTTGATAGTATGTTGTATGCGATGGTGGCATTTGACTCGCCTGCATTGTAAATAATCTGTTTATCGTGTTTGGTGATGATCGTTTTTCCCTGCACGGCAATTTGGCCATTTGGCGCTTCATCAAGTAATACCTGTGATCCATCGGCCAGTATCAGCACATTTTTGGTGACAGGTATAACGGAAATATGTGGACCGTTTTTTTCATTAGCCGTCAGTGAATCTTTTGTTGTATGGTTGTTTAAAAAATACAATGCCGTGCCAACCAGCAAAAGCACTACGGCTGCAGCGGCCCACCGGTATAATCTGATTATTCTGGTTGTTGATTTAACCGGCTTTTTATCGATCTGAATAATCTGTTGCAACATTTTTTGCCAGGGCTCCGCATTAGCAGGTTGTAAAGGCGTTTCATGCTGCATCAGTTCGGCCAGCACTTCGGTAAACAATGGCGTGTTAGCATTGGCAGTTACAAAAGCAGCCAGCTCCTGTTGTTCGGCTGTTGTAGCTGTACCGGCCAGGTGCCCTTGTAATAAATATGTTAATCGGTGTTTGTTCATTTGGATTCTATAATAAGAAGCATGAGCGCACGGTTAGGACTATCGGCACTAAAAATATTTTTTATTTTTTCAACCAGTGAAACGTAAGTATGAAAAAAATAATGCCGTATTTGCCGAGGTATTCGCGTATGAATTTTAAGGAAGTAACAAGGGCATTTTTTACAGTATGAGGCGATAAGCCCAATTCCCCTGCAATTTCAGGAATGCTTTTTCCCTCATTGCGGCTCATCTGATATATTTTCTTTCTTTGTGCCGGCAATTTGCTCACTGCTTCACCGATAAGCCGGTTTATTTCTTTCCAGTCGAGCGTTTCGCTGGTGGTGTTCACCGGATCAGGTTCTACAGCGATAGGATTGAAAAAATTCTTATTCAACACCATTTTACGCATATAGGTATGGCATTCGTTGGATGCCACTTTGTACAGCCAGCCGCCGGGATTTTCGATATCGGCCAGCTTATCGCGGTTTAACCACACCCTGATAAATGTTTCCTGGATAATTTCCTGCGTGGCCGGTTCCGACTTTGTAAATTTTATTATAAATGGATATAATTTTGGCAGGAAACGGTTGAACAATGATTCAAAAGCTTTTTCATCACCTTCTGCAATAAGGTTGAAAAGCAATTTGTCGGTATCAGGTAAGATGTCGTTTCTGTGGGTCAATACAGGTTGTTTAAACAGCGTACGATAAGGAATAAACGATTTTAACGACAAATTAAAATCATTTGTTATTTTAAATCAAACCGTTTATCCTCTTTTTAACAATAAGACAATTAAAAAGATATTAATATGACGGATATTGAAAAAACAGTACACATTAATGCGCCCGCTTCAAAAGTATGGAATACTTTGACTGATCCTGCATTAATGAAGTTATGGATATCTGATTCGGAAATAAACATCACATCAACCTGGGAGCCCGGCAGCCCGGTAGTTTTTTGCGGGAATTTGCATGGTATTATTTACGAAAGCAAAGGAACTGTTTTACAATGCGAGCGGGAAAAGATCCTTCAGTACAATTTCTGGACTTCTTTATCGCAACATGCTGATGTGCCTGAAAATTATTCTGTAATTACCTACCGGCTAACAGCAACCAACGGCCAAACCAAACTCGTGTTTACACAAACTAATATTGTAACGGAAGTATCGTATAGGCATTTTTATTTTTACTGGAATGTTGCGCTTGAATTAATGAAAAAACAGAGCGAGCAATAGCTCCCGATTATTTTTTATTGAAAGCCGGTAAAATGTATTTTTTGATCAGTTCGTCTGAAGGCGATTGCGTGTTGTAGTTGCCGCCTGTTATAACCGTAATGAGGTTCTGCTGTTCAAAGATGTAAATTTTTTGACCACCGTTACCCTGTGCCGCCCTGCTATAATATCTTACGCCATCGGCATCGAGGTATTTGATCCACCACAGATATCCGTAATCAACGTTTTGCACAACGGAATGTTTCATGAACGATTGCTGCACCCAATCGGCCGAAACGATTTGTTTCCCGTTCCATTTACCTTTGTTATGAAACAGCAAAGCAAATTTGGCCATATCTCTCGGGCGCAGGTAAAGCTGGCAAAAAGTTTCGGCACTGGAAGGGTCGGGTTTAAAATTCCATTTAAAATATTTTATACCTAAGGGAACAAACAGATTATTATTGGCAAATTCAGGCAAAGGCTGCCTGGTTGCTTTTTCAATAATGCGACCGGCTACAATAACGTTGCCCGAGCAATACATGCCTTTGCCACCCGGCGTGTCGATTACCGGAAGGTCTAATGTAAATTTTACCCAGTCATCTGCATTACCCATTTGCGTTTCATTACCAGCCGATTTATCGTTTGCGATATCGCAATCGAGCCCACTTTGATTGGTAAGCAGGTTTTTAAGAGTGATGCGTTTTTTGGAATCAGAGCTATTGGTGAAATTGTATTCGGGAAAATAAGATAGCACCGAAGCATTTATGTCTTTGATAAAGCCCTTGTCAACAGCAATGCCTGTGAGCGCCGATACAAAACTTTTGGTAGCAGAACGAAGTTCGTGCAGGCTATCGCGATTGTACTCATAAAAATATTCTTCAAAAACCAGTTTACCATCCTTGATAATTAAAACACTGTGTACACGAGGGTAGGTGCCATCGACAATTTTGCGCATCATTTCAGCCAACAGGGCCGGGTCGAGTCCCGATTTAATAATGCTACCGGTGGGTAAACCATCTTTCAGGTCTTTCGGTTGATGGTACTGATAAGTAAAACGCTTTTCAGCAGTTAATCTCGCATACCACATCGATCGCGGAAAGGTAACCTTTTTGCTTAATAAGCGAAACGTGTCTTTATTGTATGTATAGCCGGCAATTGCATTGGTTTTATTTCTGATGAACAGCACCTTTTCTTTCGACATATTTGCAAACAGGTCTTTATCGAGCGCTGCAAGTTTATACCTGCTTTCATTGAGAATTGCATACAGGCAGGTGTCGGCCGGTGAGGCAGCTATTTTAAGTGTGCTGTGGTTGGTGTATTCATACAAGCCTTCATATTCTTTTAATTGGTTATAAGTTGCCTTGTAGGGCTGTTGCGCAAAGCAGCAGTGAGTGGTGCATAACAACATGGTAAACAGTTGTTGCCTCATGAGGTACTATTTTAAGGTGTTTGAAGGCTGAAATGAGCACGAATCCCATCTAATTTAAGATTATTCCGTTGAAGCAGGATACAGGTAAAAGGGATGCAATGGTTTTGTATTATTGTAACCTGTTGACCATAACCTTACAACAATATTTATGCTAAAATGTAAACTTTACCTCGTAGTTCTGTTAATTGTTTTGAGTGAAGCCATGCAGGCGCAACAAAAAACGGCGTACAGCATTCCTTTTCTGCTGACGGAGTACAACAATATTTCGGTACAGGCTATTTTGAATAAAAAAGATACGGTACAGTTGATGTTTCATACAGCCGCCAATTCAGTTACATTAACCGAAGAGGCCATCAAAAAACTGAAAAGTATGTCCTTTGATGGAACCGACACGGTGAAAAGCTGGGGCGGGAACGCTTCGCGATTTAGTAAAAGCAACACCCTGCAAATAGGCGCATTGACCTTCGATAGCCTTTCAATATGGGAAAATATAAATTCAGGACATCATACCGATGGCAAATTCGGACCTGATCTTTTTGCAGGCAAAGTGATAGAAATAAATTTTAATGAAAAAATGATCAGGTTGTATGCAGATCTTCCGCGAAAAAGTAAAAAATATCAAAAGCTCAAACTGGCGTTTGAAAATGATAACATGTTCCTTGAGGCAACCTGTGAAACGGGAAAAGGTTCTTACAACAACAGATTCTTAATTCATTCAGGTTACGCAGGCGCCGTTTTATTTGATGATCGGTTTGTAAGCGACAACAAACTGGCCGAACAATTAACAGTGGTAGCCGAAAAGCAATTAAAGGATTCCTATGGCCACGTTTTAAAAACCAAAAAGGCCATTTTGCAGTCATTTATCATTGGCAACCAGAAATTATTAAATGTACCTGCCGGTTTTTTTGAAGGCGCCATCGGGCGGCAAAAGATGAGCATTTTGGGCGGAGATGTTTTAAAGCGGTTCAATATTATTATCGACGCGCAAAGGCAATATATTTATCTGAAGACGAATAAGCTGAAAAGCGTGGGTTATTCGAATGTGTAGGGGGGCGGAAAAAAAATCAGGTTATATTTTTCAGAAAACCAGTTTTTTAGGATACATTTGCACCCCCAAATGGATATTGAGGGTGTGCGGAGTTCCGCGATAAGCGGGTAAAGTACATCTTACTCCATGTTCGGGTGGTGGCGCAGCCCGGTAGCGCACTTGTATGGGGTGCAAGGGGTCGCTGGTTCGAATCCAGTCCACCCGACCAAGAAAAAAGCGGTTTCCTAAGAGGCCGCTTTTTTTATTGTATTTGCTGCAAATTTGAAGTTTTTTCTATAAATTATTTGTATGACAGAAGAACAACACGTTTTTAAAAAGATCGAACTGGTGGGTGACCGGGTGTTACGTTTAGCGGCTGTAGAACTTTGTAATGAAATTATAGAGAACAGATACAAGGCTGCTGAAATTATCGATTACCTGGGCAGTAATAAAGTGTTTGGGCTTATAGCCAGAATGAAGAACATGGAACCGCATAAGGACGATCCCGAAACTAAAGGGAAGTCGAGATTTTTGGCAAATGCCTATCAGCATTCAATAGGTAAACTTTATTATGAGGATAAAGTGAAAGCATTAACAACTGCTAAAGAAGACCTGGCGCATTTTTATGAAAACCAGGAAATGTATTTTGTAAAAAGGCAGGAGTGAGCATCCTTCTTCAGCAAAAACAAATATTAATCCTGAGTTTCCAACAACTCATCCATAAACAGGTTTGAACTGCCTTAAGTAAACGCAATTATATGTAATCCTACAGGTTAGGCCTGTGACCCCGGAGATTTTATCCGATATTTCAGCCGCCTTACTAATTTTACATAAATTGCTTTTATGAAAAAGGCAAAAAATCCGGAATCTGATTTGCCTGTTCCTTCCAAAGTTGCTCTTGAACAGGAACGAAGGATCTTATTAGACCTTAGCAATGATATCACTAAAGTTCGTGACAAAAACGATCTGATCGTTCTTTTTTCAAAGCGAATAAAAAGTCTTTTCTATTTTACGCATACGATCGTTACCCTGATCGATGCCAACGACGAAACTTATACTCCCTTTCTGCTGGATCATGAATCGTCGCCCATCAGGTCGCATGCCAGCTATCAGGAATTGACAATATCTCATTTTTCCCTGAACGAACCGTTCATTCAGGCGGTATTGCAGGCCGATGGCCCCATATCTTTTATGCTGGAGCACATCATGAACCAGCCGCAAAGCCCTTCCTTTCTGCGGGTAAATTATGAAGGAGGCGTAAAAGAAATTTTAATGACCAAATTGATGAAGGAAGGAAAGCCAATGGGTTTTATTCATATTTATACCGATAAACCCGTTGGTTTCAGTAATGAGTTCAGGAATGTTGTTAAAGGGATTGCGCCTCTGTTGTCGGGCGCCGTATCGAATATTATCAAAAATGAAGAGCTGCTGAACAAGGAAAAGGAAAAATCATTTCTGCTTGATTTTAGCAGCGACATCGCATCTGTAAGAACGAAAGAAGAACTTGCCCGTGCCGTTCGCACGGCAATACGCAGGTTAAATCAGAAGAGTGGCTATGTTATTCGCAGGATCAATGAAGACAATACGACGATGAGCCCCTATGTTTATGATCTCGGTATAAAGCAACACGATCAAAATATAGTGAGTGCGCTGGAGAAAGCCAGGTATCCTATCAACGACGGAATTCAGAACCGTGTACTGGACAGTTCCATCCCCTTATTGTTTAATGTAGAACGGGAAATACAACGCGGCATAACCACTCCCTATTTACTGAATTGGAAAGCAATGGGATTCAAAAACTTTGTAGGTATCCGGTTGCGTAACGGGGAAACGAATCATGGCGTTTTGTTTCTGGAAATTGAAAATATCAATGTGCCGTTGTTGCAGGGTATTTGTGCGCAAATATCTATTGCCCTGGCCAATATTATGGCCAATGAGCATATCAGCAAAAAACAGGAGGAGCAAGCATTTCTTCTCGGGTTCAGCAATGATATTACACAGGCAAGAACGAAGCTTGACCTGCAGACCGCTATTTTCAGGGTGCTGGATAAAACGTTGTATACAAAGCTCGCCATGCTCCGGGTGATCGATGAGGATGGCTTTCACATGACTCCGTATATGTATGACCGCACGTTGTTTGAAAATGCAAAAGTGGATTTTGATAAAATGGCCGCCAACCGCATTACCATCGAAGAAACATATACCGCGCAGGTGCTGGCCAGTGAGGAAGGATTGGTGTTTAATGTGGAAGAAGAGCTAAAGAGTGGGAACGCATATGCACGGCTGTGGAAAACAACCGGGTTAAAAAATATGTACGGCCTGCCCCTTCGGGCTGGCAACAAAGACATCGGTACAATCTGGCTGCTTGCCAATCGCCTGAGCCCGTTAATACTGAAAGGTATCTGCGCACAGATATCTATTGCCATCGCCAATATACTGGCCAATGAAAAATTACTGGCCTATAAAAAACAACTGGAGGTGGAAAATGATTATCTGAAAGAACAGATCAAAACGATTTATAATTTTTCAGAAATTATCGGCAACGGAGACCCTATGCAAAGGGTATATCACCTGATGTCACTGGTAGCTGATTCCAATACAACCGTGCTTATATTGGGTGAAACCGGAACGGGCAAGGAACTTATCGCCAGGGCTGTTCATAATGCATCGCCGCGTAAGGATAAACTAATGGTAAAAGTTAACTGCGCTGCCCTGCCGGCGAACCTGATCGAAAGTGAATTGTTTGGTCATGAACGGGGTGCGTTTACAGGTGCTATCGACAGGCGCTTAGGAAAGTTTGAGCTGGCCAATCATAGTACGCTGTTTCTTGATGAAATCGGAGAGTTGCCGCTTGAAGCACAGTCAAAATTATTACGGGTGATCCAGGAGCGTGAACTGGAACGGCTGGGCGGTAAACAAACGATAAAGGTCGATGTGCGGTTAATTGCAGCGACCAACCGGAATTTGGAAGAAGAAGTAAAAGCAGGCCGCTTTCGTGCAGACCTGTACTACCGCCTGAATGTATTTCCTATAAATTTACCTCCACTACGTGAACGGCCTGAAGATATTGAAGCGCTTATTCATTTTTTCGTGGAGAAGTACAGTAAAAATACCGGCCGCAGGATAAAGAAGATCGCTCCCAAAGTGTTTCAGCAATTGCGCAGTTATGTTTGGCCGGGCAATGTGCGTGAACTGGAGCATCTGATTGAAAGAAGTGTACTGTTAACTACTGATGGCGTGCTGAATGATGTATACATTCCCCGGGAAGCTGGTATTGAAAAACAGGAACACGTGTATTCTTTAAACCGGTCGCTCGAAGAAGTTGAACGTAGTTATATTATTGATGTTTTGAAACGATGTGCCGGTAAAATTTCCGGTACCGGAAGCGCTGCTGAAATTCTTAATATCCCCGGTAATACTTTGCATTCCAAAATGAAAAAATTAGGCATCACCAAGGCCGACTACTTTAGTTGAATATAACCGTCTCTCTCAAATTAGTCATCTTATATGGTGAAACTTTTCGTGCTTTCACTATATACAGTGAAAAATAATTACCTGTTTTTCCTCACATGATTGACAATCATTTGTTTGGCGAATTGGCATTTTGTTGGCCTCTATAAAGGCAAATCAATAATACTAAAAAGTCAAATTATGAAAATCGTAGTCATCGGAGGCACCGGCCTCATCGGAAGCAAAGTAGTCGCCAATCTTCGTCAGTGGGGTCACCAGGTGATCGCCGCTTCTCCTGCCACCGGCATCAATACTATTACCGGAGAAGGCTTAGCTGAAGCCATGAACAACACGGATGTTGTTATTGACCTGGCCAACTCACCATCTTTTGAAGACAAGGCCGTTTTGGAATTTTTTCAAACAGCGGGCCGCAATTTACTGGCGGCAGAGATCAATGCCGGCGTAAAGCACCACCTGGCACTTTCTATTGTAGGTGTTGACCTTATGCAGAACGTAGGTTATATGCGTGCCAAACTGGCTCAGGAAGACTTGATCAAACGATCCGGCGTTCCTTATACCATCATTCGAAGCACACAGTTCCTCGATTTCCTGCCTGGCATCGCGAACCAGGCTACTGACGGAAATCTGGTGCATATTTCAGCTGTTCAATTTCAACCCATAGCTTCTGATAACGTAGCAGCCTTCGTATCCGAGGCGGCGTTGGGAGCCCCTGTCAATGGTATTATGGAGATAGCAGGCCCTGAGCGTTTAACCATGCCTGAGTTCGTCACCCGGTATCTGAAAGACACGAACGATCCCCGCAAGGTAGTACCCAATAGCCAATCCCAATATTATGGCGGCGAAATTCCCAATAACGCGTTAGTACCGTTGGAAGGACGTGCAAAGCTGGGGGCTATCAGTTATGAAAAATGGCTGCGTAGCCAGGCCCAAAAAGCTTAAAATTTTTATTGGTCTGCCGGCTGTTGAAACGAAGACGACGGGTGACAGCTTGCCGGGGCGGTTGTAACGGGAATGCACTTTCCACCTGTTCGTGCATCAGGATATCCCTACGCCGGCGTATTATCCTTACGAAAACCGGTCAACAACACGGCAAGTCAGCAGGCAGCAGACCAATCTTTCACTTCGCTTGTCATAAAAACAATTAATCAATAATCAATTCAAAGATCATGAACCTTTTATTCTTACATCCCGCTGATAATAATCTGAAAGATCCATCAGATAAATACCCGGTTGTTCATAATGAGCCACCTCACAACACAAATGAAGGCAGTGAATTTCTTGATGATGCTATCCGTATAGAAGACCTGCCACTAATATATACCGAAGAAAGTGTTGCTGCGGGAAGTCCCCGGAACTTATTGTAGCTGTGTGTTCAAACTAATCGATAGCATAAAAATTAAATGATATGAAAAATCATGAATCAGTTGACGGTGCTTTGTCAGACCTCAGGAAAAAAGGCTACGAAGAAGATTTTGCAACAGCATCGTTTTGCCTTTATTGCAGCGATCTTGACATGAGACTCGATCCGGAAGACTTTCATGTTGATGAGATCGACCGGGTTGATGGGAGTTCGAATCCTGGTGATAGCGCTACACTCTATGCCATTTCTTCATCTGCCGGAGTAAAGGGTACGTTAGTAGTAGAGACGGATGGGAAGACATTGAAAGAGTAAACTATTTTTAAATACCGGTCTTAACATAAGGCTCCCAAAAATTAAATTATGAAAATTGTAGTGATCGGCGGTAACGGGCTCATTGGTTCAAAGCTCGTAAACCAGCTTCGCCGGCTTAATCATGAAGTAATAGCCGCATCACCGGCTTCAGGTATAAATACGCTTACTGGTGAGGGATTGCCTGAAGCGCTTACAAATGCACAGGCAGTGGTTGACGTTTCAAGCTCACCCTCATTTGATGGCCAGGCAGAATTGAACTTTTTCGAAACTTCAACACACAATCTGCTTCGTGCTGAAGTGATCGCAGGCGTGAAACATCACATAGCATTATCAGTTGTTGGTACTGAGCGCCTGCAGCGAAGCGAATATTTCTGCGCAAAACAGGAACAGGAAAAGCTGATTAAAAAATCGGGTATACCCTATACCATTTTGCGTTCTGCAAGGTTCTTCGAATTTGCCGGAAATATTGCCCGATCAGGCACGGATGACCAGGAAGTTCGCATTTCACCGTCAGCAATTCAACCAATTGCTGACGGTGAAGTAGTAGATGCATTGACAGAAATTGTTACCGGGTCGCCGTTAAACGCCATAGTTGAAGTGACAGGGCCTGTACGTGGCCACACACTTATCGCCCAAAACTGCACGCTTATGCGCTAAAACGACACACTTATTAACCGACTTTTCATTGACAGCGGGAGGGAATATCTTTGCATATTAGACAAAAAATCCCTTTTCTACATTCCGTTATCATGAAAAGATTAACCTTATGCCTGCTCATTGGCATTGCTTATTTATCGTGTAAGAAGGAAGATGAAATTATTGTGAATCCTTCCCCAAATGAGCCCCTGACCATAAAGATCGACCAGGTGATTAATGATTCCACTATTGTTTTAACCTGGGATAAATACAAGGGTTCTCATTTTAAGCAATACCAGATCATTCGAATTGCAACCTATCTGAAGGATGATAAGTTTGGGATGAATTCTGAAACGGTTTATTCCGGTTCTGATATTAATCAAACCCGGTTTACAGAAAATAATATGCCTTTAGCCAGAGACATCTATTATTTGCTGTATATAGAAAAAGATACCGTACAAACAGGAAGCATTCCTTCTCCTTCTGTTACTTACAGGAGGCCCAATAGTCTGTTGTATTGCATTCCCACCGATGTATTGATCAGCAAACCGCAGAAGAAATTATACATTACCGAACAGCAAAAAATAAATATAGTTGATTATACGAATGGGAGGCCGGTAAATTCAAAAGAATTCCCTGCAGGCATTGGCTTTTGCAGCCTCGGCACTTATAATGGAAGCAATGAATTGTACGTGCCGCTTAACGATGGCTGGGTACAAATACTGGATGCCGCTACGCTGCAATTGAAAGATAGGATTTATGTGGCAGGATATGGTGTTGGTTCTGTAGTGGCATCGAATGGAAAATTATATGTTTCTTCTTCTGACCTTTCCTTCGGCGGTTATTCAAACTGTATAAAAGTATATGATCGCGCTACAAAAATGCTGATTGCCCGAACGGGTTATTGGGATCAGACCAGACTGGTGGCTCTCGATGGGTCCTCTTTTGAAATGATCGATCTCACCATAAACTTAAGTCCTGTTGATCTTTCTTATTATCAATTTACGCCCGATGGCACACTGCTGACTCAAAAAGAGGATAGCTATCATGGAGACTATAATATGAACGCTAATATTGTTCGATCTTTTCCTGACGGCAACAGGTTTATCACCTCTGCTTCAGGGACCGTGTTTAATAAATCGCTTGTGTTTGACCGCTATTTAAAACTGAATGGCACGTATACCGATTTCGCTTTTAATACCGATGGGTCTGTTGTTTATGCCGCAAACGGACCGCAAAAGAAAATAGATATCATTACTTATCCTGCCACTACTAATACGGGCAGCTACTCCACAAGATTTTATCCTTATAAGCTGTTCCGAGATGAGAATACGCTTATCTCGGTAAGCATGACTGATAACTATACGTATCAGCAGAATACTTATATCCTGATAGAAAACATTAAACTTTAACCGCCCATGAAAAATACATTCCCGGTTCAAAAGCTCATTTGCCTGGCGCTTTTTGCGCTCACTATGGCCTGCAAAAAAACAAATACCATCACCGTACAGCAACCCACCGCCTGTTTTACCGTGCAGGTAAAAGTGCCTGTTTGGAATTATTTGCAAACAGGTGATGCTACCTATATTGATTCTAATTTTTACTTCCGTAATTGTTCCGACTCCACTGAAAACATAACTTATCAATGGAGTTTTGGCGATGGCACCACTTCTACCGATAAAAACCCGGTACATAGTTATACCCGGCGTGGAAAATATACTGTTACCCTCGAAGTTCGAAACAATAATGTTGCACCAGATACTATTCAGAAAACCGTATCAGTGATCTCAGGACAACAGAACATTGGATTTGGAGAAGGCAGTAATGCCTATCCGGTTGCCATTGAGGAAACAGCTTCCGGAGATTTTTTATTGCTGGGCTCAACCGATTACAGTTCAGGTTATTTTCTGATGCAGCTGGATAGCTTATTGAAACAAAAAAGCCTGAAAACGTTGCCTGCCAGCTATCGCCTTACCAGCATGAAGCCTACCACCGACGGTAACTACATTTTTACAGGCACTACCAGCGGGTTCACGAGAGATAATGAACTGATCAAATTGAAAGCCGATGGCTCTTTCATCTGGAACAGGATATCTTCGGCTGACGATACCTATACGAATGTTTCGCTAACACCCGATGGCGGCTATTTAGTAGTAGGCTCAACCCCCATAAAGGATACTTACGGTAATACTACCAATTATACCAAAGTGAAGAAATTTAACGGCGATGGCAATATGCAATGGGAAAGGTCGCTATACGCCGAAGGCATGATGCAAAGCAAAGATGTGGTTCCGGAGCAGGATGGCGTGGTGGTGGCTGGTTTAAAAAAGGGTACTTCCTGTTTGGACTGTGATTCGGTAATGATAGCCAAACTGAATAATGCCGGTGACCTGGTTTGGAAAAATACTGTTTTCGGCGGTTTGAATACCAGCCTCAGCAATATGCGCATCATCAAACACACCAATGGTAATTATGTTGTGGCCACCGAAAACGCCAGGGGCATTTTTATTTTTTCAACAGCAGGCGATTTCCTCGATCGCAAACTGGCTAAGAATGGAATTACAGCTATTGCCAATACAGAAGGCGGAAATCTGGTTGTTTTACAAATGGAGTGGGGGAATGGATTTCGTGCAGCTGTAAGCAAAATGAGCATGGATGGCGCCCAGCTATGGTATACAACGCCGGATGGAACCCAAAAAACTCAAAACGGCTATTTGTGTTGCGTCGACAGCTGGCCCATCACCATACAACCATTACGTAATGGTGGCACACTCGCTATTGCGCGCAGGGTAAATCAAACGGCCAATTATTCGTTCTATTATGTTATGACATTATTGCCACTGGATGATGCCGGCAGGCCAAAATAAACTTTTCCCATGAAAACGAACAACCGCTCCTTTCTTCTTATTTGCATGTCTTTGATAACATTGCTGGCTGTTTATTGTAATAAGAAAGATGAAAACACGCCTGTACCCGAACCCGAACAACATAAGCCGGGTATTGTGCAGGGTAAGGTGCTCGATGAATACAACAAGGTGCTTACAAATGTACAGTTGACCATCCAGGGCAATGGAATAATCAAGAATAAAATAACAAACACCGGCCAGTATAAATTTGATTCGTTACAACCAGGCCCTTATAATATATCAGTTAAAAGAAATGGTTATATCGAATTAACAGAAGCCATCACCATCACATCAGGCGATACCCTTATTAAAGACTTTTCATTAAAGGCCGGAACTGCATATTTTAATTTGTTAACTGATAGCGTGATCACTGTTGGTGCTTATGCTTCTACCTTTAAAATTAAAGTGGCCAGCAATACCAGTTGGGTGGTGAATAGCATGAACGATTGGCTGGTACCCGATAAAACGGGCAGCAGTGGTGATGATTCAATAATCGTACGGGTGTCTGCATCGTTACTGGATACAATGCGCCAGGGCAAACTGACATTGCAGAGCGGTAACATCGTGCAAAATATTCTGGTAAAGCAACTGGCCGATGTAAAATTAAAGGATGTAACAGCTATCCCGGGCAATAATGCAAAAAGTATAAGTGACTCCGTGGCATTGATGTTCAATCAACCAGTAAACATTGTTTCTCTTATTCCGGGTTACATGGGTTGTCAGTCTGATATAAGGTATTCATATGCTGGCAATAAAGTGACCTTCAGCTATGCCTGCGCCGCCATTGGAGGTGAATATCCTTTTACGATCACCACCGTAAATAGTATAGGTGATCAGTATACCTTTACATTCAAAGTGGCCTTTTATTCAAAGGCTGTTGATATTACCGGGGCCATCAGGGATTATTTCGTGAATGATGCAGATAATTCCTACTGGGTGCTTACCGATCATCCCAACGCGTTGTACAAGATCGATATGGGCAGTATGGATATATTACACAGGTACGATCTTGCAGATGAAGTGGGCATGTTTACCATCAATCCCTATAATAACAAAATCTATTTTTCATACAGGCGGGTACCTAAGTTGTATATCATGAACCAGAACGGAACTACCGAACAGGTCATAGATATGGTGCGTGACCCTGGTCGTGCAACGGAATACAATGGGCCTTATCTCTATCCTGCAAAACTCACTTTTACAAAAAGCGGAAAAGGAATGATATGGCTGGCCAGCGTGGATAGTTATGGCGTTGCCTACTACTGGTTCATAGATGCCGCCGATAACCACCGCATATGGTTTGAAGCCTTGCCGGGTGATTATACTTTCTATGATAGGGCCCGAACGAATTATGATCAGTCAAAACTGATTTTGACGTATATGGCCGGTAATCCTGTCATTGGCACCTTCGACCCGCAACAAATGACATTTGGCAGCTACAGGACTACTACTGCCTCCGGTGGCGAAGGTGTAAGTGTTATTCCCAGCAGGAAGAATGGTTATGTATATTCGAATGAGCTATACAAACAGCAGATCGTGGATCCTGTGACAGCGTTTGAATCTTCTATATCGAGGAAGAGCCTGTCGACTTTTGCCAGTGTGGATTTCTGTTATAAACCAGGAAGAGAAAAGAGTGTTTATTTTACGCTGGATGGTAAAATTGAACTGATTGATTATAGTGCAGCTGCAACATCGCCGGTAGCCTATGATGCCTTGTATTACATGCAGGGGCTTACGGCTACATTAGATGGTATGCATGTGATCATGAACCGGCACGACGGGAATTACAATTCAAAAGTATTTCAGGTTCCCGCGGAATGGTTTGATTATTGAGTATTTTGTTTGAGCATTTTTCCAATTCAGATATGGAAAAAGGGGAGTGGACGCCCGCCACGTATATAATACAATCTTATTGGCGCGAATAACCCAATACAGTATTTTATTGGTACATATTTAATATTTCCCCTAACTTTACACCGTACCATCTCCGTACTATCACCGTACCATCACCGTTAAATTAACGAACTTCATACCGGATTCCAACAGATATTGCATGCACATAAGGCTTATTTGGTACCCATCATTATCAAACCATTTAATCTTTATGTATGGGCAGATTAAAACATTCAGCAGTTTCAGGCAAAGTGGCCAATCTTATTTATTATGAATTCCGGGGTAAACCCTGCTGCAGGAGTGTACCCGGTACCGTTCGGCAAACGGCCGGAATGAAAAAAAGCGCTTCCCGATTCGGGCTGGCATCGCGGGCTTCCCGCTATTTGCGCAAATATCTAATTCCCGTTTTACCAGATGCAAAAGACAAAGTCATGTTGTATGGTTTTAACAATGCAATACTGAAATGGCTGCAGGAGGTACAACCCAATGAATATACCTTTTCAACCAATAATTTTTTTATAGACAATTTCCAGTTCAATCAGGAGGCATTGCTACCGATACTGGTTAAAAAGCCTGTTCATGCCAGTTTTTCAGATGCAGGCGATATCTCCATTAAGATTCCGGCATTAAAACCCGGGAAAGATATGCTGGCGCCCGCAGGCACTGTGAAAATTCACTTCCAGGTACAGGTAGCCGCCTGCAGGCTGGATTTTGAAGACCGTTGGTGTTACCAGGTAGAACGCCGGTCGGAAGATAAACGTTCAGCCGGCATAGTATTGGATTATGGAGTTCAACCTTTGCCGTCGCAAAGCCTGTCATTGCATATAACACAGGAGAAAAGCGCCCTTACGGTTGTTGTATTACGTATACTATATGAAGTAAAAAAGAATGGTAAACTTCAAATGGTTTCCGACAAGCGCTGGATGCCGGCAGGCATTGTGGGTTCGTGTTTTGGAGGTCATACATGAAGTAAAAGAGCGGAGATTTAATTCCAAAATCTGTCCCATTTATGTACAACCGATGCTTATCTCCGTTTCCTGTAATATCCCCTGAAATTTTAAAAATCCAATTATTTCGATAGTGCCTGTTTTCTAATCTGCGTATTATTGCTTCAGACCCGACCGACTTTTACAAGTTAGCATCTCACGTATTGTTATTTCATAATTTATAAACGGTATACTGATTGCTGTTAAGCGCTGATAAAACGCCGGTTTTTCCTATTGCCCTCGGCGGAGCTGGTATTGGTTCCTGTAACGAAGCTGTTTTTTTTCAGGGACCCGTATCTGAAAAGCAGGCGATTGAAACAGTTTTGTTTGCATTGGAAAATGGGATCAACCTTATAGATACTTCTCCATTTTATGGCAATAGTGAGCAAAAAATCGGTGTTGCTTTGAAAGAATACGGAAAGCGTTCATCCTTTATTCTTTCTACAAAAGCAGGCACGCATCCTATATATAAAGGATATTCAGGCAACAACATACAACAGAGTATTGATAATAGTTTAAAAACATTGCAAACAGATTACCTCGATGTTGTTCATATACATGATCCCTCCGATGCTGATTTTAAAAGTATGATGAAAAACGGCGGGATGGATATGTTGCTCCGGTTAAAAGAGGAAAAAGTAGTACTTAACATTGGCCTGGGCGTTAGGAGTCATGATCTGCATCGTCAGTTTATTGCTTCCGGTTACGCCGACGTTATTTTGCCATACCTCGATTATAATGTTTTATGTACAAAAGCAGATGCCTTATTGAAAGCAGCTCATGAAAAACAGATTGCCGTTATGCTGGGCTCAGCCTTATGCATGGGATTGCTTTCGGGTAAAAATCCGGCGCATACCAATATCCGGCACTATGCCATAGAAAAAGATGTTTCAGTTGAAAATGCAATGCAGATGTATCATTGGTGCAATAAAAACGAAGTCGGTTTAATGGCTCTTAATTATAAATTTATTCTTGATCATCTGGCTGTTAATACAATAGTGATTGGCGCCTCCTCCAAAGAAGAAGTAAGAGAAAGTTTACATGCCCACAAGGAAAATATTAACCCTGCGATCATGAACTCCTTCCTTCAGCTATTCGGTCTTTCATAAATCCGTTAAAAAACAAATTATTCTTATGAAAAAGAAGCTGCTAAATTATCAGGATGAACGCATTTTGAAATCGTCTAATGGATTGATTCCTGCAGATGTTTACCGTATGATCCTTGATAATGTTCCTTTGATTTGTGTTGACCTTGTGATTGTGAAGGACAACAAAGTTTTTCTTATCAAACGTAAAAATAAACCCTGTGAAGGTGTTTATTGGATACAGGGTGGCAGAATGATGAAGAATGAAGGGGTAGAACAATGTGGAATAAGAAAGGCCGCTTTGGAGTTGAATATTCCGGAACACAAAATTAAAATAACGAAGTTTCTGGGTACATTCTCTACAGAGTTCAACGATTCGGAACAGGGAGCTGCTTCTCATACGGTAAATATTACCTTTCAGGCAGAAATTGAAGATATTCCTTTAGGTTTTGACAAGGACCATTCAGATGGAAGGTGGTTTGATATTAATGGATCAATTCCGCCTGAATTAAAAAATCAGTATAAGCATCATCCATATATTGCTGAAGTATTAAAACTGGTTGAACCTAAACGCATCCTTACAAGTGATAAAATTAAAGTATTGATAACAGGGGCGAGTGGGTTTGTAGGTTCTCATTTGGGAAAACGGCTGAAGCGAGAAGGGTATTATGTAGTAGGCGCAGATTGGGAGGAGCCTGAATTTATGGAGCCGGATGAATTTTGCCATGAATTTCTTCAAACCGACCTGAGGTTTATGAAAAATTGTATGCAGGCCTGCCAGGGAATCGATTGGGTTTTCAATCTTGCTGCCGATATGGGAGGCATGGGATTTATACAAAGCAATCACAGCCGCATCGGATACAATAATACAATGATAAGTTTAAATGTGCTGGAAGCCGCAAGGCATCAGGGGGTGAGACGTTATTTTTATTCTTCAAGCGCCTGCGTTTATCCGTTAAATGCGCAGAATGATGCAGAGAATACCGTTGGGCTGAAAGAAGATTCAGCCTGGCCGGCTTACCCACAGGATATTTACGGACTTGAAAAATTATACGCTGAAGAAATCGCTATAAAATATTCAGAGGAATTTCCTCAGATGCAGGTACGTATCGCAAGATTTCATGGTATTTACGGTGAATACGGTACCTGGAAAGGTGGAAGAGAAAAAGTACCTGCTGCTTTTTGTCGTAAAGCGGCTACTTCAGAATTTGCTTTCGAAATATGGGGTGATGGTGAACAGAAACGTTCATTCTGTTATATCGACGATTGTGTGGAAGGCGTAATCCGGATTATGAAATCTGATTATGATAAGCCGCTCAATATTGGTTCGGATGAGATGATTTCAATGAACGATTTTGCCGGATTGGTGATGAACATTGCCGGCAGGGATTTGCCATTGAAACACCGCGAAGGTCCGGAAGGCGTACGTGGAAGAAATTCTGATAATACCCTCATTGAAAAAGTTCTTGGATGGAAACCATCTATCCCTTTGGCAGTGGGAATAGAAAAAACATATAGGTGGATCGAAAAACAGGTGGAGGAAGAAAAACAAACCGGTATCAATATATCAGCATACAGCGAATCAAAGGTGGTACTTACCGAAGCATCAGATATTAATGATTGAAAAAAAGAATTTTAACTGGACCAATTGGGCCGGAAATCATTCCTGCCTTGCTGAAAATTATTTTGAACCTGAAACGGAATCACAAATAAGAGAAGTGGTTCATTTTGCCCGAAAACACCGGAAAAAGATTCGTGTGGTTGGTTCGGGACATTCTTTTTCGCCCATTGCTATTAGTAATGAAATTTTAGTTTCTCTGAAAAACTACCGGAGATTAATTTCAGTGGGCAAAAATTCCATTCGCTGCGAAGGTGGAATGTATCTGCATGAACTATATTCAATTCTAAAACAAAACAAACTGTCGCTTGCCAATTTTGGAGTCATAAATAAACAAACAGTTGCCGGTGCATTGGCCACCGGCACACATGGAAGTGGTTTGAAACACAGGAGCCTTTCGGCAGCCATTGAGCATTTACGCATAATAAAAGCATCGGGAGAAGTATTGGAAATAAACCAAAATGCTGTATTGAGGATCGGTGATAAAGAATTTAATCTATGGGATGCCGCTTCCATTTCACTGGGCATGTTTGGGATCGTTGCAGAAGTGACATTCAGATGCGAACCCTTATTTTACCTGAAATCAGAGGAATCGATTATTGAGTTTGATGAGTTTATTGAATGCATGGATGACTTTGCAAGGCACTATGAATACTTTAAGGCCTGGTGGTTTCCGCATACCAATAAAGTTTATTTGTTTAAAGCCGTACGCGTAGGAGAGGATATTTATAAAGAAAAAGACAGGCACCAAAAGTTCACTATTGAGCAAAAAATGTGTGATCGTGAGATCGATGAAGTAACGGCGCCCCTGTTTATAAAAAGCAATGAGGATCCTTCTTTGATTCCCATAATCAACAAGTATTGTCTCGATTATTTTTTTACTCCACGTACAAAAATTGGAAATAGTTTCGAAATATTGGTGCATGATGAAACAGTGCCAATGGTTGTTTCAGAATATGGATTGCCTGTTTCTGATAACAATCATAAAAAAGCATTAAAAGAATTCAGGGATTCGCTGGAGCATTCCGGGAAAAAAATCCACTTCCCGGTAGATCTTCGTTATACCGCCGCTGAAAGTTCATGGCTCAGCCCGTCATATAACCGCGATACCTTTTATATTGGAATGTGTGTACGTGAGTATCGTAAGAAAGAAATTCATCCGTCGATGCAATTGTTTTTCGATGTGATGAGAAAATATAATGCCTGCCCTAATTGGGGGAAACTGTCGGATCTGTCAAAAACAGAATTAGAAAAAAAATATCTGCGCATGCATGATTTCCGGGAATTGCGGACCCGCATTGATCCGGAGGGTGTTTTCCTGAACGAATTTCTGAAAGATGTTTTTTAAAAGGTAAGACCTCCCGAAAAAACACGACATTTGCGTTTTTTCAACGACTATGAAGGTTTGCATTGCTGAAAAGCCCAGCGTGGCCAGAGACATTGCAGCCGTTATCGGCGCTAAAGAACGTAAGGAAGGATATCTCGAAGGCAACGGGTACCAGGTTACCTGGACCTTCGGGCATTTCTGTACCCTGAAGGAACCTCATGATTATACTGAACAATGGAAATTCTGGCGGCTCGATGATCTTCCTATGATCCCTGCCAGCTTTGGTATCAAACTGATAGATAACAGCGGCGTACTAAAACAATTCAAAGTCATAGAACAACTGGTGCACCAATGCGAGGAAGTGATCAACTGCGGGGATGCGGGCCAGGAAGGAGAATTGATTCAGCGATGGGTATTGCTGAAAGCGCAATGCGCTGCCCCTGTTAAAAGGTTATGGATCTCCTCCCTTACAGAAGATGCCATTCGCGAAGGTTTCCAAAAGCTTAAAAATGCCGATCAGTACGACAACCTCTATGCGGCTGGCAGTGCCCGGGCTATCGGCGACTGGCTGCTGGGTATGAACGCCACCCGGTTATTCACTAAAAAATTTGCACAGGGCAAAACTGTGCTCTCTATCGGAAGGGTGCAAACCCCAACGCTGGCCATGATCGTAGCCCGGCAAAAAGAGATCAATGCATTTGTGAGTGAAGAATATTGGGAATTAAAAACAGTATACCGCGAAACGGAATTCACAGCAACCATCGACCGTATCAAAGTGCTTGACAGGGCGCAGAAAGGCCTGGCCTATCTGAAGGAACATCCTTTTGAGATCACTTCTTTTGAGAAAAAAGAAGGGAAGGAGGGCAATCCCCGTTTGTTCGACCTTACTGCATTACAGGTAGAAGCCAATAAGAAATATGCTTATTCGGCCGATGACACGCTGAAATATATTCAGAACCTGTATGAGAAAAAAATGGTCACTTACCCAAGGGTAGATACCACCTATCTTTCGGAAGATCTGCATCCCAAAATTGCAGGAATCATGCAGAACCTTACGCCTTACGCCGCGTTAACAGCACCAATTCTTGCCAATCCTATTCCTAAATTGAAGTCGGTTTTCGATGATAAAAAAGTTACAGATCACCATGCTATTATTCCTACAGGTGTTTTTCCTTCGAACCTGCCTCCCGAAGAGAAACGTATTTATGATCTGGTAGCGAGGCGTTTCATTGCGGCTTTTTACCCTGAGTGTAAGATCGCCAATACGACCGTTTTGGGTAAAGTAGGACAGGTGCCTTTTAAAGTGACCGGTAAACAGATCCTGGAGCCGGGCTGGAAGGAAGTATATGCCAATGATGTTACTGTTAAAAAAGAGGATGAGAAGGATGATGAAGAAAAGATACTGCCGGTTTTTGTGGTAGGAGAGAGCGGTCCTCATACACCCCGGATACATCATGGAAAAACGTCGCCTCCCAAACCTTTCACTGAAGCCTCTTTGTTACGTGCGATGGAAACAGCGGGTAAACAGGTTGAAGATGAGGAAATGCGTGAGCTGCTGAAAGATAACGGTATTGGCCGTCCTTCAACCCGCGCTAATATTATCGAAACCCTGTTTCGCCGCAAGTATATTGAGAAACGTAAGAAAAATATTTATGCTACTCAAACCGGCATAGATCTGATAGATACTATTCAAACGGAATTGCTGAAAAGCCCGGAGCTAACAGGTATCTGGGAACGTAAATTACGCCAGATAGAAAAGGGTGAATATGCTATAGAAACTTTCAAGCAGGAACTGATCCAGATGGTCATAGACCTTACTGTAGAGGTAAAAACGGCTAATTATAAAATTATTACCGTGGCGCCTGACCAGCCGGCAAAAAAAGAAAAAGAGAAGGATTCAACACCTAAAAAAGAAGCAAAGCCCAAAGAACCCAAAAAGGCACTGGTGATTGAGGAACAGCAATGTCCCAAATGCAAATCGCATCTGTTGAAGAAAGGCAATACTGCTTATGGATGCGCCAACTTCAGGATCTGCGGCTTCAAGGTGCCTTTTGAAATATTTGGTAAGAAGCTTACCGACAAGCAGATCGCCGACCTGTTAACAAAAGGAAAAACCGGTAAGATCAAAGGATGGAAGCTTACCGCCGCCGACAATGAAACCGAAGGTAAGCTGAAATTGAATACTGCTTTTGAGCTGGAAATTGAGCAATGATTTCGTGTACATATGGCCTTTGGTTTCAATATTGAATGTTTTCGAAAAAGCAGAATAAGCATTTCAGTAAGCTATTTTACCAATTGACGCATTTTGTTTTATAAAATCAACAGAAATAATAACTTGTATGGGAAATGATTTCTGATTTTGAGATTTAGAGATTTCCTGATTTCTTTCGCATTATCATTACCATTAAATCTCAAAATCCCGAAATCTCAAAATCACAAAATTTATAACCCATGCAAAGTATTGCCTGCCGCACTGCCAGTGTAATCATTTTATATTTTACCCTATTTATTCAGGCAGTTCAGTCCCAATGGCCCGAAGTACCTGCTATTGACCTGTCGAAATTCAAGCCTTCTGATTTCACAGATGATGAGCTTGATATGCCTTATTACCTGAGCCATTTTCATACGTTTGCCAACAGCGTAATGGAAACGGGGCCCAACAAAGGGTTTATCAATATTGCGGTATGGCGTACCCCTGATGTAAACAAGCCTTATAATGCCCGCATCATGGAGAACATTCTTTCGCTCACTTATTTCTATTGTACCAATCGTCCATGGAATATATATTATGCATCTCCGGCGCTTCGGCTAAGATTGGAAGCTGCCTTATCGTTCTGGTGCAGTATCCAGAATACAGATGGCCGTTTTAGTGAGTATGGTCCGCAGCAATGGAACCTGCCGGCGACCGCTTTCAGCACAAAATTTATGGGTGAATCACTTCGGCTGCTTAAAGCCGGTCCTGCTATTGATACGGTTATTTTACATAATGTCATTGCTGCAGACCGAAAAGCTATTATGGCGGTACTTACCATCGAAGATCTTTACAAACACGGAAAAGATTATTCAAATCAGTACACGAATGTATGGGCAGGTGCACTGGCTTATTTAGCGCTTTATCCTGATGCTGAAATAAGCCGGTTGCTGGTTGAGCGTATAAAACAATCGGCAACCGATTTTCAAAGTCCGGCAGGATATTTTTATGAAGCAGGCGGTACCGATTTTGGTTATAACTTCAATACACATCACAGCAATTTGTGGATGGCGTATCACTACAGCCGGGGCACTGCTCTTGCCAATGAATTTACCGCAGAAGAAAAAAGATATTACACCTGGATAAGCTATAATGCTGTGCCTGAGCCGGGGGCCATCAACTATACCATCAACAGGGCCATAGAAATGCGCCAGAAAGCAACCACTACAGGAAGCTATTTTTCAGCCGGCCCTCTTGGTGAAGTTGTAGAAGGGGTTAGAGCTTTTAACATGAGCACCGAAGAAAAGAAAAAGGCCATTGCAGAAGCAAGGAAGAACCTCGAAAAAAACTGGCCCAATGTGCAGCCGTTTACACCAGGAGCATTCAGCGCATTTTCGCCCTATGCTTTCCTTCATCGTTCACATTACCAGTGGTATCCTTCACCACAGCAAAAAGAAGCTGCAGTAAAGAATCTGCCATACATAAAAAGCGACCGGTTCATTCACCAGAAAATGGACAGTCGCAATCCAACTGTATTTACATATGTACGTCGGCCCGGTTATTATGTCTGTTTTAATTCGGGCCCCCGCCTTAAACCACAACAACGTTATGGTATAGGGCTTCTGTGGCATCCGAAGGCCGGCTCTTTTTTACAATCGCAAACTGATACCGATGATGCTGCATGGGCTACAAAACCGCAGGGAGGCAAGCTTTATGAGGCGGATACACTGGATGCTTTATTTTTTATAAATAATAAAGCCATCAACCCTATACCTGGCAGTCATGATTTAAAAAACGGAGTTTTAGCTGTATCCTATAAATTAGGTGCTACCGGTAAAAAGTCAATTGTTTTTCATGATCAAACGATCGAAGTAACTATTCAACATCCCGGTCAATTCACAGAATACATTCCCCTGTTATTGAACAGTACCGATTCGGCCGGTATCATTTCGCCCGGCAAAGTAAAACTGAGCAAGCAGGGGGGAACCATCTATATTTTATTTGATGCTGCAGCAAAAGCAACAGTAAAAGAAACAACGCTCAAATCGGGCATGCAACGGGTATGGGTATTGAATATTGAAAGCAGTGATAAACTGCAGTATACTTTCAATATGCAGTAAGCACCTGGTGTTAATAAAAAGATCCCGCAAATATGCTTTGCGGGATCTGTATTGGGAACCACTGTTACTAATTGCCGAGTAAATTCACGGCAGTAACAATAGGGCAAAAAGCGCTTATCACCGCTAAAATAGCTTCTGCATCCTTTGATGAAAGTCCAAATACGTTTTCAAGAACGCCTTTGATCTTATCTTCTACCCAGCCCAGTACTTTGGCTGCCAGTTCGGCCCAGGCTTTCGGATCGGTGAACAACTTAATGAGAAACTCTTTCACAGCATCGAAGCATTTGCCTGCCAGATCGGCCAGTTTACCAACGTTCACATCCAGACTGATGTCGCCGAGCGAATATTGATTGCCTGCCAGCTGGAAGCCGGCAGTGAACTTTGCACCAAAGTTGCCTTTCTGCAGGTCGGCATATATATTCGACGATGCATACACGCCGGTATTTATATTCCATGTGCCCAATGGCCCGAGGTCGATGGAGCCGATGCCAACATTAATGTTACCTGTAACCGATAACATTTCGGCGGTAAAGCTGCCGGTAAGCGTTCCTGTAAAGATCCCTCCGAGCGAAGAGCCTGTTACCTGAAAATTGGCGCCGCTTTCATTGATGTCGACAAAAATGCTCTGACCTGCCCCGAGAATGGTTATTTTACCATTGATAAAGAAGTGTGGTTTTTGAAATTTTTCGGGTGCATTGGGCTGGGTGAATGTAGCGATGGATACCTGCGGTCCGCCGGTTCCTTCTGCAGCTGCAATACTGAAGAAGTTGTCGGTAAGCAAACTGATCTTGTCCATTTGGGCATCTACCCTGATCCCTTTATTTAAAACAATTTCAATGTCGGTATCTAATTTGAACAATAAGATCTGAAGACTGCCGCTGATCTTCGTTCCCTGCGGATAGTAGAAGGTGCCTATCGAAACACCTGCAGGCGACGGCACAAAATAGAACTGGGCTTCACGCGACACTTCAATTTCCTGTTTGCTGTTTTTCACCAGTTGCCAGTGTGTTACGGTTGAACTATCGCCCGAGCCTGCCTGTTCGGTTATATACCATTTTCCGTTTTTTGAATCGTTAAAGATCATCATTCCGTCGCTCGTAGCAGGAAAGCTTTCCTGCTTGCCGTAATTCACGAAATCACTTTGTATTACATCGCCTTTGAAGTTGTTCAGCGCATCTTCGAATGTTGCCGATACATTATTGGGAACCGTAAAGGCGCCGTTTTTGGTGCCTTTAATAGCTACTGCATCCATTGCCGACTTCAACGGTGCCGGTATTTCTTCACTTACTTCACCCACGAGTTTGTCAACAACATCTCCCAGTGTAATATTGCTCAAAGCTCCTGCAATCATGCTTTCGGATGGGGTCGATGTATTGATCAATACCGCGAGAGTGCTGTCGAATAAATCTTCTACCATCAGTTGCGCTGCAAATCCAAAACTTGGCAATCCTTCGAACGAAATACCGAGTTCGAGGGCAAGACCGCCCAGTTGGAAGGGGCCAAATGGCAAAGGCTTGTCGGTTTTCAGCGTTCCCGATGCAAATACGCCGTTTGCAACTACGGTAAGTATTACATCAAAATCAAGATTATTGCCTTCGAGTATTGTTTTCAGCGAAGCGGCCAAACTGAACGCAAAACCATCATCGCCGCCTGCCATCACCATGATCGTTCCTGTTAAACAGGTATTCTGATAACCGAGCGCTCCGGCGCATGTTCGCTGGCTGACATCGTTTACAGGTGTAAGAAAGGTCGTGAGCGATACGCCGAGCTGGAATTGTTTTTTTTGTGTTAAGTATGCCACAAAACCATCCAGCTGTGTACCCTCGGGTATCTTAAGCAAATCGATCAATGCGCCCAGTATTTTGTTCTTTTTGGTAAATACCGTACTGGTATAAAGGAAGAAACCGGGTTGAATACCCCGTGCAATAGCCGGCAGGGTGATCTTTGATTTGCCCAGGCTGGGTTGATTAAACTGTTCAAATCCCGGGAAGGTAAATGATTGATCGTTTAATGTTGAAACGGCCAGCGTAAATGTCTGGAACGGGAACCACGATGCAAAGGCATTTACACTGTCTGATACGCCGCCCGACATATTTCCGAGCTGATCTATTTCGATCTGCAAACCGGCCGCAACGCCCCAGCCGTTAGCGCCTTTTTTAAGCACAAATGCCAGGCTGCCGATTTTGTCGATGACGGTGCCGAGCTCCATTTTATAATCACTGCCCATTTTGGTGAGCAGGATATACGATTGGGTAAACGTAAGATCGAATCCGCCGGGTGCATCAATTGGTTTTTGAATGAAGAAAGATACAATATCGGTGAGCGATACCGTTGGAAAATCGCCCCTGATGATAACGTCGCCGGGTATCTGGTAATTAGATGTTAGCGTTACTCCTGCAATTTGCGCAGTTCCAAAAAAAGTACCGGTTAAATCGCCCGATGCAGGCTTTAACAGGAACATACCCACATTGCTGAAGGTTAATTGGGTTACGCCAAGCGATATGATCCATGGCTTTGGTTGTTGCGCCATCTGCAGAATAAGGGAATAATAATTTCCCGGCGAAACGGTCAGCTCAACGGTATCGATCGACAAATCGCTTACCGGCGGAATGCCGGGAGCGTAAGTGCTCATGAGTGATGACAATGGCACGTCGAAGCCTTCGGCTACAGAAGCCATTATAGTAAAGCTGGTTGATTTTTGGGCATAAATGTTAACCGGTACACCTGCAATATCTACGCTGCCCTGTACCAGTATGTCGATAGCGCGCGTTGCCGAATCGAACGGGTTTTGTGCCGACAGCGTTGCAGATGCCGATTTTACTTCGAAATAGCCGGGCCATATATTCCAGTTGAGCTTTGGCATGCCTATCGTTATCGAAGCGGCGCTTACATCCAATGCTTTGCCGTATCCAATCGTTACACTTGCATATTTAATTCCCAGGCCGCCCAGGTCGCCGGTTTGAACGGCGCCGGGAAAAGAACTTAAAACATTGTCTATTCCCAATATATCAAGGAGGTCGCTGAAATGGCCGATGGGTGAGTTCTCAAAGTTGGCAATCAGTTGAACTGCTTTTGCCCCGGGAGGTGTTACCACGGTAACGTCTATTTGCGCTTTTGCACTGGGTATAGCAAAGGTTCCGGTGTAGGCAACCGTTGTGGTAAAGGTGCTGTTCTTTCCAAACCAATCTGTACTGGTTGTGCTGTACAGCCTGAAAAAATCGGCGGTGAATGTCATACTGCCGAGCGCAAACGGTCCTTTGGCCAAACCTGCTTTCAGATTAATGCCCGGCACCGCTCCCTGCATTTCCCAGGGAAATTGATTGGGCTTCAGCGGTGGCGTAATAGTTCCGTCATAGGGAATATTAATAGTACCCTGTAATGTAAGGTCGCCACCATTACCAATAAGTGTTTCAAACACGCTTAAGATGCCGGTCGGCGTCAGGTCGGCCGTGAAGTTAATGCCACCGATCACATCCTGGCCCGCTATCGTTTGTTCGCAGGTAGAAACCAGAAACTGCGCATTTTTCATTTCCAGTGCGTCGAGCGGACTGGTTGGCTCCGAGTCGGGCTGCGATACATCGAAAACCGTTGGCAGGTTGGGAAAGCTATCTGAGAATTTCCATTTTTTGGGGGGAGGCGTTGAGCCGATCACCGTATAACTGAAAAGGGCCTGCACATTTCCTGCAACGATAGTAAGCGTAAGGGTTACAGGAACGCTGGTTGTTGTTAAAACAAATTCGCCGGTTCCGTTAATGATAACTGCTGTTCCTTCGCTTGCGGGGTTTGCCTGTGCATTGGCAATTTCAATTGGCTGGTTATTGAATGCGTAGCGGATGAGCCCGGGTATCAGGTTCCCTGCATCGATCGATTGTAAGGTGCTGCCATCGATGATGATCTTTTTTCCGGGAATGGTTCCGTCGTCTGCAATATTGAGTAATGTCCGGATAGGGTTATTCATAAGCCTGGCGCATTAGTGGTTAAATGATTTTGTTGGTTCATATGTATGTCGGCTTCTTAGCGTTTACCTTTTTTGGCAGTGAACGATGCTATACCAAATTTGGAATAATCAGTAAGGCCGTATAATTCGGCCCATACCTCGGTGTTGAAGAAGTCGGATAGATTTTGTTCAGATGGGAAAACAAAATAGCCGAGGTTGGCATCGAAATATTCGTAGATGGCCGGAAATTTTTCAGACCCCGATAAATCCTGGCGATAGCCAAACGATATGGCATGACCGCCTTTTGTGCCGCGCATTTCAATAAGAAAGTAGGAGGGACCGTTTTTTGTTACCGCGGCCTTCATGCGCTTTAATATCTCTATCGAAGCCAGCACATTGCTTTGTGTGAACTTTTCATACGAGTTCATGCCGGGGCCGAACCGTTGTTTAATACGGTCGTTCATGAATTGTTTGATCTTTGTGATCAATGCTGGTTTCTCTTCCTTTTCGGCAATTTCATACTCAAGCTGCAGCAGTTCGAGGTTGAGCCGGTATTCATCGAGCATGGCTTGTGATGCCGCCTGTATATCGAGGTATTTGGGCGGAATGCGGCTTGTGTTCGGCCAAACATTCGTGGCATCCCTGATTCCGTTTACAAAATCAAACGGGCCTGGCTGCCCTGCCTGATAAGCCGTTACAAAATCAAAGGACATGGCAAAACATACACCCCCGCTGTTATTGGCTTTTAGCAGCGGATCGGTACTTTGATCAACCCACACAACGAATGCACCTTTGTATTTATCAACGTAGTTACGCCAGGTTTGTTTATCCATGTTAATGGTATTTAATGGTTGCCTGTATTTGTTTTTTGTTATGCACCGGTTTAATTGGCGCCCAGCTGTTGATTCATCAACGCCTTCACCAGTTTTGTTACTTCGTTGCTGATGGCTGTGAGATGGCTGTTAAACTGGGTTTTGACGGCGGTTACTATTTTTTGCTGAACGTCTGGCGTATTGAGCACTTTTTGCACGGCAGGACCCAGCCCCGACTGATCGGAAATGGTGATTTGCATATTGCTTACGTTCGGCACCTGAAAATCGATGCTGTTAAACGTTACTACCAGTTGGCTTGCATCGTCGCCATCGGGCGTTATAACACTGCTCAGCGAAACTGATTTTACCGTTACTGTGATGCCGAATTGCAGGTTACCTCCCGAATACGAGGCCGAAAAATCGGCGGTAGCGGTAGTTCCGGCGTTTAAAGATCCCAGTAACAAAGCAATCCTGAGCGTGGGCGGTGCTAAAATCATACTGGCTGCCGGCACTGTTGAATTGGGAAAACCGGTAATAACAATGTTCGATAAGGTTACATTCGATAGTTTAAATCCTGCAAAAATTTCAAAAGACCCAATATTCAGGTTCTCGGGCCTGAACGGATTCAATGGCGGGTTCTGGTAGCTGTCTAACAAATTTTTCACA
Source organism: Niastella sp. sgz303648 (assembly GCF_059587045.1). Classification (NCBI taxonomy): domain Bacteria; kingdom Pseudomonadati; phylum Bacteroidota; class Chitinophagia; order Chitinophagales; family Chitinophagaceae; genus Niastella; species Niastella sp. sgz303648. The sequence continues at coordinate 274,216 of NZ_JCAPSW010000005.1, read as the reverse complement.
TACCAGTTGCTGTTCGGATTGTTCAGTGAATACCTGATGCGGTCAAAGAGATACAGATCCACTTTATTGGTGGCTTGTTGCCCCTCATCGCCCGGTAATGGTCCCGTTACCGCCCCTAAACGGGCATCGAGGAAATTGCCTGTCTGACTGTTCAGGGTATTCGATATCGCATTAATATTGTCGGGTCCGTTCAGGGCATCCTGCATTTGCGTAAACACCGCTGTACTGGCATCACCGGCGCTCATGAATGAGGTAATGAGATCGGAAATAATATCCTGAAAGTCAGATTCAGTGGTGAGCTGGGCTTTAATGTTGGTGAATTGCGGCGCTCCGGTACCGGTTGTAACCAGGGTTAATTTGGTGATGACCAGGTTTAAACCCGACCGGTTAGGGGCCACCGTTATTTTTAAAGATGCGTTAAAATTCAGTTGGGTAATATCTGCCGAAAAGGTACCTTCTCCCACGATCTGAACAGGCGGCGCTGAAGGATCGATGCATGTTGAATCGTCAAGGCTGTTCGATAAACACAGGTTTTGTGTTAAGATGAACGGAACGTTTAACGACAAAGGCGTTATTTTTTGTCCGGGTTGCAGTCCGCCCGGATTATTCGTCCAGTAATTGAACTGCATTTTGATATCGGCCGTTACCGTAGCGCTTGCCTCGTCGTAATTGTAATTGGTAAAGTCGGTTACATATACATTTTCGAGGCCGTTGATGATGACTTTATTAACGCCTTTTGGATCTTTCAAATCGAGTGAAGGATCAGGGTCTTTGGGCCAGGGAATGGCCGGCGTACCGTTGATCTGAAAATATTGATTGGCGATATTCTTCGCAATGGCCAGGCCGCTTGAACCTCCCAGTTTTCCTATCGTCCAGCTGTCTTCTTTAAGCGGCAGCAACGGCGTACCGCCGTTTTGAATGTTCCCCAGCAATACGGGAAGAAAGTTTTTTGACTTCGGATCATTGGCCGAGGTCTTTATGGTGCGAAAAATGAATGCAAATAGTTTTGAATTGCCTCCCATAATAATCTTTTTAAATTTTTCTGTCTACAGTATACAGCGCTATTTCCTCGAGGGCATCTCTGTATGTGTTTTTGGGAAAATGTTTTAAATATTCAAGGGCATCCAATGCCTCATACCGGGCATCGGCATACGATCGTTCAATGGCCTGGGTCGATTTGATGGCCATGATCTCGTTGCTGAGATCATGGGGCGGTTGCATTTCACCACGCATTATTTTACTTAATGTATGCGTGGCGCCCAGCTCTTCCATAGCGTAAATGATGGGTAAGGTTATCCTGCGTCGTACCAGGTCAACGCCCACCTGTTTACCTGAATCGGCCTCATCCTGCAGAAAGTCGAACAGGTCATCCATAATCTGAAAGGCCCTGCCAACACGACGGCCATAAAATCCGATCCTTCTTGAATCGCCTGTATGCGCTTTTGCCATCGCCATTCCGGTTTCGCAGGCCAATCCGAACATGATCGCTGTTTTTCGTTCAATAACATCAAAATAGCGTTGACGAAGGGCTACCAGATTCCAGTTGGGATTTGTTTCCAGTTCGTCGAGCTCGCCGGTGCAAATATTGAAAGCGGTATCGAGCACCATTTTTACCAAACCCATTTCGCTGTTTGTTTCAACGGCATCTACAAAGGTTCTGATGGCCTGTACAAACTGCAGGTCGCCCACCAGTATGGCTGCATTGGTGCCGCGTTTTGCATTTACCGATGAAAGTCCCCGGCGCAATAAGGCATCATCGATGATGTCGTCGTGAATAAGCGTTGCCACATGCAGCATTTCGAGCGAAGCGCTTGCTTTTATGATCTTATGCGACAGTTCTTCATCGCCCCGCAACAGCCGGGCAGCTAACAGCAGCATAACCGGCCTGATTTTTTTGCCTCGTTTATAAATCTGTTGCTCGGTGTCGGTTAAATGCCTGGCCTGCGGTTCAAGGGCGGTTTTAAGGGTTTCTTCAAATCGGGCCATATCCGGGGCCAGCATATTTTCGAGTATATGATTTAAGGGGTTCGACTTCCCTTTATCGCCTGCATACAATGCACTTGCCCGGGGCACATCTATTTCGTATTGATCGTTTGCCACTGTTTGTGTTTTGTTGTATTGTATGAAGTACCGCCATGTTATGTCCCTGACAGAACATAACATGGCTTTCAGTTTCATTTTTTAACTAATCGACATTGATTGTAACACAACCTTCTCCAGAATGCTTTGAATGCCTGATTGTATTTTGCTTTGTAATAAACTTTTTACAAAATGCATATTGGCCAGGCGTTCGCGTACGATGTCGGCAGTTTTGCCTTGCCAGTTTTTGTCATCTACTTCAATATAAAAACCGGGTAATGTTACCTGTGCTTCTTTCACTTTCCAGGCGGCTGTTCGCTTATTATATTTTAAGGTAATCGTAGCTTCCAGTCCTTTCAGGTTGGCCTGGCAATCGCCGGCCCACAACAACTCAGGTTGCAAACCTTTTATGACGGTCAGTTCTTCCTGGAACAGAAACATCTTTTCCCTGATCATTTTACGTTCATTGCCGCTTAAAATTCTCCATCCGTTTTGCAGGGCGGCTACATCGGCGCCTCCTTCTTTGCTGTCTTCATCATATGCCTGATCGATCATGTTGTTAAATTGTTCGTCAGACAGCTGTATCATGCTCAGGGTGGTATCATTCAGTTTGCCGTATACCTGGGGTCCGGTAAGGTGAGCAGGTTGCGTACCATCGCTTCCTGTTTGATTTACCGTTTCGTTGAAGCTTGCTGCTGCTTTCGCCGCATCGTTATACTTTGTTTCAAGCGCTGTGTTCCCATCTCTGCGGGCCTGTATGGCCATAATTCTGAGCGCGATGGCAACATTCGTTTGTTGCGAGGCTGCATTATAGTTGTAGGTGAAGCCATTGGCATATAACTTGTCGGGCGAGTTAACAACAGTGCTGCTGTTTATGGCATCATGGGTATCTCTCGACATTTGCGTGGTGGCGCCGCCGGCGGCCCATAAGGTTCTCAAATTGGCGCTGGTTACAAATGCGGTATTGTATGCTTCGCTGTGTGTGTTATAGTTCGACATCAGCGTTGGCCCGTGAACCGTTCCCTGAATGGGATCGCGCTGACTGCGGGCCTGTGTTACCATAGCATCTATTTCGGCCTGGGATAGTGGCTGTACGCCATTGTCAGATGAACCTGCCTCCCCGCATGTGTGCGGGGCAAACGTTTCGTTCAGCTCGCGCATATTGCCTCCGGTATCGAGGTTTATTTTGCCTGCATATTTTGTATTGATTTCATAACGGCCTTTTAATGTAGCATCGTTTAAACGCATAGCTATGGTGAGCTCATTTCCGGTATAGCTGCATGCACCGGTGTTCAGTGCCGGATTGTTCAGGACGCTTAGTGCAAAATCCCTGAAGCGAAACGACAAATGACCATTTTCAAAATCCACGTTTTCGGGCATTTCGGCATGAAAGGCGAGGGGATAAAAAGGGGTATTGTTAAGCTGAATGCTGTTATACTCCTGTTTTAAACCGGCATTCAATCTTGTTTCAAGCGACTTCCAGTCGAATGTTTTATCCTTTTTCATAGTTGACTATTTTCAAATAATTTAAGTTGATGGTTATTGGGGAAAGGATACGTTAAATCCTTCCACTATCAGTGTGTTTCCCTGTGGCACAAGCGCCGCGCCGGGGGCGGCAGAAAGCTGTATGTTTATGCCTTCTATTTGTTTGGTTATGGTAGCGCTTTTGTACACTTCAATGTTTTGCGCTGCCTGCTTTATGATCTGGTTTACGATCTTTCCTTTAAATATTGCCGATAGCAGATCTACAAAGCCTGCCGCCAGGGCTGCGAGGGTTGAGCCGATAACGCCGCTCCATTTGGGGGCTGCAATGATTTGAATGCTGTCGATTTCGCCGATACTTAGCAGTACGCTTTCTGTTGTACTTACTGTTACGCTGAAGGGAATATCTAACGGGTTGGGTTTATAATCAATGGAAAAACTTGATACTACTTTGTCCCAGTCAGACGGGTTTGAAATAGCATCGATGGCAGTACCAATGGGGCATAGCAAGGTTTTGGCGATGGCTGTTGCCGTTCCGGCCAATTCGCCATAACCGCTTATATCGGTAATTTGTATACTTGCCAATGTTTTATTGTCCTGAATTTTACCGGATACGCTTTTGAGTGTTCCCTGTATTTCGGCGCTGGCATTTGCGGCGCTGTCGCCGGTTGAATCGGATGCTTTTAACGGCATGTTCGCCAGCTTTTCTGTTAAAAGGGCATTAATAACGGATAACCCGGCCTGAAGATAAGCGTTCAGTGAGTTGGGCGGCGTGTAATTATCAAGGTTTGTTGCCGGGCTGCTTTGCATAGAAGTGGCTACTACCAGCTCATTGTTGTTGGTGATATCCATCACTGCGTTCTGAAATTTGGTGGTGGTATACTCCGATGGTATCTGCGGGAACGGGATCGCGTTCAACAGCTTGTTTACGGTATTCAACGCATAGGGAATGATCAGTCCGTTTACGATGGCTTTGGTGATGCCGTCTTTTGCCCACTCGCTTTCGTCGATCCAAACCGACAGGCCTGTTACATTCAATACATTATTCGTCAATGAAAATTCAGCATATACTTCAATGTTGCCTGTTGTTGATACCGATACGCCGGCCAATTTGCCACTTATATTCAGGTTGTTCACCAGTACCTGAAATACATTGCCGGCAGGCGGTTGTCCGGTTTGTTGCGTACCGTCGGCGCCAAACGATTGCTGCCATTTGGTTGTTGCAGGAGGGGCCAGCACTACTGAAGGGCTATTCTGCATAACAATGTCAACAGTAACCGAAATGCCATCGATAACCTGCGAAAACTTTTGTGTAAATATTTTTGATTGCGCTACAGGATTCCCAAACAGGCTTGTTAGTGTGTTGTTTAAGCCGGTTTGGGTCATTCCTACAGCAATGTCAAAGACTGCCATATGATTTTATTTATGAATTGTTAGATAGTTTGTTGGTGAAGAAAGTCTCTGTCCACACGGCTCCCGATTCCCTGTAGTTTGCGGGAAACCGGTCAAAATCCTGAATATGTGGGCCATGCAGTGGATCTTCGATCATTATACTTCCGTTTTGATCGTTGTATCCGTTAATAAGTATGTAATGAGCGCCTCCTTTAAACCATTCCAACCGAACGCCCAGGGGCCTTCCCTGATTTATTTCAAATTGAATTCTTTCAAAAACAGGCTTGCCGATTGTCCAGTGACTGAAGCAGTTCACGAACTTCAGCGCAACGTCGAGTTTAAAATTTACATTTCTTTCAAGCAGTTCTTCCTGTGTATAAAGTCCTTTGCCTGCATTGAAACCGGCTAATAAACTGTTAACTATTTGAACCTGGCCGATGCTCATGGTTTGATAGTATGAGGCTACTGCACTTGCAATGGCGGCCCAGCACCATCGTGATTTTAATTGCCGTTCAACTGTAACCTGCAGCCTGCATCCTGTTTTATCGATAATGGGTTGCTGATAAAATGCGCCAACGCCCGATACTTTTGCATCGCCAGGTTCTATAAAGATTTTCATATTTCAGCTGTTTAACTCAGCGAGGTGCATTGGGGAAAAATTCCTTTCAATGCATTGTTAACGGCAGGGGCTACCGCTCCTTGTATCAAACTGATGATTGGCCCTTTTACCTGGCCCAGAATAAAGTCTTCGAGGGGATGAAGCAAACCGTTGAAAATTCCCAATCCATCGATATCTACATTTATATTGCCGTAATTCAACCCGGGATTACTTACCTCGATCTGCGTGAGGCAAATCTGTTGTCCGATGGTAGCATCAAAATCGCCGGTTGCGTTTATCGTTACCGATGAAATGGTTACGTTACCGCCGATGCCTACAGATGGTTTTATAAATCCGCATCCTGCTCTGAAACTGCCGCCAACGTGAATACCGAGGCTCGAGGTGATGGTTGCATTTAACTGCACGGTTCCGTGAAGGGCCGATCCATCGGGCGTTGTAGTTGACGAAGTGATAACAAGCGAATTGATGTGCAGTGTAGAAAGGCCGGTGAGATTTTGCAATACATAACTGGCGGTGGCATCTGCCGTACAAATGCCTAAATCGATGCTTCCTATGGTTTGCGAGCCGGATGTTACATTTACCATTGGATCTAATCCTCTTGATTTAATGGCACCATAAACGGCGTTATTGATATCTGCCAATTTTGAGCTGATCAACGCGTTTAATAAATCCTGAAACTGGTTACTCATAGATTTTGTTTTTGGGGTTAAGGGAAATATTTCAGTTACCGGTTACTGGTTACCGGTTTCCAGTTGCCGGTTACCTGGTAACCGGCAACTGGTATCTGTTTATTGCTTCAATACTTTGAACGAATACAACTGTTTATCAATAGCAACAGTTAGGAAATACACGCCGGGTGTTAACTGCGCTGCTTTACTCATTACACAGGTGCTGAACCCTTTCGGCGCCTGCACATTTTCCTGTACAACCTTTCGGCCGTATATATCTGTCAGTTGCATAGTGAGCTTTCGGCTTTCGGGCATATACAAACCCACTTCCAGTTTATTGTGAAAGGGATTAGGGCCAACACGCGTTACGGGCGATGAGGGCGTGGTTAAATACACAGTAACAATATTGCTGTATTCAGCAACTCCTGATGTACTAATCATTTTAAGGCGATAAAATAGTTTGGCTGTATGCAGCAGTGCAGCGCCGGCATCGGTATTATCGTAGTTTTTAGTACCACTTCCTGTTAGGGGTTGTATACGGGCTACTGATGTAAAGCTGCGGCCATCGGCGCTTCGTTCCAGTTCAAAATGATCATGATCAACCTCACCGGTGGTTTTATAGTTTACTTTCACATCGGAGCCTGAAACCTGTGCAGCGAATGAAAGCAAATTAACAGGCAGTGCGTACGGACTGGTTTGTATAATAAAACCACTGAAACCCGATACATCGAATGTTATTTCCCACATGCCAGTAGTGGTATTCCATACAATGTTTGCATCTGATGGATCAAGAACTGTTACTGTTGATGTGTAGCTGCCCGGTAAGCCGCTGCCATTGTTGCTGCTGCCGCTGTACTTGCCAATACGCAAATTGGCTTTGCCTGCAATATCTGTTGGGCCGGTTGGCAAATCGGCCGTGCTGTTCGGCGCGGCATTGAATGCATCAAATTCGGCCTGTGAAAAGTAAAGCGTAACCGTAGCCGTTGCAGTAAGCGGGTTTGCCGAAGGGGTAATTTGATAATGCCTTTGTACAAATGGTTTTGAGCCATAGGTTGGCACTGTGCTTTCGACCCATACTTCACTGGTTACATTACCTGTTACAGGGCTGGCGCCCGAAGGCGTTACTTTGTCGATTAGCTGGCACGATGAACCATAATATAAATTGTTGAATGTATTTACCGCCTGCGTTTTGCTGGTATTTGCAGCCGGTAACGACGGAGCGGTTGCATTCAATAATGCCCCATTACTGTAAACCGTACCACCGCTATTGCTCACAATGACCCGGTAATATCTTCCGTTCACGGTTGTATTGTTTGAAATAGTAAGGGTGGCTGTTGTTACACCGGAATATATACCTGTGTTGGTTAATGTTACCGGCGAACTGAATGCGGCATCTGTGCTTTCCTGCCACTGCCAGGTAAGCGAAGATCCTGAAGCAGTTACCGTGAATATCGATGAAAGGCCGAGGCAATCGGTAGCAGTTGACGGATGCGTTATAATAGAAGGGGGCGGATCGTTATACCTTGCAACAAAAAGCTCCAGATCAACACCCGCTGTAACTGATACAGCCGGGGAAGAGGGTGTGAACGACAGGGTGCCGCCGGCAAAAATTCCACCCACCCATATATCGTGATTGGTACTTACAGCTACATCTGTACCGGCATCGGTGCCACTGGTTGCACTGCCGGCGGTAGCTAATTCTATGGCATTACCCGTTGCCGCATCAACTTTTACCAAAAAAACATCATCACTACCTGCTGAAGTAGCTGTTAATGGGGTAGAAGCGCCCGGAAAAGAAATGCTGCTCTGGTACCTGCCGGTTATATAAACGCCGGTGGCGCCGGCATCGTTTGCAAAGGCTACATCATTACCGCTGGCCGAACCGCTGGCGCTTTTTACCCAGGCAAATGAACTGGTGGCGGGGTTGTAGCGTGCATAAAATACTTCATCAAAACCACCTGCGCTGTTGGTTAAACTAAAAGCGCCGCTTACTGTTGCACTGTTAAAGTAACCATTAATGTAGGCAGCCGATGTATTGGCGTCGTAAGTAACGGCCAGTGCTTCATCGGCATTGGGGCCGCCTGCAGCTACTCCGCTAAGGAAATTACCCGAAAGGTCCATTCGCAATAAACAAATATCGGTTTGCCCCGCATTGGTCAATGTTACAGACGAAGTAGCTGATCCATTTGAATAATAAGATGCATTTGAATTGGCAAATGAACCGGTTATTATCAATTCATTTTGCAGAGGCAAAAAAGCGATACCGCTTCCTGTAACATTATCATTGCCCACTACGAGCGGTGATGCCTGTGATGAAGCGCCGCCGGAGCTTACCCAGTTAAAGGTGCCAGAGGCTGCATCGAGCTGCGCCACAAAAAAATCGCTGGTATAAGAAGATATATTTCCCTGTACGGTTCTTTGAAAAGCACCGGCTGTTCCGAAAGAGGCGGTGGCATTGGCCGTACGTGTGCCGAAAGTACCGGATATGTATATATGCCCTGCGTTATCCATGCAAATGGCTTGTCCTTTGTCGAGCGTACCGGCCCCGCCAAATGCGCGGGCCCAGTTGGTAGCGCCGGTGGCTGCGTTAAGGGCAAATACAATTCCGTCGGTGCTTCCGCCCACTGAAGTAAGTACAGTAGAGGCGCCTATTGTACTGGGAAATTGCGATTGGCCGGTTATATATACCGTAGTGCCATCGGTAACAATGCCCAGGCCGCCTACATCTGTAGCCGCGCCGCCAAAATCAATCGCCCACTGGCAAAGGCCGGCCGAATTAAATTTGGCAACAAACCCTTCGGTTTGCGTTCCGGTGGCGGTTGCGGTTAATGTGGCAGTTCCGTTACCGAAGTTGATGCTGCCATTAAAATTACCGGTCACATACACATTGCCCGAAGCATCGGTACACATGGTATTTACAGCATCGCTGAAACCCGAAGTGCCGCCGCCGTAATTGGCTGCGTACTGCCATTGCTGCGCCGATGCCTGTAACGTGAGAAGCATTAGGATGATTACTACATGAAGCAGTAGTGCTATTTTCTTTTTCAGATACATAAATAATTATTTTTCCATCCCGACACGGATGATACAGGCTGGTCGCTCATTATTTTTATATGCGCATCAGCATCCGGTGAAATGGTATCGGTAATATGCAAAGCACATTTACCATCTTTATCGCCTGTAATTGCAGCCTTATAAAGCGGCGCATAGGTATAATGTGTAGCAGGATGAAAAGCAGTGACACCTCTCGGGCTTTCGTACAGGAAATTTTTCAAAGAGGGAATACCGTTTTGCAGCAGTGCCATTGTTACTATTCCGGCTTCCCATCCCAGTAAGTGAAATATATTGGCCGCTTTGTTTGTAGCCGATTGTATGCTATTGGTAAATACTTTCTGTTCAGGATTAACCAGCAACCTGGACCATGGAACAACCGTATAAAACTCACCTCCCGGAAAATTGCATTTGTTCAGCAGTTGCTCTTCGGCCATAAACGGCGTGCAATAAAAAGGTACCTGCGTGGCTTCGGTATTTTTTTCATACAGCGCTTTAAAAAATAATTCGGCCTGGTAGCTGCTGAAGCAGGCCGCCACCGAAGCGGCCGCTGTATTTCGAAGTAAACCCAAACAGGGATCTATTGTAAACTCCTGTGGCGCAAAGCTGCTTACATAATTACCGCAAATAGCGCCTCCGGCCTCGGAAAGGCCGCGGTCGCAGCTCCAGGGGCCCCGGTAACCGCCGTCGTAAAAAGACGTTGCCATCAATACTTTACGGTTGCCCGTTCCCGCCATATTACCGGTTATGCGGCAGGCATGCAGCCCCTGTAATGAAATATGATAACAAAAAGGCGAAGGCGTTGCCTGCGGTAGTTGCATACCTGTATCAAGAATAAGCAAAGGTTTATGAAAGGCTTCGGCCAGATGATATAATGCCTCGGCATTAGCCGAACTGCAGTAAGCGATCAGCAGGTCGGCATTGTCATTTAGTAGCAGTTTTTCGGCTTTGGCATAATTGAGCGTTTCATTTTCACCAAAGCCTATATTTTCCGTGAAAAACAAATATTCCCTGCCGCTGTCTGTGGCCAACCGGCATTTCAGCGCCTCCAGTATATCATATCCCATCGTTGGATAATCGGTAGAGCGTGGAAGTAACAGGCCTATTCGTATTGACATGAGTTGTATATTTTTTTCAGGTAGCTTTATTAGCCTCTGACAGGAAAGTCGCCCTGTATGCAAATGATATAATTCAATGCCATTACAGGATGCAGTATCGGAATGGTTTGAATTGAACCGGTTCCTGCTGCTGTAGTAGTTATATTGGCTTTATAGGGAGCCATGATAACATCACTGCTATAATCGTACAGCAATTGATTTGAGTTGGTGGCATATACCGATTTGGCTGGTGTTTGCGAATTCGCAACAGCAGCGGCATGCGGTACAATGGTCATCTGAACCGGATGCGTATGTGCCGGAATGTTTTGGCTTTTTAAGCCGGGTATTATTTCGGTACCGCCAAAATCACCGGGATAATACATTGAAGTACCCTGTCCGGTTCCAATTATAGCCCTTCCACGTAAATCGGGTAATGCGAAAGTGCGTACGCCATCGCCGCCATATGTAGTTCCGATTATAGAAAATAAAGAGGTGTTCGACGCAATAGGTAATAAAGATCCATCGCAAAGTGCCCAGTCTTTGGGTGCAAAATTGCCGGCAAAAAGCATGGTAAATCCTAAAACTGCTGCCATAAGTATGTTATTTTAGATTATCAATCAGCCATGCGGAGGAAAAATTCCGTTTATACAAATGATATAATTCATAGCCAGGTAAGGCGACATTGTATTGATCGGCAATTTTGTATTGTCGACCGGCGCCGGTTGTGTTGTCGCTGACAGGGTGGTTGCTCCCATTGAAATGGTATCGCCTGGGGCTGTGCTATATTGCGCCGAACCGCCATTGATGATTGAGGGGAATTTATTTTCCGGCGCAGTGTCGTTCCCAACGCTGTTGGCACAGGGTGGGGCAGCTGTAATTGTTCCCTCTAACTGATGGGTATGTACAGGCAGGTTGTTGACAGTGATCGTTACTGTTTCATTACCGCCGGTTTCACCCTGTAAATAAGACTGCATTCCGGGGGCTTGTCCTGCATGAATGGCTACACGTCCGCTTAAATTGGGCAAAGCGAATGTATTCACGCCATCGCCGCCATAAGTGGTGCCGATCAAAGCAAAAAGAAAATCATACTGGCTGATTGGTAATACCTGACCGCGGCAAAACATCCAGCCTGCCGGCTCAAAAAGCCCGGCAAAAGGTATTATCATGCCTATGTAGGGAAGCTCGAGCATGTGTAATTATTTTTTGGTTGATGATCTGTAATTGATATTATCCTCTGCTGGGATAAATACCTGCCATGCTGATTATATATGTAATAACCAGATAGGGGGTGCGGGTAATTACCGGTACTCCGGAACCTGCATTACCGATAGTCACGTTTTTATAATCCGGTGTAAACATTGTACTGTCTGCAGCTGACGCATAGGCGCCTGTAAAGTCCGACGGGTAGCCGCCATTTACAGTACCATCGATACCGGGGCCGCTGTTGGCGTTTAAATACAAATTGATATCACCATTATGGGTATGTGATGGAATGTGCGCGAGGGTTAATTGAAGCGACTCGGCTCCTGCCAATTCTCCTAAATTATAATTGTGGTAAGGCGATTGACCTGGCGATACGGGCGTTCGTCCCCGAAGATCGGGTAACTGAAAGTTGGTAGTACCGTTGCCGCCAAACCTGGTGCCGAGCAAAGAAAACAAAGCCTGGTTCTGTGATATAGATAATAGCTGGCCGTTGCAGGGAGCCCAATCACGGGGAACATAAGGTCCGGCAAAGCACATTATTGTGCCGAGTATCTGGTCCATAAGCAATGGATTTGCGTTTTATTAAATAATGTTATTGTAAAGAGGCTTCAAATTTCCAAACGATACCGTTTAAAGACAACCGCCGAAATACCCGAAAAAAAATCGGGTACTTGTATGGGGAGAGGAATAAATTAACCGATCGGGTATTGCTAATTGTTAATGTAACTCAGCGAAGATAATGCGCGCAGAAGGGGCCGGTGAACCCGTAAACAGGGTATTTAAAGGTGGTTTTAGGGCAGCAAAAAGTGGTTTTCACCCTTGGGCATTTCGCAGGAAATCGTTTGTTTTGCTCCGATATGTTATTATTTTTACTAATTATTCCAAACCTATAATAAAACAATGTAATATGAAGCCCCTGATCTTTTTTTCTTTTCTGACAATTGTTATGGCAGATTCATGTAAACCTACAACCGGTACGCCTCCGGTGTTAACGGGCACTATCGATAGCGCTATGGCAAGGAAAATTGTAAATAATTTCGGAAAACGTGTTTATCTAAAACATCAGGGCGGGTTAATTTTTAGTGATACCCGCTGTGTATGGTTTAGCATTAAACAGTTAGATACGCTTGTGCAACAGATAAAAAATGAGGGCGGTGATGGAATAAGGTTTTACATGGCAACGTACGATTCATTGCCGAATAATAACTACAGAGTACCTCCCAAATATCGAAATTGCAGCACACTTGTTATGGTATCGACCAGAGATTCGGTGATTACGAAAGACTCTTCACTGCATATTGACTATTATGGTAACAAAATAAAAAACAAGCGGGGCGCCATTGTTACTACAACACCCGAAAACCAGGGAGAACTATGTCCGCCGCCAACGCCATGTTCTGCCGAAGGAGCTACATTACTGCAATAAGATTGGGATATGACAGTTTACTTTACCGTAAATACCATTTCGGAATTTCTTTGTTTTGTAATAAGTGTTTTTTGCTTATACAGGGAAAAGGATAAAGTTTGGAAAAGCTTTATCCTTTTCCTGTTGCTTACCTGTTTGGTTGAGCTGGCCGGTATTCATATAGGAAAACGGTTACACCGGCCGAACTTTATGATATATAATATTTTTCTGGTGGCAGAATGCGCCGTATTGAATTATTTTTTCTATCATTTGGTTAAAGCAGCGGTTAACTTAAAGAAGCTGTTAACCGGATGGTTCGTATTTTTCCTGCTATTTTATTTCATTGAATTATATGTAAAACATTTTAAGGCGTACGTTTCAGCATCTTCAACAATTGTGTCGGTTGAAATGATACTCGTAAGTATTTATTTTTACTACCTGTTGTTGAAAGAAGAAAAGTTCAGACAGTTATCAAAATATGCGCCGTTCTGGTGGGTTAATGGCGTTATTTGCTTTTATTTCGGAGGCGTTGCCTGCAATATTTTTTTCAGTTACCTGCTACAGGAAAAGCTGGGTGCGATTCCTTCTGCCAGGTATATCGTGTTCAGTATACTGAATGTTATTCTGTACACGTGCTGGTCATATTCTTTTATATGCAGATACTTTCAAAGGACCTCATCTTCCTGATCGGTGTAGCGTCGGTGATCTTTCTGATCGCGCCGGTTTCACTTATTGCTTTTGTAATGTTGTACAACAACAGAAAAAAAAGGCATGAGCAGGAAAAGGAATGGCTAAAAACCAACTTCGAAAATGAGTTGTTGAGAAGCCAGATCGAAGTGCAGGAACAAACGATGCAAAACTTTGCCAGTAACCTGCATGATAGTATCGGACAGCTTTTAAGCCTGCTGGTTATTACCCTAAGCACTATTAAACCCGATAAACCCGAACGCATACCTGAGAAAGTAGATTCTGCCTCGCAGTTGGCCAAACGCGCTATTAAAGAACTCAGGCAGCTTTCGCGGGTAATGTACGGGCAGGAGCTTATTCGAATGGGATTAGATGAAGCAATCGCTTTTGAGCTCGATTATTTAATAACGGCCGGCACGCATACCGTCAGCTTTAATAATAACTATAATTCGAACGAGGGACAAAGCGATAAAGATATTATCCTGTTTCGCATCTTTCAGGAATTGTTAAACAACGCCGTGCGCCATGCCGAAGCCACTGCCATCGATGTATCTATTGACCAGGATGATCAACACCTGAAGCTGGCGATCAAAGACAATGGAAAAGGTTTTAATGAAAACGACGTGGTGTTAAAAGTAAAAAAGGGCCTGGGTTTGTTTAACATCAAAAAGCGGGTAGCTTTAATTGCCGGCGAAATTGATATTATTACCTCGATCGGCAATGGCACCGAAATAAAAATAGTAACGCCATATATTTAAAGAATGGACAATAAAGAAATATTGGTTGGAATTGTAGACGATCACACGATGTTTCGGCAGGGCATCCGCAGCATTTTATCGGAAAATGAAGATATCAGCATTGTATTTGATGCGCCCAATGGCAGCATCATGAAGGAAAAGATAGCCACCCATCCCTTACCGAATGTTATATTGATGGATATTACCATGCCGCAGGTTAACGGATATGACGCCACGCGGTGGCTTAAACAAAATCATCCATCGGTGAAAGTGCTTGCATTAAGCATGTTCGAAGAAGATGAGCCTATCATCAGAATGCTGAGGTGCGGGGCCGGGGGGTATATATTGAAAGAATCGACTGCGGCCGATCTTGTTTTTGCTATTAAAACCATTGCCGAACATGATTATTTTTTGAATAACCTGGTTACCGGCAAGCTGATACGTTCGCTGCAGGAAGAAATAAAAGCACCCAATGTTGTTAGTGACCTAACCGCTAATGAAATCAGATTTCTGGAGCTTTGCTGCTCTGAACTCACCTACAAAGAAATAGCCAATAAAATGAACCTGAGTGTGCATACGATCGATAATTACCGCGATGCACTGTTCGAAAAACTCGATCTGAAATCGAGGACCGGACTTGTTTTATTCGCTTTGAAAAATAATATTGTCAGGTTATGATATATGCATTCGACGAAAAAAAGTAAAGCCTTCAAATCGCAGAAGATTTGAAGGCTTTTATATTTAGTTCGTTTTACAAAAGGAGGGGGTGAAAACACCCATTTCTTTGCATAATTATCATTGCCGGTAATAAAAAAATCTTTCAGGTTATTGTATCTGAAAGGTTTTAAATCAAACCCAATTAAGAAATTGCCATATTATTCTATCAGTATATGGCGTTCAAACACTCTGTTGCCGGTTTTATCGGTTAAACTCAGAACATAGGTGCCTGGAGCTGTAATTTGGGGAAGGTGAATGGAAGTTTGCAAAACCTGTTCACCGGAAATGGACTGATGAAGCGCCGGCCTGCCATTCAGATCACGCAACACAATTTCGTAAGTGTCATTGGTAAGTCCGCGAATAGTAAGGTTAATAAGATGGTTCTTTACCGGATTGGGATATACGTCAATTGAAAGAGAAGCAACCGGTTTTACATCAATCAGGCTTACTGCGCTGTATGCCGCGGAGGTGCCATCCTGTTGAACCAGTTTAACACGATAATAATTTTGGCCGGATAATGGTCGGGTGTCCATAGCTGTTTGTGCGCCTGCTGCCTGTACAGGAATTTGCAAAACAGGTAAATAGTTTATGCCGTCTCCGCTTCTCTCTATTACCTGTTCTTTCAGATCACCGGTTTGGTGTAAATCCCAGTTCAGCTTTACCTGGTCATTGATAATAGAGGTATGCAGTTCATCTAACAGGTCGGGCAATACAATAAAGGTGGCATCAGTTACCCAAAGCCCTGCAACCGCGAGTGGGTCAAAGCCTCCGCCAGACAGGTCGGTAGTGGTAGGAAAGTTGCTGGCATTGGTATAGTCAACCATTTTGATTACCGGCGATACGGTTACATCGGGACCAAAAATTGAATAGCCGTATATAGAGGTGTTGTTGGCAACGCCGAGGTCGGAAAAACGCAAAAACACACCGTCGCGTGTTTGTGTATTATTGCTGCTCATCATCAGCATCCGGGAGTCGGCCGGATTTTTTCGTAAGATGGCATAGGTAGAGCTGCCGCCTACACCGGAACCATAATTGGCGGCTGTTATAGAAACAGCGCTATAGTAAGAGGCAGGGTTGCCGGCTGCATCCAATGTTTTTATGGCAGCGATGTAAAACGGGTCATGGCCACCGGAAGCGCCCCAATCGAATGCTACAAACCCGGCTTTGGTATTGTCTGTTGCTTTTAGCCCAACAGTGAAAATTAC
The DNA here is from genome assembly GCF_059587045.1 of Niastella sp. sgz303648. Taxonomy (NCBI): domain Bacteria; kingdom Pseudomonadati; phylum Bacteroidota; class Chitinophagia; order Chitinophagales; family Chitinophagaceae; genus Niastella; species Niastella sp. sgz303648. The sequence continues at coordinate 257,874 of NZ_JCAPSW010000005.1, read as the reverse complement.
ATCTTCTCTTTCTATATTAATGTTATTGGTGGCATTGGCATTCTGAAAAACATTGTCTATGCCAATATTGAAAATACGCTGTACAAATAACTGTTCAAGGCTGTCGTTATAATCGGGGTACAGGGATAAAGTACCGTTGTTCGCCAGGGCGCCGGCAATTTGTTCTATACGGAACGATTTACGAAGACCCGTTACAGTGGTATTGTCTACCCTTCGAAATTTAACGGAATAAGAAGCCGGCTGGTAATGATAAACCAACAAATTTGCCTTCAGTGAGTCGAGTATTGTAACATTATTGGTAGCCGAAACATTGGTACCGAATTTATACGTGTACGTATTGGAAGGGTTGGAGCTGGGATAATTTCCAGTGGCTTCTGTGCCTGTGTAGCTGGTTGATGTAGTGGCATTTACTGTATGCGTATATACAGTGGCTACAGACAATTGAGCCTTTACCGGAAGCGATGAATCAGCCAGTGCCACAAGGGCAGCAAAGCTAACCACGCTGCGGTATGCAGCCTGGCTCAGGATTAAAGAAGTTTTCATTGAGTAAGGGTTTTGGGTTATGTTCTGATTGATAACGAAGCCCCGTACTCAATATTTCGAACAAAATACCATGTCTGCCGGATGTCACTTATAATAGAATTTCAACATGACTAATATCCAGATGAATACATTATTTATATATGTTACTTTATCTGCATAGTAATAATTGGAGATATATAATATTTCATTATGTTACAGATAATGTAGATAACACAAATTTAGTGTAGTGATTAACTCCTTTTGCACTGCTACATCTTCTATAACAATTTGCGAAAATTACCTTTTGAATTCTATTGGTTAATACATCGTCCTGGTGGCGGGGCGCGTTAGTAGTTTATTGTAATTAATTAAATAAGCTTATAAATGTATTCTTCAATTTCAGCCTGTCTTGCGTTGGCAAATCCTTTGTCGGTTCCGATTTTAACAAAGCCACATTTTTCCAGTACTTTTTGTGAGCCGAAGTTATCAAAAGCTACACGTCCGAAAATTGGTCTGGTGGTTTCTATTTTTAAAAATTCAATAAGCGCATTTGATGCAATTCCCTGACCCCAGAGTTGTTTATCTATCCAGTAAGTAATTTCTGCATCGCCCTCCATAACGTATTTACCTACGCTGCCTGCAATTCGGCCATCCACTAATATTGTTTGCGTATGAATATTGGCGTCGCTAAGAAATCCGATCCATTTTTTTAAATAAGCGTCTTTATCGGTATGGTCTTTTGGCATAAAAGCCGCGAGATAACAGGCTTCTTCGTCGAGCTGAAATTGAAATAACAGCTCTAAGTCGGTGGTATTAGTTGGTCGGAGTTTGATGTTTTTATTATCTGACATATTTAGATCTCAGGGTTAGTTCTTAAATACTTTTTGAAAATTGTTATTATTAATTTAGTTGTCATAGACCGGAAGAATGGGGGATTTGAATGTAAAATAGAATTTTTTTAGTAATAGATCAAAGCCCCGGAGGATCATAAACGAGGTTGGAATATGCAGAAGGGTCATTTACTAATTGTTGATTAGTGCCGGAGGATGAAAACACCCAATATATTCAAAACATTTAGCGTTATATTCAATTTGAAATACCCGGAAACTAATGTTCAAACGAATTAAAATTTACAGAAAGATTAAATCAGGGAAATTTGCGGAAGCTCTCGCGTTACTTCCCTCAGACGAAAATATTACAGGGCTGTATCTTATTTTTAGAGCTATCTGTTTCTTTAAATTGTTGCAATACGATAAAGCAAAGCAGGATCTTGATAGAGCGAAAGAATATAAAAAATACGCATATCTGGCGTTCAACAACCAGGGGTACATTTATCTGGAACAGGGGCTTTGGGAGAAAGCAATTACAGAACTTACCAGGGCAAGGGAAATAGAACCTGACCACAGCTTTGCTTTAAATAATCTGGGATATGCTTATATGATGACGAATCGAATTGAAGAGGGGGTGCAAATGGTAGAAAAAGCAATCAAACTTGATAAATACAATTATTATACAACAAGAAACATTGGCATATACTATATGCTAAAAAAGCAATTTTCCGATGCTTTAGTGGTTCTGGAAAAGGCAAAAGCCAAAGACAAAACGATTGATGATATAGATATTTATATTGCAATATGCCAATCAAATAACGGAAATAGCGATCGTTTTTCTGAAATGATACAAAAATTTTCAGACCATCAAAAAAATCGACTTGCAAGTCTTATTCGAATCTTTAGTTAAATATTCATCTTTGGTAATATTTTCATCTAATAGGGTTAAGTATATTTTTCAACTATTTTCCTTTTTACATAAGTTTCCAGCTGCAATTCAAAAACAGGATTGTTGTAGCAACTCTCGAATAATGATTCAATATTGCCGCAAGACAATGATTTTGATTTTACCAGTTGAGCGAGTTTCGGATTAGCCGATTCCCACTCATTTTGAAGGCAATGATCTTTAAGAAAACATATTATGATCTCTGCTTTAAAATCAGATGCAATATCCTTTACCTGATCAATCATCAGCGCTACGTCATCATCAACAAATGAATAATATACAGGGTCAAATTGGTCGGTACTTTTAATGAGGTATTTTTTATAGGGAAACATACATTGTGGTTTGGTAACAAAAATAAACTCATATACTATCAGGGCGCACGCTGGCTTACTGCACGATTGAGTTATGTTAATATAAGCTACAGGTATTTATTAATTTTTGTAGCCGGGCCTTTGAATGAATAGATGTTTGTTGCTACTCTATTCTTCTCTTCTGCGGGCTTCATTAACCTTAATAGGACGATTGTCGATCGTAAATCCATTTAATTCGCGAATAGCAATTTCTGCTTCCTTTGTATCATTCATTACAACAAAACCAAATCCACGGCTGCGGTTGGTAACTTTGTCCATAATGATATTAACGGAAGAAACTTCTCCATAACGGGAAAAATGTTTTTTTAAGTCATCACCCTGCACGCTGAAGCCTAAATTAGAAACGTAAATGTTCATTTTGTAGAATTTAGAAATGAAAAATGATCTGAGGAAAAAAGCAGGAGGTAAAGGAAAGCTAACTGATAGCAATCATTCGATTACAAAGTGCTGATAAACTCAAATTGTTGCCTCATAAAGGTACGTCAATTTTTGTTCTTTCATTTTAGTTTATTTCGTATAACATCAAGGGTAATGTAGCAGGCTTTTAATTTAATAGGTGCAATCATTTAAATCAACTACCTTTAGTTGCTTTTCAGAAGATCTTCCCATCTGTTTCCTTATTTCTGCCCACTCCGGTTTGTAAACAAATACGTAACGGATATAACTGCTTTATTGCCTGAAAAAACAGGCCCTGAGATTTATAGCTATATATATTGGCAGTGAATTACATCATTCTGCTTTATTATTTTATTACTAAAAACACCTGCATGACAACACCTGATCAACGATCAAAAATTCTTTTCATAAGTACTTTCCCTCCGGTAAAATGTGGTATTGCCAGTTTTACGCAGGACCTTATTAATTCGATCATCCCGCAGATAAATGAAAATTTTTTAATCAACATTTGTTCCCTTGATAAAAACGGAAAACACTTATATAAATTCCCTGTAAGTATGGTCATGGATGGCCATAAGCTTGACTCCTGTATTGAAACAGCTGATAATATCAACCGGGATCCGGATATTGAACTTGTTTGTATTGAACACGAATTTGGTTTGTACGGCGGTGAGTTCGGTGCATTTTTACTTGGCTTTCTGGCAATGCTTGAAAAACCTTTCATAATCCGGTTTCATACGGTGCTGCCGGCTCCTGATGCAAAAAGGTTGAAACTTGTTCAAACAATAGGATCACTGGCCGATAAAGTAATTGTAATGACCTCCAACTCGGCCAGGTTATTGAAAGAAGATTATGCGATAATTGAAGACAAGATTATCATTATACCACACGGAACTCATGTGAATAGTAATGTCGGCGCCGATGAGCTGAAACTTAAATATGATCTTAAAAATAATCTGGTTCTTACCACTTTTGGTTTATTAAGCCCAAACAAAGGAATAGAAAAGGGCATATTGGCCATGAAAGAAATCAGTATAGAATTTCCGCAGGCCATTTATATAGTATTGGGCCTTACACATCCTAACCTTCTGCAACAGGAAGGCGAAAAATACCGGAACTATCTGCAACAATTAATCGACGAAAACAATCTGCAGAATAATGTACGGTTAGTGAATGAATATGTACCCACCAAAAAGCTGATGGAATACCTGGCATTAACAGACATCTATCTGTTTACTTCCAAAGATCCCGATCAGGCTGTAAGCGGCACTTTCTTATATGCCATGAGCGCAGGCTGTGCTATTATTTCCAATTCGTTTGTTTTGGCAAAAGAGATGCTGGATGAAAAAACCGGTATTATCATTCAACCGGGCCAGGAGCATGAATTGGCCGTAAATGCGATCTTCCTGTTACAAAACAAACACATAAGAAAACAAATGGGGCATTATGCCTCTTTAAAAACAAGAGATTCTGCCTGGAAAAAAGTTGCTGCAAAACATCTGGAATTGTTTGATGAAATTCTGCAAAAACCTGTGGTGAAGACTGAATTGTTTGACCAGTTACTAAGCAAATTATAAATACAAAATTATTTATGCAAACAGAAGATACTTTACTTTCCCAACCGCCTTTATTTACGATGGCGCAAATGCCCGATATAAATTATAAGCATATAAGTAATTTAACCGATCATACCGGTATTATTCAACATGCCATATTTGCTACGCCTAACCGAAAAGAGGGGTATTGCATTGATGATAATGCACGCGCTTTGTTGTTCGCAGTATGGGCCTGTAAGAATAATAAAAAAGATCAGGTAGCGCCTTATCTTCTTCCGGTGTACCTGAGTTTTATTCATTATATGCAAACTGATGATGGTTACTTTCGGAATTTTTTAAGTTACACGATGCTTAATCATGAAGACCGGGGTTCCGAGGATTCATTCGGAAGAACCATGATGGCACTGGGTTATTTGATAAATGAAGGACCTTCATTTTTACTGGTAAAAACAGGCCAGGAAATATTTGCAAAAGCATATCCGCATGTTAATATCCTGACTTCTTTACGTGGTATTGCTTATACAATAATCGGTATTTGCCAGTTTATTAAATACCATTTTCCCGATGACCGTAAAAGAGACATGGTGATCAATCTTTCCGAAAAAATGATTGGTATGTACAGGGATAACAAAAGTAATGACTGGCATTGGTTTGAACCCATTCTTACTTACGATAATGCTATGTTGCCGCTGGCTTTATTGAATGCTTATGAGGTTACGCAAAATGAAGAATATCTGACGATCGCTCTTGAATCAATGAATTTCCTTGAAACAAAAGTATTTTATAATGATTCACTCAGGCCAATAGGCAATGAAGGATGGCATAAACGAGGAGGGCCTGTTGCGCAATTTGATCAGCAGGGAATTGATGTAATGGCGATGGTCATGTTTTATCAACAGGCTTACAGGATCAATGGCGAACAACAATATCTTGCCCGCATGTATAAAAGCTACCATTGGTTTTTGGGTGATAATGACCTGGGATTATCATTATACGATTTTTCTACCGGGGGATGTGCAGATGGTTTACAAAGTGAAGGCATTAATTTGAACCAGGGTGCCGAAAGTACATTAGCATACTGGATATCGCATCTGGTAGTGGCTTCAATTTTAGCAGAATGAGAATAGCAATTCTTGCCCCGATAACCTGGAGAACCCCACCGGTAAATTATGGGCCGTGGGAGCAGGTGGCGTCTGTTTTAACAGAAGAATTGGTAAAAAACGGTTTGGATGTTACTTTATTTGCCACCGGAGATTCTATTACGCAGGCAAAAATGCAATCAGTATGTCAAAAGCCATTGGGCGAATATCCGGCCGATGCCAAAGTATGGGAATGCCTGCACATATCGAACCTCATGGAACAGGCCTCGGAGTTTGATATCATACATAATCATTTTGATTTTCTACCGCTCACCTGGTCAAGGTTAATAAGGACCCGGATGATAACTACTGTACATGGGTTCTCGTCTGAACAAATTGTTCCGGTATATAAAAAATATAATAACCAGGTATGGTATGTATCGATAAGCCATAGCGACAGGCATCCTGACCTGCAGTACCTTGATACTGTTTACAATGGTATAAACGAACAACAGTTTCAGTTCGGCTCCGGCGAAGGAGATTATTTATTGTATTTCGGAAGAATACATCCTCATAAAGGCGCCTATGAAGCCATTCAAATAGCCATTCAATCAAAAAATAAAATAATTCTTTGCGGCCTTATACAGGATGAAAATTATTTTAAGGAAAAAGTAGCTCCTTATCTCAATGATACAACTATTATATACAAGGGAAATGTAGGTCCGGAACTGCGCAATGAGTTATTGGGAAATGCAAAGGCGTTGTTGCATCCGATCGATTTTGAAGAGCCATTCGGGCTCAGCGTTGCCGAAGCAATGATGTGTGGTACACCGGTAATTGCTTTTAACCGCGGGTCGATGCAGGAATTGATTATAAACCAAAAAACCGGGTTTGTAGTTCAAAATATTGCTGAAGCCGTGGTGGCTACCGGTAAAATTAAAAGAATTAGCCGGCAAGCGTGCCGGGAACATGCCATGGCTAAATTCAGCAGCGGTATAATGGCAGCTCATTATATGCAACTGTACGAAAAAATAGCACGCAAATCAGGTGGGCTGTAATTGCCCGGTTAACCGGCATATTTTATTTCATCCAATAATGCTTTCAATGGAACAGTGGCAAATGAGGTGGCATAATCAGATACCGCATATGGAATAAATAATTTATCTCCATGAACAATAGTTCCGCAGGAATATACCACGTTAGGTACATAACCGTGCCATTCATCTTCATCCGGCATCAATAAAGGCTTCTTTAACCGCCCCAGTTCTTTGGTTGGATCGTTCAGATCAAACAAAGCTGCTCCCAGGCAATATTTACGCATCGGGCCAACGCCATGGGTGATTATCAGCCATCCTTTTTCAGTTTCTATGGGCGAACCCGCGTTGCCGATCTGTACAAATTCCCACGGATACATGGGTTGTTGCAATAGTTCAGCCGTTTCCCACAAATACAGGTCATCAGAGAACATAATATAATTATTAACGCCGTCGATACGGGCAATCATGGCATATTGACCATTGATCTTCCTGGGAAATAAAGCGAGGTTTTTGTTAACAGCCGCCTTGCCATGAAGCGGAGACATCTTGAAATGTAAAAAATCTTTTGTTTCAATTATATGAGGTAAAATAAAAGAACCGTCGTATGCTGTATAGGTAGCCATATAAGTAGCGGTACCATCTTCGGTATACTTTATAAACCTGGCGTCTTCAATACCGTTCTTTTCAGTGAAGGTTACGGGAAAAATAACCCGTTCCGACAACAAAGATTCCTGCAAAAAGTGTACTTCATAACAGGTATTCACCATGCTGAGGATATCATATTTTAATTTGTTTTTAGCCATTCCGGTTTCAACATGCTGCAAAGCATTTTTTAAAACCAATTCAATTTCTTTATACGAAAAGGTATCATGCAACTGGCTTAAGATATCAGTTCGAATTTCTTCCGGTAATATTGAATGAGAAAGTAATTCTTTAAAAGCATTTTTGTTAGTCCGTTTTTGTTGTGTGACCCGTCCCTGGTTCATATATTTTCCGGAAGGTTCAAAATGGATATTGGCATGTTTATCGAGTTTTGCCCGTTTAAAAACCAGGGATGATATATGACCTTCGCCTGTAGCTCTGAAACTTATGATCACATTTTTTTCACCGACCACTGTACCCGACTGATCCGGATCTTCGACAATAGATGGATTGAACAAGGCTGCATGCTCCAGCGAATATTCCATGGTAAAATACGACCCGATAAGCAATTTTTTTTCGTTAGACGCAGTTTCGAGTTCTTTTTCGGTCAATAAGTGCTTTATCAGTTCGAAATGCTTTTCAAATACAAGCCGGATATTTTTATAACGTTTACAAAACTCCTGTTGAACCTGCATCAATAGTTCACTCACTTCGTTATCAGGCAACAACATCACCTTATCGATCAGCGCCCTGGAACGTTCATCCCCGGTATTAAAAAATCGCGGAATCACTTTGCGTACATCAGGGTTCAAGCGCACGTTGATTCTGCTAACCTGTAGTGTCATATATGGCTTTAAATCAAATGATAATAATTGATGAAGTTAGACCAATAAAACTCATGAATTGGATTTGTTTTTTTGTCATTTTGACAGCAAAGCTTTCCCGCTATATATTAATTGTATCAATTACGGTTACTGCCGGAGCACCGGTAACAGGCAAAACGTGCCGGGCCTGAAAAATTCCCGTTTCCGATAAACTAAAAACCCATAACTACCTCAAAACCTAATGAAAATCAGGCAGTATTAACATTCGGTACCCTAATGAGTAACATTTGACTCCCCTGTATTATTATGTTGCGTAATAGTTTTACAGCACATTCATTTAAGAGAATCAATAGCTATGTTGAGAAAAAGATTGCTTGCGCTGTGCCTGTTTTCTGTGCTGCTATTTCATGCCACTTCTGCAGAAACGCCGGCCTACATTAAAACCAATGACGGCATTATTGTTTTTACCGACCCATTAATTACCGGCAAACCGAACGCTGTTAAACTGGAAGTTATATCCGATAATATTATCCGGGTAATTGCATCTCCGGGCAAAGAAATGCCGGTAAAAGAAAGCCTTATTACAGTATACACTAAAAAACCGGATCTCACCTGGGACGTTATTCCTTCAAAAGAAAGTATTACTGTTAAAACGAAAGCGCTGATCGCTATCGTAAATCTGAAAACGGGGGTTGTTGGGTTTTACGACCTGAAGGGACGAAAAATTCTTGGCGAAAAACAAACTGCCGGTCGACATTTTCAACCGGTGGTATTCGACGGCAAACGTAATTATTCTGTTGTTCAAACATTTCAAACTTCTGATGATGATGCCTGGTACGGTTTGGGCCAGCACCAGGATGGTATATATAATTATAGAGGGCATCAGGTTAATTTTTTTCAAAACAATACCGAAGTTGCCATTCCATTTTTAGTGTCGAGCAAAAATTATGGCATCCTGTGGGATAATTATTCCTTAACGACAGTAGGCGATGCCAGGCCGTTTCATCAGCTTTCGGCTTTACAGCTTTTTTCAAAAAAGGGTGAGCCGGGATGGCTTACTGCTTCTTATGCCAATGATAAACGCAAACCGCAGGATGTAATTACTGAAAGAGCTGAAGCTGCTATAAATATGGAATTTCTGGGCGACTCAAAGGACCAGCTTCCCCAGGAATTTATGCCCTTTACCGGCATGGTAACCTGGGAAGGAAGTGTTGCCAGTGATTTGTCGGGTGTTCACCAGTTCCGTTTCACATTTGGCGGTTCTTTGAAAGTGTGGCTCGATGGAAAGCTTGTGCTTGACCGCTGGCGCAAAGCATGGAATCCCGCGCCTGCATTGATCCCCTTCAATTTCAAAAAAGGCGAAAAAACATCTATTAAAATTGAGTGGACGCCCGAAGGAACGGAGTCTTATATTTCTTTAAAATGGCAGGAACCTGTGCCATCAGAAGATCAGAACAATTTTAGTTTTTCATCAGAAGCCGGTCAGCAGGTTGATTATTATTTCATCTATGGCAATAACATGGATGAAGTGATCGGTGGTTACAGAAATCTTACCGGCAAAGCACCCATCGTTCCTAAATGGGCATTGGGTTTTTGGCAAAGCCGTGAGCGATACAAAACACAGAATGAAATTTTGTCGACGGTTGACGAATTCAGAAAACGAAAAATTCCGATTGACAATATTGTGCTCGACTGGAGCTACTGGAAAGAAGCCGAGTGGGGGAGCCAGGACTTTGATGAAACCCGTTTTCCTGCTCCTGATAGCATGATCGATGTGTTGCACAAAAAGTACAACACGCAGATCATGATTTCGGTGTGGCCGAAATTTTATGAAGGTATTTCCACCTACAATGAATTTGATAAGAACGGCTGGCTGTATAAAAGAAATATAGCCGACCGGCAAAGAGACTGGATCGGCAAAGGGTATACTTCTACTTTCTATGATGCCTTCAACGCCAATGCCCGAAAAGGTTTCTGGAACCTGATCAATAAAAAAATTTATACCAAAGGAATCGATGCCTGGTGGATGGACGCCAGCGAGCCGGATATTTTGTCGAATGTTGATCCCGCAAAAAGAAAACTCCAGATGTCGCCAACTGCATTGGGAAGCGCGGCAGAATACCTGAATGCTTATCCTTTACAAAATGCCAAAGGCATTTATGAAGGACAGCGTTCAACAGATCCCAACAGGCGCGTATTCCTGTTGACCCGTTCGGGCTTTGCCGGTTCACAACGCTATGCAGCAGCTATATGGAGCGGCGATATCGGCGCCACCTGGAATGATATGAAAACCCAGATAGCAGCGGGCATTAATTTTTCTATGTCGGGTATTCCTTACTGGACCATGGACATCGGTGGTTTTGTGGTACCAGAAAAATTTGAAAAACCAACTGCTGAAGGTCTTGAAGAGTGGAGAGCGTTGATGACACGCTGGTCACAATTTGGCGCTTTTGTTCCTTTGTTCCGATCGCATGGACAGTTTCCCTATCGTGAGGTATTCAACACGGCTCCTGAAACACATCCTGCCTATCAGAGTTTTCTCTATTACGATAAACTGCGTTACCGTTTAATGCCTTATATCTATTCACTGGCGGGAGCAGCTTACCACGACAATTACACCATTATGCGGGGGCTGGTGATGGACTTTGCAACAGATACAGCCGTATTGAACATCGGCGATCAGTATATGTTTGGTTCTTCATTGCTGATAAATCCCGTTTATGAATACAAAGCAACCCAACGCCGGCTGTATTTGCCAAAATGTGCGGGCTGGTACGATTTGTATTCGGGCAAATGGTATGCAGGCGCGCAATATATTAATGCAGAAGCTCCTTATGAACGTATGCCGGTGTTTGTAAAAGCGGGTTCCATCATTCCTTTCGGACCCGAATTACAATACACTTCCGAAAAACCGGCTGATACCATTACACTTAATATTTATACCGGTGCAGATGCTTCTTTCAATTTGTATGAAGATGAAGCCACCAATTATAATTATGAGAAAGGCGCTTTTGCTATCATTCCCATAAAATATAACGAAGCAACAAAAACAGTGACTGTTGGCGATCGCAAAGGATCTTTCAATGGTATGCTGCAGAAAAGAATATTTCGTATCAACTTCATTACACCCGGCGCAATAAAAGCACTTGATCTTAATTCAAAGTGTGATAAAGAAGTGATCTACGAAGGAAAGAAGCTAAACATAAAACTGTAGTCAAGCTAAACATTCAAATATGAAATCCAAAACGATTTGCTTACACTTATGGCTGCTTTGGGGTATTATTTCAGTACTCCTGGTAAGCACACCTACTTATGCTCAAACAGCAAAGATCAACGGTATAGTAATTGATCAGAGAACTTCAACCCCTATTCCCGGTGCAACGGTGACCCTGAAAAAATCGGGCGGCACTACAGTTGCAGATAACGACGGAAAATTTACCATCCATGCATCGGTTGGCGATGTAGTGGTAATTACCGCCGTTAATTATATGCGACAGGAAGTGACAGTGGGTTCGGGCAATCTGAATATTCAGTTGAAGGAATCCGACAATCAACTGGAAAATGTAGTGGTGATCGGTTATGGTACACAAAAGAAAAAACTGGTAACCGGCGCCAACTTACAGGTAAAAGGAGCCGACATTCAAAAACAAAGTACCACCAATGCCTTACAGGCTTTGCAGGGACAGGCGCCCGGCGTACAGATCACGTCGTATTCGGGCCAGCCCGGTTCAGGCATGAATGTGATCATTCGGGGTAAAGGTACTGTTGGTAATTTCGGACCTTTATACATTGTTGACGGACTGCAAACCGTTGACATTTCTTACCTGAACCCTGCTGATATTGAATCTATTGACATCCTGAAAGATGCCGCTTCTGCTGCTATTTACGGTTCTCAGGCAGCCAACGGCGTTATACTGGTTACTACAAGAACAGGAAAAACCAATCAGAAAGCACAGATTACGCTGGATGGTTTTTACGGCGTTCAGAATGTTGCCAAAAAAGCGCAGCTGCTGAATGCGAAAGAGTATGCCACCATAATGAATGAAGCGGCTATCAATTCAGGCAAATCGCCTTATTTCAGCAACGACGTTGTTAACAATTTGCCGGTAAATACCAACTGGCTCGATCAGATGTTTGTAAAGAATGTACCTACTCAAAACTATGTATTGGGTATGCAGGGCGGCGGCGGAGGATCTATCTATTCATCATCGTTAGGGTATACAGGCCAGGGAGGCATTGTAGGCGGCCAGAACATATCTAATTTCGAACGTTACACATTCAGAATAAACTCTGAGCACAATTTATATCAGAATATCATTAAGCTGGGCGAGCATCTTACATTCAATTATGAAAACAGCCACGGTATTGCTGTAGATGGCCAGTACAATAATACATTGCGCGCTGCTTTTGGCACCAGTCCTTTTTTACCTATGTATGATTCTGCCGGCAAATACTTCAGCAGCGATAAAACAGGCTGGTATCCTGGGAAACCCAGTCAATCATGGAACAATGGAGAGAGCAATCCCTATGCCGTGATGGATTATTCCAACCGCAACCGTAACAGCAAACAAAATTTGTTTGGTGATGTGTATCTGCAGGTTGAACCCATTAAAGGATTAAAATTCCGCAGCAGCCTTGGTTTAAATTACCAATCCAGCCAAAGCCACGGTTACACACCGGTGTATCATCTTTCTATTTATGCATTTAACGATACATCGAAGGTATACCAGTCGATGGGTAATGTACGAACCATTCAGTTCGACAATTTGCTGAGCTATGATTTTAAGGTAGGAGGCGGCCACAATGTTAGTGTAATGGCCGGTAGTTCTGCGTTGAAATTAAAAAATACCAGTATATACGGTAGTAACTGGGATTTGCGGGTCAGCGATATAAACTATGCATATCTTTCAGTTGCACAAAACGTGAACAGAGGCGCTCCTTACATGAGTGTCAGTGGCGGACCTTATGAATGGGGGCTGTCATCTTATTTCGGACGACTTCAATACAATTATCTTGAAAAATACCTGTTGAACCTTACTTTCAGGTCAGATGCTTCTTCCAATTTTGCACAGGGCCATCGCACGGGTTATTTCCCTTCAGTGAGTGCAGGATGGGTTACTTCGATGGAAGACTTTATGCACAACTTTCAATGGTTAGATTTTCTGAAGATCCGGGGAAGCTGGGGCCGGGTAGGTAACCAAAATATTCCGGCTTATAAGTATTTATCTCTTATAAACTTTAGTAATGCTGGTTATATTTTCGGACCAACAGAAGGGAACAATACGCAGGGAGCGGTTCCCGACAACACCATCGGTAACCAAAATATTAAATGGGAAACCTCAGAGCAAACCAATATTGGGTTCGACGCTACCGTGATGAAAAAGTTGAACATTACTCTTGATTACTATATCAAGAAAACAAAAGACTGGCTTATTTATATTCCCCTTCAGGCAACTTCGGGTGTTGATGGCATGTGGATCAATGGTGGTGATGTGAAGAATACCGGTGTTGAACTGGCGCTGAATTACCACAACAATATTGGAAAGCTCAATTATTCAGTAGGTGCAAACGGCGCTTACAACAAAAACACCATCGGCAACATACCTACAAACGATCATATACTTCATGGTAATACCAACGTTTTGTATGCCAATGCCGGTGAATTTTACAGAGCTGCAAACGGAATGCCTGTGGGGTATTTCTGGGGATATAAAACGGCAGGCGTTTTCCAAACCGAAGCAGAAGTGAATGCTTATACAGGTAAAACAGGCGGTAAAATTCAGCCCGATGCACAACCCGGTGATGTAAAGTATGTTGATTTGAACAATGATGGTGTTATCGATGCCAATGATAAAACAAAGATTGGCGATCCTAATCCTGATTTCACATTCGGTTTTAATATAGCGCTGGATTATAAAGGTTTCGACTTTTCGGTACAGGCCTCGGGTGTAGCAGGTAATCAAATCGTTCAGTCGTGGCGCAACCAATCAGGTTCACAGGCTAACTATTCTGCCGAAATACTCGAACGCTGGCATGGCCCCGGTTCATCTAACAGAATACCGAGAGTAACCGAAGATAACCGTAACTGGACACAATTCAGCGACCTGTACATTCATAATGGCAGCTTCCTTCGCATTAGCACTATTTCTCTTGGTTATGATTTTGCCAGCCTGGCTAAGAAAAGTTACCTGAGCAAAGTAAGATTGTATGCTTCGGTACTGAATGCTTTCACCTTTACCAAATACAATGGTATGGATCCCGAGGTTGGATACAACGAAGGCTTTTCATCGGGTGTTGACTTAGGATATTATCCAAGACCAAGAACAGTAATGATTGGTGCAAACGTTCGCTTTTAATTAAAACCGGAATGACAATGAAAAAATTAAAATTATATATAGCAGCCATCGCTTTGTTGTCGCTGGCAGCGTGCAGTAAAAGCTTTCTCGATACAGAGAATGTAACATCTGCTACTGAGGAGAATTTTTACAAAACACCATCTGATGCTTACAAAGCATTAGTAGGGGTGTACGATGGATTACAGCGTGTATGGTCATCAGGTATTGCTTTGCCGGTTGCGGCCGAAATAATGAGCGATAACGCATTTGGCGGCACCGGTAATTCAGATGGATTGGGTTACCAGATGATGGATGAGTTCGATAAACTCCGCTCGCCGGCTGATCAAAGCATGTTCGGTGACTCATGGAACAATTATTACAAAGCTATATACCGTGCCAACATGTTGTTGTCGCATATTGACCAGGTTGACTGGAAAGGCAGTGAAAGTTTGCGCAATGTATATGAATCTGAAACACGATTTATACGCGCCTTCTGCTATTTTGATATGGCGCGTTTGTGGGGCAATGTTCCGCTGATCGCCAAACCAACAACAGATAATGTGCCACAGGCCAGCCCCGACAGTGTGTATAAATTTATTGCCGATGACCTGAAGTTTGCAGCCGCTAATCTTCCGGCTACAGGTTATGGCTCACAGGATCCAAATACACATGGACGGGTAACCAAATGGGCTGCCGAAGCATTGTTAGGCCGTGTATACCTATACTACACCGGTTACTACAGCAAATCAGATTTAGCGGGCGCTGTTTCAAAATCACAGGCGTTGGCTTATCTCGAAGATGTGATCAGCAATGGAGGTTTTGACCTGGTTGAGAAATTTGCCAATTTATGGCCTGCTGCATCGCTCAAAAATTATGCAGGGGAAGATAACAAAGAAACTGTTTTCGGCATCAAATATACTTACACAAGCGATTGGAATGGCAATGCCGATGGCAATAACTGGCTGGTAATGTACGGTATTCGTATTCAAAGTATTTACCCCTACGGAATGGGCTGGGGAGCCGGAACGGTGAATGCAAAACTCTGGAATGCGTACGATGCCAATGATACCCGCAAAAAAGCTTCCATTATTTCTATAGCTGATGAAGGACTCGATTTCCAGAACAAAAAAGATCAGCGGGAATATACAGGCTATTACATGAAAAAATACACGCCAATGGCTGATTCTGCAGGAAAAAGCCTGGCCGAAAAAATGGGCGGTGTAAGCTTCCAGATCAGCCAGTTTCAGGATTACGTTTCTATCCGTTATGCAGATGTATTGTTAATGGCTGCTGAATTAGGTTCACCCAATGCACAAACGTACTTTGATAATGTACGCAAAAGGGCTTTTGGAAGCAACTTCGTTCAAACTGCGGTAAGTCAGGCAAATATTATGAATGAAAGAAGACTTGAGTTCGCAGGGGAAGGAATTCGTTACTGGGATTTGCTTCGTCAGGGAGTGAGCGTTGCTGCATCAACCATTGCCGAATCGGTGACGCTACAAAATGGTGGCGTGAATACAACTAAAACCATTCTGGCATCGAAGATCACCGAAACAAAAGGCCTGGTGCAAATACCCAATTCACAAATCACTTTGTCGAATAATGTATTGAAGCAAAATGCAGGATGGTAATGAAGCCGGTGGGCTTATTTGAAAAACATTAACAACATCTAAAATACATACAGATGAAACTTATTAAACAAATAGCGCTGTTATTATTTATAGCGGTATTTACTGTACTTTCCTGCAAAAAGAAAGATTACAGTTTGTCGGGCACACCCGATAAGTCGGAGATCAACATGGAAGTAAAACAGGACCTCACTGTTGATGCCGGTGGCAATACTGTTTACTTAATTAATCATACCGACGCGGTAGAACCGGTTTGGGATTACAGCACCGGTAAATCAATACGACGGGTAGATACTGTTCATTATGCATTCCAGGGCGATTACATAATCAAACGTTCTGCTGTTACGGGTGGAGGATTGGTGGAACTGGATCCAATTACCATCCACGTTACAAAGGATAATCTCAATTATGTAAACGATCCACTGTGGGTACTGCTTACCGGCGGGCCGGGAAAAGAAAAAACATGGCTTTTGGATGCCGATGCAGCAGGTGATCAGAAATTCTTTACCAGTCCTGCTTACTTTACCGGTCAGGATAATGTTAACAGTACAAAAGCAGCCGATGGTCAAAGTGTTATCTGGCCGCAGTGCTCAGATAATACCGATCCGTATTGTTGGAAATATGAGCCCAATTACCTGAATGATACCTGGGTTGCAGATAAAAGGGATTATGGTTTTATGACCTTTAGTTTGAAAGGCGGTCCGTTTTTAACAACTGATCATAAGGGAGTAGGTGGTGTTACAACGGAATCCGGTACTTACTTTTTCGATATAAACACTTTAGCGCTTACAACAAGTAACGCTACTATTTTAGGCGTAGCCTTTACGCCTGGTGATGCCGGCAATATATATAGTGTGAAGGTGCTTACGTTAACTGAGAATACTATGCAATTGGCTGTAAAGAATAAATCAAAACCAGAATATGCAGTTTTGAATTATATCTCCAAGCAATATAGCGACAACTGGGTTCCTCCGCCACCAGCGGTTAAAAAGCCCGATGATGGATTTAATCCAACATTTGCTGCCGGCGAATTATTGACTATGCTTACCGGCGGAACAACATCCCCCGGCCGCTTCTGGACCGTCGATGTAAACGGCAATCCGGTTGACTGGATTGCAAAAGGTAATGGATGGACGACCAGCAAGAGCTCCTCCAGCACCTGGGGCTGGAACGATACATGGGATAATGCAGTGAATGGCGCATGGATCCGTTTCGATAATATCAACGGACAAAATTATTCCCGCTTCCAAAACGGAACACTTACCACAGGTACATTCACCATTGATGAATCAAAGAATATAGTTAATCTTGTTGGCAATACATTGTTGCAGAATTCATCAAGCTGGATGAACCCGACAGCAACTACGCTCAAAGTGGTGAAAGGATGGCCAACCGATTACAGAACAAAAGGAGTATGGTTTGGCACCAGCTACGATGCGGGTAAAGATGAATGGCTTTCGTTCCATTATATTACACCCTAAACGAATGTTGAGATTTCGCGATTTTGGGATTTTGAGATTTCTTTAGCTTTATAATTGCCTTTAAATCTAAAAATCCCAAAATCTCAAAATCAGTAAATAAAAAATAAGACTCTGTGAAACTATTTAAGTATTTAGCAATTCTTTCGATTATACTCGTGGCGTCGTCCTGTAATAAAAAGGATGCTACGGTTACACCCACGCTATCTGTTTCTTCATCGGAAGAATTGTTTGCTGCTGCGGGTGGCACATCAGAGGTAACTGTTTCCAGTAACACAAAATGGACCTTCAGTAATTCAGCAACCTGGTTTACAGCTACTGCATCATCAACAGATGGCAATGGAAAGATCTCTTTCAATGTGCAGTCAAACACAGGTACAAGCGAACGTTCTGTAGTGATTGCTGTAACAGCAGGAGGCCTTTCGAAAGAGATTAAAGTAAGGCAATTAGGGAGTGTAAATGCAGACAGCATTCCGGCCGATGCAACCGGTATGAGCAGCAATGCCGTTCAACTGGCTGCCAAAATCAAACTGGGGTGGAATATCGGAAATACCCTTGAAGCCATTGGAGGCGAAACGGCCTGGGGCAATCCCAAGGTGACCAAAGCTCTGATCGACCTGGTTAAGGCAAGTGGATTTAATGCGGTGCGCATTCCCTGCTCATGGGACCAATATGTAACAGCCTCGGGCGGTACTACACTGAAAACCGATTGGCTGAACCGCGTTAAGGAAGTGGTGCAGTACTGTGTTGACAATGGTATGTATGCTATTCTCAACATCCATTGGGATGGCGGATGGCTTGAAGAAAACTGTACAACCGCCAAACAGGATGCGGTTAATGCAAAACAGAAAGCATTCTGGAAACAAATTGCTCTTACCATGCGCGATTTCGATGAGCATTTGTTGTTTGCCAGCGCCAACGAACCCAATGTTAGTGATGCAACTGGAATGGGTGTACTGCTTTCGTATCATCAAACGTTTATCAATACCGTAAGAGCTACGGGAGGTCACAACACATACCGCGTGCTGGTGGTGCAGGGGCCTTCGACCGACTTTGATAAAACAAACACCCTGATGAATACGCTGCCTACAGATTATATGGCCAATCGTATGATGGTTGAGGTTCATTACTATACACCTTATCAATTTTGTTTGATGACCACAGATGCATCATGGGGTAATATGTTCTACTATTGGGGGGCAGGCAATCATTCCACTACCGATCCCACACGCAACCCAACCTGGGGCGAAGAAAGTGATGTAGACAAATACATGGCCATGATGAAAACAAAGTTTGTCGACAAAGGAATTCCGGTGGTAATGGGTGAATATGCAGCGATGCGGCGCACTACACTTACAGGCGATGCATTGACGCTTCACCTTGCTTCAAGGGCCTATTATCTGAAGTATGTTACCAAACAGGCAAAGGCAAATGGCATTCTTCCATTCTACTGGGATGAAGGATCGCTTGCCGATAAGGGTAGTGGTATTTTCAACAGAACAAACAATACAGTATTCGATCAAACGGCATTGGATGCATTGATACAGGGCGCGCAGTAATTACTGTTATTTTCAATAATTAAAAAGGCTTTAAGTCGTTGCACTTAAAGCCTTTTTAATTCTATGATTTCGCTCACTCAATTTTTATTAACGATATTGAAATGAAGTTCATCCGTTTTAACCATTTCCCAATGCTCATTTAACTGTAATTTCCAGCCCTTGCCTTCAATTACCCGGTCGTTGCTATTTATACCTTCGGCAGCCAGGGTAATTACTTTCCAGTCTTTCATAAGCAGGCCGGTACCTGTTACGGATAACTGCCCCCAGGTATCTTTTACTTCCGCAGTGGGGTAAACAGTTCCATGATCGCCCAGATCAAATAAGGTATTGGGATTAAAAACCATACTCATTTTTATGAGGGTGATGGTTAAAACCGGCTGCCGTGTAAAAAGGTTAATGTATTGATTGGCGGTTTGCCGGCGCTTTTCTTCTTTTATTTTTTCCAACGCAATTATGTCGTTGTGGTCGTATTTTTTTTCAAGCATGGCCATTGCTTCATTCGTTTGTTGCGTTGGCAAATGGAGGTGATAATATTTTGTAATCAGCACCGGGAAATCTGAATTGGAATCAACTTTCAGCGTCCAGCCCGGCGATTTTTCGTATAACAAATAGCCATAAACTGGTCCGGTGATATAAGCAGCTGAGCGGATCAAAGATTTGCGTGCCGCGGCAGAGTCAATTTGCTGATATAAATGCTGCCGGATGCTATCCTGCTGCCTGCCAAGTATTACTCCTGTGTATTCTGCAAGGCCTTCACTCATTTCCAATAACCTTTCGTTTGTAAATGTGGCGGGGAAAAGTTCGCGCCGCTTTGCCCTGAAAAGTAAGGCATTGGTTAAATCGGTGCTACGCTCGCCGGCGGGTTTGCTTAAAGCTGCTTTTAAAGCCTGTAGCTCGAGCAAAAAATAAATTCTTCCGTATAAGCTGCTTAAATGGTCAACCGTTGGGCTTCGATCAGGAAATCCAAGCTTATTCTGTATGCGGTGAAAACATTCATGAAGCATAAGGCTTAAACGCTCATCACGATTGGCAGGTAAAGGCCACAATATAACCGACCACTTTTGACCCTGCCAGTTGATGGATGTATTGGCGAGCATTACCTCTTTCGGAAAAATGCCTTTATAAATACCACCATCGGGTTTCAGTATTTGAGCGCTATCGGGCATATTGGCATAGGTTATTCTTGTAACAGGATCAACAAACAAGGTGGGGCCATATACCTGTTCGGGCCATATATGCTGATTTCGGCTGGCGGTAGCAGCTTCATTGAAATAAGAGGCAGCTACCTGTGTTGTATCCATAGTTTGTGCGTGGCAAACAAATACAAACCAGCAGAAGGGCGCAGCAATGAGTTTTCTCATATTCTTTTTTTGCAAGGTCGGGGTATTACCGATATGGCTGATCGTTATTATATCAGCTGCATGAAATTTTATACCACAGGTGCACGAAAGAAAAATGATTTGGTCATTCGTCCCGGAAAAATAACCGTTGCTATAAAAAGACGCTTGTTTACAGGCGATTTGTATAAATTAATTCATGCGTAAGTTTTTGCTGCATTTTTTTATCTGGATTGTTTTCTTTTTGATGTGGAACCGGGTAGTGAATTTTTATGTAAGTAATGTGACGAACAGAATTTACTTTTCGGCCATGGATGTGGGGCTTATCATTTGCGCCTTTTATATCATTTATTTGTATATCATACCTGATTACCTGAAGCGTAAAAGCATCGGAAAGCTGATCCTGTTATCGGTGCTGCTAACAGCACTGTTAGCCGGAATTTTTTCATGGGTCATGGGCGTATTATTACAACATATGCTGGTACCGATTAATTTTTCTTTTTCATGGACTTATACAGATTTACAATACAATCGTTTTTTTATTGCCCTGATAGGTGTACTGGCAGGTTGCTTTGTAAAACTGGCTATCGACAGGTTCGAAATAGGACGAAAAATGGAAGTTATAGAAAAAGAAAAATCGCAGGCCGAGCTCACTTACCTGAAAGCCCAGCTCAATCCGCATTTTCTGTTTAATTCCCTGAATAATTTATATACCCAATTGGAAACAGACCCGGCCAGTGCAAAAGGAACGTTAGTATCCATTGCAGATCTATTGCGCTACCAGCTTTATGAATGCAATGTTGATTTTATTCCGGTAACGAAAGAGCTCGCTTATCTTACAAATTACTTTAACCTGCAACGCATTCGTAACGATAATTGTAGTGCAGAGCTTTTTATTGAAGGAGATTATGAAAAATTACTCATTGCACCTTTATTGCTCATACCATTTGTAGAGAACGCATTTAAGTACGTTTCGGATTTTGACAATCAGGAAAATAGTATAAAAGCCGATATTCAATTTGTTAACGGCGAACTGAAGTTTAATTGTACCAATACTTTTGATGTTATGAGTCGTCAAAAGGAGAGCAATGTGAATAAAGGGATCGGGATCATTAATGTAAAAAAGCGTCTTGAACTGCTTTACAGAAGTAACTATCAACTCAATGAGGAGATCAGCAATAACAAATACATTATAAACTTAACGCTAATATTGAAATAATGCTTAATTGTTTAATTGTAGATGATGAACCGCTTGCCAGGAAACAAGTTGAAGGCTATGTTGAAAAAGTACCATTTCTTAAACTGGTTGGCGCTGTACGGAATCCTGCTATTGCCGGTGAAGTTTTGCAAAGGGAGCTGGTTGACCTGATCTTTCTGGATATTCAAATGCCTCAAATGACCGGCATTGAGTTTTTAAAGAGCCAGCCCATTTTTCAGCAGGTGATATTTATAACTGCTTTCCCTGAATATGCTGTTGAAGGCTTTGAGCTGGAGGTTACCGATTACTTAATGAAACCGGTAACATTTGAACGTTTTTCTAAGGCAGCACAAAAAGCGCTGGCAAAGGTTAGCGGTTCCCAAACAATAAAGTCGATCAGCGACCGGCCCGATTTCTTATATGTTAAATGCGATCATCGCTTCGAAAAAATTATGATTAAGGATATTTTCTATATCGAGGCCATGCTGAATTATATTAACATCTTTACATCAAACAGAAAATACATTGTTTATTCGAGTCTTAAAGCAATTGAAGACAGGCTTCCGGAGAACGGGTTTTTAAAGATCCATAAATCGTACATAGTAGCCACAAATCATATAACTGCTATCGATAGTCACCAGGTTCATGTTGCAGGATACAGTTTGCCGGTAAGCCGGTCAAACAGAGCGGCAGTGCTTCAGATAGTTAATGCGTTTGGCAGATAGCTTTCTCCGGTTGCTACCGGCATTCATTTTAGTTTATAAAAACAACTCCGCCCGGTGTTGCACAGGCGGAGTTTGAAAATAACGCTTTCCGAAAAATATAACTCTTTTCTATAAAATCTGCCGATGATCATGGCGTTTTGGTAATCTTTCCTTTATGTGTAAAAAAAGTTTAGCAATACGGGCCTCTCAAGGTTTTTTTGCACTAAATTTGTTGTGTTAACCTTCATAGGAATATTATCACGTATACGCCCACTGCCTGTAGCACTTTAATCCCACAACCGTAATTTAATAGTATTTTAAATTTATATAGATAATAAGGATCATTTGTTCCTTATCTATATGCTGACTAATATTTACGTTAACTGAAATTTTAAAAATTAAACCACTCCTTATGAAACTGATTTACCTACTCTCATTTAAAGGATTATTCTCTCCCCAAACTCACTTGTTTTACTAATCAGCGATCTCTTATTGCTGCTGCTATCTTAATTCATACAACAAAACGATGAATTAATAAAGCACTTATTAAATACTGTCATATGTGAATCCTATTTTGTTATATTAAACATTTAAAATCATGACAAAAAAATGTAGCGTGATAGCTACCTTTATCCTATTTGCTTTCCTGAACAACACCTTTGCACAAACATTCAATTATGCAGAAGTTTTACAAAAATCAATGTTCTTTTATGAAGCTCAGCGTTCGGGCCAATTACCGGCCGATAACCGCGTAACCTGGCGTGCCAACTCTGCCATGAACGATGGCAGCGATGTAGGACAGAATCTTACAGGCGGCTGGTACGATGCAGGCGACCACGTTAAATTTGGTTTTCCCATGGCTTTTTCGGCCACCATGCTGGCCTGGGGTGGTATTGATTTTGCTGCCGGTTATAACGCTTCAGGACAAATGAAATACCTGAAAAGCAACCTGCGTTTTGTAAATGATTATTTTATTCGTTGTCATACTGCACCCAACGAATTATATGGTCAGGTAGGCAATGGCGGTACCGATCATGCCTGGTGGGGATCATCGGAAGTGATGGCCATGAGTCGCCCCGCTTATAAGATCGACGCCACTCATCCTGGTTCTGATCTCGCTGCTGAAACCGCCGCAGCTATGGCCGCTGCCAGTATGGTATTTAAAACGGATGATCCAACCTACAGTGCTACCTTATTAAATCATGCTATAGAGCTGTACAATTTTGCAGACACGTATCGTGGCAAATATTCCAGCTCCATTACAGATGCTGCCGGCTATTACAACTCATACAGCGGTTATAATGATGAACTGGTATGGGGCGCCATATGGTTGTACCGTGCTACCGGCAACACTACCTGGTTAACCAAAGCCGAAACCTATTATGCAAATCTGTCGTCGGAGCCTCAAAGCACTATCAAGTCGTATAAATGGGGACTTGCGTGGGACGACAAATCGTTCGGATGTTATGCCCTGCTGGCAAAGCTCACCGGAAAAGCGCAGTATAAAGAAGATATGGAGCGTCACCTTGATTACTGGACAGATGGCTACAATGGGCAACGCATTACGTACACGCCAGGCGGTTTGGCTTTTCTGGATACATGGGGCGCGTTAAGGTATGCCATCAATACAGGATTTCTGGCCAGGTATTATCAGGATGCTGCTACTACCACCGCCAAAGGAACAAAGTATAAAAACTTTGCAGTGGCGCAAATGAACTATGCATTGGGCAATAACCCGCGCAACAGCAGTTATGTGTGCGGCTTTGGCAATAATCCGCCAACAAAACCACACCATCGCACAGCGCATGGATGCTGGTCAAATAACCTCACCGGCCCTCCAACCGAATCACGACATACTTTATATGGCGCTCTCGTAGGCGGCCCCGGAAATAATGATGCCTATACCGACGATCGCGGCAACTATGTGAACAACGAAGTAGCCACCGATTATAATGCGGCATTTTCGGGTTTACTTGCCGGATTGGTGGAAGATTATGGAGGAACGTCTTTGGCCAATTTTCCGGTTGCTGAAACGCCTACCGGTGAATTTTTGATCGAAGCAAAACTGAACGGCAGCGGAAATACATATACCGAATGGAGTGTTTGGGTAAACAATCATACAGCCTGGCCGGCGCGCATTGCATCGAAACATGCCTTCCGGTTATTTATCGATATATCAGAAGGAGTAGCGGCCGGATACACACCATCAAACTATGTAGTTTCATCTAATAATGCAGATGTTACTTTCACGCAGCTGATGGCCTGGGATGCAGCAAACAATATCTATTATACCGAAGTAACGTTTAATCCTTCCATTAAGATATGGCCCGGCGGACAAGGGGAGTCGAGAAAAGAATCGCAGATACGTATCCGTCTTCCTTATGAAGCCAGCGCTTCGGCCTGGAACCCATCGAACGACTGGTCATCAAAAGGTGTCGACGGAACACTTAAAGAAGTTGCTACTATTCCTTTGTATGTAGATGGTGTACTTGTTTATGGCAGCACGCCAACCGCCGGTGAAGTGATACGTGTTACCGGAGTAAGTGTAAGTCCGGCTGCCGACACTTTACAGATCAACGAAACATCGCAGCTTACCGCCACTGTAACCCCAGCCAATGCTACTAATAAAACAGTAAACTGGAGTTCAAACGCACCGGCTGTTGCATCAGTAAGCAGCACAGGTGTTGTTACAGCGCTGGCAGCAGGTTCGGCTACCATCACCGCTACTACTGCCGATGGTAACTTTACAGCTTCTTCAGCCATTACTGTAACCCATGTAGTTGCACCGGTACAATACACAATTACTACGGCAGTAACAGGCTCGGGAACCATTACGTTAAACCCTGCAGGAGGTACTTATTCAGCGGGTACACAGGTAACCCTTACTGCTACACCAGCAACCGGATACCAGTTTAGCGGCTGGAGCGGCAGTGTAAGCGGCACCACAAACCCCGTAACGGTAACCGTGAACGCCAACGTTTCGGTAACAGCAGGCTTTACACAAACACCCAATCAGGGCAATTGTAGTAATCCTACGGTTGTTTCACTT
The DNA here is from genome assembly GCF_059587045.1 of Niastella sp. sgz303648. NCBI lineage: Bacteria > Pseudomonadati > Bacteroidota > Chitinophagia > Chitinophagales > Chitinophagaceae > Niastella > Niastella sp. sgz303648. The sequence continues at coordinate 232,383 of NZ_JCAPSW010000005.1, read as the reverse complement.
CCATTTAAAAAAGACAGTGCGGGTGAATTTTGTTATGTAATCTCAGGAAACATTTCATATGTAAATTCGTGGAATATGAGTCTGGTTGAGATCAATGGAGTAGACTATACCAACAAATGGTCGAACAGCATGCCTGCCAGAGTGAATGGAAATTATAACATTCATTATGTAGGTTTGTACCCCTGGTCGCACTTTGAGGCAGCCGGAACCAACGCCCTTACTACAAGTCTGAATGTTACAACCGGCACAACTGCCGAAATGAATGGGGGAGTGGTTTATCCCAATCCTGTTAAACAGCGCAACTTTGCCATTCGTTTGGAAGATCAAACTATTACGAATGCCACGGTGATCATTGCCGATCTTTATGGTAAGATCGTGTTCAGGAAAGAAGTAAATGTTAAAGATCCGATACGTATTAATACATCCATAGCAACCGGTGTTTACCATATTACGGTGGCTAAGGGCAATAGGAAAATTATGACGACCAAACTGATCATCTCAGAATAAATCTGATTAAAACAGATATTACTTATCCCGCCTTCCGGCCGAAGGCGGGATTTTTATATTGTAGCCAATAAAAAAGCCACCCCGGTTAAATCAGGGTGGCTTTTGTATACAACTATAATATGTTTACCATCTGGAGCCACGGTTGCCACCGCCGCGGTTACCGCCGCCGCCGCCGAAAGAACCACCACCACCTCTGTCTGTTTTCGGTCTTGCAACCGATACAGAAATCGTTCTTCCTTCGATTTCTTTTCCTTCCAGTCCTTTCATAGCTTTTTTACCTTCCTCATCCACCGGCATTTCAACAAAGCCAAAACCGCGCGATTTGCCGGTTTCTCTGTCTGTTATTACTTTGGCTGAAGTAACATTACCATAAGCCGTAAATAAATTCATCAGGTCGTCATCACTTACATGAAAACCTAAATTAGAAACGTACAAATTCATTTCTTAAAAATTAAAATGTGATTAATGAACTGAGCACTCACAAAAAGTAGAAAAAGCGAAAGTTTACAGAAGGAAAAGTTAGCAAAAGATCGTTTCTATTACTTTAAGATGTACAACTCAATTGTAATTAAAGATAGGGTTTTAAAAGGATACAGACAATTAAACTATTTTATAGGGGGCTAACTTACTGGTTTAACACTATTTAACATTATAATGCAAAACTTTCTTTTGCAATTCGAAACAAAATTAGATTTACCGGTCTTATTTAGGTATCTTGATAGCCATTTATTAATTCTCCCTGCCGTTTAACCGCTTTTATTCGTATTCTTCACTGAGTCATACCTGTATTATTAAAAATAATTTATGCATATTTTAATTGGTAATTTAAATCTCATGACAACTACTTCTCATTTGTCAAATCTTTTCTTTCAATTTGGATTGGTAAAGTCTGCAAGGATTGTGGCCGACAAGGTAACAGGTCATTCGCTGGGATATGGCTATGTTGAAATGGACATTAATTCAGGTACATCGGCTATTAATGGGTTGAATACTATGAAGTTTATGAACTTTTACATAGAGGTGTCTGAGGCTCTGAGGTAACGCAACTACCATTTTGGAGGTAAATTCAATTCGCTCACTGATATTTTCTTTCCGTCTATCATCATCTGGTCAAGAGAAGCAATGGCTTGCCTGGCTTCGTGTTCAACAGGCATTTCAATAACGCCATTTCCTTTAGACCGTCCGTTTAATTTGTCGCGTGTTACTTCAGCCGAATTAACAACACCATAGGCACCAAACAATTTTCTCAAATCTGTATCACTTATATTTCTACCAAGATTGTAAACCTGTATGTTCATGACATTAGATTTTAATGATTAAAATTTATTTCGAATTATTTAATTCCCGTAGTACAGATATACACCCCGTAGCCAGTTAAAGACCGACAATTCGCTTTTTGTATCCTGCGGCAGTTGGGTAGTGATGAGTTCTTCAATTCTATGTCCATCGCGCAGGGATAATTTTCCCAGCGATTTACCAAAATAATTTATAATGAACAAAACCTGGTTGCCATTGCTACGATCGAAAAAACGGCGGTCGGGGTCACTTGTATACACCGAGTGATTAATTTTAGTTATCCAGTTATAGTGATCGTTTTGAAGATGTTCTTTTAAGAATAACATACAAATATTAATTTAAACAGCAGTTAAAAAAGATAGAAGAAGAGAAGAAATTATTAAGGTGAGCTACGTTGCAGAAACACCTTTCAACTGCTATTTATTTAAAGATAGGCCTTTTTATTCATAAATTACTATCTGTCTGTGGTTTAAACGTTTGCAGTCATTAATTAAGTCTTCTTTTGGTATACCAATCACGCTTTACATTGCTTGTATATTAGTTGTTTGCTTCGCATTGTCGTTTTGTTAACATTATAATTCATATATTGCTCAATAATAGAACGTACCGAAATAGGTTTCTTTCCTTTTCCACTTCATTCCCTCATTTAAAGTGGCTTTGTAAATTTTCAGCTTTCTGCATTTTCTATTCTTTTTCAATCAAAATATTATTATGTTTTTATTGTTTTTCTTCGTAGCCCTATGGTATTCGTCTTTGTTTTTTCAAACATTTTTCCAGCACAGATACGCGGCACATAGCGCTTTTACCATGAACAAATTCTGGGAGCGGGTATTTTACATTTTCACTTACCTCGCTCAGGGTTCGTCTTATATGAGTCCGCGCGCGTATGCCATTATGCATCGTATGCATCATGCATATACAGATACTGAAAAAGATCCTCATTCGCCGAAATACTCCAATAATATATTTAGTATGATGTGGCGCACACGTACCATATACGCTGGAATTTTTAAAGGAACCATTGAGGTAGAAGAGCGTTTTACCAAGAATCTTCCCGATTGGCCGGCATTCGACAAATGGGCACATTCTACCGTATCGAGAACTCTTTGGGCGGTTGGTTATGGTGCTATATTTGTGTATTTTGCTTCAACCTTTTGGTTATTGTTATTGCTGCCCGTAGTATTGGCCATGGGCGCCTTTCATGGTGCAATCATTAACTGGTTTGCACATAAGTATGGATATATCAATTTCAGATTAAGGAATACTTCTCAAAATTTGTTTTATATAGACATTCTGATGTTGGGAGAATCGTATCATAATAACCACCATAAACGTCCTTCTGCAGTAAATTTTGGTAAACGCTGGCATGAAATAGACCCGGTATATCCCATTATCCGTTTATTGGCATGGAGCCGTATCATAAAATATTAGCAACAGAATACCATATGGAGTGGGGGTAGTATACAAAGCTTTGTTGCATGGCTGCAAAGCAGGTTTGTTTAACCCCGGCCGGTGTTAGAATAATGCACCGGAACTTTGTTTGCATACAAAGAAGCTTTGTAGCAATAATTATTATTAAAATAGCTTACATCAGCCTGCCGATAGCTTACATACACGGCAAATAAGTTACAAAGGTTTTCAAAATAGATTACACAGCTCCGCGAATAGCTTACATAGTCCCCCGAAATAGCTTACAATAACGGCAAAACAGCATGCAAAACGGCTATGTTTGTTGCAGCGCATTTTTGCAGCACTGCAAAGATGCTTTGCAGCGTTCAGTAATCACAGAGGTGTCATCAACCTCGTGCATTGCACAGAGTGATAAACTAAAATCCCGTCAAATAAGGCGGGATTTTTTCATTTTCAATGTGGCTTTCTTCCTGCAAACCTGATGACAGCGCCTTTGCCATTATGGTATTTTCCTTCGTGTAACTGAATTTCTTCTTCTTCCAACAGCATTACTTCATAATTTTTAAAATCGGTTGTGATCTCTTCTTTTGAGTATAGCATATCAATTTCTTTAGGGCCGCCGACTTTAGGATTTTGCTTCACCAATGGCAAATGGCTTTTACTAAAGGCTTCCAGTATAATAATGCCGCCGGGTTTGAGGTATTCATGTAACTTTTGGTGAAATTTTGATTTCATGTTTGCCGGAAAATGGGCATATATAAGTCCGATAGCATCGAAACTTTCCTTTTCAAATTGCAGTTGTTCAAAATCGCCGACAATATATTCAAGCGCAATCCCGTTTTCTTTGGCAAGTTGTAATGCTTTCGACTTTCCTTCGGCACTTAAATCAAATGAGGTTACTTTCCACCCACGTAATGCGGCAAATACGCCATTGCGCCCTTCTCCATCGGCCGGCATCAATATTGAGCCGGGTTCAAATTTTGGAAGCCATTCTTTAAAAAACAGATTTGGCTCTTTGCCGTAGGCAAATTCGGTGTCTTTATATCTTTCATCCCAGGCTTGATCCATAGTATTTGATGTATTTTTAATTTACATCAAAGGTAGTTGCTGAAGCAGTGGTTCCGATAGCACAAAAATGTAGTTTAACAGTACTTATCTGAAGTTATTCCTAAACGCTTCGGGCGAATAGCCGGTATGCTTTTTAAAGAACCTGATGAAGTAGGATACATCTTCGTAACCCAGGTGATAAGCTATCAGGGTTATTTGGTTGGATGTTGCAAGGAGATGTCTTTTGGCTTCCAGAATAATATGTTCAATAATTAATGCTGAACAGGTTTTGCCCAGCGTTTCCTTTGTGATGGCATTCAATTGCCAGGGCGAAAGGTTCAGCAGTTGTGCATAATCCGACACCTGTTTATGAGTAGTTATATGCGTTTCCAAAAGCATCAGTAAGGCTGAAAGGCGTTCCTGTGTATACAGGTTAACAGCGCCTACAGCATTTTGTTTGTGCAGCCGCATCAGTTCAATAAATAAAATACTGAGGTTTGCTTTTATCGCCTCCTCATGCATTTCCTGTTTGCCACTATACTCCTGAAAAATATTGGTCAATAAAGCATCTGATTTTTTGAACACCGCCGCATTAGGCTGATAATAGTTCATATTACCTGCTTTGTGTAATAGTTGAGCCGGCACTTTGTCGTGCGGATGATAAAACTCTTTTGTAAACTCAATAAGATATCCCGTGCTTCCGGCTCTCAACGTGAGTTGATGAACCTGCCCGGGCCGCAAAAAGAAAATGGTTTTGTCATCAACTTTGTATGGGGTAAAGTCTATTTCATGATGGCCTTTTGCTTTTTTCAAAGCAAGCATAAAAAAGAAATCATGCCGGTGAAGTGGCTGCACCATATCTTTCCCGGCAAGAAGTTCCCTGATATCACGTATGCTGAAGTTTTTAGAAAAATCAGGCTCCTGGGTAGTTGCCCCGATACGTCTGATAGGAATCGTTTTCATGTTGTGGTCATGTTCCTGTATTATTCGATAAAATCTTGTTCTTTACCTCCGGCATCGCATTCAACACATGTTCTTCGCTTCGGGCGCCTTCGATGGGAAAGATGGATACTTTGTTAATGTCGATAAATTCATTTCATTCCGGCTACAATTTTATTCCAGGCAATCTGGCCCTGCAGGCTTTGAAATTCGGGTTGTTGCTGTAAGCGGCCTTTATCGTTAAAACCGTTTTCAACGGCCTTCATCAAATCTTTTTCTGTGGCTGCTGCATCATTATTACGGGCATTCAGTATGGCAGAAAAATACCAGGCTTCGCTATTGGTTGGGTCGGCCAGTTTGTACAGCTCAACCGTGTACCGGGCATCATTATTTTGATTTGCATTTATAAGCTGATTGCTGAACGAATAAAATGCCAGCGACAACCAGGCCAGCAGTCGCTGGTACATGGCGCCTTCGGCAGTGGCGGGGTTTGCTTTTGCATACAGACCGCCGATGGTTTTCGTCCAGTAATTCATATCGCCCTGCTGAAACTGCTGCATGTACTGCCTCTTGATCTGCTGCTCGGTTGCAAGCAATTGCTGTTGTGCGAGTGATTGCTGCTTATATGCGGCAGTGCCGGTTATTGATGTTAGCTTTTGCTGAAACCAGTTTGTTTCATTGGCTAACCCGTTAAGCAAACTGATGGCTATAGTACACTCCATAGCTGCTTTTGCCGGTTTGTTCGCCTTTTCATAATCAGCAATCGTTTGTTTGCTTTTGGAAATGAATTGACTGATAAAAGCATCGTCTTTGGAAATGAGGTGTTGCGCCATGGCATCCAGTTGCAGTGCAGCAAACGCTGTGCTCATCGTTTTTTCAGGCGCCCATTCGTGTTTGCCATTGAAAAAAAGTATGCGGTGCCTTGTTTGCGTTTTATCAAAATCGTTTGTTATAGCAACCAGGTCGGTCATATTCATATCACCTTCACCGGTGATGGCGGTAAAAGTGAAACTAAAATTGCCTGCAGGTGTTTGGTCGGGCAATCCTGCCCCGTTGGCAATAACACCTTTTATTTCTGAATGATGCAATGCCACATAACCGGCTACTTTGGCGCCGCCCGAAAAACCACCTGTATATACACGGCTGTCACTGATGGGCAAACGCTTTTTGGTATCATCATATAATGTTTGCCAAATGGTTTCGGCCTGTTGCCAGTTGTTGCCGTTCTTCGAATTATTGCTGCCGATCAAAATAAAACCAAAGGCGTCTGCCAGTGCTTTATATTTTCGTACAGGTAGTGACCCGCTGGCATGCGGATCAAAAAAATATACAACAGCCAGCGGTTGTTTATTACTCTTTGCCGGAATATAATGTGAAGGAATATATAGCGCATAGGATTGCGAAGGATCGCCTGTACAAACTACGGTATCGATAATTTTCCCCGTTGGGAATGAATCCCGCACAACGGCGCGGGATTCCTGTATGGTATCTTTATTGTTGTTATTGGCAACAGGTACCTGCTGATTATTATTGGCGCAGGCATGCGTGTATAGGGCTGCTGTAACCAGACCAATAATTTGTACGGTTTTTATCATACTCCAACTGATGATTATTTGGCAAGATGTTTTCTTACTTCGGGTGCAACTTTGGTTCCAAGCAATTCAATCGATCGCATTACCTGCTTATGCGGCATAGTACCTACACTGATGTGTAATAAAAAACGGGTGAGGCCGAATAGCTCCTGTTCATACAATATTTTTTCAGTTACTTCCTGCACACTGCCCACCAGCAAAGCGCCTTTCTTTGAACGCAATCCTTCATACTGCTCACGTGTTAATGGCTGCCATCCGCGTTCTTTGCCCAGCTGTGTCATTACATATTGGTAAGATGGATAAAACTCATCGGCCGCCTGTTGCGATGCGTCGGCAATATAACCATGTGAATGAACGCTCAATTGTATTTTGCTTTCATCGTGCCCTGCTTTTATCCAGGTGCTTTTATACAACTGCGCCAGCGGTTTAAAGTGTTCAGGACTTCCACCAATAATAGCCATGGCCAGCGGCAAACCATAGGTGGCGGCGCGTATAACCGATTGCGGTGTTCCGCCCACTGCTACCCAAATAGGTAATTCAGATTGATAAGGCCTTGGGTATACACCCCGGTTGTCGATCGCCGGGCGGTGTTTGCCTTTCCAGGTAATCTTTTCACTTTTATTTAATTTGATAAGCAGGTCGAGCTTTTCGGCAAACAAGTCATCATAATCATCGAGGTCATAGCCGAATAATGGGAATGATTCAATAAAAGATCCGCGTCCGGCCATGATCTCGGCGCGGCCATCCGATAACAGATCAACCGTGGCAAAATCCTGGAACACGCGTACCGGATCATCGGAACTTAATACGGTTACGGCGCTGGATAGTTTTATGTTTTTGGTTTTTACAGCTGCAGCGGCCAATATCACGGCAGGGGATGAGGCCACAAAATCAGGACGATGGTGTTCGCCCACTGCAAAAACATCCAGTCCAACCTGGTCCATCAGTTCCACTTCTTCCATCAGATCGCGCATGCGCTGGTGCGGCGAAACCGTTTGCCCTGTTGCCGTATCGGGTGTGCGTTCTACAAAAGTGCTAATGCCGATTTCCATATATTTATTATTCTCCTTTCTTTACAAAATGGTACACTACATAACCAAATGTAGGGCAAAATTGTTCATACCGGCCATGATGGGCTGGCGGATGGCCCCCCATATTGTTCCGGATTTTACAAACATAACATGTTTTGTTTTTATGATTTGTATGCTAAACGCTTATATTCATACCATGAAACAAACCATCATTATAATTGCCTGCTTTATCGCCGGTATTAATTGTTTGAATGCTCAGGGCGTTTCACACGATACCGCCGGCTACACGCCTGCCGCAGAAAATGTACAGGCCCGTCATCAGTTTCAGGACGATAAATTCGGAATGTTCATACACTGGGGATTATCGAGCGTGCTGGCCGATGGCGAATGGGTGATGAACAACCGGAATATTAAAGTGCTAGATTATACCCGCCTGCTTCGCGCTTTTAATCCGGTTGATTTTGATGCTGCCAAATGGGTGGCTACCGCAAAAAATGCGGGCATGAAATACATTGTTTTCATTACGCGCCACCACGATGGCTTTTCGAACTGGGATACCAAACAATCTGACTGGAAAATCACCAATACACCTTATGGAAAAGACGTATTGAAAATGTTGTCGGAAGAATGCCGTAAACAGGGCATTAAATTAGGGTTATATTATTCATTGCTCGACTGGTACCGGAACGATTATCCCTGGGAAACGGGTCGAACCGGCAAAGGCACCGGCCGAACAGCCAAAAGCAATTATGCTTCGTACCTGCAGTTCATGAAAAATCAATTGACCGAACTGCTTACGAATTACGGCGATATCATGTGCATTTGGTTCGATGGTCATTGGGACCAAACCAATCCTGAAGGCGATGCCGACCGCAGTTCGCGAATTGACTGGAAGTATAACGAGATCTATCAACTGATTCATAAACTGCAACCGAAATGTATGATCGGCAATAATCATCATTTGTCGCCTATACCCGGCGAAGACTTTCAGATGTTTGAACGAGACCTGCCCGGTGAAAATAAGTCGGGTTTAAGTTTTCAAAAACCATCCGAAGCGGAGCCGCTCGAAACCTGCGAAACCACCAATGGTGCATGGGGATACAATATTACCGACCGCAATTATAAATCGCCCAGGCAGGTTATACAATTGCTGGTGGGCGCTGCAGGCCGCAATGCTAATTTGTTATTGAATGTAGGGCCTATGCCCAATGGCGTTATTCAACCCGAATTTACCGATACACTGGCCGAAGCGGGTAAATGGCTGCAGCAATATGGGGAGAGTATTTATGGCACAAGAGGCGGACCGCTTACTCCGCAACCCTGGGGTGTAACTACTCAAAAGGGAAAGTTCATTTATATACACCTGTTCAAAGCGCCTGATGGCAATACCATTTTATTGCCCGATGCAAAAATGAAGATCAAACAGATGAAAGTGCTGGGAACAAACACTGCAGTTAAATATACAAAGCAAAAAACTGGAATCAGTATTTCAACTGAAGGTATAATGGTTGATGGTGCGGATACAGTAATATTAGTTGAATCTGTATAAATATACAAGGCACGGGAAATAAGGGATAAAATGTAATATTATCGATAAACCTGCGACTAAAAGTACAGTCTGATGGGCGGCTTGTTAACTAACAACCAAGGTGAGTAGGTATTTTTCACAGGCTAACATTCAGATATATTAAAAGCAGTTTATTTGCACAAAATGCGAAATGCTTAGCGCAAAACGCGAAACGCTTAACGCTTAACGCAAAACGCGTAAAGCTAAACTGGATTTGCGTTCGGCGTTAAGCGTTCGGCATTAAGCGTTTCGCGTTCAGCATTATTCATAAACCTTCAAATTTAATTATGAGAAAGATTCCCCTGTTATTAATGGCTTCGTTACTGGCATTTGCAGCCTGTAAAGACAAGAAAAAAGCCGAAGGAGAAACTGAAACTTCAACACAACAAACATCTGCTTCCGGTGAAGAAAAGAAATCAGCACCTGCCAATCAGCCCAAAGAGTATAAGGTAATAGTAACACCCGATTCAGCTATATTGGGTAAAACCAAGGAAGCTCTGGTGAAAGTAACCGGCGCCACTGCCATTGCATTAAGTGACCCCGATGGAAAAGACAATGGCATTGAGCTTACATTTAAACTCACTGTTACCAACAAATCTACAATAGGCAATAGCAAATCAGTATCGGTTTCTTATTCCGATTCGCGCCTGGAATTAGATAATGGAACAAAGATTACACATGATTCGGGAACTGATTTTCTGAGGGCACAACCCGAAGCTACTTCAAAAGAAGAAAGCTGGACATACAAAATACCCGCTGGTGCAAAACCAAAAGCGCTTAATCTTTTTATGGATGATACAAGAGTATCGGTGAATGTGACGCTGGAATAAATACGTCAATGGTCAATGGTGAATGGTCAATACATCCCCCATGTATTCATTCACCATTGACTATTCACCATTCACCATTGACCTCGGTTAAATCATTTTTGAACAACCAGTTGTTTGCCGGGCAGATCGATCGTTATTTGCGATCCAAGCCAGTTGAGGTACATTATTCCGTCGTAAATTAACCCGTCTACAAACTGCGCTTTAATATTGCTGATATTGATGGCGGGGCTGGCAGCAGCGGCCAGTTTCTTCAGGGTAGCGCTGTAGGTGGTTGAAACAAATGCAGTATCCATCTCACTTTTTCTTCCATATTTTTTCACAGTATTCGAATCATTAATATTTATACCCAAACGCTTGCAATATTTTGAATTGAATTTAAACACATCATTCCCGGCGCCGCTGTCTAATGACATTTGCAAAGTGAGTGTATCATTTAATTTGAAATAGGCGAAAATATCCAATGATATTCCACGCGATTGTTCAGGTTGAACCGGAATTACATAACCGCTTTTTTTGAGCGCAGCAACCGTTTTGGGAGATTCAAACCGAAGCTCTTTTTTTGTAAAATCAAAGGTAAAGGGTTGTTGTTCCAGTAGTTTCAGGGATATAATACCATCTAATGTGCCGAGGTCTAAATCAAAATAGCTTACTTCCTGCAAGGGTTGCTTATAGTTGCCCAGCTCAAAATTTTTTACCTCGAACAGGTCGATGTCCAACCGCTCTCCGGTAGCCCTGAATGCGGTATAACCGCCGTCTTTTTGTACTTTATATTTGAGTTTATTAAAAAAGGTTTTGGTGAATACAGTCATGCCGGCGCCGGTATCGAATATAAAGTTTCCTTCAATACCTTCAACTTTTGCCTTTACCACAATATAGCCGTCTGGCAGCAATTGAAAAGGTATCGAAGCGGTTGTGCTTTGTGAAAATGAATTAGTACATATAACTAAAAGAAAGAATGCAAAACAGGTAGCTATTTTCATTAGGTTGAGTTTAGCCCGCGAAAATAGCAAATCGCTCTTACGAAACCGCTTTAAGTAGCGACCGTTCATAAAATGCCTGATCGGGATTTAACGGTGATTTGTATGCGCCAGTTAGATCAGCGCTTTAACGAGTTGCTTTAGATTTTTTCCGAATAAATTTTTTTACAAAAATTTCAATTTCATGCCTTCATGTGATGCGATAAAGCCCAGTGATTCGTAAAACCGAATGGCATCGGGTCGTTTTTTATCGGAAGTAAGTTGTATTAAATGACATCCTTTTTCCTTAGCCCTGTTAATGGCATAATCAAACACTTTTGTGCCAATTCCCTTGCCGCGATGTTTTGAGCCTGTTCTTACAGCCTCAATTTGTGCTCTCAATCCCCCTTCGTATGTGAGGTATTGAATAAAAGTTAAATGAAACGTTGCTACTTTTTCGCCGTTCATTTCAGCAATGGTTAATTCCTGGTTGGGATCACTTTCGATTTTCCCGAATGCTTTTAAATATTTGTCAGAAAGTGTGTTTGTTGAATTTTCTCTGCCGGCGCCCAGCACATCGTCTGCAAGCATCTGAACAATATCGGCCAGATCATCTATTGTTGCCAATCTGAACGTAAGATTAGTATTCATAATATAAGGTTTTGTTTACGCAAGTATAATTATAAAATAAAACACCCGTTCCAGCAAGCGGGTGTTTTGTTCGAATTCAGCCTTTCGAACCCTTTATTATGAAAAAAGCATAATTGTTTTATTAAATGGCCGCTTTACGAAGCGAGCACCCGTAAAACCTTTCATAAAATGCCTGATCAAGCATTTCGCGGTGATCGGGATGCGCCAGTTCGATCAGCGCTTTGGCGCGTTGCTTTAAATTTTTTCCAAACAAATTGGTAATGCCAAATTCAGTTACCACCCAATGCACATGTCCGCGGGTTGTAACAACACCGGCTCCTTCTTTTAAGAATGGTACAATGCGCGACAATCCTTTCGATGTGGTAGAAGGCATGGCAATGATCGGCTTACCATCTTCCGATAATGAAGCGCCGCGCATAAAGTCCATTTGTCCGCCAATGCCCGAATACTGGTAAGTGCCCATGGAGTCAGCACAGATCTGACCTGTTAAATCAATTTCAATAGCGCTGTTTATAGCAGTTGCTTTGGGGTTCTTACGAATAACACTGGTATCATTGGTATATTCAATATCCATTACGCGAATGGCCTGGTTGTCGTTCACAAAATCGTACAGTTTTCGTGTACCTGCCATAAAACCTGTTACAGAACGGCCAACATTTAATTTTTTGCAACTGTTGTTGATCACACCGCTGTATATTAAAGGGATCACTCCGTCGGACAGCATTTCGGTATGAATACCCAGGTTTTTATGACCCGTTAAATTTTTAAGTACCTGGTCGGGAATATTGCCTATGCCCAGTTGCAGGGTGGCGCCGTCTTCAATTAACGAAGCCACATTTTTACCAATCTGTTCCATGGCCTTACTTACTTTCGATGAATAGTCAACTTCAGGTAAGGGGCTTTCATGTTCAACCAGAACATCTATCTGATCAATATGTATAAAACCATCGCCATGTGTGCGGGGCATCAGCGGGTTTACCTGCGCAATAATAACTTTGGCTGTGTCAACTGCCGACCGGGCAATGTCTACAGATGTGCCCAGCGTCACAAATCCATGCCGGTCGGGTGGCGAAACCTGAATGACAGCCACATCTATCGGTAAAATATTTCTTTTAAACAGTTGCGGTATCTGGCTAAGAAAGATGGGAACATAATCGCCCTGATCGCTGTTGGCCACGGCACGCACACTGGCAGAAACAAATAAAGAGTTCACAAAAAAGCTGTTTTTGAATTCGGGTTTGCCAAAATCAAAGTCTCCCAGCATGGTAATGCTAACCAGTTCAACATTTCGTAATTCAGGAGCGCGTTTTTGCAAAGCGGTAATCAGATGCAAGGGCGTAGCGGCGCTGCCATGCAAAAACACTCTTTGGTTCGATTGAATTAATTTAACAGCCTCATCAGCCGTACGGTATTTACCTGCATTCATAAATCAATATAGTTGAGGATACAAGATTACAACACAGGGGGGCGTTTTTACCTGATGGCCGTCATCCTTCTGCGTGAAAAAAATCAGTTCTGCCGGCTTTTGCTACCCCTGTAAATCATAAAACTACGATGAGTGCAAGGCCTGTTTTGCCAGCATTGAATGGGTCAAAATAATAAAGCGCGCTGCACAACAAGCACGGCGATAGTAAGTGTTTGTGTTACACTTTAATAAAACAAATGCAGCTTTACGGTCATCCTATATGGTGAATGTTACGTTACGGTTTACTAACATGAAATCAATTTTACCCAATAACAATGAAATTTAGAGTATTGCTAAAATAACTTCAGCAGTTATTGATTTACTTAATTAACTTAGTTCTGCAACACTTATCACATACCAAAACCAGCACATGAGAAAGGCTCTGCTTTTAATAAAAGCAGCAATGGGCCTGTGTTTGATTATAAGTCAAACCGCCCGTTCGCAAATCACCCCCACAACCTTTGATAAGGTCATTTCATTTCCTTCGCGGTATGTAAATAAAATTCAGCAAAAGTATTCTCACGTTGATGAAGCGTTAACCAAACAAACAGAGAAGTATCTTCAACGGTTGGTCAAACGCGAAAAAAAATTACAACGGAAATTATCTAAAATAGATTCAACTGCTGCGCAGCAGTTATTTGCCAATAGTGAGCAACAGTATGCGCAACTGATCAGCAGGTTCAATGACAGTACCCGGCAGCTATCAAATTCAGCAGGAGAGTACCTTCCCTATGTAGATTCTGTTAAATCTTCATTATCATTTCTTGATCAAAACAAAATAACATTGCCCGGTGCAAAAGACATGCAGGGCAACATTCAATCTTCACTGAGCGAAGTAAATGCATTACAAAACAAACTACAGCAAACCGACGAGGTGAAAGCATTTATTCAGCAACGTAAACAACAAATTAAGCAGGCACTAAGTAAGTATACCACCTTACCAAAAAGTATAACCGGCACTGTGGATGATTATAATAAAGACGCTTATTATTATAATCAGCAGGTACAGGAGTATAAAGAATCTCTGAAAGACCCAGGCAGGTTAGTGCAAAAAGGATTGACGCTGTTGAATAAACTGCCTGCTTTTAGCCAATTCATGCAACAACATAGCGAGCTGTCAGGCTTATTCAGGTTGCCTGATAATTACGGTGCGTCGCAAAGCCTGGCCGGTTTACAAACAAGAGACCAGGTGCAGCAGCAATTGATGGATCGTTTTGGGGCGGCGGCTTTTTCTTCTGCCGGTGGTGGCGCAGGTGCAGGTTATCTGCAACAAAATGTACAGAATGCACAGGCACAACTGAGCCAGTTGAAGGATAAACTGATTAACTCCACCGGAGCGGGGAAAGGAGATGCCGACATAGCCGGTTTCAAACCCAATAATCAACGAACAAAAACTTTGTGGCAGCGCCTCGAATACGGCACCAATTTACAAACAACAAAATCAAATTTCTTTCCCACTACTACCGACTTCGGTTTATCTGTTGGTTATAAGCTGAGCGATAAAGGAACCATTGGCATTGGTGCCAGTTACAAAATGGGGTGGGGTAGCGATGTCAGGCATATTTCGATTACCCATGAAGGTATGGGGTTAAGATCTTATTTGGATATGAAGCTCAAAGGAAGTTTTTATGCAAGCGGGGGATTTGAATATAATTATCAACCCGGCCTCCCCCCAGCCCCCTCCGGTGGAGGGGGAGTAGAGACTGCTAATGCGTGGAGCCAAAGCGGCCTCGTTGGCCTGAGCAAAATCATCTCTGTAAAAAGCAAATTCTTTAAGAAAACGAAGCTGCAGTTGTTGTGGGATTTTTTGAGCTATCAGCAGGTGCCGCAAACACAACCCGTAAAATTCAGAATCGGATATACATTATAACATTTATGAAAAAACATGTATTGCTCTGGCTGCTACTATTGCCCGAAATGATCGCTGTTGCACAGCAGGGAATAAAATTACAGGTGCTCACTCCACCACCGCCCGATGTAAGTGCATTAGGGAAATTCGGACTGGTACCTGTTGATAATTTCACAGGCGTGCCTGCTATTTCCATTCCCGTTTACACGATTAAGGAGGGAACACTGGAGTTTCCGGTGTCGCTGCAATATCACGCCGGAGGTCTTAAGGTAAAAGAAGATGCCAGTGAAGTAGGTCTTGGGTGGGCGCTCAGCGCTGGCGGATCTATTGTGAGCATTACACGCGGCCGCCCGGACTTTATAGGAGGGTTTGCGGCTTCCTATATCTCAATGCCCGATCCTCCGGAAATACAACTGAAAACAAAATCACCTATCTATAGCCAGGAACAGTGGTTTTACACATGGAAGAATGATATCAGGCTTATGGCGACCGGGTCGGGGGGTGACGGATTAATCTATAGTGGTCTTAATTTAACCAAAAACGGCACACCAAAGGAGTACTACAATTATTTTACGGTGGATTATAATGGCGAGGCGCCCGATTTTGCATCGGATCTGTATATGCTAACATTAGGTGACAAATCATACAAATTAATTTTTGATAATAACTTTAAACCGGTAGTGTTAGGAGATGGATCACTGAAGGTAGAGTTGACTTATAACGCATCCTACCCCGACTGGAAGGTTACAGATGAAAGCGGTACTGCATATTATTTTACACCATTGCAGTATTACTATACCGGCCCGGTGTGGCCACCTAATAATGGGCGTGCTCTTGAATTGAATACATGGCACCTGACCAGAATTGTTTCACCTACCTACGGAGAGATAAACTTTAAATACCTGCGTTCTGCCCGGGATTTTACCTCGCCTTTGCCCAATGTTTCACAAACCTACCTGTTTGGGAATGTTTCAGTGCATACGCAGGATCAAACGAATAAAATAGATGCATATTATACCCAGTATCAGCAGCTGAATATCGATTCTATTCAGTTTAGCCTGGGGTATATGAAGTTTTTATACGATTCGGTGCGACTCGATTTAATGGGCGGAAGGCGTTTGAAGGCCATTGAAGTGCGGGATAAAACCAACCGTCTTGTGAAAAAGACAGTCCTTGATAATAATTATTATTTTAATGCTTCTTCGATTGGCGGCTCTGGTTTTTCATTACCTGATTTAAACGTGTTTACTGATGATAACAAAATGAAGCGGTTGAAGCTGAATGCTGTGCTGGAAACAGATGTAACGGATACGAATAATTATAAAAAATATGCCTTTACCTATAACGAAAAGCTAAATCTCCCTCCAAAGCTGTCTCTGTCAATCGATCACTGGGGCTATTATAATGGCGCCACAAACAGTGACCTGGTTCCACCTGTTACTTTAAACCTCGCTACAAGCCCCCCTGTGTTTTTTACCGGCGCTAACAGAGATGCCAATCCTGCATACATGCAGGCAAATACACTTACTACCATTCAATACCCCACGGGAGGAACTTCTACTTTCACCTATGAAACAAACCAGTTCCTGCGAAACGAAACTGAAGTCACTTATCAAAATGAAAGCAGCGAGTTGTATAAAGCAAAGGGATCCGCTACTGTGAATAATGGAGGCTTCGTGGATGCAAACGGCAATTTTACGGTTGCTTCGGGCTGGGCAGGGAAAAAACTTGAAATAGCATCGATCGTATCAAGGGATCCCGCTTATCCTTTAGATCCCTATTTTCTGGATATCGTTGTAAAGAAAAACGGTAGTTTTCTAAAAAGGATATCTACCATTCCTCCCGCCGGCTCAAGCATGGTTATTGATTCCTCTATCATTTTGGAAGCAGGGAATTATAATATTTCCTTTGATGCAGCCACCACCGATTTTTTTAATAGTTGCGAGATCAGGAGGATTGTTTATGTGCTCAGGGCAGATACAATTTTAAACCAGGTGCTTAAAACCCATTATGCAGGAGGTCTTAGAACGACTAAAATCAGGACTGTAGACTCGTTGAGCGGCAATGTAAATACCAAAACGTATACTTATTCAAATGGCACCGCAGATGATTTGCCCATTTATGAATCAGCCGAAGGCTATGATCCGATGGGAGAAGGAACAGGGAATTATTTTCGTTACCGCTATGGACAATCTGTTTATCCTTTTTCAGATGGGAGAAACGCACCTTTTTTCGGTTATGAGAAAGTTGAGGTAAAAGAGGTTGATTATAACAACAACGCCAATGGAGTAAGTGAATATAATTACGGCACTTCGGGCAGTATTAACATCAATACAATGGCAAAGTATGGTGGCGGTTTTGATGAACCTGGCATTATAAACCCCATTATGGCGCCCATCCCTGATATACCCGGAGGATCGAGGGGTAAATTACTGTCAGAGTTGCATTATAAACTGGTAAATGGAACAAAGGTACCGGTATCATCAACCCGCTATTATTATACCAGAATCAATTCAGACACGGTGTGGCAAATGGTGTTTAATCAGGGATTAAGCTATTACTTATTTGATGGTTATAATCACGAGCAGGAGTTCAGGATCTATGCACATCATTTTTCAATTCCTGTGCTACGCAATATGCTCGACCGGAAAGAAGATAGCGCCTATGATGCATTGGGAAAAGCTATACTGAGCAAAACTGAAAGCTATACATACGACAAAACGAATGGCCACTATCAGCTTATTAAAAAAAGTACCCGAAACTCAAAAGGCGATACGCTGAATACCTGGTACAAATTTCCGCAGGACTATGGCGATCTCTCCACCGTGTCAAACCTCGACACGGTATCGCAGGGCCTTCGTCTTTTACAACAATCACATATTGTTATACCCGTTGAAACCTGGAATGAACAGCTAAAAGCAGCATCAACTGTTAAAAAGTATGGGGCAGCACAAATAAATGTGTTTAATAATAATTTGCCTACAGTAAAACAGGTGCTTGCTTTGGAAACACCAACACCGCTAACCACGTTTACACCTTCATCGGTCAATAATGGTGTTTTTAATAAGAACAATTTGTATACAAGCCGCATCAGGTTCACTAAATATGATGCCAGGGGCAGATTACTGGAACAAAGTAAGGAAAACGATATGCCCAATAGCTATATCTGGGATTATAGCTATATGCGCCCTGTTGCAGAAGTGGCGAATGGCACGCAAACTGATATTGCCTACACTTCCTTTGAAGCCGATGGCGCGGGCAACTGGTCGGGCATCAACGCTGCTTATGTTCAAAATATCGCCGGTATTACAGGAAGTAAGTATTATAGTCAAAGCGGATTTTCAATTTCGAAACCGTCGCTAAACGCTTCAACTACCTATACAGTATCGTACTGGACGTTAAACAGTAGCGCCTATCCCATAACCGGCACGCAAACAAACTGGCCGCAAAAATTAGCAACCGTAGTGATAAATGGAAAAACATGGAACTATTTTGAGCACCTCGTTACCGGGCAATCGACCATAACTGTTAGTGGTTCAGGTTCTATTGACGAATTGCGTCTTTATCCCAAAGGCGCCATGATGGTAACCTTTACGTACGATCCGCTGGTGGGTCTTACTACCCAATGCGACCAGAACAACCGTATTACGTATTACGAATATGACGGGCTTACGCGGTTGAAGCTGATCAAAGACCAGGACGGTAATATCATTAAGACATTCGATTATCACTACAAAAAATAACATCTTTTTATATGCATTGTCAAAAAACTATGCCGGTATATTTCAGGTACGTCCTTGTGCTATTGGCTGGTTTGCTTATGGTATCAAATCGCGCCGGGGCACAGGCTACTATTACGGGAGCCACCTGTGTATTTTCCGGTAACTACTATGGTCCGTATATCATTAGTGGTATTACCTGGAGCACGGCCGACAAATGGTGCGTTACAGGCGGCACTATTAATTCAACCACCAACACCTGTATAAATAATAATGGCACCAATTCTATAGGAATTACCTGGAATTCCGGCATCACCAGTGGTACGGTATCGTACTATTCACCAGCCACCGCCACTACACCCATTGCTACACTTACGGTTACCATTATTAATCCGGGTACTGTGAGTCCCTCTGTTGCGTTTGTGCCAGGCGGACAGTCGACTACTGTTTCATTTACCGGATCAGGCGCCAGCGGCTGCAGCGGTACTTATAATTATCAATGGCAACAAAGCACTACCGGCGGTTCAACGTATACAAATATTTCCGGCGCCAACAGCCTTACCTGCAGCGTTACAGGAACCTATACCCAAACAAGTTTGTACCGGCTGGCAGTAACCAGCAGCAGTACAACAGGCACAGGCTATACTTCACCGGCTACAGTAGTTCCTATGAACCCGATTGTAACCGGCGCCATCAGCCCTGCATCGGTTGCTGTTAATTATAATACCAGTCCCGATTCCCTTAAAGCTACAGCAGCCAGCGGAGGTTCCTGCGGCACAAGCTATACGTATCAATGGCAGAGCTCAACAAATAATACAACCTGGACAAATATCTCCGGTGCAACAGGTTTAAGTTATAAACCCGGTAATCTTACCGTTACTACGTATTACCGGCAGGCAGTTACCTGCGGCCCGCTTACCCAATATACCAATACGGCTACCGTAACGGTATACCCGCAATTGCAGGCCGGCAGTATAACACCGGCTGCAGCTACCATTGTTTATAACACCAGTCCCGGTACGCTCACATTAAACAATGTATCGGGGGGTAATGGTACGTATACTTATCAATGGCAGCTATCACCGGATAATTCTACCTGGATTACTGTCACAGGCGCCGGTGCTGTTACCTTTACGCCCGGTAATTTAACCTCCGGTATGTATTACAGAGTAACCGTTATCAGCAATGGTATAAGTGCTCTGAGCTCAACCGCTGCCATTACCGTTAACAAACAATTGGCGGGGGGCGCCATCAGCGGTGCTGCAGGGCCCATTGTTTATAACACATCACCCGGTTTATTCAGCAACAGCCAAAGCGCTGCCAACGGCAGCTGTGGTAGCAGTTACAGCTATCAATGGCAGCTATCGTACGACAACAATACCTGGAACAATATCGCCGGCGCTACCGCCGGCACCTATACGCCCGGTGCACTCACCCTTCCACGTTACCATTTCAGGCGGCAGGTGAGTTGCGGAACCGAAACGGCCTGGTCGAATACATTGACTGTTCTGGTAAATCAACCTTTATCGTATGGTGATATTACGCCCGATAACCTTATCATTGCCTCAGGCGCTACGCCCGGTATGTTGACTGCCAATCCGGCTACCGGCGGCACCTGCGCCACGTATAGTTATCAGTGGCAGCAAAGCGCCAATGGCAGCACCTGGACCAATATCAGCGGCGCAACCAGCCAGAATTATACACCGGGTGCACTTACTGCTACCACGTATTATCGCCGTATGATAACGTGTGGTAGCGAAACAGGCTATACCAATGTGTGCAAAGTAACAGTAGGCGCCTTTGCATCGTGCGACGTGAATTATATTCGCGCAAGAGTTTTTACACAACCGGGTTTTACCGGCAAACCTTCGGCTGATAGTATTACAGCGCCACGTTCAGTTAAACAAACCACGCAATATTTTGATGGGCTTGGAAGATTGGTGCAAACGGTAGGCAAACAGGCCAGCTCTGGTTTGAAGGATGTTGTGGCTCCCATTGTATACGATGCCTGGGATCGGGAAACCAACAAATATCTGCCTTATGTGGCTGAAGCAACAGACGGTAATTACCGGTGCAATGCACTGCCCGAACAAAAAAGTTTTAATGCAACGCAGTTTCCCGATGAACAGTTTTTCTACGGGCAAACAGATTATGAATCGAGTCCCTTAAACCGGGTTGAAAAAACCTATGCACCCGGTAACAACTGGGTAGGCAGCAGCAGGGGCGTAGTCGCCAAATACTGGTATAACACAGCCATCGATGATGTGAGAATATGGAATGTAACGGATGTGACCGATAGCTTTGGTACTTACAGCACAACAACAGGTAGTGCCGGCGCCTATGTTGCGGGTGAATTAAGTAAAAATGTTACAATAGATGAGCGTGGCACCCAGATAATTACATTTACCGACAAGGATGAGAAAGTAATTCTGAAAAAAGTACAGTTAACCGCATTATCCGATAATGGCGGTGGCAGCGGGTATACCGGCTGGTTATGCACCTACTATATTTACGACGATATGGGTAACCTGCGTTGTGTGGTGCAACCGCACGGCGTAGAGCTGCTGTTACAAAACAACTGGAATACGGCTGCGCTTAATGGCGATATCCTGAACGAGCAATGCTTCCGTTATGAATACGACGGCCGCCAACGGATGATTATGAAAAAGATACCAGGCGGCGCTCCTGTTTATATGGTGTATGATAAAAGAGACAGGCTGGTAATGATCCAGGATGGCAATATGCGAAAAACAGGTCAGGTAAAATGGCTGGTTACGCTGTACGATAATCTGAACCGGCCCACTCAAACAGGATTGTGGACCAATAATCAGACTTTAACATATCATGCCGCTGCTGCTCAAAATGGTACGAATTTCTTTTATCCTTTTTCAGAAACCACTGTTCCTGCAACCGGATGGGAACTGTTAACACAAAAACACTATGATGATTATACCGCTCTTCCGGCCGGTTTAACAGCGAGCCTCACAAACAGTGGTTATACTACATACCTGAATGCTCCTGCAACTGATTATCCTGAACCTGTAACGCTGTTTGCTTCAGTAAAAGGATTGGTTACCTGGACAAAAGTTAAAGTAACCGACGAAACCCAATATATTACCTCCTGTACCCTGTATGATAAAAAGGGAAGGGTACTACAGGTACAAACCCTTAACTATACCAACGCTCCGGATGTTGTAACCAACCAGTACAACTTTGCCGGCCAGCTGTTAAGAAGCCATTTAAAGCATCAGAAGGGAGGCGGCAATGCTCAAACTTACACCCTGGCCACCAAAAACAACTACGATGACATGGGAAGAATGACATCGGTTGAAAAAGACTTTAATGGCAGTGGCTGGAAGCCGATAGCTGCTATGAGCTATGATGTATTGGGACAGATAAAAACCAAAAACATTTCCCCGGCCCTGAATAATAATGCCGGGCTTGAAACACTTACTTATGATTACAACATAAGGGGCTGGCTACTGGGAATAAATCGCGATTATGTTAAGAATGTTACCGGAGTGGGCGGCTATTTTGGATTTGACCTCGGTTACGATAAACAAACCATTGGTTCTATCGGCAGCTATGCAGCCGCTCAATATAATGGAAATATAACCGGAACTGTTTGGAAAAGCAGGGGCGACGGAGAGGTGAGAAAATATGATTATACCTATGATGCAGTAAACCGGCTTACCGGCGCCGACTTTAACCAGCAGTTTGGAAGCTCATGGGCCAAAACAGATCCAAACAATGCAGCCAATAAAATAGATTTTAGCGTAAGCAACCTTACCTATGATGCCAATGGCAATATAGTTACTATGCAACAACAGGGCTGGAAACCCGGTGGCAGTACTTTAGTGGACAACTTAAGTTACGCTTATATGAACAGTGGCAACAGCAACAAATTGCTGGCGGTAACCGAAAGCAGTGCCATTGGCACAACAGATAATAAACTCGGCGATTTTACCGATAAAAATCGCACATTGGATGATTATACTTATGATGTAAACGGCAATCTTGTTACTGATAAAAACAAGAAGATTGCCGGCATTATCTATAATTACATGAACCTGCCGCAAAAGATAAGCATTAGCAAAGACGACGGCACTTCCAAAGGCACAATCAGCTATTCATATGATGCTTCCGGCGCGAAGCTGAAAAAAACGGTTAGCGATAGCACCAACGGCGTAACAACTACTACATTATACATAGCAGGGTTTGAATACCGCAACGATACATTGCAACAGGTAGGGCAGGAGGAAGGACGTATACGCTACGCCAAAAAATACTTCTTTAACGGCGACAGCGCTTACCGCTATTTTTACGATTATTTTTTGAAAGATCATTTGAGCAATGTACGCATGGTGCTTACCGAACAAAAAGATACGGCAGGATATTATGCTACTATGGAATTGGGAACCAGCAACGCCATTCGCAACAAAGAAAACGCTTTGTTTAATAATATTACCACAAGTGCCTACGCAGCCGCCGGTGTACCGGGCGGTTACCCAGCCGATACCTCGCTCAGCAACCCCAATAATTATGTAGCCAAACTAAACGGCAGCGGCCAAAAAACAGGACCATCGATAGTATTGAAAGTTATGTCGGGCGATGTAATTGATGTAGCCGTTAAATCATTTTACAGACCACAGGGCGCAGCCGGTAGCAACACAAGCGCCCTTACCGATATTTTAACTTCATTGGCGGGCGGAATTGTTTCGGCATCGGGCGATGTGAAGGGAACGCTTTCGCAGTTAAGCAACAGCAGCACCAGTCCCTTGCTGGATGCCTTAAATCTGTTCAGATCGGGCAATAATCCCGATCCCACGGGTAAACCAAAGGCTTACCTGAACTGGATATTACTCGACGAGCGCTTCAATTATGTAAGCAGCTATCCGCAAAGCGGCGCATTGCCTGCAGGTAATGCCGATGTATTAAATACCCTGGCCTATACCGGTATTAACATCACCAAAAACGGTTACCTGTATATCTATGTAAGCAATGAAACGCAAAACTGGGATGTGTTCTTCGATAACCTCGCCATTAAACATTATACCGGGCCGATACTGGAGGAAACGCATTATTATCCTTATGGACTAACCATGGCGGGCATTAGCAGTAAGGCCATTGGCAAACAGGATAACAAATACGAATACAACGGGAAAGAAAAGCAGGAAAAAGAGTTTAGTGATGGCAGCGGTCTTGAGTGGTACGATTTTGGGGCCAGAATGTATGATGCTCAAATTGGCAGGTGGCATACGATAGACCCCATGTCAGAAACCGGCAGGCGCTGGAGCCCATATAGCTATGCTTATGATAATCCTGTTCGGTTTATCGATGTTGATGGTATGACGCCGGGCGATTCAACAAAGTTTAATTCGGTACAGGGGCAGGGGGCAGGTGCTACAGCTGATAAAGACGCTACTCAGTTAGCCGCGACTCTGAAAAAAGCAGGTGTTGGTTCAGCTCAGGCAACTGAAATTATGAACGAATACACGAACAATGATAACGGGGCAAAACCTATTATGAATGTGGGTGAAACAGAAACTTCTGTATCAACAACTTCCAATGGCCTGAGTTCAATGACAACTACAGAGACTTCCTCTTTCACTGTGGTAAGCGTGGATATGGGCTCAGGCGGACCATTACAAAAACAAAATGCCGGGAATAGTAATATAAATTTTGGGACTAATAATAGTGTTGCCAATGCTGACGCCAAGGCGTATACAGGTGGGTTAACTGTTACTATTAAAGCAAGTGATGCCGTTAGCGGGGGGGCGAATGCTTCAGCAACGTTGACTAACACTAAAACGAATACAACGGGTACCACGGGAAACATCACAACACCTGGTACATCATCACAAGGTACTTTAATGTTTAGAGTATCTGTTACAACAGTAACAACCGTAGTAACAAAGAATACTACATTCGATGGAATGGGTATGGCTTCCGGAACCTCCACATCGAATACATATACAAATTCAAAATTTTACTACTCTGACACCAACAAAAACAGCCGCATTGCGCTTGTAAAAGTTGGTAGTTATTAATACCCGAATACAAAAAGTCCCGCCTTACGGCGGGATTTTTTGTATTCATACTGCCTGTTGATGTACAGCGCCCATCTCACACACTTATCGCCCAAAACTGCACACTTATAAGCCAAAACTACACGCTTATTAACCAGCATTCAAAATGTTAAAATGATTTTATAGTTTAGCGCGTGATTATAACGTTTAGTTTATAATTTATCTAAACCCAACTTATATAGCCATGAAAATCGTTGCCCCTTACCTGTTGGTGGCCCTTTGCTGTGTATTAATTTTTTCCTGTCAGAAAGATGCAGACTCATCCGGTTCCTCAACCGTTAAATACAAGATAAAAACATATACTGAGGAAGTAACTTCACCTTTGGGAAGTGAAAAACAATCTTTCAATGCCAGTTATGATAACAACGACAGATTGCTAACCCTTGAATCCGTTACTACACCCGGTTATAAATTTGTGTATCAGTATCCGAACGACAAACAGTTTACCATGGATATATACGACGCTGGTTCGGTTACAATACATGTTACCTCTTTTATCAACAGCAGCGTTTCTTTAGTCGACAGCACTTTTCAGTATAACGATACACAGGATTCCTCCACTGAAAAATATATTTATAACAGCAGTAAGCAATTGGTGAAAAAATACGAATATGAATATTCAAAGTCAACCGGTTCTGTACTCGATAATGTTGTAGATTATACCTATGATAGCAATGGGAATCTTATAAAAGAAAAAGATTATTCTGGCGAAACTACCTTAAAATACGATACTGTTATTCCCAATACACTTTATCAGGGCCTTATTTACGCCAATAACCCTAAGCAGTTGCCTACCAGCGAAATTACCACAGGAGGCGAAACAGTTACTCACACATACACTTTCGACAGCGATAAACGTGTTATCGGTGATAATGTAGTTAGTACCGACGGCTCAGTTATAAAAAGAACGTATACGTATTATTGAAAATCATCCGGAAAAATAAAAAGACTTCAGTACGGAGCAAAAAAGCTCCGTACTTTTTAATTCAGTCAAATACATTGAGAAAATCAGCAGTTCGCAGCCATGTATCAGCATCTTCAGCAATCGATCAATACCATAATGCCTTTTTTGGTAAAGGCCGATTTAAATGAATACCCCAATGGCGCTTTCGTGTTCAATCCGCTTGGCAATGAAAGATTATTAAAAAAGGTTGCTGATGACCTGGCCTGTGTGTATATATTCACCGATGATGGAAAACCGGTAATTGCCGACAAAGAGCTTATCGCAGCCTGTAATTTGAAGGCCGAAGACCTGGCCGGCATTGCAGAAGAGAATGTTTTTAAGTTATTTCAATATCACCAGGTCTTAAAAAATGATATAATTCCCAATGGCGGTTTGTATTCTATTTTGCTGAACAACCGGAACGAGGCTTCCTGTATGGTATCTCCCCGGATATGGACTACCCTTAGCGACCGTCATAATGATCATATATTCGTATCGGTTCCCAAATACAACGAAATACATTTTTGCACTTTACAAAGTAATGCATTACCCGGTTTGATTTCGCATACCATAACCACTTACAACAATGCAGGTAATGCCGCCCTTTCACCCAACATTTATCTGCATCATAATGGTTCATGGGTCATGTTCGACAAAGGGTACCAGCAAATCATTGAATATTGTACAGTCCATAATTTATTCTATTTTTAGCGCCATTTTTTATGGCGAACAATCATCCTGAATTAAGAACAGTGAACGTTACGCGATATGTAACGCCGTTGCGTGAAGGCGGTTCGCTGCCGGCCATTGCCGAAGCAGACGACGGTTTTATGTACGTGCTTAAATTTCGCGGGGCAGGGCAGGGGATAAAGGCATTGATTGCCGAACTGATCGGCGGTGAAATTGCCCGTGCCCTTGGATTAAAAATCCCTGAAATTGTATTGGCCAATCTGGATACCGCTTTTGGCCGCACCGAACCCGATGAAGAGATCCAGGACCTGTTAAAGGCAAGCGTTGGACTGAACCTCGGGTTGCATTATCTGTCGGGCGCTATTACATATGATCCCGCCGTTACCACCATCGAACCCAAACTGGCTTCGCAAATTGTATGGCTCGATTGTTTGCTTACTAATGTCGACCGCACCGCGCGTAATACCAATATGCTTATCTGGCACAAAGAACTATGGCTGATTGATCATGGCGCTACGCTGTACTTTCATCACTCCTGGCAAAACTGGAAGGAACAGGCCCTGCGGCCATTTGTACAGGTAAAAGATCATGTATTATTACCACAGGCTACGCAGCTGAATGTGGTTGATTCAGCATTCCGTGCTATTCTTACACCCGAGCGCATTGCCGGTATAGTACAGGCTATTCCCGAAGACTGGCTTAACACCAACCTGCCTGAAGCATCTGTTGAAGAACGCCGCCATGTTTATACTGAATTTTTAAATACACGAATTGCATCGTCTGAAATATTTGTAAAAGAAGCCCAACATGCAGGAAAAATATTTATTTGAGTACGCTGTTATTCGTATAGTGCCAAAAGTTGAGCGCGAGGAATTTTGTAACGTTGGCATTATTCTTTACTGTAAGGAACAGCGGTTTTTGCAAACTATGTATACGGTAAACAGCGACCGTATAAAGGCGTTGGACGAAAAGGCGGATATTCCCGAAATAAATGCCTACCTGCAGGCTTTTGAAAAAATATGTAAAGGTATAAAAGAAGGCGGGCCGATTGCCCAACTGGATATGGCTTCGCGTTTCAGGTGGCTAACAGCGCAACGAAGCACTATTTTACAAACGTCGAAAGTACATCCCGGCTTTTGCCAAAATCCTCAGCAGGCGCTGATACGGCTGCATGAGCAGTTGGTACTGTAACAAACTCCCACCACCATACGATACACTGCAAACCCTTCCTCCAGGGCAAAGTAATATTATGATGTTGCTTGAATATCAACGCTTTATGAATTAATGACATTTCATTAACAAACAGTTTCTGGGCGGTCATTAAACATTTGTCTATTTCTAATATCTATTACTTCCTAAAAAGTAAACAACATGAAAACATTTTTTCTCGGCCTTGCCGTATGCATCTCATTGGCTGCTTCAGCCCAACAACGTGTAGCTCATCCCCACGAAGTAAGAAAAGATACCCGTGACATCAGGAGCGACAGGCGCGATATCCACCACGATAAAAAAGATATTGCGCATGATAACAAGGATATTTCTGCTGACAAAAAAGATCGTCGTCAGGATGTCAAAGATCTGAGCCAGGATAAAAAAGATATCCATCAGGATAAAAAAGAACTGGTAAAGGACAAAAAAGATGGCAACACCGCAGATCTGGCTGCAGACAAAGCAGATATTAAGAGTGATCGAAAAGATATTCACGCCGATAAAAAAGATATTGGCTCCGATACCCGTGATATCCGTCATGATCGCAACGACAGAAGAAAAGATGCAAAAGATTTGAAAAAAGATAAGAAAGACCTGAAAGAAGATAAGAAAGAACGGGTCGAAGACGCAACAGGAAATTAAGTTACATTCAAAGTAAAGGTCCGAAACATTGTTCCGGACCTTTCTTTATACCGATAACCCCTGCACCACCATGAAAAAAATATACTTTATTGGTTGTTTTGCCTTACTGATTTTCTCCGGTCAGTTTTTGATTGCCCAGGATTCAACCACAAAAAAAGCAACTTCATATGCAAAGTTGCGGGTAAGCTACCTCAGCGATAATGTTTATTTAGGCAGAAGCGATTCCTTAAAAACTCCTTATATAACACCAGCCTTTACGTATTACCATAAATCGGGATTATTTGCCGGTATCAGTGGTTCATACCTTACTACCACCGGAACGATGGATATGTTTAGCCTTACAGGCGGTTACAGTTTGAGCAAAAACAAATGGTATGGTGAAATAGCCGCCGACAAATATTTTTATAGTTCATCCAGCTATAGTGTAACATCAGAATTAAAGGGTGATTTCAGTATTTATTCAGATTATGATTTTGGATGGATTGAACCCAGTGTAACCGGTAGGGTTACATTCGGCGATGCTACAGATTTTGCAGCTACCATTGGGCTTGATCATACTTTCTTTATGTGGAATGATAATATTTCCGCTACTCCCACGTTTTATATAAACGCTGCTACCCAAAATTATTATAATGCCTATTATCACAAAAGAAGGTATGCAACAACAAGAACAGGGCAAACAAAGGCACTTGATATCACTGCAAGCACACAGGATGCCTCGAAATTCAGGATACTGGATTATGAAATAACACTTCCGGTTGATTATAGTCTTAAAAAATTCACTTTCGGCTTTACGCCTACGCTGGCATTGCCGGTAAATCCAAATACGATTAAGATTGTTGTAAAACCGGTAAACGGTACGCAGGAACGTACAAAGTATACTGCTGAAAATTTGACTACACGTTTTTTCTTTACGGCATTTTGTTCAATTAAGATATAAACCTCAAACATCCCTGATTTTAAAAGCTGCAAACGAACGAACGTTCACGTAATTATACCCCAAAAATAACCCGTAGATTGCTGAAAAACGATGGTAATCGTAGTGGCATAGAGTTTGCTCAACCAGATATGCATTATTGTTTGCTGTTAAAAAAAATTACCATGTATTTCTGTGAAAAACTATTTATTGATTACAAAAAACAAATGCTTCCCTGGCATACTTTTTCAGTTCGCATACCGTTGATGTACGATTTATGTTCATTATCAAATTGAAATGAATATAATTAATGGGGTATCCTTAACATTTCTTTCTTTACCTTTGCGGCTCTTATAAAACCATAAAGAAGTATCCTTTTCACGGTAATAAATGCTCTTCTTAGTAGCAGGGTTTTATTAAAA
Organism: Niastella sp. sgz303648; assembly: GCF_059587045.1. Classification (NCBI taxonomy): domain Bacteria; kingdom Pseudomonadati; phylum Bacteroidota; class Chitinophagia; order Chitinophagales; family Chitinophagaceae; genus Niastella; species Niastella sp. sgz303648. The sequence goes on along the minus strand of NZ_JCAPSW010000005.1, from coordinate 202,613 downwards.
GTGACTGTTGATACAAAACAATTTCGCGTAATTATGCCTAAAGTAACCTTTAATAATAAAGACAAGTCTTTTTTTAATACTTTAAAAGCCGGCGTTGATCAGTATTTTGCGTCTAATAAAATCAGGAAAACCGGCAACTGGAGCCTGTATTCAAAAACAGCCATTTTAGCGCCTTCCGCTATTGTTGTGTATGCCTCTCTGCTTTTTTTTCAGCCCCCTGCTTTTTTGGCCATTTTACTGTGCTGCCTGCTGGGATTTATCCTTGCCAGTATCGGTTTTAATGTAATGCACGATGCCTGCCATGGCAGTTATTCAAGCCGCGGCTGGGTAAATGATACTATGGCCCTGAGCTCGAACTTAATGGGCGGTAATACCTTCATCTGGAAGTTTAAACATAATATAGTACATCATACATATACAAATGTCGATGGGGTCGACGATGATATTGCACTTAGCCCCCTGATGCGTCAATGCGAAACCCAAAAATGGTTCCCGCCGCACCGTTTTCAGCATATTTACGGCTTCATTTTGTATGCTTTTACCTCGCTTGCCTGGTTTTTTGTAATGGATTTTACAAAATATTTCAACCAGAAGGTGCATACAACGCCTATGCAGAAAATGGATTTTAAGGAACACGTTATTTTCTGGGTAAGCAAATTGTTGTATGCCGGCTTTTTTGTTGTTCTGCCTATCATAAAACTGGGCTGGATGCCCTGGATGTTCGGCTTTATTGCCCTGAACCTCACCCTCGGTTTAACCCTTGCAGTCGTATTTCAACTGGCCCATGTGGTAGAACATACTGAGTTTGTTCATGTTGATATAGATGATGTTAAAAAAATTGAAGAAGAGTGGGCCATTCATCAGATAAAAACCACAGCCAATTTTGCTCCACGCAATAAGTTCGTATCGTGGTTTGTAGGCGGCCTGAATTATCAGGTAGAACACCACCTGTTTCCCCGTATCAGTCATATACATTACCCTGCCATCAATAATATTGTAAAACAAACCTGCAGGCAGTTTGGTATTACCTATAACGAATTTCCAACCATGCAGCAGGCCATTGCTTCGCATTACAGAGTGATTAAGCAATTGGGCAAAAGGCCGGCTTAAGCTGGTTGCTTCGCAACTTTTATGCAGTAGCGCTAAGAGCTATAAGAGAAAAGGAGAAAAAAGAGAATATTTATCTTTTTTCTCCTTTTTTTATGCCTGGAAACGCTGTTTAGATTCTCTTTCACTCTTTTAGTCCCGCTTTGCGGGACGTTTCTCCTTTCTCTCTTTTTCTCCTTTATGCTCTTAGCGCCACTGCATTAGGCGCTGGCGCCTTTTTTTGTAACTTACATCAACTAAGAACTTAGAACATAGAACCCCAGAACTGCTATGAGTGCGGATAACAAATGGCTTTTAATACGCAATTACGATTTGTGGGCGCATCTTACCGATGACGAGTACGATGAGCTGAACATTGTTCATAATTTTATTGAGGCCCCTAAAGGCGATTACATCTACTTCGAAGCGTTTCATCACAATAAACTGTATTTCGTTAAAGAGGGATATATACGCATTGGATATATCGACGACAGCGGCCGTGAAGTGATCAAAGAAATCATTCAAAAAGGGGAGCTGTTCGGACAAATTACCCTCGAAAGAAATAGCCTGAATGGCGAATTTGCACAGGCCTGGAAAGCCGGCGTAAGTCTATGCGCTTTTACTATCGAAGATTTTGAAAAGTTGTTACAAAAAAGGCCCGAATTAGCTTTAAAATACAGCAAACAGATAGGCGCCAAACTGAAACAGATCGAAAACCGGCTGATCAACCTGCTCAATAAAGATGTAAAAACTCGGTTGGTGCATTTTTTATTACTGCTGGCGCAAAAACAAGGCAGTTCGAACAATACCAGCCGCTGTGTTCCCAATTACCTTACTCATGAAGATATTGCCCACCTCATAGGATCGAGCCGGCAAACCGTTACCACCCTTATCAACGAACTCACCGAAGAAGGACTGATCAATTACAGTCGCCATGAGATTTGCTTTCCCGATGTTAATAAAATTCAAAAGCTGACCATTGTCGTATAGCCGACAGGCGAACAGTACCCTTGTTATTAGTTTTGTTCTGTGAATCGGAAGCCGGAATCCGGAAGTCAGAGATCTGAAGTCTGAGGTCCGAAGACTGAAATCCGAAACTCACGTTATAAAGAAAGAAGGGATTCAATAAAATTCGGGGTTTTCTGACTTCCGACATCTGACTTCCGACTTCTCTAAAATATTATTATATGAAACACATTGTAACGGTACTGACAATTCTATTAATGAGTACAGCTATAGGGCATGCACAGGATGCAGCATTCAGAACAAAACAGTTTAACCTCGATGAAGGAGTGGCTATACAGGGATACGATCCGGTAGCTTACTTTTTACAGCACAAAGCTATCAAAGGAAGCCGTGACCTTGCTGTTAGTCACCAGGGCGTTGTGTATTATTTTTCGTCGGCAGCCAATAAAGAAGAGTTCAAAAAAAATCCGTCGAAATACGAGCCGCAATATGGCGGTTGGTGTGCCTATGCCATGGGTGCCAAAGGCGAAAAAGTAACCATCGACCCCAAAACCTTTAAAATTATCGATGGAAAGCTATACCTGTTTTATAACCGGTTTTTTAATAATACCCTTACCGACTGGAACAAAAATGAAGTTGAACTCAGGAAAAATGCTGATGGTAATTGGAAGAAGATTACCGGATATTGAGATTTCGCGATTTAGAGATTTTGGGATTTTGAGATTTAAATGAAAGCATAAACCGGAAGAAATCTCAAAATCTAAAAATCCCAAAATCAGAAATAAACTTTAACCCTTACTACAATTTATACATGCGAGTAAAAAGTTAATTATGCAGGTAAAAAATATTGCCATCTGGGTTCTTCGGTTGCTGGCTGCCGTAATTATGCTTCAAACCCTTTACTTTAAGTTTACGGCACACGAACAATCTGTTGCCTTGTTTACAAAAATCGGTATGGAGCCCTGGGGGCGTATCGGCACCGGCGTGCTGGAACTTATTGCATCGGTACTGATTTTATATCCGCGTACAACCGGCTGGGGAGCGGCCCTTGGCGTAGGATTGATGAGCGGCGCCCTGTTCTTTCATTTGTTTACCGGTTTGGGCATAGTGGTCGACGGAGATGCTGTATTATTTATCTATGCGGTTATCACTTTTGTTTGCTGCCTGATATTGCTGATCATTTACCGCAAACAGATTATAGGTTTCTTTTTTAAAAATCAAATGAAGCATGCCTGAACCAACTATGGTATTTTGAATGGATAGCGTGAAAAATTTTCCACGCTTTTTGTTAAAAACAGTAACAAAGCGCAAGCTATAAAGCATAAAAACGGCCAATGAATTATATTACAAGGTTTTTTATATGAAATATTACATTTTTTTAGTTGTTGGCCTTTTTAGTTCTATCTATTCGTTTGCCCAGTCGTTTACCCCGGTTGATAGTTTGTCGGAAGTTTCGTTCAAAATAAAGAACCTCGGATTCAATAGCAGCGGCTCTTTCAGCGGTCTGGCGGGCGTTATAACCTTTACACCCGATAACCCGGCTGGCTGCAATTTTGATGTGCATATTGAAGCCAATACGGTAAATACAGGGGTCAATTTAAGAGATGAACACCTGCACGGCACTGAATATTTTGATGTTAAAAACTATCCGCAAATCAGGTTCGTATCTGTAAAAGTCACCGGTTCCAATAAGAGCGGAACATTATTTGTTTTTGGTAAGCTTACCATGAAAGGAATAACGAAAGATTTGTCGTTCCCTTTTACAGCACAGCCATACAAGGATGGTTATATGTTTAATGGTGAATTTAAGCTCAACCGCAGAGATTTTAAAGTGGGTGGAGGCAGTACACTAAGCGATAATCTAACGGTTATACTGAAGGTTTACGCAAAGAAAGATTAACGGTGATACAGGCAGGTAAAACTGTAAGCCAGGTACTGAGTGAAAATTGTATATGCGGAAAAATCTTAATAAAATAATAATATTATATTTAGGAACAAAACCGACCAATGCAATTACAACAAGCTGTAAATAACATTTTTGTACAACTTACAGGCTCACTCAGCCAGCTATCGCCACCGCAGTATAGGCAGCCGTGTAAAACCCTTTTTAGCAACACGGTTGGCCAGCATGTGCGACACATCATTGAGTTGTTTCAGTGTCTTGAAAACGGATACGAATCGGGTATAGTGAATTATGAAAAGCGTAAACGCGATGTGCTTATTGAAACCGATAAGGAGCTTGCCTGCCGGCTGCTCATCGATTTGTACCGGGTATTGAACAAACCCAATAAAATGCTCACGCTGCAGGCCTGTTACGACGATCATATCAACGAAACCATTGCCATTGAAACAAATTATTACCGCGAAATCGCTTATAACCTTGAACATACCATCCATCACATGGCATTGATTCGTGTGGGCATTACTGAAATATCAGCCATTCAATTACCCGATGATTTTGGCGTAGCCTCATCTACCATTAAGTATCGAAAACAATGTGCACAGTAACATTTATTCCTGTCATGCAAGGGTGTGGGCATAAAATATATCTTACATCCAACCGCGATGAAAAGCATTGGCGTTCCAGTGCTTTGCCGCCTGACGTATATCGTTTTGCATCGGGCAAGCTGTTGTTTCCGAAAGACGGCGATGCCGGTGGTACCTGGATCGCTGCCCATGAAAACGGTAATGCGATCGTTTTTTTGAATGGCGGTTTTATTCGTCATACACCCGCACCGCCTTACCGCAAAAGCCGCGGACTGATTTTACTTGACCTGATCGCTGCTGATAACCCGGTTACCGGTTTTGAAAAGATAAATCCGGAGCAGATTGAACCTTTTACCGCCATCATATGGAATCAGGGACAACTTTTTGAATGCCGGTGGGATGGATCAAAAAAACACAGTTTAAAGGTAAATGCATTGCAACCACATATATGGTCGAGTGTTACGTTGTACGATGAGGAGGTGATCAAAAAACGCAAAAGCTGGTTCAGCAACTGGCTGCAAAAAAACAAACAATTGTCGCAACAGGATATTCTGAACTTTCACCAGTTTACCGGCGATGGCGATGCGCACAACGATTTACGCATGAACCGGAACGGACAGGTATTTACCGTAAGCGTTACTTCAATGGCCATTACTGATGAAGCTATACAAATGCAATATCTCGATCTTAAAAACAGCAGTGCCTACAACACAAACTTAACTGTCGAAAAATCAATGGCAGGCCGATAATGAAAAGCATACAACGCATCCTGCACCGACCTTTTTTTATAAAATTATTTAACTGGGAATACTGGAGCTTTACGGCCGTTTATCTGTGTATTTACCCGGTTTGGGTAGCATTGTGCCTGCGGGCCAGGTCGTTCTTTTTCTTTGCCGCCTCCAATCCCACTATTAAGAATGGCGGTTTTTTATGTGAATCGAAAAAAGACATCATTACTATTATTCCCCCGCAATATCATCCGCCTACTGTTTTCTTTTCGATACCGGCCAATGGCCAAATGGTATTGAAAGATCTGCAACGGGCCGGTTTACAGTTTCCGCTCATTGGGAAACCCAATATTGGTGCACGTGGCCGGGGTATAAAGGTGTTATGCCATGAACAGGATGTAATTACCTATACACATGGCGCATTTCTTGATTTTCATATACAGGAGTTTGTTCCCTGGAAAAACGAAGCGGGTATTTTTTATGTACGATATCCCGGTTCTGAAAAAGGAATGGTCACCGGTATTGTACGCAAAGAGTTTTTATCGGTAACAGGCGATGGAAAGCACACCATTCATCAATTGTTGCAACAGGATAAAAGGGCATTGATGTATCTTAACAGTCTTGAAATTATTCATGGCAACGGTTTAAACGAAGTACTGCCCGAAGGAGAAAAAAAGATCGTTTCGCCTTATGGCAATCATGCCCGCGGTGCAAAGTTCCTCGACGACAGTCATTTGGCCGATGAAGCCATTACGCGGGTAATTGATGACGTTTGCAGGCAGATACCCGGTTTTTATTTCGGCCGGCTCGATATTCGTTTCGATACCTGGGACGCGCTGAAACAAGGCAAAAACTTTTCGATCATTGAAGTGAACGGAGCCGGTTCCGAGCCAACCCATATTTATGATCCCCGGCACTCCTTATTCTTTGCCTGGAAAGAAATTATCAGGCACTGGATATTTTTGTACCGTGTAAGCCGTTTGAACCATAAAAAAGGTCATCGCTATCTTTCATTGAAAGAAGGTGTTGCCATGTTCAGGGAAGATAAATTGTGGTCGCAGAAGCTGGCTGCCATGGCAGAATAGTTTATGGTTTATGGTTGCTGCCGCGTTTTGGAGTTTCATTATTAAAACTCTACACCTTAAAAGTTCAACAGAATTATTATTACACGGAAAGATTCACCTAAAGAACCACAAACCCCGTCCGACCGGGTCATCCGGGCGGGCATAAACCACAAACTTCAAACTGTTTCAAACTGTTTCAAACTGAATTAATGAAACTACTACGCATTTTCGTTACGGGCATGTTCATTAGCTTCCTGGGCACGCTGCCGCTGGGAACGTTGAACGTAGCGGCTATGCAGATATCCGTTAGCGACGGCATACGCCCGGCCCTGTATTTTTCATTGGGTGCATTGCTGGTAGAGATCATTTATGTGCGCATTTCGCTGGTGGCGATGGACTGGGTTCGAAAACAAAATAAACTCTTCCGCCGGCTCGAATGGTTTACGGTATTTATCATTGTGGCGCTGGCAATATTCAATTTTATAGCAGCGTCGGGTACGCATCAAACCAAAAACGTAATTCTTTCCCATACCATACATCGCTTTTGGCTGGGTGTTGCCATGAGTGCGGTAAACCCGGCCCAGATACCCTTTTGGTTTGGCTGGAGCACCGCCCTGTTCACCAAAAAAATACTGCACCCCCGAAACGATCACTATAATGTGTATATAGCTGGTATTGGCATTGGCACCTTTATGGGGAATGCTATATTTATATTCGGCGGTCAGCTGATCGTTAATAAGCTCAATGCGCATGAAAGCCTCATCAGCTGGATCATCGGAGGTATTTTTGCTGTTACGGCTGTTATTATGACCTGGCGCATTGTAAGAAAGAAATAGGCCATTTGTTCGGGTCTGATTAAGGTCTGAACCGGGTCTATGCCGGGTCAAAGTCGCAGCTTGTTCGCAAATTTGCGAACAAACCCTATAGCAGTCCCAATGCAATCCCGAACAAATCCAGGAGAAAGAAGTCAGAAGTCGGATGTCGGATGTCCGATGATTGTAATCGGATGAGGTGCGAATAAATAAGGAGGATAAATTATCGGGTTCAATCTGACTTCAAACTTCCGACCTCAGACTTCAGATTTACATCAGCAGCCAATTCGCCCCTCACTATCAATATATTATAAGATTAAATAATTTTCCCTTCCATCAAACACACCAAAAAATTCTGCTATACGTTTTAAACCCTAAAATCAATAACCGGTCTGACCGTAAATTAAAACGTACCCCATGATTAAAAAGCAAACCCTTACCTTAGGCGTAATCGCTTCATTATTAATTACTTTCTCGTTTATTGGCTGTAAAAAAGACGCAAAATCCGACACAGATACCACATCTGCCACGGATAATTCAATGGCTGAATCAAACTATAACGATGTAAATACCATGGTCGATGCTTCTGCTTCGGCAGGCACCAGCTTTAGCTTCAGGTTAGCTACCAATAATGATGGTACAGCCCGTGTTGAAAACATTTTTGGCGGCTGCGGCAGCGTTACCGTTGATACCGTAAGCACTACCCGCACCATCGTTATCGACTTCGGCACCAGCAATTGTTTGTGTATTGATGCCAGATACCGTCGTGGTAAAATACTGGCCAGCTGGACCGGCAAGTACCGCGATTCGGGCACTGTGATTAACATTACTTTCGATAATTACTTTGTAAACGATAACCAAATCAAAGGAACTCATAAAACAACCAACCTGGGTAAAAACGCATCGGCCCACCTGGTGTATAAAGTTGAAGTAAACGGACAAATAATTAAAGCCAATAGCGGCGGTACCATTACATGGAACTCTACCCGTCAGCGCGAGTGGGTTGATGGCGCTTCAACACCGTTGAACCTTCTTGATGATACTTATTCAATAACCGGTTCTGCCAGCGGCACTACTGCATCGGGCGTATCGTATACCATCAATATTACACAGGCTTTGGTTCGTAAAATGAGTTGCAGATGGTTCGAAAGCGGTAAGGTGGAAATTACACCCAATGGCGGTCTTACCCGTACACTGGATTATGGTAGCAGCGGTTGCGATGCCAATGCAACGGTAACTATTGCCGGCGTATCGTTCCCGATTGTATTACTATAAGTCCTGAGCGTAGTCGAAGGACTGTTTTAAATCCTGAGCGCAGTCGAAGGATTAATGTTTCTTCCCATAGCTCATAATAAGTTTTATTTGATGAGGGCCCTGCACGCAAGTGCGGGGCTTTCCTTGTTACCGGATACCGGTTTCCGGGATCCCGGTAACCGGTAACAGTAAATTGGGAACCGGAATCTTTACTTCGAGCTCAGCTCTTCCACCCATTTATCCCTGTCATCAGGACTAAACTTCCATGGCGCAAAGTTGTTTTCGATATTGCTGAACATCGCATTCCATTCCTGCGGGGCATTGCTTTCTTCCATAACGAGAGAGCGGCGTAGTTCGAGGATAATTTCAAGCGGACTAATACTTACCGGACATTCCTGCACACAACTATTGCAGGTAGTGCAGGCACGCAATTCTTCAACAGTAATATAATCGTGTAAAAGTGTTTTGCCATCATCTTTAAATTCACCGTTTGTATCAATATTACGGCCTATATCTTCGACCCGGTCGCGTGTGGCCATCATGATCTTGCGGGGCGATAATTTTTTACCGGTAATGGTAGCGGGGCAGGCCGCACTGCACCGGCCGCACTCGGTACAGGAATAGGCATCCATTATATTGCGCCAGCTAAGGTCGGTTACTTCTTTGGCGCCGAATGTAGCAGGTGGCGCAGCATCGGCAGGAGCCAGTTCGGGCTGCATGGCATACAGCACTTCGTTTTGAATGGCCGGCATATTGTTTATTTTACCCATTGGCTGCAGCCGGGTATAATACGCATTGGGAAAAGCCAGCATAATGTGCAGGTGCTTCGAATACGGTATATAATTTAAAAAAGCAAAAATACCTGCAATGTGCAGCCACCAGCAGGTTCTTTCAATACCAACCAGTGCACTGCTGCTAAACTCGCCCAGCAGCGGATGAAGCAGGGAAGAAAACGTAAAATTGCCGGTAATGTGTTCGGCATAATGCGAATACCCTCTTTGTTGCAGCATGGTATCGGCCGAGTTCATGGTCAGAAAAAGGGTCATCAAAACAATCTCGGTGATCAGGATATAATTTGCATCGCTGCGCGGCCATCCGTTCAGGTCGGGGCTTGCCAACCGTTTTACCTTCACCACATTTCTTCTTATAAGAAATATTACACAGGCTAATAATACGGTTACTGCCAGAAATTCAAAGGCATCGATAAGATAGGGATATATTGCACCACCAAAGCCTGCAAAGATCCGGTGCGTGCCAGCTACACCGTCGATGAATATTTCAAGCACTTCGATATTAATGATGATAAAACCCGCATAAATAAAAAAGTGCATAACGGCAACGAGCGGGTTACGGAACATTTTCTTTTGACCAAATGCAAGCAGCAACACATTCTTCCACCGTTCGCCGGCCCGATCGTTATAGGGCGCATCTTTACCTAATAAAATATTACGGCGTATGCTCATGATCTTTTTACTGAAAAGCCATATGGCAACCGCCGCTAAAATGATGAACAGGATCTGTGGTATATATGACATGAAGCTAAGGTAATTTGAAAATGTGATAATTTGAAAATTTGAAAATGTGCAAATGCGGAATCGAAAGAACCACAAACTATAAACCACAAACCACAAACTTTAATTAGATTTGGCCAAAAAAATTAATGGCGCGAAATTATATTCTTGATGAAGGTACGGTAGCCCGGAAATTGCAGCGTATTGCCTATGAGATCATAGAAAACAACCTCGATGAACAGCAGATCATTCTGGCCGGTGTACGTGAAAATGGCAGCACCATTGCCCGAAATATTCAAGGTATGTTGCAGGCAATTAGTAAAGTTTCGATTGAACTGATAGATATTTCGCTCGATAAAAAATCGCCCGGTGAAATTACCCTTAGCAAACCCATGGATTTTACCAATAAAGTAATTATTGTAATCGACGATGTGGCCAATAGCGGTAAAACCATGTTATATGCCATAAAACCCTTTCTGGCTTATTTGCCCAAAAAAATTCAAACACTGGCGCTGGTTGAACGAACCCACAAAACCTACCCGATTGCCACTGACTATGTAGGTTTATCTGTAGCAACCACCCTGCAGGAACATATTTTTGTTGAGGTGGAAGGGGAAGTTGTAAAGGGTGCATATATGGAGTAATATCAAAGTTACCAGTTACCGGTTACCAGGTACCCGGAATCCGGTAACCGGCAACTAATAGTATAACGCATGCAACTTCAGCTTGCCTTTCGAATTTAATTCAATAGCCGGCGCAGGGATCTTTACCATATTGACAACTGAAAAAACAGTTTTCAGGAATTTACTTTTTGTTTTAATACGGGTAAGATCAATATCGGGCGATAAAAAGAAGCGACGCACCCGTGGAATATCGAACCGGTTAAATGCATTGCCCTGTTTATCGATCCAGGCATTGGTATAACCGCCCAGCATGCCGTCGCTGCTGTATCCGGCGGCAATATTCAGCCAGGCAGGCCATGAAGAACCTTCAAAAAATGCATGTACATTAGCGCTCAGCCAATAGGTTTGCGAGTTATAATCCTTCAACATTCTTTCGGGCAAACTTTTCCCAAACAACTGGTTTCGCCGGGTAACCAATTCGGGACTTCCATATTCATATGGCCAATAACTTAATTTGATCTGAATGCGTTGTTCCTTCCAGGCCAGTTGCTGCACCACAAAAGAGGCGGCGCCTACGGTATTGGCCGTCATATCGCCCCAGCTAAAACCCCATTCGCTGCTGAATCCGTCCTGTATTTCAATAATGCTTTGGTATGCCAGTCCGCTGATGCCCCCCAGCCAGATGCTTGTTTTTTCATTCAAACCGCTCCATTTCCACAAACCAGACGACAGGCGACTGATCTGGTAGGCCGTCCAGGTATGACCGGCCTTATCCATCTGGTTCCATTCGCCGTTGTCGTTAAAAAAGTGAAACGATTGCTTCGGGTAACCGGCATACCAGGCTTTATTTAAGGCGATGTAGGAGCCGGTCCATAAAGCGACATGGGTTCCGGCAATCAGCCAGAAACGGTTTTTATTGAGCGAATCGCTCACTGCCGGGTTATGAAACTGCGGGAAGCTGAAGGGGTGAACCGGGGTGCGGCTATTCACATTGCCCATTGCCCATTGCTCATTGCCAGTTGTATTATCCTGGGCACAGGATTTTGTATCAAATCCTGCAAACAGATAAAGGGCGAACGCTATTTTTAAAAAGAAAAAGAATGATTTTTGGATTCGAACAATCACAGTAATGATTTATGATGATAAATCGTGAAAAGTAAAACGTGAAATGTGAAAAAAACGCCTGAAAGGTAAATTTTCCCGGGTGGTTCCATTTGCCGTTTCACGTTTTCAGTTTCACGACAAAGTAATAAACCAATTGTCAAATCATAAAATTATATACCTTCAAACCTTCAACAATAACATCAAATTGAGTACTATGGATGATGTAATTATGCAGCGCATAAAAGTTTGGAAAGACGGAAATTTTGACGAAGCTACCAAACAGGAAATTGCCAGACTGGAAAAAGAAAACCTGAACGAGCTGGCCGATGCTTTTTATCGTAACCTTGAATTTGGAACGGGCGGTTTGCGCGGTATTATGGGCGTAGGTACCAACCGCATGAACAAATACACTGTGGGAACGGCCACACAGGGCTTTGCCAATTACCTGAATCAAACATATCCCGGTGGTACTATTCGGGTTGCCATTGCACACGATAGCCGTAACAATAGCCGCCAGTTTGCTGAAATCACAGCGAACGTAATGGCCGCCAATGGCATTAAAGTATTTTTATTCGAAGCTTTACGGCCAACACCCGAACTGAGCTTTACCATACGTCAGCTGGGATGCCAGGGTGGTGTGGTATTAACAGCTTCGCATAATCCCAAAGAATACAACGGGTATAAAGCCTACTGGAACGATGGCGGACAACTGGTGCCGCCCCACGATAAGAACGTTATAAAAGAAGTTGAAAAAATTGCTTCGGTAAACGAAGTAAAATGGAGTGGGGGTGAAGCCAATATTTCGCTCATTAGCAAAGATATGGATGAGCAGTATATCGAAATGGTGAAAGGCCTGAGTGTGTATCCTGAAGTGATCACCCGCCAGCGCGATCTTAAAATTGTATATACGCCCATTCATGGTACCGGCATTACTCTGGTGCCCCAGGTGCTGGAGCGGTTCGGATTCGCCAATGTGCATATCGTTGAAGAACAGTCGAAGCCCGATGGTAATTTTCCTACCGTGGTATATCCCAATCCCGAAGAAAGTGAGGCCATGAGCATTGGCTTAAAAAAAGCCAAAGAGCTGGATGCTGATATCTTTCTGGGTACCGACCCCGATGCCGACCGCGTGGGCATTGCCATTAAAGACAAACAGGGCAACTGGGTGCTGATGAATGGCAACCAAACAGCCGTGCTGGCTTTCAACTATATTATTGAAGCCCGTAAAGCAAAAGGCATTGCGCAAAGCAACGACTTTGTGGTAAAAACCATTGTAACCACCGAAATGATCGACCGTATTGCGGCCGGTAACAGTGTTAAATGTTACAATGTACTCACCGGTTTTAAATGGATCGCCGAACTGATCAAGGAAAAAGAAGCCAGCGAAAATTATATTGTAGGCGGTGAAGAAAGCTATGGATTAATGATCGGTAACAAGCTGCGCGATAAAGATGCGGTTTCGGCTGTAGCCTTGTTGTGCGAAATGGCTGCCTACGAAAAAGACAAAGGCAAAACTTTATTCGAAAAGCTGATCGACCTGTATGTACAATACGGTTATTATAAGGAGCACCTGATTTCTATTACGAAAAAAGGCATGAATGGTCAGAAGGAGATCGCCGAAATGATGGATGGCTATCGCAACAACCCGCCGCAAACCATCAACGGATCGCCGGTAGTGCAGTTGCTGGATTATGAGCTGCGCCAGGGAAAGAATCTGCAAACCGGCGATGAGTGGGAAATAAAGCTGCCCAAATCGAACGTATTGCAATTTATACTGGCCGATGGCAGTAAAATATCTGCCCGCCCCAGCGGTACCGAGCCCAAGATCAAATTTTATTTTAGTGTAAATACAACCCTTGGCAGTGCCGTCGATTTTGATTCGATACAGGCGCACGGCGAACTGGATAAGCGCATTCAGGGCATTATTCAGGATATGAAATTAAAATAAATGCTAAACGCTGAACGCTCAATGCTTAACGCAAAACGCTGAAGGCGAATGTTTGCCTTAGCGTTTTGCGTTGCGCTTTCAGTATTAAGCTTTTGGCATTTAGCGTTCGGCATTATGCGTTTGGCGTTAGTTTGAAAAATAAATAAACTATGATTAGCATAAAACGGGCAACCGTTGATGACCTTTCCTATTTGCAACATCACTGTATTGAAGCTTATTCACAAAATTTTGCCAGCCATTGGGAAGAAGACGGATTGCAATTGTACCTTGATGCCTGTTTTGCAGAAGAACAATTGAAAAACGACTTGTTGAACCCCCACATACATTACTTTCTCGCCCAGGCAAACAATGGTGTTGCGGGGTTTATGAAAATCATCGAAAACAGCCTTTTGCCTGATACGCCACCCACAAAAGCGATTGAATTAGAGAAGATCTATATTTATCCCGCCTTTAAAGGAACCGGCATTGGCCACCAGCTTATGAACCGGTTATTTGAAGTGGCACAACAAACCGGCGCCGGAATGATTTGGTTAAAAGTAATTGAGCAAAATACGGCTGCGCAACAATTTTATAACAAACAGGGCTTTGAATACTACAAAAAAACAAGGCTCGATGCGCCTAAGTTTAAAGAAGCCCTTCGGGATATGTGGGTAATGATCAAAAAGCTTTAAAAGTAGCCCCGAATGGGCCTTTCGATAAGTTTGTACTACGTGAAAAACCTTAGTGAAATAAAAATTAGAATATCCTGGCTGCACACGCAGCGATTAACCCTATTTTTGCGACTCTATTTCTAAACCCACCAATATGAAAAGGCAATTTGTAGCAGTATTAGTAATCATTGGCATCATCATAGCCAACAATCTTCAGGCACAAACCAAAATCGGGTATGTTAGTTTGCAGGAACTGATCAATGTTATGCCCGAATATAAACAAGCAGCAGCTGATTTGCAGGAATACCAGAAAGCATTGGTTCAGCAGGGTAATGATTATCAAATGGAATTTTTTCGTAAAGACAGCATTTTTAAAGCAGATTCTATAAAATGGACTACTGCGATGAAAGAAGTAAAAAGAAAGGAACTGAATGAGCTGTATTTAAAATGGACCAATTTTGTGAATGAAGAAGGGCAGCAGTTGCTTAACAAACATGAGCAGGAGTTGCTGGCTCCTATTCAGCAAAAAGCAGTTCAAACTTCTCAGGCAGTTGCCAAAGAAAACGGGTACGCTTATATTCTGCCCAAAGAACAACTGATATCTTTCCCCGCCGCCGACGATATTTTACCGCTGGTGCTTAAAAAATTAAATATTACACCGCCCTCAGCCGCTGGTGCTACAACTCCGAAGACGGGAGGGAATTAAACCAAATAAACAAGCTATAACAAAAGGCATGGCAAAGAATAAATCTGAGCCATGTCTTTTCGTTTGTTAATATTATTTGCCTCTGATTTGTCTTTTTAAACAACTACCTGAAACGAAACTCTTCTACCTCGCTTATTACCTCGTTGTTAATTTTCAATGCTAACAGAACACCGGTAAGATTACCGGTTTGTAATTCTATTTCCTGTCCTTCCTGTAAAGAATCGAATACCTGTTGTGAAATCATCAGGTAGGTATTATCCTTAAAAGGGTGAAATAAAAGATATTGTTTATATATCGGATCATAATATTTTCGGGCACGAACTGCAGATAACTTTTTTTCGCCGGTTGCCTTTTCCTTTATGTAGGGCAATACTCTTTTTCTAAAATCAAGCAGGAGGAATACAATGAAAACGGTCGCGAAAAAAACAGCGACAATAACATAAATTTTATGGTATTCAATTAGGCCGATTTTACCCCCTACTCCTTTTTTTCTTCCTGTATAATTGGCTATTAACAGTGCTATAAAAAAAGGAAAATAAATGCGCAATAGCTCAAACCAGGATTTGTCTATCCTTGATTTTATTAATTTAATATCGTTGTCTGAGAAAGGTTCTGTCATAAACAATCAGTCAAAAAGCCGGAAAGAAAATTACGTTGTTGTTTAACTTTCTTTCCGGCTTTCGTGGCGAATAGGTGGGTCACTCCATCACTTTCTCACTGATCTTCCCCGTTTTCTTATTCTTCAGAATTACTTTTTTAGCGCCGTAGTGCGTTACTTCTTCTTTCACCAGGTAATGCTCGGCATCGTATTCGGTAAGATGACTATCTTTTGAAACGCCGGTTTTTCCGCGCCAGATGTCGAGTTTAACCGGCTCCCATAATTTGCTTTTGGCCGAGCGGTAAGCGGCGTCGAGAATGCAATTCACCACATAGCCATCGTAAAAAGTTTCTTTGGGAGCTGCGCCCTGCTCCATGGCATTGAACATATCCATGAACATATGGTTATAGCCCAGTTCATTCAGTTCGTCGCCTACCGGAAACAGCCAGCCGGTATTGCTTTCGGCTTTTTCGGCCACATAATCGGCCCCTTTACCTGTTGTGAACATATCGAAACCGGTGCGTAAAAAACTGTTTATCCAGATGGTGCCTTCAGAGCCCATTACTTCATCGCGCAAATCAAGACCACCGCGGAACGTCCAGCTAACTTCAAATTGCCCGATAGCGCCGTTTTCGTATTTCACCAGCCCGATTGCATGGTCTTCGGCGTCGATGGGTTTAACCTGTGTATCGGCCCAGCACATGACTTCAATGGGTTTAATGTCTTTACCAATATAGCTGCGGGTTATTTCAACACAATGACAGCCGAGGTCAAGTATGCAACCACCACCAGCCTGTTCAAGGTCCCAGAACCAGTCGCTGTGCGGACCGGGATGGGTTTCGCGCGATTTGGCCCATAAAATGCGGCCCAGGGCTCCTTTCTGAACACTGTCGAGCGCCTTTATAAATTTGGGTGTATAAACAAGATCTTCGAGGTAACCATTAAAAATGCCTGCTTTTTCAACGGCTTCGAGCATGCGCTTTGCTTCATCTCCGTTGCGGCCCAGCGGTTTGGTGGTCATTACCGCTTTTTTATGTTTGCAGCAAAGCATTACAGCCGCTTCGTGTAGGTTATTGGGCAATGCAATACAAACTATATCTACATCGGCGTGGGCAATGGATTCTTCCATATCGGTGGTAACATGAGGCACCTGGTAGTCCTGCGCAAACTTGCGTGCGCTTTCTTCACGACGCGAGTAAATGCTTACAATTTTATCGCGACTTCTGTATCCCTGTAACGAGTCGGCATAAAACCGGCCAATAAAACCGGAGCCGAGCATTGCAATACGTGCCATAGAATAGTTTGTTGTTTGAAGTTTGTGATTTGTGATACTACCTTATACTTCCTTAATCATGCATATTGTACCCTTAATCCTGTGTTTTTTTATACCATTTCAATCGGTACTTCTGCCACTGGTTCGCCGTTTTTTTGTTTGTCTTTAAAAGATAATACGAAGAACAGTAAAACAGCTCCCGCAAAGGAGGCAGGCAGCCACCAGAAACTTTGCCATTGTTGTAAAGTGAGGGCTTTGGCATTGCCCAGAAATTTATTAAATACTATACCGGCTGTTTGCGCTCCAACAAGCATACCTATGCCATAAGTAACGAACACAATTAATCCCTGTGCCTGCGCCCGGATAAGCGCGTTTGCTTTTTTATCTACATAAATCTGACCGGTTACAAAGAAAAAGTCGTAGCAAATGCCATGGAGGGCAATGCCTGTTAAAATCATCCAGCTTACCTGATCGGGAGCACCCAGGGCAAATAATACATATCGTAATACCCAGGCCAGCATACCGGCTGCCAGCATCCATTTAACGCCCAGTCGTAAAAAGAAGAATGGCATCAATACCATGAACAGGGTTTCAGAAACCTGTCCTACCGTTTGTATTGCTGCAATTTTTTTAAACTGTGCTGCCTCCAGGAATGTTTGTGTGAAATTATAGTAAGCCGCAAGCGGAATACAAATAAGAAAAGAACTGAAAAGAAAAATAAAGAACGATGAACTGCCGAGTTGTTTGAAGGCATCTATGCCGATAATACTGCGCGCCGATACTTTGCGGCCGGCGGCCGGCGGCGGTGTATTTGGCAGAAAAAAACTATAAATGCCAAGCAACAAACCCGAAATGGCCGTTAAATACAGCGGCAGGGCAGTTTCTTCGGGTTTAACTTTATCTGCTACAAAAGAGGGTAATACAAAACTGATGATCAAACCGGCAATGATCCAACCTACAGTGCCAAATACCCGAATTAACGGAAACTGTTTTTCCTGATCGCTCATTTTATGAAAACAAATAGTATTGGCAAGGCTCATAGTAGGCATATAGCAAAGGTTATGGGCCAGTAATAATAAAATAAAGGTAACCGGGTTGCCAACTGCCGAAGGTGCGAGGAACATAAAAACAGCTCCTGCAATATGCAGTGTGCCCAATACTTTTTGCGTGGCGAAAAAACGGTCGGCAATCAATCCTACAAAAAACGGCGCTATAATGGCGGCTATCGGATTTACTGTATACGGCCAATGGGTTAAGTTGGGCATATTGTGATTGGTCATATAAACCCCGATAGTAGTATACCACGACCCCCAGGTAAAAAATTCGAAAAACATCATCACCGAAAGTTGTACACGCAATGCTGATTTCATATTTGCCGATTATTTTTTGTAAGGAATGATTTGAATTTAGGTAAAACCCGCTAATTAACACGTATTAAAAAATGCACAATGCTATAGTATCAGCAAGATTGGAAATTACAACAAAATTGTATTAGCTAACCCCCGATTCATTTTTTTACCTGATATTTTTAAGTTCTGTACATTTGTATAAGTACTTATATAATTTTATGAGCTTTTACGAATCACTCGGATACCTTGTTTTCGGCAGCAGATTGCGACGACTGAGCGAAGCTTTTCTGGCCGATGTAAATAATATTTATGAAGCGCACGGATTGTCTTTCGATGCAGCCTGGTTCCCGGTTTTTTATATTCTGTCGGGGAAGGAAAGAGTATCGATAAAAGATATTTCCGATGAGCTGGGCATTTCACATTCGTCGGTTAGCCAGCTGGTGAGCAGTCTACATCAGAAAGGCTTTATAAAAACCACTACAGCCGGTGATGATGCGCGTAAAAAAGTAGTGGCCCTAACTGCAAAAGGAAAAAAATTACAGCAGCAGGTACAGCCTATCTGGGACGCTATAAAACAGGCTATGGAAGAACTCGCATTGGAAGGCATGCACAGCAAATATTTTTTAACCGCCATTGGTGAAATAGAACAAGGCCTTCAGCGCGAATCGGTTTTCGACAGGGTGCAACACAAACTGAACCATTAAACATATTATGCAACAGGAATTTTTATACGGCATCGATCAGCTTACCATAGGAAGTGTATTATCAATTGCTGCCGGCCGCCTAAAAGGTGTGCTGAACAAAACGGCTATCGATAATATAAATAAAAGCCAGCAGCACGTACAACAGATCGTTGAAAATAATAAAACGGTGTATGGCATCAATACCGGCTTTGGCGTATTGGCCAATAAACCCGTTTCGGAAGAAGATACCCGCATATTACAGCATAAAATTCTGCAAAGCCATAGCGTGGGCGTTGGAGAACCTATACCGGTTGAAGTGGCCAAAATTATGCTTATAACCAAAGTGCATGCATTGGCAAAAGGGTATTCGGGTGTTCAGTTAAGCACGTTGCAGCGCATTCTTTGGCATATTGAACAGGATGTAATACCGGTGGTGCCCGAGAAAGGAAGCGTAGGCGCATCGGGCGATCTGGCGCCTTTGGCGCATTTGTTCCTGCCACTGATAGGTTTGGGCGAAGTGTATTATAAAGGTTCACGATACAGGTCGAATGATGTATTGCAGCAGTTTGGATTGCAGTCTGTACAATTAGGTCCCAAAGAAGGACTGGCATTGATTAACGGTACACAGTTTATATTGTCATTTGCGGTGAAGGCGGTTCAGCGAATGCACAATTGCCTCGAAGCGGCCGATATCATCGGCGCTATGAGCCTCGAAGCATTAACCGGCACCAAAGCGCCTTTTGATGACCGGCTGCACCAGCTGCGTCCGTTTGCAGGCAATCTGCTTGTAGCGCAGCGATTGAGGTTACTGCTGCACCGCAGCGCCATTATGCAAAGCCATGTTGATTGCGGCCGGGTGCAGGACCCTTATAGTTTGCGTTGTATGCCACAGGTACACGGCGCCTCGCGCAATGCCTGGCTTCATTTGAAACAACTTACAGAAATTGAACTGAACTCGGTAACAGATAATCCGATTATCCTGAGTGCCGACGATACCATCAGCGGTGGTAACTTTCACGGACAACCGCTGGCTTTGCCCCTCGATTATGCCTGTGTAGCTGCCGCCGAAGCCGGCAATATAAGTGACCGCCGTACCTATCTGTTGCTCGAAGGCAAATGGGGTTTGCCACTGTTGCTGATGAAAAATGTTGGGTTGAACAGCGGGTTCATGATTCCTCAATACACTACGGCTGCATTGGTTACCGAAAATAAAACACTTTGTTTTCCGGCCAGCGCCGATAGTATCCCTACCTCATTGGGGCAGGAAGATCATGTGAGCATGGGCAGTATCAGCGGCCGTAAACTGAACCAGGTGCTCGATAACCTTGAATTTATTCTGGCTATTGAATTACTCAGCGCCTGTCAGGCTATTGAGTTCAGACGGCCTTTGAAGAGCAGTGAAATTTTGGAATCGGCTCACGATTACGTTCGCCGTTTTGTAAGTTTTGCCGAAGAAGACAGGATTTTTGCCGACGATATTGATAAGATCAAACGCATCATCAGCGATTTTTCGTTTGTTGAACATTGTAATGAATTTGCCGTATTAAAAAAGGTTCAGCTGAACGAAGGGTTCAATGGCTTTTCTTTATAAAAACATTATTAAAAATCAAATATCCCATTAATCTCATTTATCCCAGTAAAATCCCAGTGTTATGTCAACTACCATTAAAAAATACGATGCTGTTAAATACAAAACGCCCACCGGTTCACAACTAACATGCAAAGGCTGGATACAGGAAGCCGCTCTGCGCATGTTGCTGAACAATCTTGATCCAGCAGTAGCTGAGCGGCCCGACGACCTGATCGTATATGGCGGGCGGGGTAAGGCCGCCCGTAATTTTGAAGCGCTCGACCTGATCATTAAAGCCTTAAAGGACTTAAACGATAATGAAACTTTACTGGTACAAAGCGGTAAACCGGTTGGCATTTTACAAACGCATAGCAATGCGCCCCGTATTTTGATTTCCAATTCGCAACTGGTTCCCAAATGGGCAACCTGGCAGCATTTTGATGAACTGGAACGAAAGGGGTTGATGATGTACGGACAAATGACTGCCGGCTCATGGATTTATATCGGCAGCCAGGGCATTGTGCAGGGAACCTATGAAACCTATGCGGCAGCTGCCAATAAACATTTTGGCGGTTCGCTGAAAGGCACATTGAATGTAACAGCAGGTTTGGGTGGTATGGGTGGCGCACAGCCACTGGCCATAATAATGAACGAGGGTGTGGCGCTGATCGCTGAGGTAGAAGAATGGCGCATCGACAAACGCATCGAAACAAAATACCTCGATGTAAAAATGACCGATATCGATGCTGCTATTGATCGCGCAGTACAGGCAAAAGAAAAGGGCGAAGTACTATCGATTGGTGTGCTGGCCAATGCCGTTCACCTGTTGCAACGGTTAATAGCAAGAAATATAATTCCCGATACATTAACCGATCAAACTTCGGCCCATGATCCGCTGATCGGATACTGGCCGCACGAAATTTCCTATGAGCAGGCCAAAATATTGAGGGAGAAAAATCCCGATGAGTATATTGAATATGCCTATAATTCGATGTACACGCATGTGCAACTGATGATTGAATTGCAGCAAAAGGGCGCCATTACATTCGATTATGGAAACAATATACGCGCAAGGGCGCAGGAAAAAGGATTGAAGAACGCATTTGATTTTCCCGGGTTTGTGCCTGCTTATATTCGTCCGTTGTTTTGTGAAGGAAAAGGGCCATTCCGTTGGGCGGCATTGAGTGGCGATCCGCAGGATATTGCGGTAACCGATGAAGTGATTGGTAATATGTTCCCTGAAAATAAATCATTGCAACGCTGGCTCAAACTGGCCAAAGAAAAAATTGCCTTTCAGGGATTGCCGGCGCGTATTTGCTGGCTGGGGCAAGGTGAAAGAGAAAAAGCCGGACTGGCATTTAATGAACTGGTAAGAACAGGAAAAGTAAAAGCGCCCATTGTAATTGGTCGCGATCATCTCGATACCGGCTCTGTGGCGTCGCCCAACCGCGAAACAGAATCAATGCAGGATGGCAGCGATGCGGTGGCCGACTGGCCCATATTAAATGCATTGGTGAATACTGCGGGCGGCGCCAGTTGGGTGAGTTTGCATCATGGCGGTGGGGTAGGGATGGGCTACAGCATTCATGCAGGCATGGTAATAGTTGCCGATGGAACCAATGAAGCTGCCGCCCGCTTAAGCCGGGTGTTGCGAAACGATCCGGGGCTGGGTGTTATTCGTCATGCCGATGCCGGATATGAAATTGCGAGGGAAACTGCTAAGAAAAATGATCTTGATATCAGTGAAAGATTGAAATAAACATATAATCATTATTACTTCTTTTGCAAGAGAAACAGCAGAAATATTTTTTGTTTCATAATAAAACAATCGGAGAATTACGATTGTGGGCAAGCTGTCATTTATTTTGTTTTATGTATGTAATACAATTTGTTTTTTTTCGTTTCAATCGCAGCTGCAGAAAATGCTGCACTTAATACGGGGGATTTGTACGATTCCTGTGCCGGGAAAAGTTTAGCAAAAGCCATAGTGCATTGCAATAACTTTATTTATAGAAAACGGTTTCTGTAATTGAGATAAATTATTATATTGCCGTTGATGTTACACATTAATAGATAGACTAGTAATCATATGGTATAATTACTATATTTATCCTATTAGGTTGAATGTGTGACAATCAATGTATTTTAAAAAATCCGTTATATGAAAACAACCATTTCCTTGTTCTTTTTTTGTTTTTTAGCATTTACCACATTTTCCCAACAGCCCAAATTAGGCATCCGGATTCTTCAGAATGGAACAGCAGTTACACCCGTTAACGGTGAACTTGATTTAAAAAAGGAACCTTTCACAATAGAAGTTACGCTCGAAGATATGGACGGCGTATACTTATATGCCGATTTTGCGGGCAACGTCAATAAGCTGGGTGATAAAGACCCGATCCCTGAGTTACAGGAAGTGCCCTACAAAGTAATGGCAGAAGAAAATTTCAATACAAACAAGGAATTGGTTATTTGCAATAATAGCTGGTTGTATTGGTTTTACGACAGGAAAAAGCCGGTTCACCGTTTTGATAAAGAGGTAAAAATTGTAAACGATCATTCGGTTGTGGGAACAAAAACGATACAACAATTTTATGTGCCTTCAACTGAAAAATCACAAAAAATTGCTGAAGTTTCACAACCCCTGTATTTGTTCTTCCTGGTAACAAATGCCTTTCAAAATACAGGACTTGTAAGAGAACTTTCACGTCAGAAACTAAAAATTAATTTCAAATAATAAGCTAAGCGCATAAAAAATAAGCTAAGAGCTTAAAGAAAAAAGGAGATAAAGAGAAATCTTTGTCTCCTTTTTTTATGTGAAAGTCGTAACAAAAAATTGTTTTATGGTTTGATGGTTTAATTGTTGGGAACCCGAAATGTAAACTGCAAATAAATAGTTAGAGACTTCAAACCGCAGCCTCCCAACCATCAAATAATTAAGCTATCAAACCATCAAAAAATCATTGGCACTAAAATTTCTTAAAAATGAGTGACTGAATGTAAAAGGCCTGTAAGCTATTTGATACTTTTCTAATCAGGTCGTTATTATTAACTGGTTTACTGTATATTCTATGGGACGATTGATTATTATATCAAACAGGCTTCCGTTTTCTATTGATCATGAAGGTGAACAACTTACCTTAAGGCAAAGCTCGGGCGGACTGGTTTCAGCTATAAAAAGCTATTTTGAAAGCGAAAGCTCTAAAAACAGAGGTTTTTCAGAAAAACTGTGGCTGGGTGTGGCAGATTTTCCACAAACAGAATGGAATGTTGTGTCGGAAAAACTAAACGGCCTTGATTTTCATATTATTCCCTTATTCGAGAACAAAACATTATATAAAGATTATTACAACGGTTTTAGTAATTCGGTGTTATGGCCCCTGTTCCATTACTTTCCAAGTTTGGCCGATTATCAAACGCAGTATTATGATGCATATGTAAAGGTGAACAAAAACTTTGCAGATGCTTTATTGCCATTACTGCAACCCGATGATACAGTTTGGATACACGATTATCAGCTGATGATGCTGCCCGAAATGTTGCGTGCAGGAAATCCGCAGGCCACCATCGGCTTCTTCTTACATATTCCTTTTCCGTCGTACGAAATATTCAGAATGCTGCCTGCCGAATGGAAAACTACTTTACTAAAAGGCGTGCTTGGGTCGGATCTTGTTGGTTTTCACACACACGATTATGCGCAGCATTTTTTGCAGTCGGTTAAAATGATCCTCGGCGTTGATAGCTATTTTCACAGTTTGCAATGGCAGGACCGTTTAATTAAAGCCGATCTGTTTCCAATCAGTATTGATTATAAAAAATTCAACACGGCCTGCAACGATCCTGAAACAAAAAAATATTATAACGAGATCAGAAAGAATTTTGAAGGAAAGAAGATCATATTTTCTGTTGACCGGCTCGATTATACCAAAGGTTTGATGGACCGCCTGAACGCATTTGATTATTTTCTGGAGCAATATCCCCAATGGCGCGAACAGGTTGTGTTTATTTTGAACATCGTGCCATCACGCGGCGATATTCAGGCTTATCACGAAAGAAAACAATTAATTGAGCAGAAGATAGGAACCATAAATGGTAAACTATCATCAATCAGCTGGCAACCGATCATTTACCGGTATACCCATTTGCCATTTGGCGAACTGGCCGCTTTGTATAAAGCCGCTGATGCGGCTTTAATAACTCCGTTACGCGACGGCATGAACCTCGTAGCCAAAGAATATGTGGCCAGCAGTTCGGCACGCAGAGGCGTTTTGATATTAAGTGAACTGGCCGGCGCCGCCAATGAACTGAACGAAGCCCTGCTGGTAAATCCTATCGACATCATCGATGTATCCAATGCCATCAACAGGGCTTTGACTATGCCTCCCGAAGAACAACAACACCGCATGCAGCTGATGCAACAACGGCTGGCCGATTATGATGTAATAAAATGGGTAAGTGATTTTCTCGATCAGTTATCGAATGTTAAGCTTGAACAACAAAAGCAACAGGCAAAATTGCTCGACGAGCGCATTATTGCACAAATACATTTGCATTACCAGATGGCAAACAGCCGTTGCCTGCTGCTCGATTACGATGGAACGCTGGTTCCGTTTGCACGCCTTCCGGTAGAGGCTACGCCTAATGAAGAGTTGAAAAACCTATTAACCAGCTTGTCATCTGATCCTAAAAACAATGTGGTTATTATCAGCGGCCGTGAAGCTGATACCCTGGAAAGATGGCTGGGCGATTTGCCGGTATGGCTGGTGGCCGAGCATGGGGCCAGCTACCGCACAAAGAACGACCAGTGGCAACAGGCTGTATCAATTCCCGATCAGTGGAAAAATGAAATACGGCCCATTATGCAAATGTTTGTAAGCCGTTGCGTGGGTTCTTTTATCGAAGAAAAAACCAATACACTCGCCTGGCACTATCGCACCACCCATCCCGACCTGGGCTTTACCCGCTCAAGGGAACTTATTAATAACCTGTCGCAGCTTTTACAAAACACCATGCTGCAGGTAGTCGATGGCAATAAAGTGGTTGAAGTAAGAATGTCGGGTTTTGATAAAGGCATAATGGCGCTGAAAATAGTGAACGACCTGCAACCCGATTTTGTACTATGTATGGGTGATGATACTACCGATGAAGATATGTTTAAAGCGCTTGCCGAACGCGCTTATAATATAAAAGTGAGCAATGGCTCTACCGCTGCCCAGTATACTGTTTTTTCGCAGCAGAAAGTATTACAATTTCTAAAAAAATTAATGTTACCCATCGTGGCCCAGCAAATGGCAGGTACAGAATCGTAAACTGTTATAACGGTAAAAGAAAATGATCAGCCGTGCCGTGGTTTTCTGCATCCGATAACTATAGGGATTGCAAAGAACCGTGGGACGGCTTTATTTTTGGGGGCTTCATTTTCAAATTTTCAAATTTTACCATTTTCAAATTATTTATCTTCACCCCATGGCCACTACACTTATTACCAATATCAAACAACTGGTAAATGTTCGCGAACAATGGCCGTTGTTGCGTGGAAAAGATTTATCCCAACTGCCATGTGTAAACAACGCATTTTTGTTTATTGAAGATGGGATCATTGCAGCATATGGCCCCATGGATGCCATTGGCAACAGGCAATCTGAAATCGACAATATAGTAGATGCCGCAGGTAAATTAGTACTTCCGGCCTGGTGCGATAGTCACACCCACCTCGTATTTGCCGCAAGCCGTGAAAATGAATTTATTGATAAAATAAAAGGCCTCAGTTATGCAGAAATTGCAGCCAAAGGAGGCGGCATTTTAAACTCTGCCAAAAAACTAAACGATACTTCGGAAGATGAACTGTTTAACCTGGCCTGGAAGCGGTTGCAGGAACTGGCCGCCCTGGGAACAGGCGCCATTGAAATAAAAAGCGGGTATGGACTAACGGTAGAATGTGAGTTGAAAATGTTGCGGGTGATAAAAAAGCTGCAACAAAAATCTAATCTTACTATTAAGTCAACCTTTTTAGGCGCTCATACTTTTCCTACAGCGTATAAAAATGATCATCCGGCATATATTGATTTAATTATTAATGACATGCTGCCGGTGATAGCCAAAGAAAAACTGGCCGATTATATTGATGTTTTTTGCGAAACAGGCTTCTTTTCTACTGAAGAAACAGCCACTATTTGCAGGGCCGGCATGCAATACGGATTAAAACCAAAAATTCACGCCAACCAGCTGAACCTGTCGGGCGGGGTGCAAACCGGTGTTGCGCTGGGCGCCATCAGTGTTGATCATTTGGAAACAATGGATGAAGATGCCATTCGAACGCTGGCGGGTTCCAATACAATTGGTACATTATTACCGGGAGCAGCTTTCTTTTTAAGAATGCCTTTTCAGCCTGCACGTGCATTAATCGATGCCGGTTGCGCCATTGCTATTGCATCTGATTTCAACCCCGGCTCCTGTCCGAGTGGTAATATGAACCTCGTGGTAGCCATGAGTTGTATTCAAATGAAAATGCTGCCCGAGGAAGCGATCAACGCTGCCACTATCAACGGCGCGCATGCTATGGAATGCGGTAACGAGCTGGGCAGTATAAGTATTGGTAAAAAAGCTAACCTGATTGTTACTAAGCCTGTGCCATCATTAGCGTATCTTCCCTATGCATTCGGCTCGAATTTAGTTGAGAACGTAATGATAAAGGGCGAGTGGGTGCCCAGGTCCTGAGCGAAGCCTGCCCGACTATAGGCGGGTCGAAGGATTGGAAACGGCCACGGTGAATAATTACTATAAATGATGATGTTTAGAAAAAAGAAAAAAGTAAACCTGGTTACCGAATTTCTGGAAAAGGACCGTACCGTTTCTATTAAAGACCGTGAAGAAACATTAAACTATCTCGTGGCTTTTATAGCCATGATTCGTCCGCGCCTGCCTGAATTTGAAAGGGCCAATAAAAAATTTGCCGAAGCCATACGGTTCCTGCATCAGCATCCCGCTGTACTGAATAATTTGCGAATTGCCATACTGGCGCAACTGATCAACAGCAACCTGGTTCCCCTGCTTACCGAAAGCGGTATAACCATTTCACGCGGGGCCGGGCGCGAATTGTACGCCCGTTTGAAACATAAATTTCTGCCTGCAGCACAGGACCCCAATGATTTTTTATACCTGTTAAACCGCATTTTTTTTAAGAAGAACGATTATGAATGGGTTGAACATATCGGCCGTGAAAAATGGATTCAGTTTTTTGAACTGATCGGACTTTCTTTTTCGGGCAACGAACCGGTAATTATAAAACAGGCGATCCTGTCGTTACAGATTTTAAGCGCCCGGGTGGCCCAGTTGGGATGGGAGAACGAAATAACCCACCATACGCCTGCACAATGGCAACCACCTAACAATCCCTTTTCGGCACAGCAACACTTTGTTTACGAATTAAAAGAGCTTGTTATAAGGCATAATCAAAGTAAAGAAGGCGTGCGCGAACTGGCCGAACAAATAAAGCCGGTGTTAAACGAATGTGCCGAACTGGTTCAATACATAAGAAATGAAACGGCTGAAAAAGGCACCAGTCTTTCGCAAACCTTTATTCTGTTTCAGATAGAACAGAAGCTGAACCGGATGCATTTGCTGCTGGATATTGCAGATGCCGATGAAAAAATCAATCTCGCGCGTTTTGCCAACCTGTTTATTGCCGTGGTGCGCAATGAAAACCGCAAGAACAGTATCAGGGAATTTCTATCCCAAACCACCGGCTACCTGGCCTACCAGATAGCCGAGCATAAAGGAAAAAAAGGAAACAAATACATTACTTCATCGCCGCTTGAATATTTTCAAATGATCGGAAGCGCCATGTGGGGCGGTTTGATCATTTGTTTTGTGGCGATTGCTAAAAACCTGCTGGGACTATTGCATTGGCCTATATTCTGGCAGGGCTTTGTATACAGTGTAAATTACAGTTTGGGTTTTGTGACGATTGAAGAAACCAAAGCTACCCTTGCCACCAAACAACCGGCCTTTACCGCCAGCGCTGTTGCCAGTTCGTTAGATGCCCGCAAATCAGATGAACCACCCAACCTGTACAACCTGGCTGTAACGGTTTCTAAAGTTTCGCGCAGCCAGATAGCCTCCTTTATCGGTAACCTGATCGTTGTATTTCCGGGCACCTGGTTGCTGGCCTGGTTATATGATTGGATTGTGGGCCATCCGCTGGTACAGGGCGAACAGGCCGTACATTTATTGCAGGACCAGCATCCCGGCCAAAGTCTTTCATTATTATACGCATGTAATACCGGTTTTTTTCTTTTTCTTAGCGGAATTATTGCCGGTTACGTTCAAAACAAAATTAATTACGGGCGCATTGGCAAGCGGCTTACCGAACATCCTGTATTACGCCTGTATTTACCGCAAAAACGGTTACAAAAAATTGCAGCTTACCTGAATGAATATGGCGGTAGTCTTGCCGGTAATATTTCACTTGGTTTTTTTCTTGGCATGGCCGGTTTGGTTGCCAAAATATTTGGTATACCTTTCGACATCAGGCATATTACCATTTCGGCCGCCAACACTTCTTTAGGTGCTTATGGAATAGGGTGGGAGCATATAAATTACAAATACCTGGCTAATGTGGTTGCAGGGGTATTAGGCATTGGCTTTTTGAACTTTTTGGTAAGCTTTACACTGGCGTTTATTGTGGCGGTACGTTCACGAGGCATTCGGTTACGCGATTATCCGGGCTTTTTGAAGATATTATGGAAATATTTCAGAAGTCACCCGCTCGATTTTCTCAGGCCTCGGAAACGAGTAATAAGTAATAAGTTGTAAGTAATAAGTAAATACCTG
Source organism: Niastella sp. sgz303648 (assembly GCF_059587045.1). Classification (NCBI taxonomy): domain Bacteria; kingdom Pseudomonadati; phylum Bacteroidota; class Chitinophagia; order Chitinophagales; family Chitinophagaceae; genus Niastella; species Niastella sp. sgz303648. The sequence goes on along the minus strand of NZ_JCAPSW010000005.1, from coordinate 173,369 downwards.
CTGCCTTTACAACTTACAACCTATGACCAATGACTTAAAACTTATAACTTAAAACCTATAACTTATATAAAGACCGCTATATGAAACATTTCAAATTCTATAATAAACACGATGTTCTTAATTTAACAAGGATACGCCGGTTTGAAACAAAGCTGGGAGAAAGCGTTCAGGTAGTTGGCGATAAAAATGTGCTGGAAACAGTTTTGCAACAATCGCCTGCACGCTATGTTGTATTTGGCATTCCTGAAGATATTGGCATACGCGCCAATCATGGCACCGGTGGAGCCGATTCGGCCTGGGATTCTTTTTTATCGGCCTTTTTAAATATTCAAAGCAATGATTTTTTAAATGGTGAAGAGATCATTCTGTTAGGCCATTTTAATTTCAAAGATGCCATGGATCTGATTGAACAAAATGCCTATGGATATGAAGAAAAAATCGATGCCTACCGTCATGCAGTGATCACCATAGATGAGGATGTGGAAGAATTAACCAAGATCATTACCTCGCATGGTAAAATACCGGTTGCTATCGGCGGCGGACATAACAATTCATATCCGTTGATAAAAGGAGCTGCCAAAGGGTTACATAAAGCGGGTATATTACCGCTGGCGCAGATAAATTGTATCAACCTCGATGCGCATTCCGATTTCAGACCTGCCGAAGGAAGGCACAGCGGCAATGGATTCAGGTATGCCGAAGAAGATGGGTACCTGCAAAAATATTGTGTGGTAGGACTGCATGAAAATTATCTTCCCCAAAACGTTTGGCTCGATATAGTGAATAATCCCTTTCTTGATTTCATTACTTACGAAGATATATTTATACTTGAAAAAAGGAATTTCATACAGGCTGTGGCCCATGCTACCGGTTTTACCGAAGAAAATTACACCGGTATTGAAGTAGATCTCGATTGCATCGAAAATACTTTATCCAGCGCAATTACACCTTCCGGTATTTCGCCTTTACATGCCCGCCAGTATGTAACTCTGGCTGCCCGCGACAGTCAGGTGGCTTATCTGCATATTTGCGAAGGCGCCACCCGGTTAACTGATGGACGTACCAACGATACCACCGGAAAACTGATCAGTTACCTCGTAAGCGATTTTATAAAGTCGCATGAAGGAAACGGAGAATAACGAATATTGAATGAAGAATTATGAATGATGAAGTGTTTCCGGTACAAACATGCTGATCAAAATGGTATCCCCAGATTTATATACCACTGCAGCTTTTTCGTTTGATCGCAGTACATGGTGCTTATTTCAAGAGGGCCGAGCGCAAAATTGTATGAGTAGGTTAAAGAATAGCCCGATAAGAAATCGGGGTTTTGAAAGAACGCACTGGTGCTGATAAAATTGGTGAACAGTACGTTGGCCCTGCCTGTAAGATAGGTGTTGGAAAACAGTTGCACCCGTAATCCGCCCTGCAGTGTGGCCAGGGCCGGTGAATACAACGTTGCTTCCTGCAAACCGGCGAATGTGATCTGATTCCTGAAAATTTTGGTTAATCCGCCAATGGCAAATTCGTTCAAAATATTACGTTTATAACTAAAGTTTATACCACCCTGCGCATTCAACAACAGGATAGCCCGGCGGCCAAAGGGTATATAACTTTCAACATTAAGCGTAGTACGTAAATACGGATTTGTACTGATGTTGGTGGTGTCGGGATTTGAAGATGGCTCTCCATTGGTATAGAAAGTAATATCCGGGTGCTGTTCAAATACCCGGGCGCCTTCCGCTTCGAGCTTTATACCCTTTCGTGGAAATATACTTCTGTCGAGCGAATTATGCTCAATATACGCATACAGGGTATTAAAGCTGTTGCTTCCTTTAAATTCAAATTGTTTGGTGATCTTAGGTGTGTAATGCACCCATTCGAACTTATGACCTGCTCCGATTGAAAAGCTACGGGTAGGGGAGTACTGCAGTTTTTCGCCGAACTTGAAAAAGGTTTGCTTATATAATCCATCCTGTTTGTACTGATCATAGGTCGAAACATCGAACCGGTCGAACTGGGTTCCGAGGATCAATGCAAAATTTTTCAGGCGTCCCAGATATTGCAGGTGTTCGCCACGAATACGAAAGCTTTCACCAATATTAATGGTTACCAGGCTTCGGGAATTGGTTATAAAAAAATTCCTTGCGGTTAAATTACCGATTATTCCTACTCCTGTAAACCGGTTATAGAGTATGCCCAGTTTGGCAAACGTAAACGGGTTTTCGGTTACATCAAATATAATTTTGCAGGTACTATCGGGTTGAGGTACCAATGAATATACGATTCGGCTGTAATAGCGCGTACCAGATGCCTGGCGTACCATATCGGCCAGATTTTTTGCCGTATACGGTTTATTAATTTGCAGGTCCATGGTATGTGCAAAAAAAGCGTCAGAAGTTTTTTCGGTACCATGTACTTCGTAAGAAGAAATAGTTACCGTATTAATAGCCGGAAGCCGGTTCTTTTTTAGCTCTACCGGTCCGTATATGGTGTTCAACGAATCGGCCAGTCTTTTAAAGCGGGGATATAATTTACGTCCTTCTTCAATACCGAGGTCTAAAATGGCCTGACCATCACTAAAGCTGCCCATGTTGAATTTTTCCATTTTAAACGGAATATAAATATCACATTGGGGCACTTCACTTTTGGCATCTTCGGCTTCTCTGAAAAAGGCGATCTGTAATAGTATCTGAAGAACGTTTCGTACTTTTTCTGAAGGCAGCAGGCCGCTTGCCACATTGCTTCCGATAACAATATCGGCTCCCATTTCTTTTACGTCGCGAACCGGAAAATTGCGTACAATGCCACCATCAACCATTCGTTTGCCGTTATAATCTACAGCTGTAAATACCGAGGGGATAGCCATGCTTGAGCGGATGGCTGTAATGATCTCTCCCTCCTTCATTACAATGGCTTCGCCATTGCCCACATCGGTGCCTATGCAACGAAAGGGGATGCTGAATTTTGAAAAATCTTTTTGCTGATAAACCGGTAAAAACAGCTCTGAAAATTTCAACCATAGTTCCTGTCCCTGTAACAGGCCGCTCGGCAGCCTGAAACTGCTTTTTTGCCAGGGAAGTTCTATAACGTATTTCGAATACTCGTCTTTTTCTTCCATGAAAATGCTGCGAAGCGAAGATTGGTTGCTCAGCAACTGGTCCCAGTCGATGGTGCGGGTAATTTTTTCAATGCTGTCGGCCGAATAACCAATGGCGTACAGGCTGCCGATGATACTGCCCATGCTGGTACCTGTTATATAGTCGATATTCAGCCCCGCCGAATCGATGGCTTTTAAAATACCGATATGGGCCAGCCCTTTGGCGCCTCCGCCGCTAAGTGTTAAGCCAATTTTCGGACGATGGGCCGGAAGCTGTGCAGTTGCAGAGTGATTCAACAACAGGAACAGTACTACAACAGGCCGGTATTTTTTTAATCTAATCATGTTAGGCCCCCACATCGGGCTACAAATTAGGAATAATTATATTCAGGGATTTAGAGATTTAGGAATTTTGTGATTTAAAAAATCACAAAATCTCAAAATCGCCAAATCTCAAAATAGTTAATGTATTTCATAGTGGCAATTCATTTCTTCGGTATCGATCCAGGCGCCCATTTTGCGGTAAAATGCGATAGCCGGTTTATTCCAGTGCGATACCTGCCAGCGAACTTTTTTACAGGCCGATGCTTTCGCATGTTCAATAACTGTATGTAACAGCCGGGTGCCGATCGCCTTTCCGCGTGCAGATTCCACTACATATAAATCGTCAAGGTATAAAGCTTTGCCCGTCCAGGAAAAATAAGCAAAGAACCAGGCGGCATATCCTACGATCTTTTTTGTTTCATCTTCCGCAACAAAACACTGGAATAGTTTGTTGTCGGCATTCATTTGTTCAACTGTGTTGGTTACTCTTTCCGGTGTTTTTTGAAAGAATGCGAATTCGTTGATCAAGTCAATAATAGCCGGATAATCGGCTTCAGTGCCTTTTCTGATCGTTATATTCATGGGATGGTTTTGAAAACTGATGTCAGAAGTCTGAGGTCTGAAGTCTGAAAAGACTCAGGGATAATCACATCGCGAGGTCTTCTGACATCCGACTTCCGACTTCGTGCTTCTTACTGCTTCGCCTCCAGTTCCATTATCTTCTCAAACACTTCTTCGTATTGTTTGTTCAGTCGCTTCAACTCTTCGCTCACTTTTTTATAATCGGCTTCGGTTTTTACGAATTTTTCTTTGTCGCCATAGGTTTCAGGAGCCGTTAACTGCAATTCGAGCGTTGATTTTTGCTTATTCAACTGCCCGATCGTTTCCTCGAGCTGCTGAAATATGCGTTGCTGTTTTTGCAGCTCTTTTTTCAGTTCCTTGTTAATTGGTTTGGGATCTGAAGTCTGAGGTCTGACGTCTGAAGTCTGAGGAGTCTCCGGTTTCTGACTTCCGGCCCTATTGCCATCAGCATCTGATTTCTTAATGCCGGTTTCCGACTTCTGACTTCTGACTTCCGGTTTCTGATTTCCGGCATCCTGCTTCTGTTTCTGTCTTTCTTTCCATTCACTCAATTCTTCGTATCCGCCGTTGAATATTTTAATTTTATGGTTATCTATCTCCCAGATGGTGTTGGCTACCTTCGATACAAAATAACGGTCGTGGCTAACAAGGATCAGGCTGCCCTCATATTTATTCAATGCTTCGATCAGCAATTCTACCGAATGTATGTCAAGGTGGTTGGTAGGCTCATCGAGCATCAGAAAATTTGCTTTACTGATGATGGTTTTGGCCAATGCCACGCGGGCTTTTTCGCCACCGCTCAAAACTTTAATTTTTTTGTCTACATCGTCACCGCTGAATAAAAAGCAACCGAGCAGTGTACGCAATTCCTGTTCGGTTTTCTGGCTGCCGGCGTTTTTCATTTCATCGAGAAGGGTATTGTTTACATCCAGCGCTTCGAGCTGGTGCTGGGCATAAAAACTTTCTTCAACGTTATGTCCCCATTTGCGCTCGCCGTTATATGATTCAGCTCCGGCAATAATGCGCAGCAGGGTTGATTTTCCCTTTCCGTTGGCGCCGATAAGCGCTATTTTATCGCCCCGGTTTATTTCGGCCGAAGTGTTTTCAACAATTGTATTGCTGCCAAACGTTTTGGTGATGTGTTTCAATTCACATAAAACTTTCCCTGGTACTTTATCTACCTGAAAATTGATGCGAAGGCTCGGACGTTCAATCGCCACATCTTCTATGCGATCTAACTTGTCTAATCGCTTCATGGCGCTTTGTGCGGCTGCAGCTTTGCTGGCTTTTGCCTTGAAGCGCTCAATAAAGCGTTCCTGCTGGCGAATGTAGTCCTGCTGGTTTTCGAATGCCCGTTGTTGCAGTTCAATCCGCTGCACTTTTTCGGTTTCGTAAAATGAGTAATTGCCATTGTAAATGTGCAGCTGGCGTTGGTATACCTCTACAATTTTGGTTACCATTCGGTCGAGAAAATATTTATCGTGGCTCACTATAACCACCGAACCCTGATAGTGCAGCAGGTATTTTTCAAGCCATTCAATCGATGGCAGGTCAAGGTGGTTGGTAGGCTCATCGAGCAGCAGCAGATCGGGCTGTTGTAAGATCATTTTGGCGAGCAGCACGCGCATGCGCCAGCCACCGCTGAACTCACGATAGGGACGTTTAAGATCGTCATTCGAAAAACCAAGTCCCTGCAATACTTCCTCAGTTTTATGATGAATATTGTACCCGTCTAATGTATCCATTTCGTGCAGCGCATCGGAATATTTATGCAGCAGCGCATCGGCGTCGGCTGCGGCCTGGCTTCCTGCAGGATGGGTGATAGCAGAAGCTTTTTCCAGATCCCTACCCAGTTCTTCAATTTCTTTTTCCAGCAGCAATACCCTTTCAAAGGCGCCGAGTGCTACCTCAAGAATTGAATCACTGGTGTCAAAGCTCAACAGGTCCTGGTGTAAATAACCAATAGTAGTTCCCCGGCTACGTTCTACGGTGCCGGCCGAAGCCTGATAATTGCCCACCAGTAATTTTAATAAAGTTGATTTTCCGGTTCCGTTATAGCCAATTAAACCAATACGTTCATTGGGTTGAATATGCCATGTTGCATCTTCTACAATTGCCCGGGCGCCAAATTCAAAAGTAACATTCGTTAATCCTGCTAACATAATAAAAAGTCAAATTAGTCAATTGAGGCAGAAAGTCAAATGCCAAAGGGGCAATTTCGTAACCTTCCTGTCATTTCAGCCTGCAAAAGTAAAACAATCGGGCGGTTATGCTAATAATATGGGTTACAATCGGGTCGGGAAATTTTTATCGTACAAAATCAACGTACATGTACCGGAAATTAATGATCATTTCCTGAAACTGATTCATAAAATCCTGTCCCAGATTGCCGTAATACAATTTGTCCTTAGGGGTTGAGCTGGTTGTTTTTATGGCAACATTTTTTAAAACGGCCGATTGACCGGCTATGTTCAGTGTTAATTCCGGTAGCCGGTATGCCTGGGTTTTGGTAACTCCGCCGGCGCCGCCAACCTGCATATCGAACGATTTTCCGCTGGTGTCGATCAGATTTTTATAATTCCGGTAAAACGGTTCATTCAAAAAAGTAAACTGCGCTCCGGTGTCGAATGTAAATGGCAGGGTATCAGTGTTGAAGGCAATGGTTACAACGGGTAACAATTCATCTACACCAAAATTTCTGATAGTGCGGTCTGAAGCCGTTTTCGGCACAGTCATGGAATTTTTATTAATATGAACTTCCTGCAATTGTTCAATAACAGGAAAGCCGATGATGCCTTTGATGGTGTAAAATCCGTGTGCAAACGACAACGCACTGTCGGGAAAAACCATAAACACCGCATTTCGTATAATGATATTGCCGATTTTAAATGCTTCAGCCACGCCAAGATTAGCGAATACTTCAATGCCCGTAATTGCGTGTACTTTAAACCGCACATTCAGCATGTGCAGATTTGTTTTTCGCGAATAGGTTTCGTTGATAACCGACAAATTAGCACCAGTATCGAATATGAAATTAAAAGTGCTGTCGGCAAAATTTACGGGTATGTTAATGAGGCCCGCCAGATCGCGCCGATAGGCGATACGCGTATCTTCTGTAATGATAGTGGTTTGTGGAGCAATATGCTGAAGCCCTTTCCAGATAATATCAGAATTTTCAGCGTCGTCGAGTTCTTCGGCCGATAAAAGATTACGGTATTTGCTTAGCAGCAGCCGGGTAGTGCTATGGGCCTGTTTATACTCAAACAGCTTAACATGGTTGTCGATCTTTTTCATCAGCAAATTGCTGATCTGTGAATTGCTGAGTTGTTTTTTATATTTATCAAGAAGAATAGAAATTTCCTGATTAGAGGTAGCGAGATCGTGAAAAAAATTATGTAAAAAAGCCTGGTAGTATAGTTTGCGGAATTCGGGAAGATCTTTGTAAGCATCGCTTTTTAATTCGCGTTGTAGCTGAAAAAAATGTCGATGCACCAGCAGACTATCCAGATTAACATTATCAGTAGCATATAACGACGGTACGGTAAAAAAACAAATCAGCATTAATAATATACGCATTGATCAAAGGTACAGCTTTGTTCATTTTCTGTTTTTAGCGCTTAGCTATATCTTTGCCGCTATGCATAAAAGTGAAATGATCAATGAATTGATACGTACACGCCGCAGTGTGTTTACGCAGCAATTTGAACCCGGAAAAAAGATTCCTGACGACATCATCTGGCAGGCCCTTGAAAATGCCAACTGGGCGCCAACGCATAAAATAACCGAACCCTGGCGATTTACGGTGTTTACCGGCGCCGGTTTGCAAAAACTGGCCGAACAACAGGCAGATATTTATAAAAAATTTGCAGGTCCCAAATTCAAACAAAATAAATATGAGCAAATGCTTGTAATGCCACAACAATGCTCACATGTAATTGCGATCGGATGCCGGCGTAATACCGATTTGTTGCCAGAAATGGAAGAAATTGCAGCCGTTGCCTGCGCTGTGCAGAATATTTATTTAACTATTTCGGCCTATGATAATATTGGCGGTTACTGGAGCACCGGCGGTATTACTTTTATTGAAGAAGCAAAGCCGTTATTCGGACTGGAGCCCGATGACAAACTGATGGGATTCTTTTATCTGGGATATGTTAAGGTGCCATCTGTGCCGGGTAAACGAAAACCAATTCAGGAAAAAGTGAGCTGGGTGGCAGGGTAGATGTGCAGGAAAATAAAAACTAATCTCCTGATCGTGACGGTACAGTTTTTGACGGCTGTAAAATGACTTAATGAAAATTTTTAAAGCGTTTATCGCTGCGCCAGGCGAGCCAGATGAAAATGACTGGAATGAAAAGAATTAAAACGAACGTAATCAGGCCGAGCATAAAATAGTTTTTGAAAGGAATTGGACTGAATCCAAAACGGAAAAGTCAGTAGTTTAGTATAAGTGGTTTCTGAGACTTGTATAAAATCAACTGACCGGTAAATATCTTTTTCTGGCACATTCCCCGGGATTTAATTTATTGAAAACGAATACGTAGCCCGGAATTAAGCGCTGACCGGCGTTTAATTCCTGGCTATTATTTTCTTATAATTAATATTATGTTAAATAGGATATTTCCTTTAAAACTCAACTCTCTTATGCATATTTCTAACCAGCGCCTTAATGTATCTTTGATTAAATGACAAATGAAATTACTTCCCTATTAGCTCAATATACCCAATTGAATTTGCATCAGGTTATTGATCACGATAAATTCAATGATTTTGCTATTACCCACCACTCTACAAGTATTGAAGGATCGACATTGACCGAAGTCGAAACCCGTTTGCTCTTAGATGAAGGCATTACCCCAAAAGGAAAACCGTTGACCCATAGTTTAATGGTTAAAGACCATTATGAAGCATTAAAGTTCATACTTGCATCAGCGGCAGAAAAGAAAACGATCAGTATTGAATTTATTCAACAAATCAATGCCCGGGTGATGAAAACCACGGGAAGTATATACAACACTGTATTTGGGGAAATTGACGCTTCCAAAGGAATGTTCCGCAAGGGAAATGTGAGCGCCGGAGGCTCCTACTTTCCAAATTTTGATAAAGTAATACCTTATACAACAGAGCTTGTAAGTCGTTTAAATGAAACTCTTTCTCAAACACAGGAACAAATAAATCAATTAAAACTTTCTTTTGTTGCGCATTTTGACCTTGTATCAATCCATCCTTTTTATGATGGAAATGGTCGTACAAGCCGTCTTCTAATGAATTATATCCAGGCGTATTACGGCTTGCCCCTCGCTATCGTTTTTAAAGAAGACAAAGCGGACTATTTTGTCGCTCTGCAGGAGACAAGAAAACAGGAAGATATACAAATCTTTAACTCTTTCATGTTTGGTCAATATAAAAAACATCTTGAGCAGGAAATTTTCTCCTATAATCAGGCTATGTCGCAAGGAAACATTCCAGGGAAAGGAAAAGGATTTTCTCTATTTTTTTAATTCTTATAAAAGCGTCCGCCAATTGATATTTGTAATCATTCCATAAATTTTAAGGATCAATCGGTGTGTTCGACAACTTCAAAGTTGCCATGAGCTGGTTGAGCAGGATTTTCGCTTTTTTCAGATTTTCCTCGTTTGCCACGGTGGTATTCAACTCAAGCACCTGATTAAAACAGATTGTTGAAACGATCAGCTGTTTATTTTTAGTGGGAACGGAATTTTTTATTACCGGATACAAACCAATCAGCCACAATTTTGAGTTAACGGTCACCCACTCTTTTTTCAATTGTGGCGCGGTCAATTGGCCGGCTTTTTTAGTAAGATAAGCAGTTAGCATGGCTTTTTGCCGGGTGATGGAAAGATTGGAAAGATTTGTGCTGGTATCGCGTATTGGTGTGGCAGCTGTATGGATCACCTGTTTATTAATAGAAATGTCGCTCGGATATTTTACCTGTTCCACGTCATCTTCATAAATTTCTATCGAAAACAAATGTGTAATGCCGTTATAAATCCATTTGTAGCCCTGTGCGCTTTCCTGAAACATCAGGTCGAATCGTTCCTGGTTGATGGGAAGTTGAGCAATAGCAGTAAAAGTTGATATTATAACAAAAACAACCAGCAATAGCGGTGTTTTAAAATCATGCATACACTGAATTATTGTTCCTGATTCGAAATTACAAAATCACAATGGCAGAAAAAGTTATAATAGTGTTGAAAAGCGTCTACAACGCCATTTTATTCTTCCATCCGGTACGCTGCGTTCTTGCCAGTTCGGGATTTTCGTGCGTGTCATGGTGAACAGTCCAAACGGCGAAAAACGCCATCAAAAACTCCCCTATCATCATTACTATTATATGATAAATCAGAATTTGCCCTTTTGCCACCGCAACCAGCCGGTTAACGGAGCTATACATTTAGCGTTTAAACCATTTCCTAAGCTTTACTATTAAGGAAATTAAATGAACTCAATGGCAGACTTTGAAGCCATGCATGTCTATTCCTTTTTCATTTTCTTAAAGGAATTATTAATCTTGCCGTTAGCGTTATTTCAGGATATTTTAAAAACCTGCCTTCGGTATCCTGTTCATGCAAAGGCCGAAGAATATAGGCTTCCCCCCAAACCATTTCTTCGTTTTGATTTAATCCGTACCGGTTGCTTTTTTTAAAGCGAATTCCTGCTGCAAAATTAAATTCAAAGAGGAAATTATGCTTAAATATCCTTTCCTGCCAAAAATAGCCTGAATGCAAAGTAAAGGCATGAATATACTTACTGATCGACATCTGTTTGTAATCGTGTACCGAACTGCCTGTAATTGAAAAAGAATCGCTGAATGTATATTCATCGTGTTTATATAAATAACCAATACCAATAAATGCCAACGTTTTTTTAAACAATGGTTCATACCACCGAAACTGCGGATTTAAAACGATCTGCTTTTTCCGTAAATGCCCGATCTCCACTTGAAAAGTTGTGTTTTTTGACAGTCTTTGTTCAAGTCCAAGCCTGAGGCCATTTATATTTATTTTTAAAGATGATCTGTATGGCATTATCGTCTGCATAGATTGCCAGGACGGTTGCAAACTATCGGTTGGTTGGGCGTTACTTTTAAAGCAGAGAACAAGAAGGATAAATGCAGTTATGTAAAATTTCATCAATATGCGAGGGGTAAAGGTTTTTAGCATTCTGCAGCTAAAATATCTCTTCCGCTATTCAAATGCAAGTTGAACCTTTTGTAAAGTTTTAAAACTTTACAAAAGCTCCTTTACTTTTATTCTGTCGCTCAATTAAGGCGTAACTGCACCATATTTCATATGCAGCACCTCACATTTTTTTAGTGACTGTTTTTTTTCAAACATTACCAGAAACAGATTGTCAAATTGCGTATCAGGAATATTTGGATTGATGGAGGAAGGCGGCGTGCAACCGCATTTTTGTATTAGTTTGCTTACCGTGTTGGAATGGCCAACTATAAGTACTCTTTTACCCCGGCAATTTTTCATAACCCGTTTTATTACTTCATCTTCGGAGTCGTATAAAACTACAGGCAAACCCTGCGCATCGGCTAATACCTGCGCTGTATGTTTGGTACGGGGTGTATTGGTTGAAAATATACTATCGATATGTGTTTCTCCCAATACCCTTTTTAATTCTTTGGCCCGGGCCTGCCCTGCTTCAGACAAGTCTTCACCGGCTTTATCCGCATGTCGTAAAATAAAAACTTTGGTAAGTGGTATTGTCTGACTAATTACTGCCGCGGAACAGTTTACCAATAACAATAACAAGATCATAGTACGCATAGCATGTACTTTTAAGTAAGTAAAGATTAGCCTGTCTGTAAAATGGCTTTATCCGTTTCGGGATTGTGCGGGAATTCCTGCTGTGCGTGGTTGTGGTGGCCGGTTGAACGAAATGAACAATGCGGGTTCATGGTAGCAAATAATAACGCTAAAGTATTGTTTCGGCATTATAAATGCAACTCCCCCACCCACACTATTTTCCCCGGCACTTTTATCTTTCCTGTTATATCCATCACCGATCCGTCGATAATATTTTTTGCTTTGGTAAAGCCATTGGTTCTTTCTTCAAAACGGCGCATGTCTATTTCCTTTTCATTATTGTCGGGGTTCATAATGCATACAATTGTTTGCTGATTATTGTAGCGAAAATATACATATACCCCTTCTTCGGGAACGTACTGCATCATCTTTCCGGTTTTGAGTGCAGATGATGTTTTGCGATAGCCGGCAAGTGTTTTAACGTAATTGAAAACGTCGTTTTCGGCGTCAGTTCTGCCGGTGGCTTCAAATTTATTACTGGCATCGCCGGGCCAGCCGCCGGGAAAATCGAGCCGTACTAGTCCATCGGGGTTTGAAAAGTTTTTCATCAATATTTCGGTGCCATAATATAACTGCGGAATGCCGCGGAACGTGAGTAACCACGCAAGGCCCATTTTTAATTTGGCAACGTCTTCGCCTACTACGCTGAAAAAGCGGCTCATGTCGTGGTTGTCGAGAAAGATGACGTTTTTGCCGGCATCGGCATATACAAAATCATTGGTGGTGGTCAAATACAGGCGGTTCACGCCTTCCGTCCAGCCGAAGGCCTGTGTTAATGCGGGAACAATGCCATACAGGTTTTGCTGAAAATCGGTTACACCTGGCAGATTGCTTTTATATGGTATGTTATACAGGTTGCGGGTAAAAAAGCTCTGGTTGGGTATGCCATGTACCCATGTTTCGCCAAACATATGTAATTGAGGGTATTCTTCGAGCAACGCTTTGTTGCAGCGGTTCATAAAATTCAGGTCGTTGTAGGCGTAGGTATCGATGCGCCAGCCATCTAATCCAAATTCTTCGGTACACCAGATGGCGTGTTGTATGAGAAAGGTGGCGAAATACGGATTTCCCTGGTTGATGTCGGGCATGGTAGGTACGAACCAGCCATTGCTCATTCTTTTTTTATCGATGGCCGATGCATAAGGGTCCATCAGTACCTGGTCTTTGTAGGTGGTATTCGTATAAACGGGCCAGAAATGAAACCAGGAACTATCCGGCAGGTCCCTGTATAAAAAATGTTCAATGCCAACATGGTTGTAAACGGCATCCTGAATGATTTTCATGCCACGCCTGTGAATGGAATCAATCAGTTCATGATAAGCTTTGGCGCCGCCGAGGCGCGGATCAATGGAGTAATGATCGGTGAACGCATAGCCATGTTCGGTACGATCGGGCATATCGTTGGTTAAAACGGGGTTCAGCCAAATGGCAGTTGCGCCCAGTTGCTGCAGGTAACCGAGGTGATTTTGTACGCCTTTTAAATCGCCGCCATGGCGTTTAAAAATATCCGACCGGTCGAGGCTTTGGTCTTTCATACCGGCTATGCGGTCGTTCGATGGATCGCCATTGCTGAAGCGGTCGGGCATGATGAGGTAAATCAGGTCTTCTGAGGTGATGCCTTTGATGCGTGTTTTACCGTTTTGATTGCTGCGGGGTTTGAGTTCGAATTCAAAAAATGACTGTGCTACCGGAGCATAGCCGCTATGAATGATTCGCTTAAAAACAATGGGTCCCGGTTTAGCCTGTTTGCTGATATTTAACGTAAGAATTAAATAATTGGGGTTTTTTACTTTATCAGTTTTGATCAACTCCACGCCGGAGTAAGCGTTCAGTCTGATTTCTTCATTGCCAATATTTTTACCATGCAACAATAATTGCAGTTGAGGATTTTTCATACCCGTCCACCAATGACTGGGATATACCTGCGGTTTATCTACCGGATATATTTGTGGTTGTGCAACACCAAATAAAAACAATAAGGAAAAGATGCAGGAGGTAATAAATTTCTTACAGCAGGTCTTCATATTTTTTTTCTTTTACAATGAGGGAGCATACAATACCTGCTGTTATCAGTAAACAACCTCCCAACTGAACCGCCAGCAGCCGGTCGTTATGCAGAAAGCTTTCCATAATTTTTCCAAAAAATAAAGAGGCAATAATCTCAGGCAATACAATAAAGAAATTAAAAATGCCCATGTAAATGCCAATCTTATTTTCGGGTAAATAACCGGCGAGCATTGAATAGGGCATCGATAAAATGGAGGCCCATGCTATACCAACCATGCTCATGGCAAGGTATAACATCGACGGGTCACCGATATATCGCACAATAAATAATCCTACACCCCCTATCAGTAAACAAAAAGTATGGGTCATTTTTTTGCCCACTTTGGCTACCCAAAATGAAAGAGTAAGCGAAAAAAGAAAGGTAACGAGGTTTAAAATCGAAGATGTGGCATTGGCATGTTCAAGTCCGCGGGTAAAAAGTTCACTTGAGGTGGCAGGATCGCCCTTAAAAATATCACGGGCAACGCCGGTTGAATAATAAAACCACATCAAAAACAACCCCGGCCAGGTAAGAAACTGCACCAGTGCCAGCCGCTTCATTTGCGAAGGCATATTAAAGACCGAAGAAGTAATTTCTTTTATCGCACCGCTAATGCCACTGCCATGCTGTGCATCGAGCTTTTGCCGCCAGTTGGGATCGGTAGGCGGATATTCTTTACTGCGTACAACGGTATACACTACGGCGGTTAAAAACATAATGCCGCCAATGTAAAACGACCACATAATGTTTTGGGGAATGCCGCCGCCTGTTTTTTCGCGCGATACATGAAGCCATTGCACCAGCAAGCCGGGTAAAAATCCGGCAATAAAAGCTGCTGCGCCTATAAACATGCTCTGCATTGCGTAGCCGAATGGCCGTTGTTTTTCGTTGAGATTATCGGCTACAAATGCCCTGAAGGGTTCCATGCTAACATTGATACAGGAGTCGAGTATCCACAGCGTGCCGGCTGCCATCCAGATGACCGATGCATTGGGCATAATAAAAAGTGCTATGGAACTTAAAATAGCGCCGATTAAAAAAAAGGGCCGTCGCCTGCCCCAGGTAGGATGCCAGGTGCGGTCGCTGAGATAACCGATAATGGGTTGAATAATTAAACCGGTCATGGGGGCCGCCAGCCAAAGGCCGGGGATCTGTTCGGGGGTAGCGCCGAGGTATTCATAAATGGCGCTCATATTATTCATCTGTAACGACCAGCCAAACTGTATTCCAAAGAACCCGAAACACATATTCCATATTTGCCAGAAGTTAAAGTGGGGTTTTGATTGGATGGCTTTTTCGGTATCCAAAACTATGGGGGATGGTTCCATATGCAATCGCTTTGATAAGGCACAAGGTACAAAGAAATAAGGCACGAGGTCCAGGGTACAAGGCGCAAGGTGCGGAGTAAGTATTAAATATCGAATGTTGAATAAAAAATGTCGAATATCGAAGTAAAAGCACTTCAACATTCGACATTCAATATTTAATATTCAATATTTTATCAGATCACAAATCCATCGGGCAGTATCGCCCCCTTCTTCACTACCACAATTCCATCTTTAATCGTATACAGCGAATGATCGGTATTTTCGAGATGGTTGCTGCCGTTGATGCGCACGTCGTTACCAATGCGACAGTTTTTATCGATGATGGCATTGCGAATATAGCAACGTTCGCCGATGCCTAATTTGGGTAAGCCTCTTTCAACAGAATGTTCCATTTCTTCAATGGTTTCAAAATAATCTGATCCCATTACATAGCTGCTTACTACCGTAGTGCCATGACCGATGCGGCTACGGATACCGATAACGCTGTTTTCGATACGGCTGGCATTGATGATGCTTCCTTCGGCAATGATCGTTTTTTCGAGCGTGGTGCCGCTGATCTTGGCCGGTGGCAACATGCGGGCGCGGGTGTACACCGCATTCGAATTATCGAATAAATTAAACGGCGGAATATCCGACGTGAGCGCCAGGTTGGCTTCAAAAAATGAATAAATATTTCCGATGTCGGTCCAGTACCCGCTGTACTGGTAACTCATTATTTTATGAACGCCGATCGATTTGGGTAGAATTTCTTTACCAAAATCGGTAGCATTTTTATGTTCTTCGGTTAACTGATCAAATATCAGTTTGCGGTTGAAGATGTAAATACCCATCGACGCCAGGTATACCCTACCCTGCTTTTGCATTTCGTCGCTGGTTTCGCTGCTCCAGTCGGGCAACAATTCCTGTTTGGGTTTTTCAATGAAAGAAGTGATATGACCGTAATGATCGGCTTTCAGAATACCAAAATCAGATGCTTCTTTGGCATGTACCGGAATGGTAGCTACAGAAATATCTGCTCCCGTTTCGCGGTGCTTATCGATCATATCCTGAAAATCCATCTGGTACAACTGGTCGCCCGACAAAATGAGCACGTATTCAAAATCGTGCTGATGCAGGTGACGCAGCGATTTTCGAACGGCATCGGCTGTACCCTGGTACCACGAAGGATTGTCGGGTGTTTGCTCAGCCGCCAGAATATCAACAAACGCAGTACTGAAAATGCTGAAGTGATACGTGTTCTTAATGTGTTTGTTTAAGGAGGCCGAGTTGAACTGTGTTAATACGAACATGCGGTTTATACCGGAATTAATACAGTTCGAAATGGGAATATCAACTAAACGATATTTTCCGGCAATAGGCACAGCGGGTTTTGAACGGCTGGCAGTGAGGGGATATAGACGGGTTCCGGCTCCTCCTCCCAAAATGACAGCAATCACTTGTTTGCTCATTTGTTGTCTTTTTTTTAAAGTCGGAAAGCCCGAAAGTCCGGAAGTTCGAAAGATAGTTCAAGGGACCTGAGATTCTTTCGGACTTTCTGATTTGCTGACTTTCTTATTATTTAAAGTTATTGAATAATTACATTACAAATTTTAGTTAAGTCAGAAACTTGTTGTTCGTACTTTCTGACTTCCGGACTCTTACTTATAAACTCTCATATACGTCAATATAATGCTGCACGCTGGTTTCCCAGCTGAAGTCGAGCTTCATCATGTGATGACGGATCACCTTCATTTTTTCTTTGTCGTGGTATAATTCTGCTGCCCGCCAAACCGCATGCGTAACATCAGGAACACTTGCCTGATTATAACAAATACCATAACCGCCGGGATCACCGAAATCAATTACGGTATCAATTAACCCGCCTGTGCGCCGCACCATAGGTACCGTGCCGTATCGCATCGAATACATCTGGTTTAGTCCGCAGGGTTCTACCCTCGAAGGCATCAATAAAAAATCAAGACCGGCATACATAACGTGGCTTAACGCTTCGTTATAACCGACATATACGTTATAATCAGTTTGTGATATTGGTTTCAGTGCTGCCAAACCGGCTTCTACTTCGGGGAAGCCGCTACCCAATACGAGGAAATTCATTCTTCGGCCCAAAAAGTAAAACGAGTCGCTGATAACGCGGGGCAACAGATCGGCCCCTTTTTCACCTACGAGTCTTCCGATAAAACCGATTAACGGTTTATCAAAATCGAGGTTAAACTGGTCGCACAGCAGCATTTTGTTTTTTGCCTTGCCGGCTTCCAAATCATTAATTGAATAGTGGTTTTCTATATAATGATCATGCTCCGGATCCCAAATCTTATCATCAATACCATTTAAAATACCTACACATTTGCCTTTTTCATACTCGAAAAGGGCTTCCAACCCATTGCTCATGTATTTGAGCTCGCGCAGGTAACTGGGACTAACGGTGGTTACTTTATTGGCGCATTTTATACCGCTGGCCAGGGGATTAATGGTATTGTTCCAGTCGAGCATGCCCCATTTCCACATATCCCATTGCGGAATTAAAACGCTCCGGCTCCAGGGCATCCAGCCCTGGTATTGTGCATTATGAATAGTAAGTACAGTAGGAATATGCGACAGCCCTTTATATTTACGGCAATGTTTTACCATAAAGGGTATCAGGGCCGCCTGGTGATCGTGCACATGAATTACGTGGGGTTTTGTGCTCCATGAATTGAGCCAGTCGAGCACACAGATCTGAAAGGCGGTGAAGCGTTCGGTATCGTCGGAATAACCGTAAACCTTTTCGCGGTCTAAAAGGCCATTTACATCTATCAGGTATAATTCAAATCCAAGTTTATTGGTTTTTTCCCTGATCACAGTAAATTCAAACCACCAGTTGCCCATATTGGTGTTGCCTTTATGTACTACTTCCCATTCGTTGGCATATAAAAATTTTGTGCGGTACATAGGCATAACCACCCGGGCTGCATGCCCCAGTTGGTTCATGTATTTCGGTAAGGCCCCTACTACATCTCCCAGCCCTCCTGCCTTTGCTACGGGATAACACTCTGCGCTGACATGTAAAATATCCATTCTTGGTTGATCAGTTATTAGTAAATGGAAATGTGTGTTCAATATAGGAAGGTTTTTGATTTTATGATGCAGATGGTAAAAAAATGATTACAAAGATTGCCCGAACGACACCAGTAAACGCGAACTATTTGCCAACTTTGCCTCTTCAACGACGCCCGTGCCATAAAAAATAGGTACAAAATAGTATTTGAACACACTATTGTGTGTGTTTACAAAGTGTATACTGACTGATATCATGCAACATGGTATTAAAAGCTTAAATAATTTTGCAAATATTTGATTACGTTGGATATATCAATTGCTATAAACGAATGATTAGCAATGAAAAAATTTTTCGCATGAGGATTTCTTACTACTTTCATCACTTAAATTCAAAACAACCGAACGGTTATGAATGAATCAAACCAACCAACCAACTACGGCGCTTTAAGTACTTTAGTAACTGTATTTTTTTTCTGGGGGTTCATTGCTGCATCAAATAGCATCTTTATTCCTTTCTGCAAACATTATTTTAGCCTGGATCAGTTTCAGTCGCAGCTTGTTGACTTTGCCTTTTACCTGGCTTATTATGTTGGTGCATTGTTTTTATATTTAATAGGCGTAAGCCGTGGAAAAGACCTGATGGCTTCGTGGGGATACAAAAAAGGAATTATATATGGCCTGATATTATCTGTTGTTGGGGCAGTGGCCATGATACTGGCTGTGAACTATAGCGGATTTACGGCAGTATTAAGTGCATTATTTATCGTAGCCTTAGGCTTTTCGTTACAGCAAACAGCCGCTCAGCCTTTTGCTATTACGCTTGGTGATCCGGCTACCGGTTCGCACCGCGTTAACCTTGGCGGTGGTGTAAATTCATTTGGAACCATGATTGGACCCATTGTAGTGGCTTTAGCACTATTTGGTTCTACTACCGTTACCGATGAACAGATTGCTTCATTAAAATTAGATACTGTAACTATTTTATATAGTTGTGTAGGGGCCCTGTTTTTTATTGCTGCTTTATTATTTGTTTTTTCCAAAAAACTACCTTCCGGCAAATCAGAAGCAGAAATTGAACGTTCAAACAAAGCAACTGTATCCTTACTTGTAATAACTGTTTTATTAATTGCTATGTTTATTCCCGTTTTTAGCAGTTATAAAAGTCCGGAAGCTCAAAAAATTGAAGTTTTATCAAAGGAAATTAACCAAACTCAAAAGAATCTCGATTCGCTTACCCGCATTACTGCCAATATTCCCGGGTCAACGCTTGATATTACAGGAACTACCAATAAAGCAGAATTGGAAAATTCCATCAAAACCAAAAATGCTGAGTTAATCACCTACAAACACCCGCTTGAAAAATACAGGATGTATTGGTTATTGGGGGCTTTAGGGGTTATCGTGTTCGGATTATTATTTTCCAATGTAAGTGCTTCAAAAAACAGCAGTGGCTGGGGCGCCATGCGCTATCCTCAGCTTGTATTAGGTATGCTGGGAATTTTTACCTATGTGGGTGTAGAAGTGGCCATTGCCAGTAACCTGAGTGAATTATTGAAACAAAAAGAATTTGGTAGTATAGCTACGGCAAAAGCAGCTCCCTTTATTTCATTGTATTGGGGCAGCTTAATGATTGGGCGTTGGGCAGGGGCTATTCCTGTTTTCAATCCATCAAAATCGGTAAAGAATTTCTTACTCGCGTTAGTACCTCTTGTGGCATTTGGTATTACATTAGGTGTTAATGCAATTGCCAAAAATGATGTTTCATCGTTATACTGGTATATCATCTGCGTAGTGATACAAATTGCCGGTTTCTTCATAAGCCAGGAAAAGCCTGCTTTAATGTTGCTGATTTTCAGCTTATTGGGCATTTTAGCTATGGCTATTGGTCTTGTTACTGTAGGTCATGTTGCCACTTATGCATTTTTAAGCGGTGGATTATTCTGCTCAATTATGTGGCCATGTATCTTTTCATTGGCAATTGCCGGTTTGGGAAAATATACAACGCAGGGTTCATCATTTTTGGTGATGATGATTTTAGGAGGAGCCATTATACCACCTATACAGGGAAAACTGGCAGATATTATTGGAATACATCAATCGTATTTTGTTACTGTAATATGTTTTGCTTACCTGGCATTTTTTGCATGGAGAGTAAAACATATTTTAAAATCACAGGGTCTCGATTTTGATCAGCAACTAAGTGGAGGTCATTAATACGCAAATTGGTGGTATCTTCGCGCCGCAAAAAAGTTAGCAGCCTGCAATCAGTACCTCAATTGCCGGCTGTTAACCTGATTCAGATGCGCCAAAAAATGACTGTACGCAGTCTGCATAAGGCAGCACATGATGAAAATTAAGAAACTGAATAATTGAAATGAGACAACAAGAGTTTGCAATTGGAATTGATATCGGCGGCACGAATACAGTATTCGGTATTGTAGATCACCGGGGCGATATTTCGTACCGGGGAGCCATTTCTACCCGTAAACACAAGGATATTAACGCATATATCGACGATCTGGCCAATGCACTTGCTCCCGCTATAGAACAAACCGGTGGCATTGGCGCCATCCGGGGCATTGGTATCGGCGCTCCCAATGGAAACTATTACAAAGGCACTATTGAATATGCTCCGAACTTACCGTGGAGAGGATTGATTCCATTGACAGAAATGATGAATACCAAATTCGGTATTCCCTGTGCATTGACCAATGATGCCAATGCTGCTGCAGTGGGCGAAATGATGTACGGAGTAGCTCGTGGTATGAGGGATTTTATAATGATCACACTTGGAACCGGCGTAGGCAGCGGAATTGTGGCCAACGGCCAGTTGATTTACGGTCACGATGGATTTGCCGGTGAACTAGGCCATATAACCATCATTCCCGGCGGCCGTTTACACAAAGGCACCGGTTTGCGTGGTTCGCTCGAAGCTTATGCGTCGGCCACCGGCGTAACGCTTACGGCCATTGAGTTTCTTGAAAAAGATCCCAATCACGAAAGCCTGCTGCGCAATTATGCAAAAGAGGAAATCGACTCGCGCATTGTATACGAATGCGCCATGCAGGGCGATAAAATAGCCAAAGAGGTATATGAGTTTACCGGCGAAATATTAGGGCTGGCACTTGCCAATTTTGTAATGTTCTCGTCGCCCGAGGCCATTATTTTATTTGGCGGTATGACCAAAGCCGGTGACCTGATTTTGAAACCTACGCGTGAGCATATGGAAAAAAATCTGCTTCCGATATTCCAGAACAAAGTAAAACTGTTGTTCTCGGAATTGCGCGAGGCCGATGCGGCTATTCTGGGCGCCAGTGCGCTGGTGTGGGAGGCGAAGACTGATAAGGTGGTTTAAAAATATCGAATAATAAATGTTCAATAATGAATGTCGAAGTGCCTTTACTTCGACATTCTTCATTTATTATTCAATATTCAATATTCAATATTTGTATATGTCTTACATTATGGTAGATATCGAAAGCGACGGGCCTATACCCGGCGACTATTCGATGATTTGTTTTGGTGCTGTGCTTGTTGATGAACAGCTCAGCAATACTTTTTATGGAAAATTAAAACCGGTTTCGGATAAATTTATCCCGGAAGCATTGGCCGTTTCGGGCTTTTCGCGTGAAGAAGTACTATTGTTCGATGATCCGGCAACAGTGATGATACAATTTAAAAACTGGATCCAGACAGTTTGTAAAGACCGGCCGGTTTTTATCAGCGATAACAACGGGTTCGACTGGATGTTTATCTGCTGGTATTTTCATCATTTTACCGGTTCAAATCCTTTCGGGCACAGCTCGCAAAACCTGGGCAGTTTGTACAAAGGAATGGAGAAAGATATGTTTAAAAATTTCAAGCACCTGCGCGAAACCAAACATACGCATCATCCGGTTGATGATGCAAAAGGAAACGCCGAAGCATTGCTGACAATGAAAAAGATTGGGTTGAAGATAAAGCTGTAGCCCTGCGCTTAAGTGCGGGGTGTATGTAAATTTTGCCCGTACTTATTTTTAAACCGGTTTGCAGTTTTAGTGTTATGCTCCAGGTATATATATGGAATTAGTTAAACAGGTTATAGGCCCCGCGTTGGCGCATTTTGAACAGTATCTTGCTGAAGCATTTACAAGTGATGTTCCATTATTGAACAGCATTCTCGTTTACCTGGCAAAACAAAAAGGGAAGCGAATGCGTCCTATGATTGTTTTGTTATGTGCCCGCCTGGGTGGCGACATCAACGAAAGCAGTTACCGGGCGGCACTGTTTGTTGAAATGCTGCATATATCTACATTGGTGCACGATGATCTGGTTGATGATGCAATGGAGCGACGCAGTGCTTTTTCGGTTAATGCTTTATGGAAAAACAGGTCGACCGTTTTTACCGGCGATTACCTTTTCACAAAAAGTGTGCTGCTGTTGCTATCGCATAACGAGCACCGGGTTCTGAAAATATTTTCAGAAGCTGCAGGAAAAGTTATTGAAGGCGAATTATTGCAGTTGGAAAAATCCCGCAAACTGAATTTGAATGAAGACGTTTATTATGACATTATAAAAGGGAAGACCGCTACCCTTTTGGCCGCCTGTTGTGCCGCCGGTGCAGCTACCACTTTCAAAGATGAATACGAGGTTCAGCAACTATACAAATTTGGAGAATTGCTGGGTATGGCCTTTCAGGTGAAAGACGATTTGCTTGATTATGGCAATACCGATATTGGTAAACCTACCGGCAATGATATTAAAGAAAGAAAAGTAACGCTGCCTCTGTTGTATACATTAAATAACTGCGATAAAAACCTGCGTAAACAACTGCTGTACATTATTAAACACAAAAATACAGATGTTGATAGTCTGGCTTTTTTAACAAAAGAAGTTAAGCTGCAGGGTGGCATAGAATATGCCCAAAAGAAAATGCAATTTTTTCGCGATGAAGCGTTAAAGATACTTCATCAGTTTCCTTCCTCGCCGGCACGTTCGGCCATAGAAGAATTGGTGAAGTACACTACAGAGCGGGAAAAATGATTTGCCGGTTGTCAATTGCCTGTTACCTATTGATTTTGATTTTCTTCTTCACCATAAACACACTCGCAACCGGCCGCTGGCCTTCTTTGCCGGCAGGTTGATTGGTAGTTTTTCCGTTTACCAGCATGCAACTGCTGCTGCCGCCATCGAGATTCAACGCTTCAACACAACCCAGTTCAATCATTATACGGGCTTCTTCTTCGAGGGTAGCGCCTTCGGCTATGCCGGGCGAACGCCCTTCAATGATCAGAATAATGAGCCGGCGGTTGCGGGTATAGCCGATCGCTGTACGCGGATGCCTGTCGTCGGTTTCATAGGCAAACAACTGCTCTTCTTTATTGCTGATAAAAACGGCTCCATCCTGTACCAGCACCGGGCCCCCGCCGATAGCAGTATACATTTTCCACCATTTCCATTGCTCCAGCGTGTGCAGGTCTTTGAGCGAAGGATCGGGATTGCTGCCTTTGGCAATGATGGGCCGGCTTTGAAAAGCATAAGGCCATCGTTTAGCCGTGTCGGTGAATACCCAGGCTATATCGGGCCATCGTTTTTTGGTAAGTCCGAATGCGCTGCGGGTGGCGTAATAAAACGAATCGTTGTACAGGCTTTTCAGCGCCGGTATGTTATACGCTTCCATTTTTCCTTTGCGTATAATTACATTCAGATTTTGATGGGTTTGATAGGAGAAGTATCCCCCGTTTATTACAATATAAGGATTGCCCTCCATGGCATAATATTCCGAGGGCGTAAAGCATTTACCCTGGCCGGTTTGCGTGGTAAATTCAAGGTGTTTGTCTTTAAGACGTATTTCGGCACACCAGGCTTTAAATGGCCGGCCGTTTAATGAATCGGTAGTTTTAAAAATACGGATAGATTTTGGCAGGCTGTCAAAATCGTTACTCACCTTCTTCCAATGCAGCTGTGCAAAACAAAAAGGAGTTGTAAGGAAGAACAGAATGAAGGCAAGACATTCTTTCATTTAATATCGAATATTGAATGTAGAATGATGAATGTAGCAGTAAAAGCATTTCATCATTCATTATTTGTTATTCGTTATTCAATATTTCTTTCTGCTTAAGCCATTGCTCTCTTCCATAACCGGGTATTACATGACGATCGCTGTGGTAAGATGAACGCACCAGCGGACCGCTTTCAACAAAATCAAATCCCATGTTATAACCGGCCTCGCGGTATTCGGCAAATTCATCGGGATGAACAAAACGCATCACCGGCAAATGCTTCTTTGTGGGTTGCAGGTATTGTCCAATGGTAATTACGTCTACATCGCTGTTGCGAAGGTCCTGCATGGTTTGTAATACTTCTTCTTTTTTCTCGCCCAGACCCAGCATAATGCCGCTTTTGGTGCGCATGCCGCCCTGTTTAAGCACTTTCAGCACTTCCATGCTGCGGCGGTATTTGGCCTGAATGCGAACCTGTCTGGTAAGACGTTCTACCGTTTCAATATTATGCGATACCACTTCAGGAGCGGCATCGATAATACGCTGTATATTTTCAACCTCCCCTTTAAAATCGGGAACCAGTGTTTCGAGTGTGGTATTTGGATTTAATGCTTTTACCGCTTTAATGGTATTGTACCATATAATACTGCCGCCATCTTTCAGCTCATCCCTGTCGACCGAAGTAAGTACGGCATGTTTTACCTTCATCAGGTAAATGGTTTCTGCCACGCGTTGCGGTTCATCCCAGTCAACGGCTTCGGGGCGGCCGGTAGCAACGGCACAAAAACCGCAGCTGCGGGTGCAAACATTACCCAATATCATAAATGTGGCCGTCCCTTCGCCCCAGCATTCGCCCATATTAGGACAATTACCGCTTTCGCAAATGGTGTGCAGTTTATGGTTATCTACCAGGTTGCGCACATTGCGGTAACTTTCACCGGTTGGCAATTTCACACGAAGCCAGTTGGGCTTTTTAACCACCGAAGTCGATTCGTTCACATTATTAATAACGGGTAATTCCTGCATATGTCTTTTATTCTTAATTAAACCCTTATTTACGTGTCAGGAATACTAACAACTTCCGACAGAAAAGGTTTAATTGATAGATTGCTAACAAATTGATTTAAACCGAACTATACCGCCCTGCAAAAGCGGGGGTATTAAATTATGGGCAAAAGTAACACAAAAGTAGATACCAGTTACCGGTTACCGGTTTCCTGGTAACTGGCAACTGGTAACCGGTAAAAGCTCACTTTCGTCGCCCGAGCAGCAGCGAAATATATGCGTTGAAGAAAAAGTTCTTTTGAGGATTGTAGGCCATCTGGTCTACCTTACTAAAATAGTATTCGGCATTTAGTCCAACCTCAATGGCCGAAACAGTTTCATTGAACCGGCCGTAATCAAAACGAAGGGCTCCTTTGGCATGTAAACCGTATTTAGGCTGAACTTTATCCCACCCAACGGTAAAGCCCGAAGCGCCCTGCTCCTGGTAGCCGCTGTCGATAATTTCGGGATATGTTTTACGGTAACGTTGCTGCGCTTTATCTACAATGTCAACATAATACGGTTTTTGTAATCCAATGGTAATACCGCCTGCATAGGCAGCCATAACAGCTACGCCGTTTTTATTGCCTTTTCCGCCAATGATGCGTTGCTGACCGGCGCCGAGTTTTACCTGGTAAAAATTATTCGTTTTGCCATAGATCACGCTGTTGAAGTTGAAACCGTTCAGTAGCGAGGTGCGTTTTTCTTTCTTATGCTTTTTTTCATTTATTTCAATCTGAAAAATATTGGCAACCCGTGCACTTTTAAAGCGGCCAATTTCATAGGAAATTCCATACCCATCGGTATTTAATTTCAGTCCGAATGCATTTTGTTTACTAAAAATAATTTCTCCTTCTTCCTCCTGCTTCATCAGGTTATTAATCCTTTCGCGTTTAGCTGCCTGTTTGTCTTTTTTTGATGTTGGCGATTTTGGTGTGGGATTATCCTGCGCCCATAAAGTGGAGGCAAGTGTACCAGCCAAAAGGAACAAAACAAATTTCTTCACTGGCTATGTTTTGATTATTAAACGTAAATTTAAGGTAAAAATATACATAATGACCTCAACAGTAATTTACGAAGGAAATCTGAGAACGGTTTGTACGCACGTAAAATCCGGTACCGTTATTGAAACCGATGCGCCACCCGATAACCAGGGCCTGGGAGAACGTTTTTCGCCAACCGACCTGGTGGCAACTGCTCTTGGAACCTGCATGCTTACTATAATGGGTATTAAAGCCCGGGATATGCAGGTTGATCTGAAAGGTGTAAAAATTGAAGTAGAAAAAATAATGAAAGCCGATCCCCGCCGTATTGGTGGTATAAATTTAACATTTCATTTCCCGGATACATTACAGGTAGATGAAAAGCAAAAAACTATTCTGGAACGCGCTGCCAATACCTGCCCCGTTATGTATAGTATTCACCCCGATATTGAAGTGAAGGTGGTTTTTAACTGGAAACCCGAGATGATTGTTGGGTAGAATTTTGAATATCTGATTACATCAACCTCACCCCAGGCCCCTCTTTCCTTAAGGTAAGGGGTTTGGGGTGAGGTTTTTTAAAGAACCTTACTGAATAGTAACCCTTATACCGCTGGTTGAAACCGGTGCACTTAAAATAAACTTGTTAGTGCCGGCAACAATGTTAACAGTACCTACCACGCCTGCACTGGTGGTAATAGTAGCAACCGCATTCGCCGGAACGGTATTGAAAATTATATAAATGTAAATATCGTCTTTGACATCATCGTATTTGAGTGGCGCACCCGACCCGCTACCAGGCCGGATGTTAGTCAATGAAACGACATCCGTCGACGATTCAACACTTATACTTGTCAGCACCTCATTGGTATAGTTGTCAACAATCACCTCGCATAATCTCGGATCTTTAACATAGTTACCCGAAGGTTTTTGCGTAAAGCTGCTGAACAGTACGAGAGATAAAAAGATCACAGAAATAAGGCTTTTCTTTTGCATCGAATAAAAGGTTAAGGTTAAAAAAATAATACGGTTAAATATAAACGATTTTACCGGGCTAATACCTGCAAAACTTTTTAAAGGTTAAACCAAAAGATACCCGGTCGATTAATGATTTATTTGCAATTATTCTGCGTCTTTACACCTCTGTACAGTAATCTTTGATTAGAAATTAATTTTCAAGTTTATATTTGGCCCCAAATTGCTATATATGAAAAAATGGTCATCACTGTTTTTTATTTGCTTATCTCTCGTATGCCATGCCAATATTCGCCTCCCGGCCGTCATCAGCAGCAATATGGTGCTGCAGCAACAGTCGACCGTAAAGTTGTGGGGCTGGTGCGGACCTGCCGAAAAGATTGCCGTTACAACTTCCTGGAACAACAAAACCGATACTGTTGTTGGTACACGGGATGCCAAATGGCAAATCAGCATTCAAACTCCGGCTGCCGGCGGACCTTATACTATTACATTGAAAGGTGGGAATACCATCGTTCTTGAAAATATACTCATTGGCGAAGTATGGGTTTGTTCGGGCCAATCGAATATGGAATGGAGTTATAACAACAAATTAAAAGATATCGCCGACGAACTGCCAACCTGCTACAATACCAATATTCGTTTTTTTCATATTCCAAAAACCACAGCCGAATATCCGCAGGACGATTGCGCAGCTCAATGGACGATCTGCGATTCAAATACCCTGAAATCATTCAGCGCTGTCGGCTATTTTTTTGGTAAAAAGCTCAATAAAGACCTGAACGTACCTATCGGACTGATCAATACCAGCTGGGGCGGCACACCGGCCGAAGTATGGACCCCCGAAGAAAAAGTAAATAACGATGCCGAATTAAAAAGTGCAGCAGCGAAACAGGAACCCAAAGCATGGTGGCCTTATTTGCCGGGCGCAACCTACAATGCCATGATAGCGCCGATCACTAATTATGGTATTGCCGGCAGCATTTGGTACCAGGGTGAAAGTAACACAGGTACTGCCAGCACCTATAGTAAATTGCTTACAACCATGATCGATGCATGGCGCAAGGCATGGAACAAGGATTTTCCTTTTTATTTTGTTCAGATCGCTCCCTTTAAATATGGAAATAATTACATCGGCGCCCTGTTACGCGAGCAGCAAACGAAAGCCATGGCGCATCCCAACACCGGAATGGTGGTGATTAGCGACCTGGTTGCCGATACGGCAAACATACACCCTACCAATAAACACGATGTGGGCGCCCGTTTAGCCAACTGGGCCCTGCACGACACCTATAAAAAAGAAGGATTTGCCTATAAAAGCCCCCTGTATAAGAACATGGAGGTAAAAAAAGGCAAAGCATATATCGAATTTGATAATGCGCCCAATGGACTAATGGCAAAAGATAAAATCATTACCGAATTGTATGTAGCGGGCAGCGATCAGCAGTTTTACCCGGCCGAAGCAAAAATTGAAAAAGATAAACTGGTAGTATGGAGTAAGCAGGTAAAAGAACCGGTTGCCGTACGGTATGCATTCGGCAATACCGCCATTGGTAATTTATATAGCAAAGAAGAATTACCGGTTGCTCCGTTCAGAACAGATAGCTGGGACGTGAAGTAGTTTCTGGTTTGTGGTTTGTAGTTTGTGGTTCTTTAGGTGAAGCTTGCTGTACGATTTTGATCCTGTTAACCAGTTAAGGTGTTTGATAATAATAATGAAACTCCAAAGCGCGGCAGCAACCACAAACTACAAACCCGAAACCTCAAACTAATATATTCGTCCCCTGCCCTCGGCAGTATCAATTAATTTTTGAGCAAGACCATCGTCAAAAACTTCCTGGCGGTTAGCCAATACCTGGCGCAGCAGATCATGAATAGTAATGATGCCGGCAAACTGGTGTTTGTCGTAGGCTACCAGGTAGCGCGCTTTGTGTTTTGCAATCAGGGTCATACATTGCTCAACGGTGTCGGTTAAATCAACCACCGGCAAATCGATCGTCATTACTTCTTTTACCTGTGCCGAATTACTCGACCGGCCTTTTAAAATTACATTGCGACTGTAATCGCGTTCACTAAAAATGCCTTTATATTCTTCACCATCCATTACGATCAGGTAACTCAGGTTTACCTCATCCAGTAAATGCAGGGCATCAATGACCAGGGCAGTAGACTGAATGATATTTTCAGGACGGGGCTTGCTGGCAATGATATCGTCTACAGTTCTCATGAAATGATCATTTTTATTTAAATATCGTAATTTATTTTATACAAACTGATTAAAATCAGCGGTAGGGATGATATAAATCACGGGTCAATTTACGATAAAACAGCGGCTAAAATTTATTGAATTTTTTTGTGCTGACCCGTATCAAAAAACGGGTCGTTCACATAAATACTGGTATCGGGCAGGTATTTTAACCGTTCCTGAAAATACTGGTTTAAAATAACCCTGAACGTATTAACCGGTGTCATGGAATCATATAATGCCGTGTAATTTTTATCATAAAAGTAGATGGCATTTAAATTGTCGAAAAACCGGCCTGTTTTATCCGGTTCTCCATAATCACGAAAACCATGATCGCCTTCCAGTACAATAATTTTATTAAGGGTATCTTTTTTTAAAATCGAAGTGATGGCCTGCTTTACCAGTTGCCTGCTATAAATCAGTTGGTTTAGATATGCTTTTTTGACCGGCTGTTTTGGGCCTGTATTGTCTGCCTCTTTCAGCGTGCCATCTTTATTGAAAAAATACGGATCGTGGGGCAACATAATGTGGCAATACACAAATCTTGGCGTCGATTGCTTTGCCGATAATACCGATTGCAACCCGTTCATATTGCCATACACATAATCGTTCAGGTAAACAGATCGGGCCTGTTTAAGTGACGCTGTAGTGTGCCATACCCAGTCGATTAACGTGTTGTTGGTAACATTCCACATAAGATCTCTTTGAACTCTGCCCGGAAGGGTTTGCATAATAAATACATGCTTGCTCTTATCATTAAAATAAGGCTTGCCCAACGTAGGGTTGTCTTTCAAATCAAAAACCGAATAATTGATAATCTTATAACCTCTTGTTTGCAAATATGAAATTAGCCGGCTTTGTTCAACTGTTTTGTTCCCTTTTAATAAATCCTTTGCTGTAAGCATCCGGTTGTTTACTTCATTGTTTAAATAGGTGAAATTTAAAGTAGATGCAACCGAGAACGGGGTAATATGATAATTACTTTTTGATTTAGTTACTGTATAAAAACCGTTATAATTCAAAAAACTATCCAATTCTGCATTATTATAGCCAAACTCATCTTTTAAACAACGGGAACTGGTAAAACAATCAAAAATTATAAAATAAATATTGGGAGCTTTCTCTAAAACCGTGTTATTATATAAAGGGTCTGTGTGTGAGTTTTCAATCAGTATATTTTGGCCGGGCTTTTCTAAAAAAATATTTCGCATTAAGTATGAAAATTCCCACACTACTAATATACCAATCGTTAAATGAACATACTGACATACATGGTAAAATGTTTTATCAGATCTTTTTATAAAGATCAAAACTGTTGCTGTAATTATGGGTAACACACATAATAAAAATCTGTATTTTTTAAAAAAATCCCCTATAGGCAATTCTTTAATAAAATCCTGTAAGGAACCAAAGAACAACAAAATCGAAACAAGAAAGGTAGTGAAAAGAATCACTTTGGTTTTGCATTTAAATAAATACCATAATCCCAAAGAAGCAGCAACAACAAAAACAAAATAATAAGTACCAAATAATAAAGATTCCCGAATCGGAATAAGTCCAAAGTATGCGTTATTTTCATGAAGGATAAAATAAACAACCAGCAAAACCGGGTAAATGTATTTAGCAATAGAGGCTATTTTTTTAAAACCGGTAAAAATGCCATTATTTTTATTGATCACTGTTTAGTCTGTTGTGGTTTTAGATTTAAATAAACAATGTACCCGGGCTTCGCGAACCGAAGCTGTATGAAAAAAATAAAATTAGCCCTTTTAAAATTACAAAGTATAGGAAAATCACGCATATCGCAACAATACATTATACTATAACCATATGGCCGGAATCCCCTATTTTCGCAAGAACCAAAAACCGGCACCTATGAGTATGCAGGAATTATTCGACCAGGCTGTGCAACGCAGCAAAGCCTTAGCCGAAAAACCGGATAATGATATTTTATTGCAATTGTATTCGCTGTACAAACAGGCTACGGAAGGCGATGTGAATGTTGACCCACCCGCCAATGCATTCGATTTTGTAGGCAAAGCCAAATTCAATGCCTGGACGGGTTTAAAAGGCAAAGCAAAAGAAGCGGCTATGCAGGAGTATGTTGATCTGGTAGCGAAACTTAAGTAAGTTGTAAGTTTTAAGTTGTAAGTAATAAGTCAGGCTCCCGCAGCATGAAAAAAACATTTCTTTATAAAGTCTGGTTGCACGATCGCAGGCTGTTTTATATAATGGCTGTGTTTTGTGCGTTCACCATCATCTTTAATGTTTTGGGTGATGAGGTAACGCCTTTTTTTGTTTGGGGCATGTATTCGGAAAAGGAAAAACCGGTGGAGCAATACGAAGTATTGCGAACAACGATTAATGATAGCCTTGTTATAGATGCTGCCGGCGGTTATGCCGATGCTACCCGGTTTTATTTAATTGGCCCGCTGGCCAGTTACAAAAAAATAAAAGATAACGGTGGCGTTGACCCCTTAAAAAACTTTCTGCAACTAAAGCTGAATAAACACTACAATTGGGTTCGATTTGCAGAAAATAAAGTCTTTAATTATGATGTATCGCAACAGGTATTTTTTACCTGGTATAATACATACCTGCAGCAAATAACGCATGTTGATGTGCGTACCGTTCAGATAGATGTAGTGCAGGTACATTACGATCGCGAAAAAATTGTAGTTGATTCAGTTTATTTGTTTGAAAAATGGAGAAAGCTTTAACTGAAAGTGACTTTTATTCACAGCCTGAACGAAACCGGATTTGCAGAATAGTATTTCTGTTTATTTTTTTTACGCTGCTTTATTCGCTGGCTTCGCATACCCTGCTGCACCAGATAGGCAAACCGGTTATCAAATTTCCTTATGTTGATCTTACCTATTGGTTAATGCACTTATTGCAGGTACCCGAAGCGATAACAAGCAATTACCTGATTGCTGTTGTTTTTGATCTGCTGCTTTTTATTACATGCATTTTATGTTTTCTGTTTCCGCAAAAGCGGGGATTTATTATAGCGTTTATTGTTCTTTATTTTATTTACTTTATCACCTTCAATACCTATGGTACGCACCACACCAATCCCAAAATAGGCGTGCTGCTGGCGCCGGTACCATTTGTGGCGCGTAATAACAAATCGTTTAATTACCTGTGGCAGGCACTTCGTTACTTTTTGCTGTTTGCCTACAGCTGCGCTTTTTTGTGGAAGTTCTTTCGATTCAGCTGGCTGCATAAAGATCAGGGAATATTAATAATGAAGAAAAATTGGGCAGCTTATTTATACTATGACCCCAATTCATGGCTGGCAGGTATATATTACTGGTTTTTGCAACATGCCGCGTTGATGAATGCTTTATTTATTGCCGGATTTATTTTGGAAGGACTATTTATTATCGGGTTCTTTACCCGCAGGTTTGACCGGTATTTATTTATTTTCTCTCTGTTGTTGCCGCTTGGTTTCTGGTTTACGGCTGATGCGTTATTTGTTGAATTATTGATTTTAAGTTTAACCTTACTCAATCTGCATCCCCTGCTGAGGTTTGTAAAACCCGGTTATATACATCGTTGATCTGATGACCGATTTCGGTATAGCTGAATTGTTGCCGGGCGTTTTCGGCAATTGTTGCCCTGTTAAACCGGTTATAATTGCCCATCAGCTGCTGCATCGATTGCAATAAAGCGGTTTCGTTGCCAACCGGTACCAGCATTCCATTACTATTGTCGATCACTTCGGCAATGCCGCCCGTATTTGTTGAAATTACCGGTAAGCCGCAACACAGCGCCTCGATTATTACACAAGGCATATTTTCGATGTTGCTGAATAATATCAGCGCATTGGCCTGCCGCATGTTCTGTGCTATTGCTTCATAAGATAGCTGCCCGGTGAAAAAGATCGCCGTATTTAGTAATCCTGAGCGTTGGGCGGCTTCAAATACCTCGGCAGTATAAGGGCCGGCCAGTATCAATTCAGTACCGGGTTGTTGTTTATTTAAGGCACAAAACGCATCAATAATACCAATCACATTTTTTCGGGGCCCCATTTCCGATACATGAATAAACCTGAATTTTTTTTGTGCCGAAGGCGAATAATAAAACAAACCGGTGTCTGCCACATTGTAAATGACCGTAAAGTCTTTTTTTATTACCCGTTCATTTATTGCTTCGCCCAGGTTTTGGCTAACCGGTAAAAGCGCGCTGGCCTCTTTAAATATTTTTTGAGTATAATGTTTGAAATAAAACGAACGACGACTGAAACGATCAACTACTTCATCGTTATATATGGCAAAATGTTCGGTACACACATAGTCAATGCCATAGGTGCGTTTTAGCCATAAGGCAATTAATCCGGCCTTAACCGGAACCTGCACGTGCACCAGGTTTGGCCTTCCATGCTTTTTAATAAAGCTGCCGATTATCTGTTTATATATATTGAAATATTTTTTCCACGATATGAGGCGCGGCAATAAAGAACTGCTTTTGTAATATGCAATGGTTTCATACAAATTTCCGTTTTGCGCAAAAGTGGTTACCTGATTTTCTTTAAGCGATTCGTCCTCTGCCACAAAAAACACATGAATTTCTGCATATGCCGATGTGGCCTGCGCCATCCGTTGAATAAAATCCCCGTCGAAAGGCGCTGTTTTATTAGGATACCAGCTGGGCAGCCACAATATTTTTTTCATAAATAGTATAAAATTGAACCCTGAACGGTTGCCGGTCAATAGTTTTTAAAATATTATGTTTGTACCTGTTTACGGTATTTTAACGGCAAAACTCATCAGGTTGTCAAACTTAAAGAAAAACTTATCATATTATTTTATTCTATCTCTAAGCCAGCTTCTTTTTCCGCTTATTTCTATCCCTTATATTTCCCGGGTATTAGATCCGGCGGGTATTGGAAAGGTGAGTTTTATTGATTCACTTACCTGGTATTTTACCACATTTGCTGAATTTGGCGTTGTAATATATGGTATTCGTGAAATTGCCAAAAGTAGTAATGATCCTGCATCTTTAAAAAAGCTGTCGGGTGAACTTATGCTATTACATATAATCAGCTCTACTTTGGTACTGGTGGTTTATATACCTGTAGTTTTTTTGTTATGGCATAAGATCGGTGATATCAGACTCGTTTTTTTCTCTCTATCATTTTTTCTGATGAATTTCTTTTCCTGTGAATGGTATTTTGTGGGTAGGGAACGGTTTTGGTTTGTGGCTGTGCGCAATCTTACCACACGGGTTCTTGGGCTTATTTCGATTTTTTTTCTGATCAGGCAGCAATCAGACTATTATATTTATTACGGCATTATTACCAGTACATCAATAGCAGTAATATGCTGGAGTACAATTACTCTTTTTAAAGAAGTGCCATTATCGTTCAGGAACGTGGAGTGGAAAAAACACCTGCGGCCGGTTTTTGTGGTTTTTCAGGTTACTATGCTCTCCGGCGCAATGATATGGTTCGATAATATATTGCTGGGGTTTTTAAGCGGAGCCATTGCTTTGGGCTATTATACTTTCGCGGTAAAAGTTATTCGAATAAGCGGGGCGCTTATAACAGATAGCCTGTGGGTGTTGTTTCCAAGAGTAGTAACTCTTTTACAACAAAAAAATCAGGAAGGATTTGAAAACACCAACCTGCAATCCATCAGGCTTTTCACCACATTGGCCGTACCGTTAAGTATAGGGTTGTTTTTGCTTGCCAGGCCATTTACCACATTGTACTTTGGGCCCAATTTTAACCGGGTTTTTATTAATATTAAAATTCTTGCTCTATATCCATTTATAAAATGTTACAGCCTTTATTTGATCAAACAATTGCTTCAACCTTTTGGGCACGATAAGGTGGTCGTAAAGGGGCTTTTTAGTGGATTCGTTGTATTGGTAATTAGTATGGGCGTACTCTGCCCGTTTTGGCAGGATATTGGGGCTTGTATTTCCTTAATTATTTCTGAAATAGTAACTGTTGCTTATTTTACCTGGTGGCTGCATAAGAAATACGCTCATATACAACTTTTTGATTTTTTTGCGTTACTGCATGCGCTGATAGCTTCTTTATTATTTATTCCAATTATTTATCTGATAAGCCGGAATGGGATACAAACAATGCTGAAATTCTCCATCATGGTTGCAGTTTGTATAATAGCTTATTTTGTAGTTCAGTTGGTAATTTGCAGAAATAAACTACTGTTGCAGATTTACCGGTCGGCTTTAAAAATCATTGGAATTAATTAACCGGTTTATCTTAGCAGGAACATTTGCAATTGGTACCATTCTTTCAACACATTTAGCTTTACAATATTTAGTTGGTTTGAATATGTCAAGGAATACAAGGATCAATAGAAAAATTGCTACAGACGAAACTACGGGTTTTGGCACCAACAATGCCCTGTACGGAGGGCGTTTGCTGAATAAAGATGGCAGGCCGAATATTAAAAAAACCGGCATCCGGTTTTTTGAAACCGTAAGCTGGTATCACACCCTTATTCAAATGTCGCTCCCGAAATTTCTGATATTTATTTTTCTGTTCTTTTTAATGTTTAACCTTGTTTTTGCAGGCATTTATCTGCTGGTCGGAATACAGCATTTAAGCGGCATGGTGGCTATAACCAGAGCAGAAAAAATTTTAGAAGCATTTTTTTTCAGCGCCCAAACGTTTACCACGGTGGGGTATGGCCGCATTAGTCCAACCGGATATCTTACCAGTTTTATAGCCTCATTTGAAGCATTTTCGGGCTTGCTCTTTTTTGCCATCGCTACCGGTCTTTTTTATGCGCGTTTTTCCCGGCCCCAGTCTTTTTTACGGTTCAGTCAAAATGCACTGCTATCCCCCTATAAAGATGGCATTGCGCTGATGTACCGCATGGCCCCGTATAAAAACAACCGGCTAACAGATGTAGAAGTGACGCTTACGCTGGCAATGGTGGAGAGTGAAAATGGCAAATCGGTGAATCGTTTTTATCCGTTACCGCTCGAAATCCACCGGATTACTGCACTATCATTGAGCTGGACGCTGGTGCATGTGATAAATGATAAAAGTCCACTGTATAACTTTCAGGAAGAAGATTATAAAAATTCGAAATTTGAAATATTGGTATATATAAAAGCCTTTGACGATACCTTTTCAAATACGGTAATGGCGCGCACTTCGTACACCAATCATGAAATTGTTATCGGGGCAAAGTTTGTTCCCATGTATCATCGTTCCGAAAAAGGGGAAAGTACTATACTCGAAATGGATAAATTGAGTATGTTCGAAGAAGCAGATGTACGTTTTAAGTAATAAGTTTTAAGCAGGCAATAGTGAATAGGCAGTAGGCAGTAGTTAATACAGAATTTTTAATAAACGGGTTTTATCTACTGCCCATTGCCCACTGCCTGCTTTTTAAACCTGCCTACTGCCTGAAAGAAAATTCCAGCTGTGCAAGGTCCTGTGGAGGAATATCTTCTTCCATTTTTCTGAAGATAATTTCATCTTCAAAATAACTGTGCTGCTCAACCAGTTTGATAAAGGCTTTGTATAAATAGTAACCATCGTCGTGCATGGGTAACCTTTCGGCCAGTAAACGAATGGTATCGTGATCTCTTTTTAAAATGTTGATGAAGTCGTAACTGAAGTGATGCTTCAGCAAAAAAGGAAATAATATCGCCTCTTCTGCATCCACATGCTTTTGCAGCTCATTTCTCCAGAATTGAAGTACGTTCTGCTGGATGGTTCTTTTATCGCGTTGCAATTGGATGTCTTTCATCAATTCCCGGCATTTCAAACGGTCTTCTTTATGCTGCCAGGAAAGTACACGTAGTGCCTTTGTATGTTCCATAACTATACCTCCTGACAGGCAAAAACAATAATCAATCCATAAGCTGAAAATGGGGAAAAATTTAGGTTGCCTTTAACGGTTTGTTTGCAATACGATGCTACGGATCCTTCGACTTCGCTCAGGACACGGATGAATGCAATTTATCAGCATTTTCAAAGTCAACGGCCCCAACCATGAAACAATTAAGCCATCAAACCATCAATATAGGTTACTCCCAAAACTTAACGGGGTAATTCATGCAGTTATCATCCTTATCGGTTAAGTGTTGACCGATTTCTTCAAGTGCTTCGGAGCTCAGCACTTTTTCTGCTTCGGGGAAATATATCCGCTCTTCGAACCTGATATGTTGTTCCAGTAAATTGGCAAAAGTGGCAATATCTTCTTTTGTGCCGGCGCCGGTTTTCAGGGCGTCTACCAGCAATCGTAACTGACTGTGTTCCTGTAACAGGCGTTGTGTAAGGGAAGTATCGAACGAAGTAGCTTCAAGGGCCGGTATCAGTACCTGTTCTTCCTGAATAAAATGCGATTGCAGTTCGGTATTCCACAGATGTATAATAAATTCTGCTATTACCTGCACTGCGGCTTCCTTTTTAAGGCCTTTGCCAACCAGCAGGGCCGCCAGCAATCCGTTGTGGTGCTGGCGGCTGAGCGGTTGTAAATGAATATCGCGTTTCATCTTTTGAAGTCTGAAGTCGGAGGTCGGAAGTCAGAAGACTCCGATGTTTAAAAATACTAATCCTGATCAAACCGCGGGTTCTTCTGACTTCAGACATCTGACCTCCGGCTTCAGGTTTATTTCAGGCTTTTAATGATAGTAATAAACTCATCGGCATTCAGCGAAGCGCCTCCTACCAGGCCACCATCTACATCGGGGCACGAAAACAGTTCTTTGGCATTATTGGCTTTTACGCTGCCGCCATATAAAATAGAAATGGAATCAGCTACAGTTGAACCATATTGTTTGGCCAATACGCTGCGCAGATAAGCATGTATTTCCTGCGCCTGTTCTGAAGTAGCTGTTTTACCTGTACCAATTGCCCAGATTGGCTCATAGGCAATTACCACACGTTGAATGTCTTTTTCTGATAAATGATACAATGATTCCTGTAACTGGGTAGCTACATAGCTGTTTTGGGTACCGGCTTCCCTGATGTTCAGCGGTTCACCGCAACAGAATATGGGGGTGATGTCGTTTTGCAGGCACAGATCAACTTTTTCGGCCAGCATTTTATTGCTTTCCTGAAAATATTCGCGGCGTTCGCTGTGGCCCAGCACACAATAGGGTATGCCAATAGAGCTGAGCATTTCGGCCGATATTTCGCCGGTATAAGCGCCTGATTTTTTATTATAGCAGTTCTGGGCCGCTACGAAATAGTTTTTTTCGTTTTCAGTTTCGCTTTTGGCCATTATTAAATAGGGGAACGGAACGGCAAAAACGGTAAGTTGATGATCTTTCAATTCAATGTTGGCAGAGAGAATATCATTCAGCAATTGTTCTCCCTGTTTGTAGGTACAGTTCATCTTCCAGTTAGCCGCAGCAATTTGTTTACGCATAAGTAGGTCGTAATTTTTTATTAATAATTTCAATCTTTCTCCCTCTGGACGGGATTGGCAGAAAGCGTTGGTGGTGTTTACCACAATGTGTAAAGACGGCGCAAAAATAGGTTCAAAATGTGAGAAAAAGTTACGCAAATCGGCGCGGGCGCCTCCCTGTGTCCCGCCTTGCGGGACGCTAAGAGTTTAAAAGAGAAAAAAAAGAGGTTTTTTATTATTTAAAATTGCTGACTGCCTGATTAAGCAGATGAATTTTATAACTAAGATTCTCTTTTATCTCTTTCCACTCTTATAGCTCTTAGCTTAAAAAATGTCCTGCGAAGCGGGACTAAAAACGAGTTATCTACGATTGCCCGAAAATATTTTTTAGCTGCACCGTTTCCTGTTCGGTAAGTACCTGGTTTTTTAATTTTTTCCAGTTGGCTATATCAACGAGCGCTTTTTCAAATTCATACAGGCTTAACCCTTTATTGCCCCAGGTAAAGCTGGGAATGAATTTAGATGGAATACCTTCTCCAAAAATATTGGCGCAAATGCCCACCACAGTGCCGGTATTGAACGAGGTGTTTATGGCGCTTCGCGAATAATCGCCCATGAGCAAGCCGCATTTTAAACCGGCGCGTATATATTCCCTGGCCGGATAATGCCATACATTCACTTCGCTGGCCGTATTTTTTATGTTTGAGTTGGAGGTGCCGGCGCCCAGGTTACACCACTCGCCTATTACCGAATCGCCCAGGTAGCCATCGTGTGCTTTATTTGAATAACCGAAAAACACTGAGTTTTTGATCTCGCCCCCTGCCATGCTGTAGGGACCGATGGTGGTGGCTCCGTATATTTTAGCGCCCATTTTTACAACCGCGCCTTCACCAAGGGCAAAGGGCCCCCTGATCAGGGATCCTTCCATTATTTCGGCATTTTTACCAATATAAATAGGTCCGGTAGATGCGTTGAGAAAACAATGGTTCAAAACAGCGCCGGGTTCAATAAATATGTCGGTTGAATTGGTTACCTGAACGGTTTCGGGCACAGGTTCCGAAAAACGGCCCTGTGTAATAAGGCGAAAATCTTCACGCAGCGCCCAATCGTTCCATTGAAAAATATGCCAGGGATATTGAAGAATTTTTACCGACTCATAGTCGGGCAAACTGCCGGCATCGTTATCGTTTTTAATCACCGATTCAACAAAACGGGCCGAGGGAATGATATTGGCGGCAAAAACGATAGCATTCTGCGGCGGCTGTTCGCCTCTTTGTAAAACGGTAACTTTTTGCTGCAACAGCAATTCCCATTTTTCGCGAATAGTGAAAATGCCGATGCGGATGTCGGC
This sequence comes from Niastella sp. sgz303648, assembly GCF_059587045.1. Classification (NCBI taxonomy): domain Bacteria; kingdom Pseudomonadati; phylum Bacteroidota; class Chitinophagia; order Chitinophagales; family Chitinophagaceae; genus Niastella; species Niastella sp. sgz303648. The sequence continues at coordinate 133,194 of NZ_JCAPSW010000005.1, read as the reverse complement.
CACTGAACGGGTTTGCGAAAAGGGAAATAAATGATCAGAAATTTCTTTGTCTGTAAGAAATACCGGCTTCATGTTTCAAATTTATGACAGCAGAAATTCAAACTTAAGGCATATAATTTTCATTCCTCACGTTTTTTTCAGGCGAATACTTCAGCAAAGTTATGAATGTTAAGTTTGCATCCGAATTTTACCCATCGCTTAAATACTGACTATCAACACATTTTCTGGCTTTACATAGATTTTTTATTAAAAAAGCATTATTGTTTATGAAGCAATCGTTATTGTTTGATGAACAATCAGCTTTACGTAAGCAATAACTACAATTGTTTATCGACCAGTGTTTATTGAACAATGAACAATTCTTTTATTCATAAAACAACTTGTATTGTTGATTGAACAATATATTCTGTTCATTAATATAATAATAACATTCAATAAATGATTGGTATTATTCGGTAAGTAATAATCATTGTTTAATGAACAATACATATAACTGCATTACATAAATGAATTTGTGTAAAAGTTATAAGATTATTTATAAGATATTCATTAAGTTTTTACCGGCAAAAGTTGAATTTAATCAATATCTATGGATTTTTATTCTGCAAATAAAGTTATCTATTTAACTGTTGTTTTATATTTATAGAATTAACTCAGTTATTGGTAAACATTTGAAATCTTATCGGTTAAGCTCACTCTTTTTAGTCAGCACTATCAATTTTATTTTATAGGAAAACATCCTGAGCAGATTATAATGATTTGGCGGGGAAATGATGCACTATTTAATAGCAGTAAATGAACCTGTATGAATAGAACATTGAGTTTAAATTTCAGACGGCTCGCAGATAGTGAACTCAGTAAGCTGGCCAGAATTATCCTGGACAATATGAATGACAATGAACATTTCCCGCAGGCGAAGCCAATCGTAAATAAAATGTGGGAGAAATATGATCAATACGTGCAGGCTGTTACCGATGCAGGCAGAGGAGATATCACAAAAGCTTCTTTTAAAAACGATTACCGCGAAGAATTGATAAATATTATGAAGTATCTGGGGATGCATGTTATTATGGAAGCAAATGGATTGAAAACGCCGTTAATCAGTAGTGGATTTCCGCTTGCTAAAAACGGTGGACAGGCTATTCTGTCATCGCCTAAGAATTTTAAAGTAATACCTGGCGAAGAAAGTGGTGAAATGATATTACAGATAAAGCGGGTAATTGGCGCCAAATCATACATATATCAGTACACTCCTTATCCGTTAACCGTAGATAGTGTTTGGCAAACTGTTCATGGTACAACCTGCAAAGCCGTACTGCAGGGTTTAACACCGGGCGTAAAATACTGTTTTCGTATGGGAGCAATCGGTCCGCGAAAACAGGTGGTATATACTGATGTTATAGAGCGATTTGTGTGGTATTGAAGTTGGACTATACTAAAAACAAAAATCCCCTTCCTTAGACAAGGAAAGGGAAAGTATAGCCATGAAAAACAAAAATGTTTATATTGAAATTACGTTTTTATTTTTTCTTTTCGTAACGTTTCTTGAATTTATCGATACGACCCGCAGTGTCTACCAGCACTTTCTGACCGGTAAAGAAGGGGTGCGACATGTTCGAAATTTCCAATTTGATCAGGGGATACTCGTTACCATCTTCCCATTTTACGGTTTCTTTTGTGGGGGCCGTAGAACGGCTCAGGAAAGTATACCCGTTACTCATATCTTTGAATACTACGAACCGATAATTTTCGGGATGAAGTCCCTTTTTCATAACTCTTTGATTTTTAATTTATACGCCAGCTTTGCGACTAAGGCTTAAATATTTTTTAAATACTCGTTTTATCAGCAAAGCCGCAAAATTAGCTTTCCCCCTTAATTCCGCCAAATTAAATTTTATTCCTGACTTTTATAAAAAATTATTAAAGAAAGTTGAAAATTTAATACAAGCTGCGGCTAAAATAACGAATTAATTCATTCGAAAATCAGAAATCGGAAGATTGAAGTCCGAAGTCGGATGTCGGAAGTGTGGAGTATAAAAACAATCATAATGCTTATAATTCGTAGGGGAATTGACCCTGAATTTAAGTAAATTACATTGTAGTAAAACCCAGCACCTGTAACCAATGCTACATCAACACAAAAATGTGCAAGCTACCCATTCTTCTTCGGCAGCAGCCAACAACCGCAATTCCCAGGGAATATCGCTGCCAGCTGTTCCACCGTTTCAGGCAATGGGGATTGAAATACAAAGTAAAAATGGCCAGTCTGAAGCCCGGGATATAGAACCTTTCCGATTGGGAAGCTCAGGGAACACAATGCAACTGACAGGCCCGGGCACCGCAACGGTACAGCGATACCTTGACCGATACGCTCTTGATAACATTTTTGATGACGCACTGGCAAGGGAACTGGAACCACTAATAGAAGAATATAACCGTCTTGAAAAGCCTCCTCTATCAGGCTATTTTAATGAAAATCTTATTACTTCTGAACTGATTGGGCAACAGCTTCAGCGGCTTGCAAAAATAGAAACAATTATTAAACAAAAGGTAAATCCATTCCTTGACCCTCTACGTAAAAATATCGCTGCCGACAAAAATTATCTAAAAGAACAACAAGGCCATCTTCTTTTTGCAGAGGCCAATCATTTTAATCCCTACCGATTGATGGAATTGTATAATGAGCCGGGCGGGCGCAAGGTCATCAACGAAGCTGTAGCTGCTTCTGCCAACTCCCCCGCTGTTATGAAATTGCTGCGCTTGTGCGTCGACAGGAAAGATATTTCCATTGAGTTAGCACTTAAGCTCATACCTCAATTCATGGAAAACATCCCCCTTCGCAAGAACATGGCCACACTCGATAGCACTGACCCTAAGCTTAGCTCAGCGCAGTTAGAGCAATTTGTTAGCAAAATCAACCTCATCACTGATTTCTTTAAACATTTGATCTCGGTGCGTAACCTCCAGGAGGAGATATTCCTTCACGTACTTTCGTCTTGTATAGAAGCTTTATTCAAGGGAGAAAAAGACTATCAGACCATTGCCGGCGAACTGGCTTATGGGCTTCCGAAACCCGCCACCATGCTGGACATCGCTTCTGAACTTACTGATGGAATGCGTACGATGGGGTATACGGTCTTCCTTGCAGGAGGCGGCGCCATTCGTTTCATTGGAGGGCCCCGCCCGGTGGCGGATCTTGATTTTCGTATGGACCCGGTCGAAGGGCTGACCTCATTCGGTTCTTTCCATGGCAAAGAGGTATTGAAAATGGTGAATCGTTTGCTGGAAATCTCAAAGAACTCGCGCGACGCAGGGCTTAAATACAGCATGTTTTCTGCAGCAGGGAAAAAGGCAATGACCATCGGCACCCACAATTGGTTCAATATCGAGATCAGCATCAGTATCAACCAGGCATTCGCTCATGAAGCTGTTGAGCAGGTGCCATTCAGAATGCACAGCGATGAATATATAAAGCATATTGATCCCCGAGGTAAAGCTACCACCACCGTCAACGTCCTTACACTTACCGATCTGTTCCGCGACAAGCTGAAAACAGCGATTACCAGAACAAAACAGGAAGAAGTTAATTACAAAAAAGTTGCGCAGGACCTGTTCGATATTGTTTCGATCGTAATCATGTTTAAAGAAAAGGGAATAAATGTACTGGAGCCTGGAATATTAATGGAACATCTTCGGGCGCGGGTTGACCAATACAAAGTACAGAACCTGGAACCGCTGGATCATAATATACCTGCATTTGATATTGAGAAAGTAGCCAAACGTATGTTGTTCAGGCTGGTGCATACAGCAAGGGCGCATGTACAACCCGGACCAAGAAACGAAATATTTATGAGATTATGGTCTCACAGCCCGGTGGATGTACTTGATGCGTTGAATGATTTAACCGGTATAAATGTTACCGAAGCGATAGGGGCTTTTGACGATTATGATATCGAAGGCTGGCTCCGGAGCTGGAATGTTCGGGGCGCAACAGATGAAGAGCGGATGAAAGTGCCTGCCCACAATCCTGAATTAGATCGGTTCAATGACTCGCCACATGAACCTGAAGTATTTGACAGTAATGTGAAAGTTGCCTATATTCTTGAAAGAGCCCCGGAGCTGGTAAAAGAACATGATATGCGGATCTTCTATATACTTCTAAAATCAAAGAATAATCTTCGTATTCTTAACAATTCCAAAGATGCTGTTGAAGTGATGGCTGCATTTTCCGAAATTGTTTCAGCACGAAGTTTTTCCAACTTTTTTCGCGACTATAAGGCAAAAAATTATGTCAAAGGCGCTAAAGAAGGACTGGTTTTGCTTCCGGCAGGAAAAGCGTTCATAGAGGGAGAATTAAAGAAGCAATAGAAAACACTAACACTTTCGACTTCGGTTTCGCATAAATAAAAAAAGAAAGCACCGGATCCATTTTATACCTGCTACGTGCACGTACAACATGTAAATCCAATGCTTTCCGCTAATCGCATTTAACCCTTTTACAGATCTACTGCGATTTTCTATTTCTAAGATACATTATTCATCTTATGCATTCCAAATTCAGCCCTTGTTTGTTATTCACCGGTTTTGCACCTGGTTATCCACATACCCTGAAGAAGGAAGTCTGAAGCCGGAGGTCGGAAGTCTGAAGAGGTTTTGATTCAGTCCCTCTTTGTTAATTCGGAAAAAATCTGATGTCGGAAATCAGGTTTCTGAAGTCAGAGGTCGTCGGATTAACCCCAATATTTTAAGTTTCTTATTTTTGCAATCTCTTCGGACTTCTGACATCTGACATCCGACTTCTGACTTCAGACTTCGGAGCTTAACTGCGCATATTTTCGTACTGCAACGGAAACCCAAGCGATGCATTCCGGCACAGCTGGATAACTTCCTGCAGATCGTCGATTTTTTTACCGGTTACCCGTACAATTTCATCATTGATCTGGGCCTGTACCTTTAAACCCGAATCTTTTATCAGTTTAATGATCTTTTTGGCATCTTCCTGTTTTAGGCCGTTTCTGACGATCACTTCCTGTTTTACCACTTTTCCGCTTTGATAAGGTTCTTTGCTCTGGTCGAATGCTTCGGGGGCAATACCCTGTTTGTGCGCACGGCTGATCAATACATCAATCAGCTGACGCATTTTCATATCGTCATCAGTTTCGATATTGATTTTAAACTCTTTTTTGTCGAGGTTAATCACTACGTGCGAGCCCTTAAAATCGAAACGGTTTGTGATTTCCTTGGTGGCCACATTCACCGCGTTGTCCAGTGCCTGTGCATCAACCTTGCTAACAATGTCAAATGAAGGCATATTGTAAGTTTAAGATTAAGGTGCGAATGTATGGATTTTTGATAGCGAAAAAAAGCCTGCCCAGCTAACTGAACAGGCTTGCTTTAATGCACATGATGAACCAATTATCAATTGGCAATAGTCAATCGGCAAAAGAACCCGCTCTTTATAGTTTGCCTGCAATATGCTGGCCTTCTTTGCCTATTGCTTATTGCCTACTGCTTATTGTCTATTGCTGCTGGGCTCCTGCCCTGTTTTGCTCTTCAGTGGCGCCGGTTGAACGCCTGCGTGCCTGGGCAACCGATGTTTTACCAAACCGGTAACTGAAAGTAGCCGTTATGTTTCGGTTATCCCAACGGTTACGTACCTGCACATCTATGTCGCTGTATACGGTATGCCCTTTAAATTGCTGCCAGTGAAACGGATCGCGGAAATTGAACCGCCATGTACCCTTGCCTTTCATTACGTTTTTTTGTACCCCGAGGTTTAAAAAATACATGGGTTCGGCAATGGTTAACTGCTCGATGGTTTTGCCCCGGTAAAAGCCGCTTATTTCACCACTCCATCCTTTTTTGAAACTAAACGTATTGCTTATGTTTACCAGGGCCGATGTATAACTGATGTTGATGGGATCGTTTTGACCCGTGAATGAATTGAAGTATACCCCTTCGTACCGGTTGTTGAATACATTTACAAACAGGTTTACATTCCAGCTTTTTACTACAGTGAAGGGGGCATTAATGGCCAGCCCTATATTTTTAAACCGCGCCACATTATCGGCGGTTAAAAACGTAATTCTTTTTTCGGTGTTCTGTTTTAGTAACTGTGCAATTACATCGTCGGTTATGGTGTAGTTGATCGTAGTGGTAAAACGGCCTTTCAGTGTATGCCTGAATTCGAAGTTATTCGAATACTGCGGTAACAAATACGGATTTCCCTGCCGGTAGGTTAGTGAATCGAGGAACCATACAAACGGGTTCAGGTCCTGGTAATTGGGGCGTTCAATACGGCGACCATAGGATAAAGTGAATGAATGGGTTTTATTCAGATCATAATTCAGGTAGGTGGTAGGAAAAAAGCTGGTATAGTTTCGGGTGAACGGCGAATCGATGGTTACCTGCAGTCCCTTTGCAAGGGTGTTTTCGATGCGCAGGCCTGCCTGAACGCTCCATTTCTTCCATTTCTTATTCAAACTTACATATCCCGCATTTATGTTTTCTTTATAAATAAAATGATTCGACCGGCTATCGGGTTTCCAGGTGCCATCATCGTTACGCATGTAATTTACTTCGTTATCGTTTTTTACATAGCTTACTTTAAAGCCGGCATCTAACCTTATGTTGTGCCTAAGCGGATGCATGTAATCGCCTTTGGCCGAATAAATGTTTATGATGCCGGGAATATCTCCAAAAAGTGTCAGATTGCCGAGGTTATTACCACCGTAGTTATCGTAAATGTTTGTTATCAGCGTTGTTTTTGATCCGTTTGAATAACCGATATAATCAAGGTCGGCAGTGAACTCGCGACCTGCCGAATCGAAAGTGTGTTTGTAATTGATGTTGGCCGAATAATTTAAAAAAGTAAGTTTATTGATAGTGGTCGATTCCAGCACCGATTCAATAGAACCATCTGCTCTGCTGATCGCCTGCACGCTTATCGGTGTTGGGCGGCCGAATAAGCCAAAGCCGTTTACTACAACGCCAATGATGTTCTTTTTATCGGCATAATAATCAAAGCCTGCTTTTACTGTATAGTTGTTGTTGCGAAAATTAAAATCGGTGTGTGATTGAGACACGGAGTTCAGATCGCCGTTCTTTTCATAAAACTTACGGGTTAAATCAAGAGCGCCTTTTCCCTCGCGGTAATTGTAGTTGAAATTGCCAAACAGGTTCCATTTCCCTTTGCGGTAATTGAGGTTAAGACTGCTGCTGGCGCGAACAGGAACGTACCAGGAATTATATCGTTTGAACCAACCGGCAGTTCCGCCTGCACTGATGCTTCCGTTCAGTCCTTCGGTTAAGCTTTTTTTGGTTTTGATATTGATGATCCCCGAATTGCCCGAGGCATCGTACCGTGCCGGCGGGTTGGTCATAATTTCGATTTGGTCGAGCGCACTGGCCGGCAGGTTTTTAAGCACGTTGGCAAGGTCGGCGGGCGACAGATAAGTTGGTTTGCCATCGATCATTAATTTAACGCCCTGTTTGCCTTTTAAACTGATTTCACCCTCATTGCTGACGGTTACTCCCGGCGATTTTTCAAGTACCTCCAGTGCCGAGGCACCGGCGTTCGTTGGCGCTGCTTCTACATTCACAACCATGCGGTCGATCTTATTTTCGATCAGGGGTCTTTTGCCGGTAACGGTTACTTCGCCCAGCGTTTTGGCAACCGCTTTTTGTAATTGAATGGCCGGTAACTGAACGGGTGTTGCTGCTGTAACGGTAAAACGTTTGCCCACGCTTTTGGCAAAGCCTACTGCAGTGATTATAAGAAAGTATTCGCCTTCGGCTAACTGTTCAAATTCAAAATTTCCTTTTCTGTTCGACACAGCCACTTTTACCAGTGATGAATCTTTGGCTCGTTGCAATGAAGCCGTAGCTGCTTCAACGCCCTGTGCACCGGTATCGGTGATTAGTCCACTTACTTTACCGGTTTTGGTTTGTGCATAAAGGGTCACAGAAGCTATGCACAGGATAAATAATAGCCGTGTACATTTTGTTTTCATGTGCTGCTTTTAAGTGTTAACCAAAAGGCAATCTCTTTATGAAGTTGCAACCTATTTACAACATATAAAAACAAATAATGATAATCAGTATAAATCGAATACAGGGGGCCGATTACAGGTATCAATGAATCCTGAGCGAAGTCGAAGGATCATTGTTGAAGGATGAGCGTAGTCGAATCCTTCGACTTCGCTCAGGATCGTATAATGTAGTATCCTTCGACTTCGCTCAGGATACTAAAAAACAAAAGGCCCCATAGAAATGGGGCCTCGTTAACCAAAACTAACTGCTTATGAGAAAAACTGTATGACTGCTCTATATGAAGAAAGTTAAAATCTCTTTTGTTGTTGTTACATATATGATATTCCACATCCTGCCAGGTAAACAAGTACTATTGCTATAAGTATTATCTTTCTCATTGTTCCGTGCTTTTGTGTTATTGCCTGTTGTTTATATATGACTCCTGAACCGGAAAAAAGTTTCACTGATCACTGTTAAAAAAAACTAAATACTTTTTTCTTAATTTATCTTTTCAAACAGCTACTTTACTATATTCTAAAACTGTGCCAGACGCTGAATCTGAAAATCACAAAATTCCTAAATCTCAAATCCGAATTTCAAAAATCTGCTACTGTTTATAAGACGTTGCGTGCTGTCGAAAGTTTGCGGTGCATTTGTTAATCACCTGTTATCATATACGTAACAAAAACGGAAACAGATTGGTTCATTACTAAAAATTGTGCGTGCCACGGTGCTTTTACTACACCAGTTAACCGTGACACGCTTTGTCAATTGCCAATTGTCTATTGCTTATTGCCAGTTGTCTATTGTCTATTGATTAGTCGCCTGTTCTCACACGGTTTTGTTCTTCACCGGCGCCGCCTCTTTTGTTTTGTCCGTTTGAATTTTTCAACGGTTTGCCAAAGCGATACGTAAACGTTATGTTGGCAACGCGGCTATCGCGTGTATTGCGAAAATGCGCTTCTGTATCTTTAAAATTGATCTGGCCCTGTGCTATTTGTGTAAACAAAATATCGCGCACGTTTGCTTTTATGGTCCCTTTTCCTTTTAATACCTGTTTCGAAATACCGGCCGACAGTTGCCCCATTGCCTCGAGCATAATCTGTGCTTCGGGGCCTTTGCTCCGGTACCAGCCGCTCACTTCGGCGCCCCATCCTTTTTTAAAGTTCATCTGGTTGTTCATACTTAATTGTAAAACACCGGCTTCTATTCTGATATCATCGCCATACAATTTGCCTGAGAATTTCATGTAATTGTAATTGGTGTATATCATGGTAGTAAGCCATTTGGTAACAGGTATTTGTGCATTCACTGCTATACCTGCATTTTCGCGCCGGCCGATATTGCCTTTTTGAACAATAGTTGCATAACCCGACTGGTCGAATGTTTCGCTGAACAGGTTTTTGGTGATGCTGTAATTCAGCGTAGTGGTTAAATATCCTTTATAAATATGGGTCAGCTCGAAATTGTTGGTATACTGGGGTTTTAAATAAGGATTGCCCTGCTGGTAAGTATATTTATCAAGGAAAAACATAAACGGGTTCAGGCTTTCGTAATCGGGCCTGTCGATGCGGCGGCCGAACGAAGTATTGAACTGATGATCTTTGCTTGCGTTATAACTGAGATATATAGTCGGGAACCAGCTGTTGTACGAACGGTTGAAAGAGGAATCGCCTTTCACCGGATTACCATACTGGTAGCCTTTGTAATTGGTGTTCTCAAAGCGAAGACCTGCCTGTACACTCCATTTTTTTGTTAATGGTTTATTAAGACTAACATAAGCCGCATTTACATTTTCTTTATAATCGAAAAAGTTGGTCTTGCCATAATCGGTTTCCCACTCATCGTTATTCATCAAATAGTAATGGGCTTTGTTAACGGTTTGAACATAGCTCGATTTCCACCCCATTTCTAATTTTGCATTATTTTTCAAGGGCAGGGTGTAATCCATTTTGGCTGAGTATATACTTATTGTAGTGGGTAACACCCCTTTTAATTGTTCATCATATTTTTTGATCCAGTTGGGTTGATAGGTGGTGTTAATGAAATGCTGATCGTTGCTGGCATCGTACCTGATATAATCAACATCGGCGGTTAACTCGCGACCCGTTGAATCGTACTGATGGCGCATGTTCAGGTTTACACTTCCATTTTTCCATACTTCTTTAACATCTGAATTGGCATATACAATTGAATCAACAGCGTGTTGCGGGTTTTCGAGATACATGGTATTGGTACCGATGTTGCTTTCGGGATTATAAAAACCGCTTACTACAATTCCCAGGGTTGTTTTGTTGTTCACAAAATAATCCATCCCGATTTTAAGGTTATTGCTTGTATTGCGGCGTTTCATATAAGATACCTGCTCAAAAATGGCTTTGGTCGATTTGTCGTCATTTTTGTACCTGCGAAAAATGTCCAGTTGCTGATAATTATCATTCTGATTAAAGCTGTAGTTCGAAAACAGGTTCACTTTCCCGTTCCTGTAATTAAGGCTGAAACTTTCATTGGTTTTGAAATATTTGCCCTGGCCTGCACCGGCGGTAACGCTGCCGTTGAAACCTTTTGTTTTGTTCTTTTTGGTTTTCAGATTAATGATACCTGCATTACCTGCAGCATCGTATTTGGCAGGGGGATTGGTCATTATTTCAATCTGCTCTAATTGTGAAGACTGCATGCCTTTTAACATGTTGGCGAGGTCGGCGCCGCTTAAATAGGCAGGCCGTCCGTCGATCAGTACAATAACGTTCTGTTTGCCTTTTAAACTGATGTTCCCGTCTTTATCGACCTGAACGCCGGGCGATTTTTCGAGGGCTTCAAGCGCATTGGTGCCGGTATTGCTGATAAATGCATCTACATTAACCACCATACGGTCGGCCTTTTGTTCAACCAAAGGTTTACGGGCGCTTACGGTTACGGCCTTTAAATCTTTTGATGAGGGTGATAATAATATGGGTGTTACTTCTTTTGCTGAGCTATCTGCTGAAATGGTAAGTACCTGCGAATAGTTTTTCTGGTATCCTACAGCAGATGCTGCAATTACATAATCGCCCGGTTTGAGGTTATCAAACTGAAACAGGCCGCTTTGATCTGAAGCTGTCATTTTTACTACAGATGAATCCTTTGCTTTTAAAAGGCTTATAGTAGCGGCAGAAAGGGCTGATTGATTAATGGCGCCTACTTTTCCGGTTAGCCTGGCGGTCCTGTTTTGTGCAATTGAAAAAGATGCGGTTGCCAGCATCAATAAAAACAGGATGGAACGCTTTCTCATGGTTATACTTGTTGGTTGATGAATACTTTGTTTTAACGATTACAGTCCAAAGTTAAGTACTGTGTGTTGCATAGTACCTGCTTTTGTGTCGAATGGCTGATTTTATGGATATCCGGAAAAATTCAGGAACATGTGTATGACGTACATGCTTTGAAAGGGTTACAGTGCGTGCCTCGTTTGGGATAAATGGTAAAAATGCGGACTGGGATGGTTGGGATTTTTGGGATTGATGGGATTTCGAAGTCTGAAAGTCGGGAAGACAGAAAAGACCGAAAGTCGGGAAGTCCGGAAGTCGGAAAGAAAAGCAGGAAAAACATCAGAAGCCGGAAAGTCGGGAAAGATGGAAAAGACCGAAAGTCGGAAAGAAAACCCGCTCACAACAAAATTCTTTCGGACTTTCAGACTCGTAAAAGACCGGAAGTCTGGAGATAGAAAAACGAAAAAGTCCGAAAGAGCCCTGTCAGCAACAGGATTCTTTCGGACTTTCTTCCCGATTGCCATTGGGACGGTCTTCCGGACTTATTTAACTGAGTTGCCGTATTTTTTCTGCATAACAAAATATAAAGCAGCTCCTCCAATAATCAGTAAAACGGCTATTATTTCGGCCTGAGTGGGGTGAAAGCCGAAGATGGAATATTTGGTATTTACGCGTATCTGTTCTACACAGAAACGTTCTATACCATTTACTATAAGGTAAACGCCAAACAGGGTGCCGGGCGTTTTGAGTTTCTTACGTAATGACCATAAAAACAGGAACAGGAAAAAGCAGAAAACCGTTTCATAAAACGGTGTTGGAAACACGGGTATCGGCAACTGGTTGCAAAACTGCTGGCCATCACAACCGGGAATGCGTACGCCTTCATTTACCACATTATGCGGATAAGTATAAGCAAACAGCCAGTTGGGCAGCCAACCCGGCGCTTTTACGCTGGCATGCGGAATTTCGGAAATATTATTTGCCTGAAACGAATGCAGGTAAAAATTGCTGTGCGACTGCAGGGTATTTTGAAAACGGGTTGAATCAACCAGCTCAACTTTTGAATTGGGGCCGGGCACCGTTACATAGGCACTGTTTAAAATACCCCAGTCGCCATCGCCGGCAACCTGGCAACCAATACGGCCGAGTGAATAGGCCAGAATCAGGGCCGGGGCAATCGCATCACATAAATGGCGAAAATCGATCTTATGCTTGCGGGTATAAAAATAAATGGCGATAGCGGCACAAATCAATCCGCCGTAAAAAGTAAGTCCGCTGAAGGATAACAGAGCTTCAATAGGATTTTCTTTGAAATCCTGCCAGTTTTCGAGGTTATGGAAAATTTTTGCTCCCAAAAAACCAAACAGGGCGGCATAAATAACCAGGTCTCCTACCCTGTCGTGCGGCCATATGCGAATAGTGCGTTCTTCGGGTTCTTTTAATTTTTGCTTTTGTTTTTCCCACCACTTCAAACCGGCAAACAATAAGCCGAGGGTAAGCCCCACGGGCCAGCTTCCTTCTGAAGAAAAAATAAATTGCTGCGGATCGGCGGTGGTGGCATTTCCGGAGATGAATAAGCCGATTATTTTATAACCTAATAAAAAGCCCAGTAAAAAGTTCAGCACCAGATCGCCGGCGCCTGCGGGCTTGCCAACAATCATTTTTACATCCTGCCCGGTTAACAAACCAGCTCTTTCTTTTCGTTTTAATTCGAGGGTCAATATATAAGCAGCCGCCAAAAACGACAGCGCCACAAAAAAACCAAATGAATTAATAAAACGAAGTCCGGTCCAGTTAACACCAAAAAGATCCTTAAACGCGTAATAAAGGTTTGGATACATGAATCAGGAATAGATTGTTTGGACAAATAATAAAGGTGCAATGATAAGCAATTTGTTTGTAGTTTGAAGTTTGTACAAACCCGAAACAAAAAAACCCTCCCAGGAATGGAAGGGTTCATCACTATGAACAAAGCTGAATTAATCAGCCAGAAATTCTTTAGCAGTACTCCTGAAAAGCCGAAATCAGGTTGTGGGCAATCAGTTGTGCCGGACGGCCTTCGATCATATGCCGCTCAATAAAATGCACCAGCTGACCATCTTTAAATAAGGCGATCGCCGGTGAAGAAGGCGGATATGGCAATAAATGCTCACGCAGCTTCTTTACAGCGTCAATATCGTACCCTGCAAAGCTGGTCGTTAAATGATCGGGTTTTTTTGCTGCATTGGCAACGGCCATTAATACGCCGGGCCGGGCCGAACCTGCCGAGCAACCACATACCGAGTTGATCATAACAAGCGTGGTGCCCTGTGCTTTTAATTGATTATCAACATCATCGGAAGTTAACAGCTCCTGAAAGCCATTGTCTGTCAACTCTTCTTTCATTGGTAGTACTATTTCTGTTGGATACATTCTGCTATTTTTTAATTGAAACTATTTGAAACGCAAAACTACTGAAAAAGTTCGTTTCAATTCCCGATCGGAATTTATGTCATGAAAAAACACGATGAACTGCACTTGTGGCATATAGCAAGCAGGCAATTATGCATAAGCGTCAGCTTTTCCGGGTGTTTTTTGCTATGGTACGCCATTTGAAATTTCATTACCCGAAAACAAATTAATAAAAAGACATTAAAAATTAATAACTATGACAGTTAGACTTCATCATCCCGTACGTAATTCATTTAATTCAGCAGTTGACGATTTCTTAAATACCATTCCTTCTTTATGGAACGAAGGTTATAATGGTATCAACATTGCCCCGGTTAATATTTATGAAGCTGCCGATGGCTTTCACCTCGAAGTAAGCGTGCCGGGCATCAATAAGGAAGACCTGAAAGTGAATGTCGACAAAGGCCTGCTTTCTATCAGCTATGAAAAGAAGGAAGAAAACAAGCAGGAAGATCTGAAAGCCGTTCGCCGTGAATTCAGTAAACGCAGCTTTAAGCGCACTTTTACTGTGGGCGAACAGGTAAATACCGACAATATTCAGGCTAAATATGAGAACGGTGTACTGAAACTGTACCTGCCTAAAAAGGAACAGGTGAAAGATAACCCTAAACATGTAGAAGTTCAGTAATACCAAAAGAAATTATAAAATTTTAGTTTCATAAGCAGTTGGTTTTGGTTTAGATGACCATCCCGCGATCGCGGGATGGTTTTTTTTATGTTTTGCACTAACTTCGGCCCCCATGATAGAACAAACTTCCTGTATCCGAAAGGCAATAGGTTTGATCGTACTAATTCTTACACAAGGCGTATGGTCATATGCTCAGGATCACCGACCGGTTGATTCTACTCTACATGCCCGAAAACATATAGATACTTTTCCATTTGTTATCGATTCGTCGGAAGTGGCGCTTCGAATCAAAAATCTGAACCCGTATTTTAATTTACACGTTGATTCTTCGCTTTCGTACAAATTAGAAATTAATAAAGACCAATCGAGGTATTACTGGTTCTTACGTAATCCGCCGGTGGGCCTGCGTATTAATAAGGATAATGGCTTGCTTACTTTCAAAGGCGAAAAATCATATTTCCTGTCGGGCAAACTCAAATACGATTATCAATACCGGGTAAGCGTTGGCGTTCAGAATCTTGATAATCCCGCCGATCATGTTGATACTTCATTTTTTATCGCCTTCTACAATACCGATATCATTCTTTCAAAAGTTAAACCAACAGTTAGTTCAACACTAACGGTTGATGAAGGTGATACGGTTGCTTTTAAAGTGCAATGCGAGAATGGTAGTTTTCCAATTGAGAACATCACCTTTTTTGCCAATATGCCTTTGAAAAATTTCACGCTGGTAAAAAAATGCGACGATGATTTTATATGGTCGCCGCCGTTTGATTTTGTAAAAGACAGCGACCCCGGAAAAGAAAGGGTGCTGATACTGAGTTTTGTGGGCGCCAATAAATTCATGATACGTGATACTGCAACCGTAAAGATTGTTGTGCGTGATGCGTTGAATTATCCATTAACATTGGAAGATTACAAATTAACGGTAAAACTGATCGAGAGCTATGTGCTGCGATTAAAATACACCTTCCTGCAATTGGATAAAGGTGTAAAGCGTGTTAAAACAACCCGTACCACTTTCGATATTACCGGTTCTACCACGGCGTTAACCGGCAGTATTTTATCATCTTCTGCAGGCGACAATGAGCAAAAAATTGGCAAAGTAATGCCCAGTGTAGGCGTATCGCTGGTTCCTTTTAAAGAAGCTGTAGCTCCCCAAAAAGTAACAGAACAAAACCAGGCTTCGGGCATACGCACCGCTATTAAACGACTTGAGTATATGGTGAGCGATAATGCCCTGGTGGGCGAACGCGACCCCGATATCAGCAAAAAAACCAATAAGCTGAAAGATGAGCTGAAGCAGATACAGGTTCAGCTGGTAGATATTCCCATCGAAATCACCGCAGATATGAATGAAAAAGAGCTGAACCAGTATTTTAATAGTCCCAAGGTGAATAAGAAGTACCGAATTAAGAAATAATTAGTTAATGTGATAATTTGCTAATGTGCTAATTGGGTTCCCATTATCACATTAGCAAATTAGCTAATTAGCACATTCTTTTCGTCTGGTATCAATTATATACTGAATCTTCCACTCCCCTTTCAGGCGAACGAGCTGGAATGAATTTACGCCGCAGTGGCTGAACTGGCCTTTGTAGTAAAATTTATAGGGTGTCCAAACAATGGCAAGAGGACCATCGATGCGGATGGTTTCAAATTCAATGCGCTCATCGGCAGAGCCATTATCTTGTTTTCCTACAAAAGCGGCGAAGTCGGCCAGCTTTTCATTTCTGATATAAAATTTGCCTTCTTTATCGCGGGCAATGGTTTGCAGAATGGCGCTATCGGCAAAGGCTGATTTCAGCAAAGCAGCATCGGCATTTTTCATACCGTCGAACAACCGGTTTACCGCAGCTTTTACCGAATCTTCGGTTGTTTGCGCCTGTATTGAACAGGCTATAACCAAACCTATTGTTAATAATATAGCAATTCGTTTCATGTTAAAGTGGTTTAACGCTTTCCGGCAATTTTATTGAATCATCAAAAATAAAAATCCTATGCAGATGAAAGCATCCACTTTTGCACAACTGGTTCTTTTAATGGGACTACTGGCAGCAGCAGCCATTTTGTGAATGGTCAATAGTCAATGGTCAATGGTGAATAAACCCCGATTTTACAGGCACCGAATTAATGTCAATACCATTCCCAATTATCTATTGCCTACTGCCCATTGCCTATTGTCTATTGCTCCAAACAATCCTTCGACTTCGCTCAGGATTTTTGGATGATACTTCGACTACGCTCAGTATCCCAAAATCTTCAGCATACTTTGCGCAGTTTGCTCTTTGGCGTATACCCAATCGGTAAGTTTACCATTCTTATCGTGGCCCACGATAACATGTTTGGGTGAAGGAATAAGACAGTGTTTAATGCCTCCATAGCCGCTGATCTGGTCCTGGTAGGCGCCTGTATGAAAAAATCCTACATACAATGGCTCGCCGTTATTCACTTTTGGCAAAAACACCTCATTGATATGTTCTTCGGAGTCGTAGTAATCGTGGCTGTCGCAGGTAATGCCTCCCAATACCACACGCTGATACTCCTGGTCCCACTTGTTCACCGGCATCATCAGGAACTTTTCTCCAATACCCCAGGTATCGGGTAAGGTGGTGATGAAAGATGAATCGATCATATACCAGATTTCGCGGTCGTTCTGCACTTTTTGGCCGATTACGCTATAAATATGGGCCATGCTTTCGCCAACCGTATAGCTGCCGAATTCGGTAAAAATATGCGGCATGGGCACATTGTTCTTCTTGCAGGCTTTTTTAATGTTGCCTACAATTTCATTGATCATGAACTGGTAATCGTATTCGAACCCGAGGGAGTGTTTAATAGGAAATCCGCCACCGATATTGATAGAATCCAACTCAGGACAAATCTTTTTCAACTGGCAATACAGGTTGATCACTTTGTTCAATTCGCTCCAGTAATAGATGTCGTCCTTAATACCTTTGTTCAAAAAGATGTGCAGCATTTTTAACTGAAAGCGGTCTTCGTTGCCTTCAATTTTATCAACGTAAAATTCCAGCACATCCCTTGCCCTGAAACCCAGGCGGGAGGTATAAAACGGGAAAGTTGGTTCTTCTTCCGCCGCTACCCTGATGCCGAGCTTAAAGGGGCCTTTTACCGACTTTTTATAGTGCTGCAATTCTTCCCGGTTATCGAGAATGGGAATCACATTCTTAAAGCCGCTATTCAGCAAATTGGCAATGCGGCTGGTATAGCTTTTTTGTTTATAACCGTTGCAGATTATAAACATGTCTTTGGTTATTTTCTTACGATCATACAGTTTTTTGATGATCTCGATATCGTAGGCGTAGGAAGTTTCAAGATGTATATCATGCTTCAGCGCTTCTTCCACTACAAAAGAAAAGTGCGAGCTTTTGGTGCAGTAGCAATAATTATAATCGCCCTCATACTTGTGCTTTTTAATGGCATTGGCGAACATTTTTTTTGCCTTTTTGATCTGCATGCCAATCTTCGGCAAATAGGTAAGCTTCATGGGCGTGCCGTACTTGTCGATAAGCGCTTTCAGGTCGAGCCCATTGAACTGGAGGTAGCTGTCTTTCACATCGAACCCTTCCTGGGGAAAATTAAAGGTCTGTTGCACCAGGTCGGTGTACGAGTTGTTCATGTACTGGTTCAGGTTGCTGATGGTAGTGAATTTTAATGGTCAGTAATAAAAATTGCCTAAAACCGTAAAAAAATTATTGCAAAAGTAATCGTTTGAACAATTTTTCAAATAAAAAAAATTACGACGCTAAACGCAGAACGCATAACGCCTGCAGAACGCCAAATGCTCAATGCTCAACGCTTAACGCATCTTTTCCCGGTATGGGATTGCGTTTGGCTTTATGCGTTCTGCCATGGGCCTGCAGAACGCCAAATGCTCAACGCTCAACGCATCTTTCCCCTCTATGGGATTGCGTTTGGCATTATGCGTTCAGCGTTCTGCGTCCTGCATTAATTAATTGTTATCAAAAAAAGAGCCCCGCACATTTTGTGTGCGGGGCTCCGATATATTGTTGCTTTGCAAAGCTTATTTTACAGAAGCGATCAGGTTTTTAAAAGTTTCAGGCTCGTTCATAGCGAGGTCGGCCAGTACTTTACGATCCAGGGTAATACCTTTCTGATTCAGTTTATGAATGAATTCAGAATAAGTTAAACCTTCTTCACGCACTGCAGCGTTGATACGGGCGATCCACAGGGCCCGGTATTCTCTCTTCTTCAGTTTACGGCCTACATATTTATATTGCAGACCTTTTTCCATTACGTTTTTCGCAACGGTATAAACATTTTTACGTTTGCCGTAATAACCTTTGGCAGCTTTCAGAATCCTTTTGCGGCGTGCCCGGGATGCTACGGCGTTTACTGAACGTGGCATATCTTAGATAATTTGAAAATTTGAAAATTGATTAATTAGAAAATGAAGGCAGTTCTTACAACCTACATCTTACTTCAGGCGTAACAGGCGTTTTACAAAATCCACGTTGGATTTATGTACCACACCATCCTGGCCGAGTGCGCGTTTACGGCGATTTGATTTTTTGGTAAGAATGTGACGTTTGAAAGACTTCTGGTGCGTGATCTTTCCGGTGCCGGTTATTTTAAATCTTTTCTTGGCACTGGAGTTGGTTTTTACCTTTGGCATTATAAATACCTTTTTCTGTGATACCCTGCTGGCGCCCCCGAACTGACGGGGAACTTTTTGGGCCTTGTGGGCAATATTGTTTTATGGGTTCAGATTTCCATAAAACGTAAAATGGAGCGCAAAGGTAGGGAAATAATTTGAAAATTTGAAAATGTGCGAATTTGAAAATAGCGTACACGGCGTTAAACGCAATGTTTTGGTATTTAAGTAATTAGCACACTGCGCCTTATAGGAGCAAGCGTTTTATTCATTTTCAAATTTTCAAATTGGCTAATTTTCAAATTAACCAACCCCCATAGCAAAAAAAGCATCCCAACAAGTTGAAATGCTTTTTAATGTTACTATTATTAAAGAAGGTATTAAGCCTCTTTTTTCTTTTTGGCGCTTTTGGGCGTAATGATCATCAGCATGCGTTTGCCTTCGAGTTTGGGCAACCCTTCGGGCTGACCTACCTCGGCCAAACGCTCAGCGAATTTTAATAAAACCAGCTCGCCTCTTTCTTTAAACATAATGGCGCGCCCTTTAAACTGTACATACGCCTTTACTTTGTTGCCTTCTTTTAAAAAGCTTTCAGCATGGCGGGCTTTGAAGTCGAAGTCGTGATCATCAGTGCCAGGTGTAAAACGGATCTCTTTTACTTCAGCCGTTTTACTTTTGGCCTTCATCTCTTTTTCCTTCTTCTTCTTTTCGTACAGGAATTTATTATAGTCGATGATTTTACAAACCGGGGGATCTGCCTGCGGTGATATCTCTACCAGGTCAAGCTGTTGATCCTGCGCCATGCGCAGCGCTTCCTGTATAGGATATACGCCAACTTCTACATTATCGCCAACCAAACGTACCTGGGGTACGCGTATCATGTTATTGGTGCGATGTTCCTGCTGTTGTTCTTTTCTGAATCGGGGATTGAAATTACCTCTCGGTGGTCGCGGTGGAAATGCCATTTAAAACTTTTAATTAACAATTGTGTTTTGAGTATCCAGCCTGGGCTGGAATGGTTTTGATTTAATTTAAATTCTGAATATAGTTTCGGGTACTGCTATTATTTCGATCTAAAACCTTTTTCAAAGTTCAGTACTCCAAAAAAGGTTCCGGGTTTCTAAGTTATGAAATTATCTCAATTTTATTCTCCTCTTCTTTCTTTAATTTCTGCTTTTGCCTCCTGTAAAAACTCCTCTACGCCTTTTGTGCCCACATCGCCCTTACCTTGCCGGCGTATAGCCACCTTGTTTTCATTCACCTCTTTTTCACCTACAACCAGCATGTAAGGCACTTTCATCAGTTCGGTGTCACGTATCTTTTTACCTATTTTTTCGTTGCGGTCATCGACTTCTGCACGAATATCCGCATTTTTCAGCGATTCCAAAACTGTATTTGCGTAGGGTAAAAACTTGTCGCTGATCGGTAATATCTTCACCTGAACCGGCGCCAGCCACAGCGGAAACTTACCGGCATAGTGTTCCAATAAAAATCCTATAAACCGTTCGTGGGTACCCAGCGGGGCCCGGTGAATGATCAAAGGAGTTTCGGCTGTATTGTCTTTATTGGTGTATTCCAGTTTGAACCGGCGGCCCTGGGCAAAATCTACCTGGTTGGTAGCCAGGGTAAATTCACGGCCGATCACGCTCCATATCTGCACATCGATCTTGGGGCCATAAAAAGCGGCTTCGTCCGGAATCTCTACATAAGGTATATTCGATTCTATCAGCACCTGTCTTACCATTTCTTCGGTTTCCTTCCATAACTCCGGTTCGTTAACATACTTCTGTCCCAGTTTGGTCGGTTCGTGCAACGACAGCCGCATTACATATTTTTCAATACCGAATATTTTAAAGTATTTCTGGTACATTTCATTTACCGCCCTGAACTCATCGGCAAACTGCTCGCGGGTGCAATAAATATGCGCATCGTTCATATGTAAACAACGTACACGCATAAGTCCGAATAATTCACCACTTTGTTCGTAACGATAACAGGTGCCATATTCAGCCAGCCGTAGCGGCAGCTCTTTGTAGCTTCTTGACTCTGCACCGAAAATTTTATGGTGGTGCGGACAGTTCATGGCTTTCAGGTAGTACTTCTGGCCATCCAGTTCCATCGGCGGGAACATGCTGTCCTGGTAATAAGGCAGGTGACCGCTGGTGAGGTACATGCTTTCTTTGGCAATATGGGGCGTAACTACCCTTTTGTAGCCTGCAGCCTGCTCGGTTTCCTTGGCCAGTCTTTCCAGCTCTTCAATAATAATGGTTCCGTTGGGCATCCATAAAGGCAAACCGGGACCTACATCATCATCCATGGTGAAAATTCCCAGTTCTTTTCCGAGTTTACGGTGATCGCGTTTTTTAGCTTCTTCCAGCAACTCGAGGTAAGCATCCAGCTCCTTTTGCGAAGGGAAGGTTACACCGTACAGGCGGGTAAGCTGCTTATTGTTTGAATCGCCTTTCCAGTAAGCGCCGGCGATATTCATTAGTTTAACGGCCTTTATAGATGCAGTGGAAGGAAGGTGCGGCCCACGGCACAGATCGGTAAAATTACCCTGGGTATAAAAAGTGATCTCTCCGTCTGTCAGGTTATTCAGCAGATCGAGTTTATATTCGTCGCCTTTTTCGGTAAAATATTTAATGGCCTCGGCCTTGGGCATTTCTTTACGCACATAGCTGTTATTTTGTTTGGCCAGCTCGTTCATCTTCTTTTCGAGTGCTGCCAGGTCTTCTTCAGTAAGCTTGCGATCGCCCAGGTCCATATCATAATAAAAACCGGGCGGATTATCAGTAGCCGGACCAACCCAGAATTTCACCCCGGGGTACAAACTTTCAACCGCTTCAGCCATCAGGTGCGCCGAAGAGTGCCAGAAGGTAGATTTACCATCTTTGTCGTCCCAGGTTAATAAGTTAAGCGTAGCATCGTTGTAAATGGGGCGGGTGGCATCCCAAACCTGTCCGTTCACTTTGGCTGCCAATACTTTTCTTGCAAGGCCTTCACTGATCGACTTCGCTATATCCAAACCAGTGGAGCCTTCGTTGTACTCGCGTACATTTCCATCCGGGAAAGTAATTTTAATCATTTTTGTCACTGCCTTTTTTAGTTACCGGTTATACAATGAAGGTTTTAAAATTGCAGGTATTTTCTTTACCTGCGCATTGTATTTCCGGAAGAACCGCAAATTTAACGAACAATTTGCAGACCACCATTTACGATATGTGTCGTAAAAAACTAATAATTAAGTAATTTGCCAGTTGATGTACACGGTTTTACACCTCTGATGAATAGCTGGCCAGTTAAAATGCCAATTGAATTGCGGGGGAAACTGATAAAAATTAAGCGATCAGATGAAATTATGTTTACTTTTTGCGCTATTGGGGTGCAGCTTTTGTGTGCAGGCGCAGGACCTGACCGGAATATGGAGAGGCAATTTCAGACAAGCACCTGCAATGAACAGCCGCCCAATGGACTTTTTTACCGGCGCCAACCGATATAAATTCGAAATACAGTTAGATCAGAAAAGTAAAGAATTTAAGGGCGTTACCTACTCTTATCTTTCCACTGTTTTTTATGGCAAAGCAACCTGCAAGGGTGCCGTAGACCCTGCTACCAATCAGGTAAAGCTCGACGAATTAAAGATCGTTGAAGTTCGTATGTCTGATGCCGGCGGCGCCTGTATAATGGCCCTGTCCCTGAAATATTCGAAAGAAGACGGGGAAGAATTTCTTGAAGGAACTTACACCAGCAAAAACATCAAAGATTCGTCTAATTGCGGAAAAGGCACTGTTTTTTTACGTAAGGTAACCACATCAGACTTTTATGAAGAACCATTTTTGGTAAAACGTGAAAAAGAAAAGCAAAAAGAAGCGGAGAAGCCGGTTATTAAAAAAGATACTGCTACCAAAAAGCCGGTGATTGCCAAAACAATTACTCCAAAAACAACTACGCCGGTTAAAAAGCCGATTACGGCCAAACCTCCCGTTACAAAAAATGTTGATACAAAGTCTAAACCCGATGTAAAGATCGTTGCAACCGATACGGCAAAGAAAGTTGAAATAAAACCGAATCATCCTATCACAACCATACCTACTCCCCAGGTATTGCTGAGCCGCGAAAACGCACTGGTAAAAACCATTACCACCAATGTAAATGAAGTGCAGATAGATATTTACGACAATGGTACTGTTGATGGCGATACCATTTCGGTTTATCTCGATAAAAAACTGGTGCTCTCGAAAAAAATGCTTACCGAAAAGGCTATCCCCCTTAAAATACACCTCGATGACGACAACAACTATCACGAGCTGGTGATGGTGGCCGAAAATCTGGGCGCAATTCCTCCGAATACTTCGCTGATGGTTGTAAAAGCCGGTAGCAAAGAGTACGAGGTGCGCATTACTTCTACCGAGCAAAAGAATGCAGTGGTAGTGTTTAAATACGAGAAATAGATGGTTTGATTGTTCAATTGTTTGATTGTTGGGCACTCTGTAATTCGTGAACTCAACGAATATTTAACAGTTAATGAGTTCGGCAACCCAACCATCAAACCATATAGCCATCAAACAATCTATGCACGGGTTGTTCCTGCTAAGTTTGGTATATTCAACTAAAATAATGCATGCGTTTTGTACTGATTCCTGCACTGCTGTTTTTTCATTTTTTGTCGGATGCACAACCTTTAACGGGGATATGGGCAGGTAAACGCACTCAAAATGCCGGAGGCTGTTTTCCCGAATATTCGCTGGAGTTGCACATCATTTACATGAATAACAATTCCTTTATCGGCAATGCCTACAGCTATGATAAAGACAGGTATACCAAAATAAATTTCACCGGAAAATTCAATCCGCTTACCAAACGGATGGTGATCATTGAAAATGCCGTACTGCAATACAATGTGCCGGATAATTGTGTGCCCTGTATAAAGACTTACGATCTTACCTTAACGAAGAACGGCACTTCCGAAACTTTACTGGGCGAATGGAAAGGGCATGAAATGGGCAATAACCACAATTGCCAGCCGGGAAAAATTACACTGGCCCGTCAGGCTAAAGCCAGTTTTCCGGTTGATGTATACCAGAACGATACGCTTGCTTCGCTGCAGAAAAATCTTCGTTTGCAAAACCGCCAGAAGGAACTGGTGCAAACAGTGCCCATCGATACATCGTTCATTCATATTGAAATATATGATAATGCCGAAATTGACGATGATACGGTTACCGTTTTTTTGAACAATACCCTGCTGTTGTATAAAAAACGACTCACCGATAAACCGCTTTCCCTCGATGTAAATGTGTTTCCCGATACCGATTACGAACTGATGATGTATGCCGATAATCTCGGCCGTATTCCGCCCAATACCTCGCTGATGGTTATAACTGCCGGGCGAAAGCGCTATCAGCTGCATTTGTCAAGCAGTGAACAGAAAAGCGCTACTGTACGATTCAGGTATGTACCGAAGCAATAGACAATATGCAATTGGCAATTGACAAATAAATAAAGATGCAGGAAGCAAACCATCAACAAATTACTTTTTGCTTATTGCCTGTTGCCAATTGCCTATTGTTTCCTCGGTATTTTTTCATTTCGTTGCGCTGCATTATATACAAACGAAGCGATAATAACAGCCGCCTGTTTCAGGTCACCGGGCTGCAGGTGATCGTACGAATCCATATTGCTGTGGTGTGTGCGGGTATCGTATTCAATATCGTCCTGAATGAACTGAAAGGCCGGTAACCCGATGGCTTCAAAGCTCAGGTGATCGGTGCCGCCTGTGCGCTGCATGGTTATGGTGCCGGCGCCAAGGTCTTTAAACGGCGCCAGCCATTTGGTAAACACCGGTTGAACGGCTGCGTTGCCCTGCAGGTAAATACCCCTGATCTTTCCGGTGCCGTTATCAAGATTAAAATAAACCGAAACTTTATCGCCTGCAGCATTATACCGCTGCGTTGACGTATCGGTAAAATGTTGCCGCACATAATTTTTTGAACCGATGAGTCCCTGCTCTTCCCCACCCCATAAGGCAATGCGAATGGTTCGGCGTGGTTTGATTTTCAAAGTTTTTAAAATGCGCATTACTTCCATCATTACCGCACAGCCGGCGGCGTTATCGGTAGCGCCAACCGATGCATGCCATGAATCGAGATGTGCGCCGATGATCACCAGTTCATGTTGAAGTTTTGGATCAGAACCTTTTATATCGGCAATTACATTGTAACCTTTCAGATCGTCGGTCGCAAATTTTGTTTTAACATCCATTTCAAGCTTTACCGGAATGTGGTGTTGTGCCAGCCGCTGCAGCATCATATAATCTTCAAAGGCCAGCATAATATCAGGAAAGTTTTCTGCAGCATTGGCCATCCAGGCACCGCCTCCCTGCACAAATAAAGTACCATCGCGTCCGTGCACGCTGGTGCTTAAAATAGCCACAGCGCCCTGTTCCCTTGCAAATTCTTTCAGCCGGTTATAGGTAAGCAAACCGCCCCTGCCCCCGCCAACCGGCGGGGCGAAATGGTGATCTTCGGCTGAAGGAGAAAATCCTTTCGCTGACTGATATGACTGATTTGATTTATCCGACTTATTTGCCTGGTTTGTTTCGGGTTTCCAGTCAGCCATTTCTTTCAGTTCTTCATCGCTGTACCGGCTGGCATCGGCAACGTAAGCTGGTTCAAGCGAATCAAGGCGCGGCAGCAAAATCACTTTGCCTTCGAGCCTTCCTTTATAATGGTCAAGGTCTTTTGCATCGCCTGCCGATAATACAACAATATCGGCCTGTTGAAAGCCATTGGTGCCCGAAGTCCAGCTTTTCGGAAAAGCTATTATTGGTTTATAATAAGGAGCGGTCATGGCCACATAGCAGCGTTTCAGTTCCCAGCTTTTACCCCAGTCGCCCCAGGGTTCAAGCCGGGCATTTTCCAATCCCCATTCGGTTAATTTATTTTTTGTGTAGTTGGCTGCCCTTCTAAAACCGGGCGAATTGTTTAAGCGGGGGCCGCTTACCTCGGTGAGATAAAAGGCAATATCCATTACCTGCGAGTTGTTAAAACCCTCGTGCCGGATTTGCTGCAATATGGTATTATCCGGCTCATCGTTTTGCGCTATCGAATACGCTACAGGAATTAATCCGATAGTGAAAAGGATCAGTTTTTTCATGAGCAATATGTTTCATTGAGTCGGCGGGTTTATTATACCATTTTCGTGCCGGAGAAGTTGTTGTTATCCTGTTGCCGGGCCGCAAAAAACATATAGCAGATTGACTTGAAATATTTTATTCATTTAACATTGTTTATAAATAGTATTTTTATCACCTAACTGGTAATATCAGCTGTTATGAATTTAAGGCATTTTAAGCCCGCGCACTGGGTATACAATATTCTTCATTATAAACAACTGCTGCATAATAAAAGGGCATATGAAAAATACCATATTCATAAGCCTCTTGTTGCTTCCATTTCCAGTAAAGATTTTCCCGATAAAGAATCACGCGCCTGGCTCGATACCGGCGATTCGGCTATTCTGGCGCCGCAAAAACAGGCATTTTCAGCATTTTCACCGGCCATACAACAAAAAATTGTGCAATGGAGCGCCAACGGTTATATAACGCTTGAACAATACTTTTCGGCCGAAACCTGCGATGCCATTAATGATGAAATCAGCAACCTTACCGGCAGCGGTAAAATGCATTTCCTGAATAATAACAAGCTGATGTTTGCCAACAAAAAATCATCGCTCATCCGCAGCATTACCAAAGATGCCGGATTGCTGCAACTGCTCGATTTTTTGCTCGGCAAAAAAATGGTACCGTTTCAAACGATCAATTTTTTAAACGGCAGCGGCCAACGGGCGCATAGCGACAGTGTGCACATGACCACTTATCCGCTGGGTTACCTGATCGCGATCTGGATCGCCCTCGAAGATGTGCATCCCGACAGCGGCCCGCTGTTTTATTATCCCGGCAGTCATAAATTACCTTACCTGTTAAATAACGAATGGAATAAAGACAGTTCGTTTTTGTCGCTTGGCAAAAATGATTATCCTGATTATGAAGACATGGTTGAAGAGCTTATTGTTAAACATCATCTTCAAAAAGAAGAGCTGCTTGCCCGCAAAGGCGATGTGCTCATCTGGCACGCCAACCTGATTCACGGGGGCGCTCCCATTCGTAATGCTGCGCTCACCCGTAAAAGTATGGTTGTACATTATTATGCCGATGATGTGATCAAATACCATGAAATCACAGAGCGGCCTTCATTGATGTGATGATTTTTGATCTAATACAGCTTTACTTTAAACCTGTATCGTCCGTTGAAATAATCTTTCAGTTTTACAAACTCTTTCGACTTTTCAGTTAGCCAGAATATTGAATAGCCGGTTGGAAATTCATGCTTCAGCAACCAGCACTTTACTTTCGTATTGCTGTTTAATTGCAGGTCTTCTTTTCCTGCTACTACATAGCGTTTATAAGAAGTTGATTTTTCATTGGGGTCAAAAAAAGCAATATCAAAGATCTGTCCTACTTTTTTAATGGGTAACAAGGTGTATGTTTCCATGTCCTGTTCCCAACTGATAACAGGAATAGTTAAGGGCACCTTTGGCCTTTTAATGGCTGCATTATTTTGAAAGGTATCGCTGGGGATCATGAAGCTGTCTTTAAAATCATAGGCAACGGTCCCTGTTTTATAAACACCTTTATGAAATACCGGCGCAAGCGTTTGCCTGTTGCAGATATTGGTGATATTTCTTTGCAGTGAATCATTATGGTACCACTTCCAGTCGAACTGAACCATCGGCTGGTTATCCTTTGTGGTGAATGTAATAGTACGTTCCCATATATCTCCTGAAGTTGTGAAATTAAAAGCGCTATCGGTAAAATACACGAGGTATACGTTCTTTCCTTCTTTCAAATTACCGGTAAGCAGTTTATTGTTTATGGCATTGATGGTGTCGGCTTTCTGTGCAAATGTAGCCGTAGCCAAAAATATTAGGGCAAGTGTAAAACTATAGAAGAGCTTCATGTTTTTTGTTTGCCCGAAAATAATTTATGCTGCATGTTTTTTTGTACCATTTATCAAATATGGCATAACATTAATGTGTATGTGCCTATATGCAGAAGCGCTCAAAACTTAAAATTCCACGTAACCGCCGGAATGATGGGGAACAGCGATACCTGCTGTGTTTTAATGCTCAGGGTGCCGTCGTAAGGGCTGCCGTCCTGGTCGAAGAATATAAAATAGGGATTCAAACGGCTGTACACATTGTAAACACTAAAAACCCAGCTTTGCTGCCATTTTTGACCGGGCCGGGTATGGGGTGTATACGTGGCCGACAGGTCCATACGATGATAAGGGGCCAGCCGGTATTGGTTTATTTTGCTGTATTCCTGTGTAAGCACATTGCCGATCACATAAAACCGTTCGGGTAATGAAACCGCGTTGCCGCTTCCATAAACAAAAACACCCGACACTTTCCATTTTTTGCTCAGCTGATACATGGTTACCACCGATAAATCGTGCCGGCGGTCGTATTTGGCGGGATATTTTTCGCCACCATTCAGCTGGCCAAATTTGCGCCATGTCCACGATAAGGTATAGCCTATCCATCCGGTGAACTTTCCCCTTGTTTTATTTACGAACAGTTCCGATCCATAGCTCCAGCCATCACCGAATACAAAATCTTCTTCCGGATCTTTCAGCGATGGCGTGTATCCTTCGCGATACTCGATCTGGTTTTCCATCTTTTTATAATAAACCTCCAGCGAGGTTTCGAACATGTTATCGCTGAAATTTTTAAACAGGCCTGCCGCGTATTGCCAGCTGATCTGCGGGTTTACCCGGTAGGTGCTGGGTACCCACAGGTCGGTAGGCAGGGTTGAACCGGCATTGCTTACGAGGTGAATGTATTGCAAATTGCGGCTAACGGCTGCTTTAATAGAAGTGGCGTCGTTAATACTGTACCGAATGGTAAGGCGGGGCTCCAGTCCGTCGTAATTTTTTACCGACTTGTTGCGGGCATAGGAAATACTGTCGGTTTTATTGCCGTTCAGGTCATGACTGAAAATTTTATATGGCCCCAGCTGTGTAAAGCGACTGTATCGCAGGCCGGCATTGATCTTTATCCGTTTGCTTATTTCCCAGTCGTCCTGTATGTACACACCGGTTTCCAAAGCATATTTCCTCGATTCGTTATTGGGTTCAAAAACGGTTTCGCCCTCGTTACCGCTGAGAACGTTGGGAGTGAATGTATGATAAGTGGCCACAGCGCCAAATCGCAGTTTGTGTTGCGGCGATGCATAAAAGTCGAAGTCGGTTTTGGCGTTCCAGTCGTGGATGCCCGATGACAGCTTTATATTGAAATCGTTTTGGGTAGCGCCGAACGTAAAAGCATAATCGTTGTACACTACGGTGGTATTGGCAAACAGCTTACGGTTAAAAATATGGTTCCAGCGAAGAGTGGCTGTTGAATTGCCCCAGGGAATATCGGCTTTAAACGCCCGGCGTGCATTGCGGTAAGTGAATACATCGCGCCCGAAATAGCCGCTCAGGTACAGGCGGTCTTTATTGGAAAATATATAATTTACCTTGGCATTAAAATCATAGAAATAATAACCCGATCCGTAAAAATCGCTTTTTTCTGTTATGAAGGGTTTCGTAAGCACATCGATGTACGTGCGACGGCCCGAAATGATGAACGATGCTTTGTTTTTTTTGATGGGCCCCTGAAAAGATAAGCGTGACGCAATGGCCCCTATGCCCCCCTCTGCTTCGAACTTGTTCATATTGCCATCTTTCATGGCAATATCCAGTACCGACGACAGGCGTCCGCCGTATTGCGCCGGCATACCGCCTTTGATTAACGAAACATTCTTGATGGCATCTGAATTAAAGATCGAAAAAAAGCCAAACAGGTGACCGGTGTTGTATACAATGGCATCGTCGAGCAAAATGAGGTTTTGATCGGGACCGCCTCCGCGCACATACAAACCGGTATTGCCTTCACCGGCATTGCGAACACCCGGCAGCAACTGCAGCGTTTTTAACAGATCGGTTTCACCCATTAATACCGGTACCGATTTTACCTGGGTAATCGACAGGTCGATTTTTCCCATCTGCGCATTTTTCACATTGCCATCCCGCTTGCGCGACGACACGATCACCTCCTGTAAAACCGTTTTGGGGGCTAAAAAAAAGTGCTGTTCAATATTTTTATCGAAGGTAATTTCAACCTGCTGCGGCTGGTACCCGGCAAAAGAGGCAATTACCGTATAGGTGCCGCGGGGCATGGTAATGGAATAAAAACCGTATTGGTTGCTGGTAATTCCTTTTCCATGACCATTAACAGAAATAGTGGCCCCGATAAGGCTTTCGCCCGACATGGAGTCTTTTACAAAACCGTTGAGGGTAAATTTATCCTGTGCTGCCACCGACAGTACACTATACACCCCAATTACTATCGCAACTAATCTTCTCATTCGGCAATATTTCCGTTTTCGGTGCCAGAATACCGGCTGTGGCAGGTTGCATGCTTAACTATTTTGAATAATCCAGCGAATCTTCCACGCTACCGCAGTTCAGCATTTTATCACCGAAATAAGGGTTCTTAATTTGTCTTTCGTTGCTCATCCAGTAAGCACCTTTATTGTCAAAAGCCATGGGGCAGTACTGCCAGTAAACTTTTTGACCTTTATATCGAACGGTACGCGTAAGGGTCCACATCGCATCGGCAATCATCTCAAATTCTTTTCTTTTTGCATTGATATCTTTTTCTGCTGCCAGCGCCTGTGATGAACCTGTAAGGGTTCCGGTATAATTTTTAGCCGTTTCTTTAATTACGCCAGTGCTATCACCCTTTATTTCGTTTATTTTCAGACTATCTGCCGCTGCGGCTACCGACCGGGCTGCTGCAGATGCCTTTGCCGTATCACTGGCCACAAGGGCATCTTTTAAATTATAGTACGCATCAAGTAATTGGGTGAACGACTGGTTAAAAACATCGGTATTTTCTGCAATCGATAACGGCTGTTGTTTGGCTTCTTCTTTTTGATTAGCCGGCTTGTCATCTCCCTTGCAAAAAAAGGGCCGGGCAATCAAAATAACAACGGCAAGCACAATAATTACTAAAATCGTTTTTTTCATCCTCTTTAAAATTTAAAATAAGTACGGATGCCGGTAAATTCTTCCATCGGGAAAACCGGCAGGTTAACAGGTATATGATTTAAATCAAATAGTTTCTATATTCCTGTCTTTTTCAGGCTCTTCAGGTAACCAAAGATAATTGAATAACGCTAAAAATGCAGTTTATGGTTTGTGCCCGCCCGGATGACCCGGTCGGACGGGGTTTGTAGTTTGAGGTTTTTCCGCGCTTTGGAATTTCATTGGTAAGCCCGCACCTATAAGTTCAACAGGATTATAATTACACGGTAAAATTCACTGAAAGAACCACAAACAATAAACCAGAAACTACAAACAAATAATACTTGACTTTGTCAAGTATTTTGTAATTTCATACCATGATCAAAAAACCGGAGGCGGTGGCTGCCATTCGCGAATTCAACCGTTTTTATACCAATATTATTGGTGTGGTAAACCAAAAAATACTCGAAAGCCCTTATTCCCTGTCTGAAGTGCGGGTATTGTACGAGATCAGGCATAGCCCGTTGTGTACAGCCAGAAAAATAAAAAACACCATTCAGATTGATGAGGGATACCTGAGCCGGATCATCGAGAAGTTTGTAAACAACAACCTGGTAAAAAAAGTGCAATCTGATAACGACGGCCGTTTATTTGTTCTTTCGCTTACGCCAAAGGGTAACAAATTATTTAACCGGTTAAATGAATCATCCGACAAATCGATTGAAGCATTGGTCAATAAACTCACCGACCAGGAAGTGCAGGATGTAATTACCATGCTCGATGGCATTCGGCATATTCTTTCAAAAAAATAGAAATAGTATTTTATGATCTGTTCAATACATGATATTACCATTCGCACCTGTCTGCAGCCGGGCGATATCGGCTATATTACTTATTTGCACGGTTCGCTTTACAAAAAAGAATATGATTATGAAATTCCGTTCGAAGTATATGTGGCCGAAGGCTTATGCGAGTTCTGGCACAATTATGATCCCCAAAAAGATGGCGTATGGATTGCCGAACACAATGAACGCATCGTTGGATTTTTATTATTGATGCATCGCAACGATACCGCCCAGTTGCGTTATTTTATTATTGATCCTGCTTACCGTGGTATAGGACTTGGAAAAAAACTGATGGACCTGTATATGGATTTTTTGCGCGAGCACCGGTATACCTCCTCTTACTTATGGACCACCAGCGAATTGCCTGCCGCTGCCCATCTTTACCGTAAAAGTGGATTTAAGCTGGTGGAAGAAAAACCTTCGGCGGGGTTTGGGAAGCAGGTTGTGGAACAGAAATATGAATTAGTTTATGGTTTGTAGAATAGTTTCTGGTTTTTGGTTTGTGGTTTATGGTTCTTTCGGTTCAGTCTATCCAATTATAATTTTAAAAGTTCCGGCGACTAATACATAGAGCCTGTTATATAGGCAAGGTATTTACAAAGCGCGGCAGCAACCACAAACTATAAACTACTCAGAGGCCCATTCCAACTGCAGTTTATTCAAACTCTTATATAATCCCTCATCCATTGCCAGCAACTGCTGATGGGTGCCGGTTTCAATAACGTGTCCTTTATCGAGCACAACAATTTTATCGGCATTGCGAATGGTCGACAGGCGGTGAGCGATCACAAAAGAAGTACGGTTTTTCATCAGGTTGTCGAGCGCTTCCTGCACCAGCGATTCAGAGGCCGAATCAAGCGAGCTGGTGGCTTCGTCGAGCACCAGAATAACCGGATCTTTCAAAATAGCACGGGCAATGGCGATCCGCTGACGCTGTCCGCCCGATAATTTAATACCGCGATCCCCTACTATGGTGTCGTAGCCTTCGGGAAAGCCTGTAATAAAATCATGGGCATTGGCTTTTCGGGCGGCATCTTCAATTTCATTTTGTGTGGCGTTGGGTTTACCGTAGGCAATATTTTCGCGAATGGTGCCTCCGAATAACAACACATCCTGCGGCACCAGGGCCATTTGTTTGCGCAGTTGCGAAAGCGGAATATCGCCGGCCGGTTTGCCATCGAATAATAGCTGTCCGGCGTCGGGTTGATAAAAGCGCAACAGCAAAGCGGCAATGGTGCTTTTACCGGCGCCGCTGGGACCCACAATGGCAATCTGTTCGCCGGGGTCAGCGATAATGCTTACGTCTTTTAATACCTGCACTTCGGGGCGCGAGGGATAGCTGAAAGCCACCTGGTTAAAAGTAACGGCGCCGTGTAACTTATTTTTTTCTTCAACCGGTTCATCGGTAATGGCAACCGGTTCGGTGATGTCGCGTAATATTTCACGAACACGTTGGGTAGCGCCAAGTGTTTTTTGCAAGGTGCTATACAGATCGGCAAAACCGGCCATACTGCCACCAACAAAAGCCGTGTATACTACAAAGGCCGTAAGGTCGCCAAATGAAAGAGTGCCGGCCTGCATGAGCGTTGTGCCATACCAAACTACTAATATAATAGTGCCGAATATGCTCAGCAACATAAATGCAACAAACAATCCCCGAAATCGGCCATTGCTTACCGCCAGTTTTACAGCATCGTGCAAACTGTGGGTATAACGGCTGGCTTCGTACCACTCATTGGTAAATGATTTAACATTACTGATGCCCTGCAGGGTTTCCTGTACAATAATATTGGAGTCGGCCAGCTGGTCCTGTGTTTTGCGCGATAGTTTGCGAATGCTTTTTCCGAATACAACCCCTGCCACTACGATCACCGGCAAAACCGAAAGCATCACTGCGGTTAATTGGGGCGACAGATAAAGTATCAATCCTATGCCGATAACAAGTGTTAACAGGCCGCGCAAAATTTCGGCCAGCATACCTGTAACAGCGTCCTGTATTTGTGTAAGATCGGCGCTGATGCGACTCGATAATTCTCCCACCCTTCTGTTGGCGAAGAAATTCATGGGCATCATGATCAATTTCTTATACACATCTCTTCGCATGTCGGCCAGCGCATGTTCACCAACGTAGGTAAACAGGTAAACGCGCATAAACGAAAATGTCATTTGCAATGTTAAAATTCCCAACATCCATAACGCGATGGTGCCGGGCGCAATGGCTGTTTTTCCGATACTGATATTATGGGCGCTGTCGATAAGTTTTTTTAACAAATAAGGAAATGCCATGGTTGTACTGCCCGACAAGGCAATAAAAACCAATCCTGTTATAAACGTCCAGCGGTACGGTTTCAGGTAATTAAAAATGAGAAATACTTCTTTCAGATTTTCTTTCGATAGCTTTACTTTCGGCATATCTGGTTTCCGCATTCCGTTATCGCTTCTGTTTCCCCGGGCCATGTTTTTCGATTTATAGTGAGTGGTGAATAGGCAATTAGGCAGTAGACAGCAAACAATCATGAAAATTTCCTACCTCCTACTTCGAACTTCCGACTTCATTTCACAAGGTAACAACTTGTTTTTTACAGGTAGACGATTAAGAACCGGCAATATTGTTTTGAGAATATATCTTTTAGATTTTCAATTTATAATAACACTTTTTTGAAGCAGATGTTGTAGTGTATTAACGGATAACAGATAGGTGATTTTTTGTATTTTTTGATAAGAGTAAAATTTTTGGCATGATCTTTATTAGATTACAGGTATCCTTACAATTCTAAACTACGATCTGATTGCTTGAACCTGATTTAGTAGACCTAACTACCCGCCCACACGTAGGCATTATTAATTTTTTACATATTAAAAACTCAAAGTTATGAAAAGAAGCTTTTTAGCGGCAGGCGTTGGTCTTTGCATTTTCGCAGCTACAATGGTAATTTCAAACCATCCTGTAAGAGCAGAGGAGTATAGTGGCAATTATATCGCTCAGGATACGACTCCGAAGAAAAAGAAAGATACAACAAAGAAGAAACCCGATACAATGAATCTCAACGTATCTCAGTCTTCTTCTTCTCAAAAGTAAACTTTACTACGCAGGAACCGGTTATGCATAACCGGTTCTTGTTTTTACTCCCGCCTACCCCCGCCCCCTAAAGGGATGTTTGTTTTTTTTTGCTGAAGGGGCTGTTTGCGTTTTCAATTGCCGTTGAGCATTGAATATCGGTAAATATGCGGGTGTTTTTTTGTTTCGTCCCTACGGAACGAATTAATACCCATCATCATTCTACTACTACTACTACCAACATTTTGTGCCTGACGGCACTTTCAGATTTCTTACATCCTACTTCTTACTTCCGGCTTCCTGCTACATTAAGTATGCTCCATAATATGCTGCACCGATCAACCCGGTTTTATCATTTTTAATGATGCGAACAGGAACTTTGTCGAGCAGGTGCTGCATACGGTCGCAATCCATATAATGTTCAAAGAATTGTTTCTGCAATAACAACGGTGCTATTTTAGGCGGAATGCCGCCTCCCAAAAATAATCCGCCGGTAGCTTTCATTTTTAATACCAGATTCGATGATTCGCGGGCAAGATAGCGTACGAAGAGATTCATGGTTTCAACACATAGAGCGGCTGTTTGTTGTATGGCCGACTGACTGATGACGGCAGAATCGGTTTTTTCGGCTGCCAGCGCTTCGGTTAACCACGCCGGTTCTTCCATTTTTTTTACATCACGCAGGAACCGATATATATCAACTATAGCAGGACCAGCCACTACTTTTTCCCAACTCACCACTCCATATTCATTTTGCAAAAAATGTAAAAGCTCAATATCAACATCCGTGCGGGGCGCAAAATCAGTATGTCCGCCTTCGGTCGGAAAAGGAAAATGATTTTCACCATTCCAGTATAAACCAGCCTCCCCCAGCCCGGTACCCGGCGCTATGATGGCCATATTGCCTTTCATACTGCTATCGCCGGCATGCAGCGTAATAAAATCATCTTCAGTTAAACCGGCCAGTCCGTAAGCCGTTGCTTCAAGATCATTGATCAGTGAAACGGCTGATACACCCATTCCCGCACTCACATCTGTTATATCAATGCCCCAGTTCAGGTTGGTTAAATCAACTTTACCGTTCAGTACGGGGCCTGCAACGCCGAGGCATATGCGGTTGGGCAGACTTAAATTATATTCCGACAAAAATTTTTTCATGATGTCTACGCACGAAGCATACTCATCACTCGGGTACCTGCCTGCCTGTAAAACAGTTAAGCTGGTATCGGTAGCCTTGTATAAAGCCAGATTGGTTTTTGTTCCGCCAATATCGCCTGCCAAAACAGTAATGCCTTTTTCTGCTATTCCCGCACGCCGGGAAATATGAAGATTTTGTATGGTCATTTTATTAAGTTCTGAGTTCTTAGTTAGGTGTTCCCGGTTTTTGAGATTTGGGGTTAAAGGTATTGCACAACCGTGAGAGTTTTTTTAAATAAGTTGTAAAAGTAACTGGTGAATGGTCAATGGTCAATGCCTGATACAAGTTATCTGTTGCAGGTTTCCGGTTACCTGTTACCTGTTACCGGTATCCTGTTGCCGGAGAATTTAGTTAACGGAAAAACAGACCGGCATTTTAAAATTGCCTTGGTTATTCGGCCGGTCGTTATCTTTAAAAAAAATTAATAGTGATGTATCACTTTCGTTTTATCCTTATCGCCATTCCTGTTTTTTCTGTTACATTATTGACGGCTCAACCCAAAAAAGCAGCCGTTTATTTTCCTCAGCCCGGAAACTGGGAACACCGGTCGCCACAAACCATGGGATTCGATTCGGTTTTATTACAGGAAGCTATTTCCTATGCAGAGGCCCATGAATCGAAAGAACCGCGCGACCTGAAGAAAGCGCATTATCAAAGTGCTTTCGGTCGTGAGCCTTTTGGATATCCGGCCGGACCTTTAAAAGAAAGAGGCCCTGCAACCGGACTGATCATTAAAAACGGATACATCGTTGCCGAATGGGGTGAGCCGGGCCGGGTTGATCAAACGTTCAGTGTAGCAAAAAGTTTTTTGTCGTCAGTGGCCGGTCTGGCATACGATGCCGGTATCATAGCGCACGTTGAAGATAAAGTGTATCCCTATATGGCGCCGGTTATTCCGTACGAACCGAACAGACTGGCCGAAAACAAAGCCGATGCACTTGAGCGTAAAGATGTGATCGATTTGTTTAATACCGACCACAACCGCACCATTGCCTGGGAACATTTGCTTCGACAAACCAGCGATTGGGAAGGTACTTTATGGGGTAAGCCCGACTGGGCCGACCGACCAACAGAAAATTCATCAGACTGGATGACCCGCAAACGAAATGCGCCCGGCACGGTGTACAAGTACAACGATACCCGGGTGAATGTACTGGCGCTTGCATTGCTGAATATCTGGCGGCAACCTTTGCCGGTGGTTTTGAAAGAAAAGATCATGGACCCCATCGGCGCTTCGCGCACCTGGCGGTGGACGGGTTACGAAAATTCGTGGGTGATCATCGACGGACAATTGATGCAATCGGTAAGCGGCGGATCGCACTGGGGCGGTGGTTTGTTTATCAATGCATACGACCAGGCGCGTTTCGGATACCTGACCCTGCACAACGGCAAATGGAAGGATAAGCAAATTTTGTCGGAAGCCTGGCTGAACATGGCTCATACACCAACCACCGTTCAGCCCACCTATGGATTTATGAATTTTTACCTGAACACCGAAAAGAAGCTTTACCCACACGCTCCGGCCACTGCTTTTGCCCATATCGGCGCCGGTTCAAACATTATTTATATTGATCCCGAACACGACCTGATGATCGTTGCCCGCTGGATCGAAGGCAATGCCATGGATGGCATGATACAGAAAGTGCTGGCCAGTCTTCGTTAATTTGAAAATGAGGTAATTTGAAAATTCGAAAATGAGTGGAATTGCAATCCCGCTCATTTTCAAATTGTTCTATTGAAAAACTTCCAATTTTCCAAATTCTCACCTCGGTTTTTTCTTCTTCACCACAATATTCCATTCCGGTCCGCTGTTAATATTAAAAGAATCCGCAAAGTTACCCATGTTTATGGCAAGGGAGAAGTTCATCAGGCTGTTCATATAAGCCAGCGTTTTCCCTTCCGGCACATCGCCAAACGTATGTACAAATTCAATATCCTGGTCAACAATCAGGCTGTCATTCTTTTTGATTATTACTTCCAATTTTACTTTAGGTTCCACGTGTAACATCTTGAAAATCGAATCATTAATGTTAGTCCAAATGTTCCCATATTGAATGTCAAGAATGGGTATGTTACCCTGTATCGAATCTCCCTGATACACAGCTTTTTGGTAAGGAAGAGTCACTACGGAAGCCGGTAATTCTTTCCCTACCTGTTCAAAACTGATCACACCGGCAGCCAGCCGGGCGCCGGTATAGGCATACACGTCGCGACCATGGAAAGTGTAGGATGCCTGAGAGTTTTTTCTTCTATTTAATTCTTCATTGATTTCCCGTACCGACTCAATACCAAGTGTTTGAGCAATTAAAGTAAGTGTTCCGTTGTCGGGCGTTACGAAGTAATGACCTGTTTTGGTTTTCAGCACCACCGATTTACGGCTGGTGCCTACGCCGGGATCAACTACCGACACAAAAACGGTTCCGGCAGGCCAATATGGCGCGGTTTGCTGCAACCGGTAAGCCGCCTCCCAGATATTGTAAGCCGGAATTTCGTGGGTAAGATCGTACAACTTTAAATCGGGGTCAACCTCCGATGCCACTCCTTTCATGGCGCTCACAGCTCCATCTTTCAATCCAAAGTCGGTTTGAAAAACAACGATGCCTTTTTTATGATTGCAGGATGTAATGATTGTAACAAGTATTACACTAATAAGCAGTTGATTTATCTTCATTTTCAAATTTTCAAATTGGTTAATTTTCAAATTTAAATGGTAACTCCTGAAAAACTATTGGCCCGCATCAGAGGAATGATTGTTTTTTTTGTCATTGCCCTGGTGTTAAGCGGCGTTACGGCATTTCCGGTATATACTGAATTGGAATGGATCAATAAGAACCATCTTTTTTCGCAGGAATCCTTATTGGGGCGTTGGTTAAAAGACGTGTGGCTTACCGTAAAGGAGGTTGATTTCCTGCATCCGATTTTATTTTACGGGTACGATTGGCTGGCCTTCGCCCATCTTGTTATAGGCATGGCGTTTACAGGCCCCTGGCGTGATCCGGTACGAAACAAATGGATCATTGAATGGGGCATGTTGTGCTGCGTGGCCGTTATTCCGCTGGCGGTGATTGCCGGTCCCATTCGCCACATTCCCTGGTATCATATTGTTATAGATTGTATGTTTGGCATTATCGGTATTATTCCTTTGTGGATCACCAGAAAATGGATCAGTCAGTTGGAGGCATCTCAGCGGTAATAAATATTTTCCCATGGATTTATTAAAGATCATCGAAAAAGAACATTCCAAGGCTCAATGCGATAAAATAGTTCGATACGTTGGCAACGATAAAGAACGGTTTGCCGAACTGATGCGGCTTTTTTTGAAAGGCGAATACCGGGTTACCCAACGGGCCGCCTGGCCGGTGAGCTATTGTGTGCACAATTATCCCGGGCTTATAACGCCTTACTATAAACAAATACTTCCGCTGCTGCAACAACCCGGCGTGCATAATGCGGTGATACGTAATATTGTTCGACTGCTGCAGTTTGCACAGGTGCCCAAACGTTATCACGGACAACTGATGAGTATTTGCTTTGATTTAATTGCCTCCAACGAAGCCGCTCCTGCCATAAAAGCATTTTCATTGACAATACTTGATAATCTGTCGAACGAATACCCCGATATAAAAGCCGAATTAAAACTGGTCATTGAAGAAAGATGGCCGTATGAATCGGCGGCGTTTAAAAGCAGGGCGAGAAAGATAATTAACAGGCAATAGTCAATTTGCAATTGGCAAATTATTTAGCGGTTATTCCCTTTTGTCTATTGCAAATTGCCAATTGTTTATTGATTCACCATTTCACCCTCACGACAGCTGATGATTCGTAAACACCGTTGTGGCCGATCCTTCGCACAGGTAAACCGATGCCGGCGCCTGATGAGCGAGTTCGGCAAAAGACTTTCCGTACAATTGCTCAAAATCACAATCAACAGTGTGCTGCAATACCGGATACAAATTCCAGCGGGGATGCTCTACATAATATTCCCTTGTTAACAGGGCGCTTTCGGCGGTATAACCCCATAAACGATCATTGATGAACTCTTCTTCTGTGCCTTCGTGCCAGGGAATGCTTTCAGTTCCTGCCTTTACTTCCATTTTGTTCCAGTGATTTTTGTATTTCCATTCGTAACCAATATGTAACTGGTTACCGGTTACCCGGTTCACATTGTTCATAGGCATGGCAACGTAATGTTCTTTATACAGCAGGTTGGCCATTACGGCCAGCACAGGTTTGGGAACGATCTCTTTAATAAACACAATGCCCTTTCGGTAATGGTCATTTACTTTTCGGCGAACATAAAAGCGCAGGTTCACTTCAGGGAAAGTTGTATGAAAGGGTACCGGTATGTTTATTACCCGGGTATTGTAAAACATCATACCAACCAGACTAATATATACTTTGTTGTTAAAGGTATCAATCTCTGTTTCGGCTGGTATAAAAGGTTCGAGCAGGCGGGCATCGGTAATATAATTGATCATTATCAGCTTGCGCCATTCGGTATTCATGAATGCTTTGTGTTTCATGATTGGGTGCTTTTGTACCCAAAATTACATTATTTTCAGTAAATATTGAAAAATATGAAGTCGTAAGACTGAAGTCTGGTTTCGAATCTTAAACATCTACTACCTGGGTGGGTGTTTGTAATTCAAACCTTCCGGAGAATGCATTAAGTGAAGATCTTACTGCGGCTGCTTTTTCGTTTTAGATGAATCTATTCTGATTTTCGAGGTATCGGGTTTAACCACCACATTAAAATACCCTCGGAAACTCAGGAATATGTTAAAATGTTCAAAATATTGAATATCGAATATTAAATGTAGAATGTTGAAGTGAAGAAAACTTCGATATTCAATATTGGTCATTCGTTATTCGATATTATTTATCCGGGTTGCTGGTACAGTCCGAGGATATTACCGGCAGGATCGGCAAAACGGGCGGTGATTTCGGGTGCATCTAACCCCACCGGTTGTACGATATGGCCGCCATTGGCTTCAATGGCATCGATTGTTTTATAAATATCATCAACCATTATATATACCAGCAGTCCTTGTGAAATGGATGGCACCCTACCGGTTACCCAACTGCCGCTCACCTGCCCTACTCCGTCGTCGAATGCTACGGCGCCATCGCTACGGGTGCGGATGTTCCATCCAAAAACTTCTTTATAAAATGCTGAAGAACGCTCAACATCATAAGCCGCCATTTCAATATAACATATCTTTCCGTTACCCAACGTAGGTTCTTTATCGGTAGCCATGTTGCAATGGTTTTAATTTTGAGTTGTAATTATTGTAATTTACTTATAATTGTCTGAAACCTTCCTGTATTATGACAAACATCAATTACAGCAAAACTTCTATTACTTTAATACTGTTCCTCGGATGCTGGTTGGTAACTACCGTTGGCCGGGCGCAACAAAGCATTCCATCGAATACCGATGAAGCCAAAGTACCCCCGTATTCGCTGCCCGATGTATTAAAAATGCCTGATGGTAAACAGGTTAACAGCAGTAAGGAATGGCTGACCAAACAACGCCCTTATATTTATCATTTGTATGAAGAAGTGCAGTTTGGCCGATATCCCACAAAAAAAGTACCGCTACATTTTCGGTTGCTCGAACTGGATAAAAATGCTTTAGATGGAATTGCCACCCGCAAACAGGTGCGAATTTATCTGCAACCGGCCGATACAACGGTTTATACCGATGTGTTGCTGTATATTCCTAACAAAATCAAAGCACCGGTGCCTGTTTTTGTTGGGTATAATTTCGGAGGCAATCATACTATTGTTGCCGATAAAAATATTCTTATCTCTAACAGCTGGGTGCCTGCCCGCGCCAGAGGCGCTATCAACAACAGGGCAACCGATGCATCGCGTGGCATAGATTCATCGGCCTGGCAACTGTATGAAATACTTTCGCATGGTTTTGCTTTGGCAACTGCCTATTATGGCGATATAGAACCCGACACGGTTACAGGCTGGCAAACAGGCATTCGTTCAACGCTGAAAGATGTGCTGAATATACAACCCAATGACTGGAGCGCTATGGGCGCCTGGGCATGGGGAATGAGCCGGATATATGATTATCTGCAAACCGATAAAGATATCAATGCAAATAAAGTAGCGCTGATAGGACATTCACGGTTAGGCAAAGCTGCTTTGTGGGCAGGCGCCAGCGATACCCGCTTTGCATTGATCATTTCAAATGAATCGGGCGAAGGCGGCGCTGCCCTGTCGAAACGATGGTATGGCGAAACCGTGCAGATCATTACCGCCAAATTCCCGCATTGGTTTGGCGCAAAGTATACCACCTATGGACAAAAAAGGGATTCGCTTCCTGTAGATGGGCATATGCTGCTTTCGTTAATGGCGCCACGTCCGTTGTATGTGGCCAGCGCTGTTGAAGATACCTGGTCGGACCCCAAAGGTGAATTTTTAGCCGCAAAGGAAGCCGGTAAAGTATATGCCCTGTTTGGTAAAAAAGGAATTGATGTTGACAGTATGCCCGGCCTGCATCAGCCGGTGGGCAATACAGTGCGGTATCATATCAGGGCAGGCAGGCATAGTGTTACGCTGTACGACTGGCAACAGTATCTGCAATTTGCAGAGGAGCAGTTAAAATGATTATGTTTCGCGTGAGTATCTTCAGGACGTATCAGGACAGTTCACCTGACTATGGCATTTATATTTGAAAGCCTTTACTTTATTTCGCGGCTTACTTATTGAATTATTGCCATATGATGTACACCTGCATTGCTGCATTTCGCATTCCCTTTTATTTTATTCATAAAAATATTACGCTGGTCAAAAGATGGCTGCCGGTTCTATTGGTCTTTGCCGGTATACAGGCCAACGCTCAGCGTTCAACCTATAATTTCAATAGTAACTGGAAGGTTTTTACAGGCGATACGGTTGCTGCGCGGGAAGCATCTTTTAATGATGCCGCCTGGAAACAGGTTACGCTCCCCTGGGCCTGGAATGAAGATGATGCTTTTAAAAAAGATATCAAAGACCTGAGCACCGGCATCGCCTGGTATCGCAAACATTTTAAATTGCCGTCAACTGCCCGGTCGCAAAAAGTTTTCCTCGAATTTGAAGGCATACGACAGGCCGGTGAATTTTATTTAAATGGAAAATTTATCGGTCTGCACGAAAACGGCGTTACCGCATTTGGTTTTGATATCAGCGATCTTGTAAACTTCGATGGCGAAAATGTGCTGGCTGTTCGTATCGATAACAGCTGGGAATATCATGAGCAGGCAACAAAAACAAAATTTCAATGGGAAGATAAAAACTTCAATGCCAATTATGGAGGCATTTCAAAAAATACTTTCCTGCATATAACAGGCAGGGTGTATCAAACCCTGCCTTTGTTTACCAACCTCGGTACAACCGGTGTGTATGTATATGCCGATCAGTTTAATATTAAAGAGCGCACGGCTGCTATTCATGCATCATCACAAATAAAAAACGAATCTGCACAGCCGGCCACCATACAATATGAAGTAGAGATCATCGATATGAATGGCCAGGCCGTTGCCACGTTTGCCGGCTCTACAACAACCGTGGCGCCGGGGGCAACTGCTGTTGTACAGGCCGCTTCGGTTGTTCAGAACCTGAATTTCTGGAGTTGGGGATATGGCTTTTTATACAATGTGCAAACCATTTTAAAAGTAGATGGCAAACCGGTTGATGTAGTGAACACCAAAACCGGTTTTCGTAAAACCGAATTTAAAGATGGCATGATATACCTGAACGACCGGGTGATTATGGTACATGGCTATGCACAAAGGTCGAGTAACGAATGGCCGGCCATTGGATTATCGGTGCCGGCGTGGTTAAGCGATTACAGCAATCACCTGATGGTAGAAGGCAATGGCAACCTCGTACGCTGGATGCACATCACCCCCTGGAAACAGGATATTGAAAGCTGCGACCGGGTTGGACTGATGCAGGCCATGCCTGCCGGTGATGCCGAAAAAGATATCGAGGGAACCCGGTGGGAGCAACGAAAGGCAGTGATGCGCGATGCCATTATTTATAACCGTAATAATCCCAGCATCATATTTTATGAATCGGGCAATGAATCGATCAGTGAGCCACATATGCAGCAAATGAAAACCATTCGCGATGAATATGATCCGCATGGAGGCAGGGCCATTGGTTCGCGCGAAATGCTCGACAGCAAAGCAGCTGAATATGGCGGCGAAATGTTGTACACCAATAAAAGTGCGCATATACCCATGTGGGCCATGGAATATTCGCGCGACGAAGGATCGCGTAAATTCTGGGACGATTACACACCTCCCTACCACAAAGATGGCGAAGGAC
The DNA here is from genome assembly GCF_059587045.1 of Niastella sp. sgz303648. Taxonomy (NCBI): domain Bacteria; kingdom Pseudomonadati; phylum Bacteroidota; class Chitinophagia; order Chitinophagales; family Chitinophagaceae; genus Niastella; species Niastella sp. sgz303648. Next base: position 88,637 of record NZ_JCAPSW010000005.1, on the reverse strand, counting down.
CGCTGCATAACAATCAAAATGCGGCAGCTTATAACCGTAACATGGAATCACATGCCGTTGAAAATGTAAAACGCTGGTTCGAGTTCTGGGATGAGCGTCCCGGAACGGGTAAAAGAGTGAGCGCCGGTGGCGTGAACATTGTTTTTTCAGAAACCAATACGCATCACCGCGGCGCAGAAAATTACCGTCGAAGTGGCGAAGTCGATGCGTTACGCATTAAAAAACAAAATTTTTATGCAAACCAGGTCATGTGGGATGGATGGGTAAACCCCGAAACGCCCCGCATACACATAATAGGTCACTGGAATTATGAACCAGGTGTAAAGAAAGATATATATGTAGTTTCTTCTGCAAACAAAGTTGAGCTGCTCGTAAATGGCAAATCGTTAGGCTACGGACAAAAAAGCGATGGTTTTTTGTTCTCGTTTAAAGAAGTGGCGTGGCAACCGGGAAGCATCAGCGCCATTGGTTACGATGAAAAAGGCAAACAACTGTGCACTATGCAGATTAATACCACCGGCAAACCGGCAGCCCTTCGGTTACACGCTATTGAAAGACCGGTGCCATTCATAGCCGATGGACATGATGTGTTGTTAATTGAAGTAGAAGTGGTAGATGAAAAAGGCAATCGTTGTCCTACTGCTTTGAACATGATCAACTTTGCAATTAATGGCCCCGCCACCTGGAGAGGCGGCATGGCACTGGGACCAGATAATTATATTCTCGCCAAAAGTTTACCAGTTGAGAATGGCGTAAACAGGGTATTGATCCGATCGACCACTACCGCCGGAAAAATAGTTGTTGCTGCAACCGCTGAAGGATTGAAATCCGATACGCTTTCTTTAACTACGTTGCCCTTTGAAGAGAAAGATGGTTTATCGAATACATTGCCCTGGTCTTCGCTACCCTGTAAACTCGAAAGAGGGCCAACCCCGTTAACACCCTCCTACACTGTTATAAGAACCCCCATCAATATAGTGAAAGCTACAGCAGGCGCTCATGCCGATAGCGCCTTTGCCAGCTACGACGATAATGAGTTGAGCGATTGGGTAAATGATGGTCAATTATCAACTGCGTGGATTGAATATGAACTGGAAAGAGAAGCAACCGTAAGTGAGATCACGCTTAAATTAAACAACTTTCGCAGCCGGGCTTATCCCCTGGTAATTACAGTAGATGGAAAAGAAGTCTTTTCAGGAAGCACGCAGCCAACATTGGGTTATTATACCATTATTTGCAAACCGCACAAAGGAAAGAAGGTTCGTATACAACTGGCTGCCACATCAAAAAATGCTGCGGGAAATATAATGGCAGAAGTATCAGGCAAGAAATTAGATGACGGCGTGGCACGCGACGACTCGAAGGCAAAGGGCACGTTGAGTGTGATTGAGGCGGAGATTTATGAGGGGGTAAAAAGCAATTGACAAAAAGCAATATGCAATCCCGCTCTTCGGGATTTATAGTTTCGAAGCACTATTCTGTGGCCATTGGCCACATTGCCTATTGTTAATTGCCTATTGTCTATCGATTCATCGTTGCATTTTAATTTTCCAGGCGAACTTATCTTTTACTTTAAAGAATTTGATATAGCCGTGATAGGCATTCAAATCAGTCCGTGGTGTATTGCTATACTGTTCTTCAATATGATCTTTATACCTTATTTCTCCTGTCTTTCGTGGCGTATTAAAATTTTCCCGGTCGATTATGTGATCAGAAAAATAAAAAATCATTGTATTGCTGTCTTTTTCTTTAAACCAGAGGGCGTTATACGGAAAGCCCTGAAATGCGTCGTAATACTTCTTTCCTTTGGTGATAATATCTTCTTTTGAAACCGGCCAACGCATCTGCTCCATTCTGAAATCGACAATTCGTTCACAAATGAGTATCGATGGCTTTTGGCGACGAATATTACTTTTACTTCGGGGTGTGTAGGTTACATACTGACATGCGCCGATAAATAAGATAAACATACCACTGGTAATTAAACGCATGGGTTTCATTGCATCTATATAAGGGTGTTAATTAAGGTGCAGGTAATGTTACCAGCGTCATAAAATTAGTAGAAGCGCAGTATTTTATTTGTAAAAGTTGTGTGAATTTTGTTTTTTTACTTCGTAGCGACTTCATCCCGCCTGTTGCGGGATCTTCGCATAGTCAACACGTGTTTATTATTCACTACGTAAAGCTTTCACCGGGTTGGCCAGCGCAGCTTTTATACTTTGCAAACTAACAGTAATAAATGCAATGGCAATTAACAGCAGCGGGGCTGCTACAAATATGAACCACCCTATCTGAATATGAAAAGCAAAATTGTTAAGCCATTTGCTGGCAGCAATATAAACAACCGGAATGGCAATGACTGCTGCAATGCAAACCAGCTTAATAAAATCACTAAAAAATAAATATACAATTCCCTGAACTGAAGCACCCAGTACTTTGCGAATGCCGATCTCTTTTGTACGCAGATGTATGGCAAAGGTTGATAACCCGATAAGACCCAAACAGGCTATGATAATGGCCAGTATGGTGAATAGGGCGAAAATATTTCCAAACCGTTCATCGGTCAGGTATTGGCGATTGAAATAGTCGTCGAGGAAAAAGCTTTCAAAAGCATTACCTGGGAAGAATTTATTGTATATATCTTTTATGTAAGCCAGATTTCGATGTACATCGTTCGGGTGAAGGTTAATTGAAAAATAACCCCATCTGCCAAAACCGTTATAATTATATAGAATGGGTTCGTAGGGGTCTTTTAATGATCGCTGATGATAGTTTTTTATTACGCCCACTATTTCACATGTTATATCACCAGGTGGCGCCACAAATGTAATCGGCTCGCGCAGTGCTTCTTCATTACTTTTAAACCCAAGCACTTTTACCAACTCTTCATTGATGAGCACTTTGGCTTTTTTTGTTTCATAAATATTTCCCGGCTGGTAATCGGATGGTAAATTATTTCCGGCCGCCAGTTGCATTTGATAAGTTGGAACAAATTCCGGGTCAATTTCTACCAAACCGGTAATATGGTTATGCGTTTTATCGAGGTTGGCTTTTTTAGTACCATTTCTCGCAACAATGGTTTTACCGGGAATTTCTGATGAGGGCGCTACATGTACAACGGAAGGATTTTTTAATAGTTCGTTTGAAACACAACATGAAACTTTAGTTCTTTCATTATGCTGCCCAGGTGTTTTTCGGTAAAAGCAGGCAATTTAGCTTCCAGCTTTTTGGCGTCAGCACCCGGCGTTAGTAAAACATAATTATAAAACTCCGGCCAGCGCCAGTTGTCATACCCCCAGTTTTCACCTGCTGTAGTAAAAGAAACAAGCATATTAAATTTGATATGCGAGTTTTCGGGCACATCTTTAAAAACACCTGTTACCTTCAGGGCAAGGCCGTTGATCGTAAGAATTTTATCGAGTGCGTTTTTATTTCCGAAGTATTTCTTAGCAGTACTTTCAGAAACCACTATTGTGTTCGGCTTTATTAATGCTGTTTTGGGATCTCCGGCTACAAAAGGAAAAGAAAAGATCCTTAAAAAAGAAGCATCGGCAATGTACCACTTATCCTCATTAAAGATTTTTTTATTCCCTTTTTCATCGGTATACCACATGGCAGAAGTTCCCATAAAGATGTCGGGCCGTGCGAGTCGTGCAAAATCCATCACTTCGGGAAAATCAGTTTTCATAGCCGGTGCTACGGCAGGATGTGTGCAGGCATTGGGACCGGTAAAGCTTCCCGAAAAAACCATTGGCACCCGGTATAACCTGTTGGCATTTTTATGAAACCGGTCGTAGCTTAATTCAAAATGTACATACAGGAAGATAAAAAAGCAGGCGGCCATGCCAATCGCCAGGCCGGCAATATTGATAGCTGAATACACTTTGTTTCGGAATATATTCCGGAAGGCTACAGTGAGATAGTTTTTCAGCATGGCTATATTATTTGAACTAAATAATACAAGGCTGTTTATATGTACAATAAAATTGCCATAATATTAAGGTGTTCATTAATAGCCGGTTAAGAAAATGAGCTGTTTCTGACCTGTTCGAAAATGAACAGTCGCTGTTCGGTTTTATCAGATGTAGCCGTGCCACGGTTCCCAACCGTGGCACGGCTTAACTATACCGGTCGTTTCGCCAGGGATAAGCGGTGTTGGAGTATCCTCTTTCTTCCCAAAAACCTAATACATTTTTTTTCAGAAATTCGATTCTGTTAATCCATTTTGATCCTTTCCAGGCATACAATTGCGGGGTGATCATACGAACAGGACCGCCATGCTCTTTGGGCAATGGCTTATCTTCATAAGTATGCACCAGCAGTACATCGGGTTTCAACGCTTCTTCAAGACCTACATTGGTGGTATAATCGTCGTACCCATAACATAGTATATGGGTGGCTGTTTCTTTTGGCTGAACAAGGGATGCAATATCAAGCAGACGTACACCTTTCCATCGCATGTTTAATTTCGACCAGGTAGTAACACAATGAAAGTCGGATGTATCATCGGTTTGCGGCAATGCCATAAAATCATTCCAGTTCAGTTTTACCGGATGCTCTACTTCACCATCAACAATTAATTGCCATTCGTTCAAAGAAATATCAGGTTGAACGCCCAGATCAAGCACCGGCCATTTGCGTGTTTCAATTTGTCCTACCGGAATTTCGGGCATACCATGACTGTTGAGTTCTCCGGTACCCATGGGGTTTGTATCGGCCACTGAAGGTGTTTGTTTGATCTTTTCTTCAAACCGGTTTTTCAGTTTCATCCGGGCTTCTACAATGCGGTTGAGTTTGTCTGATTGTTCCATGGTTTAAAATTAACTTATAAATTTCGCGCAAAGGCGCTGAGGCGCAAATAATTCCTTGTCTTTTTGCAGGTTTCCCTTGTTATAATTACAGTAAAATGCAATAAAAAGTCCATCACTTCTTATTGCATTTCTTTTGCGTCTTGGCGCCTTTTGCGCGAGTATATTATTCTATCAATATTTTAACCGTCTGAAGTTTTTGGTTGTTCACGTTTGCCGAAAGCCAGTACTCACCTTTGGCCAGCTGGTTTACGGGAATTGTTATTGTCCGGTTGCCGGTTGCATTAACAATTGTCTGGTAAACAGTTTGTCCCTGGCTGTTTAGTAAAGTGAGCCTGAATTGCCCGGTACCATTTAAATTGATGCGGATCGCATTGCGAACGGGGTTCTGCAACACATACAAAATGGATTTGGTTATGGAATGAATAAACGTACTGAAAAAATATGTTCATCATAAAAAACTATAGTGCACAAAAACGCATGATGTTTATTGTTAAATTGTTTGGTGGTTTGATGGCCGGGCCCCTGATATCCGGTCATTTTTACAATTAATCAGGCTCTCCGAAATTCAACGACAGCAATCAAACAATTCAACCATCAAACTATCAGGCAAAACCGGTAAAAAATTTATGGAATTGTTTATTTCAGGCATCTAATTCCTAAACTACTGCAGTATGAACTCACTATCACTACCTGTTGTTCATCCGGCATTTCAAAAACTGAAACGCTCCGGGCGATTTTTGCACCTGGCTGCAGGGGCATTGATACTGGTGCATGCCTTGTCGCACATTCGTCAACCCCATTCAAGCCCGCTGTACCTCGGCTGTTTGGTTTTTATGGCGCTGGACATTTTCATTCTCGTTTTTGCCGGAAAAAATATTGCCGCTGAACTGCCGCTGGTAAACCTGTTCTTCAGAGTGGTAGAGATCGTATTTTTTCTGGGTATCGGCATTAACCTTTGTTCCGAAACCAGCTGGGCGATGGGCAGCTCACATCTTTTGGTAAGTTTTGCCTATATGTACCTGTTCTGGTGCGAGAAAAAACTGCTTTCGTCGGAATTTGTGGCCATTCATCATACGGGCATTACCATTCCGGCCCTGCCCGAAAGCCGGTTTATCATCTGGACGAATATCGACCGCATTGAGGCTCAATACGATTCGATCACTATTGAAGCCTCCGGCGATAAATTATATCACTTTGATTTACAGAAAAATCTTCAATTCGAAGAACTCGATCAAATTCACGAATTTTGCAGGCATTATTTAAAACAGGCTTAATGCCGAATGCTAAAAGCTTAACGCTGGTCCCTGTATTTGCGTTTTGAGTTAAGTGTTTTGTGTTTAGCTGAAAATAGGGAAAGATGTCTGAATTAAAGAGTTCGCCGTATTTATTATACTCCGACGGGAAGGGAAAAATTTTTGAGGATACTTCATTGTACGCAACCGGTCGCGCCGGATGGGATGCCTTTGAGGTGCCGGTTGATGAATGGATCACATTACCCGATGGCGGCTCGTTATACGAACTGCCGGGTCGCCGCAGTATTGGTATCGATGTACAAACAGGCCAGATGCGCCTGTGCGATAAAGGTTGGGCCGTTGCCGCATTTATTCCACCTGCACATACCGGTTTATATCTTGCCGCCTATGAAACGGCTGCCGATGCGCCTACCCTGCCCCTGTTTTGTTATACCGCAGTTGGCTGGCAAAATGATGTTTTTTATGTGCCGGCTGTTCGCATCGAACAGGATATTCGGCAGGAATGCGCCGGTTTTGATACCAAACGCATCCGCACCGGTGTAGATACTTTTCTGAAAGCATATCCGCAAAACCGGCTGGTGAAACACCTGGCCGAAAATTGTTGCTTAACATATAACTGTCCGGCCGCCCGCAACTATTTTATGGGCCGCTGGGAATGTCCTGTGCCATCTTCCCCTGCCTGCAATGCCAACTGTATCGGCTGTATTTCGTTTCAGCCGCAGGAAGAAGAAATTGTTTCTACTCAGGACCGCTTAACCTTCAAACCAACAGCCGAGGAAATTGTAGAGTTTACCGTACCGCACCTCGAAACGGCGCCCTTCCCGATCGTTAGTTTCGGACAGGGATGCGAGGGAGAGCCGCTGCTGATGTGGGAAACCATCCGCGAAGCGATTATTGAAATGCGTAAGCATACGCCAAAAGGCAGTATCAATATCAATACAAACGGTTCAAAACCCAATGCGGTAAGAGCTTTGTGCGAGGCAGGATTAAACTCTATTCGTGTTAGCACCAACTCGGCCCGCAAACATATTTACGAAGCCTACTATCGCCCCAATAACTATCAGTTTGAAGACATTGTTGAAAGTTTAAAAGTGATGCGCAGCTTTAATGGCTGGACGAGCATCAATTATTTTGTATTTCCGGGTATGACAGACAGTGTGGAAGAATATGAGGCGCTGCGTAAGCTGATCATTGAAACAGACCTGAACATGATACAATGGCGCAATTTCAACATCGATCCCGACTGGTACATGGGAAAGATAGGCGCTTACGAAAACGGCGAACTGCTGGGTATAAAACAATTACAGGAACTGATTCATGAAGAATTCCCGAATTTGAAGTTCGGATATTTCAATCCGCCGATGGAACGCATCAGCGGAAATTATGAAGCGGATTTTGCGCATTGATGTAGTGAATGGTGAATGCCCGCCCGGATGACCCGGTAGGACGGGGTCAATGATGAATAGATGGCTAAAATTTGAGATTATCGTTTATATTTTTGGCGAGGGTTACGTTTAGTATCCCTTGCCTTGCCTCCTCCCATTTAACTCCTTTTACTTTACCGCTTTTAAGCTCTGCCGAGCGCCTGTTTAATTCTGAAACAAAGTCCTTATCATTCCAATTCTTGCTGTTTTTACATCTTACTTTACTTGTATCAGGTATCCTGTACCTTCGCTGCATAAAACATCCTGAATGCACTTCGAATTAGAAAAAGCCATCCCTGTACTGGAAAGAACACCACAGGTTGCAGAAGCATTGTTATTCGGATTGGATGATGCCTGGATATTCAGCAGCGAAGGCGGCGATACCTGGAGCCCGTTTGAAATTGTTGCCCACCTTGTATTTGGCGAAAAGACCGACTGGATACCACGAATGAAAATTATTCTGGGTGAAGGCAACAGGCAGTTTGAACCGTTCGATATGAAAGGTCATATTAAAGAAAGCAGTGGTAAATCGATGAACCAGTTGCTGGATGAATTTAAAGTACTGCGCAAAAACAACCTGCTTCAGATACAGGCGGCACAATTAAACGAAGAACTGCTCGAACGTACCGGTATACATCCTGCATTAGGGAACGTAACATTGCGACAGCTGCTCGCCGCCTGGGTGGTGCATGATCTAACCCATATTCATCAGCTCAGTCGGGTAATGGCCAAACAATACGACGAAGCCGTTGGCCCCTGGAAGCAGTTTATGGGAGTGCTTGGAGGGAAAAGGTAATCAGGAAGTGGCCAGTAATGAAAAGAAAGACATAAACAATAAATTAATATGCAATAATTAATAGGCAATGGGTACGGGTTCTATTCACCATTGACTATTGACCATTGACCATTCACGAACAACAGCATGGAAATAATTCTACTTTGCCTTGTGGCATTTTTGGCAGGATTTACAGATGCAATAGCAGGTGGCGGAGGATTGATACAAACGCCGGCAGCGCTGGTATTGTTACCGCAATATCCTTTGGCAACGGTAATGGGAACCTTAAAAATACCGTCGTTCAGCGGTACAAGTATTGCCACCGCGCAATATGTACGGCGGGTTCCGATAAACTGGCTGTTGATACTGCTGATGGCAGCACTGGCATTTGTAGCAGCCTTTGCGGGATCAACGCTGCTTACAAAAGTAAATAACAGCTTTATGAAACCGGTGATGCTGATAATGCTGGTGATTGTAGCCACTTATACCTTCATTAATAAAAAGTTTGGCGAGCATACCGAAAAAGATCACAGTTACAAACAACAAATCGGGTATTCTTTATTGATTAGTCTGGTGATTGGTTTTTATGATGGATTTATCGGACCGGGGGCAGGCAGTTTTTTAATTCTTTCCTTTATCGGTTTAATGGGATTTGATTTTCTGAAAGCAAGCGCCCATGCCAAATTTGTAAATCTGGCTACCAATCTCGGTTCCATTACATTTTTTATGCTCAGCGGTAAAATCATTTATGCAGTTGCCCTGCCAATGGCAGCCTGTAATGCTATGGGCGGATGGGCCGGCGCCAAACTGGCTATATTAAAAGGGAATGCGTTTATAAGAGTATTTTTTCTTATAGTTGTATGTGCTACCATACTTCGGTTTGCCTATGACGTTTACTTCAAATAAAAAAGTTATTATCATCGGGGCCACTTCGGGCATAGGAAGAGCGTTGGCCGAACTATATGCAAAAGCCGGCTATATCGTAGGCATCACCGGAAGAAGAAAAGAATTGCTGAACGAGCTGCAACCATTGTATCCCGCGCAAATTTTTACAGCCTGTTTTGATGTACAGCAAAACGATACAATCAGTCATCTGATAACGCTCATACAACAAATGGGTGGTATGGACCTGCTGATTTACAATGCAGGCTATGGCGAACCCGGCAACAACCTCAACTGGACCATTGATAAAACCACTTACGAAACCAATGTAAAAGGCTTTATTGAGATCGTTCATTATGCCTTTAATTATTTTGTACAACAGGGATACGGACAAATTGCCGCTACTTCATCCATTGCCGCCAACAGGGGCAACAGCCAGGCGCCTGCTTACAGCGCCAGCAAAGCATTTATGAGCACTTATATGGAAGGTCTGCACATAAAAGCAAAGCGAATGAAGCTGAACATTGCAATTACCGATGTACAGCCGGGCTTTATAGCCACCAAAATGGCCAAAGCCGATAAAACTTTTTGGGTAGCACCCGTTGATAAAGCTGCCCGGCAAATTATTCGCGGTATTGAAAAAAAGAAATGGCGCATATACATTACCCGCCGCTGGTGGCTTATTGCACAAATTATGAAATGGATGCCGGCATGGCTGTATCATAGAATAGGATAATTTGAAAATGTGCTAACCCTTCTCTCCATTTACGGAAATGCTTAATAAAAGTTAAAAATGCTGCATTAACATTTTAACATGCAGCCTTTGCCAATCAATTAGCATTATTGTTGCATAAATTGACCATTGACTATTCACCATTCACTAAAACATTGGTAACTTAGTATGACCAATTCATTGAATATGACGGAAGAATTTGAATCAAAGAAAAATATAAAAGCCGGCAGCTATACGATAATGGTATGCGCATTGGTGCTGGTTATATTCATTTTTGTGAAATGGGGGATGCCGCCTTTGCCCGAACCACCTAAAGAAGAAGGCATTGAAGTAAATCTTGGCAACAGTGATGTAGGATCGGGTAAAGATCAGCCATTTGAACCGGGTGAACCTGCACCTGCCAGTCAGCAGCAGGCATATGTTCCACCCAAAGCCGCACCGGTAAAAGAAGATGTAAAGGATATTGAAACCGACGATAAAAATGAAGAAGCTCCGGTTATTAAAAAGCCACCTATTGCAAAACCCGAAGCTACCAAAGTGCCCGAAAAAGAAGTAGTAAAAAGCAAGCCGGTGAAACATCCGGTACCGGTTGAAACACCTGCACCACCTGCGCCACGGCCAAAGGCTGTGTTTAAAGGTGTAAATGGTACAGGCACCGGTGGCAATGAAGACAATACTTATAAAAAGGGCGGCAGTGAAGGTATTGCCGGTGGCAAAGGCGATCAGGGACAACCGGGAGGCAATCCCGATTCAAAGAATTATACCGGTGGTGGTCGCGGCAATTCAGGTATCGCGATTAAAAGCGGGTTATCGGGCCGAACCTTTGTACGGGTATATTCTTACACAGATGATTTTAATGAAAACGCTACGGTAGCCGTTGATATTCGGGTTGATCAAAATGGTAATGTGATCAGTGCCAGCTACCAGCCAAGAGGCTCTACCACATCAGAAAGTTTTTTCAAAGACAAAGCCATAGAAATCGTTCGCAAATCAAAACTGAACGCCAATCCCAACGGGCCTGAAGAACAAACCGGAACGGTATTGGTGAAATTCAAGGTAAGAGGGTAAGAGACTTACTAATCTTTCGTTATATAAAGTCGGAAAAGTCCGCAAACCGGAAGTCCGAAAGAATATTACAGGTGGTGCTGTAACTTTCTTTCGGACTTTTTGTTTTTGAAAAGATCTTTTTTCTGTTTTTACCAACTTCCCGACTTTCGGACTTTTCGTTTAGCTTTGTCGCCCTAATTACAACGATGACCTACGAGCAAGCGACGAACTATTTGTTTACGCGGCTGCCGATGTTCAGCCGCATAGGCGCAGCTGCCTATAAAAAGGATTTGACCAATACCATCAGGCTTTGCGAATATTTAGGCAATCCGCATACAAAAATCAAATGCATTCATATTGCCGGCACCAATGGTAAAGGCTCTACGAGCCATATGCTGGCAGCGATTTTACAAACCGCAGGGTATAAAACCGGTTTGTATACCTCACCCCACCTGCGCGATTTCAGGGAAAGATTCAGGGTGAACGGAGAAATGATCGACAAACTGTATGTTGCTGATTTTGTTAAACGCATTCAACCAGCTATCGACGAAATAGAACCCTCTTTTTTTGAAATTACTGTTGCCATGGCATTCGATTACTTTGTGCAGCAACAGGTAGATATCGCCGTGATTGAAACCGGTTTAGGGGGCAGGTTAGACAGTACGAATGTTATTCTTCCCGAAATATCGGTGATCACCAATATCGGCCGCGATCATATGAACCTGCTGGGAGATACTTTAGAGGCTATTGCATTTGAAAAAGCAGGAATTATAAAACCGCAGGTACCCGTTGTAGTTGGTGAAACCTCTTTGGAAACAAAACAGGTTTTTGAACAGGTGGCCCGCGAAAAGCAGGCGCCTTTGTTTTTTGCCGATGCACAACGGTATGTGGCCGAATGGCAGTACGAACATCACCAGCTAATGGTACAGGTTACCCCGTCGGGCACCGATGAAAGAATGACCTATCACCTCGACCTTCCCGGCTTTTACCAAACAAAAAACTGCATCACGGTACTGGAAGTAATTTATCACCTGCAAAAGGCAGGCTGGAAGATCACCGACGAACAGGTGCAGCAGGCCCTTCGTCAGGTAAAAAAACTAACCGGATTGCATGGCCGCTGGGAAGTTATTCATGACCATCCTGTTGTGGTACTGGATGTAGGCCATAATGAAGACGGTATAAAACAGATCACCGCACAACTTGAGCTGAGCGATTATCAGCATTTACATATTGTGATCGGACTGGTAAAAGATAAAGAAATTGAAAAGGTATTATCGCTTCTGCCCAAAGAAGCCTCCTATTATTTCACCCGCGCCCAGATTCCGCGTGCCCTGCCTGAAAATGAACTGGCTGCAAAGGCACAAACACTTGGTTTAAGCGGTCATACATACGGTGATGTAAATAGTGCTTTACAGCAGGCGATGAATAAAGCTGCAAAGCATGATTTGATACTTGTTTGCGGAAGTGTATTTGTTGTTGGAGAAGTTAAGTTATAAGTTATAAGTGTCTTTACTTAAAACTTACAACTTATTACTTAGTACTTTAGTTCTCCTAATTTCTTCAGTGCATAAAACATCGCTGTAACGTGCATGCTCTGCACGATCTGATTTTCGCGGAGCAAATGTTTTAATTCTTCTATCGAAACAAGATGGAGTTCGATATCTTCATTATCATCAAATTCCTGGGCCTGCACTTTTTTACCGCCGGTAGCGAGGTACATATGCATCCAGTTATTATTGGTTGAAGGATTAGCAGAGATTTTACCCAGGTATTCGTAGTGTCTGAACGCATAACCTGTTTCTTCGAGCAGTTCCCGGGCAATGGCCTCTTCGTAGGTTTTATCGGTATCATCAACACACCCACCGGGTAATTCATAATTTGTTTCCCCTAATCCGTGGCGATATTGGCGTTCGAGAATTACTTTTCCATCTTCTGTCAACGCAAACGCTGTTACCCAGGTAGGAAATTCATATACATAGTACGGTGATACAATTTTGCCATCAGGTCGTTCACAGGTATCATTACGTACGGTAAACCATAAATCATTAAACAGGTATTCCGACTTCAGCGTTTTCCATTTTAAATCTCTCATGATGCTCTATATTCTGATTCAATTTTTTCAGTTAACAAGCGGTAATCAGGCTCTCAATCGGCGGTTTAACCACAAACGTCAAACCACAAACAACAAACTGTATTACTCCCCCCATCCCTTTCTTTCTCTTAACGATGTAATATGCGCCACATGGTGTTTGCCATGCCATGCATACATGCCCAGCAGAAAGTACAACGACATTTCTTTTTTATGTTCAGGATGAAAAACCGTACGGTTCCAGGCTTCCTGTGGCAAATTCAGCAATGCCGAATGCCAGCGTGTATGTAAAGCGTATAACAAAGTAATGGAAATATTGATGGGCACTGCAGTAACATCGGCGAGGTTGGCCCATAATGCTTCTTCATAGGGTTTAATAGCAGGATTTTTTTCAGTTAAACCCAGTTTAAATCGGATATAAGCATTCATATGGCTGTCGGCCACGTGATGTACCAATTGTTTAACCGTCCAGCCGCCATCGCGATAAGGCGTGTTCAGTTGCTTTTCGTCGAGATTTTCGATGGCCATTTCGAGTAAGCCGGGCAGAAACTGAATATCCTGCAACCATTCGCGTTTTTGTTTGTCGGAAAAAGGCTGCGGTTCGTATTTGCCAATGGGGTATCTTAAATCCATATTAAATTTGAAAATGAGTTAATTTGAAAATGAGGCCGTTTAATTTTCTATAAGCTAACCTTTATTAGATGCCTTGATTTTCCGATGATGGGGTGCTAATTATTTAATTTGTATTCCATTTTCAAATTAGCACATTTTCAAATTATTCATCTCTCAGTGCATGTCCTGTGAGGTGAATAAACACATCCTCGAGGTTTGCTTTCTTCACTTCTTTAGGTCGTTCGAAACCGGTGGCAACGAGGTCGTCGATCAGTTTATCGGGAGTTGCCAGTGCAACGATCTTGCCCGAATCGATGATGGCAATGCGGTCGCACAACACTTCAGCTTCGTCCATATAATGGGTGGTAATGATCACGGTAGTGCCTTTGGCGCGGATGGCTTTTATCAGGTCCCACAAATTGCGGCGCGCCTGCGGGTCGAGCCCGGTAGTAGGCTCATCAAGGAAAATGATTTTCGGATCGTTGATGAGGGTGGTAGCAATGGAAAAGCGTTGCTTTTGTCCGCCGCTGAGTTCCTTGAATTTGCTTTTCGATTTGTCTTCGAGGTTTACCATCTTCAGCAAATCAACTGCATTGATACGGCGATTGTACAAACCGGCAAACAGCTCGATCAGTTCAACGAGATTTAAGCCCGGATAAAAGCCTGATGTTTGCAACTGCACACCGATGATCTGTTTGATTGAGTTGGGTTCTTTATCAAGATTAAATCCGTTTACCCAAACTTCGCCACCGGTTTTATCGCGCAGCGTTTCAATGATCTCAAGCGTTGTTGATTTTCCGGCGCCGTTGGGGCCCAGCAAACCGAAAATTTCGCCTTCAATAACATCGAAGCTAATGCCTTTTACTGCTTCAAAATTGCCGTAGTTTTTGATGAGGCTCTTAACCGAAATAATAACCTTGCTCATGTGCTGATCCTGAATTTAGGGCACAAGATAGGTCGAAACGGGGAAATGGAGGGGACCGGAAGTACGAAAGTTGGTAGGCCGGAAGCAGGGATACCGGAAGTCTGAAGCCGGAGGTCCGATGATTTTTGCTTCTAAACTTAATTAGAAGATTGGGGAAATACAGTTTGTCTACATTATGGGCTCTTCTGACGTCTGACTTCCGACTTCTGACCTCGTCGTCTTACTTCGCAAATATCTGCGTGAAATAAATCTGGTTCTGCATATTACGTGTTACGCCGATGCCGGTAAATTTGAAATTGCCTTCAATATTACGTTTATGGTCGGGGCTTTTGAGCCAGCCGTTCACCACTTCACGGGCCGAAAGGTTTCCAAAAGCCACATTTTCACCAACATCTTTTACGCCCGGTACTTTTTCGGAAATATATTTCATGCGAAATGGTAATCCCTGGTGGCCGAATGGAATACGGTGTGTGGCCATATCCATACTGTGCCGGCGTGCCTGGTATTCCATGGCCGGATTGGGCACCAGCGGAGGCAGCTTTCTCGATTGCCGGTATTCGTTCACCAGACTGAGCACATCCCGCTCAAGGCCCGGTGCCAGATTGGCGTTAACCACCGGAGTTGAGGGCGTAACTACCACCTTTTTTTCTGATGTTGACGAACCCGATCTGTAGGTGGCTTCCCGTTTGCCTGATGATGTTTCTGCCGGATTTTTGGTAGAAGTGCAGGCCGTAACTGCCGATAACAATATGCTGATAATAACTGTATAAGAAGCAATTAAGTGACCGTCCCGTTTCATTTAAATAATTACTTTGAATTGAGCTATGCTAAATCTGTACCAGAGATTGTTTGGACCCCGTTTTTATGGGTTCTGAATTATTAATTCCATTTTAACATCTGCCGAAAGATAAGGGGCATTTTCAACCTGCACGTGCCTGAACCCGTATTTCTCATACAATTTTAATGCGGTTTGTAACTGGCTGTTGCTGTACAGGAATACCTTTTTTGCCTTCCATGAACGGGCGGTTTCAAGGCATTTTTCAATCAGCTGCCTGCTGATGCCTTTTCCACGCCAGGCCGGCGTTACGGCCATTTTAACAAGTTCATATATATCGTCGGGTTCCTTCATTAAAGCCGCGGTGCCAACAATTTCATTATCTGCTTTGGCCAGGTAAATGATGCCTCCGTTATTCAGGATGGTGCCACGCGGGTCATCGAGCACTTCGAGGTCGTGCGATTCGGTAAGATTATATTTATCAAGCCATTCGAGGTTCAAACTTTTGAAATCGGCGGCGTATTGATCTTCGTAAAGGATAAGTTCAACTTGCATAAAAAAATATTGAAGTCGGAAGTCTGAGGTCAGAGGTCAGAAAAACCCCTAATACTGACGAACTGTGTTTCCCCAAACTCCAATTTAATTTAACCAGCAGAATCGTCGGACTTCAGACTTCTGATTTCCGACTTCTTTCACGAAACGCGCCCTAAGTATTCAGCATTCTGCTTTAAGCGTTTCGTGTTGTGCGTTAAGCATTAGGCGTTCTGCGTTAAGCATGTTTCTAATTCATCCATCATGCCCCGGCTGCCAATGAATAACGGCGAGCGCTGGTGCAGCTCGGTAGGCTGTACGTCGAGTATTCTTTGTTTACCGTTGGTGGCTCTTCCGCCGGCTACTTCGAGCAAAAAGGCAAACGGATTGCACTCGTACAACAAACGCAATTTGCCTTTTGGTTTATCGATAGTGCCGGGATACATAAATATGCCGCCCTTTATAAGGTTGCGGTGCACATCGGCCACCATACTACCTATATACCGCTGTGTATACGGACCGCCGGTATCCTGGTTCTTTTTCTGACAAATACTGATGTATTTCTGAACGGCCTGTTCATACTGGAAGAAATTACCGTGGTTAACAGAATAGATCTTCCCAAATTCAGGACACTTGATGTTCGGATGGCTCAAACAAAATTCACCGATTGAAGGATCAAGCGTAAATCCGTTCACGCCTCTGCGGGTAGCATACACCAGCATGGTAGATGACCCATACACAATATAGCCGGATGCAACCTGGTTTTTACCGGGCTGCAAAAAGTCTTCTTTTGAGGCAATGGTTCCCGTAGGCGTCACCCGCCTGTAAACGCTGAAAATAGTACCTATCGAAACATTTACATCAATATTACCACTACCATCGAGCGGATCGAACAGGCACACATACTTTGAATTCTTGCTTACGGTGTCGCTGAAGGCCACATAATCGTCGAGCTCTTCACTGGCAATACCGGCACAACTGATGCCATGCTGTAATACCCCGGTAAACTGGTTGTTCGCAAATACATCCAGTTTTTTTACATCCTCGCCCTGCACGTTGATTGCCCCTGCATCACCCAATATATCAACCAAACCTGCCTTATTCACTTCTACATTAACCCGTTTGGCAGCCAGACCCATGTCGCGCAACAGACCGCTGAGTTCGCCCGTGGCATGTGGGAAATTTCTTAACTGCTGAATGGTAAATTCATCGAGGGTGAGTACATTTCTGTTGATAGTGGTCATAAATTGAGCGTTGGTTAACAGTTGTTAGTTGGCAAAAATAAGGGAAAAACCGAAGTCTGAAGTCAGAAGTCTGACGTCAGGAAAACCCGTAATTCCGACATTCTGTATTTCCTCAAACTTCTAATTAAGTTAACCAGCAGAAATCATCGGACTTCGGACCTCTGACTTCTGACTTCTCTACTTTTACTACATTTGCGCCTTATCAGGCAATTAACCTATAAATAAGACAATGCAGGTATTCAAATTCGGCGGAGCCAGTGTAAACAGTACAGAAAGGATTCAACAGGCAGGCAATATTTTAAAGTCGTACCAGGGCGAACAGTTACTGATTGTTATTTCGGCCATGGGTAAAACTACCAATGCGCTCGAAAAAGTAGTGGAAGCCTTTTACAGCAATAAAAAAGAAGAAGCGCTGCAGTTGTTCGAAGCCATCAAACAAAGTCATTTAACCACCGCCAAATACCTGCTGGTTACAACCTACAACGAAACGCTTGAACAGCTGGTAAACTTTTTTACCGAAGTAGAATGGCTGCTGCACGATAAACCGGTTCGTGGGTTCGACTATTACTACGACCAGGTTGTGTGTATCGGAGAATTACTATCTACCGCAATTGTGAGCGCTTATTTGAACGAATCGGGGTTCACCAATCACTGGATCGACGTACGGGATATTATTCGCACCGATAATAATTTTCGTGATGCCAATATCGACTGGAAATATACCGGCGAAAAGATCGAAACAGTGGTGTTGCCGCTGCTTAAAGAGCATAATGTTATCATTACGCAGGGTTTTATCGGATCAACCGACGAAAACGAAAGCACTACGCTTGGCCGTGAAGGCAGCGACTATACCGCTGCTGTTTTTGCCAATTTACTAAACGCCGAAGCACAGGTAATCTGGAAAGATGTGGAAGGCGTAATGAATGCCGATCCCAAATTATTTTCCGATGCGCAATTGCTGCGTGAACTGAACTACGATGAAGTGATTGAAATGGCTTACTATGGCGCACAGGTAATTCACCCCAAGACCATCAAACCGCTGCAGAACAAAGGTATTCCGCTGTATGTAAAATGTTTTCTCGATAAAAACCTGCAGGGAACCGTTATACATAATAAAACGATCAAGGGCCTCCCTCCTGTTATTGTGCTGAAACAAAACCAGGCATTGATACAACTGCACTCGAAAGATTTTTCCTTTGTGGGCGAAAAGCCGGTGGCCGATCTGTATCAAATTTTAGCAGATAGCAAGATCAAGCCCAACCTTATGCAAACCGGCGCCGTTACCATTCAGGTTTGTTTGGATAATCAAAGTGATAAAATTGAAAAACTGGCAATTGCCGCTACCGAAATATTCGATGTGCAGGTCGAAAAAGGATTAACGCTGCTTACTATTCGTCATTATAACGAGGCAATTTTACAAAAAATGATCGCCGGCCGCGCCGTTGAGCTGATGCAACAAACACCCGAAACGGTGCAGGTGGTCTTGAAATAGTTGCAGGTTACAGGTTTCATGTTACAGGGCAATACCTTCCACTTTCAAACCTTGTAACCTGAAACCTGAAACCTGTAACTTGTAACATAAACTTTCTACTACTTCAGATACTTCTCAAAATCAAGTTTTCTATAAAATATCTTATCTCTCACAAACTGCAGGTACAAAATAATTTCGCGCCAGCGCATGAACCACGATTCAATGGAGCGCCGGGTGAACAATTTGCTGATGGGCAGCAGATCGTATTCATAGGCGTTAAATGTTAGGTTCAATGCCTCCATATATTTTTTGTTTTTGGCAGTAACTTTATAAAACACCCTTTTGCCGATGCACATATGGGAGAATATATTAAACTCAATGCCCCGCAAAAATATAAAAGCGGTGGTGTGTATCTGAATGGGAAAATTGACATGGTGTAAAAGCGTATCCGTCGGCAGCTCTGTTACTTTTCCGGTATAAATGTTTACATCATAAATATACCGGATTGCGCCGGCGGCCGATAATACATAGGTGAAAGAAACATTTTTGAAATACCGTTTTATAAAAAATGGAAGGCTACGGCTAAATGTTGAAAAGTATTCATCTACCACTTCTTTTTCAATAAACGTTTGGTTTTCCTGCTCATAAAACTTTTCAAGGCTTTCGGCTTCCTGTTGTAAATATTGCTGCAATAATTTGTCGCGATTGGTAAACCAGTCTTTTTCACTAATGGCAAAACCGGCTTCCGACGACCAGCTATCGCCCGATACCATCACTTTTACCATGGGTGAAGGAATCTGATACCGTTTAAAATACGCTTCTACCAGTAACGGATGTTGAATAAAACGGTTGAAGTGATAAGAGTCTTTATGCAAATGACAATGATTGCTGGCAAACGGAATGGCATACCAGGCGCCGGTAGCCTTAACGGTTTGTGCAAATTCTTTGATATACCGGTCAAGATCATCTACGGTCGAATCGGGCGCATCTACTATTTCGTACGATAACCTTTCGTTGGCTGAGCTATGGCTTCTGAAAACAAAATCGATGGGCCGGTGCTTACGAACAATTTGTTTAAGCGTAAGGCCCATATGTTTTGAGTCGTTCAGGTTCAGCAATTTTATGCCATCACATTCTATCAGTACAGCACTGTCGAGAAATACCCAAAACTGGTACGAGGTAATGGTGAAGCCTTTATCCAGTTCAAAACGCTCGCCATGTTTTAGTTCAATGATGTTATCGAAGCCAAGATAGTTCAGATCGTCTTTAATGCGTGAATAGTTTCCTTTGGGAATAATGATCGGAGTTTTGTTTTTGAATTTTCTTAAAGAAGCGCCGTGAAAATGGTCCCAGTGAATATGTGTGAGGTAAATAAAATCGGGGTGTAATGAATTGATGAGTTCTTTACTTACCGGCGGATAATTCCACCACGAGCGCCAGTAGCTGCTACCGATCAGCCAGGGGTCGCATATAAGCGATGTGCCCGGTTTATTTTTTACCAATAAACCGGCATGGGATAAGATTTGAAATTCCATAACCAGAGCCGTTTCACTATTGTGTGATTCCTTCTGTATAAATATACTGAAATTATAACTGTTACACACAAACTAAATACAGAAAAAGGTTCCTTCATTTTCCTTTTTATGCTGATAATCGTATATACATCATGTATATTAAATTGCTAATTGGTATTTTGCTAAAAAATAACCGGTTGCAGGGCCGAATGTTGCCAGGGCAACAGAATAGTGATGCGGGACTGCAAGTGTCGCATAGCAGAGTTAAAGGCAATCCCGACATGCAATGCCGGAACGAAACCGCAAGTGTCGCATAGCGGCACGGCTTTCCGCAATGTGCCGTATATTGCCGCTAATTATGGAGTCAGTAATTGGTTTTTATAAAGAAAAAATTCAGTTTTATCAGGATGCGTTGAAGCGATTACAGCCTGTTACCACTTTGGTGGCCGGTTTGCGTCTTGCCTGTTTTTTTGTTTTTGCCTATGTAGTCTGGAGGTGGATTTCAGACCACACGCTGGTCTGGCCTATGACTACCCTGCTTGTGATCGCGGCGTTTAGTATACTGGTGCGCATTGCGTGGCGCCTGAACGACCGCAAGGCACTCCTTGAAAAACTGCTATTTATAAATAAGAATGAACTCGATGTGTTGCAGCATCAGCCCAACCTGTTCAATAATGGAGAATCGTTTTTATCGAATGACGGTTATGCCGGCGACCTGGATATTTTCGGCCCCGGCTCCCTGTTTCATATACTGAACCGAACTACTACCGGTCATGGTACACAGCAGCTGGCCCACTGGCTGCAGCAACCTTCTCTTTCCAAAACGGCTATTGAACAGCAACAACAGGCAGTGCAGGGACTGACCACTCAAAAAGAACTACGTCAGTTGCTTACTGCGCATGGTTTGATGAACGAAGAAAAAGAAGGCACTTTACATGATATTGCCGACTGGCTGCAACGGCCTGCTATATTGTATAATAAATTATGGGTGCAATTGTTACGATGGCTGGTGGTGGTGTACAGTTCAGTTTTTTTGATATACTGGCTGGCAACCAATAATTATTATCCGTTAATACCGGTGATATTGCTCAGCTGGATGGTGAACGGAATGTTCGGCAAACAAATTCTTAAACAGCATAGCCTTTTGGGAAAAAAGCAATCTATACTGGAACAATATGCTGCTATATTGTCGTTGTTCTGCAAGGTCGATAGCGGCACCTCAGAGCTGTTGAAAAAAGAAAAAAAGGTTGCCACAGAAGCGCATCAATCGGTAAAAAAACTGTCGCGTTTATCGGCCATGTTCGATCAGCGGTTAAACCTGATAGTAAACTTTTTTCTGAACAGTTTCTTTATGTACGATATCCATTGCTTATGGGCGCTTGAAAGCTGGAAGAAAAAACATAAAGACCGGTTTAACGACTGGATACATTGTGTAGGCAGCATTGAATGCATTAACTCATTAGCCACATTTGCATTTAATCATCCGCAATACCAGTATCCGGTTGCAGACATCGATAACTTATCAGTTTCTGCCATGCAGATGGCACATCCGTTGATACCGGCTGAGGAACGTGTAGCCAATGATTGCATATTTGGCATAAACGAAAAGCTGGTTCTGGTAACCGGTTCAAATATGTCGGGCAAAACTACTTTTCTGCGAACGCTTGGCGTAAACCTTATACTGGCGCAATGCGGCGCCCCCGTTTGTGCCGCCTCGTTTTCCTTTACACCGATGGTTATCCGCAGCTCCATTCGTGTGAGCGACTCACTGGCCGAGCATACCTCCTATTTCATGGCCGAGTTGAAAAGGCTGCAGCAGATCATTCATTATCTGCAGCAACACGATACGCCGGTATTGATCTTAATTGATGAAATTTTGCGCGGCACCAATTCAGAAGATAAAACGCACGGGTCGGAACAGTTCATTAAAAAACTGTTGCAATACCGTTGTTTAACCCTGTTTGCCACGCACGACCTGGCGCTCAGCCGGCTTGAGCAGGAACTTCCCGGCAAAGTGAACAACTATTGTTTCGAAAGCACCATTAGCGATGGTGAATTGTTGTTCGATTATAAACTGCAGCAGGGTGTGGCGAAGAATAAGAACGCTTCGTTTTTGATGCAAAAAATGGAGATTATTTAATTTGAAAATGGATTATTACAAAAACCAAAAAGCCCTCCGCAATTGCGAAGGGCTTTTTGATATATATAATCACCGTCCTTATTTCACTTCTTCGAACTCGGCGTCGGTTACGTTTTCGCCGCCGGCGTTAGATTGTCCACCGCCGTTAGGGCCGCTCTGCTGAGCGCCGGATTGCTGGCCTCCGGCTGCGCCCTGTGTAGCTTTGTACAGCTCTTCACTGGCTGCCGTCCAGGCGTTGTTCATTTCGGTAGTGGCAGCATCAACCGCACTTACATCCTGCGATTTGTGCGCTTCTTTTAATTTATTCAGGGCTGTTTCGATAGGCCCTTTCTTATCGGCCGGAATTTTATCGCCATATTCCTTCAACTGTTTTTCAGTCTGGAAGATGAGGCTATCGGCCTGGTTCAGTTTATCAACCTTTTCACGGGCTGCCTTATCCGTTGACTCATTGGCTTTGGCTTCGGCTTTCATCTTTTCAATTTCGTCCTTGCTTAAACCACTGCCGGCTTCAATACGTATCTTTTGTTCTTTACCGGTGCCCTGATCTTTAGCGGTAACATGTAAGATACCATTGGCATCGATATCGAATGTTACTTCGATCTTAGGCATACCACGCGGAGCGGGTGGTATATCTGTGAGCTGAAAGCGACCCAGGCTTTTGTTCTGATTGGCATAGGTACGTTCGCCCTGCAATACGTGAATTTCAACACCGGGCTGATTATCGGCTGCGGTAGAGAATATTTCAGATTTTTTAGTCGGAATGGTTGTGTTGGCATTGATCATTGGGGTCATTACACTACCCATTGTTTCAATACCAAGTGTCAGCGGTGTTACGTCGAGCAACAATACATCTTTCACTTCACCGGTTAATACGGCACCCTGAATGGCGGCACCAACAGCTACTACTTCATCGGGGTTAACGCCTTTGTTAGGCTTTTTGCCGAAGAATTTTTCAACCAGTTCCTGAACTTTTGGTATACGTGTACTACCACCTACCAGAATTACTTCATCTATTTGCGCAGCTTTTAAACCGGCATCTTCGAGTGCCTTTTCGCAGGGGCGCAAACAGCGTTCGAATAATTTATCGGCCAGCTGCTCAAATTTGGCGCGGGTAAGTTTTTTTACGAGGTGCTTGGGCACTCCGTCAATAGCCGTGATGTATGGCAGATTGATTTCTGTTTCGGTCGAAGACGACAATTCGATCTTGGCTTTTTCGGCTGCTTCTTTCAAACGTTGCAAAGCCATAGGATCTTTGCGCAGGTCAACTGATTCATCGTTTTTGAATTCGCCGGCCAGCCAGTCCATAATTACTTTATCAAAGTCGTCGCCACCAAGGTGCGTATCACCATTGGTAGATTTTACTTCAAATACGCCATCGCCCAGTTCCAGTACCGAAATATCGAATGTACCGCCACCAAGGTCAAATACGGCAATTTTCTGGTCGTGATGACCTTTATCGAGACCGTAAGCCAGTGCGGCTGCGGTAGGTTCGTTTACGATACGGCGAACATTTAAGCCGGCAATTTCACCGGCTTCTTTGGTTGCCTGGCGTTGGGCATCGTTAAAATAAGCCGGAACGGTAATAACCGCTTCGTTTACTTCCTGACCCAGGTAATCTTCGGCCGTTTTCTTCATTTTTTGAAGAATCATGGCAGAAAGTTCCTGTGGCGTATATAAACGGCCATCTATGTCAATACGTACGGTATTATTGTCACCTTTTGCCACCTTATAGCTCCAATGGCTGATCTCTTCTGTCACCTCGTCGAAACGACGGCCCATAAAACGCTTCACACTCATGATGGTGTTATGCGGGTTTGTGATGGCCTGACGTTTGGCCGGGTCACCTACTTTACGCTCGCCGTTTTTCAAAAAAGCCACTACAGACGGGGTGGTACGGCGTCCCTCATCATTGGCTATTACCACCGGTTCATTTCCTTCCATTACTGCTACGCAGCTGTTGGTGGTACCGAGGTCAATTCCTATTATCTTTCCCATAAATGCTGAATTTAATGTTCCATTATGGTTATCAATGATTATGCCGTGGTAAGTGAGGGTGAAAAAATGGCAGTCTGGCAAATAGTGAGCAGGCAGCAGGCAATGGGCAGTTGTGTCGTTTCAATGCAATTATTCTGATTCAATCCTGAATACCCGATTTTTAAGTCAGGTAAAAGATCTGATTTACTGGCAGCTGTTACCATTCGGGTTCTGTCATAAACGCGGCCAGGTTATTTAAGGTAGAAGTGATACCCTTTTCATGATCGGCAGGCTTTATGCCGGCGGGTACATTTTCGCAGATAATTTTCACTTCGGTGCCGCCAGGTATGGGTGTCAGCATGGTAATCACTGACATGGTACCTGCAAAGGCCGGATCATCCGATTCAAATTCAACCTGCTCAACCACCTTTTTACCGGACGCCAGTTCGGCAAACGTACCATGAAACACATCGGCATGAGCGGTGGTTTTGCCTTTTACATCATGACTGGTATTCCTGTACCCGAACCTCATCCTGAACCGGCCCCCTTCATATGGTTCAAACATATAAATTTCGCAGGTCATGCCTTCGGGTGGTCGCCACCTGGCAATAGCCTGCGGGTTTATGAGTGCATCGTAAATGGCCTGCGCCGGAGCTTTAATAACCCGCGAAGCCGAATCTGTTCTTTTATCGTTGGTAAAGGGTGTCATGATGAATGTTTTGCCTTTTCGTAAATTTACTTTCTACACAACAAGTATAAATCCCCTTTGTTATCATTAATTCCGTTAATATCTTCATATAACAAAAAACAAATATTAAATAATGAATGTCCAATATTGAATGTCGAAGTGCCTTTACATCAACCTTTAAATTCAAAATTCAATATTCGATATTCGATATTTAATATTTTACTATACCTGCGGGTTATGCGCAGTATAAACCCTTAGATGGGTAATGATTTACCCTCAGAACCTAAACTTTAAGTAGAAAATTTAGTAATTATGGTAGTCCTTTGAAAATCCGGCATTTCCTTTGAAATGAGGAAAGCCATATTTATATCTGCTTAAATAAAAAATCCTATGGTTTTTCAGTTCTGGGGCCTTTTTGCGCTTTTAACGGCAGGTGTTGTTATCTGCGACAGAAAATTTAACATGCTTCGCGACATCAGTAAAGCCAGTCCCCGACCTTTTAGCTGGTCGAGGGTGCAGCTTGCCTGGTGGACGGTAATCATTCTGACTTCCTTTACCACTATTATGCTGCAAACCGGTCATGCGCCCAATTTGCATTCCAGCACCCTGGTTTTGCTGGGCATCAGTGTTGCTACTACTACAGCAGCAAGGGTTATCGACATGGCCGATGAGCAAAATCCGCTGATCTACCGGCATCAGGATGTAAAAACCACCAATTTCTTCCTCGATATTTTAACCGATCAGAACGGGGTAAGCATTCAACGGTTTCAGACCCTCATCTTTAATGTTGTTTTTGGCATCTGGTACATTGCATCGGTGATGGGCAATCTGGGCGATCCGAATTTTTGCCTTTCCGATTTTCCCAAAGGCGATCCCAACCTGGCGCAATGCCTGCTGCATTCAATAGATTTTATCATACCCATTGTGAGCGACAATAATTTAATACTGCTGGGGCTTAGCTCTGCCACCTATGCAGCATTAAAAATTACTGAAAATAAAGGAAGGGCTTCCGAGGCATTGTCAGAAAAAGTGGCCGATGAAGCATTAAATACACCTGCACAGGGTTAAACGTATTTTTATGAACATCACTTCTGTTTTAAGTCCCAATTTTACTACGGGAAGAAGAACCTACCGCCCCGAAGCCATTGTTATACATATTATGGAAGGCACCCTGAAAGGAACCGACAGCTGGTTCACGAGTGCATTGTCACAGGTATCGGCCCATTATGGCATTGGCAAAGCCGGCGAGGTACATCAATATGTTGAGGAAGAAGATACCGCCTGGCATGCCGGCCGTGTACACGACCCCTCATGGCCTTTGATCAAAAAAACAACCGATGGCATGTATATCAATCCTAATTATTATACCATCGGAATTGAGCACGAAGGCACGGAAAGCAGCGACTGGACCGACGACATGTATAGCACCAGCTCTGAACTGATACGCGATATCTGTCAGCGCTGGAGCATTCCCGCCGACCGGCTGCATATTGTTGGTCACCATGAAATTTATTCGTTAAAGTCGTGCCCCGGTTTTAAGGTTGATATGGATAAACTGATCGCCCTTGTTACCGGCAATGCGCAGGTTGTGAACGGACAGATCAGCAAAACCGAAAAGTTCGGCAAAGTAACCTCCCTTACCCGGCTGAATATGCGGGCGGGCCCAGGTAAGCTGTACAAAATAACCAATATGGTGAATGCAGGCATTCAGCTGGCTTACGACGGGTTTACCATGCAGGGCGAATCGATCAATGGCAATGGCAAATGGTTTTATACGAATGAGGGTAACTGGTTCTGGAGCGGCGGCGTAAAGTAGGATGCTGGTTTCAGGTTACCAGTTACCGGATCCAGGTTGCCAGTTACAGGTTACAAGTTTCAGGTTTCAAGGTCCAATGTTGCAGCATTCAGCTTTTTAAAGTAATATCTATCTTATAGAAGATAACTAACATGTAACCTGCAACATGTAACCTGAAACTTAAAATATTATATCTTTAGCCCAAATGACGAATGGCATTGACCATTGACCATTCACCATTGACGATAAAACCAACCAATGCACATGAAACCTTTATCTTATTTAATGGCGGTTTTGCTGTTGGCTATAGTATTATTCAGCGGATGCAAAACCATTTCAGGGTTCGATCAGTACGCCTATACCCAGGGAACAGCGTTGAAAGTCGACGCATTGAACATCATGACCAAAGCTACCGAAAGCTTTACCTCGCAACAGGCCGCTATAGACGATGTAACCACCCGCATCGAAAAAGCATATGAATACGAAAAGCACCGGCCGGTAAATTCCATCACCGTAAAAATGTGGGAGCTGTTAAAGAACCCCGATCGCAACCTGTTCGGCGGTTTTTTAAAACGCTGGAAAGAAAAAAGCACCCTGTCGGCCACGTTTATCAATGAGGCCAAAATACAGGTAGGCGAAGCATTTGACCTGATCGTTGAACTGGAAAGCGAAAAAATAAAGCCTGCCGATGAAAAGGTAACCACATTTATATCTGCTAATCAATAATCAATATCGAATGTTGAATATTAAATGTAGAATGTCGAAGTAAAGGCACTTCAAAATTCATCATTGAACATTCAGTATTCGATATTTAAAACTTTATCTATATGCCTCCTATCGATTTTAATACCATTTTCGATCAACTGAAAAAAGGCGTTGAAAGCCTCGCTGAAAGTACTTTAAAAAATTATGTAAGCAAAGCAAAAGACGATGCCCGTAAGATGCTGAATGATATGCAGGAGAAACTCAAACGCTGGACGAACCTGCTCATGAGCGGTGATCTCACCACCGAAGATTTTGAATGGCTGGTAAACAGTCAGAAAGACCTGATACAAATGAATGCCTTAAAGCAGGCGGGCCTTGCGGCTATACGTATCGATCAGTTTAAAGCCAGTTTGCTGAACCTCGTAGTAGACACCATTTTTAGCTTAATAAAGATTTAGGGCTAATATTATTAAATATTGAATAATAAATAATGAATGTCGAAGTAAAAGCACTTCGATATTTATCATTCGACATTCATTATTCGATATTTATTATTTGATCAATATCAACTCCCAAAAATGTGAATAGTTTAAAAATTGTTTATATCTTTCCTTCTCATCGTTATCACACACGGTTAGTAGCACTTCTGGTTAAACTTCACTCTGATTAATAATCTGATTTCATTTTGTTCTCCGTATTTTATTGAATACCTCCGTCTGTCCCATTTCCTGCATGCTGTATCGCTGTAGCTATGCGTTACCGGTAAATGCATGTGGGTAAACTATCACTGTACGCAATGGGTATAGCGTGTGGCTGTAGTTTAAGTGAATACATAAAGGCAGACTTCTCATGGTTTAAGGTTCAACATGTTAAGGCAAATGATTTAAGGCAACCGGTATGCCGAAAACGGTCATTTTAGAGTAGGCAATTTAAAACCATGTAATTTATGGAGACGCCCATCCTGGATCCCAAAATTCCGGAAGCAAGAATTCCTGTTGGCCTGGTACCCACCCCCACCAATCAATACCGCCAACACCGCAAGCAAAAAACAAGCATGGAAGCTCCGGGTCAGCCCGCACATGCTCAGGTTCCGCTGCAACCATCCATATCAGCCGCACCGATTCCCATTCCCATCTTAACCGGTTCAAGGGTGCTTATATTCAAGCAGGACCCTTCGGTTGCCGAAATTGGTATCCGTAAAGTATATGTGCCTTCTTTTGTATCAAACGGTCCGCAGGACCTTCGTTTGAAAAGCATGGGATTGGCGCCCGTTAGCAAAAACGCGTTTGGTGATTTTATTCAAACACCCGGCACCGATGCCTTCGACAGCGTACAGGCATTTGCTGTTTCCCGTTTAACATTAACCATGGTGCAAAGAGCACTGGCCTTAAACGGATTACCCAGTGCATTGCCCTGGCAATGGAACTCTGCCACCAATATCGATCCCTTACAGGTACATGCACACGGTTTGCCCGATGTAATGAACGCCTTTTACAGCAGATCGCAACGCAGCCTTAAGTTTGGCGATTTTGTCGCCCCCGGCACTACTTCCCGCATCTTTACATGCCGTTCGCTCGACATCGTGTCGCATGAAACCGGCCATGCTATTCTGGATGCAATGAAACCAGGATGGATCCTCGCCGGCAACCCTCCTCAAACAGGTGGACTGCATGAATCATTCGGTGATCTGATGGCTGTTTTCCTTACGTTGTCGCAATATGATCAGGTAGAAGCCATCATTGCACAAACCAAAGCTAATCTGCACGATAAAACATTCCTGAGCGATCTGGCAGAACAGTTTGGTTTGGCATTAGGCCGTCCGAATGGTTTACGCAATGCCGATAACAACTTTAAGTTAAGCGAAACAGGCACCGAAGTACATGCCATATCGCAGGTATTTACAGGCGGTATTTATGATGTTCTGGCCGATATATTCGCATTCGAAAGAAATATCGCCAAAAAAGACGACGCTCAGGTACTGCACGAAAGCGCTCAATACCTGCTGGGATTATTATTACGTGCTATTCTGGCTGCGCCCAATACAGGTGCTACCTACGCGCATGTAGTTAACCAGATGCTGTTGAAATGCTTTGCCGATGGCAAACCGGTGCAATACAGAACCTTTATCAGGAACCGCTTTACTTTCCGTGAAGTAGTGGTATCGCCTGTACCGCTTACCGGTGAATATAAAGATGGCACTGAGCTGAAGGCTTTCGAACATGAATCATTGCATAAATCAGCTGGTCAGGACAGAAGCACCTGTTGTGGAACAATGAAGCATGAAGAATACTACGAAATAGAAAGCTATCTTAAAAAAGAAGAAAAGGAATTAAAAGAAGCAAGCAGCAAAAAGGAAAATAACGAAGAGTAAGTAAATGGGCCCGGACCCCGGTATAACATTGTTGATTATGCCGGGGCCGGTTTTTTAATTGTT
The DNA here is from genome assembly GCF_059587045.1 of Niastella sp. sgz303648. Taxonomy (NCBI): domain Bacteria; kingdom Pseudomonadati; phylum Bacteroidota; class Chitinophagia; order Chitinophagales; family Chitinophagaceae; genus Niastella; species Niastella sp. sgz303648. Next base: position 58,815 of record NZ_JCAPSW010000005.1, on the reverse strand, counting down.
TCGCTTCGCTCAGCACAATCCTATTTACCTTTACATTTAATCTAAACAACAGCCATATGCAAATCAGGGTATTTCAATCGGGAGGCTTTGCCGGAGAACGTATTCAGTTAAAGGAAATTTCAGATAATCAGTTAACGCCCGAAAAGCGACCGCTGTTACAATCACTGCTCGATAAAGCCAGTGAATTTTATGCTACGCAGGCAAAAAAAAGCAATGGCGAAATAGGCGCCGACCTGCTGCAGTATGAAATTGAAATACCTGATGGCAGAAACACACACGTTTACAAATTTGTGAAGTCGCCCAATAACCAGCCGATGACCGATTTGCTCGATTTTTTATTGAGCCTCTGAAATGGCAGGTAATAAGTGGCGAGAGGGAAGCAGGAAGGCAATAGACAACAGGCTATAAGCAAGGGTTCTATTCACCATTGACCATTGACCATTCACCAGCCACGTACAATTACTCACTAAAATCAGGTATTACCTACCTGTTACAATTAAATACATCATCTTACATTTATTATAAGTTTCTGGTTTGTGGTTTGAAGTTTGTGGTTCTTTGATTCGATCATACGTTGTAGTTGCCGGCTTTATAAATTTTAACAGGATATAGTTTGCTTGGTTAATCCAAAAAACTCGGCAGCAACTACAAACTATAAACTAAAACCATAAACTATTAATTTCCTTAAGGTTTTTAAACTACTAAACGCCGTTCACTGAACACGATCCGATGCCTGCTGAAACAGGAGTGATAGCTTCGACAGGATCAGATGCATAAGGGGAGCCAATGTACCAACTTCAATTAACCCCTAAATGTTTTGTGTATGTTTAATAACATGGCGCTTGATGTAGTGACCGGACTCATCTTCATTTTTTTTTTTGGTATTCAGTTTGCCCGCTACCGTTATTCAGGAAATAATAGCCACCCGGCTGGCTTTTCGTGCCAAAGTGCTTGAAAAAGCTATTCTGCGCATGCCCGAAGACGGTAAAACAACCTCCCTTTTTCCGCTGTACGACCACATCAGAGGTTTGAAAGAAATGCTGGTTACCACCAACCGCTTAAAAAATAAAAAGTTTGCAGCGGCATTTTATGCTCATCCAATACGTATGCTTCGGCTCCGCTGGTGATAAATCAAAAACCGGCTGGGGCGAGACCCGAACCAATACATCCCAATTGAGTATTAACAATTCACCATTTACGATTATGAAACGTATTATCACCTGCAGCGATGGCACCTGGAACAAACCCGGCAATACCGATCGCGGAAAACCGATTGAAACGAACGTTGAAAAAATGTATCAATGCATTTGTGCGCAGGATACATCAAATGGTTCAACGGTTCGTCAGGTAAAATTTTATGATGAAGGAGTTGGCACCGGCAGCTCATGGAAAGATAAACTGCTGGGTGGCATTACCGGTGCAGGAATCGACAAGAACATAAAAGATATATATACGTTTCTGGTGTTGAACTACGAACCCGGCGATGATATTTTTTTATTCGGGTTCAGTCGTGGCGCCTATACGGCCCGCAGCATTGCAGGTTTTATCAGAAACTGTGGCATTTTAAAACCTGAATTTTTATCGCTGGTTGATAAAGCCTATGACCTGTACCGCGACAGAAACGAATATTCAGCCCCCGATTCAGATCTGATGGTGTCTTTCAGAAAAAATTATACATGGGAAAATGTAACGCCTGTAAAATTTATCGGCGTTTGGGATACCGTTGGCAGTTTGGGCATTCCCCTACCCTGGTATAAATTATGGAACCGTAAAAAATATAAGTTTCATGATGTAACCCTCAGCAGTACGGTGGAAAATGCCTGTCATGCGTTGGCCATTGATGAAAGAAGAAAATTGTTCATGCCCACTTTATGGCAAAAAAGCAATACGGTAAAGAATGATCCCACGCATCCGCAACGCATGGAGCAACGCTGGTTTTCGGGTGTGCACAGTAACATTGGCGGTGGTTATGTTGACACAGGTTTGAGCGATCTTGCATTAAAGTGGCTGTCACAAAAAGCCCATGAAGCAGGATTGTGCTACGATGCAAAAGTATATGAACAGGTAAAAGGCAATCCCTGGGGCGAGCTGCGTAATTCCTATACACCATTGTACTGGTTCTGGTGGCCCGTATGGCGGCCGGTAAAGCTGCACAATCATGCCAATGAAACACTTGATGAAAGCGTTTTACAACGCACCCGTGAAATGTACCAATACCGCCCGCGTAATATTGAACGGTATATCGATGTTGATAATGAAGAAAGTAATGTGGTGGCTTTTTAGAACCGGTAATTAATTACTGTGTAATGGCATTGCGATATTGAATGAATTAAAGGTTTTGCAGAATGAAATATGAACGGTATGATGATATCATCTCTTCACCGGATAAACTTGAATTTCTTTTTTTCAGTGAAGGGCCAAAAGGCAAAATTGCCAAAGTAATTCAGTTTACACAATTGTTGGATGAAGATATTTATAATCTTGCTTTTGGAAACTTAACCGAAGATGGTTCCATTGATGATGAAACTACCAATGACAACAAAGACAGAAATAAGATATTAGCTACTGTTGCGGGTGCTGTTTATGAGTTTAGCTCTGTTTTTCCGGATAAATTCATATTCTTTTCCGGTTCAACTCCAGAAAGAACAAGGCTTTATCGTATGGCGCTGACTCTCAATATGGAAGAGCTTACAAAGGATTTTCATGTTTACGGAGTTCTAATGGGAATTGCCACCTATGAGCGGGTTGCCTTTTGCAAAGGAGCTGATTACTTTGGATTTATGATTAAAAGAAAAAAAATGTAACTTTATGATATGAAAAAGGCAAAAAAATTAAAGGGTGCTGAGGCTTTAGGCATTAAAGTGAAAGTATCGAATTCAATGAAAAAGTTTTCAGGTAAAGTGTTATTCCCCGAAAAGGTGAATAAAGCCAATGAAATAATAGCTAAGCTGAATATGAAATCTATTTAGGATAAATTCATCTGTAAGTACTCTCCCACCTCCATATGGCCATTGCTTCTGAATTATATCAACGCATCGTTTCTGCCAAATTGTATATCGATGATAACTTTCACGAAGCTATTGACCTTGATAAAATAGCCACACAGGCCTGCTTATCGCGGTTTCATTTTCACCGGCTGTTTACCAAAGTATATAAGATCACGCCACATCAGTATGTTACACAAAAAAGGATTGACAAGGCCAAAGCATTGTTAAACACCCAACAGTTTTCCATTACCGAAGTCTGCAATGAAGTAGGCTTTGAAAGCATCGGCTCATTCAGCATGCTGTTTAAAAAAGAAATTGGCTTTGCTCCCACTTACTACCGCAATATGGCCTGGTTAAAACAGCAACAACTGAAACAACAACCCAAAAAGTTTATTCCGCATTGTTTTATAGAAGGGTACGACCTGGATAAAGACAATAAACCACAGGAGCAATAAAAGTACCCGCCCCGGCTTAGGAGCCGCCGGCGGGAACAATATGCCATAACAGTGATACATTACTCACCTTTAAACCATTCGGCATAATCCTTTGCAAACGTATAAATATCACGGGCGGGTTTACCTAAAACTTCATTTATACTGCCGGTAACAGGTGTAAGTTTACCCTGTTGCTGGCTTTCAGCAAAGAATAACAGCAGTTGAATGGCCCAGTCGGGATATCCTTTTTTCGTATAGCGTTGTATTGTTTCTTCCCTTGATTCGGGAACATAGGTAACCGTTTCTCCGATCGCTTTGCCAATGGCATCTGCTACCTGATAAAAATTCACTGCTTCATTTCCGGTTAAGTTGTATATCCTGTTATAATGCTTTTCATTCAACAATACCTGAGCGATAAACCCGGCGATATCCCTGGTATCTATATAAGGCAGTTTTCCATCACCGGTTGCTTCATGAATTTTCCTTTCAGTTTTTATTGAAGGCAATTCATATAACCAGCTCTGCATAAATCCGCTGGGCCGAAGTATGGTATATGGCAATCCTGAACTTATCAGTGCTTCATCGGCCTGAATATGAAACTGGTGCACCGGTGAATTGGCTTTTTTCAATACTTCTTCAGGAAGCAGTCCATACGAAAGCCGCACAATATGTTTTACCCCCGCCTGTTGAGCCGCCTCAATAACCTGTTTATGCATAGTAACCATATTGGGCGAAAAATCGGTATTCAGAAATATACCATCGCTTCCTGCAACCAGATTGTAAATAGAATGGGTATCGTTTAAATCGCCTCCTATCCAGGTAACATAGGGTAATGAAGGAACATTTTTCAAATCACGGGTTACCGCACGGCAATGAATACCCAATTGTGAAAATAGTTTCAATAATTCTATTCCTACTTTGCCTTTTGCCCCAAATACAGTGATAATGTTATAGTTTGGCGTAGTTTGTTCTTTGCTGTTTGTTTCCATTGTTTATTCATTTAGATAGAACAAAGGTCTTTCTAAACCCGATTTTCAGCAATACTGATTAATCAGTACAATGGATGTTTGGTAAAAAACGTTTATATAAGTCCGAGATCAGCAGCAAATACAACCGCTTCCATGGAGTTGCCTGCATTTAATTTTTCAAGAATACGCTGCCGGTGGGTATTTACAGTATGTACACTGATTGCCAGCTTATCAGAAATTTCTTTACTCAGCAAGCCGCCTTTTACCATTTTCAGCACTTCCGTTTCGCGCGATGTTAGTGAAACAGAGATCGCCGCTTTTTTACCTTCGTTCGGAAGCTGAATGATTTCACCTGTTTTGAAATTGAACACCTGGCTTTTTAAACCTTCAGTCAGGTCCTGGTTGGGCGAAATGTCAATAATGCCTAACGACAGCCACATATTGCCGCGTTTATCAAAGGCCATGATCTGGTCCTGCTCCACTACTCTTACGTAGGTATTATCGGCCTTTAAAAGCCTGTATTCGTTTATGAATTTATAGCATGCCCGTTCTTCGGGTGAAAATTGTAAAAACAGCTTTAAAATAGAAATGCCATTGATGGTTAACCCGGCTACATCATCGGGATGCACTTTATTTTGTAAAAAGTGAGCGCCATAACTTTCCATGTCTTTTATATCGTATCCTAACAAACGCCCGAAATTCGATGAATAAAAAATATGTTCCTGTTTATACATATCAAATACACTCACGCCGCTATTGCCTATGCCGGCCATTGCTTCAAGTACGGGAAGTTGTTTTTCAGGAATAGAATAATCCAGTTCTTTTTCATTGAACAGCTGCTGATTCAATAATCTGGTAACGGCAGCCTGGCTGATTTCAAATTCTTTCATAAGGAACATTTAACTTATAAGCTCTTTGGAAGGTGCAAACTACAAACAAACTCACACACCGGAACTCAAAACCGGAAATCAGTATTTCGCCAAAAAAGCAATTTTCAATAAGCCCCTTCCTTCCGTAAATAATAGCTTTGATCAAAACAAATCAATATGATCACTAAAGTTTCTCACACCAGCTATTTTGTTACCGACCAGGATAAAGCCTATGATTTTTATGTTAACAAGCTGGGCTTTAAAGTTCATACCGATGCTACTATGGACAATGGCTTCCGCTGGCTGACGGTTACCCCGCCCGAACAACCCGATCTGGAAGTAATTTTATTTCCGGCAACAAGCGCTGTAAACGGGTACGATGAAGATGTACGCAATGCCCTGAAGCTATTGCTCGAAAAAGGGGTAATGGGCGCCGGCGCATTTTATACACCCGACTGCCGGGCTACTTATGAAGAATTAAAAGCAAAAGGCGTTCAATTTAAATCAGAACCCAAAGAACAGTTTTACGGTATAGAAGCCATCATAACCGACGGATGCGGCAACTGGTTTAGTATGACCGAGCCAAAGGAACATTGAGCTACGCTTCGCTCCGCAATGCTGCAGTGGCGCTAAGAGAGTATAGGAGTTGAAAGAGAAAAAGGAGATATTCTTATTCAGGACTTCCTGATTCTATACACATCGCTCTAAAGTTCGGTTAGTCGATCGCTTTGAATTGCCTTTTCTCTTTATTCTCTTTTTCTCGTTTATGCTCTTAGCGCTACTGCACAAGGCGAAGCGCGAAGGAGCACTAAGCTGCCGAATTGGTTTGATCATTGCTGCTAACAACTCCCGAGCTTTCGACTTTAAACGTGAAATTCTTTTGCGTGATAAAGCTGAATGCAACTACAATAATAGTGGTGAGCACTTTTGACACTGTGGGATAAATATGGCACTGCTCAACAAACAGCTTTATAAAAATGTAGTTTAAAACGATACAGATAGTAACCATTAAAAAATAACGGAATAACTGCACCCGGCCGCGTAAAGTTGATCCGCTGAATACAATGGTGCGGCTTAAATAAAAGCCGAGCGGGAAATTGATAGCCAACCCGGTTAATAAAGCGGCAATATGCGGACTTATAGTAATGAAAGGCGTATGAACGTCTTGTTCCCTATACAGAAAATGGTAGCTTAGGTAGTAGATGAATATATCCAAAAGCGTATTTCCCCCTCCACAGGCTGCATACCGAAAGGTTTGCAAAGGCATGAATTTTCGGAAGGGTGGGTAAAAGTAGTCTATTACTCCAGTTATCAGGTTCTTCACGATCAGTATTTAATCCAGTGCAAATTTAACTGAATATCAATAATTACCGATCACCTTTCTATTAAAAGTGTCAAATTTTTGAATTTCGGTCAGGCGCAGGGTTCATTCTTCCTGACCCGCGCCTGTTTTGTATTCCCCGCATTTACTTAGGTCAGATTTGACGAATGTCAAAAAAAATTAACAATTGTTTTTCATATCTTAAAAAGCTACATATTTGGCCCCGGTTTAACCCCTAAATCAACTAACAAAGAGCTGCTCCGTTGTAGAGCGGCTTTTTGATTTTGAGATTTTTGGATTTATCGATTTTGAGATTTCTTCCAATTCAATCTTCCCAATAAATCCCGAAAGCCCAAAATCTCTAAATCTCAAAATATTCTCCCTGCTATTGTACTATTTTTGCTGCCACACAAAAATCAAGCATGGCAATCGTTCCTGTTATACAGTCGGCAGTTAGCGTACAGATTAAGAAATTGTACCAGGCAGATGTTGACCCCTCTTCTATTACTGTAAGTGAAACCAAACCCGAATTTGAAGGTGATTATACCGTGGTTCTTTTTGCTTTTACAAAAACGCTTAGAAAGCAGCCCGAAGCATTGGGAAATGAACTGGGACAGGCGCTTGTAGCCGGCAACAGCCAGCTTTTTACAGGTTTTAATGTGATCAAAGGTTTTTTAAATCTCACCATAAGCGATGCCTGGTGGCTGCAGTTTTTACAGGAGCAATATAATGATGCCGGATATGGCCGTCAAAACAGGAACGGCAAACGCGTAATGGTCGAATACTCATCTCCCAACACCAATAAACCGCTGCATCTCGGCCATTTACGGAATAACTTTCTCGGCTGGAGCGTGGCTGAAATTTATAAGGCCAATGGCTATGAAGTGGTTAAAACCTGTATTGCCAACGACAGGGGCATTCACATTTGCAAAAGCATGATCGCCTGGCAATTATTCGGCAATGGCGCTACCCCCGAAAGCACCGGCATAAAAGGCGACCACCTTGTGGGTGATTATTATGTACTATTCGGAACCGAATTGAAAAAGCAACTGGTACCCATAAAGGAAAAGAAACTGGCTGAGCTGATGGAGCAAGGGCATTCCAAAGAAAAAGCTGAGCAATTGATGAATGACAGCCCGTTAAAAGAGGAGCTGGAAAAAGAAGCACCCATCATGAAAGCGGCCCAGCAAATGCTGGTTGACTGGGAAGCCGGCAAACCCGATGTAGTTGAGCTGTGGCGCACTATGAACAGCTGGGTGTACAAAGGATTTGATGTTACCTATAAACGCATCGGCAGCGACTTTGATAAAATTTATTACGAAAGCGAAACCTATCTGCTGGGGAAAGACATGGTTGAAGAAGGACTTCGCCGGAAAGTATTTTTTCAGAAAGATGATGGCAGTGTTTGGATCGATCTGACTGCCGACGGACTGGATGAAAAAATTGTGCGTCGTCGTGATGGCACTGCTGTATATATTACGCAGGATATTGGTTTGGCAGAATTAAAGCAAAACGAATTTCCCAGCGAACTGAGCATATATGTGGTAGGTGATGAACAGAATTATCATTTCAAGGTATTAAAGCTTATTTGTCAGAAGCTGGGTCTGCCTTCGTCTGATGGTCTTTTTCATTTGAGCTACGGTATGGTTGAACTGCCTACCGGCAGAATGAAAACGCGGGAGGGTACCGTGGTGGATGCGGATGATATTGCTGATGAAATGGTACAGGTGGCTGCGAAAAAAACCGAAGAGTTAGGCAAAGTGCAAGACTTTAATGAGGAGGAATTGAAAGAGTTATATGATACACTTGGACTTGGAGCATTGAAGTTTTTCCTGTTACGGGTTGATCCAAAGAAAAGAATGATTTTTAATCCTGAAGAGTCGATAGATTTTCATGGATTTACCGGGCCGTTTATTCAATATGCATTTGCTCGAACACAATCTATTTTAAGAAAAGAACAGCCGAAGAACGAGCCCGTAAATAAAATAGTTAGCGAACTTTTGCCTCCCGAGAAAAAAGTAATTATCGAACTCGAAAAATATCCGACTATTCTGGCCCAGGCCTGTCAGGAAATGAATCCTTCTGTAGTCGCTGGCTATGTATTTAAGCTGGCACAAACCTTCAATTCATTACTTACCGAATTGCGGGTATTAACTGCCGAAACTCCCGAAAAGAAAGAATTACGTTTACAGTTATCTCAAATGACGGTGAATGTGATCAGGTCGGGTATGGCGTTGATGGGAATACGGGTGCCTGAAAGAATGTAATTGGTGAATAGTGAATAGTCAATGGTCAATGAATATGTTGCTCTCGGGGTTTTATTGACCATTGACCATTCACCTCCTACCCCAGCAACCTGGCCTTCGCTTTGTTATACTCTTCTTCACTGATAATACCCTGTTGTTTTAACTGGTGTAATTTTTCCAATTCAGAAGCGATATTGTGTGCGGGCGTGGTGGTTGAATATTTTACTTCGCCGGCCTGCATGCCCATGGCGGTGGCCATGTGTTGCGCCTGGTTGGCCAGTTGAAGATTCTTATATTCGGCCTGCGCCAGCGTAATGGTATCTTTCAATGTTTTTGGGCCATGCACATTGTAATAATCGGTGGCGCCGATTTCGGCGGCGGTTTGAATTTCAACATGGCCGAAATTCAAAATGCGTCCCCAGATGGTTTGATCGTACGACACATTATTGATCTTCTCGAGCGGACTTTCCTTGGCAAAATGATTGAGTAGTCCGGCCTCATCGATGACGCGATAGTTGGTTACTACCCATATATTCACTTTCCAGGTAAAATATACCGTTATAAAATACAGCAGGCCAACCAGTGCTGCAATCCAGCCCCATTCCAAAAAGCCGATAAAATAAGAAGCTACGCAGCCGGCCACTGCTATCAGCACAGGAACTATTAATTTAACCCAGCTGGTATGTGTTACCAGTAATATCTGTTCGCCTTTTTGCAGAGGTGTGCGCATAATTTTGAGATTTCGGAATTTAATGATTTTGTGAATTAGCGTTTTCGGGATTTAGCGATTTAAAGGAAAAACAGAACCGGAAGAAATCTCAAAATCCCAAAATCCCCAAATCGGAAATTTTTTCATCTATCAATTTATTCCATTTTTGCTGAGCTGCCATAATTTGTCCGTGTTTTGTTTGGGCATCATAATCGGTCTGCATCTGATCGCTTTCTTTTTGTATTTGGCGGTTCAGCTGATCCAGCTCGCGGGCGTAATTGGCGGTAAATTTCGTATTAAGTATCGTTTGCACCAATTCACAGGCCTTTATAAAGGTAATTTCAAAATGCTTTTGCTCGTGTAAAAGGGTTTTTGAATTGTTCTTATTCCGGAACCATGATCTCATTTTATCGAAATAGGGCGTTATATGCACCAGAATATTCACTTCGCCATTCATGGTTACGGCATCGTAGGTAATGAGCATACCACTGCTGGTAATCGCCGCCGCCATACTCAATTCATCTGCCTTTGCTTCAAAATCGGCCGCCTGCAATGGGCGGTTGGCTGCATATACAATGATATCACTATCATCGGATTTTTTTTCTATTTGCGCATTTACCTTAACCGCCTGTGGGGCGCCTTTCGATGCATAATACTGATTTTGATTTTTCAGCCACCATTCATCGAACTGCAGCAAACCGTTCTGAATGTTTTTCCGGATCATTTCTTCAATAGGCTTTACCACATCGCCGCCACCCTCAACATAACTACTGCCACTGAAATGTGATATTTTTTCGCCTTTGATAAAAAAATTAACCATGAGCGCCAGATCGGTTCGTGTGTGTATGCCGGTGCCCGTTTGTGTTGCCTGCAGGTGTGAAATATGTAATTCTATAGGCGCTGTGGCGGTATCCTGTAAAATATTATTGTGAATAAATTCATTTAGCGAACCCGCAACGCCGTTTTGCAGATTTAACGAAAACTTCTTTTTATTAAGAAGACCCGAAGCAACAATGCCAATGGCAGATGTATCGACCCGGTCGTCGCGCACGACTGTAATGTGGAAATGCTGAACGCGTACAGGTGTTTTTTCGTTCAGCAGTTTAATAAGCTTTACATCCTGTGCAAAAGATATGCAGGATGTACCAATCAGACCTAACAAAAGAAACAGGTTACGTTTCATGGGATGCGCTATCAAACAAAAATAAAAGCCGGTATGCATATGTGCAAATACCGGCTCAATAAATTTCATGCTTCGACTTCGCTCAGGATTTAATCATCCAGCTTCAACACTGCTAAAAACGCTTCCTGCGGCACTTCTACGTTTCCAATCTGGCGCATGCGCTTTTTACCTTCTTTTTGTTTTTCGAGCAGTTTGCGCTTACGGCTGATGTCGCCACCATAACATTTAGCGGTTACGTCTTTACGCATGGCGCTGATATTTTCGCGGGCGATAACTTTTGCACCGATGGCCGCCTGTATGGCAATCTGGAATTGCTGGCGGGGTACCAGTTCTTTTAGTTTTTCGCACAGTTTGCGGCCGAAATCCTGTGCACGGCTGCGGTGAATCAGGGCGCTCAGGGCATCCACTTTATCACTGTTCAGCAAAATATCCATCTTCACGATATCGCTATCGCGATAACCTATCGGATGATAGTCGAACGACGCATAACCACGGGTCTGGCTCTTCAGTTTATCGTAAAAGTCGAATACAATTTCTGTCAAAGGCATTTCAAAAAGGAGCTCCACACGGGTTGTGGTAAGGTAGCTCTGGTTGATCAAAATACCGCGTTTGCCCAAACAAAGCGTCATGATATTGCCGATGTACTCGGGCTTGGTGATGATCTGTGCTTTGATAAAAGGCTCTTCAATGCGGTCGAGCTGTGTAGGCTCGGGCATTTCGGAAGGGTTATTTACAATTGTTTTTTCGCCCCTGGTAGTATAGGCAATAAAGCTCACGTTGGGAACAGTGGTGATCACCGTTTGATTAAACTCGCGCTCGAGCCTTTCCTGAATGATTTCCATGTGCAGCAAACCCAAAAAGCCGCAACGGAAACCGAAGCCCAGGGCCTGGGATGTTTCCAGTTCAAATGTCAGGGAAGCATCGTTCAGCTGCAGCTTATCCATGCACTCGCGCAACTCTTCAAAATCATCGGTATTTACCGGGAAGATGCCCGCAAATACCATCGGCTTCACTTCCTCAAAACCCTGAATCATTTCGGGGTTGGGGTTGTTACCCAGGGTAATGGTATCACCCACTTTTACTTCCTTCGCATTTTTGATACCGGTAATAATATATCCTACATCCCCTGTTTTAACTTCCTGCCGGGGACTCAATGTTAATTTTAAAATACCTACTTCATCGGCTTCATATTCAAGGTCTGTTGAAACGAATTTTACCTTATCCCCTTTCTTTAAACTGCCGTTGAGGATACGATAATACACAATGATACCGCGGAACGAATTGAACACGCTGTCGAAGATCAGGGCCTGCAGCGGTTTGGCAGGATCACCTTCAGGAGCAGGAATACGTTCTACAATAGCTTTTAAAATATCTTCTACTCCAATACCCGTTCTTCCGCTGGCGAGCAGAATTTCTTCGGGTTTGCAGCCGATCAGTTCAATGATCTGGTCTTTTACTTCCTCGATCATGGCGCCGTCCATATCAATTTTGTTGATCACCGGAATGATCTCGAGGTCGTTGTCGATGGCCAGGTACAGGTTCGAGATGGTTTGGGCCTGAATACCCTGGGCGGCATCTACCAGCAGCAGGGCGCCTTCGCAGGCAGCCAGGGCCCGGCTAACCTCATAGCTGAAGTCAACGTGGCCGGGGGTATCGATCAGGTTCAGAATATATTCCTGTCCGTCGCTGTGTTTATAATTGATCTGAATGGCATGGCTCTTAATGGTAATCCCTTTTTCACGTTCCAGGTCCATATCGTCGAGCACCTGGTCCATCATATCACGGTCGCTGATTGTGCCCGTTGTTTGTAACAGCCTGTCTGCCAGTGTACTTTTACCATGGTCGATATGTGCGATAATGCAAAAATTGCGGATATTCTTCATTCAGTCAATTGAGTTGTAAATACCCGCAAAAGTAACTGATTTTGGCGGCATTACAGAGAGAATCTGAGGGTGATTTGCGACTGTTTTTGACGATTTAACCGGAAATTGTTCCGGGAAGTTATGGCACAAGACGCCAACAAGCAGGGCCATCCCCTGTCTTGCGCCAGTTCTTAGGAATGGGAGGCGGGTCTGTTAAGCGTATAGCCTAACTGGGTAAATTGTTCCGGCTACATCTGGTGAATGCAAAACTTATCTAATTTTGACACACTATTAACCTCAGTCCTCTATGAAACAAATAACCGGCATCCACCCCCACCCTTTTGCAAGTCCTCTTATTATTTACCAATCTTTGGATGCACACACCGACCACCTGCTGGTGTAATTCCTTTATTTACAAAGTCAAACAAAGCAAATCGAGGCGCCTGCCCTTGAATTGTTGTCTTTGTACAGCTTCCTTCATCTTATGAAACCCGTTCCTTTTAAAACACTGTCCTAACCGGGGCAGATCCTAAAAACCTGCGCTTGCTAATCATTATCAGTTAATCAAAATTAAACCATGAAGAAGTGTTTACTCTTTTTGTGGCTGTTGCCATTGTGTCTGCACGCGCAGATACAGCTCACCAGCTACAACTCCGGAACCTCGTTTACCTGCATTGCCGTTGACTCAAATTATAACATCTGGGCAGGAAGAAGCAATGGCGTTTATCAGCTCGACAAATTAAGTAACCCCAATGCCAACACGTTTGTTGCGCTGGCCAGTACGGCGAACTTTAACGTGCAGGCCCTGGCGGCCGACCATTTGGGTTATATATGGGCCGGCCACAATGGCCGCGGTGGCAGCACCGCTGTGGGTGGCGGCATTGAACAGATCCCTATTAACAATCCTGCAGGCCTGGTGCACTTTTCGCCCGACAGAAATGCCGAGTGCTTTACCTACTTTGGGCGTAACGGCATCGGCACACTCAATTGCGCCGGTTTGGCAGTAGATTCAAACGGTACTGTTTGGAGTGCGCATAAATACAATGATCTCACGTCAAGCCCTAACTATATTGTAACACCCGGTACTTTTTCATTCAAACAGGAGGGTGATATCGGTTTTAGGTCGCGCGGTACTTATGAGGATTATCGTGCCGGTGCAGACCCTGCTGAATTCCCCTACCCGGCTTATACCTGTAACCCCACAGCGACGCAAACGGCACAAAGCCGCAACGTGTATTCTGTAACAGCAGGTAAAAAAGAAGTGTGGGTCAGCGTGGCAGCTTATACCAGCAAGTCCGGTACTTTTTTTCCGGCCCGTATATTGAAATACAACATCGATGGCACCTACTCCGGCATTTCAGCCGATTTTGCTACCATCGGTATTCCGGCCGGCGGCATCTTCAATGGCTTGTGGCTTACACCGTCCGGTGATTTGTGGGCTACCATCAGCGCCGGCAAAGGTTTTGCGGTTCGCCGTCGTGGTAACTGGACCTATGTGAACACCGCCAACCTTTCCTGCATCTTCCCTGCCGGCGCCACCATCAACGCCAACGCTATCTGGGGCAACCGCCTGGGTCAGGTGTTTATTGGCACCAATAAAGGGCTGATCGTGTATGGCGGCTCCGGTTCTGTAAACAGCAAAAATTCCTATACTTTATACACTGCTGCTACCAACGGGCTTATCTCTGACCAGATACTGGCCGGTGTTTCGGAAAAAGATTCCATTCAATGGATCGCTACCTCCAATGGCATTATGCGCAGCACGCTGGGCCGGAACTATCCGCTGGCGGTTGACACGGCCGATTATCATGTATGTAATCAGTCGGCGATCAACGATATTGAGGATAATGCCAACCGGGATGTTACCGGTCGTAAGGATTATCATCTCTATCGTGTGGAAACACAGGTTTGTTCTACCACCGGCCCCAATGGTGCTAACTGTAATGCAGAATATGTGTACAAAATGATGAAGCACGATGCCAGTCTTACGGCGCCTACACCGTTGGATTTTCCCTATGACAGGCTGTCTGCCCCCATGCTGCTGAACGCTGATAAGAATACGCTTGTAAATATGGTTTACAAGAATGCAAATGCATTTGACCCTGCCACTGCTTCAGAAACCAACACCAACGGTGGCATCAAATACTTTTGGCAGGTGCTGGACGGATCCTACTACCTTTTACAAAGAGCGGCGCCTTCCAATATTCCCTGGATAGATAACAAACTTTCAGAAATTACAGGCAAAGAAGATCTTGACGCCCTGACGAAAGAACAAAAAGCGCATAACCCTGATTCAGTAGTGGCCTGTAATACCTACAATCTGTACAATAGTCCGGGTTTTATCAGCGACCGTACCATTTATCACTATTCGACAGACCTTCTTTTCTGCAACTTCGAGTTACATAGTACACGCTATGACCAGGTTTGGATTTATCCCGACGATAAGAACCTTACGTTTACCAACTATACACAGCCCGGCCACTTCCTGTATCCCGGCAAAGTATTCCGCACCGTGGTAGAAGAATGTGGTAAAGTAAAGATCGTGACGGTGGGCACCGGTTTAAGTTATTGCGGCGACAACCTTGCGGGAGAAATAAATGCCCTGGGCAATATTATTGCTGGCTCCATCCTGTTTAAAAACATCGATCTCCGGTTAAAGAAAGCATTTGAAGCCGGTCATTAATAAAAATATCATAATCATGAAACAAGTATTCATTACCATACTGGCGCTTGTTGCCATCGCTGTCGCGGGGCATGCGCAACCGGCTGAGTTATTTTCAAGGACCTGGAAGATAGAAAAGCGGGTAGATGTATTGCGCACTAATGTTATCACCTTGTTCCACAAGGATTCAGTGAACAACATACTTAACTATGCCAGCCTGAAATACAATTTTTTCAGCAATGGCACGTATATGGTTACGTCAGACAGCACTTCTGCCCAGGGAACCTGGGCTATCAATGCAACAAGCGATTCTGTGATCATCGATACAGTTCCGTTTTTGATGACCGAACTTTCATCTGCTCATTTCACTTCCCGTGGCTATACGATGAAAATAGTAGACGCTGCCGGCACCCTGGATAGCTTATTTTCATACGTCACCTTATTCCCGATGGCTGCGCTGCCCGTGAACCTGCTGTTTTTTAATGGTCAATATGCCAACAGCCTCGTAACGCTGAACTGGAGCACCGCACAGGAGCAACAAAATGAAGCCTTCGAGGTGCAGTACAGTGCCAACGGTTCCTCTTTTGAAACCATCGGCACTGTGCCGGGTAAGATCAACAGCAGCACGGTGAGCGATTACGTGTTCACTACCACGCACTATCAGAATGGTAAGAACTTTTACCGGCTGAAACAGGTAGATGTGGATGGCCATTCAACCATCTCATCTATCGTAACCATCCTGATCAGTCAGCAAACAGTTATCAGTCTGGCGCCGAACCCGGCATCCACCAGACTGAACCTGTCGGTAAGCCAGCCGGTAAGCGGCAGGCTGCAACTAACATTGACCACGCTGGCAGGTCAGCAGGTGTGGGCAACTATGCTTGCCGGTAATACCAGCAACACAACCGTGAACCTGCCTGCTTTAACAAAAGGGGTATACATTGCCACCATCACGAACAGCAAAGGCGAAAAGCTGTTTATTAACAAGCTGGTGATTCAATAAAGAGTGATCGAAATGTAAGTCCTGGCAACTGTCCCCGGTTACTGGGTGCCGGTTGCCAGGACTTGAATTGCGAGAACGCTAAAACAGTCGGGGTTTCCAAATTTTTTGCCAGGTAACCGGAAACTGGTAACCGGCAACTATCTGAAAAATTATGAGTGCATCTACTACCCGCTATTACCTGTTTGGGCTGCTTGTTGGCCTGTTGTTGTGCTGTGCTTCATTTACTACCATGGCGCAAACAACTGCTGATTTCTCCATCAACAAAAAAGAAGGCTGTATTCCGCTCGGTGGCGTAAACTTTACCGACATTTCATCCGGCGGCACCGTAGTGCGTCGCGACTGGAACCTGGGTAATGGCACCATTATCAACAATGGCGCCGCTACGGTTGGAACCAACTATTTAACGGATGGTACGTTTACGATAACCCTCACAGTTACTTTTTCAAATGGCGATGTAAGAACCAAACAGGATGTGGTAACCGTGCACCCAAAACCTGTAGCCGCTTTTACAGGCGACGACCTGGCCGGTTGTGCACCACACACCGTACACTTCACCAACCAGGCTACAACATCTACCGGCACCATCACCAATTACCTGTGGGACTTTGGCGCCGGCGGCAGCTCAGATCCCAATCCCTCATTCACCTACACCAGCAACGGCAATTACAATGTATCGCTGATCGTAACCAACAACTGGGGCTGTACCAGCGATGCCGCAATTAAAACACAATACATACAGGTATATCAGAAAGTAAATGCATCGTTTACGATCCCCACGTATTACAGTTGCGATACCCCTTTCGCCGCCACCTTTGTAAACACCAGCACAGGCGACGGCACTATTAACTATTTATGGGATTTTGGCGACGGCCAAACTTCAACCGATGCCAACCCCTCACATACCTACACTAACACCGGCGCTTATACGGTTACGCTAACTGCAAAAAATGGAACCAATTGTACCAGCACTTCGGTTCGTGCCAATGCGGTGCTGGCAGGCAAACCAACGGCCGGCATTACCGCACCCGATACCGTATGTTCAGGCACCGCCACTGTGTTATACGGAAACATTACGCCTGCAATTTTTATCTCCACGGTAAAATGGTTGTTTCCTGATAACAACGCAACACAGTATGGGCAGAACGTTTCACATACTTTTACCACACTCGGCGATTACGATATTATGATGATCGCCTATAATGCTGCCGGATGTAACGACACGGCGCACCACATCATTAATGTGCGGCCCGCCCCGCAGGCTGATTTTTCGGTTGATAAAACGGCCGGCTGCAGTGTGCCTTTTATGGTTCAGTTCACCAACGGCAGCAGCCCCACCAATGATTTGAAATACGACTGGAATTTCGGTGATGGCGCACACGATGCCACTGCCAGTCCGGCGCATACTTACAACAGTTTTGGAAATTACACCGTAACTCTTACCATCACCGACACTATCACCGGTTGTACCGCTTACCTGACAAAGCCAAATATTCTCCGTATTCAGCAACCGCAGGTAGATTTTACCTATACGCCTCACGATGGTTGCAAACCGCTGCCGGTTAAAGCCACTGCACGTATAACCAATCTTATTGATCCGGTAGTTAGTTATGTATGGGATTTTGGCGATGGTTATACTACCTCCACCACGGTCGACAATGCTTCGCATACCTACACCACTGCCGGTGGTTATAATATTACATTGAAGATCATCACTGCACAGGGTTGCACTGTTACTTCGATCGCCAAACCGGTTGATGTGGCCGACCTTTGCGACGATGATGGTTCAGGCGATGGCGGTGGCGGCGGAGGAGGTGGTGGTGGCTTCACCATCGGCAAAACCTGTAGTGATAAATATACCCTTACGCTCACCGATACGGTCAGCAATACTGTTCCGGTTAGCTGGGACTTTGGCGACGGCTCACCGCTGTACACAACGCCGCCATTGAATCCCGTTACACACACCTTTCCCACCACAGCTACCAAATACGTAGTGGTGCTTACACGAAAAGACACACTGACCGGCGATATTACCAGTGGCCAGGTGCGTGTGATCATTATCGATGAACATGCCAATTTTGCGCCCGACATTACCGATATCTGCAACAACAAAACGGTGAACTTTCACACCATCGGTATCGATTCGTCGCACATCAACAAGTACACCTGGGATTTTGGCGACGGCACGCCGCGCTACATCATCAACAATAAAAATTATTACACCAGCTACGGTCAGTATCTGAATGGCAATACTTCTCATCAATACACCGATACAGGCGTATATTATGTAAAGCTGATCATTGAAGACAAGCTGGGTTGTACCGATTCGTTGTTGTATCCCGTGCCCATTACAGTGAAAGGCCCCGCCGCCGGTTTTATAGGCCTGCCGCTCACCACCTGCGACCCTACCCTTTTGGTGAATTTTACCGATACCAGCAAACAGAACGGCAGCACACCCATTGTGGAGTGGAACTGGAATTTTGGCGATGGCACACCGGTGTACACCACTACCCAGGATACGGCCCTTTCGCATACCTATACCAACAACAGCTATGTTCGTTTTTACACGGTATCGCTTACGATAAAAGATGCCATCGGCTGTACAGCACAGGCAACATATAGTAACTATGTAAAAGCCTATCGTCCCAAAGCAGCCTTTTTCAGTTACGATACTTTAAAATGCGGCAGCACCAGCGTGTTTTTGTACAACAACTCATCGGCATACAATGCCACTTACCAATGGGATTTTGGCGACGGCACCACGGCCACCAGCTACTACGGCTCACACACCTATAGTACAAACGGCAAATACGATATTAAACTGGTTGTGAAAGATGAGAATGGCTGTATGGATAGTGTGACAACGCCTGCTTACATCAAACTGGTAAAACCCAAAGCCGATTTCAGCGCCAGCGATACCAGCAATTGTGCACCGGTGGGTGTGTTGTTTGCCGACAGCTCCCTCTATGCCAGTACATATGTGTGGGATTTTGGTGATGGCGGCACCGGCTCAACCGACAAAAATCCGTCGCGCCACATTTACCCCGTGCCCGGTTATTATCCTGTAACGCTGCACATTACCGGCGTAAGCGGTTGTATCGATTCTATAACAAAGATCATTCACATCAAAGGCCCCATCGGGCAGTTGCATGTAGGTAATTCCACCGGTTGCACACCATATACCTTACCCCTGCGTGTAACCGGCAGTAATATCAGCACCTATGCATGGGATTATGGCGATGGCACACCGGTGCAGTCTTCGCCAGCAGATTCTGTTGTGAACCACGTGTATCCGCTGGCCGGTAAATATTTGCCCAATATTGTATTAACGAGTCCTGAAGGTTGTCCGTTCACCTTAAAAGCAACCGACACCGTTATTGTAGATTCTGCGCAAGCGGCTTTCAGCATTGACCGTCCGCTGCGCTGTTTCAATGACCGGGCTGTGCAGTTCACCAATCAATCAGCGACGGCCTTCGGAGCGGCGTCGTACAAATGGTTGTTTGGCGATGGACAGGAATCGGCCCAAACAAATCCTTTACATAGCTACAGCACCGATGGTGTATTCGATATTACGCTTATTGTAAATAGTTATTACGGATGTTCCGATACGCTCATCCTGCCCAAAGGCGTGCACATCTTTACCAAACCCGTGGTGCAAATAAATGGTGAAGTGGAAAAATGTGCGCAGCAGACCATCGACTTTCATTCAACCATAAGCTCCGAAGACGAAATTGTTCAATACACCTGGAAGCTGAATGGCAACACCATCAGCAGCACCGACGCAGCTTCACATTATTTTGACCTTGCCGGTTTATACGACCTGTCGTTTACCGTGAATACAAAATACGGTTGCCAGGTAACCGACGATACCGCCATCACCATACATGCATTGCCGGTGCCTGCCGCCTCACCAAAAGATACAACGGTTTGTATCGGCAGCCTGGTGCCATTACAGGCGCACGACGGCTCGCAGTACAGCTGGCAGCCGGTTACCAACCTGCAGGATGCTACTACTGCCACGCCCGTTGTTACAGCCATGCAGGCAACGTGGTATTATGTTACCGCGACCAATAATTTTGGTTGTGTGCAGAAAGACAGTATACACATTATGGTGGATGAAAAAGTTCGGTTACAGCACAGCGATAATGTGCTGATCTGTCGTGGTGATCAAACACGACTGAATGCCAGTGGCAACACCAACCATTTTGAATGGACGCCGGTGGCTGGATTGAACAGTGCGCACAGCGCTTCAACGGTGGCTTCGCCCGATCAAACTACCAACTATCAGATAGTGGGCTATAGCCGCAACACCTGTCCTAACGATACCGGTTTTGTGCTGGTAACCGTGGCCGACTTACCTGTGGTTGACCTGGGCCCCGACCGTACGATAGATGCCGGACAGGTTACTACCTTATCACCCACGGTGAGCGCCGATGTGGTGAAGTATAACTGGTGGCCTTTTGACGGACTTAGCTGCACCACGTGTAAAGCACCGCAGTTTGTGGCAGATAAAGACATCGTGTATCACCTGCGTGTGACCACGCAATATGGTTGTGAATCAGAAGACGACCTGCGCATTGTTGTGCCCTGCGGCAAAGGCGCTGTGTATATTCCCAATGCGTTTACGCCAAATGGCGACGGAAAGAACGAAGTGTTCACCATAAAAGGCTATGGTATTCAGCGCGTGAAAAGCTTCCGCATCTTTAACCGCTGGGGCCAGTTGGTATTCGTACGCGAGAATTTTTTACCAAACGACCGCAATTTCGGGTGGAATGGCACTTTCAACGGAAAGCCTGCCGATCCCGGCGCTTTTGTTTACATCGCCGAAGTAACCTGCAATGAGGGTAAATCTATTGTGGTGAAGGGAACGGTGCTGTTGATACGGTAATTGATGAATATAGTGGTCAGAATGCTCAGCATTTAGGTTGGTTAGCCAGTTTGCCCCGACCCCAAAAAGCGATTTCGTAAGAAACCGCTTTTTTTGCTTTCAATTACCGACTTTTGCCCCGGAAAGCACTCGCCTACCACTCTAAAAAAGATACATCCTTGGACAATTCGATCAGTTTAAACAAGTTTATCAGTGATACCGGCTATTGTTCACGCCGGGAAGCAGACAACCTCATCATCGCAGGCCGGGTATTATTGAACGACCGGCCGGCCGTTCCGGGCAACCGGTACAAGCCCGGAGACACTGTTGAAGTAGATGGCAGCCTTATGACCGCCGCCAAAAAGGATAAACGCGTATACCTGGCACTCAACAAGCCGCCAGGCATCACTACTACCACCGAATTACACATTAAGGACAATATCATCAGTTTTGTGGGCTACCCCAAAAGGATATTCCCCATTGGCCGCCTCGACAAAGACTCTGAAGGCCTGATCCTCCTCACCAATGATGGCGACATCATTAATAAGATACTGAGGGCCGACAACAATCACGAAAAAGAATACATCGTAAGGGTTAACAAGCCCATCGATCATGCATTCGTACAACAGATGTCGCAGGGAGTACCCATCCTCGATACCCGCACGTTGCCCTGTAAAGTGCAGATGATGGGCCGCCAAACCTTCCGCATCACGCTTACGCAAGGCCTCAACCGCCAGATCAGGCGCATGTGCGAATACCTCGGTTATGCTGTAGTTGGTTTGCAACGTATCCGCATCATGAACATCCGGCTCGACAAACTACCCCTGGGCAAATGGCGTTACCTCAGTGAGGCTGAATTATCATTATTGAAGGAAAGTGTAGCCGACTCAAACAAGGTCAATAGCGAAAGCAAACCAGCCGCACACGGGAAGAAGGCTGCTGCACACAGGCATACACCGGCACATCCCAAATCAGACTTTACCCCAAAAGACAAAACGCCGGCCAGCAAGAATAAAGCGACAAAGCCCGCAACTAAAGAAGGTAAACCCCAAACAGGCAAAACGGCAGAGAAGCCCTGGAAGAGGGAAAATGCTACGCAAAAATCTACAAAGGCCCGGCATGGGAAAAACTCCCGCCCGGAAAAGAATACGGGTAAAGAAAAGAAAAACCACGATAGTAAAAAGGTAAAGCGATCGGGCGAAGAAGGTTCTTTTAAAAACTACAGAAGTAAAGGACGTCGCTAACAGCGTTTTTATTAAAAATTCTTCATCTTTAAAAACCGGGGACACTCCGGTTCCGTCTTGTTTTATAAATAAATGTTCTAAAATACCTTCTGCCTTCCATTTTTTAGCCACTTCAGATTCATGAGGGAGCACTTCCTCCAGGTTGTGTACGATATAAATAACGATACGGCTGTACCTGCCAGTGGGCAAAAAAAAAATAATATGTTCATAGGCTCGCCTGCTCGCAGGTTTCCCCATTTGCCCGGGCCTTTTGACTTTCAAAACTGGAACTACAACCGCAACTGAAGTTACCGGAAAAATATACGAACGTTGGTTCGCGGTTGTAAAACCAGATATTACAAAAAAACACCTTTAATGTAGGTTTAACATTTATACCCATATTTTTGGGCGCTAACCCAAACCTAAATGCGAAGTTATTCTTTCTACCCCGTGCTTATATTATGCTGGCTCCTTATTTCACCTTTTGCCCAATCACAACTACAAAAGATCTATCTCCATCCCAAAGCGGCTGGCAGCGAAAAGCAGTCAAATTTTGTAGATTCCATTCGGTTTATCCCTTTGGAAATAAAAGAGGGAATTGAATTAAATGAGTATAACGCTGTCGAGATAACGAAAAACTACTTCCTTATAAACGATTATATGGGTAAGGCAATTCTGTTTTATTCTAAAAACGGAAGCTTTACTAAAAAAATAAGTTATAAAAAACTCGGGGAAAGTTTTTACCCGGCTTACGATGAGCATAGTAACCGGATTGTGTTTGTTGGAAATAATAAAAATTATAGCCTTACTTCCAAAGACCGGATAAAAATAATGCTGGCCTGGAACAACCCCCGTAATAAAAAGTATTTCAAAAAATACGCTATTGATTTAAACGATACATCGTTAACCATAAGAAAAGATATTCCTCAGCAAAACGACATTCTGCGTGCGTACCATTATTACGATGATCTTTACTGGCAGGGACAAATTATTACCAGCGAGCTTTTTAAAGACAGCCTGGATTATGAATTTAAGATTTACAGGAACAACCAATTGATAAAAGGTTTCTTCCCGTACAACCATGTTAATGAAACAAGGTTTTTATACACAGATAGAGAAGGCGTTGCTGTGAATAACACGAATACGCCATATGTTCATTTTATTACCCGCCCTTTTTGCGATACCATCTACAAAATGATTCGCGACAGCTTGTTTCCTGCCTACCAGTTGGTACTGCCCCTGGAAAACAGTCTGCCGCCGTCGTTTTTTACCAGGCCTTTTAAAAATAAAACCGAGCGGGAAAATTTCTGGCGGAACAATGGCTGGATGCTCCACCATATTTATACTTTTTATGAAACGCCCCGGTTTGTCTATTTCCTGGTAGGCTATCTCAACAACTATGAATCTTACATCTACCAGAAGCAAACCAATACTACCTGCAAGATCAAAAATGTAAAACCGGATAGCAGCCAGTACAATTTGCAGATACTGGGAGATTTTAACATCACGATAAAGGGTGACCGGTTCTATAGGCCTCAAAAGGCGGGCAACCTCCTGACATTTTTTGCAAAAAATAAAAATGTGCCGGTCCCCAAAGAACTGGAAAGCTTTTTAAAAAGCAATCCTCCTGAAGCCACACCGGTGATCATTGAATTCAAACTTAAAAACTAACGCTTGAAGCCTACATTCCTGATTTGTTTTTTACTGGGTTGGCGCACGCTGGCTTTTTGCCAAACCGGAAAGGTAACAGGTTCCGTGATGGACGCTGAAACCAAAACCCCTTTAGAACTCGCAACGGTAACCATTTTTGGACAGGATTCTTCCGTTATAGCGTATCAATTATCTGACAAAAACGGGATGTTCACCATTGAGAAACTGCCGTTGACAAAAAAGTTGCTGGTAAGCGTTAGTTATACGGGATATATTGGTTACAATACCTCCGTACAATTGGAATCGGCCAGGGCCGATACGCTTGCTGTTTTCCTGGCGCTGAATAATAACGACACCGTAGTGGTAACTGCCGCAATTCCTATCCGGATGAATGGCGATACACTGGAAATTAATCCTGCAGCCTTTAAAATGAAAAATGACGCAGTGGTAGAGGAGCTATTGAACCAGGTCTCCGGTATTACTATCTGGTCTGATGGCACTATAACGGTAAACGGTAAAAAAGTGCAAAGCCTGCTGGTTGACGGAAAGCCATTTATGGGATCAACGGATTCCCGGGTTGCCACGCAAAACCTCCCCAAATCAGCGATTGATAAAATTCAGCTTTACCAGGAATACGACAGGAGTAAGATAGGCAAGGAAAAGCAGCCGCAGGATTCCCTGCTTACGATGAACATAAAATTAAAAGAAGGCAGTAAGAAGGGCTACTTTGGCAAAGCAGGGGCCGGCTATGGCAGCATGGACCGGTTTGAATCGGATCTTTCTTTCCAGCTATATAATAAGAAGACGAGTGCCGGTATAGGTGGAGGTTTAAATAATATTAATAAGAATATCGGAAACATCGAAGAGATGTTTCAGAATAATACCTACAGGAATTACAATCCAAATTTATATAATGTTGGCAGATTTGGAACTAATGGTATCAACAGGAATCATTCTATAGGCGGCGTATTTGTGCATGATTTTATTGAAACCGCCAATAGCAGACAAAACGACCGCATTTCCATTAATTACAACAAATCAGGAACAAACGCCTATGTCACTGATATGAGTATTCAGAACAGAACGGCGATCGATAATCCGCAGTTTATCCGTGATGAGGGCGTACAAAACAGCCGGCAGAACAAACACGATCTTGGCATCAAATATTTAAAGACCAATAGTTATAGCGACAACTTCGATGTAAACGGCACCCTAAACACCAACAGCGAGAGCAGCAGTTCGTACCGCTCCGTTGAAGTAAGGGATTCCGCAAACCGGCTGCAAAGTACGAACGGTACTACTACGCAGCAAAGCAGTAAGTCGGATTATGAATCGCTGGGTGTAGTTTTTGCCACAGCAAAAGACGAAGAGCCTTTAAAAAGCTTCAATGGCCATGTGTTTGCCAGTCGAAACAGGACTACATCGGAAAGGGATGTAATAAGTGAATTCGAGTCTTTTACTAATATGAGTAAAAACACTTCCAACAACCGGCGCTACGCGACAAACAATCAATCGCTGAACATAACCGGAAACCTTGAATATTCGGGTTTTAAAAGAATGCTATTGCGACGGTATAACTTATTTGGAATAAATCTCAGTCTTACTCAATGGTTCAATTATACCCGGTCAACGGACAATGCCCTGGTAAGCGATTATGACAGTACTGCCAAAGGGTACATGGTCAATAGTAATCTTTCCAACGAGAATAAAAAGGAAGTATTTGAATTTACCCCTATACTGACTATGTCAAAGTCTATTTACAAATACACTGACGTATTCTACCGAAGCCTGTACATGCAGGTTAAATT
Source organism: Niastella sp. sgz303648 (assembly GCF_059587045.1). NCBI lineage: Bacteria > Pseudomonadati > Bacteroidota > Chitinophagia > Chitinophagales > Chitinophagaceae > Niastella > Niastella sp. sgz303648. The sequence goes on along the minus strand of NZ_JCAPSW010000005.1, from coordinate 33,026 downwards.
AATGGATGATTTAAAAACGGATAAAAACACATCCTCCTTTGCCAAAAGAAACCTGGATCGCTCTTTCGCGTTTGTGCGGTATGAGGGAGATCTGAGCTATTACTATACAAAAAGGGGGAAATACAGGTATAACGCGTATGTTAGTTATGCGAAGCATCTTATATATCCTTCCATTGACCAGCTCTATACCCTTGTTGACGATATCAATGCGTATGATATCAGGGTCGGTAATGCACACCTGAAAAATAGCATTGATCATTCAGTCAATTTAAATGCCGGCTTTAATACCGAAAACCCGAAATCCCTTTATGCTATCAACAGCCAGATCAACGGATCATATAACCTTTCATTGAACCCTGTGACGGACAGTATCATCAACGATATCTCAGGCAAACGGATTTCTTATTATACCAATTCGGATAAAACGAATAACCTGAACCTGAATTATAACTTCAATATATCGAGAAAGCTCAATAGAAACAGCCTTCAACTTATGTACAATGGACAATTCAGGACCGGTAAAGTTCCTAACTACATTGATGGTGTAAGTAACATCAGTGAAACCGGCAGTTTGTTGAACCAGTTTAAGCTGCAATTTTCATTGGGCTCTATCCTGGTAGTCAGTGCAGGCCAAACTTTACAGCATAACAAGAGCAGGCCATCAGCACCCGGGCTGAACGCTTTTAAAAACAGCAGTAATACTACACAGCTGGGGATCGTTCTCAATTACCCGGCTAATTTCACCTTCAGCAGTACAGTGGACAAAGTTACCAACTCAAACATAGACAAACCAGTGATTCTCTGGAATTCATTTGTTACTTACAGGTGTATGAAGCAGCAGGGAGAATTAAAATTATCGGTCATGGACCTATTAAAACAGTATCAAAATATCAGCAACAATGTAACCGAGTACGGTACCAGCACCAGGATCACGAATGGGTTACAGCAATTTTTCCTGGTGACGTTTTCTTATTATCCCCGCAAATTTGGCAAAACAGAAATTAAAAAACAATCAAAGAATCAGGAATGGTAGGCATACGGAAAGCCAGCGGATAATCATGGTAAGACCGCAAAAGGTTTTTACCCGGGAAAAGGATTATAACAACCATATTGTTAATCAAAATAAAGGCTGATGAAAGTTAAATGGATAATAGCTATATCTTCTGTTGGAGTAGCAGCTTATATGCTTACAGACATATTTCATGAAGTACTGGGACATGGCGGTACCTGTTTGATAATTGGGAACAAGGTTGATCTCATAACTTCTGTCTATTTTAGAAGTCACCCCGGTAGTTTTCTTACAGATATCGGCGGCCCGATAATTAATTTATTATTTGGTTTATTAATACATACTTTTCTTAAAAAACGAAAAAGTCTTTCTCTTCTTTCCACTCTTTTTCTGCTGAATATAATGGCTTACAACTTATTCTGGTTTTCGGGGACTATATTGCAGTCTGGCTTAAGTAAAGCCGGCGACTGGACTTATGCAATAAAAGAATTAAATATCGGAGCATTAGGAAAACCTGTTCTTGTAATTGCCGGCGTTATCGCTTATTTGCTTTCCATAAAAATTATCTGGTTGCATGTCAATAGAGTCAAGCTTATTTTTGCCGAATTCCCATTGAAACAAAGTGTTGTTTACTCCTACTTTGCTGCAACAATAGCAGCAATTATTACCGGCTTATTTTTTAAATACGATAGAACAAACGCTGCGCTTGAAGGGTTTCTCGAAATGTTAGGGTTGCTACCCATTATATTTATTATCCCAGGCATACAAACAAAAGTCAACAATTACGAACTCAGGGCGAGCCCGATCGTTACCGTATCGGTATTCATTTTGTTCTTTACTTTTTGTTTCACTCTTGGTAGAGGAATATCCTTATAAAAGTTAAAATTCGATTTCGGATGCAAGAACATTCAAGTGTATTTCCATGAGAAATGCGGATAGGATAAGCCGGCTTAGTGTGACATAGAAGTATGGTTCTATTGTGCAACTATATTTTCAAGCGTTACATGAAATTGGCCGAATTCCCATCCGCCTTTTGAACCGGCCACCTGCTCTATTTTATCTTTCTGAATTTTATCTACTACCTGCTTTTGTCCTATTCTGAAAGGCGCCTCTATTGTTAGCATATTCATGTCTATACCTGCTGAACTGGTTAAATCATTCATATTTACATTGCCCTGCAGTTGCTGAATGTTGGCCTGGTCTTTATAATATTCTTCCGAGCCCAGGTAACCAGGTTGTGTCATTTTCGCATCGCGCTTTTTCATGGCCTCATTGGCTTTATGTAGGTTGTCGAGGTTTTTCATACGCGAGGGATCGGGCCGTATGTTATCGGGATTATAGCCCATATCTTTCGCCATTTGCTGCATCATGTCCATATCGGCTTTGCCCTGAGATGTTTTTATATAATTGGGATCATTCCTGTGCTCCCGCAATCTTTTGGCAGCTGCATCTACCTGTGCTTCTTTTCCACTGAATTGTGCTGCTTTATTTTGCAGGTTCTGCGCCTGTAGCTGCATTTTCGCCATATTCACCGAACCAAGCGTAGCCATAGCCAGGCTGTTTAACATGGGCGCATTGAAGTCGCCGCCATCTGATGCTGTATAGGTTTCATCGTCTCCTCCGAATTTGCTGAAAGCAATTTTAAAAACCGGGTTGTCGTCGCACATATTCACCTTTATTGAAACCGGCACAGAAAAAGTTTGCGGACTTTTATAAATAGCCACGCCCTGGTCGGAAGTAAACAGAACATCCGCCACTTTAAACTCCATATTATTGCCATCAACAGGTTCCCATACATAACAGCCTCCGTCCTGCAGTTTACATTGAATGGTTGTTTCGCCGATCACCAGGGCATGGTATTTCGCCCCGTTATCACCGTGCCCCTGCGCTTCAAAATCTACCTTTAATTTGAAATGCATAAAATCGGTCACCTTTGTCATCCATTCCTGCAATTTGTTCATCGATGGGCCCTCGCCGCCGTGCATTAAGGCAATTTTCCGCGGCAGGTAAATAAAAGCGGGAAAAAGATTATACTGGTATTGTTTGGTTAACCGTTCTTCATATTTATCAAAATAAGTTTGCAGCCAATCGGCGGCATAGATCATAGGCCCGTTGTCGGTACCAGCACCGCCTGTTATAAGGGCATACCCACGTGCACAGGCCAGCAAAAATTTTACACCGGCACATTCCATTTCAGGATGCTTATAATATTTTTTTGCCATCTCCAACGCCTTACCCTTATACACCCGTTCAACCAGCCAGGTTACCTTTTGCATCATATCTGTACCTGATAATTTTTTCATGCATTCAGGCAACCGGTCATACTCCTCAGCCGGATATACATCCTTACCACCCAATAGAGTCCAGGCCCTTGTAATTGTTAGTAAGGTTTTTATCATGTCGGCTTCGGGTTGCATCGATTTTTCAACAAAGGCATCAACTTTTTCTTCGCTTTGGTCTTTTCCTTTGGGGCCTGAACAGTCATAACAAAAAGGGTCAACCGCAGGTGGCACCGGTACTTCGGGTGATTGTGTTTTATGGGTTTTGATCCAGTTGTCTATTTCCTTGTACTTTGGCCAGGCGTTGGTACAAAAGTTTTGCAAAACGGCCTGAATCTTATCGTCGTCGGTTGCAAAAGGATCGTCGATATTGACTTGCGCTGCCGCCACTATACAGCTTACCAAAAAACTGATTATAAAAAGTATATTTTTCATTTACGCATTTTTTAAGGTTATAGCAAACAGGAATATCAATAATTTCATGATGTGGTGTTATTGTTCAATGATCCATTGCATGTTCGGCTGTGTTGTGAATGCGTCTGTTGTGGTTAACAGATCGTTTTGTAAAACCAGTTTGGCGTTGGTAGATGCATTCTTTATAGTGTAGGTATTGTGCATACCTGTTTCTTCTATCAGCCACATGGCATTGGCCGTTTGACTATTGTCGGAAAGCATAGCGTTATTGTCAATACTGAAAAAACGATTGCTTTGCCTGTTGCGAATTAAATAGTATCGGGTACCCTCTACCGGTAATAGTTCCCATTGCGCGCTGAACCAGTCGTAACTAATGGTTGAGCAGGCAACAGGGCCTCGCTGACTGTTCAGGTAATTATTGGCGGCCAGGTTCCTGATACGAATAAACCCCTGGAATCGCGCAGCCAGATTATTGGCGGGTCCCAGTGAAAACGTACCAACAAGGGTGTTGTTATTCATAGGAAATAAAGTGGCAGTAATGTTGGGCCATTCATTTAACGGAACAATGAATATGCAGCTGCCCTGAATGGTTTCATTCGGTCTTATCCAAAAGCCGATATTGGCAGGCCGCTCTTTTTGTATGGTTTTGTCGGAAGAACAATCTTTATCTTCTATAACGGCCTCTATAACACACGGCTTTGCCTGCAGGCTCATTTCTTTGTTTGTAAGCCGCGCGCCGGTAGCGTTCAGGCATCTGAACTGCACCAGGTAGTATGAAGTGCTGCTGACCAACAAACCCGATCCCTGCGGGCGCAATAATATTTTTGCCTGATCGCTGGTATTGGTGATAAAAAACTTCACCTTATACCGGCTGGCGTTTCCCTTGCTTACTTCTTTTTCCTGTTCGTTAACAATGCTGTAGCCGAATGTAAGCCCGTCTTTGGTGACCGGGGTAGAATCAGTAACAGGAAATACCTGCCGGCCAAAGGACGAAAGCTGCCCGGCCATTAATAAGAATAACAACAATTTTCGCATACCGTTTTGTTTATGATCGCTCAGTATTGTATCATACTTTTCAGGGCTTTGTAATCAATGCAATCGCTTACCCGGTCAATAACCCTTGCATAAGGTTCCTGAACAAACCGGGTATCAACATCTTTTACAATGGCAATTAACTGGAGGCTGGTCTTTGGAAGTGCCACATTGAAATACGCCGGGTTGGGTGTACATAATGCCATACCATGCAGATCGCTTTCGGTGGTCAGCTCAAAATATTTGTCTGCATCTTTTGTTTTCCCGTTCTCGTCCTTCTCTGCATAGGCATCGGTATTAAAGTACATATAGGCCTGTTTGTGTTTTTCTTCTGCCGGCATATTTTTTAACTGTGCATTTAATGCCGTTATTTTTTGTTGTGCCTGTGCAATATTGTTCTGCGCTGCGGCAATATTTTTATCGGCGCCATTAAGTATGGCCAACAGGTAACTGTATTTATCATTGTTCCCGTCGGCAGCAGTTACCTTATGCCCGTCGGGAGCCATAGCGGCCCTTTCTTTCATATCTTTAAAATCCTGCAGCGCTTTCTTTTGCTCTTCAAGCACCTTTTCTTTTTGCTTTATTAAAAACTGCAGGTATTGCTCCCTGGTGTAAGCAATATAAAGCGGCCGGCCGTTGGTTATAATGCGGGTGCCATTTTCCAGTACCAGGTATCCGCCTGTGGAATCTTTTATTACAAAATTCTTTTTAAAGAAAAAACGGGGCAGTTGAAATTCATCGCAGGCGCCACCAGATTCATCAGGGAAAAGTTTTAAAAAACAATTCGCCTTTATAATAAGCCCTGCCCCTGTTTCTTCATTAGCCACTGTTTTCCCATTTTCGTTTTTATACAATTCATGAATAGCGAACCAGCTATCGGCTGTTATTACATGCTGCACCGGGTAATCATAAGGCGACGATTTATCAACCGAAATCTGTACGTGAAGATTAAATCCTTTGGGTTGCTGAAAGTCGCTACAACTTTCAACCAGGCCATTTATCTTCAACATGTATGTTTTCATGGTGTTCACCGTTGCCACATCCAGCCCGCTGTTGTTTAACACGTTGGGCAGACCTTCTTTACCATAGTAATTACCAATCTTTCCCGGCACGCTCAGGATATTGTTGGGTTGTGCCTGGCTGTGAAGAATGGTAATGCAGCAACCAATAAAAAGCACGATAGCAGTTCTACTAAACATATCAGCGGAATTATATGGTGAGGGGCTATTTTCTTACAAATTCAACCCGGCGGTTATTGGCTTTTCCTTCGGGCGTATTGTTGTCGCTGATGGGTTTGGTTTTGCCATATCCCTTCGACGTAAGCCGCGCGGCATCAATACCCATTTTAATCAACTGGCCTTTTACCGCATCGGCGCGTTGCTGCGATAAGGTTAGATTATAACCATCGTTACCGTCGCCATCGGTATGGCCGCCTACTTCAAACTTAACATCGGGATTGTCTTTCATTACCTGCACAATCATATTCAACGTGCCCATGCTTTCGGGTTTGATGATGGCTTTATTGTAATCGAAGTTGATACCGTGGGTCACTATTTTTGAATCGGTAAATTTTTTGCCTATCATATTCATACCACCGCCGGTTGCAATACGAACGTTTTTGAAGATGACAGGATTCTTTTCATCACCAACACCGGCAAAACTTAAACTGGTATAATCTTCTTTTGTATCAGGTATTACCAATATCCTGAACTGGTCTACATATACTTTTAACTGGTGGTTTTTAACAGCAATGGCCACATGGTGCCATTTGTTATCGAAATTGGTAGCCAGGTCGGGTGAGTAATCTCTTGAAAGTTTGACCCCGCCAACGGTTCCCGAAAAATTCACGTTGTTTTCTCCAATGAAAAGAGGCGATTCCCTGTCGAATCCTTCTGCCTTATCATAACCCTTTAGTTGTATAACTACACCAAAAGCGCCGGGTACGTGATAATAATCGTATTCAATGGTATACGCGTCTGCCAAATATTTTTCTGTTTTCATTCTGGGAACTACTACCGCATAATTACCGTCGGTAAGGTGCATGGCCAGTTCATTGTTCACTTTATTTAACACAGCCTGACCGCTTTTCAGCTCCCAATGGCTGGCAAATTCTCCATCCTGGTCATCGGTAAAATGATCTTCAAACAATATTTTATCGCCGGGAACAAAATCGTAGTTGTTATATATTTTTAAACCCGGTGAAGGTTCACCATTGACATTCACCGGATCGGTACTTTGTGTTGCAGCAGGGGCATTTGCTACATTCTCTTCGGCTTTCTGCTGGCCTTTATCAACGGCTTGATCAACTTTTTCAGCTACTTTACTTTTTAATTTTTTCAACTGGCTATGTGCAGGCGCCATAACAAAGGCCGATAGAAACAGCAGGCCTAACAACTTTTTCATATAAAATTTTTTATAAAGTTGTTCTTTTGGGCGAAGCAGGGCAATCACAAAAAAGTGTTAGAAGAAGCAGGTCGGCTGTTTTTCAGTGAGCATTAATATAAATGGGACATTATAATATGTAGAAAAGTCAGCGTCGTCCGTATATTTTATTCAGGGCTTCGGTGCGGCTTTGCACCTGCAGCTTTTCATAAATTTTACGGGCATGGCTGCGAACGGTTTCCATGCTGATGTTCATGTCACCGGCAATTTCCTTGTAGCGCAGTCCTTTGGCAAGGGCTTTCAGAATTTCTTTTTCTCTGGGAGTAAGAATATCTACTTCGTCAATGGAATCTTTATGCTGAAAAGAGGTAATTACTTTCCGTGCAATTTGCGAGCTCATAGGGCTACCTCCTTCATATACTTCCACAATAGCGTCCAGGATCCTGGAAGGCGCTGTTTTCTTCAGCAAGTAACCGCTGGCGCCGGCTTTGAGCGATTCAAATATTTTTTCATCGTCTTCATATATGGTACTCATAATAAACTGCGTACGCAGGCATTGCGGTTTTAGTTTTTTTATGGCTTCAATGCCATTCATGCCGGGAAGATGAATATCCATTAACACCACATCAGGGCAAATAGCAGGCACCTCTGCAATGGCTTCTTCGGCCGTAGCAAATGCCTTGTTGCAAACAAATCCATCGCTGCTGTCGATAAGCATTTGCAAACCTTCCCTGATTTCTTTGATATCTTCTATAATAACAACATGAATCATAAGCTACTCCCCCGTATTATTTCAAAAGAAAGGATTTTAATATATAAAAATAGTACAGGAATCTATTCGCTGTGCTCACACAAAAGTGTTAGCCGGGATTTCAATGCTTATGTGCGTACCTTTTCCTTTTTCAGCACAGATGCGGCACTCGCCCCCTACCTGTTTAAGGCGATGTTGCATATTCAACAAGCCGTTCCCGAACGGCCGTACTTCACTGGCATCAAACCCCTTTCCATCGTCCTGTATTGTTAATAGTACCGCATTATTTTTTTGTTCAATGCCAATAACCACTTTATTGCACCAGGCATGTTTGCCAATATTGTTAAATGCTTCCTTTACTGTAAGAAAGGTATTTCGCCTGATCTCTTCGGACAACTTTATATCTGAAAAATTTTCGGGATAGCAAAACCGGGTATCTATTTCAAAGGGTTCAAAAAACTGTAATGCATATTCCCTGATATAAGCGGCCAGGCTTTCAAGGGTATCGTTTTGCGGATTCAACACCCAAATAATATCCTGCAGGTTATCTACCAGTTCTCTTGATGATTCAGCAATTGTTTCCAGTTGCTGTTTTGCTTTTTCAGGCTCCTGCAGTTGTTTTTTTACTACTTCGCTCAAAATGGCAATTTTGGTTAAACCGCTTCCCAGGCTGTCGTGCATGTCGCGACTGATGCGATTCCTTTCTTTTTCAATGGCCTGCTCTTTTTCGAGTTTCAGAATTCTTTCACGCAGGTTTCTTTGAGAAATATACCGGATAACCATCACTAATAGGGTAAGCACACCACAACCTGTTATTATAACGAACCAGGCCGTTTTCCAAAAAGGCGAATGTATAATAACAACAACGTAGTCGCCCTGCTTATTAATAACGCCATTGCTGCCCGCACCCCGCATTCTAAAAATATATTTGCCCGGCGAAAGACCCGCATATTGAATGATGCCTTTATTACCGGCATATTTCCAGTTGGCATCCACCCCTTCCATTTTATAATAGTACTGGTTTTGCAGAGGGTTATTATAGTTCTGCACGGCCCAGTTAAACGTGAAATTGTTATGGGTATAATCCAGGTCAACGAATTTTTCTCCGTTGCTTTTCTGTTGCACATAGCAACTCCTGTTCTGCGAGTAAACGGCTGTTAACAGTACCGGCGATGCTGTATTGAACTGTAATAATTCAGCAGGATCAAAAATGGTGAGGTAGGTTGGTGCGGTGTATATAATTTTTCCGTTTTGCAAAGGCCACAATGCTTCCGTCATGGAATTTTCTATCAGGCCATCATTGGTAGTATACCGCTTGAACAGGTGCGTTTGTTTATTAAAAGATAATAACCCTTTGCGGGTGGTAATCCATAAGTTCCCGATCCTATCCTGGCAAAAATTATGTACATCTGTATTGAACTCGGCAGGAATATTCCATTGCTCTATTTGTTGTGTGCGGATGTGAATGCGAAAAACCTTTCCTGTAATAACACCCCACACCCAATCTCCGTTCAGCAACAGGCTGGTTAACAAATACCGTTTGCCAAATGCTTTTTCAGTTGGTTTTGAAAAAGTGCCCGATGCAGGATTGTAATGAATCACGCCTTCATCCAAATCGGCCATCCAGATGTTACCAGTAGCATCTTCCACAGCCCATGCAACCAGTAATTTTTTAGTTTCATTATTCTCCCTTAAAAAACCGGTGAATATTTTTTTAAACCTGCCGGTGTTTTTATCAATTTGCCAAATGCCGCCGCGCCAGGGAAATACCCAATGGTTGCCGCGCGAATCGATGAACAGGTTGCTGATAAAATTTATTGTTGGCGGGCTGGGTTCGTTTGTAATGCGAAATGTTTTGGTGCGGCCGTTTATTTCATTAAGTAAAACCAACCCTTTTTCTGTACAAAGCCATATATTGCTATCGTTTTCCCGGACTATGTTAAGTAAAGCCGGCATTTTTTTATTACCCAATATTTCTTTTTGTAACCGGAAAGTGGAATCATACAATTTCAAAAAATCATTTCCACTGGCGCCGAAATACAATGCATTTCCTTTTTGCAGCAGGGATATCGACTGGTGCGTAACAGGTGTTGAAGAGAGGATGATATTGCGGAAAAACCTTTTGCTGAGGTCAACAATACGTACACCTTTGTCGGTACCCCACCACAGCAGGTTGTCTTTGGATGTATACACTTTCCGGATCGTAAATTCAGCAACGGCGGGTGTCTGCGGCACAAGCGGCTGACTGGTTCGGGCAACAGGGTTGAATTGAAAAATACCGGCATTCAAAAAATAATGACCCCGTATATCCCTGATGGCAGTTATGCTGTTAAGGTTATTTCCCTTCACTTTTCCGTTGAGCTCATCTTTTAGGGTTTTTGTTTCGGGATCGAATAATTGTACTCCATCGGCAGCCAGCCCCAGCCATAGCTTTCCATAAGCATCTTCAAAAATGGTATTGGTAAAGGCCTCCCCCGATGGAATATCTTTCTTGCCGATGTATTGTTCAAACTGTGCCGATGCCGGATAAAAACGCCACACTCCGTTAAAGGTGCAAAGCCAGAACCTGTTTTTTGTATCAATTAAAATTTTATTGATGTGATTGGATCTTCCATACACGTAGCCTGCAGGAATGGTGTTGTTAAGGTAGCTGGTGAACTGCCGGGTTTTACTGTTAAACTTCAGCAATCCATTTAAAGTGGCCAGCCATATTGTTCCTGTTGAATCAATCAGTATGTCTTTCAGTATATTGTTTGTATTTCCATCATCCGTTCGCCAGGTATGGAAGCTGTTGGTAGCCGCATCGTATTGGCTCAGGCCATTTCTGGTGCCGATCCACAAATGATGTTGCCTGTCTTCTGTAATGGACAGGATGTCATTATTGGCCAGTTCAGTAGCTGTTTTATTTTTTGATTTATATACGTTGAAAGCAGAGCCGTCGTACCTGTTCAGTCCATCTTCAGTGCCAATCCACATAAACCCTTTACTATCCTGGAAAAAACAGTTTACCAGGTTATCGCTTAACCCGTTTTGCTCGTTGAGTTGATAAAATACCAGGCTATCGACTTTCGATTGAGCGCAAAGACCATAGCCAAAAATGATAAATAAGAAAAGTAATCCCGTTTTTCTCAAAAGCAGCATTTATAAATTAAGATAATCAAAATTAACTGCCGTCCTGAAAAAATATTCCAGCGCCTGGGATTTGAAGGTTCACAATCCTTAACCTCTTTTTGGGTTTACCAATCAGGTGCTTTTCGTGTCTTTATTAGCGGTCTTTTCACCCGGCATCGGTTGCTTCGCAGATGCTGTTTGTGGTCGATTGGAGCGAAATGGCTGTGTTTTTAATTTGATTATAAAATCCCTGTACCTTTTAATCTGATATCTCTGGATGAGCTTCCAATAATAAATTCAAAAACACCAGGGTCCATTTCCCATTTGTTTTTAACATCATTAAAATATTGAAAGGCTTCTTCATTTAAGGTAAGGGTAACCTTCTTTTCTTCACCAGCTTTTAAAAATATTTTTATAAAGCCTTTTAATTCCTTTTCGGGCCTGGGGAGGTTTTGTTTTTCTTGTTTTACATATAGTTGCGCCACTTCAGCACCTGTCATCGTACCTGTATTTTTTATGTTGAAAGTAACAGTAGCGGTTTTATTACCTGTTTTAACATGCAGGTCGCTGTATTTAAAAGTTGTATATGACAAACCATGGCCAAAAGCAAATTGAGGTTCAACTTTATATGTGTCGAAATAACGGTAGCCTACATAAATATCATCAAAGTAGTTAACGGTTACTTCATCGCCCGGAAACTCGCCCAACTTTATAGCCGGAGCATCTGCCAGTTTCTTAGGAAAGCTAACCGGTAATTTACCGGAAGGATTAACCTGCCCGAAAATGATTTTCGCCAGGGCATTGCCGCCTTCCATGCCGGGGTACCACGCTTGTATAATACATTTAGTTTGGTCAACCCATTGCGACATATCTATCGGGCCGCCGCCCATTAATACTATTACGGTATTGGGATTTGTTGCTAACACCGCTTTAATCAGCTCATTCTGCCCGAAGGGCATGTTCATATTGGGTTTATCGACACCTTCGGCATCATACGCATTATCAGCCCAATCCGAATAGTTATAACCATGGGTCCATCCGCCTACTATAATGGCAACATCAGCTTTTGATGCGGCCTGCACGGCTTCGTTTATCATTGCCTGATCCGGGCCGGCATCGCGGGCTATGTTATAGCCTTGTGTATAAGTAATATTCACTTTACTACCCGCTACATTTTTTAGTCCCTGTAAAGGTGTTACTTCATAAAACGCTTTTACCTGCGAACTGCCTCCGCCCATTGATTGTTTCCTGTTGGCATTGCAGCCTATTACCGCAATTGATTTAATATTTGAATTTAAAGGCAGTATTTTATTTTCATTTTTAAGCAGCACTATACCTTCTTCGGCAATTTTTTGAGCTGTTTGCTCATGCGCTTTCGTATTGTATTCGCCTTTTTTGCGCGACAAACCACCAATAAGGTTGGTTTTATACATCACGTATAAAATGCGTTTTACTTTTTCATCTATAAGGTATTCGGGCACTTTGCCACTCTGCACCAGCCTCACAACGGTATTGCCCAAATAGAATTTACTGTAATCGATCGGATGCTGATTCAAATCTGTTCCCATTTCAATATCGGTACCATTCCATATCGCCTGCAATGTGCTATGCACTGCGGCCCAATCGCTGATCACTGCGCCTTTAAAGCCCCATTCTTTTTTTAATATTTGATTGATAAGGTAGTTATTGTGGGTTGCCCACTGACCACGGAATTTATTGTATGCCCCCATAAGCGTATAGGCGCCACCTTCTACTGTGGCTGCCTTAAATCCGGGCAGGTAAATTTCGCGCAGCGCTCTTTCGCTCATTTGTACGTCGATATGATCACGGCGGGTTTCCTGGTTATTGGCGGCATAGTGTTTTACGCATGCAGCAACGTCCTGGCTTTGTACACCTTTTATATACCCCACTACCATTTTTGAAATCAGGTACGGGTCTTCACTTCCGTATTCAAAGTTGCGGCCATTTAGCGGCGAACGCATAATATTAATACCGGGGCCCAATATTACACCCTTACCCCTGAAGTTGGCCTCGCTGCCTAATACCAAACCAAATGCATAACCTAAATCCGGATTCCAGGTTGAAGCAAGACAAACGCCGGTTGGCAGGTAAGTACCCGAATCGAGTACATTTTTTTGCTCATCCCATCCCCTGCCATGCTCAACGCGTACACCATGCGGGCCGTCTGAAGTCACCAGTTCGGGAATACCTAAACGCGGCACCCCTCCCGAGGTAAAAGATGAGCTGCCATGTATCATCTTAACCTTCTCGGGCAAAGTCATCTTTTTTATAAGACTATCACTTTTAGCAGCTATCTGTGCATCCGTATAATGAGTTTGGGCTTTGACAGAAAAAATGGAAAAATATGCGATTGCGCAACAAATCAAAAAAGATCTTAGCTTATTGTTCATTATAAAAGTAAAAGTTTTATCAGGTGTTTTTTAATACGATAGGCACTTTTGTATCGTAGTTGTGATTCATAAAACTGCCGGTTTTACCCGGCAGTTTTCAACCAACTATAATTAACCACTATTTAGCATAACCCGGATTTTGAACAAGCTTTGTACTGGCCAGTTCAGTAAGCGGTATAGGCAAAATTTCATTTTTATTGGCTGTGAACCCTTTAAAGGCAAGTGTTGACGGTGCATCGCCCCACCTTACAAGGTCGAACCAACGGTGGCCTTCGGTAGCCAATTCCAAACGGCGTTCGGCTTTGATGTTAGCCATCGTTGCTGATACAGGCGCTAAGCCAACACGGGCACGCACTGCGTTCAATAAAGCAGCAGCCCTTGCAGCATCGCCGCCACCTTGTAATAAAGCCTCCGCTTCCATCAGGTAAGTATCGGCCAAACGTATCTCGATGTAGTTGTTCGGATAGTTAAGATCAACCGCACCCTGTGCTGCTTTATACTTGTTAAGCGGGGCATATTTTAAGGTAAAATAGCCTGTGTTCTGGTAGCTTGGTGTATAACTTGTATTTTGAGCTTTAGCCAGGCTGTCCATGTTCAATATAGTGTAACCATATCTTGGGTCTGTAATACCGCTGCCATAATAAGGTTTAGTAAATGCTGAAACTAATTGGGTAGTAACAGGATTAAAGCCCCAGCCGCTCGCATATACAGGGCCACTATAATCCCTTACACCAACCATCTGAACGTAAACATCACCTTTAAATGTACCCCAGTTGCCCCAATCATAAGCCTGGTTTGGTGTAAAATTCCATTCAAAAATAGATTCACTGTTGAACTTGTTATCGGGGCTGAATAGCTGACCGAAATTTGCCTGCAAATGATAGCCATAAATAGGCGTTGTACCACCTGGTGTACCATTTACTATAGCAAATTGAGTGGCCGCCTGGGGGTATTTTTTATCATACAAATAAACTTTACCAAGCAATGCAATGGCAGCGCCTTGTGTAATACGACCCAGCTCACTGCCGCTAACAGTTATGGGCAGGTTAGGAATAGCCGCCTGCAGGTCGGCCTCAATGGAAGCGTAAACACTTTCAGGAGTTGCTTGTGTTTGGTTGTAAATATCCGCCGGTGCCAGTGGTGTGGTTATCAACGGTATATTTTTAAATAACCTTACCAGATCGAAATAATAATGCGCACGCAGGAATGTAGCTTCGGCGATATACCTGTTTTTAGTAGCATCACTTAAACCTGCAATAGAAGTGGTTTGCAATACGTTGATAATGGTGTTTGCCCTGCTAACGCCCAGGAAATCGATACCCCAGAAGTTTAGCTGTGGCCCCGCACCCGCAGACATCTGGTAATTGTTAAACAATTGCCAGTTTGTTACATCACCGGAACCGCCTCCACCTGCGTAACAATCATCCGAACCTGCATTTAATGCTCCGCGTGAATCGGAAAGGCTACCGTCCAGGCCACCTGTTTCAGATACCAATGGGTCATAAGCTGCTGCCAGGCCGGCAAATACCTGTTCAGGTGTAGTATAATAGTTCGCCTGTAGAAACTGCCCCTTTGGATCAGTTTCAAGGAAGGATTTTTTGCAGGACACGAGTATACCTGATCCCAGCAAAAAAGCAACCATATATTTAAGGGAAGTTTTTTCCATTTTATAATCTTTTAAAAGTTCAATAATTATAATGCTACATCTAAGCCAATACGAACAGTTTTAGCTTTTGGGTATATACCCTGGTCAACACCGCCGGATATTTCAGGATCATAACCATTATATTTTGTTATAGTAAACAGGTTATCACCGCCTATGTAGGCATGTATACGATCAAGGCCCCATTTATCGGTAAGAAATTTTGGTAATGTATAACCCAGTTGGAGTTTTTTGACACGCAGATAAGCACCTCTTTGAAGTTCGAAACCTGACGGAACATGGTAGTTCCCGTTAGGGTCGGCATCTGTGAGCCTCGGATAGTTTGTATTGGTATTGCCGGGTGTCCAGGCATTGAGCGCTTCTATCGGATAGTTTGCGGCCGTTACGTCAAGGCGACGGTATTGCTGGAATATTTTATTGCCCCACACACCTTGCCCAAATATGTTAAGATCAAATTGTTTGTAATTTACAGCGAAATTAAAACCATATTGCCAGGTTGGGATCGGGCTGCCCAGGTATTGTCGGTCGCTTGGGCCAATAGGGCCTACGCCTGTTGTGCTGGCAAAGATCAGATCACCGGGTTTAGCATTAGGTTGTATCAGGTTACCGCTTTTATCTTTATACTCGTTTATTTGAGCCTGTGACTGAAATATACCCAATACTTTGTAACCGTAAAAATAGTTGATCGGCTCACCAACTGAAATACGCTGGATGGTGGAGGGATTAGCAGCTTGCCATCCACCGGTATTAATAAATGGAAGCACGTTCAGGTTAGTAACAGTGTTCTTATTGTAGAAGATGTTTCCGTTTAATCTTACAGTAAAGTCACCCAATTTATGGTTGTAGCCCAACTGCAATTCAACGCCTTTGTTGGTTATACCGCCGGCATTTGAATAGGGAGCGCTATTAACACCTGCGTAAGCCGGAAGAGGCACTTGCATTAACAAACCATCGCTGACTTTTTTATAAAAATCAAGTGTTGCTGTAAGATCATGAAACACGGTAACTTCAATTGCCAAATCAGTTGATTTGTCCCGTTCCCACTTTAAATTGGGGTTAGCCAACGTTTGCGGTCCGTAACCAGTAACCAATGTCTGGTTGCCTGCCGGGCCAAAAACATAGCTACCGATACCGCTTACTATCGGCGAATATTGGAACGGGGCCAATGCCAGCTCATTCCCTAACACACCATAAGATGCGCGAACTTTCAAATAATCAATAAAGGTATTTTTAGGGAACCAGTCTTCTTTTGTGGCAATCCAACCTGCCGACACCGAAGAAAAATTACCGTAGACGTTCCCAGGGCCGAATTTTGAAGAGCCATCACGACGAAAACCAACCTGGATCAGGTATTTCTGATCATAATCATAAGTAACACGGCTGAAATAGGAAGCATGTTTGATCGATTGGTAATCACCCCCAAACCCAAAACGTTGTGCCTGGGGCAGGCTGAAATTAAATGAAGCCTGTTGATAAGTAGAAACAGGTTCGCCATAGTTGGTATTACCAACCGTGGTACCGCTTTCCTGTTCAGCACTTGTGCCTAACAATACGGTAAAATTATGTTTACCAATTAAGCGGGTATAGCTTGCCGTATTATCCCAGTTCCATTCCAGGCTTTGGTTATTTGAGCGGAGCTGCTTGTTTTGTGAAAGGTTGCTGTTGGTTGCTGTTAAATAATAAAGTGGTGTAAACGACTCTGTACCCCAAAACGCTTGCTTGGCAGCAATTTCTGTTTTGATTGACAAGCCTTTTATCGGGTTAATTTCGAAATATACGTCGCCGAATAAGTTATGCGACCAGTTGTAATTACCATCGAATAACTTTACCTCTGCCAATGGATTAAGCAGCGTCTGCGCATAGTTTGATATGCCATAAGGCAAGCCTTGCGCATCTCGTAAAATGTAAGCAGCCTGGCTATTGTATATTGCCGCATTAGGCTGTGAATTGATATCAGTAACAACTGCAGGGGTGATTGGGTCGAGGTTGATCGCATCGTTCAGCGGGCCACTGCTCCAGTAGTTTGTATTAAAGAATGTTGTGACCCTCGTATAATTATAGCTAAAGTTTTCCCC
The DNA here is from genome assembly GCF_059587045.1 of Niastella sp. sgz303648. Lineage (NCBI taxonomy): Bacteria > Pseudomonadati > Bacteroidota > Chitinophagia > Chitinophagales > Chitinophagaceae > Niastella > Niastella sp. sgz303648. The sequence goes on along the minus strand of NZ_JCAPSW010000005.1, from coordinate 15,899 downwards.
AAACTTAATGTACTTTTTAGGTTGGAAACTTGTGTTCACCCTGAAGTTCATCCGCTTATAGTCAGATTGGTCAGTTGAAACGATACCTTTCTGATCAAGGTAGCCTACTGAGGTAAAATAGTTCGATCTTTCGGTGCCGCCGCTTAGCGACAGGTTTTGGCTCATAACAGGTGCTTTGCCGAATATTTCATTTTGCCAGTTTGTACCGGTACCAAATTGCGAAGGATTTGCAAATGGTGCAGTACCGCCGTCATTGGTCACCGCTTGATTTCTTAACTGGGCATATTGTGTTGCATTGGTCAGTTTAAGCTTGTTTACAACTTTTTGCGAACCGTAATAGGCATTATAGTTAAGCTTCGGTATGCCTGTTTTACCTTTTTTAGTGGTGATCAATATAACGCCATTTGCCGAGCGCGAACCGTAAATGCCGGCCGAAGCATCTTTCAATACCTGGATTGATTCAATATCATTAGGATTAATTGCGTCATAACCACCATTATCCCATATCTGTCCGTCGACTACGTACAAAGGACTTGAGTTGGTTAATGAGTTAACTCCCCTTATGATGATGCTGGGAGCAGAACCCGGAGCGCCTGAACTTTGAGTAACCACAACGCCCGCTGCACGGCCTTGCAGCGCATCGTCAACACGGGTGATCTGTTGGCCTTTCAGGTCATCTGCGCTAACAGTCGAAATGGCCCCGGTTACCGTAGCTTTCTTTTGGCTTCCATAACCTATAACAATCACCTCATCTACTACCTGGATGAGAGGCATCATGCTGACTTCAAAATTCGATTGAGAACCAATTTTAATCTCTTTGGTTTGAAATCCTACATAAGTAATGATAAGTATATCACCGGGTTTGGCATCAATCGAAAATGCGCCCGCAGCATTTGTGTTTGTGCCTTTTTGTGTGCCCTTTACCTGAACAGCGGCACCGTTCAATGGCGCACCGGTTGAATCCCGCACAATTCCGGTAACAGGCGGCGGCGGAATATTATTTATAACAGGGACTTCTTTCTTTGAAGTAACTTTTTTGGTGATTACAATGGTATTGCCCTGTATTTCAAATTCAAGCAATTGATCACGAAGAATTTCTTCAAGAGCAGTCTGCAGTGGTGTTGCTTTAAAATTTACAGTAATGGATTTAACATCTTTTAAATCCTTTTTGTCATAAAAAAATACATAGTTTGTTTGCTGTTCTATAGCGGAAAAAACTTTCTGTATAGCAACGGACCTACCGGTATACGTTATTGTTTGAGCCGTACTTTTTGCTGTTACGTGTAGTGCTGTGGCAAGCAGAAGAATCGTGGTTAGTTTCATTACTAACAATGTTTTGGTTGAGAACCCCCTCTTTAGCCAATGGGCATGAAGAGTTGGGTTGCAAAGAGCTTTAATTTTCATACTTTTGCATCGTTTATGGTTATAAATAAGCAGTCGTGCGACTGTGAATCGATTAACCTGAACGAAAGCCGGGGGAAGATCGCCAAATTTTACTCCCGGTTTTTCATTGTAGCTAATCCAATACTAAAATGGGGTCAGTTCTTCTTTGTTGTAATGACCTTTATGTGTTTTTAATTAATAATGGTGATTTTATTTCCTTCAATTCTATATTTTACTTTTGTTTTCTCGAGAATACGTAACGCCTGACTCAGGGTAAGGGTTTTGCCGATTTTTCCATTAAACTCTTTTTCAGGAATAGCTCCTTCATATTTTACCTCAAGGCCATACCATCGTGCCAGTTGACGCATTACAGTTGGTAAGCTGGCATCTGTAAAGGAAAATAATCCATTCTTCCATGCTACAGCCTGAGCAACATCAGCATCTGTAATTAATTTGATTGCGTTTGACTTTACCTGCGCCTGCTGTCCCGGAATTAATAATTGTACTTTTTCGTTTGCAGTTACTCTTACTGAACCTTCTAACAATGTGGTATTGATACTTGGTTCGTCTGCATAAGCATTGATGTTAAAATGTGTTCCCAGCACTTCTACTTCTGTTGAATTATTGATCTTTACCTTAAATGGCATTTTTTGCCCTGAGCGCAGTCGAAGGGTTGCCACTTCAAAATACGCTTCACCGGTTATCTCTACTTTTCTTTCATTTCCAGCAAAGGCCACCGGATAGCGAATTGAACTCTCATTGTTCAGCCAAACTTTGGTGCCGTCGCTCAAAGTAAGTGGCACTACTTTACTTCCCCCTGGATTATACAATGTATTAAATACTATTTCAGTAGAAGATCCATTGTAAATAATCTGCCCATCCGTTGTTTTACTTACGTTTACATTTCCCTGTATCGCAAGGGTCCCATTCGTTAAACTATCTAACAATATTTTTTTCCCATTTGCCAGCGTGATCATTGCACGGTTTGTTTCCGGCGCTTTTACATCATGAGTCACGTTGGTATTGGCAACTTCCGCTGGTTTTGAACGCTTATTGAAGAATAGAAGATAAGAACCAATTCCCAGCATCAAAATTATCGAAGCGGCAACAGCTACGCTCCTCCATGGGAGCATGCTACGTACCGGGGCTGCTTTTGAGCGGGGCGGCGTGCCGAGAATATGTTGCAGCATTTCATCCGTCTTTTCAGCAGATACCACCATGCCATCGCCCTGATATTTTTCCCACTCGGCCGAAAAGAGTTGCATGATCTGCTCCCGATTAGCTTCATTGCTTACCAGGTTGGCCAGTTCGGTTTTTTCTTCCGCACTGGCAGTTTTTTCAAAATATTTTGAAAACAAATATTGTAGTCTGATCTCTTCAGGATTCATAAAAGGGAATTAGTAATAAAATAAGGATTGGGTAATGGTGTCTTTAAGAAAGACTTTAAAAAAATAAAAAAGGGGGAACGAGGCTAGAAAAATTTATGCAGATTGACCACTAAAACGACAATTTCAGACAGATGGGAGCGGATAAAGATTGTAATGGAGTCAGTCGCCAGCTTGAGATGGGTCTTAACAGATTCCTTCGATATGCCAAGCCGGTCGGCAACTTCCTTATATGTAAGCCGCTCATGGCGACTAAGCAGGTACACTTCTTTTCTTCGGGGTGGCAGGCTATCAATGGCCTGTTCAATAAGGGAAAGTTCGGAAACTTCAGCATCATTATCTTCGATGTATAGTTCCGGAGTGTTTTCTTTTTCCCAGAGCCGTTTGCGTTCCTGTTCTTTTAATTGTTTTTTTAACGCATCAAAAGCCTGATTTCGGGCCACCACCAACAAAAAATGTTTGAAGTTGTTGATCCCGGTCAGCGTTTCTCTGACCATCCAGATTTTCAGAAATGCATCCTGCACAATTTCTTCAGTCAGTTCTTTTGATTCGGTGATACGAAGTACATACCCGGCCAATAGTTGATTCCAATGCCAAAATAGCTGCCTGAAGGCGGTCTCGTCGCCTTCGGCAACCTGCAGGAGCAGTTCGCTTTCATTGTATGGAGGATGATGTGGCAAGCCAAAAAGAAGTTGCTGAAGCGCTAAAATAGTAAAGATAACATTCGTTATAGATAAGTATTTTTTAAAACAAGACAGGAGAATATGGATCAGGAAAGAATATTTCGAACCCAAAAAAGGCTTCAAATCTAACGCTCCACTGTATTCGAATATTTTCGCAATACCACAATTGAGATAACAATCAGTCACTGTCTAAAGCATTCCGGGGATATTTCTTTAAATCTTGTATAGAAAATAATTGCAAACCATTTTACGGAATTAACAAAAAACTGCTCAATTTTACCTAAATCACGTTCAGGAAAGGGTAAAATCACCACACCTCAATCTATATGGAATCCCTCGAATCATTTTATCATCATAAATTTAATAGGTATCCTGAAAAATTGCGTCACACCATTGGTCAGTTTGGTGTGTTTCGTATAGAAGACCGGATGAGCGATAGCAAAAGTCTGCCTATGCATGTACGCCGCAACTTTTTTAAAATCATGCTTTTTACCGGCGACAACCAGTTTCGTTATAATAATGAAAACATACCTGTAACAGGAAATACGTTGCTTTTTTTTCATCCGCATGAACCTTACTCTTATGAAGAGCTGTTGCCGGGCACCAGTGGCTATTTCTGTGTTTTCAGAAGCGAATTCTTTCAGGAAAGTCTGCGTATTGATCTGGATCGTCTTCCTTTGTTCCGGACTGCTGCCAAACCTGTGTTTCCATTATCGCCTGATAATTATCAGGAAGTTGAAAGCTTGTTCCGGAAAATGCTGCGGGAGAACCAGGGCGACTATATCTATAAATATGAGCTGATCAGAAATTATGTAAGCGAACTTTTTTACCTGGCCATGAAAATGACACCTCCTGAAAATCTGTTTCAGCCGGTAGATGCAGGCAAACGGCTCACTTTGCTATTTCTGGATCTGCTGGAACAGCAATTTCCCATCGAAAACACTACCGATCTGTTTCAGTTGCGTACACCCGGCGATTTTGCGGATACGCTCAATGTGCATGTTAACTATCTAAACCGGGCTATTAAGAAAACAACAGGTAAAACCACCAGTCAACATATATTTGACCGCTTATTAACAGAAGCGAAGATCTTGCTAAAACATACAGACTGGTCAATTTCAGATATTAGCCGGGTATTGGGGTTTGATGATCTGGCGCATTTTCATAAGTTCCTGAAGAAGTATGCCGGTGTGGGGCCATCTGCTTTCCGTTCGGTTTGATTTTTACCAATAATGGTGTTGATTGTACCAATCATTCCTTTCTCGCCCGACTAGCTTTGTGCATCTAAAAATGAGAAGGAATGGAAAACAAAAAAGTCTGGTACATCACCGGCGCATCGAAAGGTATGGGGCTTTCGCTTGCGAAACAGTTAATAGAACAAGGGCACATGGTAATAGCTACCTCAAGAAATGTAGCAGCGCTGACAGCAGCTATTGAGCCTACAGAGCAGTTCCTGCCCCTGCAGGTAGATCTGGCCAGTGAGCAGAGCATTGCCGGATCTTTGCAGCATGCTTTAGATGTATTCGGCAGGATAGATGTGATTGTAAACAATGCGGGCTATGGTATTGGAGGAGCACTGGAAGAATTATCCATGCAGGAAATAGCAGAGAATTTTGATGTCAATTTTTTCGCAGTTATCAGAGTGATTCAGCAGGCAATGCCTTTCCTGCGGCATCAGGGTTCCGGTCATATTATCAATATATCTTCTATTGCAGGCTTTGCACCAGGTACCGGCTGGTCTGTCTATGCCGCTGCAAAATTTGCTGTAAGTGGCTTATCTGAGGCTTTGGCGAATGACCTGAAACCGCTGGGTATTCAGGTAACAGCTGTGTTGCCAGGTTGGTTTCGCACCAGCTTTGCAAAGCCTGAATCCATTGCTTTCAGTAAAAAGCAGATAAAGGACTATCAATACATCAGGGAGTTTCATGAAAAATTTAATCAGATGGATGGTTTACAGGCGGGGGATCCGGATAAAATAGCAATGGCTTTGATGCAGTTGGTGACGCATCCAAACCCACCGGTTAATCTGTTCCTGGGAACTGATGCATACAAACGCGCTACTTCAAAAATAGAGCATTTATCAGTGCAGATGAAAGAATGGGCAACGGTATCTTTTTCTACTGACTTCATTGTGTAAGTTATGTGCTTGCTCATTTAATTACTTATCAGGACATCAAATCATAAGGCCCCGAAGTAACTGCCGACTGATTAGTTCGGGGCTTTTGTGAGCAGCTATCATCGCTTTTTCGGCTTCCCTTGTCATGAATCGACGGGCCGCTCCAATTTACCAGATTTTGATTCGCTTATCATTGTCGAGGTACATCATCTCGCCGGGTTTCACATTAAATGCTGAGTAAAAAGCCGGGTTGTTCATCAGTGGGCCATTCACCCGCCACATGGGTGGCGAATGGGGATCGTTATTTATCCAGTAGTGTAAGTATTCTTCTTTCATTTTCACCCGCCAGATCCTGGCAACTGAAAAGAAAAATCGCTGAATGGGTGTAAACCCGCCGATCCTCGTGGTATCCTGTCCCTGTTTGGTCATTTTAAAAGCGTCAAGAGCCACGGCAACGCCGCTTATATCCGCTGTATTTTCTCCTACTGTAAGCGCACCTTTCACATGAATGCTGTCCAGCACAGTGAATTTGTTGTATAGGTCAATGACCTGTTGGGTTTTGGCCTTAAACTTTTCGTAGTCTTGAGGTGTCCACCAGTTTTTTACGTTTCCGTCTTTATCAAACTGTGCTCCCTGGTCATCAAACGTATGCGTCATTTCATGCCCGATAACCATACCGATACCCCCATAGTTAAGGGCGTCATCGGCATTATTGTCAAAATAAGGAGGCTGTAGAATTCCGGCGGGGAAAACAATTTCGTTGGCGTAAGGATTATTATAAGCGGTAACTGTGGATGGTGTAGTAAACCACTCGGTTTTATCAACAGGTTTCCCAAGTTTGGCCAGGTTATATTGGAAATTGTTTGCGGCCGCGGACACCACATTTTCAAAATATTTATTCTTCACAACAGTTACATGGGTGAAATCGCGCCACTTATCGGGGTAACCGATCTTTTTGGTAATGGCAAATAATTTTTCCTTAGCTTTTTGCTTAGTGCTGTCACTCATCCAGTTCAACTGGTCAATCCGATTGGAAAAGGCCTTCTGCAGGTTATTCACCAATTCCAGCATCCGCGTTTTAGCCGATTCGGGAAAATAAAGCTTCGTATATAATTGTCCCAGCGCCTGTCCCAGATAGTTATCTACCGCGCTGGCCATGATCTCGCCGCGTGTTTTTTGCACGGCCTGTCCCGTTAGAGCCTTGTTATATTCAAAGGATGCATCCACAAAAGGCTTGCTCAGGTAGTCTGCATAGCTACTAATATAATTCGCTTTCAGGTATATTTTCCAATCCCCAAGCGGGATCGATTTCAGGAGCGTGTTCACTTTATCGTAATAACGTGGTTGGGCTACATCCAGCGAATCCATGGTGGCGCCCAGAGTATTGAAGTAAGTTGTCCAGCCTATATTGGCTTGTTGTTTATTTAAATCAGCCAGGGCTATTTTATGAAAATTGCCTTTTATATCCCGCGTTTCAATATTGGTTTTATGTGAAGCAGCCAGTTGTTTTTCGATATTGTAAACAAGCGCTGCGTTTTTTTGCGCCAACGCGGAATCGCTTCCGGTCAACGTAAAAAGATCCGCAAGATATTTTTTATAGGCTTGCCGGATAGAAACGGAGGCAGAGTCGGTATTGAAATAATAGTCCCTGTCGGGCATACCGATACCCGTTTGAGAAATATGCCCCATATTCATGCTGCTGTTTTCCTGATCGGGCGAAACCTGAAAAGCAATGAGGGATGCGATGGACAATTTGGCGGCTTTTGCCATGAATGTAATCATATCAGAAATACTGGTGATGCCATTGATCCTGTCTAACCCGGTTTTGAGAGGCTCAAATCCGCGTTGGTTGATGATATTGGTATCCATTCCGGAAGCAAAGAAATCACCGATCTTTTGTTCCAGGCTGCCTGGCGCATTGTTACTTTTCGATACGCTATCCAGGATGCCTTGTAACCTGAGGCGTTGCTGAAAGTTCATGAACCGGTAGGCGCCTACACCCGACTGACTCGCCGGTATTTGTGCAGTATCATACCATTTGGCATTTACATAATTAAAAAAATTATCGCCAGGCTGGCGGGTCGAGTCTATCCCATTAATTGCTATAAAGGATTCTTCGGTAGTACTTGTTTTGCAGGCAACAAAAGAAACTAAGGTGACAGATAGAAAAAACCAATTTTTCATATAGATTAGGTTGGTGCGAAACGATGTTGAATAATTGATAAAGATATCATTTCCGGTTTATAATTAAACAACTACGTCCTGCCTGAAGAATCTGGCCCCAATAAAAGGGATAGGTGGTATTTTGCTGATACATCCTGTCAGGCCGACGAAGATCCGGGGATTGCCAAATTTGGCGTTTTTATTTAACCTTGCATATTGGATTGCGTACTAGACAACTACGCAGGAATTTGAAATCAGATAGACCTGACAGGATTCGAACTCTGTTGATCCAGGTTGCTGCATCGTCAAATGATCTTATATTTAAATTAGCTATTATGATAGATTTGCCTCATGCTGAGAATCAAATTCACTGTGTCACGAATTTTCAAGACCTTGTTTCTACGCCATTTAATGGAATAATTAATGCAATTTGTTGGACTCGTAAACTAATAGGTGATTTTTCTGAGATTGTTAAAAAGGTAGCGCTAAGCGGAAATATAACGGCAATTGAACAAGAGGAACTTTGTGAACTTCAGTTGAGTGAACAAGGGCAACTTGCCCGTGAAATTCTTTTAAATGACTTGAAGGTATTGAAAGCTCATGGCGCATCGCCAACCCTTAATGTGATCAACTACTATGATCGGGATGATACCTACCCGTTTTTTCCAACCGATGTTTATTCTTTTCATGTAGATCGCTCCCCTATTCCAATCGATACCTTCTTATGCACTTACTATGGCGAGTCGAGTGAAATATTGCCAAATTCTCAAGGCAAAAAGAAAGTACTTATTCCAGAAATACGTGATGAACTAAAAAAACTATATCATGGAGCAGATGAAGGTTTTGAATCATTCTTAAGTGAACATTTCTTTGATCTACACTATCAGGCTGAACCTAATGCACGTCCAATAAGCTTAGGCCTTGGTCACCTATGGAGGTTGGCGGTTGATCATCCTGAAAGTCAGGTTCCTCCTTGTCTTCACCGTGCACCAAAGGAAAAATCCGGACAGAATAGGTTGCTGATGATCTGTTGAACACAAATTCTTCATAGCAAGACGATAAATTAACTTTTTATTTCTTTCTTCTTTTTCTTCTTGAAATCCCAAAGACAATCCCTCTCACCAATGCGAAAACTGTTATTTGGCCAGGCAATAGCTCCGTCACTTATCCTAAAACTAAAAATGAAAAAAGGTGCCCCAAAATTACTTTGAGACACCCTCTTTCTACTCGATTTTTATTCTTAAGTGCTTCCTCTTTCAACTACATCATAATCTGTTTTATGAGTTGAAGGAGCGCCAATTATTAGTTCTTTCGTAAATTAAATAAAAATGCACCTCCACTTTTAGGAAATCCAGTACCAGGTTGGAAGGTAACGTTTGTAAAATCAGGATGATCTCCATTGTCAAATGACATCACAACGGCGCACTCATTGCCAGAACCAAGGCAAATTATGTCAGAATCACTTTTTGTATAATTTGTTGCAATTTTTCTTTCATTTTCTGACTGCAAACCATCATACCGATAAAGTGTAACATCTTTTTTAACTGTGAACGCAGTGAAACCAACTGCCAAAGCAATGGCGGATACGCTTAATAAATACTTTTTCATAAAATGAGATTTTAAAGTTTACTGATTGCCTACTCTCTTAAACAGGTTTTCGGCTTTCCCTGATTTACCACCATAACGGCGGTGGTTTCCGCTTACAACCTGAGCTGCGCAACTCCAGTTGTAGTGTTGGAACCAACAAGTAAAATTTATTACGAATTTTCAGTAAAAAACAGTGAATCTTAGTTATGTAAATATGACGAGAGGGGTTTCTGTAATTTCTCTTGTAACCTGTTGCTTTTTATATAGCCGAATGGCAACAATGGCCAGGAAAACAAAAAATATATTGAATATCAAATGCTGCGGCCAACTTAATTTCTGTAGCATGCCGCCACAAGTACAAGGTAATTTAGGTGTAAATACAAGCATATAACCAAGATAAAAGGTAAATGCTGTCATCATCGCCAGTGAACCATAAAGACCTAATAATTTAGTGCGGGGTATAAATAATAGCAAGGCAATAATTGATTCACTGATAGGTAGCCCCCAGGTTATAACTTGCGGAAAACTGCCAATAAGGGGAAAGCCTTTTAATACATATTTTAAATCTTTAAGAACAAGAAATTTATTAATTGCCGTATACACAAACAACAATATAAACAGAGCCGAAATCACTTCTACAATCGTAGTTCTTTTCGCAGCAACAAAATTCATAAACCCATTTCTTTTCATTGCGCTGCCGGATAAGGTAGTATTTTTCATAAATACGGTTTTTAGGCCGGGAACAGGTGGCAAGCTGTTTCCGGTTAATTAGCGAAGGCGGATTGCCGTTTCAATTGTGTGCAAGTTAATTCACTTCATTTATCGTGTTTGCACAATTTCTTATCATTAATGCACTTTTATGGTGAGTAGGGGCCTAATTGGAAACATGTACTGTTTATTTCATCAGCCATAGCAATATGCAGCTATTTTATGAGCGGGTGAAATATGGTGAAAGGTTTGGACGGCTAGGCATTGAAGATGTATATGTAAATTTAATCAACCAGGTAAACTCACTGTACAACGATCCTCCTGAACTTCGCTATCAAAACTTCCTTACGAAATTCCCTGATACCGGACAGCGCATACCTCAATATTATATCGCCTCTTATGTAGGAATAAAGCCGCAATCACTAAGTCGCATCAGAAAAAGAATGTCTGAAAAGAATTAATTAACCTGGGTGAACGACCAGCCGTTTTTCATTTCTGAACTTTGTGCTACAAACAGGTAATTCATGAAAAACAAAATGAAACAACCTGCCGGGAGCTTCGCTTTGTCTCCTGCAGGATAGCTATGCTCGTTACGATGGAAATTATTTTAAATAAACAGACAATAATAGCCTAATGTATACACAAACGTTACGACAGTTACTGCTCATTATGCATCTTTCCGGTATAATACTGATGGTCGGAACCACGGTTACCTCTTTCGTCACTTTTCGTGCTTTCATAAACAGGTTTAACGTAAAAAGTGAAAGCTCAACAGGTCTTTTACAACTCTTGTCGAATCTGGCCCCAATAAAAGGGATAGGTGGTATTTTGCTGATACTTTCCGGCATTGGACTTACGTTTATAACCGGTTGGGTATTCTTGCACATGCTATGGCTTCAGCTAAAACTGTCCCTTATTCTGCTGCTGCCGCTTAATGAAATTCTGATAGAGAAAAAGCAACTAAAAAAGTTAAAGACCGCTTTTTTTGAAAATAATCCCGATAGCTCTACCATGATAAAAATGACAGTACCTAAAATCGCCAGGTTTTACACGATTCAACTATTGCTGTTTTTGGGAATCATTGTACTGGCGGTTTTAAAATTTAATTAACCTGCTTATTAAATGTTCAGGTTTGTATGCATAGAGGATTATATATAAAATCAACCCGATGCAATATCCAAGTATTTCTATAACCCCATGGCATCAAAAAAAATATCTTTGCTGCGCCTGAAATGAGCTACTATGAAAATCAGCAATGTAACCTTTATCCTGATGTTTGGCATATTTATCCTTTTTTCTATGTGTAAAAAAGATAACGGTACCCCAACCTTATCATTGAAACACCTTGCACGCTCTCTCTGCATTATTTTAATCTACAAAAATTAAACAAAGCTAACGGTATTTACCAGTTGCAGATCATCTGTAATGGGCCTTGCCTTGCCTGCGATAATGATTAAGATTTTTTATTCACCAAATCCTAATTTATGCACATCAAATTCTATTCCATTAAACTTTTTCTTATTGCTTTAATGCTATCCACGGGTATGGCAAACAGGGCGAATGCGCAGCTTCAGGTAGACATGGATCCTCCTTTCAATTCAACAAAAGGGGGATTAAACTTACCTGCTTCTGTAGGTGATATACTGGTATATGTCATTCGTACCACGAATACGTCTACAGCGGATATGACCAGTTCTAAGTTTTATAACAACATTCCGGCAGGAACATCCTATGTAACAGGCTCAACCTCACTAAACGGCTTTTCTATACCCGATGTAAATGGAAAAATGCCCTTTGTTGGTTCGGGCGGGTATATTAATTCGATTTCCAATGGGAGTGGTATAATTAGCCCTGGTACTTTTGCCAAAGTAATATACCAGGTTAAGGTAATTGCCAGTGCGGGCACAATTAGCAACTACGCCACCTGTGAGGCAACCAGCGGCGGCATCAGCTATATTCAAAAATCCAATACAGTATTTACCCCGCTGGTACCAGACCCTGCCTGTTCTGTTGTTTATCAGTCTACAGCCCTTGCTCCTTCCGGCAGCACCGTTTTCTCTTATATCAGATCAGTGAGTACTGAAAACGGAACAGGGGGCGCTACTATCTATGACGGCGTTGCCGGACCGTGTTATAACGCGGTTACCGGCGCAGTATTAAGACAAGGTAGTATAATGACAAATGTTGCTGCTTTGGCCTACGACAAAAATTCAAACAGGATCTATTTCGTTAATAACGCTGCCTCTCCCGCACAAGACCTTTGTTATGTAGACTTAGGCGCCAGTCCTGTTGCGGCAAAGAGATATGTTGGTTACCCACTTGAAACAAATACCAGTACCGGTTATAATATTAACCGGATGACTTTTACTGCTGATGGGTATGGCTATGCGGTCACTTCAAATGCCCTGGACCTTATCCGTTTTTCTATTGATGCTTCCACCGGTCTTCCTGTAATCAGCCGGTTAGGGGCATTGCAGAATGCGCCCTTTAATGGCTCCAATAATATACTGGGCGAAGCGGGGGGAGATATTTTTAGCGATGGATCGGGCAAATTGTATATGGTAGTTAATGCCGGTAAACTGTACAGGATCGATCCTGCTATACGTGTAGCCACTTACCTCGGCACTATAAATCCCGTGCCTTCAGGCGCCACCAGTTCAGTTGCCATTGATACGGCCGGTAATTTTTATTTAGGAGGCGCCTACCAGAACGTTTATAGAGTAAACCTGAATACCCTGAGCGCTGCTTCCATTGCAAGCGACACTGCCAATGTTTGGACGAACGGCGACTACGCCAATTGCACCTTCCCCATACTGCAACCCGCCATACAGGTGAATAAATCATACCGGAATACCAGCGGTAACGCGACCGTAGCATCGGGTGATACGATTGAATATACTGTTGAAGTGGTTAACACAGGAAATATCAATGCAGTTTTTGTAAAATTATATGATGCTATTCCTGCTTATAGCAGTTATGTCGCTGCTTCCACAACAATAAATGGTACAACCGTAACAGATGTAACCAATTCAACAATGCCCTTTTCTGTAAACGGTGGCAGGTTTATTAATTCACCGGGAGAATTGACTGGTATTATCAAGCCAGGCGATGCCAATAAAGCGGTGATCAAATTCCGGATAGTAACCAACCCGCTACAAACTATCTGTAATCAGGCTACAGCAACCTTATCCGATATAAATGGAGATCCACTGACCATTTATTCCGACGATCCTGCACAACCCGGCAACCAGGATGCCACCTGCTTTTGGTCGGATAGTGCAGGAACAACAGGCGGCACAAGAATAGCTACAACCGGTAATACCCAATTGAGTGTAAAGGGAACGGTACAACCCAATCCGTTCGTTACTGCGTTGAACCTGCAGCTACAGTTAAATGCAGCCGCAGCAGTGCAGGTACGACTGTTTGATCTATACGGCAGAACCGTGTTCACCACATCTCAAAAACTTGCAACAGGCTTTCAGTCATTGCATATAAATGTTCCGTCAGGTCTTACACCGGGCATCTATATGCTGGAAGTTACGGATGGTAATAACCGGTTATTACAGAAAAAACTGCTGAAACAATAAGCATATCAGTAGCAGATGAATGTAGACAGGCATGAGTTCATACAGCAAAAGCCCCGCCTGCGCGGGGCTTTTTGATAACATTTAAGCGTAAATGAAATGTAGTGCGTCGGCCACCTAAAACTTCCGCTGCTTATTTTTCCACCGTATTCAAATCGAAATTTTCTGTTACGCCTACGGAATTTTACCGGTCTGAATTGGTCAAGGTGTAAATAGTATAGTCAGGGTTCTCTTTGTCAGCTTCCATTGATTTTTTAAATCCAAACTTCAACAAAAGTTTGGTTGAATGCTGATTGCCATTATGAGTAAATGCTTCTATTTTTTGAAGCTGCAATGTATGAAAGGCATAGTCAATAACTTTTTCAGCCGCTTCTTTCATTATTCCCTGTCCCTGATAATTTGTCAAAAGTTCATAACCGATCTCGCACTTATTTTCTTCGTTTAAAAAGCTAAATAAGCAAATTGTTCCAACAAAGGTGTTACTATTTGTCAGGGTTATTACCCAATAGATCCCATCATTTTTTTCAATGGTATCATTTATCTTGTTGATAAAGTTGATTGCGTCTTCAATTGTCTGGCTTGGTTGTCTTCCAAGATACTTGTTTATCTCCCTGTCAGAACGCAAGGCAAAAATACTTTCTCCGTCATCGGTTGATAATTGTCTAAGAGTTAGTCTTGCAGTTGTCAAAGTTGGAAAGGGTGTAAAGGATCTATTTACCATCCTATCAGATTTTTACCTGGTAATGTTTATGGTCGTCTTAACCTGACCGCTAACACTTATAAATATATGCCGTTAAATTGTTTTTACCTAAAATTATTAGCATTGATAATAGGCCGGCTCCGCATACACCCCGACCAGGAAAAAGCGATTTCGTAAAAAGCTTTTTTGCTGTCAAATAAAAACTTTTGGCCCGGAAAGTAATCACTTCGCAATATGGGGCATTTCTAACTACGAAAGTAAATGAGGTATTCGCGGCAATCCCACAACTGAACTGCATTCCGGAAGATGACAACAACGAACAAGGCAGCATTGCTGCTGCCTTAATGATAGCACTATCCGCTCATTATGCGGAAGTACCTTAGAGAAAGGCATCTAAGATCCAACCTGGGTTCCAAAATTCGCGGTAGTTTGCGATTTTCCCTTCCCGCAACGTAATGCGGCCTACGTAGATCTGCTGGTACCTCTTGCCAGTAGCAGTCACCAGGGCACTGCCTTCGAACTCCACAAACACTTTATTGGGATCAGACGTGGCCGAGAAGGCAAAGTTAGTAAAGCTCCAGTTGGTAGCGCTTTGGGTCACGTTAGCTATGTACGCCGTAATAGTGTCTCGTCCTTCCAACTGCTTGGAATAGGGGGCGGGTGCATATGGGTACTCGTGCACGGCGTCCTCAGTCCATAGGTTGGCATAGGCTTCCCGAGTCATGGCGGGGTCGGTAAACATAGCAAGGTGCATTCGAAATAAACGTTCAGCGCGAGCCGCGCTATTGTCCGTGATGGTTGAATTCATGATCTTTTTTTTTAAGTTGAGAGTCTTTAACCGTTTTTTATTACCTCACAAAACTACAAGGGAGATGCTATATCTTTGTTATCTGTTACATAAAGGATACCAGTTACAAAAAGGTTACTATGGCAAACAAAAATCGTTGTTTAACGCCCGCCACCGACGAAGAATGCAGAAAGGCAAGACTCAGTCTTCAGGACACGCTGGACGTAGTAGGCGGCAAATGGAAATTGGTACTGATCTCCATATTGAGAGGTGGTAAGTTAAAATTTCGGGAACTGTCCAGGGAAGCCGGAATATCGCCCCGGATATTATCCAAGGAATTGAAGGAGATGGAAATCAATGGTCTGGTTACCCGAACGGTACTGGACACCAGACCTATCATGGTGGAGTATGAACTTACCCCCTACAGTAATACGCTTTCGGAGGTGATCATTGCCATGCATGAATGGGGGAAAAAACATCGCCAAAAAATGATCGGACAGAAATCAACTGAACCGAGCTCGCTTTCAAAAAACGTGTAGCGAATAAACGCTTGATTATATTTATAAGGAATCACGCTTTTCCATTTATTTTTCTCTGCAACCGCATCATATCCTTCCCAATTCAACCTTATTCGCCCTCACATAATGCGCAGTAGTCTCAATCTTTTTATGCTCCATCATTTCCTTTATTGAGGTATTGGAACAACATGAAATAATGTAATGCTTGTTGCAAACGTGTACCGGGACACTAAGTCTCGGGACAACTGGACAGTCTATATGTAAAAGGTTTCGGCGCAACAGCAG